>NZ_JAJNDA010000017.1 GCF_021026295.1 Actinomycetospora soli
TCCGCTCGAACGCCGGCTCCGCCATCCCCGGATCCAAATCCAAGCCGTGAATCTCCGCCGCCCCCGACGGCGCGATCCGCGTCGACACCCGCGACCGAGCCACCGCCGCCGCCCGACGGTTCTCCGCACCCAACGGATCCACGTCCACCACCGCCGCCGCGACCCGCTGCGCCAACTCCCACAGGCCGAGCCCCGGCGCATCGTCGATCAGCGCGTCCACCACCACCGCCGCCTGCGCGTCGGTCACATCCCGTAGCCCGGAGACGAACACCGCGACCTTCGCCTGCTCCAACCGGCCCTCGCGCATCGCCTCGCCGAGCCGCGGCAACCGCTCCAACGCACCGGCCGCGGTCTCCAACCGGGAGGCCGCCATCGCCACCGACCACCCCAGACACGCCGCGATCACCCGCGGATCCGGCTCCGGCCACCGCTCCAGCGTGTCCGCGCGCGCCCGGGCAGTCTCGAGCATCCAACACGCCCGACGCCACTCGTCATGCACCAACCGCGCCTGCCAGGCCACCAACCCGGCCTCGCACTCCTGCCCGCACGCATCCCGCGGGTCGGTCCACGGCACCGCCGGCGGCGAGGTGTCGAACACCCCGCCACCACCCGAGAACCCCGCCTCCACCGCCGTGACTCGAACTGTAGTTCGAACCCCCGACAGTCACCGGCACCCCGAAACCCCAGGCCACGGCCGGGAGCGACGCGAGAGGTACACCAGGCAGGAATCCGGCCCAAAGAACCTGCCTCACGTACACCTCGCGACCCCGGAACCCACGACAAGCGCCGAGATCACGAAACCATCACGATCTCCGGCCGGGCCAGGATCTCCGGGAACGGACGTTCTCGACCACGAGCACGCGGGCAGGGCGCTCCATGCTGCGCGTATGCCGTCAGCAGCTTGGCTGGCCCGTGGGCCAGGCGAGCAGGGCCCGCACCGGGTCGTCGGTGTGGAGCACACCGTCCGCCACCCACACCACCGGGAAGATCTCCCGAGTGGCACCGTCGACCGTCACCGCGACCCGCAGCCGCTCGTGCACCACGACCTCCCCGTCCGGCAGCTCCCGGCCCGCGGCGGCCGCCCACACCGCCGCGTCGGCCAGCGCGCACCACGCCGTCGGCGTTCCGGGCGACCGGACCTCGCCGTGCACCACCTCGGACGCGACCGGCAGGTCCAGCAGTTCGGCCAGCGCCGCCGCGTGTCGGGCCGACACGGGCACCACGCAGCTCGCGTCGACGGCGCCCAGCAGCCACGGGCGGTCGAGGACGACGGGCGTCGGCGTCCGGTCGGGGTCGGCCGTCACCACGCCGCCGCCCGCGGTGCGGACCCGGTCCGGCGGGACGACGTCGGCCACGTCCACCCGCCGGGCGTCGACCGCCTCGCCGAGCGCCGTGTGGGCCGCGAGGGCGGCCGCGGCGGGCACGGGTCGGTTCGGGTCGGCGAGGCGTGCGAGCAGGTCGTCGGCGTCCGTCGGACCCGCGACCCGCAGGTCGGTCCGGACCCCGATCGCCGTCAGGAATCCGGCGTCGAGGTCGACCGGCGCCGGGTCGTACAGGGCCGCGAGAGCGTTCCCGACGGCAGGTCCGGGCAGCCGCCAGGCCCCGGGTCGGCGGCCGGCGAGCCGCCCGTGCCGGGCGAGCCACCAGGCCGTGTAGGGCAGGGGCTCCCCCGGCAGGCGGACGAGGGCGGCCCGGACCTCGCGGTCCGCGGCGAGCACCGGCCACGCGGCGTCCCAGTCGGCGACGAGCTCGAGGTCGCGGACCGCCACGACCGTGCTCGGCGGCGGCGGGGGCTCGGCCGTCTCGACGCCGCCGCGGCCCGGCTCGGGGTCGACCTCCTCGGCCCACCACGCCTCCTCGTCGTCGAGGTCGTGGTCGGGACCGGTCGGGTCCTCGTCGCGGAGCACCGCGAACCCGTTGAGCACCCCGACCGCGAGCAGCGCGTCGCGCGGGTGCGCAGCCGCGGCGCGGTCGGCGAGCACCCCGATCGGCGAGTCCGCCGCGAGCACCGCGCGCAGCGCGCCGTCGGGCAGGACGAGCTCGTCGGCGCGCCGGTACCCGCCGTCGTGCTCGGGCAGGGCCAGTGCCCCGAGTCCCACCGCACCCGGCGTCACGACCGCGAGGACCAGCCGCGCGATCGGGTCGACGTCGAGCCCGGCCTCGGCGTCGTCGACGGAGCGCTCGACGGCCTCGCGGACCTCGGGCTCGTCGAGCAGGGCCGGGCCGTCGGCCCGGCGCGCGCCGAGCGCCTCGAGGAGCGGGTGGACGGCGTCGGGGTGCACCACGTGCAGGTCCAGGCCCTCGAGGTCGAGGTCGGACAGCTCCGGCCCGGGCAGGAGCCGGCCGCGGGGACCGACCGCCAGGCGGCCGTCGGCGAGCGGGACCGGCAGCGCGGCCAGCTCGGTCCGGTCGAGTCCCTCGAGCCCGGCCAGCGCGGCGTAGAGCCCACGCCACCACGACGGCGGGCGGCGCAGCCCGGCCAGCCGCTCGACGAGCGCCGCGGGGTCGAGCCGGGTCACGCCGAGGTCGCCGAGGGCGGCGCTCCAGGGCTGCGGGGTCAGCCCGTCGAGGGTGTCGGCGAGGGCGGCGACGAGCGCGGGGGCCGGCTCCGGGAGCGCGAGGGCGCGGGCCGGCACGACGTCGGGTCCGGCCGCGCCGGGCAGCCAGGCCGCGCCCCGCAGGGCGGCGAGGACGCCCTCGCGCAGCACGGCGTCGACCTCCGACCCCGGCAGGGCGGCGTCCGGGACCAGCGCGGTGCGCACCGTGGGGTCGACGCGGCGGACGAGGTCCGGGTAGCGGGCGGCCGCCGCGCGCAGGACGTGGTCGGTGACCGGGCCGCGGCGCACCCGACGGCGGTCGGCGTCGAGGGGCACGGTGACGACGAGGCGGGCGGGCAGCGTGGTCGTCTCGGCGGTCGCGGTGGGCGCGTGGAGGGTGTCCGGACGGGGCGCGGGATAGGCCCACCGGCCCTGCCATCCGGTGCGGTCGCGGTCCTCCACGGCGAGGGCGGTGCTCCCGCGCAGGCCCGCGGGCAGCTCGCCGTCGACGAGGAGGGTCGTCCAGGTCGTGTTGCCGATCCGCACCCGGCCGTCGTCGCCGTCGACCCGTTCGACCGTCTCCCCCGCCACCTCGACGGCGGCCAGCCACGGCAGGGCGAGCAGCAGGTCCGGCGCCTGCTCCCGGGCCGCCCGCAGGACGTCGACGGCGGGATCGCGCAGCGGGAGCCGGACCTCCGTCGCGACGTCGGGGTCGAGGTCCTCCTCGACGGGCCAGGGCAGTCGCAGGGCGGGGACGCCGTCGGGACCGCGGCGCCGCGCCTCCGCGGCGAGCGGCCCACCCGCCGTCGTGACCTCCGCCCAGGTGCGGGCGCGACTGAAGGCCACGCCCGCGCCGTGGGTGACGACCCGGGGCTCGTCGGTCAGGTCGAGGACGGCGCTGAAGCCGACGCCGAACCGCCCTACGGTGCCCCCGGCGTGTTTCGCGGACGCGCGCAGCGAGGCCAGGGCCGCGACACCCTCGGCGTCGAGCGGGGCACCGGTGTTGGCGACCCGCAGCTCGCCGTCGTCCAGACGCACCCGCAGCCGGGCGGGTCGGCCCGCCGCCGCGCCGGCGGCGGCGGCGTTCTGGGCCAGCTCGGTGAACCAGCGGCCGCGGTAGCCACCGCGGACGAGGTCCTCCTCGGCGTTCGCATCCTCACGGAGGCGGGCGGCCGAGGCGGTCCAGGTGTCGAGGACCGCCCGCCGCAGCGTCTCCGTGCCGAACGGGTCCCCCGACACCGTCCCCCCGACGTCAGTCGGTCGCGGGCACGGGGTCCATCTCGACCCCGTCGTCGTAGACCAGCTCGGCGACCATCACCACCGACCCGGTGTCGACCTGGAGCTCGGAGTGCCCGCCGCAGCCGTACTCGGCGTGCACCACGTGGCCGTCGGCAGGGACGTTGCCGTTGCCGCACACGCCGAAGGCGCCGCGCAGCGAGCCGCCGAGGGAGAGGTAGAAGCCGCAGGTCCCGCAGTGCGCGGAGGCCGCGCGCGCCATCTCCGCGCCGGGCCCGAAGTCGCCGCTGGTCCACCGCTCGGCGGCGTCGAAGCGGCCCTCGGGGCTCATGACGCGGGGGCGGCCGAAGCCGAGCTCGTCGGCGACGGCGCGGATCTCCTCGGCGCCGGGCTCGTCGTCGTCGAGGGCGGCGTGGGCCGGGACGAGACGCTCGTCGTCCTCGTCGACGGGCAGCAGGTCGCCGGGCGCGAGGTCCTCGGCGCGCACCCGCTCGGTCCACGGGACCCACTCCGGCGCGACGACCGCGTCGGCGCCGGGCAGCAGCGCGACCTCGCCGAGGGTGACCTCGTCGGCCCCCATGACGGTGACGGCCCAGGTCCAGCCGCGGTAGCCGGGCTTGTCGGCGGCGAAGTAGTGGGTGGCGGCGGTGTCGTCCTCGCGGACGACCTCGAGGTGCTCACCGACCTGCGCGGTCTCGCCGTCGGCGGCCTCGACCGCCGCGGCGCGCGCCAGGTCGACGGCGTCGGCGAGCACGGTGGTGGGCGCGGCGCTGTCGGCGAGGTCCTGCACCCGTCCGATTGTGCCTGACCGCGACCGGGCGCCGGGCGTGGGAGTCTCCGCGGGTGCGGTGGCTCCTCGCGCTGGTTCTCGTGCTCGCCGGCTGCTCCTCGTCCGTGCCCGCCGAGGGGCAGGCCGTGCCCCGGTCGACGGTGCGGGTCCTCGGGACGATGCCGCACGATCCGGCGGCCTTCACGCAGGGCTTCGAGATCGCGGGCGACGCGCTGTGGGAGGGGACGGGGCTGGTCGGGCGGTCGCAGCTGCGCGAGACCGACCCGACGACGGGCGCGGTGCGCCGGGCCGTCGACCTGCCGCCCGAGCAGTTCGGCGAGGGCATCACCGTGACGCCGACCGCCATCTGGCAGCTCACGTGGAAGGACGGCGTGGTCTACCGGCGCGACCCGGCCACGCTCGCCGTCACCGCGACCTTCCCGAACGACCGGGAGGGCTGGGGCATCTGCCACACGGCGACCGATCTGGTGACCTCCGACGGCTCCTCGACGCTGGTGTTCCGCGACCCGGCGACGTTCGCGCCGCGGCGCACGGTCGACACCGGGGTGCGGATGCTGAACGAGCTGGAGTGCACGCCGACCACGATCTGGGCCAACGTGTGGCAGACCGACGAGATCGTCGGCGTGGACCCGGCGTCGGGACGGGTCACCGCGGTGGTGGACGCGGCCGCGCTGCGGCCGGCGGAGACCCGGGACGACCCCGACGCCGTGCTGAACGGCATCGCGGCGATCCCTGGCACGGATCAGTTCCTGGTGACGGGCAAGCGCTGGCCGGTGACCTACCGGGTGAGGTGGGCTGCGCCCTCGTGAGTAGTTGTGACGGGTATGACCGTCACAAGTACTCACGGGGCGAAGCCACCTCGTCGAGCAGTTCGAGGACGTGGCGGTAGGTCTGCCCGGTCGCCCGCGAGATGCCCATCTCGCAGGTGCGGTTGCAGCTCGCGTAGAGCTCCGTCGGGTGCGCGCGGACCTCGGCGGCCTGCTCGGCGGTCGCGCCCTCGGTGAGCTCGGGGTGCAGCATCCCGCGGTCACCGGCGTAGCCGCAGCAGCCCCAGGACGTCGGCACCACGACCTCGTCGGCCACGGCCTCGGCGAGCAGCCGCAGGTCGTCGCCGATCCCGAGGTGGGTCGTCGAGCAGGTGGGGTGCAGCGTCAGCGAGGCCGCCCTCGTCGGGACGGCGAGCTTCGGCAGGATCTCCCGCGCGGTGTACTCGACGGCGTCGACGAAGCGCAGCGACGGCACCCGGGGGTCGTCGGGCAGGAGCTTCGCGATCCCCTCCAGCCCGTGGGTGCACGACGACGCGTCGACCACCACGGGCAGGCGGCCCTGCTGCGTGGAGCCCCACAGCCCGTCCACGACCGTCGCGGCCATCGTCCGGCTGCCCTGCGTGAAGCCCTTCGACTCCCACGGCACGCCGCAGCACATCTGCCCGATGCCCTCCGGGACGGCGACGACGAGGCCCGCCCGCTCGGCGAGGCGCAGGAAGGCATGGGCCGACCCGTCGCCCGCCTCCGGGGCGAACACCTGGTGCAGGCAGGTCGGGAAGAACACCACGTCCGGGTTGACCGGGTAGACGGGGTCGGGGCGCGTGTCGCCGCCGGGTGGCACCTCGGCGGAGTACAGCGGGACGAGGTCGGTGGGCAGGACCTTCCGGGCCGCCGCCGACGCCGCCGCGGTCAGGCCCGGCACCGTCGCCGCGACCTTCAGGGCGACGCGGGCGGTGCCGGAGACGCCCTGCCACCGCTTCGCGACCACCTCGCCCGCCTGCTGCGCCCGCTCGGAGTGCCGCTCCGAGCGCAGCCGCTTCATGAGGTCGCCGGTGTTGATCCGCACCGGGCACGCGGTCGCGCACATGCCGTCGGCGGCGCACGTGTCGACGGCGTCGTAGGCGTAGTCGGCCTCGATCTCGGCGGCGAGCGCCGGGTCCTTCGCCGCCGCGCGGCGCAGGACGATCCGCTGGCGCGGCGTCGTCGTGACCCGCCGGGACGGGCAGACCGGCTCGCAGTAGCCGCACTCGACGCAGGCGTCGACCTCGTGGTCGACCG
The DNA here is from genome assembly GCF_021026295.1 of Actinomycetospora soli. Taxonomy (GTDB): domain Bacteria; phylum Actinomycetota; class Actinomycetes; order Mycobacteriales; family Pseudonocardiaceae; genus Actinomycetospora; species Actinomycetospora soli. The sequence goes on from NZ_JAJNDA010000017.1 coordinate 6,609, forward strand.
TCGGGACCGTCTTGAGATCGGTGAGGTGGGCGTCGGCCCGGTCGGACAGGATGATGCCGGGGTTGAGCAGGCCGGTCGGGTCGCACAGGGCCTTGAGCTCCTGCATCACGCCGTACAGCTCGTCGCCGTACTGGCGGCGGACGAACGGCGTCATGATCCGCCCGGTGCCGTGCTCGGCCTTGAGCGTGCCGTCCTGCGCGAGGACGAGGTCGACCATCTCGTCGGTGAAGACGCGGTAGCGCTCGAGCTCACGGGGGTCGTCGAACCGCTCGTTGACCAGGAAGTGGACGTTGCCGTCCTTCGCGTGGCCGAAGATCACCGAGCCCTCGTAGCCGTGGCGGTCGAACAGCTCGGTGAGCCCGTCGCAGGTGCTCGGCAGGGTGCGGACCGGCACCGAGATGTCCTCGAGCAGCGCGGTCGTGCCGCTCGGGCGCGCCGCCGCGACCGCCGTGTAGAGGCCCTTGCGCAGCGCCCACAGGGACGCCCGGGCGGCGGGCTCGCGGGTCAGCCCGGCGTCACGGGTGAGCGGCAGGCCCGCGAGCACCGGTTCGGCGTCGGCCTGCACGCCGTCGAGCTCGGCGGCGGTGGCGGTCTGGAACTCCACGAGCAGGCCGGCGTGGCCGTCGACCTCGAGGTCCTTGACGGTGGACGGGGCCCGCGGGTCGGACTGCGCGACGACGAGCGCGCGGGCGTCGAGCAGCTCGAGGGTCTTCGCCCCGGCCTCGAGCAGGGCGGGCAGCGCGTCGGTGGCGTCGCTCGTGTTCGCGAAGACCAGCATCGACGTGGCCGCGTGCGGGAGGACCGGCAGCGTCTCGAGCACCACGTCCGCGACGAACCCGAGCGTCCCCTCGGAGCCGACGAGCAGGTGGGCGAGCACGTCGATCGGCTTCTCGAAGTCGAGGAAGCTGTTCAGCCCGTAGCCCATCGTGTTCTTCATCGAGAACAGGTGGCGCAGGCGTTCGACGGAGTGCGCGTTGCCGGTGACCCGCTGCCGGAGCCGGTCGAGGCCCTCGTACAGGGCGGGCTCGCGGTGGCGGAGCTCGTCGTCGGCGTCGGGGCGACCGGTGTCGATGATCGTGCCGGAGGCCAGCACGAGGGTGAGGCTGCGCAGCGTCGAGTACGTGTTGAACTCGGTGCCGCAGCTCATGCCCGAGGAGTTGTTCGCGACGACACCGCCGATCGTGCAGGCGACGCTCGACGCCGGGTCGGGCCCGATCTTGCGGCCGTACGGCGCGAGCCGGGCGTTGACCTCGTTGACGGTGAGCCCCGGCTGCAGGCGCACGGCGCGCCCGTCGTCGAGCACCTCGAAGCCGCGGAAGTGCCGGCGGGTGTCCACGAGCACGCCGTCGGACACGCCCTGGCCCGAGAGGCTCGTACCCCCGGAGCGGAAGGTCAGGCTCAGCCGGTCACGCACGCCGAGCTGCAGCAACGCCGCAATCTCGGCCGTGCTGTCCGGCACCACCACCGCCTGCGGGTGCAGCAGGTAGTGGCTCGCGTCGTTGGCGTGGGCCGCGAGGTCGATCGGGCGGTCCTTGACCTCCCCGACCACCTGCCGCAGGGACTCGATGAGCGTGGTGGTGCCCGTCACGTGGTCCAGCGTCGCACGTCCCGGAACGAGCGAACGGCCCTCTCGCGCACATAGATGCGTCGAGAGTGCCGTTCACTCACGTCAGTCGGGGCGTTCCCGACGACGGGCAGGGGTCGGCTCAGTCCGCCGTCCCCGACGCGCCGTCGGCGCCACGCTCGCCGCCGGGTGACCCGCCCGCGCCACCGGTGCCTCCCCCCGACGCCCCGGGCGCGTCGATGGTGTCGACGTCGCTCGCGTCGCCACCGTCTCCGCCGTCGCCTCCCGAGCCGGTCGTCCCGGGGGAGGTGGTGGTCGTGTCAGCGCTCTCGGCGCTGCCCGTCCCGCCGGCACCGCCCGCGCCACCGGCCCCGCCGTCACCGCCGACGCTGTTGGGGAAGCCGCTGGTCGAGGTCCCGGCGTCGCCGCCGTCCCCGCCGTCGCCGCCGTCCCCGCCGTCCCCGGGGTCGGCGACGGCCGCGCCGTCACCGGTCGCGGTGGCGTTCCCCCCGGCCCCGCCGGTGCCCCCGGCGCCACCTCGCCCGCCGGCCGAGAGCGAACTGCTGGACCCGGCGGAGCTGTCTCCGGCGGACCCGCCGGCCCCGCCCGTGCCGCCCGTCCCGCCCGTGCCTGCGGTCGCGGTCGCGGCGCCGGCGCTGGAGCCGGTGCCCGACGTGGCGCTCGCCGTTCCGCCCGCCCCGCCGGCGCCACCGGACCCGCCGGTCCCGCCGAGGTTCACCTCGCCCGGTCCGGTCGACCCGCCGACGCCTCCGGAGCCCCCGGAGCCGCCGTCGCCGCCGGCGGCGGTCGCCGCCCCGCCGGTGCCCGTGGTGCCCGGCTCGCCCTGGACGCCGTCGACCGTGCGGGTGCCGCCCGCCCCGCCGTCGCCGCCCGTGGCAGTGGCGTTCTGTCCGGCGCTGCCGGCGAGACCGGAACCGCCGGCGCCGCCGAAGTTCTGCTCGTTCCCGACGGCCGGGGTCGCCGGTGCGCCCGCGGCGCCGTCCGTGCCGTTCTCGCCGCGGGCGGTGGCGGAGCCGCCGGCGCCCCCGACGCCGGGATCGGCCGACGCGGTGCCGTTCGGCGCGAACCCGCCGGCGCCGGTCCCACCCCGGCCGGCGGTGGCGGAGGCGTTCCCACCCCGTCCGCCGTCGCCGCCGGTGGCGACCACGGTGTTCGTCGCGGAGTCGTAGGTCCCCGTCCCGACGCCACCCGCGCCGCCGTCGCCGGCGCCGGCTGTGGCGTTCCCGCCCCGACCACCCTCGCCGTCGGTCGCCGTGCCGCCCGGGCTGGTGGTGGCGGTACCGCCGTTGCCGCCCGCCCCGCCGGTGGCGCTCGCGGCCCCGGCGTCGCCGCCGTCCGACCCGGCCGAGCCGGGGGCACCGTCGGCGGTGGTCGCCGACGCGTTGCCGCCCTGGCCCCCGGCGCCACCGGTGGCGGTGGCCTCGCCGTCGGAGCCGCCCGGGCTGCCGGCCTGTCCGGCGTCGGCGGTCGCGGCGCCGCCTGCACCGCCCGCACCGCCGGTGACGTCGAGGGAACCGCCCGGCCGGACGTTGGCGCTGTCGGCGGAGCCGCCGGCGCCGCCGGCACCACCGGTGGCGGTGGCGTCGCCGCCGTCCCCGCCGGCACCCGCCGTCGTCGTGGAGGCGCCGTCGCGGATCTCCGTCCCGGTGCCTCCCGCTCCTCCCCGACCGCCCGCCGCGGTCGCCGCGCCACCTGTCCCACCGGGACCCTCGACGGCGGAACCGTCGACGCCGCTGATGACGCTCGGCCCGCCCGGGCCGGACCAGCCGGCTCCGCCGGTGGCGGTGGCGTCGCCGCCTCGTCCGCCCGCGCCGGGGTTCGCGGTGGCGGTCCCGGAGGCGGCGCGGCCGCCGGCGCCGATGCCGCCCTGACCGGCCGTGGCGGTGGCGTTGCCGCCCTGCCCGCCGTCGCCGCCCGTCGCGGTGGCGTCCTGGCCCCGTGCGCCGACGATGTCCTGGTCGGCGCCGTCCCCTCCGGTACCGCCGGTGGCGGTCGCGTTCCCGCCGACCCCGCCCGCGCCGCGGCCGAGCCCCGTCCCGGTGAGCACGAGTCCGCCGTCACCGCCGCGGCCGCCGGTCGCGGTGGCGTCCTGCCCCGCGGTCCCGTTCCCGGTCGTGGCGTCGGTGCCGTCGTCGCCGGTCGCGGTGGCGTCCCCGCCCCGACCACCGGCCGCCAGGTTCCGGCACTGGCCGTAGCAGATCGCGGTGCCGCCGCTGCCGCCGTTGCCGCCGATCGCGTTCGTTCCAGTGGCGTCCCCGCCCCGGCCGCCGTTCGCGACGTTCGTGCACACCCCGAGGCAGTACGCGGTGCCGCCGTTGCCGCCGTTCTCCCCGGCCCGGCCGTCGGCTCCGATGGCCACGTTGGTGCAGGTGCCGATGCAGTAGGCGGTGCCGCCCCGGCCCCCGTTCACCCCGGGCTTCCCCACCGCGACGTCGGTGCAGGTGCCGAAGCAGAACTCGGTGTTCCCGGTCTTCGAGGAGTACGTCACGAAGCCGTCCCCGCGGGTCACCGTGTAGCCCGACCAGGACGTCGGGGCCCACCCCCTCGGGGCCTGCTTCCCCGACGACGCCGGCGAGTTCCCACCGGTACGTGTCAGCGTCGCGACCGGCCCGGTGCCCTGGTCCCTCGCGGCGGCGTGCACCGCTCCGGTCCGGTCCACCGCGACCACCGTCGGGGCGAACCCGACCGGCACCGACCCGCCCGAGGTCCACCCGCCGGAGGAGGTCGGCACGATCGCCGAGACGGTGCCCGAACCCGTGTCCGCCGTGAGGACCCGCTTCGACACCGCGTCCCACACCACCGCCACCGGCGTCGCCCCGACCCCGACCGTCGCGACCTGACGCAGCCCGCCCCGGCCGTCCGGGACGAACACCCGCACCACCGACGCGACCGGGTCGGCCTGGAACACCGTCCCGGACACCTGGTCCACCGCCACCCCGTGCGCCGACCCCACCGCCGGGGCCGAGGACCCACCCGACCGGACCACCTGCGGTCCGACCGTCCCCGACGACGGCAGCACCGAGAACGGGAGCGCCGAGGACAGCGCCACCGGCACGGACACCTCCGGCGGCGACGGCGCGAACCCCAGCGCCAACGCCAGCGCGGCCGGGACGCCGACCGAAGCCGCCGCCACCCGACGTCGAGAAACCTTCCGATGACGACCCGCCACGGCTGTTACCCCTCGTGAGACCCCGCGACAGGACCCGGTCCCCCGACCACCCCGTCGCACGCGTGATCAAGACTGTGATCACGCACGGCAGATCGACAAGCGACCTAAGTCCTGTCACATGCGTCCGAACGAGTGACTACCGCGTCAGATGGCGTACCACCGCCAGGACGCGGCGGTGGTCGTCGGCGTCGTCGGGCAGGCCCAGCGCCTCGTAGATCCCCGAGACGTGCGCGACGACCGCCTTCTCGGTGATCCCGAGCCGACGGGCGATCGCCGCGTTGCTGCGCCCCTCCGCCACGAGCCCCAGCACCTCGCGCCGCCGGGCCGAGAGCCGCTCCACCCCGTCGTCGCGCCGGTCGAGCATCGCGGTGACGACCTCGGGGTCGAGCGCGACGTCCCCGGCCCCGACCCGCCGCAGGTCGCGCACGAAGTTCTCGACGTCGGCCACCCGCTGCTTGAGCAGGTAGCCGACCCCGCGCGGCCGCGCGCCGAGCAGTTCGAGCGCGTACTGCCCGTGCACGTGCTGGGACAGGACCACCAGCCCGACGTCGGGGCGCACGGCCCGCACACGGATCGCCGCCCGCAGCCCGTCGTCGGTGCGGTCGGGCGGCATGCGGATGTCGGTCAGCACGAGCTCGGGGCCGAGGCGCACGGCCGCGTCGACCACCGATGTCGCGTCACCGACGGCGGCCACGACGTCGAAGCCCTCGCGCCGCAGGAGCAGGGACAGCCCCTCGCGCAGCAGGGCCTCGTCCTCGCCGATCACGACCCGCACGGCAGCTCCGCGCTCAACGTCGTCCCGCGCCCGTCGGGGCTGTCCACCCGGAAGCGGCCGCCGAGCGCCTCGACCCGGTCGCGCAGGCCCCGCAACCCGGTCCCGCCCGTGGCGACGGCCCCGCCGCACCCGTCGTCGGCCACGACGACCCGCAACGTCCCCGCCGCCCGGTGCAGGCCGACCTCGAGCGTGGACGCCCCCGCGTGCTTGACGGCGTTGGTGATGGCCTCGGCGACCAGGTGGAACGTCGTGCCCTCGACCGAGGGCGGCAGCCGTGCCCCGTCCGCGTCGTCGGTGGCGTCGAGCGTGGCGCGCAGCGGGGTCCGGGCCAGCATGTCCTCGACGGCGGCCCGCACCCCACGCTCGATGAGAAGCGCGGGCATGACGCCGGCGACGATGAGGCGGACCTCCGCGGCCACCTCGTCGACGTCCCGGCGGAAGGCCTCGAGCTCGGCCGGGGTGCCCTGCGCGGTGCCGGCGCGCAGGGCGAGCAGCACGAGCCGGCTCTGCAGGCGGTCGTGCAGGTCGCGCGCGAGCCGGCGGCGTTCGCGGTCCCCCGCCTCGACCAGGCGGGTCCGCGACTCCCGCAGCTGCTCCTGCTCGGCGAGCAGCCGCGCCGTGAGCCGCTCCCGGTCCACGGCGATCGCCACGACACGGCCCGCCGCGCGCACCGTCTCCGGATCCGGCTGCAGCGTCGGGTCGTGGACGATCGCCCCCACGGCCCGGCCCCCCAGCTCGATCGGCACGAGCTCCCGGCCCGGCGGGACGACGGCGGGTCGGCCCTCCCCGTCCACCCAGCGGCCGTCATCGCCGCGGAAGGCCAGGGTCAGCGACGGATCCCCCAGCGCCCGGGCCAGTGCGGGCCCGACCTCGCCGCGGCCGCGGTCGGTCGTCCCCAGCCACATCCCGAGCTCCTCGATCCCCATCGTGCGGGCGAAGCCGCCGAGTGCGATGCCGGTGGCGAACGCGACCGGCACCCCGGCCAGGACGGACACCTGGAACCAGTCGACGAGCCCGGGGTCGACCGTCATGACGCGGTAGAGGTTGCCGGAGACCACCACGGCGACGACGGCGCCACCGCCGTAGAGGTAGAGCGGTGCCAGGACGGTGCGGTCGGCGGCGGACGCGGCGCGGAGCCTGCGCACCAGCAGGAACGCGGTCGCGAGGATCACGACGAAGGCGCAGGTGGAATTGACCGCCCGGCCGACGAACAGCAGGTCCGGGCGGTCGGCGACCACGAACGGCGACGCCGGGGACCACAGCCAGACCGGTGCCTGGAGCACGGTGGTCGTCACGTACCCCCCGGCGACGAGGACACGCGGACCCCGCTCGCGCACGCGGCCCGAGGGGAACGACAACAGGACGTGCAGCAGGATCGCCACCGGCACGGTCGCGACGACGATGCCGACGCCGACCAGGGCCGGGACCGGGGTGGCCGCGAGCGCGCAGAGCAGCCACACCCCGCCGCCCGCGCTCAGCAGCGGCCCGATCCGGCTCCCCGGCCGTCGGGACCACGCCACCAGGCCGGCCCCGAGATAGATCCACGCGGTCACCACGTAGGAGAGTCCCGACGCGGCGATCGCGGCCGTGGTCGGGACGATCAGGAGCGCCACGACGACCCCGCCGGCCAGCCCGAACGCCCCGAGCTGCCACAGCGCCGTGACCGGCGCGCCGGTGATCGAACGCCGCACGGCCGAAGAGTCGCAGACCTGCCGCCCACCGGTCTACGCGGACGGGACCTAGGTCCCCTCGACAACCGGGAGTGAACTCCCTGGTGAGCAGGGGGCAACCCCCGTAGCGTCCGCCAGTCGTGAGCACCCCGACCGACCGCCACCACGGACCGCCCGGAGGCCTGCTCTTCACCCCGGCGACCGCCCCCTTCCCGCTGCCCCGACGCCCCCTCCCGGCCGCGCCCGTCCGGGGCCCCGGACCGGGGTGGGTGCAGGTCGGGCCGGCGGGGCGCGACGTCGACGAGATCGAGCGCGGGTTCGCCGCCGCCTGGCGGGACGCGCCGTGGCCCGCCCGGCCCTGGCAGATCCTGGCGGCGGCCGACGCGGGCGGGGTCGACCTGCGCACCCGGGTGGCCCTGCTCGAGCTGCCCGCCCGCACCTACCGCTCGCCGCGGGAGGTCGCCGCGGTGCTCGCACGGCTCCCGCCCGCGCACGCCCGCCGCCGGGACTGACCCGCCCACACCGGACGCCCACGCCCGGACGGGCATGATTCACCCGTGCGTGTCGCTCCCCTGCTGACGACCGTCGCGCTCGCGGCCGTCGTCGCCACCGCCTGCTCCTCGGCGCCCGCCCCGACGGCCCCGACCACGGCGGCCCCGTCCTCCGGCTCCAGCGCCCCGGCGGCGCCCGCCACCGGGCCGCTGCGCGTGGAACGCGTCGCCGAGGGCCTCGACAAGCCCTGGGACGTCACGTGGGCCCGCGGCCGCATGCTCGTCACCCAGCGCGAGGGCACCCTCTCCACGATCGCCGACGGGCGGGTGCAGCCGGTCCGGGCCGACCTCGCGAGCGTCTACGCCCGCGGCGAGGGCGGGCTCATGGGCATCGCCGCCTACCCCGACGACTCGGGGCGCTTCGTCACCTGCCAGACCCACCAGGAGGGCGGCCGACCGGTCGACGTCCGGGTGGTGGCGTGGCAGCTCGCCGAGGACGGCACGAGCGCCACGCGCACGAAGGACCCGCTGGTCGGCGGGCTGCCGATCAACCCCTCGGGACGCCACTCCGGCTGCCGGCCGACCTTCGGCCCCGACGGCGCGCTGTGGATCGGCACCGGCGACACCGCCCGCGCCACCATCCCGCAGGACCGCACCGCGCTCGGCGGCAAGGTGCTGCGCGTCGACCCGGAGACCGGTGGCCCCGCGGCGGGCAACCCGTTCGCCTCGTCCGGCAGCGCGGCGGAGCGCCTCATCTCCGGCTACGGCCACCGCAACGTCCAGGCGGTCGCGTTCCAGCCGGGCACCGGCACCGGGTGGAGCGTCGAGCACGGTCCCGACGTCGACGACGAGGTCAACGTCGTCATCCCCGGCCGCAACTACGGCTGGGACCCGGCCCGCGGCGGCGAGACGCCCGGCGGGTACGACGAGGACGTCCCGATGACCGACCTGCGCCGCTACCCCGACGCCGTGCCCGCCGCGTGGAGCTCCGGCGACCCGACGATCGCCACCAGCGGCGGCGCGTTCGTCTCCGGTCCGGCGTGGGGCGACCTCGACGGGGCCCTCGCGGTCACCGCGCAGAAGGGTGAGAAGCTGCTGTTCATGCGCCCCGGTACCGGCCCCGACGCGCAGCGCATCGTGTCGGTGTCCACCCCCGCCGAGCTCGACGGCGAGTTCGGGCGGCTGCGCGGGGCCCGGGTCGGCCCCGACGGCGCGCTCTACCTCACCACCGACAACGGCGACGACGACGTGGTCCTGCGCGTCACCCGAGGGTGACCCGGCCCGCCTGGTGGGAGCAGGGACCCGGGCCCGACGGCGGCCGGGGTCCGGGGGGCCCACGCCCACCCGGCGGTCAGCGCGCTCCTGACGGCAGGTCCGGTCCCCCCGGGCCGCCGCGCGGCGGCCCGGGGGGACCTGCGGGTCCCCGCCCGGCGCCCACCGCGCGCTACGACGGCCCGCCCGGGTGGCACGTGCCGCCGCCGGCCCCGCCCCGCGGCGGTCCGCCGCCGGCGCCGCGGCGACGCCCGACCTCGCGGTGGCGCGTGCCGGGGGCACCGGCGGTCGTCGGCGCGGCCGTGCTCGCCGGGATCGTCGGCGTGGTGCTGTTCCCCGAGGCGCTGGGGCTCGACGAGCGCTCGCCGTTCGTCCAGGTCGTGGCGTTCCGCCCGCAACTGGCCACGGTCGCGTTCGTGCTCGCCGTGCTCGCGGCGTTCGGGGCCTGGCGCCGGGCGGCGTCGGGCACGCTCGTGGTCGCGCTGGCGGTGGGGCTCGTCGGCGGCGTCGGGGTTGCCGAGGCGGCGGGCCGCGGACTCGGCGGGACGACGGTCGAGGACACGTCCGGCGGACTCGTCGTCCTCGCGCTGAACACCTACACCGGGCTCGCCGACGCCGACGACCTCGCCGCGCTGATCCAGGCCCGCAACCCCGACCTCGTCTCCCTCCCCGAGGCCCGCGGCGACCTGCGCCGTCGGCTGGAGTCGCGGCTCGACGAGGGTCAGGGCGGCTCCGGGTACCGCTCCTACTCCGCGGACGACGCCGACGACGCCTCCGGGATGACCGTGTTCGTGCGCTCCTCGCTGGGCCGGCCCACCGTCACCCAGGACCGCGACGGGACGTACCCGGCGATCGTCGTCGACCTGCCGCGCTCTGCCCCCGGGGTGGCGTCCGGACTGCGCTTCGTCGCCGACCACCCGCGCTCGCCGAAGCCGGGCGACACCTACGGCTGGGTCCGCGACGTCGGCCGCCTCGCCCGGTGGTGCGACGCCGACCGGCCCACGATCATCGCCGGCGACATGAACGCGACCGCCGACCACGCGCTGTTCCGGTCGTCCACCGCGAACTGCACCGACGCCGGGTCGGCGACCGGGGACGGCGTCACCGGCACCTGGCCGTCCTGGGTCCCCGGGTTCCTCGGGGCGCAGATCGACCACGTGCTCGTCGCCGGGGGCCCGCAGCCGCTCGGGTTCGAGGTCGCCCGGGTCGGCGGCACCGACCACCGGGCGGTGCTGGCGCGCATCGGGTCGGGCTGACCGCTCCGGGCCCGCCCCGGTCGTGGTGAGGGTCAGCGCACCCGCTGCATCCCGGGGACCGGCCGGACCGAGCCGAGCGCGCCCGGGTCCCGCGGGGCGGGCACGACGGCGGCGGGGACCTCCGGGGACTGCGGGGCCGGCGCGCGGCGCGGGGCGCGCCGCAGCCGCGGCTGGAGCTCGGGCTCGCGGAGCCGGCGGGCGCTCTCCCGGACGGCGTCCCGGGCGCCCGCACGGGTGTGGGCGAGGAGCTCGTGCATCGCGGCCGCCATCGGGCGGGGCAGCCGGGAGGAGGCGGCGACGCGCGCCAGCGGCTCCAGTCCGGGCGCGGCGTCGCGCAGCAGCGCGGCCACCTCGGCCTCGTCCACGGGCGGCGTGGTGACGATCCGCTCGCCCAGCGCGGTCTGCCAGGCCCGGACGCGCTCGCTGAAGGCGGTGGACAGCCGCTCGACCAGGCGGGCCTCGACGTAGGTGCCCATGCGGCCGTCGATCGGCGGGAGGGACTCGAGCCCGTGGTCGTCGCCGTGGCGGAACCCGTCGATCCAGGCCACCCAGCGGGCGTAGCCGCCGCGATGGTCCGGTGCGTCCGCCGTTCGTCCGGCATCCATGCCGTCTCCTGAAGTCTCACGAGGGGCCGGATGCGCTCTCGTGTCTCCGTCGTCGTCGGACACGCCGTGTCCGTTTCGCCACGTCGGGGTGATGGGACCGATATCGCCTGTTCGGGGGCACCGCGTCACCCACCGGCGCCCCGGGGGGCGGCGCGCACGCGGACGGCGGAGTGGGCGCGCCGTCCGCGTGGCGGTCGTCAGGCCTTGACGACGAGGGTGTGGGCCGCCATGTCGCCCAGCCGCTGCTTGCGCTGCGAGGTGGACATGATGATGAGCCCGACGATGCCGGCGAAGGCGCCGTCGACGATGAGGAGCACCCAGCGCAGGGCGCACTCACCCAGCGAGGGCACCCCGCCGTCGGCCTCGCGGACGATCCGCAGTCCGAGCCAGCCCATGGCCGGGGTCTGGCCGCCGTGGGTGGACGGCCACCACGCGTAGACGCCGAAGGAGCCACCGACCGCGATCACCCACACCACGAGGTTGACGAGCAGGCTGACGAACCCGACCCCGCCGTCGACCATCGCGCCCAGGAACCCGCCGACGAGGGCGACCACGAGCAGCGGCACCACGATGCAGACCGCGTCGAGCAGGTACTGGCCGACCCGGAGGCCGACGACCTCGACCGAACCGGGTGCCCCCGGGGCGACGCCGGCGCCGGGCTGCCCGTAGCCGGGCGGCTGGGCGTACCCCGGTGCGCCGTGGCCCGGCTGCCCGTAGCCCTGCTGCGGGGCGCCGTACCCGGGCTGGCCGCCGTAGCCCTGCTGCGGGGCCCCGTACCCGGGCTGACCGCCGTAGCCCGGAGCGGGCGCGCCGTGCCCCTGCTGGGGAGCGCCGTAGCCCGGCTGGGTGTATCCACCCGACGACGGCGGACCGTAGGCGGGCTGTCCGCCCGTCCCCGGACCGGTCGCCGACGCCGACTGCGCCGAGTAGTCGCTCGGCGGGCCGTAGCCCCCGACACCGCCCTGGCCGTCCGACGGCCTGGCTCCGTACGGAGCACCTTCTCCACTCATGCGCGGGATGATGCCAGCGCAGCGTGACGACAGGGAGAGCTTTGTTCGGATCGTTCCCGGACCGCCACCCGTTCGGACGCACGGTGTCGTCGCTGAAGGGTCCGGGCGTGAGGTCCACCCCGTTGCCACACCGTCCTCCCCCGAGCGGAGCATGACGCCACCCCCTGGTCGGGCGTTGAGTGGTCGATGGATGGACACCCGTCGGGCCCGGCCGCCACACTGCGCCCCGGCACCCGCGTCGCGGAGGGAGGCACACCCGTGCACCCGTCCGTGTCCCGCGCGCACCCGGTCGTGGCCCACCCCGCCTCGCGCGTCCCCGTGGCCCTCCCGCACCCGCGCGGCGCCGAGCCCGACGTCGCGGACGCGCCCGACGCCCCGGGGTGCATCGGCCCGGCCTGGATCGTCCGCGAGGTCACGCACGTGCCGGGCATCCTGCGCCTGGCGCACGGGCGCCTCAGCTTCCTGTCCAGCCGCGGGGTCGTGTTCGACGAGTCCCTCGACGCCCCGGACCTCGACGTGAGCCTGCCGTGGCGGGGCCGTGGCGGCATCCGGGTCACCGTCGGCTGCGAGCGCCTGCGGGTACACGTGGTGCGCCCGCCCGGCGCGATCGAGCCCGGGGCCGCGTTCGTGGACGCGGTCGCGGACGCGTCGGGTCTGCCCGTGACGCGCGGCGACCTCGAGGCGGCCGCGGTGTGGCGGGCCCTGCTCGTCAGGGCGCAGGATCCCGACCGGGCGCGCGTTCCCCGGCGTCGGGCGCCGGGACGACGCGCAGCCCGAGTTCGGCGAGGACCCGCAGCGCCCACGCCGTCGTCATGATCGCGTCGGCCACCTCGGCGGCCTGCTCCTGACCGGAGAACCCGGCCGTCCACGCGACGTGCCGGGCGGCCTCGGCGAGGAGCGCGGTGACCTCGGCCGTGGTGGTCAGGGCCCGGTGCGGGTCGAGAGGCACGCCCCCGCACCGCCGGGCGTCCCCGAGCGCCGCGGTCAGGTCGGCCACCCCGCGCGCGAGCCGGGCGGCGGCTACGGCGTCCGGGGGCGCGGGCGGGGTCGTCGTCGGGGCGAGCGAGGCGCACCGGGCGTCGGCCAGCGCCGCGAGGGCGAGGGCCGGCAGGACACGCCAGGCCGGGAGGTCCGGTCCGGCTGCAGGCCCGTCCATCCACGCTCCCTGGTCACCCCCGGGCCGTGGCGGCTTCCACGGACCTCGGGGACGCACCGGTCATCGCCGCAGCACCCCCGGACGTTGCACGCCGTGTCCGGACCGACATCGAGGACGGGCACAGGCCACTCGTCCGGACCAGTCCGATCGCCGCTCGACGGCCTCAGGAGCGTTCGGGGACCAGGTCGTCGGCCTCGCTGCGCCGGGCCGGGGCCTCGGCGTCCCGGGGCGAGCGCTGGACGGGGGCCGGCGGGGACACCGGTGCCCCCGGGTGTGCCGCGGGGCCCGCCGGGGGCGGGGCGGCCGGACCCGGCGTGGGCGGGCCGGCGGGGCCGGGGCCGCCCTGCGGCGGCCGGGGACCGGGGGCCGGCCGCGGGTGACCGGCACCGGGCGGGACCGGCCGCGGCGGCGCGGGCCGCGGCGGGGGCGGCGGGACCAGCAGGTCGAGGACGACGCGCAGCGACTCGTCGATGACGCGGGCCGCCGCCTCGTGGGCCTCCGGTCCGCCGGAGACCGGGTCGGGCACCGCGTCCTCCTCCGCCGAGACGGCAGGGACGGTGCCCCGGGCGCCCCGCGCGAGGGCGACCAGCGCGTGCGCACGCCGGACGGGGTGGCGCGGGAGCGCGGCGACCTCGGCCGGGTCGGCCGCGCGGAGCAGGCGCGCGAACTCGCGCAGCGTGAACGTGGTCGGCAGCGCCTTCGGCACGTCACCGAGCACCGTCGACCGGTGCTCGCGGGTCATGGTCAGCACGAGGTCGGCGAGCAGCACGTCCCGGTCCGGGAGCTGGCGCGCGGCGAAGGCGGCGACGTCCGGGTGGTCGCGGCGCGTGGTCAGCTGCGCGCGGGAGTCGTCGTGCATCCCGTGGCCGCGGACGGCCGAGGTCCCGGCGCTGTGGACGGCGAAGGCCCGCGCCCACGGCCCGAGGCGGGCACCGAGCAGGAAGCGGGTGTGGAACTGGGCGAACGGGGACCGGCAGATGTTCCCCGTGCACACGAACAGCATCCGGAAGACCTCCGGCGAGGAGTCCGTGCCCGCGCTCATGGCGCGATCGTCCCAGGACGGTGACCCGGATGCGAGTCGTGCGCTCCAGGTCACGCCCGCGGAGGCGTGTCGCGTCAGTGGCGGGCGCGCTCGAACTGCTCCAGATCGGCGACCACGACGACCACCTGCAGGGTCGTCGTCAGCGGGGCGATGGCCGCGGCGGGCCCGGGACGCTCCTCGGTGTCGAGCCGGGCGAGGAGCTTGGCGGCACGCTCCTGCAGCCCGCGCGCGGCGTCCGACGCCTCGCGCAGGACCGCCACGTCGACGCCCTCCTCGGCCGACCACCCGGCCTCCGGCACCCCCTGGGCGACGAGCTGGACGATCCGGGCGACCACGCGGTGGGTCGGGGCGTCCTCGCCGGCGGTCTCGACGGCCTCGAGCGCCGCGGCGAGGTCGTCGACCTCGGCGAGCAGCTCCTCGGACGGGGCGTCGGCCGACGACGCCAGGGCCGGTGGGGGCACGACCCCCTCGGCGCTGCGCGGGGCGGGCACGGGGACGGTCGGTGGCTCCAGCCGGGCACGGGCCTCCCGCACGGGGGCGGAGAGGCCCGCACCGGATGCTTCGGTGTCGGGCCGTGCGGCCACGGTGCCGGTCAACGACGCTCCTCGGGAGACGGTGGTGGGAGGCGCGGCCGGGCCGCGCGGGACCGGGCGGGCGCGTCGTCGCACCCGGCGAGCCGGTCCGCCCGAGCGTAACCGCCGTCGTGGGCGTCGCCATCGACGATGGGGAGCAACGGAGTGCCCCGCTCGGTCCAGTGCCGCGGCGACGGAGTCAGCGGCGCACCGGGCTGCGCACCCCGGTCGGCGGCGACAGCGGGGCCGGGCGCGGCACGACCGGTCGGGGCGGCGGCGTGGTCCCGCGCGCCGCGGGCACCAGGCCCTCCGGGGCGGCGGGGCCGGTCTGCTGCGGCACCGCGCCGTCGGGCGCGTGCAGCGGCTCGACCGTCATACCGACCGGCATGGCCGGCACGGCCGGTGCGACCTCGGGCGTCCGCGCGACGCCGCGGGCCCGCCGGGCGCGGCGGGACTCGGAGACGGTGCCGGCTCCGGTGCGGTTGATCAGGGCGCGACGGGTCTGCGCGGTCGTCGGGCCGCGGAGCCGGCTCGCCACCATCGCGGCGACGAACGCGAGCCCGTTCACGGTGCCCAGGGTCAGCATGCCGACCTCGAGCACCTGCTCCGAGGACACCTCGTCGCCCGGGTCCATCTGCCCGAGCTGCCCGCCGTAGGGCTGCGGTCCCGGCGCGGTGTCCTGGGCGGACGCCACCCCCGCGAAGCCCAGTCCGGCCAGCACGATCATGACCGCCCCCAGGAGCGCCCTGCGCACCCAGCCACGACCCGTCATCGACGTCCACCTCTCCCCGAGCAGTTCTGCCCGGGGATCGCTGTGGCGTGTGGTCGTCGTTACGCAATCACGACCGTTTCGCTCTCTCGGAGGCCGCATCGAGACCATCCCGTGATCGGAAACGGACGAACCGGACCCGGCGACTGCGCCGATCCGGCGTCCGGACCCCGAGAACGACGACGGCACCGCCGGCCACGGGGGCCGACGGTGCCGGGGTCGTACGGGTGTGCTGCGGTCAGGCGCGCTGCGCCAGGTAGGAGTCCACCGTCTCGCGGTACTCGTCCTCGCCGACCTGCCGGCCGAGGATGCGTCCCGCCAGGTCCCGCGAGAGCCGCGCGATGTCGGGCTGGAGGTCGGTCCGCAGGCGCGAACGCTCCTCGTCGAGCTCGCCGCGTCCCTCGGCGACGAGCTGCGAGGACTCCTCGCGGGCCGCCGCGAGCACCTCCTCGGAGTGGCGACGCCCCTCCTCGCGGGCGGCGTCGCGGATCCGCGCGGCCTCCTCGCGGGCCTCCCCGATCCGGGTGCGGTACTCCTGGTCGGCCCGGCGCGCCTCGGCTCGGGCCTGCTCGGCCCGCTCGAGGGTGCCGTCGATCCGGTCGTGCCGCTCGGTGTACACCGCGTCGAGCTTCGGCAGCAGCACCTTGCTGAGCACGAAGTACAGCGCGGCGAACACCACGAGTCCCACGACGATCTCGTGGGGGATGGGGGACAGCACGAAGTAGCTGCCGCTCGCCAGGACCATCGGCCCGCGCACCTGCCCCTCTGGAGTCTTCGGATGGCCCGGACGGCGGTAGACGCCGGTCCGGGTGGTGACAGTCTGTCGGATCCTCGACCGGGTGGCGACCCCGGGGTGTCGTGATCACCCGTTACCGCCGGGTCACTAGGGTGGCCGACCTGACCACCGCGCTGACCAGGAGAGGCTGGGCGGACATGGGTGACTACAAGGTCGTGACCGTCGGGACCGACGGCTCGTCGTCCGCTCGCAAGGCCGTCGTACGGGCCGCCGAGGTGGCCGCCGACTCCGGCGCCCGCCTGATGATCATCTGCGCGTACGAGACGCGGGACCCGTCGTCGCACCGCGACCAGGCCGAGGCCGAGCGCGCACTCGGCGACGAGGCCTACAAGATCATCGGGGCGAGCCCGGCCGAGGAGACGCTGCGCTCCGCGCGCGACGAGGCCATCCGCGCCGGGGCGCAGAACGTCGACACCGTCGCGGTGCAGGGCGACCCGACCGAGGCCATCGTCGAGAAGTCCGAGCTCTACAAGGCCGACCTCGTGGTGGTCGGCAACAAGGGGCTCGCGAGCTTCGCCGGCCGCTTCCTCGGCTCGGTGCCGCAGGCGGTCTCGCGGAAGTCCCGCACGGACGTCCTCATCGTCCACACCACCTGAGCCCCGCCGGTGCCGCTCAGCGCGTGAGCGGCACCGCGCAGGCGGGTGCGTCCGGGTGGACGCCGATCAGGGCGGCGAGCGGCACCGCCGTGAGGTCGCAGGCCAGGGCGTGCTCCAGGCAGCGGCGCACGGCACGGTCGCGCGGCCTGGCCCTGGCCTCGGCCAGCCGGCGCGCGAGCCGTTCGGAGCCGGTGAGCAGCGGGGTGACGGTCAGCCGGGCGCGCCCGAGGTCCGTGCGGCAGCGGCCCGCCACCGAGTCCCCGTCCCCGACGACGCGCACGTCGCAGTCCAGGTCGCCCGCCGGGTCGGTGTCGACCGCGGCGCGGAACACCGCGTTCGTCACCCGGTCCGACGGCGCGGCCACGAGCTGCTCGAGCAGCGTCCGGCCGCCGCGGGCCCCGAGCACCTCGTCGAGGTGCCGGACGTCGAACGTGAGCCGACGCAGGCGGAAGTCACCCGGCGCGGCGGTGGCGAGCAGCTCCTCGACCGTGTCCGGGCACGGGGCACCCGGCCGGGCCGTGAGGTGCACCGAGGCGGCCGTCGGCCCCCGGTCGTTGCGCGGGTCGATCCCCCGCACCGACACCTCCGGCGCGTGGTCCTCGCCCTCCCCGGTGCAGCCGTGCTGCAGGAACTCGACACCCGCGAGGACGTCCGGCCCGGGGACCCGCCGGGGCGCGGGGACGCGCGCCGGTGGGTCGGCGAGGTCGGTCCGCGCGGCCGCACCGAAGCGACGTGGCGCGAGGACGGCGAGGGGATTGCGCATGATCACCGGACCCTTGACGTGAGCAGGATCACCCCAGTGTGCCAGAGTGATGCTGCTCATGTGGATCGGTCACGCGACGGGGTCGGTGCTCCGCCCGTCCAGGTTCTGCTTCAGCTGGGCCAGGGTCCCCGCCAGACCGGCCTCGATCCCGGGGCCGTCGGCCTGCTCGGTGTGCAGCGTGACGGTCACCGACGACGCGGTGTCGCCGACGGAGCGCACGAACAGCTCGCCGTGGTAGCCGCTCGGCCGGTCGGCGCCCCAGCGCAGCGCCCGCGACCCCGGGTCGCTGCGCAGCCAGGCCTCGCCCTCGTAGCGCTCGCCCTCCACGACGGCGACGACGTGGACCGACTCCCCCTCGGTCGCACGCGCCGACTCGAGGCCGGAGAAGTACTCCGGCAGGTGGGTCACGTCGGCGAGGTAGGCGAACGCGGTGTCGGGATCGGTCTCGAGGTGGGCGGTGTGCTCGTAGTCGGCCATCGACGCGGCTACCCGGTGGCCGGGGTCACCACCACGCCGCCCAGCAGGCCCGCGCCCGCGCCCACCCCGAGGTAGGCGTCGACGACGACGGGGGCCGCCCCCGGGGCCGGGTTCCGGTCCCGCCCGGTCCGGGCGTCGACCACCACCGGCCCGTTGACCGTGGTGCCGTAGACCGCGCCGTGCCAGGCCGTCGTCACCGCCGGCGCGACCCGCCCGCCGGCCGGCAGCGACCAGAGGACCGCGCCCGTCGGGGCGTCCAGGGCGAAGGTCCGGTTGGACCCGGAGCACACGGTGGTCGCCGCCTCGTCCCACGTGCACTCGGGTGGCGCGGTCGCCGTGCCGAGGTCGACGCCGTTGCGGGCGCCGCCGCCGGCGTCGTACACGGTGAGGAACGCCCGCGCCGAGGTCGGGCGCCGGCCGGCGACGGTGACGGTGCCCGGGCCGGCGCGGTGGACCGACAGCGCGGTCGAGCCGTCGTCGGCGCTCCAGCGCCGGGCCCCGCTGTCGACGTCGAGCCCCACGACCGACGACGGCGAGTAGCCCGCCCCGCCGCCGGGCGGCACGGCCGCGCCCACCGCCACCGGGACGTCGACCGGGGGCGTCCCCGGCGGCGGCGCGCCGTCCGGGGCCCGCCCGTCGACGACCGCTCCCGCGAGCACCCCGTCGGCCACCCACAGCACGCGGCGGGCGTCGAGGTCCACCGCGACGGTGCTGCGCCGGGTGCTCGTGGCGGCGGTCAGGACGGCGACCCGGCGGCCCACGCCCACGACGGCGACCCCGGCGACGGCGGTCCGCACCGACCGCGGCGCCTCGCTCCACGGCAGGGGCGCGCCGACCGAGAAGGCCAGGGTGGGGTCGGGCTCGCCGGCCTGGCTGCGCGGGACCGCGAGCAGTTCGAGCGCGAGTCCGGGCGGCGTGGTGCCCGACCCGGGGACGGTGCTCGCCGCGGCCGCCACCACGAGCCCGGCCGCCGGGACCGGGCGGGGCGCGCCGGCCACCCAGCGGTCGGGCGGGAGCGGCACCGCGACGGCGGCCCCGGTGGAGTCCGCGCGCGCGAGCCCGCCGGAGTCGGCCAGCCAGATCGTGGTGCCGTCGAGCGCGACGGGCAGCTCGGGCCGCACCCCGTAGGACCCGGTGAGGCTGCCCGCGGTGCCGCGCAGGAGGGTTCCCGACGACGGGCCGAAGGCGGTGGGCGGGTCGAAGGCCGGGGGCGGCGCGGGCGCCGGGCCGCCGCCGCACGCGGTCACGAGCAGCGTCAGGACCCCGACGAGCAGGACCCCGACCCGGCGCACCCGTCCAGCGTGGCAGTCGGCGCGCGTCCCCGGACGAGGAGGGTCAGCCGTCGACGATCTCGGAGCGGCGGGCCGGCTGGTCGAGCGAGGCGCGCGGCTCGATGACCGGCAGCGGCCCGGTCGCCTGGGCCAGGCGGCGCTGGGCGCGCTGGATGCGGGCGGCCAGCTCGGCGTCCTCGCGGGCGCGGGCCCGCAGTTCCTTGCGCTCCTGGCGGGAGAGTCGGAGCACCTTCTCGTTCTTGCGACCCCACAGCGCCATCACGGCCTGCCTTCCACCCGTCGGACCCCTCCAGGCCCGCCCCCCGCAGCACGGCCGCCGGTCATCCTCCGCCCGCCGCGCCACGGTGACGCCGTGGATCACACCATCGTGTCGCAACCGTGACGTGATCCGGACGTCACCGGACGTCCACCTGCGGACGATCCGGACGAACGGGATTCCGTCACCGGCGCATCAGGTCGGCGGCGCGTTCGCCGAGCATCAGCGCGGTCGCGGCGGGACCCCGGCGCGGGACGACCGGGACCACCGAGGTGTCGACCACCCGCAGGCCCGTCACCCCGTGCACGCGGAACTCCGGGTCGACCACGGCGGCCGGGTCGTCCGCGGGGCCGACCGCCGCGCTGCCGCACAGGTGCGAGGAGGTGGTGAGCGCCCCGTCGATCCACGCGTCCAGCTCGGCGTCGGAGCGTCCGCGGTCCGCCCGGCCCGGCAGACCGGCGGCCGCGAGCAGGTCGTCCGCGAACCGCACCACGGCCCGCATACGCGCCCGGTCGAGGGACGTGGCGAGGTAGTGGTGGGAGATCCGCGGGTCCTGCGCCGGGTCGGCGCTCGTGAGGACGGACGCCCCGCGGCTCTCGGGCTGCTGCAGCGCGCACATCAGGTGCCGGTCCCCGCCGGGCACGAACGGCCGGGCGAACAGCAGCACCTCGAGGTCCCCCGCGGGGTCGGGGGGCAGGGCCGGGTCGAGGGCACCGGCGTCGAGGTGCACCACGGTCTGGGTGGACACGGCCCGGGGGTGCAGCGCCTCGTCGTCGACGAAGGGCACGAACACCGACGGGTGGTCGCTCCACCCGTGCCCCACGCCCGGCCGGTCGAGCAGCACGTCGACCCCCACGGCCCGCAGCTCGTCGGCGGGCCCGATGCCGGAGAGCGCGAGCAGCTGGGGCGACTTCACGGCGCCGGCGGACAGCACGACCTCGGCGGCCTCGATGCGCTCCCCCGCCGCGGTCACCACGCCGACCGCCCGGGTGCCGTCGACCAGCACGCGGACCACCGGCGTGTCGCCGCGCACCGTGAGGTTCGCCCGGTGCAGCGCGGGCAGCACGTACGCCATCGCCGCGTTGACCCGCACGCCGCGGACCGCGTTGGCGGGGACCGGCCCGACGCCGGGCGGTGCCCCGCCGTTCTTGTCCGGCTCCGCCGGGACGCCGAGCGCCCGGGCCCCGGCCGCCACCCGCCCGGTGAGCCGGGCGAGCAGGTCCCCCGCGGGCCGCTCGACCGGGACCGGGCCGTCGTGGCCGTGCTCGGGGCCGCCGACGTCGTGGTCGTCCTCGCCGCGGATGTAGGCGGCGCGGGCGTCGGCCCAGGTCCAGCCGTGCCACCCGGCCACGTCGGCCGGGGTGGCCCGGAGGTGGTTCGCGCCGTTGATCGCCGAGGACCCGCCCAGCAGCCGGCCGCGGGCGGTCCGCGCGCGGCGGCCCGCGGCGAGCTCCGTGGCGAACGCCCAGTTCAGCGGGTGCTCCTCGCCCGCACAGCCGAGCGAGGCGACGTCGAGGACCTCGGGCGGGTACGACCCGACGTCGGGATGGGCGGGCCCGGCCTCCAGCAGCAGGACCCGGCGGCCGGGATCCTCGGAGAGCCGTCCGGCCAGCGCGCAGCCGGCCGAACCGCCTCCGACGATCAGTGTGTCCCAGACCATCGACCTATCGTGGGGCGTCGGAGAGCTGCTCGCTGGGCCGCGCGGCCGCCCACTGGGCGACCTGGTCGTTGTTGACCGCGAACCAGAGGTCGTCCCCGGCCTGGCGGTCGAGGTAGACCACCGACTGCGCGCCCTCCATCCCGGTGCCGGTGGTCGGCACGGTGAGGAACTGGATGTTCGAGGCCCGCAGGTCGCGCAGGTTGAACACGAGCTCGGCGAGCCCGGTGTTGGACAGCGAGTCGTCGACGCCGACGTGCTGGGTCACGGTGTCCACGAGGCCGTAGGCGGCGGTCGGGCTGGAGAGCGTGCCGGCGGAGAGCGCCTTCGAGACGAGGGCCCGCAGGGCGTTCTGCTGACGGCGCACGCGGTCGAAGTCGCCGCCGGGGAGGCTCTTGCGCTCCCGGACGTAGACGAGGGCCTGCGCCCCGTCCAGGTGCTGCGGGCCGGCGGGGACGACGACGCCCTCGCGCTCGGTCGCCTGCCCGACGTTGATGTCGATGCCACCCGCCGCGTCGGTCATCTGCTGGAACCCGGCGAAGTCGATGACCGCGAAGTGGTCGACGCGCACCCGCGTCAGCTGCTCGACGGTGTTGATCAGCAGCGGCGGGCCGCCGAACGAGTACGCGGCGTTGATCTTGTTCATGCCGCGGCCCGGGATGTCGACCCACGAGTCGCGCGGGATGGACACGACGCTGGCGCTGCGGCCGTCGTCGGCGACGGTCGCCAGCATGATGACGTCGCTGCGCTGGGCGCCGAAGACGAAGTCGGGGGCGGTCGCGTCGCGGCCGGTGGTGGCGTCCGGCGAGCGGGAGTCGGTGCCGACGAGCAGGAAGGTCTGGCCCGCCTTGGCCGTGGGTCGCGACGACGGGTCGATGCCGGCGAACACCGACGGGTAGCGCCCGACCTGGTCGCCGAGCTTGTTGGTCACGAGCACGACCCCGGCGGCCGCGAGCAGCACGAGGATGAGCACCCCGACGAGGACGTACACCAGGGCCCGCAGCCCCCGGCGTCGCCGCGAGCCCGGGGTCTCCGGCGGCTCCCCGTCCCCGGTCCGGAGCAGTGCGTCGACGCTCATGCGATCCCTCGTGTCCTCGTCCCCCGACCCGGCCGGCGGCACGGCGTCACGTGGACCGTGTCGTGCGCCCGGCGGCGCACGTTACGTCGTCCGGCCCGATCGGCCCAGCCACCTCGCACCGTCCGTGATCGTCGGGGGCGGGTCGCGCGCTCGTCGCCCGGGGCCGACCGCTGCCCGCCGTCGGTTTCGTCCGAACCGCGAGGAACTCGTAGTCTGCAGGACGTGAGTGCAGCCCAGCGCCCCGAGGCCCCGGACGTCGACGTGCTGACGCGGGTGCTCGAGGGCCTGCGGTCGCTGCCCGAGCAGGAGCGGCGCGGTCACGACGACGAGGCGTCCCCCGCCACCGACGCGCCGCCCGTGGTCCCGCTGCCCCGGCGGCGCTGAGCCCGCCGCGCCGCGCCGCGTCGCCCCGCATCCCGCTGGCCTCGGTGTCAGCGGTGGCACACGGCTGCCACCCGACGTCAGCGGTGGCACACGGCTGCCACGCCCCCCGCCCCGACGTCAGCCGTGGCACACGACTGCCACCCGACGTCAGCCGTGGCACACGACTGCCACGCGGTGGCGCCCGCCGACCCGTGCGGGGACAGTGGGCGGCGGTGAGAGGAGGACGTGATGACCGTCCCCGACCCGTCCCGCCCGACCTCGGGCATGGACCCGATGCCGACGCGCCGACCGCGGTCGCCGTTCCCCGGTGACCTGCCGCCGCACGAACTCCCCGACGACATCCCCGACCCGGCCGCGCCCGGCCGCCCGGACGACCCGACCCGGCGTCGGGACCGCGCGTTCGTGGCGATCGGCAAGGACGACCGCCGTCGGCACGTCGTCGACGTGACGCTCGGGGAGGCCGGCGACCCGACCGGGCTCCGGGCGCGGTGCGGTGCGCCGGTGGAGCAGGTGGTGCCGGGCCTGCAGGCGGATCAGGCCGACTGCCCGGAGTGCCGCCTCAGGGCTTCGGGGCCTTGGCAGGGCTGACGCGCTTGACGAACAGGAGGCGGTCGCCCCGCTCGAGGGCGTCCACCTCGGGCGAGTCGATCTGGTGGATCTCCCCGCCCCGCACGACGCCGAGCACGATGTCGCGCAGGTGACGGGGTGAGCCACCGAGCTCGCCGGCCTCGACGTCGCGCTCGGAGAGGCTCATCCCGGCGTCCGGGGTGAGGAGGTCCTCGACGACCGCCACGACGTTCGGGCTCGTCGTCGCGGTGCCGAGCAGCCGGCCCGCCGTCTCCGCCGACACCACCACCGAGTCCGCCCCGGACTGCCGCAGCAGGTGCACGTTCTCGGTCTCCCGGACCGCGGCGGTGATCGTGATGCGCGGGGCGAGTTCGCGGGCGGTGAGGGTGACCAGGACGGCGGTGTCGTCGCGGTTGGTGGCGACGACGAGCGAGGCCGCGTGCGGCAGGCCGGCGGTGCGCAGCACCGAGGACTGCGTCGCGTCGCCGCGCACGGTCACCAGACCCATCGCCGACGCGGCGTCCAGCCGGCCCCGGTCGGTGTCGACGACGACGATGCGCTCCGGGCGGGCGTCGTCGCCGAGCAGCGTGTCGACCGCCGCCTTGCCCTTCGTGCCGAAGCCGACGACGACCACGTGGTCGCGCACGCGGGACCTCCAACGACGGATGCGGAACGCCTGGCGGGAGCGCTCGGTGAGCAGCTCCACGGTGGTGCCGACCAGGACGATGAGGAACAGGACGCGCAGCGGCGTGATGGCGAGGATCGTCCACAGCCGCGCCGAGTCGGTGACCGGGGCGATGTCGCCGTAGCCGGTCGTCGAGAGCGAGACGGTGGCGTAGTAGAAGGCGTCGATGAGCCCGATCGGACCGTCGGTGTTGTTGTCGACGTAGCCGTCGCGCTGCAGGTAGACGATCAGCGCCGCGGCCGCGAGCGCCCCGACGGCGAGCGCGAGCCGGCGCACGAGCGCGATCAGCGGGCCGACACCGCGGTCGGGCATGACGACCACCGCGGCGGTGCCGAACGGCTCGGCGTGCTCCCGGGCGAGCGGTCCCCGACGAACCGTCCGGGCGCCCTGGGTCCGATCCACGGCGCGAGCGTAGTCAGGGTGATGGTGCCGGGTGACGAGGCCGGGCCGTTGCCACGATCGAGTGAATCAAAGCGGGATCCTGTCAGGAACCCTGCTGATTCGGGTCACTCCAGGTGACGAGGCCAGGAACGACACCCCTTCGGAACACGGAGGGTCACCCACCCAGTCACTGGCCGTAGCACGGAAGGAGCTGGACGTCATGGGCGACCGGTTCGCCAGCCACCCCTGCACCGACCTGGAGCGTTCGCTGCGCCCGGTCCGGGAGGAGGCCGGCGCCGAGGGGCCGGACTGGGTCGAGGCGCTGGCCGCCCTCGACGACTGCGACGGGTACGTGGTGCTCATGATCGACCCGCAGACCGCCGAGGTGGACGCGCACGGGCCGTACGGCGGCCCGGACGCCGCGGTGGCCGCCGAGTCGCTGCGCGCCTCGCTCGACGGGGAGGGCCTCCGCGACGTGTCCGTCCGCATCGTGCGGCTCCACCTACCGCGCCGCGCCGCCTGACCGGTGACCGACACGCCGCGCGTCCGGGTGACGACGGCCCGGTTCGCCCGCCCGGGCTGAAACGTTGCGGCCGTCGCGGACGACGAGCCGGGCATGGTTGGTGACCACAGCTCCCCCCGGCTCCCCGCACAGGTGGGCCGGGACACCGCGGGCGAGCAGCGCCTGGAGGCCGCCGCCCGCGTGCGCCACCTCGTGGCGGCACGCGTGCCCGCGCAGCGCGGCACCCCGATGGATCTCCCGCGCGCGCGATAGCCCCGCCCCGCGCGACCGCCGGGGTGAGATCGGCCATGTCGACCGACCGGCGGAACTCCGGCGGCCACGCCGCGACGAGGCTTCCGCACCGCCACGGCGCCCGGTAGAACACCGATTCGTCGACGACCCGTGTGGGTGTCGACCTCGGCGGACGACGGGTGGGAGTGCGCGATGACCGCAACGGGGAGGTGGCGTCCCGCGGGCGAGTCCGGCGACGGACCGCTGCCCCGCCTGCGCGACCTCGACCTCGTCGCCCTGGGCGTCCGTCCCCCGGTCCCCGCGCCGCCCGTCGAGCGCGACGCCGACCACCGCATCGAGGCCGCCGTCGGCGGCGAGGACCCGGTCGTCGTCGTGGCCGCGCCCCGGCTCGGCGGCGGCACCCTCGCCCTGGCCCGCGCCGCACGCCTGCTGCTCGGCGACCACCACGTCGTCCGCCCCGACCCGGCCGCGCTCGGCGGGTCCGCGCCGCTGTCCGGGCCCGCCGACCCGACGCTGGTCGACGCCCTGCGCCGGCGCCCCGCCGACGGGCTGGTGATCTGGCTCGACGGGATCGGTCCGTCGCTGCTCGCCGCCCTGCTCGCCGCCCGGCCCCCGGAGGGCGCCCGGGTGCTCGCGACCGTGGACGAGGCCCTGCTCCACCCCGACGTGACGCCGGGCGACCCGGCGCCGGGGGTCACGCTGATCCGGCTCGGCGCCGAGCTCAGCTGCGCCGAGACCGAGCGCGCGGGCGGGCGCACGCTGGGCACCGCCGTCGACCTCGCGCCGGCCCGCGACCTGCTGCTCGGGCGCGCGGGCGTCGCGACGCGCCTCGCCCGGCCCGGTCGCCGCGCGGTGGCACCGGCCCGTGCCGCGGTGCTGCGGGCCGCCGTGGACTGGGCCCGGCTCGGCGTCCCGCACGCCCTCCCGACGCCGCTGCTCGCGCGGCTCGCCCTCGCCTACGCGCGGGAGATGCCCGACGACGCGCCGACCGCCGGGGTCGAGGACCTGACGCGGGCGGTGGAGGAACTCGTCGCGGCGGGCACCGGAGGACGCGGGCTGCGCGGGATCACCCGGCCGCTGCGCCGGCTGCGCCTGCCCGACGGGGTGCACCACGTGCCGGACCCGCTGCTCACGGCCGCCGCCGACCGCCTGGGCCGGGACGGGTGGGAGCCGCCGGAGCGGCTGCGGGAGGTGATCGGCGATCTGCTGGGCGCCGTCACCGACCGCGAGGACCGGCGCACCGTCGGCGTGCTCGCCGTGGTCCGCGGCTTCGACGACCTCGCCGCCGCCCTGCTGCGGCCGCCCCCGGTCGCGGACGGGCCCCGCGCGCTCGCGGCCACCGAGTGCTACCGGCTCGGCGTCGCCTCCCTGCAGGCCGGCCGGGCCGCCGAGGCCCGCCGCTGGTTCGCCGCCGTCCTCGCCGCCACACCCGACGACGGGTCGCGCCGCGAGCTGCGGTCGCGCGCGGCGTTCTGGCTCGGCCTCGACCGCGACGCGGACCCCGCCGAGCGGCGGCACCACCTGGAACTGGTCGTGCGGGACGGGCCGCCGCGCGACGCCTCCGACGCCGGGCTGCTGCTGGCGGGCCTGGAGCGCGACGCGGGCCGCTTCGACGCCCAGCGCGGGTGCCTGCGTGCGGCGGTGGCGGCCGCCCGGGTCGCCGCCGACACGGGCCGCGAGGCCGAGGCCACGCTCGACCTCGCCCACCTCGACCGGCGCAGCGGCCGCACCGACGAGGCGCGCAGCGGCTACGACCGCGTGCTCGCGCTGGTCGGGCCGGACGAGCCCGCCGGCCTGACCGCCGCGCGGGCGCTGGCCGAGCTGGACACCGAGGGCGGGGCGGACGAACGCGCCGGGAACGACGACCGGTTCGTGCCCGAACCCCTGCCCGAGCAGCGCGGCGTCCCCGCCGGGCCGCCCCGGCCGCGCCGTGGCGCCGACGACGAGCCGGCCGACGAGGGCCCGGGCCCGCGGACGGACGACCGGGCCGTCCAGCACGATCGTTCGTGACGGACGGCGCTCGTGGGCCCCACCCGGACATGAGCGGACGGCGCCCTCGCGCACCGGGATGCTGCGAGGGCGCCGTCCGCTCGTCCGGAGGGCCCGGAGCCGGAGCGCCGCGGCTCAGGCGACGGGCGCGACCACCGGCGACACGGGCCGCGCCGTCCGCGGCCGCGGCACCGCGGTGACGGTCGGCGCCCCGGCGAGGGCGGGCAGCGGCGCGAAGACGGAGCCGCCGAACAGGCCACGACCGGTTCCCGCGGTGGCCAGCAGCGCGTCCTGGGTGCGGCGCGGCAGGGCCGTGACGTCGGCACCGTCGGCCGCCATCTCGTCGAGCACGCGCTGCGGCCAGGAACGGGCGGACCCGCCGGGCACCGGCACGCCCCCGCGGGCCGCGAGGCAGCGGCCGCGCAGCGCCACGAAGGCCTCCGCGGACAGGGTCACGCGGGCGGCGTCGAGGAAGGCCGAGCCGAGGTGGTCGTGGAGCACGGCGACGTTGTGCGCCGTGGCCGGGAAGCCCGCCCGGGCGAGCAGCGTGGGCGCGTAGCCCGGGGACAGGCGCGGTGCGAGCTGCTCGGCGCCGGCCCCGGCGCGGAGGACGACCGCGATCCCGACCAGCACCATGACGGCGACGACACCCGCTCCGACGATCCCCATGACCTGCCCCCTCGCCCCGACCCGGCGGCCCCGTTGCCACCACTGCCTGTGACGAGTGCGTCGTCGGTCGCGACCTGGTCGTTACGAGATCGCGACCCGCATCCCCCGTTCGGCACATCTCGTCCGCCCTCAACGAGGGATCTCCACTCCGCGGCCGTGACCGAATCGTGATCTGACACGCCGCAACCCGACTCGCTCTCACACGAACGGGCTAGTGAAGTCCGGCACCGAGCCCTTATCTTGTTCCCACACCGATCGGATCGCGTGCGATCGGTCGACACATCCCGGGGGGACGAGATGCGTGCAGGCCGAGCTGCCCTGACGACGCTGGCGGGGGCGTCCGCGCTCTGGCTCGCGGCGCCACTGGTCGCGCTCGTGCGGCACGGGTCGATCGACGACCGGACGCGCGCGGCGTGGGCGGGCGAGGGCGCGGCGACCCCGGCGACCCCCACGACCACGGCGGCTCCCACGGCGCCGACGACGGCCACCGCGCCCCTCGCACCCGTGCTGCCGCTGCGCCCCGTGCCCGCCCCGCGCCCCGCCGCCGACGACCTGCTCCCCCGCGGTCGCACCACGCCCGTCCGGCCCGCCACGCGCGGTACCGGCTGACCCGCTCCCCGACCGACCCGCTCCCCCTCCGAGGAGTCCCCGATGTCCTTCGCCAGCAACGCCCTCCTCGCCGCCGGTTCCTCCGTGGCCGCGTGGCTCACCGCGCCGCTGGTCAGCGCCGCCGTCCACGGGACCACCGACCAGCGCACGCTGGCGTCGTGGAAGGACGAGACCGGCCCGATCCCGCTGCCGCGCCTCGACGACCGCCCGCAGGCCGGGTACGAGGCCCCGGCCCGCCACGCCTGACCTCACCCGTCCGGTCACCGCTCCCCACCCGGGTCACCCCGGGTGAGCGGCGAGCGTGACCGAAGGTGACACCGAACGGCGGAACCAGCTCGGCCGGGTCGCGGGCGATGTCTGGGTGGGGCCTCACGAGGCCCGCCCAGCCGGTCCCCGACCTCCAGGACGTGATCGCTCTTGTCCCGCCACAGCGGTCGTCACCACCACTCCTCCCTGCAGCGGGAGCGCGACGAGACGCGCCGGCGCCTGGCGCGGGTGGAGCGCGCCCACCGGCGCGCCGAGCAGGTCGGCGCCACCACCCCGATCGACGGCACGCCCGCCCAGCGCAGCGGCGCCCCCGCGAAGGTCGTCATCGACAACACCGTCGCGCGGCGCGACCCGCTGACCCGGCCGTTCCCGGCGGCACCCGGCCTCCCCGACGCGCGGCGCTCCCCGTCCGCACCGCTGCCCGCCCACCGGCGTCGGCCCGAGGCGGTGCTCGGCGCGCGGTGAGACCCGGCCGGGACGGGTAGCCCGTGAGGTGACCGATCCCGGCAACCCCACCGACCGCACCGACCTCGACTCCGACGAGGCGCCCGCCGACCCGCCGCACCCCGGCCCGGGGGACGACGCCGACCCCGCGTTCGAGATCGACCTCGAACCCGACGAGCAGGGCACGGCCGAGGCGGGCGCCGAGCCGACCGACTGAGCCGGACCGACCCGCCGTCGGGAATCAGCCCCGCTTCTCCCGCCAGGCCCGCTCGAAGGGCAGGCGCCAGGCGTTCGGCGCGATCAGCTGGTGGATCGCGTTCGGCCCCCAGGAGCCCGGCGGGTAGGGCTTGACCGGCGGCGGGTCGGCGAGCAGCGGCTGCGAGCGGTCCCAGAGCGACTCGATGCCGTCGGCGGTGGTGAACAGCGTGTGGTCGCCGCGCATCGCGTCGAGGATGAGCCGCTCGTAGGCCTCCAGCACGTCGGAGGCCTCCTCGGTCTCCTGCGTGGAGAACTGCATCGACAGCTTCTGCAGCCGCATCCCGGGGCCCGGCCGCTTGCCGTAGAACGACAGGGACACCCGCGAGGAGTCCGCGAGGTCGAACGTCAGGTGGTCCGGGCCCTGGGTGCCGACCCCGGAGCCCTGCGGGAACATCGTCCGCGGGGCCTCCTTGAACGCGATCGAGACGATCCGCTGCCCCTCGGCCAGCCGCTTGCCCGTGCGCAGGTAGAACGGGACGCCCGCCCAGCGCCAGTTGTCCAGCCCGACCCGCAGCGCGATGAACGTCTCGGTGTCCGAGTCGCGGGCGACGCCGGGCTCCTCGCGGTAGCCGCCGTACTGGCCGCGCACCACGTCGCTGGGGTGGATCGGCAGCAGCGAGCGGAAGACCTTGTTCTTCTCCTCGCTGATCGCGCGCGGCTCCAGTGCCGTCGGCGGCTCCATCGCCACGAAGGCCATCACCTGCATGAGGTGGGTGACCACCATGTCCTTGTACGCGCCGGTGGCCTCGTAGAAGCTCGCCCGCTGGTCGAGGCCCAGCGCCTCCGGGACGTCGATCTGCACGTGGTCGATGAAGTTCCGGTTCCAGATCGGCTCGAACAGGCCGTTGGCGAACCGGAACGCCAGGACGTTCTGCGCCGCCTCCTTGCCCAGGAAGTGGTCGATGCGGAACACCTGGGACTCGTCGAGGACCTCGTGGACGAAGTCGTTGAGCTGGATCGCCGAGGGCAGGTCGAACCCGAACGGCTTCTCCATCACCACGCGGGCGTCGGCGACGAGGTCGGCGTCGCGGAGCATCCCGACGACCGCCTGCGCGGCCTTCGGCGGCACCGACAGGTAGTGCAGCAGCCGGACGCGCTCGCCCAGCTGGGCGCCGGCCTCCTTCACCGCCGACGCGAGCGCCTCGGGCCCCTCGCCCTGCCCGACGTAGGTCAGCTTCGCCGCGAAGTCGTCCCAGTCGGCCTCGGCGAGCCGGTGCATGCCGAAGTTCTGCACCGCGTCGTGGGCCAGGGCCCGGAACTCGTCGGTGGTCAGTTCCTCCATCGCGGTGCCGACGATGCGGATGTCGGGTGCGAGCTCGGACTCCGCGAGGTAGGCCAGGCCGGGCAGCAGCTTGCGTTTGGCCAGGTCACCGGTGCAGCCGAACAGCACGATGACGTGCGGGACGATCGGGTCGAGGTCCCGGCGGAACGGCCGCGAGCCGGGCCCGGGGTAGGCGATGTCGGAGCTGCGGTCGGGCAACGGAGCCTCCCGGCGGTTCGAGTGCCGCGCCGACCGTAGCCCGACTGTGTGGCCGACGTGTGTCCGCGCGCGGGGGTTGAACATGATCTCCGCGGGAACGCCTGCTCGGTGGAGGACGACGGAACCTTGGTCAACCGGGTACGGCGCGACGGGGAGGCGGGCGTGGACCGCGGCTCGAGCCAGACCCACGGCGCGGGCGACCCCAGCGGGGTCGACGTGGAGCCGGACATCCCGCCGCTGCGCTTCGGCGACGAGCTCACCGACCACGGCGACGACACGGTCCCGCCCTCGCAGACCTCCCCGTCCTGACGGCGGGTCCCGGCGGTTCCTGGCGGCGGGTCCCGGCGGTTCCTGACGGCGGGTCCCGGCGGTTCCTGACGCCGGGTCCGGTCAGCGGATCCAGGCCGGGTGCACGCGCGGGACCAGCGCCACCGCGTCGTACTCGCGGACCGGCACCACCGGGATGCGCTCCTTGAGCTGACCGGAGTCGACGACGCTGCCGATCCGCCGGGTCGTCGTCGGACTCGCCGCCCAGTCGGCGAGGCCGCCCCGGGCGCCGCGCAGGTCCACGAGGCGGTCGTCGGTGCCCCCGAGCGCGCTCCGCAGCTCGGCCTCCGCGGTGCCGCCCAGCGCGGGCAGCTTGTGCGACGACGGCCGGGGGCGCAGCGGACGCAACAGGCGGCGGCGCACCGCGGACGCGCTGCCCTCGGCGAACCACCCGCCGACCACGTAGTAGGCGTCGCCGAGCGCGGACCGCACGTGCCGGCCCGCCGTCGTCGGGTCGCCGACGCGCACCAGGTCGTCGTGGCCCCAGAACACCGCGGCCGGCATGCCCGTCGCGGTGCCGGCCGCCCGCGTGACGGCCTCCGCGACCATCCGTGCCCGCAGCACCGGGGCACTCGTGTCGTCGAGCTGCTCGGCCTGCTCGGCCGTGGGGAACGGTGTGCCCCGCGGCGCCGCGGCGACCTCCGCCGCCCGCGCCAGGATCCAGGCGTGGTCGAGGGCCTCGGCGTACCGCGACGGGGACGTCTCGGCGACCAGCCGGGCCTCGGCCGCCACTATCTCGCCGTGCAGGCCGACCACCGCGTCCCGGAACGGCGCCTTGAGCGGGCGCTCGTCGGGCTCGCGGTCGAGCAGCTCGGCCAGCCCGTCGCGGGCCGGCGGCAGCAGCTCCGGGGCCGCGTCGCGCAGGTAGGAGCCGAGGACCTTCACCGAACGGGCCGGGCGGACCGGGTCCGCGCCGACGACCCGCACGCGGTCGTCGGGGTCGACCATCTCGGTGCGGTCCCGCAGCCAGGAGACGAGCCCGACCATCTCGCGGGTGTCGTACTCCCAGCCGCCGAGGGCGGCGACGGCGTCGCTGGGCGACGAGAGCCCGCGGACCGCGGCGTCGAGCCCCGTGGCGCCGGCCTCGCTCGCGCCCAGCACCAGCAGCCGCACCCCGAGCTCGTCGACCGCGAACTCGACCATGCGGCGGCCCATCTCGAGCAGCTCGCGGGCGCCGTAGGCCGCGGCGCCGACGCCCAGCACCCGGACCCCGCGCAGGGCGGGGCGCCAGGAGGCGAGCCCGAGGCTGTCGACCGGCACCGCCCGTGCGGCGACCTCGTCGGCGACCTCGGCGTCCATGCCCGAGCACCCTACGGAGGTGGTGCGGCCGCCCTCCGCCGGGTCGACGGCCCGAGCCTCATCACACGCTCGGGTGACGATACTCCGAGTGGCCTAACGGTCATGGAGCGTGGCACGACATCCCGGGTGAGTCCGCCGAGATCGCCACGGCGGGCCACCGTTCACCGGGAGGTACACCGCATGTCGAAGCCCGCCACCGGAGCCGCCGCCGCAGCCGCCGCAGCGCTGGGTGCCTGGCTCGCCGTCCCGATGGTCACCCTGCGCCGCCGCGGCAGCCTGGACGACCGCCAGATCGCCGCCATCCGCGGCGAGGCCCGGTTCGACCCCACCGACGCCGAGGCCCGGCACCGCGCCGCCGTCCGGCGGGCGCGCGTGCGCGAGGCCCAGGTGCGGGCCGCGATCGCCGCCATCCCCGAGCCGCGGTCCTCCGACGACCTGCCGCGGCGCTCGCCCCTGGCCTGGTGAGCCACGGGGCCCGGCGCGACCCGTCCGACCCGACGGGACCCGTCGGGCTCCGGGGCCGGGAACCGCTAACCTCCGGCCTCGATGGCCGCCACCCAACCACCGGCACGACGCCTGGTGCTCTGCTGTGACGGCACCTGGGACACCCCGTCCGACCGGACGAACGTCTCCCTGCTCGCCGACGCGCTGCGCACCGACGCGTCGCAGGTCGTCCGGTACTTCCCCGGGGTCGGCGCCGACGGCGACCCGGTCTCGCGGGTGCTCGAGGGCGCCCTCGGGGTCGGCCTGAACCGCCGGGTGCGTGAGGCCTACTCGTGGCTCGCCGAGACCTGGCGGCCCGGGGACGAGA
The DNA here is from genome assembly GCF_021026295.1 of Actinomycetospora soli. Taxonomy (GTDB): domain Bacteria; phylum Actinomycetota; class Actinomycetes; order Mycobacteriales; family Pseudonocardiaceae; genus Actinomycetospora; species Actinomycetospora soli. The sequence continues at coordinate 39,820 of NZ_JAJNDA010000017.1, forward strand.
TCGTGCTGCTCGGCTTCAGCCGCGGGGCCTTCACCGTGCGCAGCCTCGCCGGCATGCTCGCCGCGACCGGACTCGTCGCCTTCGCGCCCGGCACGTCCCGCCGCGAGCGCAACCGCGTCGTGCGGCGCCTGTTCCTCGACGGCTACCAGCGCGGCGAACGCCTCGACGACCTCACCCACGCCCCCGGCTTCGGCCCCGACGACACCGCGCCGATCGCCTTCCTCGGCGTCTTCGACACCGTCGGCGCGCTCGGCGTCCCCCGCACCTTCGGGCTGCTCTCCACCCTCGTCTCCCGCCGGGTGCAGGGCTTCCACGACCTGACGCTCGCCCCCGACGTCCGCCACGCCCGCCAGGCGCTGGCCCTCGACGAGCGCCGCGGGCCGTTCGTGCCCGCCGTGTGGGCCGACCCGGCGCCGGGCGAGCACGTCTCCTTCGCCCAGCAGTGGTTCGTCGGCACCCACGGCGACGTCGGCGGCTCGCACGACCGTCCCCGCGCCCTGTCCGACATCACGCTGCGCTGGATGGCCGACGAGGCCACGGCCGCCGTCGGGCTCACCTGGGACCGGCCGATCACGACGGCGGGTGACCCGCTCGGGCCGCTCGACCCCGGCCCGCGGGGCCTCTGGTCGGTGCTCTCCCCGCAGCCGCGGTCGGTGCCGCGCGTCGTCGAGGGCGCCCCCGACGTGCACCCGTCGGCGGTCGCCCGCCGCGCGGCCACGACCTACCGGCCGGGCCGGCTGGTGCCCGACGGGGCCGCGGTGTCCGCGGTCGTCCCCGCCGACGACCCGTGGGCCGAGACCGGGCTCTACCTCGACGCGGGCCGGTGGACGCTGACCGCGAGCGGCTCCTGGACCGACCACGGCGCGTCCACCCCGCCGTCGGGCTTCGCGCGGTGGCCGCTGCGGGCGTGGCCGGACTACGCGCTCGGTGCCGTGCTCGACGGCTACCGCCGCGTGGTCCGGCGCCTCACCACGCGTCTCGCCGAGGCCCCCGGCGCGCCCCGGGACGGGGACGCGCGGCGGATGGCGATGGTCGCGGCGGTCGCGAACGCCCGGCTCGACCCGGACGGGGCGCTCACCCGCGGCACCACCGCGGTCGTCGGGACGGGCACCGTGGACCTGCCGCGGCCCGGCTACCTCTACGCGTTCGCGAACGACTCGTGGTTCGGCCACCGCGGCAACGCCGGCGCGGCGACGCTCGTCGTGGGACGCGCGTGACGGGGCGCGGGACGCAGGATCGAGGGGAGTACGCCGACCGGGGAACTCGACCGCCGAGTGCCGGCACCGACGTCGAGGCCACCACCGGGCCGATCCGGGTGTCCCGGTGGCGGCACCGGCTCCCCCGCCCGTCGCGCGTCGTCGCGGGACTCGTCGTCGTCGTGGTCGTCGCGCTGCTGCTCGTGCCGGACCGCCTCGGCCTCGACGGCGTCCTGCCCTTCGTCGGCTTCGTGCTGGTGCGGGCGCCCGCGACGCTCGCGGTCGTGGTGCTGGGCCTGCTGGCGCTCGCGATCCGGGCGCGCTGGTGGCCGACCGTGGTGCCGGTGCTCGTGCTCGGGGGCCTGTCGGTGGCCGCCCTGGTCCCGCGCGTCGTCCCGGACGACCCGGCACCCGACCCCGGCCCGGACCTCGTCGTGATGGTGCAGAACGTCGACCGGGGCAGCGCGGACGTACCCGCGCTGGCGGCACTGCTGCAGGAGCGGCGCCCGGACGTGCTGGTGCTGCCCGAGGCGGGCGAGCCGTTCCGCGAGCGCCTGGCGGCGGCGATCCCCGGGCTGGGTTACCGGTCGTGGTCGTCCGTGCCGGCGACCGAACCCGACGCGATGGGTACCGCGATCTTCGCCGGGCCGTCCCTGGGGGACGTGCGGGCGACCCCGGTCCCGGCCCGCTTCCCGTGGCTCGAGCTCACCGGCGGGGCCCTGGGGCCGACGCGGCTGGTCGGGGCGCACCTCACGTCGCCGGTGCCGGGCCTGATCGGGGTCTGGCCGAACGAGCTCGCCTCGCTCGCGCGGTGGTGCGCCCCCGGGACCGGACCCGCCGTCGTGCTGGGCGACCTCAACGCGACCGAGGACATTCGCGCCTTCCGCGCGGGCACCGCGGGGTGCACCGACGCCGGGGACTCCGCCGGGAAGGGCCTGCTCGCGACGTGGCCGGTCGGCCTGCCGCGCTGGCTCGGCGCGCAGCTCGACCACGTGCTCGTCGGCGGCGGGGCCGCGGTCGAGGGGTTCGACGTGGTCGAGGTGCCGGGCACCGACCACCGCGGCGTGCTCGCGACCGTCCGCGTGCCGGGCTGAGCGCTACCCGGTGGGCAGGAGCCCGCTGAGGTCGGCGACCTGGTCGGCGGGCGGCGGGACGACCTCGGGGGCGCCGCCGATCTCGGTGAAGGTCAGGCTCGTCGTCGTGGAGCCGGGCGCGCCGGTCCCCTCGGCGGGCACGGTGACCGTCTGGGCGACCTTGATCAACCGGCCGTCCGCGACCCACAGGTCCACCGGCAACGTCGAGCCGCCGAGCTGTTGCTTCAGCAGGTCCAGCGCGGGCCGCGTCGAGGGGTCCTGCGCGCCGGGCACGCGGTCGAGGTCGACGACGCCCGCGTAGTGCGTGGCGTCCCGGCCGGCGACCGGCTCGGGGCCGACCTCGCGGACGTCGTCACGGATCGCGTCGAGCCAGGCGAGCTGGCGGGCCGGGTTCTGCGACGTGCCGACGCCCAGCGCACCGAGCGGCGCGCCGTAACGGGACCGCGCGAGCCGGTCGACGTCCACCGACACCCACGGCTTCCCGCCCGCGACGAGCCCGATCAGGCCGGACGCCGCCGGGGGCAGCTGCGCGTCGAGGCGGCCGCCCGCGAACACGACGCGGACGTCGCCGAGGGAGGGCACCTGCAGGGTGAGGTCGGCGGCCTGGGCGCGCGGGTCGAGGACGCCCGCGCCCTGCAGCGGGATCTGCTGGCCCGCCACCGCCGTCCGGCCGTCCACCGTGACGCGCGACGGGCCCGCGGCGGCCGTCGCCACGACCGCCGCCCGGACCACGGTCGCCGGACTCACCGGGAGGGAGGTCCCGCACCCGGCGAGCAGGGCGACGAGCAGCAGCACGGGGAGCACGCGGCGGGTCACGGGCCCCATCGTGGCCGGTGGGTGCGGGCGGGCCGCGAGGTGGGTCGCGGCGGCCGGGTCCCTGTCGCCGGCCTCGTCGCGGGGAACCACGCCCCTGCCGCCGTCCTGTCGCGGTGATCCACCGCGACCGGGCGGCAGCCCGGCGGCGACTTCCCGCGACAGGGTCAGCGCCAGCGGTGGGTGCGCCGGCCCTTCACGGTGGTCGCGAGCTGGCGCTGCCACAGGGCCCAGGTCTCCGGGTCGAGCGTGTGGTTGCCCGTGTCCCCCGATCCCGACGACGAGGCGGTGCGGGTCGCGCCCGTGCGCGGCGTGGAACCGGTCGCGGGGCCGGAACCGGTCCGGGTGGCCGACGACGACCGCGAGGACGCGGCGACGGGGAGCGGGCCGGAGCCCGTCCGCGGGTGCGAACCGGTCGTCGGGCCGGCCACGGGCAACGCGCCGGAGCCCGTCCGCGGGTGCGAACCGGTCGTCGGGCCGGCCACGGGCAACGCGCCGGAGCCCGTCCGCGGGTGCGAACCGCTCGTCGGGCCGGACACGGGCAGCGGGCCGGACGGGTGCTGGCGCGGGATCGGCGCCGAGGGGTGGCCGGCGGGCAGCGGGGGCGGGGGCACCACGTGCGGCCGCTCCGTCGCGGGGGCGGCGGGCGCCGACACCGCCGGCCGGGCCGCGGACCGGACCGGACCGGACGTCGGGAACGGGTGGGACACCCGCAGGGTGCCCTCGGCGGCGTCGTCGGCCGGGGTGAACCAGTCGACGACGGGGGTCCACGGCCACCAGCGGTGCGCGGAGCGGGTCTTGACGAAGCCGAGCCCCATGATCAGGCCGAAGATCAGGTGTCCGATGAGGGAGAGCGTGATCGTGGTCGGCGTGAGGGGGAACATCATCGTCTGGCCGCGGGGGGCGAGCCACACCGTGCCGATCAGGCCGGCCCACACCGGGAACACCGCGAAGGCGACCGACGCCGCGACCACCACGCCGGCGGGCCGGCGGTGCAGGCCGAGGAAGGCCGCGAGGACGAAGAAGGTGACGCCGATGCCGCCACCGTCACCGAGGTAGCGCCACAGGTAGCCGACCCAGGCCCCGGTCGTGGTCGAGGCGCCGGGACCGACGATCCAGGTGCCCATGGTCGGGATGAAGTCGGCCCACCAGCCGAGCATGTACACGGTGTCGAGCCGGAACACGTCGTAGAGCGCGCAGGCGACGATCCCCCAGACGAAGCCGTGGAGGATGACGCGGTCCTCGGGGTGCGGGTCGAAGATCGACAGCGCGAGGATCGTCGTGGCCAGGGGGATGACCAGCAACGCCGCCGACCAGTTCATCGTGATGAGGCCGAACACGTGCGCCGAGATCGCCAGCAGGGGCAACGCGGCGAGCAGCACGTGCAGGCCGACCCGCAGCAGACCCTGTCGGGTCACCGGGGCCAGGGGGAGCGCAGCACCGTCGGTCGTCGTCACGGGGCGGAAAGGTAGGGGTGCCCGTGACCGTTCCGTGGCCAACCTGAGAGCACCGCGAGATCGTCGCGACCACGGGCGTTCGTCGCGCGCCCGCCGGTCGGGGCCCTCGTCCGTCCGGAGCAACCGCTCCGCCGTGGGGGCGCCCGACGGGCCCGGAGGCCTCTCAGGATGCTGCTCGGCGATCGCCGAGCGGTCGGTCGCGGGCGATCAGCCCGGGTCGGCGGCCTCCCGGATCTCCTCGATCCACAGGGCGGTCTTCGTGCGGTGGCCCCGTGCCACCTCGATGCTGTGGTCGGCGAGGAACCGGGCCATGGCGACGGCCGCCCGGGGCGCGTCGGCCGGTCGGCACTTGACCGACAGCTCGCGCAGCTCCAGCCCGCTCGGGTAGCGGCAGTGCTCCAGGAACGCCCGGCCGACGGCGAACCGCGCCCGCGGCACGCGGTAGCGGTGGGTGGTGAGCGGGCCGTGCAGGACGAGGTCGTCGAGCAGGGTCGCCGACAGCCCCTCGGGCAGCAGGGTCTCCAACCAGCGCCGCTGGGCTCCGGAGAGCAGGCACGCGGGCGGGTCGCCGGCCTCGAAGCAGCCGGCCGCGAGGTCGGGGTCGAGGGTGCGTCGCAGCTCGGTGGTGCGCAGCAGGTTCCCGGGCAGCACGTCGAGCTCGACGCGGGCCTCCTGCGGGCCGCGCCGACCGGTGACCCGGTCGGAGTCGCGGACACGGACCACGAGGTCGTACCGCCGGGGCCCCCGGCGGCGGACCCGGACGTGCACGCCGGCACCGCAGAGGTCGAGCTCGGGGGTGTCGAGCAGGTAGACGCGCCGGGCGCCGCGCCGCCGGCCGCTCTCGGTGGGCACCGGTCGGCCGTCGAGCGTCAGCAGCATCTTGAGCTCCACGGAGTCCGCGTCGCTGCGGCCCACGCCGTGCCAGTCGATGCCGTCGGGCAGGGGGAAGACCTCCGCCGCCGCTCGTCGATCGCCCACCGTGCCGTTCCTCCTCCCCACCGGGAGTCCAGCATTACCCGATCGTGGTGTCCGATCACCACGGTTCTGCACAGTTGTGTCGTCTCACGGGCACCGGACGTTCCTTCTCTAGGCTCGACGACGATGCCCACGACCGCCCGGCCACCCCTGTCCGAGCGGTCCAGCCGTCCCGCCGCCCCGCCCGGGGACCGGGCGCGGACCGGCCGCACCCGGCTCCTGCTCGGCGCGGCGGCCGCGCTCGTGACGGCGGTGCTCGTCCTCCTGCCCGACCTGCTCGGGATCGACCGCGTGCTGCCCTTCGCCGTGTTCGCGGCGCTGCGCCTGCCGCTCGCCGTCGCGACGTGGGTCGTCGGCGTGGGCCTGCTCGCCCTGCGGCCGCGGTGGTGGCCCCTGCTCGCCCCGCCGCTCGCGGTGGCCGTCCTGGCGGTGGCGATCGTGGTGCCGCGGGCCGTCCCGGAGCCGGGCCCGCCCCCGGGCGGCACCCCGCTCACCGTCCTGGAGCTCAACTCCTTCGAGGGGCACGCCGACCCGCGCGCGATCGCGGCCACCGCGCTGGGCGCGGGCGCGGACCTGGTGGTGCTGCCCGAGGCCGGTGACCGGATGCGGCGGGCGCTGGCCGGGCTGCTCCCGGGCTGGCGCACCTGGACCAACGTGCCGCCGTCGGCCGCCGAGGTCCGCGGCATCGTCGTGGCCAGCTCCCCGCGGGCGGGCGACGTGACCGCGCGGCGCCTCGACGGCGACACCCGCTACCCGTGGGCGGAGGTGACCGGCGGCCTGCTGGGTCCCACCCGGCTCGTCGCCGTGCACCTCGTCTCGGTGGTGCCGCAGTGGATCGCCTACTGGCCCGGCGAGCTCGAGATGCTGCAGCGCTGGTGCTCCGCGCCCGGCCCGGCGATGGTGGTGGGCGATCTCAACGCGTCGCCCGACCACTCCGCCTTCCGCGCCGGCACCGCGGGCTGCACGGACGCGGGCACGGCGACCGGCGGCTCGCTCGTCGGCACGTGGAACAGTGCCGTCCCCCGCTGGCTGGGCACGCAGATCGACCACGTGCTGACCCGTCCTGCTCCGGACGGCAGTGGGCCGTACCCCCGGACGTCCGAGGTGCTCGACCTGCCGGGCAGCGACCACCGCGGCCTGCTGGTGCGGCTGAGCCTCGTGCCCGCCGGTGCCGGGTCACCGGGGGTACACACGGCGCCCGTAGGCTGATCGGCCGTGGCACGACCGTCGTGGATGCACGTCCCCCGCTGGCTGCGGCCGCGCGCCGGCAACCCCGACGGCACGATGACGCTGCTCGAGCACATCCACGAGCTGCGCCGTCGGCTGATGATCGGGGTCATCGCGATCCTGCTCGGCACGATCATCGGGGTCCTCTGGTACCAGTTCCGCGTCTTCGGGCTGCCCTCGCTCGGCCAGCTGCTCACCGAGCCCTACTGCGCCCTGCCGCCCGGCGCGCGGCTGACCCTCGGCGACCCGAACCGCTGCCAGCTCGTCGCCTTCGCCCCGTTCGAGCAGCTGACGCTGCTCATCAAGGTCGGCGTGGCCGCGGGCGTGGTGCTGTCCAGCCCGGTCTGGCTCTCGCAGCTGTGGGGGTTCATCACGCCGGGCCTGCACGCGCACGAGCGGAAGTTCGCGCGGGTCTTCATCGGCGTCGGCACGCTGCTGTTCGTCGGCGGTGCGGTGATGGCCTACCTGGTGCTCACCAAGGCGCTGTACTTCCTGGTCACCGTCGGCGGCGGCATCCAGATCACCGCGCTGCGCGGCGACGACTACTTCAGCCTGCTCATCACCCTGCTCGTGATCTTCGGGGTGAGCTTCGAGCTGCCCCTGCTGATGATCATGCTGAACCGGGTCGGCATCTTCCCGTACGAGACGATCAAGGCCTGGCGCCGCGGGCTGATCTTCGCGATCTTCGTCTTCGCCGCCGTGGTCACCCCCGGCCAGGACCCGTTCTCGATGCTCGCCCTCGGCGTGTCGCTCACGGTGCTGTTCGAGATCGCCGCGCAGGTCTGCCGCTTCCACGACCGCCGGGCCGCGAAGGCCTCGCCCTGGCAGGGCCTGGCCGACGACGAGGCCGGTCCGTCGCCGATGGCCTCCGCCGGAGCCTCGGCCGGCACCGTCACGGCCTCGGCGCCGGTCGCGCCCACGGCGCTGGAGCCCGCCCGCACGGCCGCACCCGCCCCGACCCGCACCGATCCGCCGTCGGGAAGCGACTACGACGACGTGACGTAGGACCGCCTCAGGCCGCGTGCGCGTGCCGCGGGCGGACGAGGCGGCCCCGCAGGTCGCGGTGCCCGCCGACGAGGCCGCACCAGGTGCAGTCCTCGGACGCGGGGGCCGGGCCCTGCTCCGCGCGCGGCGCGGGCAGCAGCAGGTCCAGGCCCGCGTCGAGCGGCGGCGCCGGCGTGCCGCGGTGGCGGCGCCATGCCCAGCGCACGAGCAGGGTCAGCCCCCACCCGACCAGGGCCACGATCGCCAGCCACTTGAGCAGCAGGACGGCGCAGAGCGCGATGACGACGCCGACGACGGCGCCCGGAACGGGGACGCGGACTCGACCGGAGGACACCCGGACGAGGCTAGGTCGACCTCCGGGTCACCCCGCGCAGGCGCGCCGAGGACGTCCGGATGCGGACGGGGAACGACGACGGCCCCGGTGAGCCGCGAGGTCGGGGGTCCCGCGGCCCGCCGGGGCCACCTGTGACGTCGTTCCGGACGGCAGGGGTGTTACCCGGCCGCGGAGAATTTCTCGGCGACCTCGTCGGACCAGGGCACGGTGCGGGTGACGACCTCGACGCCGCCCTCCGGCTCGCCCCCGGCCAGCTCCGCCGCGCGGACGCAGCAGTGCACCCAGAGCTGGAACTGGAGGTTCTTCGCGAGCCGCAGGCGGTTGTAGACCAGGTCGGCGACGAGGTCGCCGGCGCGCGCCCAGGTGGTGATGGTGAACTGCAGGGTGCGGTCGCCGCCCGGCTCGTCCCCGGCCCCCTCGGCCGCGAACTCGATCTGCCCGGCCTCCACGTGCCCGGCGAGGGTCGCGAGCCGGAACGACGAGCGCCGCACCTCGTCGGTGCGGTCGACCACGCGGACCGGCCCGTCCCACGGTCCCGGGATGCGCACCACGTACTCGTCGCCGACCGTCAGCGCGTGGGCGGAGCCGGTGACGCGGTCGAAGCGGGCGGCACCCGGGATCATCGCGGCGTTGATGTCCGCCACCAGCACGGCGACGAGTTCCCGCGGGCCGAGGTGGGCGTCGGGGACGTGGACGGTGAAGACGCGGTGCAGCATCGGCCCGTGCCCGTCGAACAGGGTCTGGTCGCGCGGCCCCGGCGAGGGCAGCGCCGGCGGGGCGTCGGTCTCCGGGTCCCCCGCCTCCTCACGGTGGTCGACCCGGACCCCGGGCAGGGCCCAGATCCGGCCGAGCGCGAGCAGCCCGAGGGGCGCCGCGGTGAGCATCCGCGCCTCACGGGCGACCTGACGGGGGCCGGGCACCAGTCGCACCCGGGGGGTGTACCCGCTTCAGTCGCGCCGACGTGCCTCGCTCGCCACACCGACCGCGGCGGGGGCACACTGCCCGGCCTCGCAGCGGCGCCGCAGGCCCTCGAGCAGCTCCTCGAGGTGGGCCGCGGAGGTCGCGCCGGTCATCGCGCCGACGACGCTGCCCATCCACCCCGAGCGGTCGAGGTCGACCACGACGTCGGTGCCCCGGCCCTGCGCGGACCGGCCCAGCCGCACCCGGAACGACGACGCCGAGCCCAGCCCGGTGCCCCGCCAGGTGAACCCGCGGTGCGGGCGGAGCTCGGTGACGCGCCACTCCCGGTCGGGGAGGTGGCGCTGACGTACCCGCACCCCGCCGCCGACGACGAGCGGGCCGCCGTCGAAGGGCTCCACGGCCCGCAGCGAGGACGACCAGTCCGGCCAGCGGGCGACGTCGGTCAGCACGGCCCAGACGTAGTCCGGGCAGGCGCCGATCCGCACCTCGAGGTGCTGGTGCACGCGGGGCCTCCTCGTCGTGGTCCGCTCCCCCGGGGACTGTAGAGACGGATCCGGCCGATCGGAACGGCGCCCGGGGTGGTCGACGCCTCACCACGGTGACCGGGGAGTAGCCGGCGCGGGACTACTCGACCGCCCCGGCCGGCTACTCGACCGCGTCCGCGACGGCCCGCCGGCGCCGGTCGCGCCCCTAGCGTCGCCGGACATGACCACGACACGCACCCGCGCGCGGGACAGCGACCGGACCGCCACCTGCGACCACCTGGACGTCGCCTTCGCCGAGGGGCAGATCGACGGCTCCGAGCACCGGGAGCGCACCGCGGCGGCCCTGCGCGCCCGGTCCGTCGGGGAGCTGTCCGCGCTCGTCGCGGACCTGCAGCGCGGACCACGGCCCGATCCCCCGCCCGCAGCGGCCCGGCCGCCGCGTCGGCGCTCGCCCGCCGACGCCGCGGTCGCGCTCGTCGTGGTCCTCGTGGTGCTCGCGGTCGTCGGCGCCCTGACCCTCGTCGGGTCCGCGTTCGTCCGCCGGGCCGCGGACCACGGCGTCCCGTCGCCGTCGGGCGGCACGGCGCCGGGCGCCCGCGTGGTGGCCCCCGTGGACCTGCACTCGGAGGCGGGCTGGCGGCGCATGGTCGACGACCTCGTCGCCGCCCGCGGCTCGGCGCAGGTGTACGACCTCGTCCTCTACCCGGGCTACGCGGTGCTGGAGCTGCCGGTGCCGGGTGAGCCCGCGCGGGCGCACCGCGTCTCCTACCGCGGCGGGGTCGGCACGCCGGACGCGACCACCCTCGACCCGGAGGACCCGGCGGTGGACCTCGCGGGCGTCGACCCGCGGCCGCTGCTCGCCCTGCTCGCCGGGGTCGACCGCAGCGTCGGGGTCCGGGACGCCGACTCCCGCTACCTCGCCGTCGACACCGATCCCGAGGAGGGGACGACGGTGCGGCTCTACGCCTCCAACGCGTACTCCGAGAGCGGCCACGTGGCGGCGAGGCCCGACGGCACGGTGCTCGCCGTCCACCCCCACGAGCCCTGACGATCCCCGCGCACGAGGAACGGGCCCGGTCCCCCGAGGGGGGCCGGGCCCGTCGTCGTCCGGGTGCCGGGTGCGGTCAGCGGGCCGGGACGGTGAGGGAGGGGACGCTCCGCGTCGCGTCGTCGACCATGCCGTCCACGTCCGGCATCATGACCATCACCGCCGCGATGATGATCAACGGGACGACGCAGGTGGCGAAGACGATCGCCGCGATCACGACGCGGGAGCTGCGCCGGCTCAACGGCTGGGGCACCCCGTTGACGTACATCACGCCGCCACCGTCCGGCCCCACCGGACGGGCCATCGGCGCGGCCACCACGTAGTGCGGGGCGTGCGGGGGCTGCGGGTACGGGTGGTGGCGGTCGTCGTGCACGTCGTCCTCCGGGGTCTCCTCGCCCGGGCCGTCGTGCCCCGGCGGGTCGCAACCGACGCCAGGGAGAGCGCCCCGGGCGCAGAAGGTCGTCGGCGCCGGACGAGTAGTCCCGGGACGGGGAGGAGTACCGACCGACCCACGGGACGTCGTCCCGGGAGTAGTCGTGACCGTCACGACGACTCACACGAGCCGGCTCTCCCTGCCCTCCCAGACCGCGTCGCGGAGGTTCCGCTTGAGGATCTTCCCGGCCCCGGACTTGGGCAGCGGGTCCTCGCGCAGCTCCACGGTGCGCGGCACCTTGTAGCCGGCGATCGTCAGCCGGCAGTGGGCGACGAGCTCGTCGGCGGTGACCGCCGCGCGGATCTGGACCGTCGCGTGCACGGCCTCGCCGAAGCGGTCGTCGGGGATGCCGAAGACCGCCGCCTCGACGACCGCCGGATGCGAGTACAGCGCGTTCTCCACCTCGGCGGAGTACACGTTCTCGCCCCCGGAGACGATCATGTCCTTGGCGCGGTCGACGAGGAACAGGTAGCCCGCGTCGTCGAGGTAGCCGAGGTCGCCGGAGCGGAACCACCCGCCGTCGAGGACCTTCGCGGTCTCCTCGGGCTTGTTCCAGTAGCCCGGGGTCACGTTCGCGCCGCGGATCGCGACCTCGCCGACCTGACCGCTCGGCAGCGTGGTGCGCTCGACCGGGTCCTCGATCCGCACCTCCACCCCGACGGCGGGCCGCCCGCACGACATCGCCCGCGGCGAGTCGAGGCGCACCTGCTCGTCGGGGTGCAGCGTGACGATCGGCGAGGTCTCGGTGAGCCCGTAGATGTGCAGCATCGACGCGGCGGGGAACGTCGCGTGCGTCCGGCGCAGCAGCTCGCGGGCCGCCGGGGACGAGCCGTGCGAGAGCCAGCGCAGCGACGACACGTCGCGCGGGCGCTCGCGCTGCTCGACGGCGAGCGCGTCCATCATCGTCGGCACCACGAGGGTCGCGGTGACCCCCTCGGACTCGACCACGTCGAGCACCCCGGCCGGCGTGAACGCCGGGACGATCACCTGCGTGCCGGCGGCCCAGATCGTGGCGAGCGCGCCGATCGTGCCCGCGGCGTGGAACATCGGCGCCACGATCATGAACCGCGTGTCCTCGGTGAACGGCCAGCACGCCATGAAGTGGAAGGCGTTCGCGACGAGGTTGCCGTGGGTCAGCATCACGCCCTTGGCCGCGCCCGTGGTCCCGCCGGTGTAGAAGATGCCGGCGAGGTCGTGCTCGGCCGGCGCGTCGTCCCCGTCCGGGATCGAGGTCTCGGTGGCGTCGGCGAGGAGCCGGTCGTACTCGTCGTCCAGGCCCACGACCCGGACGTCGTCGTCCAGGCCCGCGACGGCCCGGTCGGTGATCAGCACCCGGGCCCCGGAGTCGGCGACCGCGTAGACACGCTCCGGGTCGGAGTGCCGCGTGTTCAGCGGGACGATCACGAGGCCCGCGGCGGGCACGGCGAGGTAGAGCTCGAGGTAGCGATGGCCGTTCGCGCCCAGCACCGCGACGCGGTCGCCGCGCTCCAGCCCGAGGTCGGCCAGGGCCCCGATCAGGCGGCGCACCCGCGCGCCGAGCTCGGCGTAGGTGAACTCCACCCCGGCGCACGTCACGGCGGTCGCGTCCGGCGCGACGGCGAGGGCCCGGGCCAGCGGGGCGCCGATCGTGCGGGTGGCGTTGCGGTGGTCGCCGGCCGGGGCGAGCAGGGGCGCGCCCGTGGTCGTCGTCATGGCCTCTCCCCGGGAGCGCGTCGTCGCCGAACGATCGTTCGGTCGGACTGGACGATAGCAGCGGCGGGTGACCGCCGACACCCGTCCCGGCGGACAGCGTCAACCATCCGGCCGCACGACGCTAGGGTCCCGAGGATCATGACCAGTGACGGGCGGCCCGAGCGGGGCGACGGACCGGGGCGGGTGAGCCGACCCGGCCGTCGGTCCGGGCACACCGAGCCGTACACGCTCGCCTCGTTGGTCGAGGTCGCGGCCCGGGCGTTCAACGAGCGCGGCTACGACGCGACCAGCATGGAGGACCTCTCCCGCGCCGCCGGGATCACGAAGTCGTCCTTCTACCACCACGTCTCCGGCAAGGAGGCGCTGCTGCGGGCGGCGCTGGACCGCGCGCTCGACGGGCTCTTCGGCGTCCTGGCCGAGCCCGGGGCCGTCTCCGGGGAACCGGTCGACCGCCTGCGCCACATCGTCCGTCGGCAGGTGGAGGTGCTGGTCACGGAGCTGCCGTACGTGACGCTGCTGCTGCGGCTGCGCGGCAACACCGAGACCGAGCGCTGGGCGCTGGCCCGCCGGCGCGAGTTCGACCAGACGATCGCGGGCCTCGTCGCCGCCGTGCGCGACGACGTCGACCCCGTCGTCGCGGCCCGCCTGCTCTCGGGGACGGTCAACTCGCTCATCGAGTGGTACCGGCCGGGCCGCATGCCGACGGCGGACCTCGTCGAGGCGGTGGACCGCCAGGTGTTCGAGGGGCTGCTGCGGTGACCGGGGATCTCGATCTTCCCGACGACGGGTCGGCGTCGGCCCGGGACGACGGCTCGGCACCGTCGCGGGCCGAGCGCTTCCGGATCGCGGCCGTGCGCGGCGCGGCCCGGGCCCGCGAGCTGGACCGCTCACCGGCCCTGCAACGTGCGGTGAAGCGGCTGCGGGAGACGTTGCCCGGCGACGCGCACTTCGGCGACCCGCTCTCGCTGGGCGGGGCCCGGCACACCGAGGCCGCGGGGCGGGCGATTGTGGGGCTCACGGGCGACCGGCCCGGGGTGGTGCGGGAACTCGGGCTCGGCGGCGTGCAGGTCTGGCAGTCGCTCCTCGAACGTCTCGGCCGCGGCGGCGGGGAGCACGAGGTGGTGCTCGTCTTCACCGACCTCGTCGAGTTCTCCCGGTGGTCGCTCGAGGCGGGCGACGACGAGGTGCTCCGCGTCCTGCGCCAGGTCGGCGAGGTGTGGGAGCCGCCCATGACCGAGCGCGCGGGCACCGTCGTCAAGCGGCTCGGCGACGGACTGATGGTCGCCTTCGCCGACCCGCGCGGCGCCCTCGACGCGGTGTTCGAGGCCCGACGGCGGCTCGCGGCGCTGCGCGTCGACGGCTGGTCGCCCCGGATGCGGGCGGGTCTGCACGTCGGGCGACCGCGCCGGGTCGGCGGGGACTACCTGGGCGTGGCGGTGAACGTCGCGGCCCGGCTCGGGGACGCCGCCCGGGCCGACGAGGTCCTGGTCAGCGGCGACTTCCTCGGTCGGCTGGACGCGCGGACGGTGTCGGCCCGCCGGCGGCGGCGCCTCCATCTCAAGGGCGTCCCGGACGCGCTGGAGGTCTACGCCGTCGAGCCGGCGCAGGGCTGAGCGGGTGGTCACCCGCTCATCCGCGCGCCCTTCGTGATCTTGTCGGCGGCGTTGCGCGGCGCGTGCACGGCCACCCCGACCAGGTCCAGCTCCTCCCGCGGCACGGCGGCGACCGCCGCGCGGTTCTCCTCGTCGCCGCCGGTGGCGAACAGGTCGGCGGTGAACACCGGGACCCGCAGCCCGCGGTCGACCGCGCGCCGGTGCGCGGCCCGCACGGTGTCGGCGTCGCCCTCCAGCACCACCACGGGCTGACCGAACATCGGCGCGTAGGCGGTGCCGTCGGCATCGCTGTAGGGCTCCCCGATCAGCTCGGGCACCGTCGCCGCGATCCCGCTGGCGAGGAACGCGACGACGTTGCTGCGCTGCCATCCGGCGAGGTCGTCCCGGAGGACGATCACGATCTTCGTCTCGTAGCGGCTGCTCATGGGGTCCACGATCGACCGAGCCGGCCCCGCGGTTCTTGTACGTTCCTGGGGTGGGTCCGGAGCAGGTGCGGGCGTGGGACCCGGGCGTGCCCGGCATCGAGGAGGTCTTCCACGCCCGGTTCGTCGAGCACGCCTACCCGCGGCACACGCACGCGACCTGGACCCTGCTCGTCGTCGACGACGGCGCCGTCCGCTACGACCTCGACCGCGCCGAGCACGGCGCCCTCGGCCGCGCGGTGACGCTGCTGCCGCCCGGGGTGGCGCACGACGGACGGGCGGCGACCCCGGGCGGCTTCCGCAAGCGGGTCCTCTACCTCTCCGCGCTCCCCGAGACCCTGGTCGGCCGCGCCGTCGACCGGCCCGCCGTCGTCGACGACGCCCTGCGCGGCGCCGTGGACCGGCTGCACGGGGTGCTCGAGCACCCGGGCGACGAGCTCGCGGCGAGCTCCGGGCTCGCCCTGGTGACGGCGCGGCTGACCGCGCACCTCGACGGAGGCGTTCCCGACGTCGGGCCGGTGCGGGACCCGCGCACGGCCGCCGGCCTGCGCGACCTGCTGGACGCGCACGTCGTCGACGGCCTGACCCTCGACGACGCCGCCGCGCAGCTGCAGGTGACCCCGAACCACCTGGTCAAGGCCTTCTCCGCCGAGTTCGGCCTGCCACCGCACCGCTACCTCGTCGGGCGCCGCGTGGAGGTCGCGCGCCGCCTGCTGCTGGCCGGTCTGCCCGCCGCCCGCGTCGCGGTCGAGGCGGGCTTGCACGACCAGGCACACCTGACGCGGCACTTCCGTCGCCTGCTCGGCGTGCCGCCGGGGCGCTTCGTCGGCGCGCCCCGGTCCGAGCGGACGACACCCTCGCGCACGGAGACCGCGCGAACGGGCCGTTCGCTCGTGCCGGCGGGCCTCGACGGGCCTCGACGGGCCGGGGTCCGCCTCACGCCCCCCGCGCGACCCGGTCCAGCCACTCCCCCAGCAGCGCCCGCTCCGTCGGCGTGAGCGCGTCCAGGTCGTCCACCGCGGCGCGGAGCGCGACCGCGGAGGCGACCGGACCCGTCGTCGGGAACGCCTCCTCCGTGGTGATCGCCGCGACGACCGCCTCGCAGGCGGCGCGGGACAGCCCGTCGTCGCGCTCCTCCGGCGGCACCGCGACGAGCGAGAGCGCGACCCCCGAGCCCGCGGCGTGGACCATCCCGATCGCCCGTTCCTCCGGGACGCGCAGCCGCCCGGCGACGGCGATGCGGTGGATCAGCGCGGCGAGCTCGGCGAACGCCGCCCGCGCCGCCGGCGAGGACCCCGCGGCCCGCGGGCGCGCGTACATGAGGCGGTAGAGCGCGGGCCGCTCGAGGGCGAGCCCGACGTGCAGGTCCCAGCCGGCGTGCAGGTCGGCGACCGGGTCGTCGGACGGGGGGCGCACCGACTTCTCGGCGAGGTAGTCGGAGAACCCCCGCGTGACGACCGCGTCGAGCAGCCCCTGCTTGTCCCCGAAGAGCCGGTAGATCGTCGGCGCCTGCACCCCGGCGGCGGCGCTGACCGCCCGCGTCGACAGGGCCTCCTCGCCCTCGGACTCGAGCAATCGCGCCGCGGCGTCGACGATGCGCTCCCGGGGCTCCACGAGAACGACGATAACAGCCGGGCGTTAGCGACGATCCGTTTCCGGTGTTAGCGTCTTGGCGCTACCACTGATAGGAGATCGTCATGATCGTCGTCACCGGCGCCACCGGCGTCCTGGGCCGCCTCGTCGTGGACCGCCTGCTCGAGCTCGTGCCGCCCGGACGGGTCGGGGTCAGCGTCCGCGACCCGGAGAAGGCCCGGGACCTGTCCGACCGGGGCGTCCGCGTCCGGCGCGGGGACTTCACCGCGCCCGACACGCTCGCCGACGCGTTCGTCGGGGCCGACCAGGTGCTGGTCGTCAGCGCGAACACCCTCGGTCCCGAGGCGCTCGCGCAGCACCGCGCGGCGATCGGGGCGGCCGTGGCCGCGGGCGCGGGTCGGGTGCTCTACACCGCGCACCAGGGAGCCCGCGCCGACTCGTCGTTCGCGGCGGCGGTCGACCACGCCGCCACCGAGGAGATCCTCGCGACCTGCGGCACCGCCTGGACCTCGCTGCGCAACGGCTTCTACGCGAACACCGTCCCGATGCTGCTCGCCGACGCGGCGAGCACGGGCGAGCTGCGCCTCCCCGAGGACGGGCCGGTCGCGTGGACCACCCGCGAGGACCTGGCGGCGGCGACCGCCCGACTGCTCGTCGACGGCGCCCCGGACGGGCCGACCGCCCCGCTCACCGGCCCCGAGGCGGTGGACCTCGAGCAGGTGGCGACGACGGTCGGCGAGCTCACCGGTCGCGCGGTGCGCCGCGTCGTGGTGGAGCCGGCGGAGTACCGGGATCTCCTCGTCGGCCGGGGCGTCCCGGCGGCCGCGGCCGACCTGCTGCTCGGCTTCTTCCCCGCCGCCGCCCGCGGCGACTTCGCGCCGGCCGACCCGACGCTCGCCGACCTGGTCGGCCGTCCGGCCACGCCGATCGCGGACGTGCTCCGGGCGTCCCTGGTGCCCAGCGGGTCGTGATGCCGACGTCGTCTACTCCGCGACGTCCCCGTCCCCGCGGCGACCGAGGCCGACGGCGGTGAGGCCGGCGCGGCGCAGGGTGGCCGGGTCGACGATGTTGCGGGTGTCGATCACGATCGGGCGCTTCACCGCCGACGCGATCACCGACCAGTCCAGCGTGCGGAACATCGGCCACTCGGTGAGCACCAGCACCGCCTCCGCGCCCTGCGCCGCGGACACCGCATCGGCCGCCAGCGGCACCCCGTCGATCTCGGTCGGCGGCGCCGCACCGTCCTTCCCCTCGACGAACGCCGGGTCGAACCCCACCAGCTCCGCCCCGGCCTGGCGCAGCAGCGCCGCGATCGCCAACGCCGGGGAGTCCCGCAGGTCGTCGGTGCCGGCCTTGAACGTCAACCCCAGCAGCGCCAGCCGCACCCGCGACAGCGACCCCGTGCGCTTCCCGGTCACCGCCAGCCGCACCTTGTCCACGATCCGCTGCCGCTGACGGGTGTTCGTGTCGATCGTCGCCCGCAGCAACCGGAACTCGAAGTCCGCCGAGTCCGCCACCTGCAGCAGCGCGTGCGTGTCCTTCGGCAGGCACGACCCGCCCCAGCCCGGGCCCGGCGACAGGAACGCCTGCCCGATCCGCCGGTCGTACCCGATCCCCTCGGTCACGTCCGAGATGTCCGCCCCGACCCGCTCGCACAGCTCGGCCATCGCGTTCACGTACGACAGCTTCATCGCCAGGAAGCAGTTCGCCGCGTACTTCATCAGCTCCGCCGACGCCGCGTCCGTCAGCACCGTCGGAGCGCCGAGCCGCGCGTACAGCGCCGCCACCCGCTCCGCCGCGTCCTGGTTGTCCGAGCCCACCACGATCCGGTCCGGTCCCAGGAAGTCCTTGACCGCCGACCCCTCGCGCAGGAACTCCGGGTTCGACACCACCGCCACGTCGGTCCGCTCGAGCAGCTCCGCGGTGCGCGCCGCCGTGCCCACCGGCACCGTCGACTTGTTCACCACCACCGTGCCCGCCGCCAGCTCGGCGCCGACCTCCTCGATCACCGACTCCACCGCGCGCAGGTCGGCCACCCCGCCCGCGCCCATCGGCGTCGGGACACAGAGGAACAGCACCTCCGCCGGCCGGGAGTCCTCGAACGAGCCCAGCGCCGCCCCCGCGCCGACCACGAACGTCAACCGACCCGCCGAGGTCTGCTCCGCGACCAGCTCCGCCAGCCCCGGCTCCACGATGTCCACCACACCGCGCCGCAGCCGCTCCACCTTCGCCGCGTCGATGTCGGCGCACACCACCTCGTGACCCAACGACGCCAGACACGCCCCCGTCGTCAGCCCGACGTAGCCCGTCCCCACCACCATGACCCGCCGTGCGAACACCCCAGACACCCTTCCTCGGGATCGGTTCGGGGCTCACGCTGCCAGATCACGGTGGGTGAGCGGACGGTCGCGACGATCTGCACACCCCTGGTGTCCGATTCGTCCCGTCTGTACGGTCACCGCCACCCTCGGCCCCCGACCCCGGAGTCCCGCCGTGACCGCCACGCTCACCCCCGGACGCGCCCCGGCCGTCGAGCTCACCGACGCCGAGCGGGTCTGGCGCGGGTCCGGCCTGACCGGCCGGTTCGCCGCGGTCCACGTGCCCGGGGAGGACGGCACCGCGACGATCGGACTGGTCGCCGCGTCAGGCGGCGTCGCGACCGTCGAGGCGGTCCGCCGCCTCGACCGCGACGGGCCGCTGCGGCCCGCCGTCGTGCAGTTCGGGGGCCTCGTGACCACCGCGTCCGGCGACCCGCGACGCGGCGCGACGGCGCGCGCCCTCACCGCGGCGCGCGGGGCGGGCGACGGTCCCGACCCGCACCGCACGCTCGCCGACCGCCTCGGCGGCCGGTGCCCCGGCCCCACCGTGCGCCTCGACCTGCGGGCCGGCGACGACCCGGTGCGCGCCGCCCGGGAGGGGCTGGTGATCGTCCTGCACGGGCCCGACCACGACCGCTGGGACGCCGTGCACGCCCTCCTGGGGCTCGGCGCGGTCGTGGTCGGGACCGCCGCCGTGCGCGACGGCACCGGCGGCGTGGTGTGGGGGCGGTACGGCACCCGGCGACCCGGTCAGCCCGTCCCGGTGACGGCGTCGACGTAGTCCTGCCGGTCCGAGCCCGACGACGGGTCGTCGAGCACGTCCTCGAAGGCCAGGAAGAACGCGGCGAGCGCGCACCCGCGGGCGTAGCCGGGGCTGCGGCGGATCTGCTCGGCCTCCGAGTCGGAGTTCGCGGTCCCGCCGGTCTGCGCGGCGGGCGGACCGGGGTTCTCCCCGACGGCGGCGAGCCCGGCGCGGGCGACCTGGGCGCGGGCGAAGCGCAGGTTCGACCAGGCCGCGACGTTGGTGGCGGTCTGGACGCTGGTGGTCGCGTCGGTGGCCTGGCACATGTCCTGTGCGGGGCTCAGACCGCGGGCGGTGACGGCGGTGGCGTCGTCGACCCCGGTCAGGTCGATCACGACGGTGCTCGCGACGTTGCCGGCCAGCACCGGGAACTGGTCGACGTAGTAGAGGCCCCGCCCCAGCGAGCCGTCGCGGTCCCCGGTCCCGTTCAGCAGGGCGTTCGTCGCGGCCGTCAGGTCGGCGGGCAGCACGCCCTTGCCGGGCGACGGCACGTGGACGGCGCCGGTGTACCCGGCGGTGCGCAGCGTGTCGGCCTGGTCCTTGATCGCGTAGACCAGGGAGCGCTCGTACCAGAGGAACCAGTTCTGGACGGCCGACGCGGTGACGGCCTTCCCGTTCCAGGTCCTCGCGCCCGGGATCCAGCCCGGCATCGGCGTCCTCGGCGTTCCCGCGGCGAGCCCGGTGCCCTGCTGGGCGTCGGCGCCGTAGGCCCAGAAGCTCTGCAGGAAGCCGGTGCCCGACTCGTTCGGTCCCGGGAAGCCGATCTCGCCCGCCGTGCTCGTGCCCACCCGGATGCCGTCGAGGCGCGACACCGGCAGCTTCGCGACGATGCGGCGCAGGTAGTCGTTCTGGGCACCGCGCGCCGCGGCGGAGAAGACGGTGTCGACCGCGCCGGTGTTCGGGGTGTTGCCGCGCTGGTCGACGAAGGTGGCCCCGGCGAGCTGCCGCACCCACGACGGCGGGTACTGCGTGCCGGTCCCGAGGACGACGCGGATGCCGGCGTCGAGGCAGGCGGTGACGCGCGCGGCGAGGTCGTTCACGTAGTCGGTGCTCTCGGCCGTGGCGGAGGTCGGGAGCCAGCGGTCCCAGTAGGCCTCGACCTCGACGAGCGTGATGCCGGCGGCGCGGTTGGCGGTGATGTCGGAGGACGTGCAGCCCGAGGCCATGACGCCCCAGGCGGGGTCGGTGGCGGCGTACGCCGGACGCAGGCCGACGATGGAGAGGGCGAGCACGGCGAGCAGGACGACGACCGCGCGGACGTGGCGGACATGGCGGACGTGACGGACGGGGCTGAAGGGACGGACGAGGCGCCTGGGGCGCAGGAGGACGGACACGTCCCCTGGCATCGCCTCGTCCGGGGCCGGATGGCACAGCTCGCCGCCCGCGTCGTTCGGACGGCGCAGCGTTTCCACGCCAACGGCCCAGGAGCTGCTCCGAGCGTGAATCCCCTGCTCGGAGCAGTCTCGTCCGTCGGCCCGCCCGCCCCGGCCCGCACCTCAGCCGCGGATCGCGGCCTCGTAGTCGGCCGGGGTGAGGCCGCTGCGGTCGGTGTACAGGTCGTCCTCGAAGGCGAGCAGGAACGCCGACAGGCCGCAGCCGCGCGCGTAGGACACGGCGTACCGGAGCTGGTCGGCCTCGCTGTCGGAATCCGCCGTGCCACCCGTCGTCGGGCCGGGCGGGCCGGGGTTCTCGCCCACCGTCGGGAGGCCCGCGCGGGCGGCGGCCGCGGCGGTGACGCGCTGGTTCGGCCAGTCGTCGAGCGACGGGTCGCCGCCGACGAGCCGCGCGGCGTCGCCGGGCGTGCACCGGTCCTGCGGCGGGGAGAGCCGGCGCGCCCGGACGGCGGTGGCGTCGTCGAGCCCCGTGATGTCGACGACCGCGCCCGGCACGGTGGCCGCCAGCGCCGGGAGGTCGCCGACGTAATCGAGCCCGCGCCGGAGCGCGCCGTCGCGGACCGCCGTGTCGAGCACGACCGCCACCGCGGCGTCGAGCGCGGCCGGCAGCACGCCGCGCCCCGCGGCCGGGACGTGCACCGGCCCGCGGTAGCCGGCCTCGCGCAGCGAGCGCGCCCGGTCGGCCACGGCCCGCACCAGCGCGCCGGAGTACCAGTCGAACCACGCCCGGGCGTCGGCCGGCGTCACCGCGCGGCCCTGCCAGGTGCGCTGCCCCGGGATCCAGTCCGGGAGCGGCGACGGGACCTGCCCCGGCGCGAGCCCCTGCCCGTGCTGCGGTGCCGGCCCGAAGGCCCACCAGCTGTCGAACGCGCCCCCGGACGCCTCCGGGCCGGGATGACCGAACTCGCCCGCGGTCGAGGTGCCGACGCGGATGCCGACGAGCCGGTCGGCGGGCACGGCGGCCACGAGCCGGCGCAGGTAGCCGTCGGCGGCGTCCGCCACGGCGGCGGAGAACACGGTGTCGACCGCGCCGTTGGTGGGGGTCCGCCCGGCCTGGTCGCGGACGGCGGCGTCGGGCAGGGCCCGGACCCACGCCGGCGGGTACTGCAGCCCGCTGCCGAGGACCACCCGCACGCCGGCGTCGAGGCAGCGCTGCACGGTCGCGCGGAGCCCGGCCGCGTACCCGGCGTCCGTCGCGTCGGCCGTGGGCTCGAGCCGGTCCCAGTGCGCCTCCACCACCGCGACGTCCACCCGCGCCGGCCGGGCGGCCAGGCGCTCCGGCGCACAGGTGGAGTCCACGACGCCCCAGGCCGGCTCGGCCCGGGCGGGGACGGCCGGTCCGGGTCCCGCCGGGGCGGCCCCGCAGGAGGCGACGAGCGCCAGCAGCACCACGAGCGCGCGGAGCGGCGGGCGCCCGGGGGTCGTCACCGCAGCAGCCTGGCCGACCGGCCCCACCCGTCGTCGGGAACGGGGACCGAAACCGCCCGGACCGGTGACCTCAGCCGAGGACGGCCCGGCGGTAGTCGTCGCGGGTCACGCCCCACCGCGGGTCGTCCATCGCCCACTCGAACGCGACGAGGAGGGCGGCGAGCCGGCAGCCGCGGGCGTAGCCGGGCGACCGGGCGATCTGGTCGGCGAGGGAGTCGGAGTAGGACGTGCCGCCGGTCTCGGGCGCCGGCGGACCGGGGTTCTCCCCCACGGCCGGCAGGTTGGCCCGGGTGGCCTGGGCGCGGGCGAAGCGCTGGTTGGACCACAGGTGCACCGGCGTGCCCGTGGCGGCGCTCGCCGCCGCGTCGCCGTCCTGGCAGGCGTCCTGCGGCGGCGACTGGCGCCGGGCGAGGACGGCCGTCCCGTCGTCGATCCCGGTGAGGGCGACGACGAGCTTCGAGGTGCTCCCCGCCAGCACGCCGAACTGGTCGGGGTAGTTGAGCCCGCGCCCGAGCGAGCCGTCGCGGTCGCCGGTGCCGTTCAGCAGCGCGTTCGTGGCGGCGGTCAGGTCCGCGGGCAGCACGCCCTTGCCCGGCGCGGGCAGGTGCACCTGGCCCGCGTACCGGGCGGCCCGCAGCGCGTCGTGCTGGGCCTTGACCGCCGTCGTCAGGGCCCGGGAGTACCAGAGGAACCAGGACCGGGCCGCGGCCGCGGTCACGGTGCGCCCCTGCCACGTGCGTTGCCCGGGCACCCAGCCGGGCATGGGGGTCCGGGACGCGCCGGGGGCGAGGCCGGTCCCCTGCTGCGCGGCCGGGGAGAAGGCCCACCAGCTCTGCAGGAAGCCGTCGCCCGCGGCGTTCGGCCCCGGGTAGCCGATCTCGCCCGCGGTGCTCGTGCCCAGCCGGATCGCCTCGATCCGGCTCGACGGCAGGTCGGTGACCAGCCGCTTCAGGTAGTCGGTCTGCGCGGCCCGCACGGTGGCGGAGAAGACCGTGTCGAGCGCCCCGGTGGCCGGCGTCCGCCCGCGCTGGTCCACCAGCTTCGAGCCGGACAGCGCCTGCACCCACGCCGGCGGGTACTGCATCCCCGGGCCGAGGACCACCCGCAGCCCGGCGTCGAGGCACCGGGTGATCCGGGCGCGCAGGTCGGCCACGTAGGCGGCGTCGACGGCCCCGGCCCGGGCGGGCATGTACCGGTCCCAGTAGGCCTCGACCTCGACGACCGCGAGGCCGTAAGCCCGGTTCGCCGCCACCGAGGACTCGGTGCAGGTGGACGCGACGAACCCCCACGCGGGCCCCTCCGCGGCCTGGGCGCGCCCGGTGGGGAGGGCGACGGACACCACGAGCGCGAGGACGATCGCGGCGGGGAGCAGACGGAGAGCACTCGGCACGGAGACTCCGATCGGGGACAGCCGGACGCGGGCGCGTCAGACTGTCACTCGATTGGTGTACGCCGAGCACGGATTCAGGTCACGATCGAGACTCGGTTGCTCTGTTCGGGAAGAATTCGGGCCCGTCGCGCGGACCCGGACCTCACCGAGGGTTCCCGGTACTCCGGCCGCTCGCCGCGGGGTCGGCGTGCTCGACGGCGGCCTCGACCCGCTCCTCGACCGGCTTCGCCGGCGCTCCGGGAGCCCGCTTGACGAGCCGCCGCATCCACTTCTGGGCGGGCCGCTCGATGAGCACGTACGCCAGCCACGCGAGGACGAACGCCCCGAGCACCAACGCGAGGATCCCGACGGTGCCCCACACGGGTCCGGGGAAGGTGCGCGGGTTGATCAGCAGCGACGCCGCGAGGATCCACGGCACGTGCACGAGGAAGAGCGCCACGCTGTACTCGCCCCCGACGAGCGAGACCTTCGTCGAGAGGAAGCGGTCGACCGCCCCGCGCCGCTGCGCCAGCGCCGGCACGACGAGCCCGACGACCGGCAGCGCGAACATCGTCGACCAGCCGAGGTTCGAGGCGACGACGATCGCGAGGAACGCCACGGCGACGAGCGGCCCGGTCACGCGGCCCAGCCAGGCGGGGATGCGGTCGGAGACGGTCGTGAGCTGGTAGAGCGCGGCGCCGGCGAGGAAGCCGCCGAAGGCCCGCGGCAGCGGCATCCCGTAGGTGATCGTCCCGTCGTCGAACCCGATGATCGAGTAGAGGACGAGCGGGATCGAGCAGGCCACGAGGTAGCCGACGAGACAGGCGGCGGGGGTGCGCAGCCGCTGGACCAGGGGCAGCAGCAGCGGGAGCACCAGGTAGCAGGCCCACTCCGCGGACAGCGACCAGACGGGCCCGTTCCAGGTCAGGGCGTGCGCGCCGCCCCAGCCCGAGGTCAGCGTGATCTGGCGCAGGAGGTCCCAGGTCAGGTTGCCGCCGTGCGGGATCTCCCGGCCGATCGCCCGCGAGGCCAGGACCGCGAACACCATCGCGGCCAGCACCGCGAGGTGCACCGGGTAGAAGCGTGACAGGCGCGCCCACAGGAACTTCCCGAAGGTCGCCCGGCCCGGCCAGCGCGCGAACGTGCGCGCGTAGCCCGAGCTGATGACGAAGCCCGAGAGCACGAAGAACAGGTCCAGCGCGACGTAGCCGTGGTGCCAGACCGGCAGGAAGAACGCGGCCGTCGCCGGGACCAGGGCGACCGCGAACGGCGCGACGTGGACGGCCACCACGACGAGCGAGAGGTAGCCGCGGATGCCGACGAGACTCGGGATGAGTCCGGTCGGTGCCTTCGCGACGGCGGGGCGGGGTTGCTCGGGCATCGTCGCTCCTAGCCTTGGGGACCGAGTCCGATGGGGGCCGAGCCGTCGAGCGGCCGGCTGAAGTCGTAGACCTTGAGGTCGCCCGCGGTGCGGCCGTGGGCGAGGAAGACCACCGGGTAGCGCCGGTCGAGCTCGGCGATGGCGGCGGGCGTGATGTCGGCGAGGCCGAGCTCGGAGAGCTGGGTGGAGACGACGCCGTAGCGGGAGTTCGAGGCGCGGGCGTCGGCGACGTCGTCCAGCGGGAAGACGCCGTACCCGGGCATGACGAACTGCGCGGTGTGTTCCCCGAGCGCGATGTGCGTGGTCTTCGGGTCGACGTTCGCGAAGAGCCACGCCGAGAACCGGCTGTAGGTGTCGTCGGTCTGCGAGCGGATGTTCCACCAGATCGCCGCGGAGCCCGCGAGGACGAGCACCACCAGCGCGAGGGCGGGCCACCGCACCCACTGCCGGGCCCGCGCGAGCCGCGTCACCAGCAGCCCCATGACCACCGACAGGGGCACCGCGAGGAGGTAGAAGGTCTGCTCCTCGAGCTCGCCGAGCCCGACGGTGTAGGTGATCGCCCCGAGCACCCCGAGGATCCAGCAGGCGATGACGGCGAGGGCGTGTTCCCCGGGTGCGCGGACCCGGCCGCCGAGATCGCGCGGGTCGGTGAAGCGGTCGCCCGGCTCGCCGCGCAGGCGCAGCGAGCGCCAGGACAGCAGCACGAACCACGCGGCGAAGACCGATGCGATGCCGATCAGGGCGTAGGAGGTGCCGGTGAGGGAGAGGTTCGCGACGATCCGGCTGGAGAACGACGGGGCGTTCGCCGAGTGGAACCCGGTCTCCTTGACCAGTCCGATCGCGCGGACGACGCCGCCCAGCGTCTGGTCGGCCCACCCGAGGAACCGGCCGGTGACGAGCGTCCAGACCACGTAGGAGAAGTAGAAGCCGAGCTCGCAGGCGAACACCACGATCGCCTCGCGGCGGCGCAGCCCCCACGAGAAGACGATCATGATGAGCAGCGGCAGGCCGGTGATCAGCCCCGCGTTGGTCTTGGTGGTGATCGCGAGGCCCCAGAGCAGGCCGCCGGCCACGAGCAGCACCCAGCGCCGCCGTCCGGTCGGCGACTCCGCGGCGAGCAGCAGGCACAGCAGCCCGGCGAGGACCCCGAAGAGCATCGGCGCCTCGAGCATCAGGCGGCTGTCGAAGCGGATGACGAACGGGTCGAGGGCGTAGAAGGCGCCGGCGACGAGCGCCGCCCAGCGCGGGGTCACGCGGCGCGCGCAGGCGACGACCAGCGCGGTGTTGGCCGCCGCGAAGAGCAGGTTCGCCGGCCGCAGGGACAGCACGAACTCGACGGTCATGCTCGTCTGCGGCGCGCTGATGAAGCGGCTGAAGTACAGGAACGCCAGCGGCGGGTGCAGGAAGAAGGGCGCGTTGAACAGCTCCGGCCCGGTGCCCTCGGCGAAGGAGTTCGCGACGTCGGCGTACTGCACCTCGTCCATGAACAGCTCGTAGGCCGAGTGCTGCTGGAACCCGCGCAGCACCACGGCCCCCGCGACGAGCACGAGGGTCGAGAGCAGGAAGACGACGTTCGGGCGCCCGGGCAGCGCCCCGCCGAACGGGCGGGCGCCGTAGAGCACCCCGGTGAGGGGGGCGCCCGACTCCCGGGAGAACCGCCGCGCGAGATCCGCCGTCGGGCGGTGGACCAGCAGGAACGTGCCGAGGACCGCGAGCACGTCGCGTACCCGCCACTCGATCCCCGCGAGGCCGCCGGGGCGGGCGCGGGTGGGGCCCGGGGCGGTGACCAGGACGCGGCCGAGGGGCGGCGCCGTGCCCGGTGGGAGCCGTCGCCGACGGTGCTGCGGCCGCCCGGGGCCGGGGGACGCGCCGCCGCCGCGCCGGTGGGTCGGCGCGGCGCGGTGCCGCCCGCCGCCGCGCGCGGTCGGCACCGGCGCGGTGGGCTCCGTCGGGGGATCCACCGGCGGGGGCCGGTGCCCGTTCGACCGGGGCGCGGGGTCCACCCGGTACCCGCGGCGGGCCCGGGACCGGTGGTCCTCGGCCGCCGACGGGTCCGGACCCGCGTGCCGGGGCGCCCCGGCCCGGTGGGTGGCGGTCCCGCCGGTGGTCTGCAGCGCCGCGACGGGGTCCGGGAGCGCGTCGACCGCCGACGGCGGGCCCCAGCCGACGCCGTCGGGGCGACCCCACCGGCCGTCGGGACCCGCCGTCCGGACCCGCGAGGGATCGCGGCGCAGCCGGACCAGGGGCACGGAGCTGTCGGTCACGCCCCTCCCCGGCCCTCGGCGGCGACCCGCCGGTAGTAGGCGTCCTGGGTCGCGGCGAGGGCGTCCCAGTCGTGGACGCGCGCGAGGTCCGGGCCGCGGCGGGCGACGACCGCGCAGCGCGGCTCGTCGTGCCAGACCTCGACGAGCGCCTCGGCGTAGGCGCGGGCGTCGAAGCCGTCCGCGGTCGGCACCAGCACGCCGCCCTCCGCGGGGACGACCTCGCGCAGGCAGTCGATGTCGTAGGCGACGACGGGCGTGCCGACCGCGAGCGCCTCGGCGGCGACGATGCCGAAGGTCTCGAACCGCGACGGGACGGCGGCGATGCGCGCCGAGGCGACGAGCTCGGCCTTGTCCCGGCCGGCGACCCACCCGAGGAAGCGGACGCGGTCGGCCACGCCCAGCTCGGCGGCCCGCGCCCGCAGCGCCTCCTCGTCCGGCCCGGTGCCCGCCAGCAGCAGGCACCCCGGGATCCGGTCGGCGGCCGCGGCCCACGCCTCCAGCAGCAGGTCGAGGCCCTTCTGCGCGATCTCGAGCCGCCCGACGAAGACCACGTCGCGGCGGCCGGCGACCGGCGCGGGCGGCACGGTGAACGCGACCGGGTCGACGCCGTTGCCGATCACCTCGACGTGCGCCTGCGGGCTGAGCGCCTGGGTGGCCGCGCCGACGCCGTGCGAGACGGCGACGATGCGCCGATGGCTGGCGACCGCCCAGCGCTCCACCCAGTGCACCGGCAGGTGGTACTGCGCCGCCTTCTCCTTCGCGTTGAGCCACTGCACCACCCCGACGACGGGTCGCCGGGTCCAGCGCGGGATCGCCATCGACGAGATCGGGGCGAAGAAGTCCTCGACGACGAGGTCGACCGGGCCCGGCCCGGCCTCGTCGCCGGGGTGCCGGCGCCCGGCGCGACGGGCGGCGAGGAACGCCGCGGCCATGTAGGGCAACAGCCGGGTGAGCCGGGTGCGGCCGCGCCCGACGTGCGGGTGCACCCAGTGGACGGTGCCGGTGCCGTGGCGCTCGACCCGGTCCTCGGCCCCCGGGAACCGACCGGTGAGAACGGTGACGTGGTGACCGGCCGCGGCGAGGCGGCGGTCGATCTCGGCGGTGCGCAGCGCGCCGCCGCCGGAGCCGGGCATGGCCGGGTCCTCGAAGGCGAGGTGCAGCACGTGCAGGGCGCCGTGCTCCCGGTCGGGCGGCGCGAGCTCGGGGTCCGGGCCGGGGGCGATCCGCCGCCCGAGCACCGGCAGCCCCACCAGGCCGAGGCCGAGGATCACGACGGCGACCAGCCAGAGGGCGACCGACGGGCGGGCCGCGGCGAGCACGACCGTCGCCACGACGGCGTACAGCACGCCGACCGCGGCGGCCCGGCCGAGCCCGGTGCCGGGCGGGACCGGGCGCGGCCGGTGCCCGGCGCCGAGCACGGCGACCGCGACCGCCCCCACGACGGCGCCGGCCGCCGCTCCGGCCGCGAGCGGGCCCGCCGGGTCGGCGGGCACCCCGGGCAGCCCCGCGAGCGTGCCGGCGGTACCCAGCGCCAGCCCCACGGCGAGCGCGGCCACCGCGACGGCGAGCGACGCGGCGAGGGCACGCCGGGCGCGGACCGCGAGCAGCAGCGTGGCGAGCACCGTCGTCGTCCCGAGCCCGACGCCCAGGAGGGCCAGGACCGGCAGCAGCGCGACGGAGGGCAGGTACCGCTCGGGCAGCACGATCCCGACGAGGGCCGTCGGCACCGTCGCGACGACGGCGGCGGCGGGGACGACGAGGCGGACGAACGACGCGAGGGCCTCGCGCAGGCGCAGCTCCCGGTCGCGGCCGCGGGCGACCCGCAGGACGGGGAAGGCGACGAGCGCCGTCCCCACCGCGACGTAGACCGGCGCCTTGGCCATCGTGGAGACCGCCTGGTAGCCCGCGGCGGCCGGCGCGTCGGTGACGACGAGGGCGACGACCACGGCGTCCGCGGCGGCGAGGGCGGACAGCACGGCCTGGGTCGCCGCGACGCCACCGGTCTCCGCCCACCGGGCGCGGTCGCGCAGGGCGTGCACCACGGTCGCCGGCGTCAGCCCGCGGAACGGGCCGCCGGCGGGGGTGAGCGACACCGCGAGCACGGCCAGGGCGCCCACGGCGAACCCGCCGACGGCGCCCCACGCGCCCGCCCCGACGACGACGGCGACGACGCTCGCGACGAGGCGCACCGCGACCTCGCCGACGGTGAGCGCGGCGTAGCGGACGAAGCGGGACTCGCCCTGCAGGAAGCCCCACACCGGGGCGATGGCGAACAGCGCGAGGCCGGAGACCGCCGCGGCGAGCGCGGTGGGGAGGTCGGACACGGGTCCGACGACGAGCCCGAGCACGACCGCCGCGACCAGGCCGACCAGCACCGACACCCCGACCGCGAAGGCGGTCGCGGCCCGGCGCTGCGGGGCGGGCGCGGGGTACGCGCGCACCACGTGGGCGAGCGGGAACGGGATCAGGGCCGCCGAGGCGACCCCGGCCGTCCCCACCACCGCGACCGCGGCGGCGAAGGCGGTGTAGCCGGGGGCGTCGAGCAGGTGCGCCATCACCAGGGTGACCGCGTAGCTGAGCAGCCCGACGACCCCGCCGGAGGCGGAGAGCAGGGTGGCGGTGCCGCCGGTCGCGCGGTCGTCCGGACGGGGCGACGCCGCGGCGTCGCCGCCGTCCGGGGACAGCACCGACGCGGCCCCGCCGACGGGCGCGCTCATCGGCCCGGGACGACGTCCGAGGGCAGGGTCTCCCCGCGGGCGATGCCCACGATCGCCGGGCCGCCGAGCAGCTCCGGCCGGCTGGCGAGCCGGACGTAGGGCTCCTGCGCCCCGAGCCGGCCGATCACGCCGAGCGCGTCGACCTCGTCGCACCCGCGCAGCAGCGCGAGGACGCGGTTGCGGCCCAGGCAGATCGCCACCTCGTCGGTGAGGCGCAGCGCCGCCGCGGCCTCGCTGGGCTCCGGGTGGCTGAAGCGGGCGAGCACCGTCATGTCCGAGCGGGCCCGACGACGGGTCGCGGCGCGGTGCAGCGCCGAGCGGTCGGCCGGGGGCAGGTCGGACTCGGTCGAGGACCGGTGGAAGGCGCGCATCTCGGAGAGCACCGACCCTGCGAGCAGTTCCGCGGAGCGCTCCCAGGAGAAGCAGCCCGCCCAGGTGCGGCACGCCTGCGCGATCTCGTCGGCCCGGGTCGGGTCCGAGAGCTCGGCGACCGTGCGGGGCAGGACGGCGGCGAAGTCGTCGATGCCGTCGACCAGCCAGCCGGTGACGCCGTCGAGGACGGAGTCGCGGATACCCGTCGTCCGGATGGCCAGGCACGGCACGCCGGCCGCGGCCCCCTCCAGCACGACGAGGCCCCATCCCTCGCCGTCGGAGGTGGAGGTGGTCAGCCAGGCGGACTCCATCAGCGCGTCGCGCTCGGCGTCGGGCAGCCGGCCGTGGAAGCGCACCGTCCGACCGAGCCCGAGCTCGACCGCCATCCGGCGCAGGGCGGTGAGGTCGGGGCCGTCGCCGATGATCTCGACCTGCAGGTCGGGCACGTCGGGCAGCGCCGCCGAGACCGCGTGCAGCAGCAGGTCCACCCGCTTGTGCGGGACGAGCCGGCTGGTCAGGACGATCGTCGGCTTCTCCGCCCGACGGCGGGTGCCCGACGAGATCGTCGTGTTCATCCCGTTCGGGACGACGTCGATCGGGCCGTCGAACTTCAGCCGGCGGCGCAGCTCCTGACGCGTCGAGGCGGAGACCGCGACGGTGCGCTTGCCCTGGTAGACCCGCCGGGCGACGCGGCCCTCGAGCAGGCGTCCGACGAGCGCCCCGGCGGGGCCGAAGCGGGTGGAGAACTGGTCCTGGTGGACGTGGTGGACGACCTGGACGATCGGCACCTGGTTGCGCGTGAAGACCGGCGAGAAGAACGGGATGCCGTTCTGGCAGTCGATCACCGCGTCGAACCGCCGGTGGAGGCCGCCGCGCAGCAGGCGCATCGCCGTGCGGGCGTACACGCCCATCGTGCCGCCGGCCCGGCGGATCTCGATGCCGTCGATCTCGTCCCGGGCGCTCTGCCCGGCGTCCCGCGCGGTCAGCCAGGTGACGTGCACCCCGGCCTCGACCCAGCGCTTCGAGATCTGGTGGGCGTACGCCTCGGCGCCGCCGGCCTGCGAGTGCCTGACGTCCCGCCAGTTCAGGACGAGGACGCGGCACCCCGCGAGCTGCGCGGTGGCGCGGCCGAGCACCGGGATCAGCCGCACCGGCGGCAGGGTCTCCTCGGTGGAGGGCAGGGTCGAGGTCACTTAGGCGCTCCCGAGGGCGGTGGTGGTCGGCTGGCCGGACGGGCGGCGTCCGGGAAGGGCGGGGCCGCTGCCACGGCTGAGCTCGCGGTGCAGCTTCGCCACCGCCCCGAAGGCGGCGAGCCCGTCGCGCACCGGGCGCAGCGTGGAGCCGGCGGTGTCGGTCCAGGTGACGGGGATCTCGGCGATGCGGCCGCCGTCGTCGCGCACGTGGCGCAGCAGTTCGATGTCGAACGCGAAGCCGGTCGACCGGCACTTCCACAGCGCGCTCTGCACGGCCTCGCGGTCGAAGAACTTGAACCCGCACTGGGTGTCGTGGACGCCGGGCACCAGGGGCCGCGACAGCATGCGGAAGGCGGTCCCGCCGATGCGCCGGCCGAGCGGCTGCTTCCCCGCGATCGACGCGCCCGGCGCGTGCCGGGACGCGATGGCGGCGGCGGCGCCGTTCCCGAGCGCCTCCATCACCGGCAGGAAGGTCTCGAGCGGGGTGGACAGGTCGGCGTCGGTGAAGCCCACGACGCGGGACCGGCTGGTCCGCAGCCCGCGGATGACCGCGGCGCCCTTGCCGCCCTGCGAGCACCCGATCGCCACCGCCTCGACGCACCACCCGGTCGCGACGTTGCAGGCGCGCCCGGTCACGTTGAGCACCCCGGCCGCGGTGTCGTCGACGCTGCCGTTGTCGACCACCACGACGCGCGAGGTCCACGGCTGCTCGGAGAGGAAGGCGACCATCGCGGCGAGGGTCGCGGGCAGGCGCCCGGACTCGTTGTAGGCCGGGATGATCACCTCGAGATCCACGGGCGAGCGGGTGTCGACGTCCTCGGGCTCGGGCGGCCGCTCGGCGAGCTCGTGGGTCGCCCGTGAGACCTCCCGGGCGATCGCGGCGACGACCTCGTCGTCGACGACGTCGACCAGCTCCGTCCTGCGCACCTCCTCGAACAGGTCGACGGGTCGGAGCTCCCCCGCCCCCCGGAGTGCCGGGTGCGGGGACAGCGCGTCCTCCAGGCCGTCCATCACGTTCTGCACGGTCCAAATATCGACCGATCAGCCCAACCATTAACCCCTTCGTCTCGCAGCCATATGGCACGTTCCGTCGTAATTCCCCAGGTCGGACGCACTGCGACCACCCCATCGAGGCCCCCGAAGTCGTCGCGACTTCCACACGGTCGAGTGACACGACGCTCGGCGTGTCCCGGGAAGCGTGTCGAGGGGGAACCCGATCCGCCGGACGGACCAGCGGAGACCGCGGGGACCGCGGCCCGGGTGACCCCTCCTACACTCCTGCGACGGAGGGTCCGACGAGGGCCCCGCCGGGGCGGCGCGAGGAGGCCGGCCGGCACCGAACGCCCGGCGACGCCCCGGTGCGACCGCGAGCAGGAGGCCCCATGAGCCGGTCGGCGCCGCCCCCACCGCGGCACGCGGGACCGGGCGGGGACCGCCGGCCCGAGCCGGGCACGCCCGCCGCCGGGACGCCGGTCATCGGAGCGCCCGCCCCGCGCCCGCCCGCCGAGCCGCGACCCGGCGGGGCCCCGACCTCCGCCCCGGTCCCGCCGTCCCCGCCGACGTCGATCCCGCCGCCCGACGGCTCCACCGGCATGCCGGTGTACACGGTCGCGGCGCGCGTCGCGGACTGGCGGCGCGCCCGGGCCGACGGCCGCGCGGGACTCCCCTCCGGCGCGTCCGGCACGCCCACGCTCGAGGAGCTCGCCCAGGACTTCCTGGCCCGCAGCCACCGCGAACGGCTCCGGCTCGACGTCGAGCTCGCCCCGCTGCTCGAGAGCGAGGCCGCCCTGCGGGTCCGGATCGTCGAGACCGCCGAGGCGGCGGCGCGGGCCGAGGAACGGGTCGCGTCCTGGCCCGCGCTGCTCGACCGCGACCAGCTGGACCTGCGCCGCGGCGGCGAGTCGCTCACCGCCGACGACGTGGTGCGCGCCCGGCGCGCCCGGGAGTACGAGGCGTTGCGGCGCCCGATGGTCGAGGAGATCACCCGCCTGCAGCGGGCCGCATCCGCCGCGCGGGAGGAGCTCGCGCGCGTCCACGCCGCCGTCCGGGCCCGCGAGGTCGTCGGGGCGACCCGGGTCCGCCGCCTGCACGCGCAGGCCATGGCCCGCATCTCGGCCTACGAGCGCCACCTCGTGCGCCACCACCCGCGCGGCGACGCCATCGGGCCCTGGCTCGTGGCCCAGCACCCCCGGATCCCCGGCTGGGTGTTCGAGGCCGAGGCGGGCGCCGCGAGCACCGCCGGCCCCGCACCGTCCGACCACACGCCCGAGGAGTCCTGATGTTCCAGTGGTTGCGACGGCGGCGCCCGGACCGGACCGACCCGTCGACGACGGCGGACCGGGCCCCCGCCCACCGGGTCACCGGCGCCCCCGACACCCCGGCGCGTCCGGGGCTGCGGGCGCCCGGCACCCCGGAGGAGAAGCGGTTCTCCCAGGTCTACGCCGAGGACCGGGTGGGGCCCATGCCGTACCCGAACCAGGCGTCGCCCGACGTCGCCGCCGCCCGCGGACGGGTCCGCTCGCTGGTCAACGACCTGCTGCCGAACGCGGTCGACGAGGGCACGGGCGCCGCGCTCGACCCGCTCATCGCGTCCTGGGCGTCGGGCTGGCTCGCGCGCATCGACTCCGAGCACGCCGACCACCACGCGGTGATCGACCGGTTGGTCGGCGGCGCCCGCCAGCAGCTCGCCGACGCCGAGGCGAACCACGAGCGCGACCGCCGCGCCCTCGACATCGCCCGCCGCGACTACGCCGACGCCCGCGACCGGCTGATGGAGGGTCCGCGCACCCCCGCCGGGCGACCCGGCGTCGCGGAGGACGACGACACCGTGGCCGAGGACCCGCGCCGCAGCGCCGCCCGGGGCCCGCGCGCCGCCCGCCAGGCCCTGAGCGTCCGGCGCCCGCCCGGCGACGAGGCCCTCACCGGCCCGCTGCGAGTGCGCTCCGGGCCGGGCCGCAGCGTCGCGGGCGGCCCCGTCCCCGACCCGTCCGACGACGCCGTCACCGAGCAGGAGACCCGATGACCACCACCTCGCCGGACCGCGGCGGGCGCTCCCGGTTCTCGCTGCGCCGGGGTCCGCGGCCCGACACCGTGGGGTCCTACCGCGACTCCACGATGCTGATCGACCGCTCGCGGGAGGACTACCTCGCGCTCGGGATCATCGTGCTGGCCATCGGCGGGGACATCGCCGCCTTCTACGTCGTGCTCGCCCGCGTCTTCCGCGGCTCGACCTTCCTCATCGTGATCGGCACGATCGGGTTCGCCGCCGCGTCGGTCGGCCTCGCGCACCTCGTCGGGCAGGGCCTGGCCCGCCGCCGCTGCGGGGACCCGCGCGCGTCGCTGCTGCTCACCCTCGCCGCCTTCGGCACGTGGCTCGTCCTGGGCGTCGCCTCCTTCGTCACCCGGCTGCTCACCCCGTCCTCGACGTCGTCGAACCCGTTCGGCTCGTCGTCGGGCTCGGGGTTCGGCTCCGGCGGGTCCGGCTTCGGGTCCGGGGGCGGCTCCGGCTCCGGCGGCGGGTTCGGGTCGGGCTCCTCGACCGCCCTGGACTCCTCGGCCGTGCTGCCGGCCCTCCTGTTCGGGGCGCTCTTCCTCGCCAGCGGCGTGGCCGCGATGGTCGCGACGTTCGTGTCGTTCAACCCGGTCGCGGGCGCCCTGCGCCGGGCCGAACGCCGCCTCGAGGAGGCCACCGCCGCCGAGCGGGCCAGCCGCGCGGAGCTGGAGCGCTCGCGCGAGGCGCTGCGCCAGCAGCAGAACGAGCGCGACCGCGAGGAGCAGCGCTGGGTCGCCGCCCGCCAGCAGGTCGCGGCGGAGATGCTGGAGCTGCAGAACTACGCCCGCAACCTCATGGCGTCGAAGATGCAGAACCCGTCGATCACCGACGGCCTCACGAACTCCGCGCCCTACCCGCTGTTCACCCCGGCCCGCGCGCTCGAGCCGGGCCGCGAGGCCCGCCCGCCGGTCCGTCGCGACCCGCCCCCGCACCGCGCGCCCGCACCCGCCGTCGTGAACGGCCACCACGGGACCAACGGGCACCACGGGACGAACGGGACCAACGGGCACCGCGGCACCAACGGGCACCACCGTGCCCAGAACGGAGACCCTTCGTGATCCTCCGGCGCCTGTCCGCGCTGGCCGTCGCCACCACCGCCGCCCTGCTCCTCGGGGCGTGCTCCTCCGGGGACTCCTCGGGGGGCTTCGGCAGCTCCGGCGGCGGCGGGGGCGCCCCGCTCTCCTGCCCGGTGCCGGTGGGGCCGATGGCCATCGCGATCGGCGGACGGGCCAACGAACCGGAGCCGAGCCTGCCGGGCCCGGTGCAGCAGGCGGCGATCTCCGTCGTCGCCGGCGCCTCGGACCAGAAGGTGCAGCCGAAGTTCACCGTCGTGAGCGTCGACGGCCGCCCGACCGTGGCGGGCAGCGACACCTACCGCACCGACGCCGGCAACGCGATCGCCGCGCAGGACGACCAGAACGCCTTCCTCTCCGGCCTCGGTGACGCCATCCCGACGCTGCGGGCCCAGACCCCCGAGGCGGACACGCTCGGGGCGCTGACGCTCGCGGGCCGCTCGGTGCAGGGCTCGCGGCCGGGCACCGTGGTGCTGGTCGACTCCGGGCTCTCCACCGTCGCCCCCCTCGACTTCCGCACCGAGGGCCTCCTCGCGGCGCCCGTCGCCGACGTGGTCGCCTCGCTGCGCGACGCGAAGGCGCTGCCCGCGCTGAACGGCGCCACCGTGATCCTGGCCGGGATCGGGGACGTCGCGGCCCCGCAGGCCCCGCTGGACACCGCGCAGCGCGCCTCGCTCGTCGCGCTGTGGACGGGGATCGCCGAGGCCGGGGGCGCGTCGTGCGTCGCGGTCGTCGACGAGCCCCGGTCGGGGGACGCCCCGTCGGACGTCCCGCCGGTCTCCACGGTGGCGCTGCCGCCGCCCCCGACCATCACCCCCGGGAAGGCGACCGCCCTGCCCGACGACGGGTCGGTGGGCTTCCGGCCCGACACGGCGGACTTCCGCGACGAGAACGCCGCACGAGGTGTTCTCGGGCCGTTCGCGGACTTCCTGAAGCAGGCACCCGCCCGCCGGATCGCGCTGACCGGCACCACCGCCCGGGCCGGCAGCACCGCGTCCCAGGTGGACCTGTCCACGCGCCGCGCGGAGGCGGTGAAGGCGCTGCTCGTGTCGCTCGGCGCCTCGGCCGACCGGATCACCACGAAGGGTGTGGGCAGCCAGTTCCCCGGCTACGTCAACGACGTGGGCCCGGACGGCAAGCAGCTCCCCGGCCCCGCCTCGACGAACCGGAAGGTCATCGTCGAACCGTCGGCGTAACACGCATCGTGCCCGAACGGTCCGGGGAACTAACGTGACCGGTATCTCCTCACGCCCCGGCAACCTCGTCGTCACGCGCCGGACGGGCCGTCCCAACAGGGCTGATCGGACCAGCGCACCGCATTCCTGAACGGTTCACTTGATCGTTCCCGTCACGCTGCGTGAGCGTTGACGGTGTCCCTCGTGGTCGGACCGCTCTAGCGTCTCCTCCTCGGAAGCCTGTTCGAAGCAGTCCGAGCACGACGTCCGGAGGACCACTAGATGACGACAGCCGCAGACCGGAGCCCCGACACCGCGGCTGGCCTCGAGGAGTACACCGAGGCCGAGGTGCACCAGGAGTTCGGCGAGAACCCGAACGAGGTGCGCGACACGAACCACTACCAGGACGAGTACATCAAGGGATTCGTCGACAAGTGGGACGACTACATCGGCTGGGAGGGACGCGCCGCGAGCGAGGGATCGTTCTTCATCGACCAGCTCCGCGCACGGGGCGTCGAGAAGGTCCTCGACGTGGCGACCGGGACCGGCTTCAACTCGGTGCAGCTGCTCGAGGCGGGCTTCGAGACGGTCTCGGCCGACGGCAGCGCCGAGATGCTCGCCAAGGCCTTCGCGAACGGCCGCGACCGCGGGCACGTGCTGCGCGTCGTGCAGGCCGACTGGCGCTGGCTCAACCGCGACGTGCACGGCGAGTACGACGCGATCATCTGCCTCGGCAACTCGTTCACGCACCTGTTCTCCGAGCGTGACCGCCGCAAGGCGCTGGCCGAGTTCTACGCGATGCTCTCGCACGACGGCGTGCTGATCCTGGACCAGCGCAACTACGACGCGATCCTGGACGAGGGCTTCTCCTCGAAGCACAAGTACTACTACAGCGGTGACACGGTCACGGCGGAGCCGGAGTACCTGGACGACGGCCTGGCCCGGTTCCGGTACACGTTCCACGACGACGGGTCCGTGTACCACCTGAACATGTTCCCGCTGCGCAAGGAGTACGTGCGGCGGCTCATGCGCGAGGTCGGGTTCCAGAAGATCGACTCCTACGGCGACTTCCAGGACACCTACGGACAGGACACCCCGGACTTCTGGATTCACGTGGCCGAGAAGACGTACCGCACCGACGACGAGCTGACCGAGTCGTACTCGAGCGCGGTCCACACCGCGCGCGACTACTACAACTCCTCGGACGCCGACACCTTCTACCACGAGGTGTGGGGCGGCGAGGACATCCACGTCGGGCTCTACGCGTCCCCCGACGAGCCGATCGCGCCGGCCTCGGCCCGCACGGTCGAGCGGATGGCCGAGACGGCCGGCATCACCGCCGAGACCCGCATCCTCGACATGGGCGCCGGCTACGGCGGCGCGGCCCGCCACCTGGCCCGGAAGTACGGCTGCCGGGTGACGTGCCTGAACCTCTCCGAGGTCGAGAACGAGCGGAACCGGGAGAAGACCCAGGAGCAGGGTCTCGACCACCTCGTCGACGTCGTGGACGGCAGCTTCGAGAACATGCCGATCCAGGACAACGCCTACGACCTGGTCTGGTCGCAGGACGCGTTCCTGCACTCCGGCGAGCGCTCGACCGTGGTCGCGGAGATCGCGCGCGTGCTCGTGCCGAACGGGCAGGTCGTGTTCACCGACCCGATGGCGGCCGACGACGCCGACGTCTCCGCGCTCACGCCGATCCTGGCGCGCCTGCACCTGGACACCCTCGGCTCGCCCGGGTTCTACCGCGCCGAGTTCGCGAAGCACGGTCTGAACGACTACTCCTTCGACGACCACACCGACCAGCTCACGACGCACTACGGGCGTGTGCTGGCGGAGCTCGAGAAGGCCGAGAAGGCGTTCGCGGGGAAGATCTCCGAGGAGTACATCTCGAACATGAAGACCGGTCTGCGCAACTGGGTGAACGGCGGCAGGTCCGGTCAGCTCTCGTGGGGGATCTTCCGCATCCGGCGGTGACCCCGGGGGTGTTGGTCGCCTCCCGTTCCGGCAGGAAAGCGTCGTTGCTGTCATTCAGTGGCAGGAACGCCGCTTCCTGACGGCGGGTGGGCCCCGGCTCGAGCACGACGGCGGGCGGACCGGTCCTGGTCCGTCCGCCGTCGTCGTCCGTCCCCAGCGGCACCGGGACCCCCGGTCGTCCACAGGTGCGGGGCGGCGTGATCGACGGTGCGCCGCGTCCGGCGCCACCGTGACGGCATGCGACGCAACCCCCGCACGGACGACCTCACCTACCTGCGCACCTTCGCCGACGCCGATGTCATCGCGGTCGTCGAGCTCGTCCGGCTCGGGGTGCCCGAGACGACGATCTACCGGCGATGTCGACCCGGCGGGCCGTGGCGGCTGCTCGCTCCCGGCGTGGTGCTGCTGGCGACGGGCGTCCCGACACGTCCGCAGCGCCTCCGCGCCGCCCTCCTGCACGGCGGGGCGGGTGCCCAGGTGACCGGGCTGGACGCCGCGCGGCTCCACGGTCTGCGTCGGGGCACCGTTCCCGACGACGTCCACGTGCTGATCCCCGGTGGGCGCCAGGTCCGCAGCGTGCGCCACGTGCTCGTCGAGCGGACGACGCGCCTCCTCCCGCCCGTGGTCCTCGACGGTCTCCCCCTGGCGCCGGTCGAGCGGTGCGTGCTCGACGCCGCGCGTCGACTCCCCGACCGGTCCGAGGTCGCGGCGCTGCTCACCGAGCCCGTGCAGCGGCGCATGGTGTCCCGCGAGGCCCTCGAGACGGAACTCGACGCGGGCTGCCGACGGGGCAGTGCGGTGCCGCGCGCGATCCTCCGGACGATCGCCGCCGGGGTGCGGTCACCCGCCGAGTTCGCGGTCCGCGAGTGGTGGCTCGCGCACCCCGAGCTGGGCGAGGCGCTCTTCAACGTCGCGATCCTGGACGGCCGGGGCCGCTTCGTCGGCGTGGCGGACGTCTTCGACGAGGAGATCGGTCTGGTGGGCCAGGTCGACTCGACCGAGCACCACTTCATGACGCCGGACCAGGTGATCGAGACCGAGCGCCAGCACCGGGCCTACCGGTCCGCCGGCCTGCACGTCATCGGGATCCGCCCGAACCGGCTCCGCCTCGATCCCGACGGGCTCCACCGGGACGTGCTCGACGCCCGCCGGGTCGCCGCGGCCCTCCCGCGGGCCGAGGTCACGTGGCGCCCGGACCTGCCGTCGGCCGGGTGACCGCGTTCGACGATGCGGCGTCCCTGCCACTGGGTGACAGCAACGACGCTTTCCTGCCACTCAGGAGGGGCGCAGCGACGACAGGCGACGACCCACCAGACCCTTCGCCTTGCGCCAGCCCTTCTCGGCGACGCTGGCGAGGTCGGTCGTGGGCGTGACGATGACGCGGCGCATCTCGTAGGGCGAGTCGTTCCCCGACGCGAGCCCGGCCGTGGTGGTGATCGCGCACCGGTAGCCGAGGTCCTGCGCCACGCGGGTGGTCACGTCCGAGTAGTCCGCGGCCGAGCCGTTGGGGAACGCCAGGGTGTCCACGGTGATCCCGAGCCCCGCCTCCAGCGCCGCGCGCGACTCGCCCATCTCGACCCGCTGCCCCGGCTCGGTCTCCCGCTCGAGGATCGCGTGCGACACGGTGTGCGAGCCGACCTCGTGCCCGGCCGCGAGCAGTGACTTCGCGCCCGACCAGTCCATGAACAGGCCCTCGCCCACCGACGAGTCCGCGGGCGCCAGCAGCTCCGACACCCGTGCCACCTCGGCCACCCGTGCCGCGTGGTCGAGCGTCTTCAGGGACGCGCGGACGGCGGCGTGCGCGGTCTCCCGCTCGGCCGGCGTCGACAGGGGGTACACCGTGCCGCCGAACTCCAGGGTCGCGGCGCGCGCCCGGTCGAAGGCCGACGACAGGTCCTCCCACCACGCGCCGACGGTGCCCGAGAGGAAGCCCGGCACCAGGAAGAACGTCGCGGGCAGCCCGTGGCGCTCCAGCATCGGGACCCCGAGCTCGAGGTTGTCGCGGTAGCCGTCGTCGAACGTGAGCACCACGGCGCGCGCGGGCAGCGGCTCCCCGGCCTCCATGAGCCCGAGCGCGGTCTGCAGCGGCAGCACGTTCGCGAACCGCGAGAGCATCCGCAGCTGCTTGGCGAACCCGAGCCGGCCCACGCCGGGCGGGTCGGGGAACCCGGGCGTCGGGTCGATGTTGTGCCAGCCGAGCACGAGGAGCCGGTTGCCCATGGCGGCCCACACTAGGTGGCCGACCGCACCGCCCCCGCGACCGCCTCCGCGACCCCGTCCCGGCGACGGTCCGACCGCCGCACGGAGCGCGAGAGCTCCAGGTGCACGAACACCGTGCCGTGCCGCGCGGCGAGCCGCCCCTGCACGTTGCGGGTGCCGGAGAGGTCCTCCCACCCGGGGTCGCCGCCGCGGCGTACGCGCTCCCCGGCCGCCGCCATCCGCGCCGCCGTGCCCTCCAGCACCGCCGACCCGTCCGCCGCCCCCGAGGACACGACCGCGTCGACCTCCGCGCGGTCCGCGAACCCGTGCAGCTGGATCTGGGGCAGTCCGAGCCCCGCCACGAGCCCGGCGGCGAGGCGGGCGAAGACGGAGTCGGGGCGGTGCGCGACGTCGGCCGGGCAGTCCGCGCGCCGCCGCGCGTCCGCCGGGGCGCCCGCGTGCCGGTGCGCCCCCGCCTGGAGGTAGAGCGCCCCGTCGAGCCGGTCGACGATCCCGACCCCGATCTGTTCGGTCCGCAGGTCGGACGCCGGGTGGGGCACCTCGACGACCACCGTCGGCGTCGACGGCGGGAGCAGGACCAGTCCCCACGAGCGGTCGCTGCGCGGGTCGGACACCCACGCGTCCCGGCCGGCGACCCTCGTCGTCGTGAACCCGAGGGACCCGGCGAGCGGACCGGCGTCCGCGCCGGAGCAGATCGCCGCCGCGAGCTCGTCGGCACGGGCCTGCTCGGCCTCGTCGGGGGCGCGGTAGGGACCGCTCGACCGCAGCGACGCGGTGAACCGGTCGACCAGGCCCGCGAGGGAGGTCACCGCCGGATCATGCCCGCACGGGCACGACCCGGCACGACGACGGGTGTCAGGCCCCGGCGGGGTACGCCGGCCCCCACTCGGGCCCGCCGACAGTCGCCCGCGGGGCGGTGGTGGGCGGGTTGCCGAACGGCGGGGTCCCGAAGGGCGCCACGTAGAAGGCGAGCGGACGCCGGGGGGCGTTGAGGAAGGCCGCGGCCTCCGGGTCCGGCTCGAACGGCAGGGCCGCGCCGGAGGGGACGAGGGGCTCCACCGCCGGGGCCTCCGCGGCGGGGACGTCCGCCGGCGTCCAGGCCCCCGTCGCGGCGCCGCCGCCGGCCCACGCGGGCACGGGCTCGGACGGGCGCCGCACGGTGGGACGCAGGGCGACGACCCGCCGCCCGAGGGACGCCGCCGCCGTCCCGCCGCCCTCCGAGACACCGCGGTCGTTCGTCGTACCGCAGGAACTCCGATCCGCCATGTGCACCATCTTCGGACCGCCGTCCGGGCCATCACGGTCGGGGGATCACGGTCCCGCCGCCGGGTACGCCCTCCGGCCGCAGGGGCGGTCGTCTCCGCGACGCGGCGCCCCCGCCGCGCCGCACCGTTCAGGCCAGCAGCGCCCGGGACGGTCGAAACGTCCGGTCTCGCAGGGGAAGAACGTGACGCAGCGTACAAGCGGGCGGCGTGAGACCTCGGCGTCACCGCGTCGCCTCCCGACCGTTCCCAGCACGTACGGGATCGTGATCGGGGCGTCACCGGACGAAGTTTTTCGGGACGAACCGGACGAGTGGTGCATATCCTCTCGTCACCCCGGTGCCACCCGCGTCGATCCGGTAGCGGACGATGACGTCCGGCCGTCCGAGAGCGACCACCGAACGTAGCGACGACGTGGTCCGCTGCCCTGCGACCTGGAGGTGCTCCGTGGAGCGACCCGCCCCCGACTTCAGCCGGTCGACCGCCCTGGCGGACCGACTGCACGCGATGGTCCCCGGCGGCGCGCACACCTACGCCCGCGGCGACGACCAGTACCCCGAGGGCATGGCGCCGATCATCGAGCGGGGCCACGGCGCGCGGGTGTGGGACGCGGACGGCAACGAGTTCGTCGAGTACGGCATGGGCCTGCGGGCGGTGACGCTCGGGCACGGGTACGCCCCGGTCCTGGACGCGGTGCGCGACGTCCTCGGCCGCGGCATCAGCTTCACCCGGCCGTCGACCCTCGAGGTCGCGGCCGCGGAGGACTTCCTCGCCACCGTGACCGGCGCGGACATGGTCAAGTTCGCCAAGAACGGGTCCGACGCCACGACGGCCGCGCTGCGCCTCGCCCGCGCCGCGACCGGGCGCGACCTGGTCGCGGTCGCCGACCAGCCCTTCTTCTCGGTCGACGACTGGTTCATCGGCACCACCGGCATGCACGCGGGGATCCCCGCCGCGACGCGGGACGCGACGGTGCGCTTCGGCTTCAACGACCTCGACTCGCTGCGCGCCCTCTTCGCCGCCCACCCGGACCGCATCGCCGCCGTGTTCATGGAGGCAGCGACCGGCATGGTCGCCCCCGAGCCCGGCTTCCTGGCG
Source organism: Actinomycetospora soli (assembly GCF_021026295.1). Lineage (GTDB taxonomy): Bacteria > Actinomycetota > Actinomycetes > Mycobacteriales > Pseudonocardiaceae > Actinomycetospora > Actinomycetospora soli. The sequence goes on from NZ_JAJNDA010000017.1 coordinate 83,223, forward strand.
GCGGTCCGCGACCTGTGTACCGCCCACGGCACGGTCCTCGTCTTCGACGAGATGATCACCGGGTTCCGCTGGGCCGCCGGCGGCGCGCAGGAGGTCCACGGCGTCGTCCCCGACCTGTCCACCTGGGGCAAGGCCATGGGCAACGGCTTCCCGATCGCGGCCCTGGCCGGGAAGCGGGAGCTGATGGAGCTCGGCGGGCTCGCGACCGACGAGGGCCGCGTGTTCCTGCTCTCCACCACCAACGGCCCCGAGGCGGTCGGGCTGACCGCGTTCCGGGCGGTCGTGCAGGCCTACCGGACCGAGGACCCGGTCGCCGCGATGCGCCGCGCCGGCGAGCGCCTCGCCGCGGGCGCGAACGCCGCGATCGAGGCCGAGGGCCTCCAGGACCACCTGCTCGTGGCCGGCCACCCGAACTGCCTGGTGTTCCTCACCCGCGACGCGGACGGCCTGCCCTCGCAGGAGTACCGCACGCTGTTCCTCGCGGAGCTCCTGCGCGGCGGCGTGCTCGGCCAGTCCTTCGTGGTCTCCGCCGCGCACACCGACGCCGACGTGGACCGGACGGTCCAGGCCGTGGCCGACGCGGTGCCGACCTACCGCAAGGCGATCGAGCACGGGTCGACCGAGGGCCTGCTCCGGGGCCGCCCGGTCGCGCCCGCGCTCCGGACGTACGCGGCCCCGCGGCGACGCTAGGCCGCGGGTCGCGCCGGGCCCGTCGGGGTCCTCAGACCCCGACGACCGCCCGGCCGTCGTACTGCGCGGCCAGCTCCTCGGGCATCGGGGCGAGGTCCGAGCACCGCCGGAAGTCGCGCAGCGAGGTCCCGGAGCACTCCGAGTCAACGTTGCGCGAGCCCCGGCCCGCGGCGACGTCGTCGATGTCGACCACGCGGAAGTCGATCGAGAACCGGGTGCGCCCCGAGGTGTTCGGCACCGACGAGTGCAGCTGGTTGCCGGAGAACACCATCATCCCGCCGACCTCCGGGACCACCCGGACCTGCGGGTCGAGCTCCACCGGCTCCTCGGGCGTCGGCTGGTCACGGGTGTCCTTGCCGATCTGCGTCGCGGCGCTGAACCGGCTCGTGCGGTTCCACTCGTCGTAGTCGTAGCGGCGCGACCCGTTCCGGACGCCCTGCGTCATGTACTTCGGGTGGAACGCCATGACGTTGTCCGCGGTCACCGGGTAGACCGGCATCCACCAGTTCGTCTGGCACATCGGCGCCGAGTACCAGGTGTCGCGGTGCGGGTGGAAGGCGAACGCGATACCCGTCGTCAGGTAGTCGTCCGAGGTCGAGGTGCGCAGCCGCGGCACGTCGAAGTAGGTGCGCTCCAGGTCGCAGCCCCGCTCCTCGAGGATCGCGGGCAGCAGCTCCTTGCAGCGCGGGTGGTGGATGAACCGGGGCTTGAGGTCGGCGAGCAGCGCCGCGAAGTCCCGGACCTCCATCTCGTACTGCGCGGTCTGCGGGTCGCGCCCCGCAAACGCCTCCTCCACCAGCTCGCGCGTGAACTGGACGAGCGCGAGGGTCGCCGGCGTCGCGCCGTAGACCATCACGTCGCCGGAGTACAGGTGTTCGCGTCGCGTCGCGTCGTCGAACGACGGATTCGACAGAACGTTCGTCACGTCGGCCCCCTTCGCGCCCGGCTCTCCCCACATCAGGAGAACCTCCTGGCTCCCGAGACGTCGCACGGTAGCCACAGGTTGTCCGACCGGGTTCACCGAGGGGCCCGATCAGGAATCGCGGCGGCGACAACCGCTACGATTCGATCACCGAACGTCTTCCTGCGGTGGTTCATTCGGGGAGGAAAACGACATATGGCTCACATCGCGTCGCTCTCTCAGCTGCAGGTCCCGCCGTGGGCGTCGGTCGACGGGCAGCTCGTGCCGTACACCGACGTCCGGATCCACATCTCCGCCGAGGCCCTCACGCGCGCGCTCTCGGTGTTCGAGGGCGTGAAGGGCTACTGGGACCCCGCGAGCGAGACCTTCTCCCTGCGCACCCCCCGCGAGCACTACGAGCGGCTGCTCCGGTCGGCGAAGCTCTTCCACATCCCGGTGGACGTCGACTACCCGGAGTTCGTGCGCCGCCTCGAGCAGCTCGCGGCCGAGCTCCTCGTCCGGGAGCGGGACCTGTGGTTCCGTCCCACCCTCTACGTCACGGAGGGCCACTGGGGCGAGGGCACGCGCGCCCAGCTGGTGATCACCGCGTTCACGCAGCAGAAGGAGTCCGGCGAGCCGATGCGGCTCGGCGTCTCCACGTGGCGTCGCGGCACCGACGTCGACCTGCCCACCCGCGTGAAGAGCAGCGCGAACTACGTCGTCGCCCGCCTCGCCCGCATCGAGGCGCGCCGGCTCGGCTACGACGACGCGATCCTGCTCAACCGCGAGGGCCGGGTCGCGGAGGCCACCGGGGCGTGTGTCGTCGCACTCCTCGACGGCGAGGTCGTCGTCCCGCCGTCGTCGGAGGGGGCGCTCGACAGCCTCACCGTGCGGATCCTCGAGCGGATCGTGGAGCGCGACGGCCTCCGCCTCGTCCGGCGCCCGGTCGACCGCACCGAGCTGCTGGCCGCCCAGGAGGTCGGGATCGCCGGCACCATCTCCGAGCTCACGCTCGTCTCCGAGATCGACGGGTTCACCTTCCCGGTCGACGGCGTCCTCGCGCGGCTGCGCGCCGCCTACCTGCGCGTCATGCGCGGCGAGGACGTCCTCGACGGCGTGGAGATGGTCGCCACCGACGCCGGGCGGGCGCTGGTCACGTCCTGAGGGCCGTCCCGACGGCGGGTGCCGGTGCACCTGCCGTCGGGACGGGGTCAGAGGACGCCGCGGACGATGTCGGCGAGCTCGCGCGCCATGTGCGCGGAGGTGAAGCGGCTCTCGACGTCCTTGCGGCCCTCGGCGCCCATCGCGGCGGCCCGCTCGGGGTCGGAGAGCAGGTCGGCGATCGCGCGGGCCATCGCCGTGGGGTCGTCCGGCGGCACGAGGATGCCGGTCCGGCCGTGGTCGACGTAGTGGTCCATGCCCGGGTTGTCCGTCGCGACCACCGGCCGCCCGCTGGCCAGCCCCTCCAGCGCGACAGTCAGGCCCGCCCCCACCGGGTTGGACCGCAGCGCGATCGCGACGACCGTCGAGCGCCGGTAGAGCCCCCGCATCGCGGCGTTCATCCGCCGGGCGTGCACCACGCCCGCGTCGGGCGCGAGGGTGACCGGGATCGTCGTCGCCAGCTCCAGCCAGGCCGGGACCCCGCCCGCGCGGACCTGCTCGACGGCGGCCACGAGCGTGTCGTGGTCGCGGTTGCGGTCGTCGCCGACGCTGGTGATCGTCACCCCGCCCGGATCGCGGGCGTCCCAGGGCTGCTCGGGGTAGAAGTCGGGGTCGATGCCGAGGGTCACCCCGTGCACCCGCCCCGGGTCGACGTCCCAGTGCTCGCGCAGGATCGGGACCACGCCCGGGGACTGGCTGAACATCCCGGCCGCCCGGCGGAGCGCGCGGGTCGTCGCGATCCGCTCCGCCCGCCCGAGCATGTCGGGGCGCTCCAGCCAGCCGATGCCGGTGACGACGGGGCGGCGCGGGGAGGTGAACAGCGCCGGCACGCCGGTGCGCTCGTCCATGCAGAGGACCGCGTCCGCGCCGCGGCGCTGCACGGCACCGGTCACGGCCGTCACGGCCTCGTAGCCGTCGAGCCGGTTGCGGACCTTGCGCGAGGCGTACGCCACCGCGCCGTGGGCCGGCCGGCGGAAGGTGACGACGTCGCCGTCGTCGCCGATGTGGTGCAGGCCGTAGGGGGTGTGGTCGGGAATCTCGCCGCGCGCGTTCCGCAGCCGGTACTCCTCCACGTCGAGCTCCTCGGGCAGCTCCACGTGTACGTGCATGTCCTCGGACTCCCCCTGTGACTCGTGACCCGTTCGGGCTACCGCGACGCTACCGACGCCCGGGACGGGCCCGTCCGCCGGAGGTGTGGTGGCGACCGCCGCCGCGCGGCCCCGCACCGGCCACCCCATCGTCGCACCCGGGACCGGACGAGCGAGCCCTGCGTCACGACAACCGGGCAGGTCGCCGCACGTCCTCTGGACAGTGAGGCGTGCCGACACCGGGCACCCGACGGGGGACCGACACCGCCTCGCTACCGTGGTCCGAGCCCGAACGGCCTCCGCTCGGGTCGGCCCTGGCCCCCGACAGGACGGAAGACGAGACTTGCCCGGCAGAGCACTCATCCTCGTCGAGAACCTCTCGGTGCCGTTCGACCGGCGCGTGTGGCAGGAGGCCACGACGCTGCGCGACCACGGCTGGGACGTCGAGGTCGTCTGCCCGCGGGGCACGGAGCGCGACACCGAGCGCGAGGCCACCGTCGACGGCGTCCGGATCCACCGGTACCCGTTGCAGGCCGCGTCCGGCGGCCCGCAGGGCTACCTCAAGGAGTACGCCACCGCGCTGTTCCACTCGGTGCGGCTCGCGCGGGCGGTGCACCGGCGGGCGCCGGTCGACGTCGTCCACCTGTGCAACCCGCCGGACCTGCTGTTCGTCGTCGCGCTGGTGCTCAAGGTGCTGAGCCGGGGCCGCACGAAGGTCGTCTTCGACCAGCACGACCTCGTGCCCGAGCTCTACCTCTCCCGCTTCCGCCCCAAGCGCGACGCGCTGTACTGGGGCCTGCGGCTGATGGAGTTCCTGACCTACCGCTCCGCGGACGTGGTCATCTCCACCAACGAGAGCTACCGGTCCAAGGCGGTCGGCCGCGGCCGCGTGCACGGCTCGAAGGCCTTCACCGTCCGCAGCGCCCCGGCCCTGGACCGCTTCAAGCAGGTCCCGCCGGAGCCGGAGCTCGCCCGCGGGCAGGAGCACCTCCTCGTCTACCTCGGGGTGATGGGTCCGCAGGACGGCGTGGACTACGCCGTCCGCGCCCTGGCCCGGCTCGCCGAGCGCCGCGACGACTGGCACGCCGCGTTCCTCGGCGGCGGCGACGCCTTCGACGACGTCGTCGACCTGGCCCACCGGCTCGGCCTCGACGACCGGGTCACGTTCACCGGCATGGCCGACACCCCGGACGTGCGCCGCTACCTCTCCACCGCGTGCCTGGGCCTCGCGCCCGACCCGCTGAACCCGCTCAACGACGTGTCCACCATGAACAAGATCATGGAGTACATGGCGATGGGCCTGCCGATGGTCTCGTTCGACCTGACCGAGAGCCGGGTCTCCGCCGGCGACGCGGCCCTGTTCGCCCGGCCGAACGACGTCGACGAGTACGCCGCGCTGGTCTCGGACCTGCTCGACGACCCGGTGCGGCGCAAGCAGATGGGCGAGGTCGGCCGCGAGCGCGTCGCGGGCGCCCTCTCCTGGTCGCACTCCCAGACCGCACTGCTCGCCGCGTACGCGACGGTGGACCCGGCCCGCCGGTGACGCCCACGCAGCGTTCCCGACGACGGGTCGCGGGTCCCCTCCGCGTCCTCGTCGTCGGTCAGGCCGAGGGCACGCCCGGTGGCATCTCCTCGGTGCAGCGGCTGCACGTGCGCTTCCTCGGTGCCCGCTCCGACGTCGCGGTGCGGGTGGTCACCACCTACGACGAGACCGGCCTGCTGCGCCGGCTGCGGCTCATGGTCGGCGGTATCGCGCGGGCGCTCGCCCTCGTCCTCACCGGCCGCGTGGACGTGGTGCACCTGCACGTCGCGAAGGGGCTCTCGGCCCTGCGCAAGGGCGTCGTCGTCGCGGTGGCGCGCGGGCGCGGGGTCCCGACGGTGCTGCACACCCACGCCGGCGCGTTCGCCGAGTGGTTCGACGGCCTCCCGAGGCCGCTGCGTCCGGTCGTCGCATGGCTGCTGCGGGCCGACCGCGTGATCGTCCTGGCCGACGGGGCCCGCGAGACCTACACGAGCCGGCTCGGCCTGCCGGCCGAGCGCGTCGTCGTCGTCGCGAACCCGGTGGAGTGGCCGGCGGAGCTCCCGGAGCGGGACCCGCACGGCAGCCCCGTACGCGGGGTGTTCCTGGGCCGGCTGATCGACCGCAAGGGCGTGTTCGACCTCCTCGACGCCATCGCGGGCCTGCACGCGGAGCACCGCGAGCGCCTGCACGTGACCCTCGCGGGGCACGGCGACATCGACGCGGTGCACGCGGCCGTCGCCGCGGCGGGCCTCGGGGCCGGCGTCGACGTGCGGAGCTGGATCGGGCCGGCGGAGCGGGACGCGCTGCTGCGCGACGCCCAGCTGCTGCTGCTCCCGAGCTGGTGGGAGGGCCTGCCGATGTCGGTCCTCGAGGGGATGGCGTGGGGCCTGTGCCCGGTCGTCACCCCGGTCGGTGGCCTGGCCACCCTCGTGCGCGACGGCGACAACGGCGTCGTCGTCCCGGTGAACGACCCGGCGGCGCTCGGCGCCGCGCTGGACAAACTCCTCTCCGACGACGAGGTCCGGGTCCAGCTGGGTGCCCGGGCCCGCGAGAGCGTCGCACCGTTCGGTGCCGACGCCTGGGCGGACCGCCTGGTGGCGATGTACCGCGAAGTCCTCGCTCCCCCGCAGTAGGAAGGAACCGGCCATGGCCGACCGCAGCGAGCACGGCACCGTGCTCACGTACGACCCGATCGAGTTCCCGTTCTCGACCGTCGTCGCGAAGATCCTGGACACGCCCGACCTGGAGAAGATCCACGAGCTGGGTCGCCGGGCGGACGTGGACAACCACGACCAGGACTCCGACGACCACTCGCTCTTCTACCGCGAGTACGACCAGGTGCGGGACCTCTACGACCGCTTCCTCGTCGAGTGGATCCTGCCGCAGTACGGCGAGGACCTCGCCGTGCAGCGCGTCCCCACCTTCCGGGTGCACCGCCCGGGCAGCGTGGCGGTGTCGGAGTTCCACAAGGACTCCGACTACAACCACCAGCCGGCCACGCTGAACTACTGGCTGCCGCTGACGCGCGCCTACGGCACCAACTCGATGTGGATCGAGGACGCCCCGGGCAGCGACACGTTCTCGCCGGCCGTCGTCGAGCCCGGCGAGGTGTTCCGGTTCGACGCCGTGAACAACCGCCACGGGAACTACCCGAACGACACCGACACCTCGCGCGTCAGCTTCGACTTCCGCGCGATCCCGCTGCGCCAGTTCGTCGACGAGGGCAAGTCCACCGTCAACGCCAAGCGCCGCATGGACCTGTCGGGCTACTACCGCAGGCTCGACGCGGACGGGACGCTGGGTGCCTGACGGCCTGTGAGTACTTCTGACGGCGATGACCGTCAGAAGTACTCACGGGCGCGAAGCGCACATCTCCTCGATCCCTCGGGTGGCCCGCCACCCGAGGGCGTCGGCGATCCGCGACGCGTCGGCCACCACGCGGGCCGGGTCGCCCGGGCGGCGCCCGACGATCTCGTAGGGCACCTCGTGCCCCCGCACCGCCGACACCGCCGCGATCACCTCGAGCACGCTGGTCCCCGCGTTGCGGCCCACGTTGAGCGCCCCCGGGGACCGCCCCTCCAGCAGCGCCGCGGCCGCCGCGACGTGCGCCTCGGCCAGGTCCTCGACGTGCACGTAGTCGCGCAGGCACGTCCCGTCCGGCGTGGGCCAGTCGTCCCCGAACACCCGGACCGGCTCGCCGCTCCGCGCCGCGCGCTCCACGAGCGGCAGCAGGTTCGTCGCGCCCCGGTCGGCCAGCGCCGCCGAGGCCGTGCCCGCCACGTTGAAGTAGCGCAGCGCCGTCCAGCCCAGCCCCTCGGCCTCGGCGTGCCGGCGCACCGCCCACTCCCCCGCGAGCTTCGTCTCGCCGTAGGGGCTGGTCGGCAGCGTCGGGTGGTCCTCGCCGACCGGCTCCGCCGCGGTCTCGCCGTACACGGCCGCGCTCGAGCTGTAGAGGAACCGTCCGATGCCCGCGGCCGTCGCGGCGCGCAGCATCGCGACCGTCCCGCCCACGTTGTGCTCGTAGTAGGTCAGCGGTTCCGCCACCGACTCCGGCACCGACTTCTTCGCGGCCAGGTGCACCACGCCCGCGACGTCCCGACGACGGGTGAGGTCGGCCAGGACCGCCCCCAGACCCGGGTCGAGCAGGTCGTGGTGCAGCAGCTCGACGTCGTCGGGCAGGCGTTCGCGCAGGCCGGTGGACAGGTCGTCGAGGACGACCGCGTCGTGGCCCGCGGCCCGCAGGGCGCGCAGCACGTGCGAGCCGATGTACCCGGCACCGCCGGTCAGCAGCCAGGTGGAGCTCGGGACGTCCATCGGGAGGTCACCCTAGTCAGCGACGGCCGCCGCCCCCGGGGAGGGGACCGCCGCCCGGGACCGCTCCGGACCCCCACGAGTAGCATTCCCACCGATGAGCACCCGGTCCACGGCGATCGCACGAGGCGTCGCGATCCAGGTGCTCGCCAAGTTCTCGGCGCTCCCGTTGTCGATGGTGACCCTCGGCATCGCGACCCGCTACCTCGGCGAGGGCGGGTACGGCGTCCTCGCCGCGGCCGTCGTCTTCGCGCAGACCTTCGAGGCGTTCACGGAGCTCGGCCTGGGCACGATCATCGTGCGCCGGGTCGCCGGGCTCGGCGGGAACCTCGAGCGCCTCGTCGGGATGAACATCTCCTTCTCGACGCTCTACGCGGTCCCGCTGGCGATCATCGCCGCGATCGCGGGCTTCGGGGTCTACTGGGGCGACTACGAGCAGCAGGCCGCCGTCGCCGTCCTCGCCGTCGGGCTGATCTTCACGACGGTCTCGTCGTGCTACGAGCCGGTCTTCGACGTCAAGGTCCGGTACTCGTCGGCGGCCTCGGCCGAGTTCTTCTCGCGGGTGCTCACGCTCTCGGCGGCCGCCTCCGTCGCCTACTTCGACTGGGGTCTGCTCGCCATGTGCGCGGTGCAGATCATCCCGCAGGCGCTGCGACTGGTGATCCAGTGGTGGGGCGCGCGACGGCTCACGACGCTGAGCTGGGTGGTCGACTGGCCGGAGATGTGGCGGCTGCTCAAGGAGGCCTTCCCGCTCACGATCATCTCGATCATCGCGGTCCTCTACTGGCGCGCGGACGGCCTGCTGCTCTCGATCCTCGGGACGCAGGAACAGATCGGCGGCTACTACGCCGCCCTCCAGATCGCGTTCACCCTGACGCTGATCTCGCAGGTCTTCGAGCGCTCCGTGCTCTCGACGATCAACGAGACCTACAACTCCGACCGCGAGCGCTTCGCCCGGGCGGTCGACCAGGGCTACCGCTTCCTGCTGCTCGTCGGCTTCCCGATCGCGGTGATCGGCTGGCCGCTCGCGCAACGGATGGCCGACCTCGTCGGCGGGTCGAACGGCGTCGGCGCCTTCGCCGGACCGCCGCTGCAGTTCTTCTTCATCGCCGTGGCCATGACGTTCCTGTCGGCGATCGTCTCCGACGGACTCATCGCCGCCCACGAACAGCGCTACCTGACGACGATGTCGACGATCAACCTCGGCATCAACATCGTCGGCAACATCATCCTCATCCCGCACCTGGGCGCCGTCGCCTGCGGCATCATGCTGATCGTCACCGAGACGATCGGTGTGCTCGCCTCGCAGTGGCGCCTGCGCCGCCACGGGGTGCACCCGCTGCCGTTCGGCTACCTCGCCCGGCTCGTGCCGGCCGGTCTGCTCGCCCTGGGCGCGATCTGGCTGACCTACGACCTGCCGCTGCTGATCCCGCTGGCTGCGGGCGGGATCGCCTACTTCGCCGGCGCGCTGCTCGTCGGCGCCATCCCGCCGGCGATGCGCAACGCCCTGCTCGGGGCGCTGCGTCCGAAGAGCCTCGACCGCATGGAGGCCGAGGCGGCCGCCGAGAACGCCGACGACGGGATCGGCGTGGCCCCGTCGGCGCCCACCGTCGACCCCCGGATCGACCCGGCCGGGGTCGGCCTCGACGCGGCGACGACGGTCCTGCCGGGCATGGCGCGCGTCCCGGAGGGACGCAGCGCGCCCGACGCGCTCGACGCCGAGACCGCGCAGATGAGGCCCACCGTGGCGGCCGGCACCCGCAGCGCGCCGCGACGGGACTTCGCCGACATCACCGACGTGCCCACCATGGAGCTCGACATGGCGGCGCTGCAGACCATCCGCATGCGCCAGCAGGGCAAGTTCGTCGAGATGCGCGTCATCCGGAAGGGCTGACCGGGGCGGGCGGCGGGTCACTCCCGGGGCCGTGCCACGATCGCGGGGTCCGGAAACGGGGTGGACGGCGAAGGAGACCGAGGGTCGTGTCGGGTCGTGAACTGGCGGTCCTGATCGTGTCCTACCGGCGGGCCGACCTGCTGGACCGGGCGCTGCGCAGCGTCGAGAAGCACCTGCCGGACTCGCCCGTGCACGTCTGGGACAACGCGTCGTCGGGCTCGGACGAGGTCCGGGCGCTCGCCACCTCCTGGCCGCGGGTGCGGTGGACGTTCTCGGAGTCCAACCTCGGCTACATCGCGGCGATGAACCGGCTCGCGGCGCAGTGCCCCGAGGCCGACATGCTGCACCTCAACCCCGACGCCGAGCTGATCGGTCCGTTGACGGCGGCGCGGGCGGCCCTCGCACAGCCCCGCGTCGCCGCGGTCTCGCCGACCGTGCTCGACCCCGAGGGCCGGGAGCGGCCGTGGGACGTCGCGCACCGCGAGCAGAGCGTGCTGCGCAACCTCCTCAACGCCGCCGGCTACGCGAAGCAGCTCCGCGACCACCCCCGCCTGGCCGGGCTCTCCGACCTCTACCCGAGCGCGCCGCACGACGTCGACGGCTACATGGCCGGCTGCTGCCTGCTCATCTCCCGCGACGCCTGGACCGCGCTGGGCCCGTTCGACGAGCGCTTCTTCGTCTACGGCGAGGACGCCACCTGGCAGCCCGCCGCGCGGCGCGCCGGGTGGACGCTCAAGCTCGTCGACGACGACGGGCCGCAGGTCCGGCACACCGCGGCCGGCACCCAGACCGGCGACCCGGGCGCCTCGCAGCGCGGCGTCGACCTGCTGCGCGCCGCCCAGGTGATGGCGCTGGGCAACACCGGCAACCGCGGGCCGGGCACCGTCTTCTCCCTCGGCGCCGCCGTGCTCGACCGGGTGCAGCGCTCGAAGCGCACCGACCGCCGTCGTCGTCGGGAGGCCCAGACCGAGCAGGCCGCGGGCCGGCCCGGCGTCGTCGTCACCACCAACCAGCTCACCCTCGGCGGCGCCGAGCGCCAGCGGGTGCTGCTGGCGAACGCCCTGGTGGACCGGGGCCACCCGGTCACGCTGGTCTGCCTGCAGGGCCTCGGCCTCTACACCGCCGAGCTGGACCCGCGGGTGCGCCTGGCGTTCGTCCCGTGGTGGCAGCCGACCGTGGAGGTGGCGGGCGAGGACGCCGTCGTCGTCGGCGGGGTCACCAACACCGAGGTCGCCTTCGCGCGGGCCTGGCGGGCGCTCGGGCGGGTCACGGGCCAGCGCCGGCGGTGGATGCCCGCCACGCACGACCCGGCCCGGCTCGACCGGCCCACGTACTCGGGCGCGGTCGCGTCCCTGCTGCGCTCCGCGGACGCGCTGCTCGTGCTCTCGGCGCAGCACCACGTCGACCTGACCCGGCACCAGGCCCTCACCGACGTCGTCATGGCGGCCCCGAACGGGATCCCGGCCGCCGCGGCCCGGCCATTCCGGGCGACCGGCACGGGGCCCGTGCGGTTCGCGATGCTCTCGCGCATCGTCGAGTACAAGAACCCGCTGCTGCTCATCGACGCCCTGGTCGCCACCGGCCGCGACGACTGGACGCTCGACATCTTCGGTGACGGGCCCGACAAGGCCCGCCTCGAGGCGCGGACGCCGGACGCGGTGCGCGACCGGGTGCGCTGGCACGGACAGGTCTCCGGGCCCGACGCCGCGTTCGCCGAGACCGACGTCCTCTGCGTGCCGAGCGACTTCGAGGCGTTCCCGCTCGTCATGGTGGAGGCGATGACCCGCGGGGTGCCCGTGATGGCCTCGGCGAGCGGCACCGTGCCCGAGATGCTGGACCACGGGGTCGCGGGGGTCGTGGTGTCCCCCGCGACCGTGGAGACCTGGGCGGCGGCGCTGACCGCCGCGCTGGTCGACCGCGACCGGCTGGCGGCCCTCGGTGCGGCGGGCCGGGAGCGGGCGCTCGCCCACTACACCGACGCCGCGATGGCCGACGCCTACCAGCGGGCCCTCGCGCGGCTGTTCGACCGGCCGATCCCCGGCGCGCCCGACGGCCGGGCGGAGATGCTGTGAGGGTCCTCTGGCTGTCGCCGTGGCTGCGCACCCTCACCCGGGTGCAGGTCGACGCCCTCACCTCCGCGGGCCACGAGTGCCTGGTGGTCACGACCGACCAGCACTACGAGAAGGTCGCCGCCCGTCCCGACGAACGGGTCCTCGACCCGGCCATCAAGGACCCGCGGACCCTCCCCGCGCTCGCCCGGGTGACCGCGGAGGCGCGCCGCTTCGCCCCCGACGTCGTCGTCTCCGAGCTCATGCACGACCCGCGGTGGCTGCCGATGACCCGGCTCGCGCCGCTGGTGCAGGTCGTCCACGACGACCGCCCGCACGACGCGACCGAGGAACGGCCCTGGCACCAGCGGACCGTGCTCGACCACCAGACCCGGTCGGCGGCCGCCGTCGTCGCACCCAGCGCCCACGTGGCCGCCGTGCTGTCGGCGCGGTTCGGGCGCCGGGTCGACGTGGTGCCGGTGACCTCCGACGTGCCCGAGTCGGCCCTGCCCGCCGTCCCCGTGCCCGCCTCCGCACGGCGGGACTTCGTGCTGCTGGGCCGCATGTCGCCGTACAAGAACGTCGAGGTGGCGCTCCGGGCGTGGGCGACGCACGTGGCGTCGTCGTCGTTCCGCGGGGACCGCCTGGTGCTGCTCGGGAACGGCCCGCTGTCCGAGCTCACGCTGCCCGAGCACGTCGAGTGGCGCCGGGAGCACTTCTCCTACGCCGACGTGCTCCCCGACCTGGCGCGCGCGAAGGGCTCCCTCGCGCACTACCGGCTCGCGACGCAGAGCGGCGTGCAGGTCCTCTCCATGCAGCTGGGCGTCCCCACGGTCGTCTCCGACTCCGGCGGGCTGCCCGAGTTCGCGCCGCCGTCCCTGCCGCCGCTGAGGATCGACGACGTGGCCGGTCTGGTGTCCGTGTTCGGTCGCCTGGCCGACCCGGAGGTGGCCGCCGAGGTCGGGGCGGCCGCGCGGTCGCACTACCTGGCGCACTTCTCGGCCGACCGTGCCGCCGAGGGGTGGACGTCGGTGTTCACGCGCGTGGCGGGCGGGCGCTGACGGCGGCTGCCGCCCAGGTCGACCGGCCGCCAGGGTGGCCGGCCGCCAGGGTGACCGGCCGCCAGGTTGACCGGCCGCCAGGTTGACCGGCCGCCAGGGTGACCGGCCGCCAGGGTGACCGGCCGCCAGGGTGACCGGCCGCCAGGTTGACCGGCCGCCAGGTTGACCGAAGGGCACCCTCGGTCGGGTAGACGGGCCGTGGGCGCCCTTCGCCAGTCACGGTGCCGCCGCACGGCACGCGGCGCCTCCATCCCTCGGAACGACGACGGCCCGGCGCCGGAGCGGGGTGCTCCGGGGCCGGGCCGTCGGGTCGTACCGGGTCAGGCGTCGCGCGATCCACCGCGGTCGGCGTCGCCCGAGGCGGCCGAACCGACGCGGTTCGGCGTGCCGTTCGGACGCGGTCGCGGGGTGGGGCTGGGCCCACCCTTGCGGCGCATGTCCACCGCGACGGTGTCGGCGTCCAGCCCGGCGGCGCGGGCGGGCGGGGTGTTCCCGCCCGGCGTGACGCTCGGGCTCGGCGACGACGAGCTCTTCGGCTTGATCGACACCGGCTTGCCGGGCGCGGGCCGCCGCGGTGTCGGGGAGGACGACGAGGGCGAGGTGCCGACCGTGGTGGTCGGGGCGTCCGAGGCCCCGTCCGAGCCCGCCGGCTTCGCAGCGGCGACCGACCCGTTGGCGGCCGGGGACGGCTTCGGGCCGGGGCCCGGCTTGCCCTGTCCGTTCTGGCCGTTGGTGGCGCCCTTCGCAGTCGGCGACGGCTTCGCCGCCCCGCCCGGGGTGGACGGCGAGGGTCCGGACTTGGCCGGACCGGACGGGGCCGGACCCGACGGGGCCTGACCGGACTGCCCCGCCTTGCCCGGTCCCGAGGCCGACTGCCCCGGGCCCGCCTGCGCCGCGGACGAGCCGCTCTGCGCCGGACCCGCACTCTTCGAGCCCTGCGGCCCGGCGGCGCCGTTCGGCCCGCCCGGCTTCGCGCCGGACTGCTGGGGACCCGACTGCTGCTGGCCCGACTGTTGCTGCCCGGCCGGCTTGGGTCCGCCCTGCTGGGGACCCGCCGCGCCGTTCGGCCCACCCGGCTTCGCGCCGGACTGCTGGGAACCCGACTGCTGCTGGCCCGACTGCTGCTGCCCGGCCGGCTTCGGCCCGCCCTGCGGACCCACCGCGCCGTTCGGCCCACCCGGCTTCGCGCCGGACTGCTGCGGACCCGACTGCTGCTGCCCGGCCGGCTTCGCGCCGGACTGCTGGGGACCCGACTGCTGGGGTCCCGACTGCTGCGGACCCGACTGCTGCGGACCCGACTGCTGCTGCCCGGCCGGCTTCGGCCCGCTCTGGGCCGGACCGGACTTCGGGGCGTTGCCGTTGGTGCCGGGCGTCGGCGTCCCGGGGCCCGACGGGCCCTGCCCGCGGCCACCGCCGGCCTGGCCGGCCACGCCGTTCGCGGTTCCCGCGTTCTGCGCGCCGGGGCTCGGCTTCGCACCACTGGAGGGGCTCGGCGACGCCGCTCCCCCCGCGGACGGCTTCGACGGGCCACCGGGGCCCGGTCGGCCGTTCTGGCCGACGGAACCGGACGAGCCGTTCTGCTGCGGGCCGGGCTTCTGGGCGCCGCTCCCGGACTTCGCCGCGGCGGCTGCCGCCGCGCCCGCGGCAGCAGCACCGGCCGCGCCGGCCGCGACCGCACCGGCCTTGCCCGCACCGCCGCTCTCGGAACCCGAGGCGGCCGAGGCGGCCGAGGGGGACGCAGCACCCTGCGACGCGGAGGTGCCCGAGGTCCCGGAACCACCGGTTCCCGGGGCTCCGGACGCCGCAGGCGCGGACCCGGACGAGCCGGACTCGCCGTCCCGGCCCCCCGGCGTGCGCTGGGCGGCGTCGGGCGAGCCCGACGCGGCCGCCTTGGCCGCGGCGAGCTGGGCCGCCGAGACGGGCGTGGTCGGCGTCGGGTCGACGGCCGGCTGCGGAGCCGGCGGCCCCGAGGGCCGCGGCGGCGGAGGCAGCGGGCGACCGGGCGGCGGGTAGTAGCCGGGCGGCGGCCCGAGGACGGGGTTCGCGCCGGTGGGCGGGCCCATCATCGGCGGCCGCGCCCCGTCCGGGTCGCTGGAGACCCACGCCAGCACCCGGTTCCCGGTGCGGCGCACGGTCTGCGAGCCGTAGAGCACCACGCCCACGAGCACCAGCAGGAGCCCGGCGATCGCCCCGCCGGCCACCCGCAGCACCGAGCTCGACTGGCTCTGCGTCGGTGTCGACGGGTCGCCGGTGACGTCGGTGGTGATGCGCGGCGGCTGGCCCGGGGCCGGGGTCTCGAGGACCTGGACCGCCTGGGTGAACGACTGGGTCACCGCCCGGGCGGAGCGCACGGCGTCGTCCGGGCTCGCGCCCTGGACGTCGATGGTGAGCACGGTCGTCTCGCTGCCGGCGTTCGCGGTGACCCGCGAGGCGAGGTCCGGCTCCGAGATGCCGAGCTGCTGGGCGGCCGGGCCGAGGACCTGGTCGCTGGTGACGAACTCGGCGTACGTCGACATCCGCTGGTTGACGTACTGGTTCGCGTTGTAGACCTCGTCGGCGTCCCCGCCCCCGCCGCCGGACACGAGGACCTGGGCCTGGGAGGTGTAACCCTGCCCCGACACGCGGAGGTCCACGACGAGTCCGACGACGGCGCCGAGCACGGCACCGAGCACGAGCACCCACCACGCCTTGCGTAGCGCTGACGTCACGGTCATCGGTGTGCTCACTCCTCCATGGTGCCTGCGGGGACGGCAGGACGTCGGGGGGGACCCGGCGGCGGCATCGGGACGGGTGCCCCGGGAGGCCCGGGTCGACGCGCTCCGAAGGTCGGTCGGATCGGCCACGGCGACCACGTGGCGAACGCGCCGAGCGCCGCCATGAGGGTGACCGTGGTGAGGATCGCGGGTCGGTCGACGAGCATCGTCTGCAGGCTGGACTGCGCCGCGAGACAGGCCAGGCCCATCCCGACGACCACCACCATCGGTGCGCCCGGGGATCGTCGACGCCACGACAGCAGGACCGTCGAGAGGATCCGCGTGCCGGCGAACGCGTAGGCGAACAGCCCGAACACGCCCATGTAGAGCCAGATGCGCAGGTACTGGTTGTGGATGTACGGGCGCGGGTCGACGTACGGGCGGCTGAGGTCGTTGTTGTACTGCGGCAGCTCGCCGCCGTAGTACTGCCCGACGCCGACGCCCACGAACGGCTGCCGTTCGAGCGTGGCGTAGGCGGCCGCGTTCTCCCGCAGCCGGTCCGGGAGGCTGTCCTCGCCGTAGGCCTGCCCGGTGACGACGCTCGTGGCCCGCAGCGCGATCGCCTCGGCCTGCCCGCCGGCCAGACCCGTGAGCGCCACGCTGAGGCCGACGGCCCCGACGACGACGAGCACCGCGGCGCGGCGGACGAGCCCCTTCGGCCCGTGCGTGACCGCCGCGACGGCGACGATCAGCAGGATCAGCGGCGCCCAGGTGGAGCGGTTGAAGCTGGCCGCCTCGTGCAGGACGCCGATGAGCACCAGCCCGATCCAGAGCCAGCGCGGCCGGCGCGGCATGAGCGCGGACAGCAGGAGGATGAGCAGGGGCGCCCACATGTCGAGCGTCGGCCCCGAGAGCCGGGCGACCGAGGAGGTGTCCGACCCCGTGATGACCGAGCTGCGCTCGTCGACGAGCAGGCGCGACCAGCCCATGGCCGCCGCGACGAGCACGATCGAGCTGCAGACCCCGGCGATCGACAGCATCACCGAGATGAGCTGGTGCGGGCGGCGCGCGAAGGCGAAGTAGATCGGGAAGAAGGCCGCGACCACGAGCAGCGCCCGGTAGTTGTCGATCATCAGGCTGAACGACCCGCCGAGGGCCAGCGCGGCGACCGCGCCGATGGTCGCGGCGCCCAGGATGGCGATGATCGGCCACGTGAACAGCGGCCGCGGCGACCGGGCGATCCCCCGACCGCGCAGCAGCAGCACGAACGCGAGGACCAGGGACACCTCGAGCACCGTCGGCGTGACGGGTCCGAGCTTCACCAGGTCGACCTTCTCCGGGAAGACGCCGACCCCGGTGAACAGCAGCGCGGCCGACGACCAGCGCGGGTCGGCCTTCTTCCAGGTCCACACGGCGGCCGCGAGCACCGGGATCAGCGGGAAGATCGCGAGCCCCGTCAACCCGTAGCCGACGATCGAGAGCGCGGCGATGCCGACGGTGACCTTGCCGACCGGCGAGCGCAGCCCGTCGACGACCAGGCCCCGCAGCGCCTCGTGCATCACGGCCTGGTTGAGCTCGACCATGCGGCGGCGGGACCGGATGGTGAACGGGGCGAGGTCGCGCGACCAGCGCCCGGGGCGGAGCAGCGAGCACGCGAGCAGCGAGAGCACGAAGCCCGCGACCGCGCCGACGATGCCCCACCAGCGCGCCTGCTGGACGCCGTGGTCCACGGCCGGCCCGCCGGTGCTGACGACCCGGGCGGTCACCTTCGAGTCCGGCGAACCCGGGTAGCGCTCGCTGCCGACGACGACGTCCGCGAGTGCCTGCGCCGCGGTGCCCGCGTCGGCCGAGACGGTCGCGGCGTCGTCCGAGGTCACCGTGACCTCGAGGATCTCGGTGGCGGTGAGGTGCTTCGAGGTGATGCTCACCGCGGCCGGGTCGAACGGCGTGTTGCCGGGCCGCGCCCCGATCTCCGCGGCGCGCCGGGCCACGGCCTCGCTGTCGCCGAGGGTCTCCCAGGTGCTGAGCCGGTCCTGCACGTAGCGCGAGCCGCGGGCGATGTTCTCGTCCGTCGGCATCGTCGAGTTGAAGACCACCTCGGACGTGCTCTGCCAGCGCCCCACCGAGGCGAACACCCCGGCGAAGGTGATGCCGCCCGCGAGCAGCGTCGTCAGCACCACCACGGCGGTGGCGACGCGGAGGTGCGGGCTGCTGCGCCGTCCCGTCGGCGGGCCGGGCTGCTGCCGCGGGGCCCGGGGCCCGGGCGCGGAGCCCGGGGGCCGGTGGGCCTCGACTGCCGTCATGCCACGCGTCCCATCCCTCGATCGTGTCGGTCCGGCCGTACGGTTCCCGTCACACGTCCGCCCGCGACGATGCCTCGGCCGGACGGCGGCGTCGGCCGCTCCCGCCCGGGCAGTCTAGGGCCGCCCCCCGACAGCACGGTCACCCGCCGGTGGGCGGGGCCGTCCGGAGCGACCGTTCCGCAAGACGCCGCGCCGCCCGCGGACGTGCGTCCCCGGTGACGTGGGTCACCTCGCGTGCCCGTCTCAGGCCCGTCGTTCGGCCACCCGCACCACGGGGTCGACGACGACCCAGCGCCCGCCGGCGGCCTCCACCTCCGGGATGCGGCCGCGCATCTCCTCGAGCAGGTCGGTGACGAACAGGACGACCTCGTCCGGTCCGCGGCGCGCCACCTCGTCGGGGCCCACGATCGGCACCGGCACACCGGGGAAGCGTCGTCCCTGCTTGCCCGGCGACCCGTCGGCCACCGCCGGCAGCAGGTCCGGCCCGATCCGCGCCCGGTTGAGCAGCGGCACGGCCCGCGACGCCGCGGCGTACCCGAGCACCGAGCGCCCGGCGTCGCGCACGGCCCGGAGGTGCTCGGCCAGGGCGTCCGCGCTCGCGGCCGTCGCGCCCTCGAGGGTCCCGACGACCGCGGGGTCGAGCACCCCGGCGGCCGTCTCCGCCTCGACGAGCGCCGCCACCGACGCCGGGTCGGCGGGGCCGCCCACCCCGGTCCGCCGGGCGGCCAGCAGCACGGTCCCGCCGTAGAGGTCGAACCGGAACGCGTGCGTGGCCTCGAACCCGACCTCCTCGAGCATCCGCACCAGCACCGGCGTCGAGTAGTAGGCGAAGTGCCCGTGCCGCAGCGCGTTCCACCCGCCGTCGGCGACGATCGCGGCCAGCGTGTGGAACTGCAGCAGCAGCGTGCCCTCGGGTGCCACCGCCGCCGCCCGTCGGGCGAGGCCCGCGGCCTGGTCGGCGTCGTGCATCAGCCCGAAGCAGTCGATGACGAGGTCGGCGCCCGCGCCCTCGTCGACCGGGGCGAGCCCGACGGCGTCGAGCAGGTCCAGCCACGACCCGCCGTGCGGGCTGCCGAACTCCGTCACCGTCGTCCGGGCCGTCCCGTCGGGCGCCGTCAGCAGCCCGGCGCCGCGCACCCGGTCCACCGCGTCCCGCGCCTGGTCGACCATCGCCTGCGGCTCCGCCCCCCGCGGCTCCTCCGGCGTGGTCGGGTCCTCGGCGAGGTTGGCCAGGCCGCACCCGGAGCACAGCCACATCCGCAGCGGGTGGACCGGGTCCGGGCCCGGGTCGTCGAGCGCGGGGAAGTGGTCGGCCGCGGGCTGGTCACCGAGGTCGAGCACCAGCGTGCCCTCGGTGGAGCCGCACCAGCGGCAGGTGACGGTGGCGGAGACCTCGCGGGTCACGGGGGGTCCTTCCTGACGGCGGGTCGATGCGTGCTGGGAGGGTGGTGGCCATGGAGGTTCGCACGAGCGCGATCGACGGTGTCCTGGTGTTCGTCCCCACGCCCCACCGGGACGACCGCGGGTTCTTCACCCGCACGTTCGACACCGCGATCGGCGCGGAGCACGGCGTCGACCTCGGTGCCCTGGCCCAGGACAGCCAGTCCCGGTCCCGCGCGGGCACGATCCGCGGGATGCACGGCCGGCGCGGGGCCGGCGAGGCGAAGCTGGTCCGGGTGGCGCACGGGGCGGTGCACGACGTGCTGGTCGACGCCCGCCGGGGGTCCCCGACCTTCGGCACCGTCGCGAGCTTCCGGCTCGACGACGTCGACCACCACCACCTGTACGTGCCCGCCGGGCTGCTGCACGGCTTCCAGGCGATCACCGACGCCGACGTCTGCTACCGCATCGACCGGCCGCACGCGCCCGGCGAGGACATCGGGGTGGCCCACGACGACCCCGACCTGGCCATCACCTGGCCGGTCGAGGTCACCGCGATCTCCGAGCGCGACCGGACGGCCGGCTCGTGGAAGGACCTGGTGGAGACGCTCTAGACGGGCCGCAGCGTCGCGTCCAGCGTCCCGGCCTCCTGGCGGGCGTGGAGCACGGCGAGGCGGGTGAAGCGCCGGTCGAACGACTCCTGGGTGAGGCCGCGCGCCCGGTACTCCCGCAGCAGCTCGGCGGCGCCGTCGGCGACCGACCAGGCGGCGCGGAACTCCGGCAGTTCCTTCTCGATCCGCGAGAAGTCCACGCGGTAGGAGCGCGGGTCGCCGCCGGTCTCCCCGGTGACGATCAGCTCCGCCTCGGGGACGGCGACCTTCACGGCCTCGGCGATGTCGCGGACCTGCACGTTGTTGTCGGTGCGGCCCACGTTGAACGCCCGCGCCCGCACGACCTCGGCCGGCGCCTCCATCGCCGCGATGGCGGCGGAGACGATGTCGCGGCCGTGGCACAGCGGGCGCCACGGCGTGCCGTCGCTCATCACGAGGATGCGGCCGGAGAGCACCGCGTGGCCGACCAGGTTGTTCAGCACGATGTCGGCGCGCAGGCGCGGCGAGAAGCCGAACGCGGTCGCGTTGCGCATCGAGACCGGGACGAACTCCTCCGACGCCAGGTCCACCAGGTCGGACTCGACGCGCACCTTGGACTCGGCGTAGGGGGTCACCGGCTTCATCGGCGCCTCCTCGTCGAGCACGTCGGCGGTCCCGGAGGCGCCGTACACCGAGCAGGTCGAGGCGTAGACGAAGCGCCCGACGCCGGCCTCCTTCGCCAGCCGCGCGAGCCGCGTCGAGGCGTGGTGGTTGATGTCGTAGGTGTGCTCGGGGGCGAGCGAGCCCAGCGGGTCGTTCGACAGCGCCGCGAGGTGGATCACGGCGTCGAAGCCCTGCAGCTGCTCGACGGTGACGTCGCGCAGGTCGACGGCGAGCGCCGCCGGGTCGGGCTGCTCCAGGGAGCCGAGGACGCAGTCGGCGTACAGCCCGGAGTCGAGGCCGACGACCTCGTGGCCCGCCGCGGCGAGCATCGGGGAGGCCAGGGTCCCCAGGTAGCCCTGGTGGCCGGTCAGCAGGACGCGCACGTGCAACAGCTCCGTTCGGTGTTCTAGACACCCACCAGCAGGCGGGTCGGGTGGAAGCCCTCGGCGTAGCGGACCCCGGCCTGCACCCCGCGGATCCGCGCGAGGCCGCGGAAGGCCTCGTCGTCGAACCAGGTGCGACCGGTCTGCGAGGGGTAGTGCTCGTGCAGCAGCCGGATCTTGTCGTCCACGGCCTCCTGCGACAGCGGCCACAGCAGCGGCGGCTGCGCGAGGTCGGGCTCGGCCTTGAGGATCTCGTAGCCGAGCGTCGCGTGGTCGCGGAAGACGGTGGGGACGAGCCGGGCCAGCTCGCGGTGGTCCTGGTGGTCGTCGGCGCGGTGGCCGGCGAGCACCAGGTCGGGCTCGGTGGTGCGCCGGAAGGTCTCCAGCGCCTCCTTGGCCCGGTTCCAGTGGTGGGGCAGGCGCCCGTCGGGCATGTCCAGCACGGTGACCTCGAGCGAGGCCCCGGGGCAGAACGCGGCGAGCGCCGCGCGCTCCTCGGCCTCCCGGGGCGTGCCGCCCCCGGAGAGCACGAGCGCCCGCACCCGCAGCCCGGGCCGGGCACGGCAGATCGTCAGGAGCGTGCCGCCCGCGCCGATCGGGATGTCGTCGCAGTGCGCACCCAGCAGGACGAGCTCGTCGAGGCGCTCCGGGACCAGCCGCCGCATCACGTCAGTGCTGCAGCTCGCGGGTGACGAGGCTCTCCAGCGGCGTCATGTCCGGCTCCTTCTCCCACAGCATCCACGGACGGGTGCCCGCGCGGTAGGAGGCCTCGAGCTGGTTGCGCTCCTTCAGGGTGTCCGCCGGGAGCCAGAAGCCCTCGTACGGGTAGCCCATGAGCTTGCCCTCGGCCGCGAGCGCCGTGCAGGCGTCGCCGACGAGGTCGCCGTTCTCCGGGATGCGGTCGATGACCGAGGGCCGCAGCACGAAGTAGCCCCCGTTCTCCCGCACCCCCATGTCGGTGACCGGGTGGATCGAGGTGATCCGGTCGTCCGCGTCGGACTCCACGATGTGGAACACCGCCTGCGGCAGCACCGCCAGCAGCGCCGCCTCGGCGTCCGAGTCGGAGAACCGCTTGACCATCTGGTCGAGCGGGGCGTCGGTGAGGACGTCGGCGTAGTTGGCGAGGAACATCTCGTCGTCCTCGACGAGGTGGCGCACCCGCCGCAGCCGCTCCCCGATCGGCGACTCCAGGCCGGTGTGGACGAAGTGGATCGTCCAGTCGGCGATGTCGGAGCCGCCGAGCTCGATCTGCCCCTCCCGCAGGGTGAAGTCGTTCGACTCCGTCTCGCGGTAGTTGAGGAAGTAGTCCTTGATGTGGTGCGAGCCGTAACCCAGGCAGAGGATGAACTCCTTGTGCCCGAAGTGGGCGTAGTAGCGCATCACGTGCCAGATCAGCGGGCGCGGCCCGACCATCTGCATCGGCTTGGGGACGTCGGAGTCCCCATCCCGCATCCGCATGCCGAAACCGCCGCAGAACAGGACGACCTTCACTGCAGTACCTCTCGGGTTGACTCAGGCAGGGGTGCTGCCGGGCTCCACGACCTCGAGGGCCGGGATCGGGAACACGAGCTTGCCGCCCCACTCGGCCACCGGCGCCAGCTGGGCGGTGATCTCGTCGCGCAGGTTCCACGGCAGCACGAGCACGTAGTCGGGCCGGTCGGCGTCGATGCGCTCCGGCGGGTGGATCGGGATCCGCGTGCCGGGCGTGTACCGCCCGTGCTTGTAGGGGTTCCGGTCCACGGTGTAGGCGAGCAGGTCCGGGCGGATGCCGCAGTAGTTCAGCAGCGTGTTGCCCTTGCCCGGCGCCCCGTAGCCGACCACCGTCTTGCCGGCGTCGGCCGCGTCGATCAGGAAGCGCATCAGGTCGTTGCGGATGCGCGAGACCTCACGAGCGAAGCCCGCGTGGCCCTCGACGGTGTCCAGGCCGGCCTTGGCCTCGTCCGCGAGCACCTTCCCGACGGCGGGTGAGCGCTCGGCCCCCAGCTCGCTCGGCCGGGCCCAGAGCCGGATCGACCCGCCGTGGGTCGGGACCAGCTCGACGTCGACCAGGTCGAGACCGCCGCCGGCCAGCGCCCTGATGGCCGTGCCGACCGTGTAGTACTGGAAGTGCTCGTGGTAGATCGTGTCGAACTGGCGGTAGGCCACGAGGGTCAGCAGGTGCTGCACCTCGATCGACACCCACCCGTCGTCGGCCAGCATCGCCCGCAGGCCCTGCGTGAAGCCCACGACGTCGGGGATGTGCGCGTAGACGTTGTTCGCGACGACGAGGTCGGCCGGGCCGTGCTCGGCCCGCACCGCCGCCCCGGTCTCCGGCGAGAGGAACGCCGTGACCGTCGGGACGCCCTTGTCGCGGGCCGCCTGGCCCACGTTCACGCTCGGCTCGACGCCGACCGCGCGCATGCCGTCGGCGACGACGTGCTGGAGCAGGTAGCCGTCGTTCGAGGCGGCCTCGACGACGAGCGAGTCGCGCGTCAGGCCCGCCCGCTCGGTGGCCGCGGTGACGAAGCGGCGCGCGTGCTCGACCCAGGAGGTGGAGAACGACGAGAAGTACGCGTACTCCGTGAACGTCTCGTCCGGGTCGATCAGCGGCGGCAGCTGCACCAGCAGGCACGACCGGCACACCCGCGGGTGCAGCGGGAAGGTCGGCTCCGGGCCCTCGAGCGCCTCGGCGGTGAGGAACAGCTCGCAGGGCGGGGTGGCCCCCAGGTCGACGAAGCTCTCCAGCTCCGTCGAGCCGCACAGGCGGCAGGCCAGGCTCGGCGCGCCCATCGTCTCTCCCGTCGCTCCGCTCGCTCCCATCAGTAGGCCCCGTCACCCCGGAAGACGGCCGAGACCGTCTTCCACAGGATGACCAGGTCCATGGCGGGCGACCAGTTCTCCACGTAGCGCAGGTCCAACCGGACCGACTCCTCCCACGACAGATCGGATCGGCCGCTGACCTGCCACAGACCCGTCATGCCCGGCCGCACCAGGAACTTGCGCTTGGCGGCGTCGGAGTAGGCGTCGACCTCTCCGGGCAGCGGCGGGCGGGGCCCGACCAGCGACATCGAGCCCCCGACGACGTTGAACAGCTGCGGGAGCTCGTCCAGAGAGTAGCGGCGCAGCATCGAGCCGATCCGGGTCACCCGGGGGTCGCGGCGCAGCTTGAACAGCGGACCCGACCCGTCGTTACCGCCCGCGACCACCTGGGCACGGAGACGATCCGCGTCCGGGACCATCGAGCGGAACTTGACCATGCGGAACGTCCGGCCCCGCAGCCCGACGCGCGTCTGGCGGTAGAAGACCGGCCCGCCGTCGAGCTTGACGAACAGCGCGATGAGCAGGAAGACCGGCGCCAGGGCGAGCACGAGAGCGATCGAGGCGGCCCGGTCGAAGAGCAGCTTGCCGATGCGCGGCACGCCCGACAGGCGCGGCTCGGTGAGGCGCAGCAGCGGCAGGCCGTCCACCGGCGCCACGTGCAGACGCGGGCCGGCGACCTCCATGAGGCCGGGGTCGACGACGAGCTCGGACCCGGTGCCCTCGAGGTCCCAGGCGAGACGGTGCAGCCGCTTCGGGCTCCAGCCGGGGGTCTGCGCGACGGCGACGACGCCGAAGCGGCCGGTCCGCACCGAGGCGGGGAGCGAGTCGAGGTCGCCGATCACCGGCACGCCCGCGACGTGGCCCTGGCCCTCCTCGCCGAGGCCGGTCGGGGTGCAGGCCCCGGTGACGACCCAGCCGATGTGCGCGACGCGGCGGGTGCGCTCGATGAGGTCGCGCACCGACTCCTCGGTGCCGATCGCGAGCACGGGCAGCAGGCCGCGCCCGCGCTTGCGGGCCTGGTGCAGCCAGCGGCGCAGCGTGTAGCGGCCGGCCATGGACAGCAGTCCGGCGACCGGGAGGATGCCGAACACCCACGGCCGCACGCCGGTGCGCTCGAGCACGAGGCCGGCCAGCGCGAGCAGGATCGCCGCGCTGACGTAGCCGCGCATCAGGCGGCTCCACTCCTCGGAGCCCTGGCCGAGCACCCGGGGGTCCCAGGCGCGGGCCGCGCCGATGGCCAGCGGCACCAGCACCATCGAGACGGCGGCCAGGACCCACGGGTTGGTGCCGCGGTCCGCGCTGCCGGCCCCGAAGCCGATGAGCGCGCCGAGCACGGCGCACACGGCCAGCACCAGCAGGTCGCTCGCCGCGACCGCCAGCGCGAACTTCGACTGCCAGCTCGTCGCGGTGGCGACGCTGCCCGGCTGCCCGGGTCCCTCGTCGTCCCAGATGCGGATGAAGCCCGGCGCGGTCGGGTCCGGGTCCACGAACGGCTCGGGAGCGTCCGCGGGCTGCCCCGAGGGGCGCGCCGTGGTGGTCGGCGCCCCTCCCGCCCGGGTGGTCGGGCGCGTCTCCGCCGCCCCCGGTCGAGCTCCGCTCCGCTGCGTCTCCGCCGCGATCGGTCGAGCTCCGCTCCGCTGCGTCTCCGCCGCCGTGCGCGCTCCGCCCCGCTGCGCCTCCGGCGTGGCCGGGATCTCGCCGGTGTCGGCCGGGTCGGTCCGGCCGTCCAGCTCGGTGCCGCTCACGCGTTCGCCCCTGTTCTGAGCGCCGGGGTGCGGCCGTGCGGCCGCGCTCCCGTCGCCCGACGTCGATCGTCGCCCGTGCGGTGGTGCGGGTGGCCGGGCGGGTGGCCGACGCACACGTCCCGTGTCCGTCCCACGCGCCCACCTCCCTCGCACGGCGTCCGCCACCGGCCGGCGGATCGGGTCCTCCACCACGAGAGACGCACGTGCGCCGGGCGGGTTGCGCTCCGGTCCCGCGTGAGTCACGTCATGATCCCGATCGCGGCTCCTGGTGGGGATCAACGAGGGCGCCGGTCCTCGGTCACGGGCGCGACCGGGGGCGCTGCGGTCCGTCGTGTCACCATGAGCGCTGCGGACCACCGGTCCGCTCATCCGCCGTGGTGTAAGGGCAACACCTCGGATTTTGGTTCCGATGATCCTGGTTCGAATCCAGGCGGCGGAGCAGCACGTCCGGGAGGGAACGTCGTGGAGGGCAGGCGTGTCGCCGCCGCCGGGGCCGTGGTCCACGACGCCACCGGCCGCCTCCTGCTCGTCCGCCGGGGCCGGGAACCGCAGGTCGGACGGTGGACCCTGCCCGGTGGCCGCGTCGAGCCCGGCGAGTCGCCGGCCGAGGCGGCGGCCCGTGAGGTGACCGAGGAGACCGGGATCGTCGTGACGGTCGGGCGGGAGTGGCTCGTGCTCGAGCGCCCCGGACCCGACGGCGTGGTCTTCGAGATCCACGACTTCACCGCCGACGTCCTCGGGGGTGAGCTGCGTCCCGGCGACGACGCGACGGACGCCGGGTGGTTCACCGCCGCGGAGCTGGCGGAGCTGCCGCTGACGACCGATCTGCTGGGGATCCTGGACCGCGCCGGCCTGTTGCCGCGGGTGTGACCCTGCGGGTCGATCAGTGTCCGGACAGTGAGGATCTCACAAGGGATGCAACATGCGTTTACCCTAAGAGAATGACCACGGCCGAGGCAGGAACGGGCACGCAGCCGTTCACGATCGACGGGCAGCTGTGTTTCGCACTGCACTCTGCCTCGCGGGCGATGACCGCCTGCTACCGCCAGGGCCTCGACGCCCTGGGCCTGACGTACAGCCAGTACGCGGTGATGCTCGTGCTCTGGCAGCACGACGCCGTGTCCATGGGCTACCTCTGCGAGCAGCTGCACCTCGACTCGGGCACGCTCTCGCCCCTGCTCAAGCGCCTGGAGAAGCAGGGCCGGGTGACGCGGCGCCGCCGGCCCGAGGACGAGCGCACGCTCGAGATCGCGTGCACCGAGGAGGGTCGGGCGCTCTACGACCAGGCGCGCGAGGTCCAGCGCGACGTCGAGCGCGCCACCGGCATGAACGGGTCCGACCTCGCCGCCCTGCGCGGGCAGCTCGACGACCTCGCCGACCGGCTGCGCACCGCGACCACCCTGCAGGAGCAGCAGGTCGGCCGGGGCTGAGCCCGGCTCCACGACGCAGGAGCACCCCGTCCGGCCGGACGGGCTCTTGCCTCCCTGATCGGTTGCGTGCAATCTCATCGGGTCTCTCCTGCCCGAGCAGGCAGGTCCCCTCCTCGCCGGGAGCGCCGCCGATGAGCACACCGACCCGTCTCCGCCCCGCCGCGACGCCCGCCGCCCGCTGTCCGGTGTGCCTCGCCGCCGTCGCGCCGGACCCCGACGGCACGGTGCGCGTGGTCGGTCTCGCCCCGCGCGAGGCGCCGCGCCTGTGGGTGTGGGGCCCGGCCGTGGTGCACGACGAGTGCCGCTACGACGTCCGGACCCCGCTCGACGACCGCACCGGCTACCTGCCGGTGGAGCAGCGGGTGCGCACCGCCGGCCCCTGATCCGACGCGGCCTCGTTTCCCGCCCCGGCCACGGGGGTAGTAGCGGACGTCTCACGTCGTCGCACCGGGGAGCCGACCCTTCCGTGACCCCGCAGGCCCCGCTCGACCTCGACCTGACGGCCCAGGCCGCGCCGCCCCAGGTCGGAGCCTTCCGCCGCTCGCTGCGCCGGTGGCTCGGCGAGGTGCTCGACGCCGTCGTCGGGACCGGCACGACGGCCACCGAGGACGAGCTCGAGGACCTCGCCGACGATCTCGTGCTCGCCGCGAGCGAGGCGCTCGAGAACGTCGTCGACCACGCCTACGCGGACGTCGACCCCGGCCCGATGTCGCTGCGGGCCCGGGTGCACGACATGACCGTCGCCGTGGTGGTGACCGACCGCGGGCGCTGGCGCGAGCCGCCGACGGGACCCTCCTCCCGGGGTCGCGGGCTGGAGATGATGGAGCGTCTCGCCGAGACGCGGGTCGAGCGGGCCGAGCCGGGCACGGTGGTCACGCTGTCCCGGCGCCTCCCGCACGAGGCGCACGAGCGGCCGGCCGCCCAGGCCTGAGACGCGCCGCCCCCGGGCGCGGCGGTCAGCGCAGGGCCGGCAGGCGACGGGTCACGTCGGCGTCGGCCTCGGGCTCCGCCGCGGCGAGGTCGGCGAACGCGTCGACCGCGAGGGCGGCGGGGCCGACGACCGCGAGCACCACGGCGACCGCGCCGAGCACGTCGCTGGGGTCGTGCAGGTCGCGGCCGACGAGGCTCACCCCGACCGCGAGCACGCCGAGGGCGAGGGCGACGACGGCGCCGACGCGCGGGGCGCGCGCGAGCCGCGGGGCCGAGAGCACGAGCACCGCGGCGACGGCCGCGAGCGAGGCGACCGCGGTGGTGTGTCCGCTGGGGAAGGCCAGCTCGCCGCCCCGGGTCCGCCCGACGATGGGCTTGAGCACGAGCGAGGTCAGCACCATCGCCGCCGGGGGCGCCACCAGCACCAGGGCGAGCCCCCGGCCGCCGCGGCCCCACCAGGCCACCGCCGCCGTCACCAGCAGCAGCACCGCCACGGGCACCGGGTCGCCCAGCGCGGCGAGGGCCTCCCCCACCACGGCCCGCGCCCCGTGGTGCATCGGCACGAGGGCGGCGAGCGCGCGGTCGAGGGGTCCCGCGGAGGAGGTCCCGGCCACCTGCACCGCGAGCACGCCCACGACCAGCACCCCGAGACCGACCGCCGGGAGCACCGCCCGTCGACCGGCCGGGGACACGAGTCGGGTGCCGGTCACACGGCCGTCGATCACCGCTCCGCTCTGCGCCATACGAGTCCCAACGACGCCGGGCCACCCGGGCTGCGCCTGCGGCGTCCGCATGTGCACAATTCCTGTGACACGGAGCGACGAGGCTTCCGCGCTCCGTGATCGACACCGGGTGACCCCGGCCTCCGTCGGGTCAGGGCGGAGGGATGGCGCGTGGAACGTCCGGGTGACGGCCGTGCCCAGCGTGACGACCCCACGCCGCGGGTCGGCGGCCTGCGCGGCCGGACCCTCGCCCACCCCGACGACGCCCCGCGGGCCAGCCTGCTGGCCCACGCCCGCGCGGCGAGCGCCCGCGCCGCCCGCGTCCCGCACCCCGAGTCCGCGACGGACCTCGGCACGCTCGTCGACCTGGTCGCGCGGGCCCGTCCCCGCGACCCCGGTACGCGCGCGGTGCTGCTGCGGGAGGCCGCCGCGGGTCTGCTCGCCGTCCGGGGCGCCGGGACCTGCCCGCGCACCGGGCGCCCGCCGGTCGACACCGACGCCGCCGAACGGATGCTCGACGAGCTCGTCGCCGTGGTCGCCGAGCACGGCCTGACCCTGTTCGCCGTGGACGCCGAGGCGCTGCTCGCCCGCCGGGCGCTGCTCGCCGACGACGAGGAGTCGGCGCTCGCCGCGGCGACCCGGGCCCTGACCCGGCTCGACGAGCAGGCCGCCGTGGACCGCGCCCCCTCCGAGCGCGAGCACCGCGGCAACCTGCAGGACACCTACCGGCTCGTCGCCTCGACCCTGGCGGCGCTCGGGCTGCACGAGAGCGCCCAGCCGCTCCTCGCCCGCGCCCGGGTGATCGCCGAGGACGACGGGGACCTGCTCGCCGCCGCCCGGAGCGAGCACGAGCTCGTCCGCGTCCTCGCCGCCTGGGGCCTGCGGCTGCAGCGGGCGGGCCGCGAGGGCGCCGCGCACCTCGAGGAGGCCGCCCACCGGGCGGGCGCGCTGCACGCCGAACCCGCCCTGCTGGGCACCGACCACCGCCGGGCGCAGCGGGCCCTGGTCTCGCTCGCGCGCCGGTCCGACGCGCCCGGGCGGTCCGCGGCCGAGGTCGCGGCGACCGCCCGCGCCGACCTGGAGGCGCTCGGCGCCGACCACGAGCCCGCGGCCGGCCTCTGCGACCACCTCCTCGTCGTCCTCGCCCGGGCGCGGGCGCTGGTGCTCCTGGGCCGGGCGGACGAGGCCGCCACGCGGCTCACCGAGGCCCGCGACCGGCGGCCGCGCGGGGAGCCCGGCCTGGCGCTGGCCCTGAGCCGCGAGCTGGTCCACGTCACGGCCGAGCAGCCGGGCGGGATCCCGGGACGGCGGGCGCTGCGCGACTACGCCGCCGATCTCGAGCGCGAGCTGTGGACGCTGCAGCAGGCGCGGGTGCTCTCGCTGCGGACCCGGATCGCCCACGAGCAGCTGCGTCGCGAGCACGGCGAGGTCGCCGCGCAGGCCCGGACCGACCCGCTGACCGGGCTGCCCAACCGTCGGGCGCTCGACGACGCCCTGGCCGACCACCTCACCACCGTCGCCGGGCGCGGCTCGGCGCTCGCCCTGGCCATGGTCGACGTGGACCGGTTCAAGACGATCAACGACCGCGTCTCCCACGCCCGCGGCGACGAGGTGCTCCGCCTGGTCGCGGAGACCCTGCGCCGGTGCCTGCGCGCCGACGACCTGGTCGCGCGCTACGGCGGCGACGAGTTCGTGGCCGTGCTGCCCGGCAGCTCCGAGACCGACGCGCGGGCCGCCCTGGAGCGGGCCGCGGCGGCGGTCGCGGCCGTGGCGGTCGGCGACGGGTCGTGGGTCTCGCTGTCGGTGGGCGTCGCCGGCACCACGCACTCCGGCGTGACGCCCGGGACGCTCCTCGCCCGGGCCGACCGCGCGATGTACGAGGCCAAGCGGGCGGGCGGTGGCGCCGTCGTGCTCGACGCGAGCACCGACACACCCGCCGACGGCCTGCTCGTCGGGGGGAGACGCAGCGGAGCGGAGCTCGACCTCGGGAGCGGCTGAGCGGCTCCCCCCGGGGCCGGTCGCGTCCGACCGGGGTGGGAGGATCGGGGTGACCGGGGCGCCGGTGCGTGTGCTCCGCGACGGCCCCGGACGGCCGTCGACCACCTCACCCGATCAGGAGCTGCAGAGCCGATGCCGCCGACCCCCGCCGCGGTCGTCGTCCTCGCCGCGGGAGAGGGCACCCGCATGCGGTCGGCCACCCCGAAGGTGCTGCACCCGGTCGGTGGCCGCAGCCTGCTGGGGCACGCCCTGCACGCCGCGGCCGGCACCACGCCGGAGCACCTCGTCGTCGTGGTCGGCCACGGCCGCGAGGAGGTCGGCACCCACTGTGCCCAGGTCGGCGCGGAGCTCGGCCGCGAGGTCCGTACCGCGGTGCAGGACCGCCGGCGCGGGACCGGGCACGCCGTCGCCTGCGGCGTCGACGCCCTGCCCGCCGCGGCGTCGGGTACCGTGCTCGTCTCCTACGGCGACGTCCCCCTGCTCGACGCGGCGACGCTGCGCGCGCTGGTCGCCGAGCACGACGACGCCGGCAACGCCGTCACGCTGCTGACCGCCGAGATGGACGACCCCACGGGCTACGGCCGCGTGGTGCGTGACGAGAAGGGCGGGGTCACCGCCATCGTCGAGCAGTCCGACGCCTCGCTCGACCAGCTCGCCATCACCGAGGTGAACTCGGGGGTGTACGCCTTCGACCTCGGCCTGCTCCGCACCGCGCTGGCGCGCCTGGGCACCGACAACGCCCAGGGCGAGCTGTACCTCACCGACGTGGTGGCGGTCGCGCACCGCGAGGGCCTCGACGTCGGCGCGGTGGAGCTGTCCGACCCCTGGCTGGTGACCGGGGTCAACGACCGTGTGCAGCTCGCTGCGCTGGGCGCGGAGCTCAACCGCCGGCTCGTGGAGCGGGCCATGCGCGCCGGGGTCACCGTCATCGACCCGCGCTCCACCTGGATCGACGTGGGCGTCCGGCTCGAGCGGGACGTCACCCTGCTCCCGGGCACCCAGCTGCACGGCACCACCAGCGTCGGCGAGGGCGCCACCGTCGGCCCCGACTCGACGCTCACCGACGTCGTCGTCGGCGCGCGGGCGACCGTCGTCCGCACCCACGGCAGCAACTCCGTCGTCGGCCCCGAGACCTCCGTCGGGCCGTTCGCCTACCTGCGCCCCGGCGTCGAACTCGCCGAGCGCGGCAAGATCGGCACCTTCGTGGAGGTCAAGAACTCCAGCATCGGTCGCGGCTCGAAGGTGCCGCACCTGACCTACGTCGGCGACGCGACGATCGGCGAGGGCAGCAACATCGGCGCCTCGAGCGTCTTCGTGAACTACGACGGGGTGGCCAAGCACCGTAGCGTGGTGGGCGACCACGTCCGGACCGGCAGCGACAACACCTTCGTGGCTCCCGTCACCATCGGGGACGGGGCCTACACCGGAGCGGGCACCGTGGTCCGCGAGGACGTCCCCCCGGGCGCGCTCGCGGTGTCATCGGGTCCACAACGGACGATCGAGGGCTGGGTGGAACGACGACGACCGGGCACCGCGGCCGCGGAGGCCGCCGGCCGGGCGTCGTCACCCGAGGGGGGACCGGGCGGATCGGCATCGGCGCCCGACCGCCGTGACCAGGAGGAGCAGTAGACGTGAGCGCAGTGTCCACGACCCCGAAGAAGAACCTCATGCTCTTCTCGGGGCGGGCCCATCCGGAGCTGGCCGAGGAGGTCGCGAAGGAGCTCGACGTCACCATCACCCCGCAGGCCGCGTACGACTTCGCCAACGGGGAGATCTTCGTCCGCTTCGAGGAGTCGGTCCGCGGCTCGGACGCGTTCGTCATCCAGAGCCACACGGCGCCGATCAACACGTGGCTCATGGAGCAGCTGATCATGATCGACGCCCTGAAGCGGGCGTCGGCCAAGCGGATCACCGCGGTCGTGCCGTTCTACGGCTACGCGCGGCAGGACAAGAAGCACCGCGGCCGCGAGCCCATCTCGGCGCGCCTGGTGGCCGACCTGCTCAAGACCGCGGGCGCCCACCGCATCATGACGATCGACCTGCACACCGACCAGATCCAGGGCTTCTTCGACGGGCCGGTGGACCACCTGCTCGCGAACAAGGTGCTCGCCGAGCACCTGCGCGACGCGTACGCCGACGAGGACCTCGCGGTCGTCGCGCCCGACTCCGGTCGCGTCCGCGTCGCCGAGAAGTGGGCCGACACCATGGGTGGCGTCCCGCTGGCCTTCATCCACAAGAGCCGCGACAAGACCCGTCCGAACGAGGTCGTCGCGAACCGGGTCGTCGGCGACGTCCAGGGCCGCTGCTGCATCCTCGTCGACGACATGATCGACACCGGCGGGACGATCGCGAAGGCCACCGAGGCGCTGCTCGCCGACGGTGCGTCCGACGTCGTCATCGCCGCCACGCACGGCGTGCTGTCGGGGCCCGCGGTCGAGCGGCTCTCGAGCTGCGGGGCGCGCGAGGTCATCATCACCAACACGCTGCCGATCCCGGACGAGAAGCGGTTCCCGCAGCTCACGGTCCTCTCGATCGCCCCCGTGATCGCCCGGGCGGTCCGCGAGGTGTTCGAGGACGGCTCGGTGACCAACCTGTTCGACGGCAACGCCTGAGGCCTCGGTAGACTCGGCGGCGATCCACTTCGGCGAGGGCCGGTCCACCGGCCGTGATCGACGCGGTGAGCATCCCGGCGTGACCCGTCGTGGTGCCCGGCGTCGTCCGTCGAGTCCGCACCACCGCAGGAGCACCACCAGCCATGGCTGACGTCAAGATCGCCGCCGAGACCCGCACCGAGTTCGGCAAGGGCGCCGCGCGCCGCACCCGTCGCTCCGGCCGCGTCCCCGCCGTCCTCTACGGGCGCGGCACCGACCCGGTCCACCTGAGCTTCGACACCGTCGAGTTCGCCGCCGTGATGCGCGAGAACGGCCGCAACGCCGTCCTCACCGTCACCGGGGTGGGCAAGGAGCAGCTCGCGCTGACCAAGAGCGTCGTGCGCGACCCCATCAAGGGCTTCATCGAGCACGTCGACCTCGTGACCATCAAGCGGGGCGAGAAGGTCCAGGTCGACGTCCGCGTCGTCACGATCGGCGAGGCGGCCGCGGGCACGCTGGTCTTCCAGAACGAGGACACGCTGTCCATCGAGGCCGACGCGCTGAACATCCCCGAGGAGATCACCGTGGTGATCGACGAGGCGGAGATCGGCACGCAGTTCCTCGCCGGCGAGATCCGGTTGCCCGACGGCGCCACCCTCCTCTCCGACCCCGAGCTCCTCGTCGTCAACGTCACCGAGGCGCCGACCGAGGACGAGATGGAGGAGGAGATCGACACCGAGGGTGCGGGTGTCGAGGAGGACGCGCCCGAGGACGAGGCGGCCGAGGACTCGGAGACCGCCTCCGACTCCGACTCCGAGGGCTCCTCCGACTCCGACTCCGAGAGCTCGGACGAGAGCTGATGGCCTTCCCGACGACGGGCGCGGGTCCCGTGCTCGTCGCCGGGCTCGGCAACCCGGGGACCGAGTACGAGGGGACCCGGCACAACGTGGGGTTCGCGGTCGCCGACGTGCTCGCCGGGCGCGTCGGCGGTCGGTTCTCCGCGCACCGCAAGTCCGGGTCCGACGTCGCCGAGGGGCGGCTCGTGGGCCGGAAGGCGGTGCTGGTCAAGCCGCGCGGCTACATGAACCTCTCCGGCGGGCCGGTGACGAACGCGCTGCGCTTCTTCTCCGTCGGGGTCGAGGACCTGGTCGTCGTGCACGACGACCTCGACCTGGACTTCGGCGTCGTGCGGCTCAAGCGCGGCGGGGGCGAGGGCGGCCACAACGGGCTGCGCTCGATCTCGAAGTCGCTCGGAACGAAGGACTACCTCCGCGTCCGCGTCGGCATCGGCCGCCCGCCGGGGCGGCAGGACCCGGCCGACTTCGTGCTCAAGCGCTGGTCCTCGACCGAGCGCAAGGAGCTGGACGTGACCCTCGAGCTCGCCGCGGACGCCGTCGAGGCGCTCCTGACCGAGGGCCTGGAGGCGGCGCAGAACCGCCTCCACTAGGTGGCGTGGCGGCCCGCGATGTCCTCGAACGGCCCGCCGGCGGCGAGGACGTGCTCGGCGAACCGCCGCCCGATCACCTCGTGGGTGGCCGCGTCGGGGTGCAGGCCGTCGGGCAGGGGGAACGTCGCGGCGTCGGCCTCGCCGTAGAGGACCTGCCCGTCGAGGTGGTGCAGGTGCGGGTCGCCGGCGGCGCGCTCGGCCACGATCCGCTCGAGCTCGGCCCGGACGACGCGCAGGGTCAGCTTCCCGGCCCGCACCTCCTCCGGGTCGCCGGTGGCGCGGAAGGAGACCTCGCCGCGGGCGAGGGCCTCGGGGTCGAAGGCGCCCGGTCCGGGGGTGTCCTCGTGGATCGCGCAGTACAGGGGCGAGACGACCAGCAGCGGCGTCGTCGGATGCCCATCGCGGATCGTGTCGAGGACGCCGTGGACCGCCGGGCCGAACGCGCGCAGGCGCATGAGGTCGGCGTTCACCACGTTGATGCCGAGCTTGAGGCTGATCAGGTCGGCCGGGGTGTCCCGCATGGTGCGCGCCGTGGAGGGGTCGAGCAGCGCGCTGCCGGCGAGACCGAGGTTGACCAGCTCGAGCCCGCCCCGCCGCGCCGCGACCGCCGGCCACGTGCCGGTCGGACCGGCCGCGTTCGACCCGGCGCTGATGGAGCTGCCGTGGTGGCACCACACCCGGGCGCCGGGCGGGACCGGGGCGACCGGGGCGACCGGGGCGTCCGTACGCAGCGCGACGAGCCGGGTGACCTCGTTCCAGGGCAGCCAGATCTCGACGTCCTTGTCCTGGTCGGGCAGGCCGGCGAACCGCACCGTGCCCGGCGCTCCGGGGTCGGTCGTCGCGGCCCCGGTGGCGAGGTCGATCGTGACGACGTCGCCGCCGGCGCCCTCGCGCCGGTCGGTCGGGACGCCGTCGACGACGAGGTCGTAGAGCCCGGCCGGACGTGGCCCCAGCCCGTGGTGGACCGTCGTGGTCCGCAGCGTCTCCAGCTCGATCACGCTCGCCCGGGTGCGCAGCGCGAGCCGCACGCCGGACGGCCGGGCCTCGGCCGCGGTCAGCTGCGGGTCCGCGCACTGGGCCCGCGCCCAGGAGGGCAACCGGTGCGGGAGCAGACCCCGGTCGGTCGGCTCCAGCTCGACGGCGCCCCGCACCAGGTCGGGCGTGATCGGGGTCGCGATCAGCGAGGACGTCGTGGTCACGGTGTGCTCCGTTCCGGGGTGGTCGGGGCCGACGGCCGCAGGTCGGCGGGGCGACGCAGCAGGGCGTCGAGGGCGTCGAGGCACCACGTCCAGCTCTGCTCGGCGTCGGGTTCGCCGTGGCTGAAGCCGCCGGCGAGCTCGAGGTTCACGAACCCGCGGATCACACTGCCCATGAGCCGCACGGCGTGGGTCTGCTCCGGCTCGTCGAGGTCGTAGCCGCGCAGCACCGCGCGGGCCAGCCCGGCGTGCCGGGGACCGGCGCTCGCGGCCGCGTCGACGGCGTCGAGCCGGTACTCCGCCGCGGCGTAGCGACCGGGGTGGTCGTGGGCGTAGGTCCGGTAGACCCCGGCCAGGGCGACCAGCGCGTCCCGACCGGCCCGCCCGGCGAGCGCCGTGGCGCCGCGGTCGGCCATCTCCTCGACGGCGAGCAGGCAGATCCGCGACCTCAGGTCGTGCGAGTTCGCCACGTGCGAGTACAGGCTCGCGACCTTCACCCCGTGCCGCCGGGCGAGCGCCGAGAGCGTCACCGCGTCGAACCCGGCCTCGTCGGCGAGCTCGGCCCCCGACTCCACCAACCGCGCGACCGTCAGGCCGACCCGCGCCATCCCCGCCTCCTAGCCTAATACTTATAGGCAGGAAGCTAACGCGCCGTGGCGGTCACCGGGCCTCGGTGCGGTACCCGTGCCGGAGAATGGCCCGTGCCCCGTCGGCCTGACGGTCCCCCGTCGGCCCCGACGACCCCAGCCACGCCAGCATGGCCGCGCACCCGACGAGGTCGTGGGCCGTGACCTCGGGCCGGACCACCCCGGCCCGCTGGGCGTCGGCCAGGAAGCCCTCGGTCACCGCGATCATCTCCTGGCACGCGAGACCGAGCGGACCGGCCGCGGCACCCTCGAGGGCCCCGACCAGCGGCCCGGACAGACCGCGAAAGGTCGCGATGTGCTGCTCCACCTCACCCAGCCAGGCGTCCAACCGCTCGGCGACGTCGACCTCGCGGGCGACCCGGTCGCGGGCCGCGGCGAGTTCGTCGCTCTCGACCCGCAGCACCTCGGCCAGCAGGCACTCGCGGTCGGGGAAGTGGCGGTACAGCGTGCCGGGACCCACGCCCGCGTCGCGGGCGATGGCCTCCAGCGACGTCGTGACCCCGTGGCGGCGCACGTGCTGCCGGGCGACGGCGACGAGCAGGTCACGGTTCTTGCGGGCGTCCGCGCGCATCGGTCGGTCGGTGCCCGCCATCGCCGTCTCCTCCCGACCCGGTGCCGGCGTCGATCGTAGCGGAGGCCGCCTCCGTGTACGGTAACAGGAGGGTGCCTCCGTTCGTCGGCGACACCGACCGTTCCGAGCACGAGAGGACCCACCATGGCGACGTCCGTCCCGCTGTCCCTGCTGGATCTGGCCCGGGTCCGGCCCTCCGAGACCGCGGCCGAGGGCATCGCCCGCAGCGTGCGCCTGGCGCGGACCGCGGACGGCCTCGGCTACCGCCGGCTCTGGGTCTCCGAGCACCACAACATGCCCGGCCTCGCGTCGTCGGCGACCTCGCTCTACATCCAGCACCTCGCCGCCCACACCACGAACCTGCGCGTCGGGTCGGGCGGGATCATGCTGCCCAACCACTCGCCGCTGGTGATCGCCGAGCAGTTCGGCCTGCTCGAGGCCCTCTTCCCGGGTCGGATCGACCTCGGACTCGGCCGCGCCCCCGGCACCGACGGGGCCACCATGCAGGCGCTCCGCCGCGACGCCCGCGCGTCCGAGCACTTCCCTTCCGACATCGTCGAACTCCACGGCTACCTCACCGGGGCCACGACGGTGCCGGGCGTCCACGCCTACCCGCACCGCAGCACCGGCGTCCCCCTCTACGTCCTCGGCTCGTCGCTCTACGGCGCCCAGCTGGCCGCCCACCTCGGCCTGCCCTACGCCTTCGCGTCGCACTTCGCCCCCGACGACCTCGAGGTGGCGGCCCGGACCTACCGCACCCGGTTCGACCCCGCCGGTCCGCTGGCCGGACCGGACGCGGCCCCGCACTTCATCGCGGCCGCGAACGTCATCGCCACCGACGACGCCGGGACCGCGGGCGAGCAGTACCGCCGGACCGAGCTGGAGTGGCTGCGCTCGATCCTCGGCCGCGGCCGTGAGCTGACCGACGAGCAGCTCGCGATGCTCCGGGACCACCCCCAGGGACGGCAGGTGCTGGGCATGCTGCGCCGCAGCATCGTCGGAACCGGGCCCGAGGTCGTCGCCGGACTGGACGCCCTCGCCGCGGAGGTGGAGGCCGACGAGCTCATCCTCGTCAACGCCGCCACCGAGGAGGCCCACCAGCACCGCACCCTCGAACTCCTCGCGCCCGGCACCGACCGGACGGCCGACGACCGGCCCGCTCTCGCCGCTGCCGCGGGCTGACCGGTCCCGACGGCGGGTCGACCGCCGGACGCCGTGGGAGCGGCGGCACTCAGCGCCGCCGGGCGACCACGCCCCAGTAGGCGGAGCCGGCGTCGGCAGGCGTCGGCGCGTGGTCGACGTCGGCGGCCCAGTGGGTCGCCGCGACCCACCCGGGCCCCACGACGTCGTAGCCGCGGAGCCAGTCGGCCATGTCCCCGGGCTCGCGCAGGCGGGGCGGGTAGGAGAGCCCGCCGTGCCGGTGGTCCGTCCACATCCGGGGCTCCGGCCGACCGCCGCCGGAGAGCGCCGCGATCGCCACGGTACTGCCCGGGACGGTGCTCTCCCGCACCGTCCGCATCGTCGCCGCGGCCGCGTCGTCGTCGACGTAGTGCAGGACGGCACTGGCGATGACGGCGACGGGGCGCGCGAGATCGAGGTGCGCGGCCACCGCCGGCCACCACGTCCCCGGCTCGCCGACGTCACCCTCGACCACCCGCACGCCGTCGTGCCCGTCGAGCAGCTCGCGTGCCGGCGCGACGGCGTCGGGGTCGTTGTCGACGTACACCACCCGCGGGCGGAGGCCCGCCGCGGCGGCGACCTCGTGGGTCGGCCGCACGGTCGGCAGGCCGGCTCCGAGGTCGAGGTACTGGTCCACGCCGCGCGCCGCGAGGTGGGCGACGACCCGCGGTCGGAATGCGAGCAGCTCGCGGATCACCTCGTCGATGCCGGGCACCGTCGCGACGAGCTCGTGGGCGAACTCGCGATCGACGAGCCGGTGGTGGCTCCCCCCGACGATGTAGTCGTGCACCCGGGCGACGACCGGACGCTGGTCGTCGACCTCGTCGACCTCGTCGGGTCCGTCCGGGACCGCGGCGCTGCACACGTCCTGCACGGCTGCCTCCCCGGGTTCGGGTCGGCATCATGCCTCACCGGGCGCTTCGGGCGACCCCCGACGGCGCGACCGCGCGGTGGCCACCGGTGGCGACGCCGCGGAGCGGGCCGCCGATCGCCTCCGACCGGGACCCGCGACGAGGCCTCGCGGTGTGGCTCCCGTCACGGCATCATGGATGATCGTGAGCGACTCGGACGCCCCCGCCCTGCTCCGCCCGCCCGGCCCGCTGGAGGGCACCGGGATGGGCGCCTACCTCGATCACCTGTCCGCGGAGCGGGGCCTCGAGTTCGACGACCACCGGGCGCTGTGGCGCTGGTCGGTGGCCGAGCCCGAGGCGTTCTGGGGCTCGATCTGGGAGTTCTACGGCGTCCGCGGCACGTACGACCGGGTGCTCGGCTCGTCGAGCATGCCCGGCGCCGAGTGGTTCCCCGGATCACAGCTGAACTACGCGGAGCACATGGTCGGCACCGCCGAGGACACGGACCGCACGGCGGTCGTCGCGCACTCCCAGACGCGCGAGCGCCGCGAGCTCACCTTCGGCGAGCTCCGCGACCAGGTGGCCCGGGCGCGGGCGGGCCTGCAGCGCCTCGGCGTCGGGAAGGGCGACCGCGTCGTCGGCTACCTGCCGCACGTGCCCGAGACGCTCGTGGTGTTCCTCGCCGCTGCGAGCCTCGGTGCGATCTGGGCGGCGTGCGCGCCCGAGTTCGGAGCACGCAGCGTCGTGGACCGGCTCGGCCAGCTCGAGCCGACGGTGCTCCTCGCCGTCGCCTCCTACCGCTACGGGGCCAAGGAGATCGACCAGCGCGACGAGCTCGCCCGCATCCGGGAGGGCATGCCGAGCGTGCAGCACACGATCGGCCTGGACTACGGCTCGCACCCGGTCCCCGACGCCCTGAGCTGGGACGAGCTGCTCGCCGAGCCCGGGGAGCTCGCGTTCGAGCCGGTCGCCTTCGACCACCCGCTCTACGTGCTGTTCTCCTCCGGCACCACCGGGCTGCCGAAGGCGATCGTGCACGGCCACGGCGGCATCCTGCTCGAGCACCTGCGGCTGTTCGGCCTGCACTTCGACATCCACCCGGGCGACCGGACGCTGTGGTTCACCACCACCGCCTGGGCGATGTGGAACATCACGATCTCGGTGCTCCTGCACCGCGGGACGATCGTGCTGCTCGACGGCAACCCCCTCCACCCCGACCTCGAGGCCCAGTGGCGGCTCGCCGCCGACGAGCGCGTGGTCCTGTTCGGCACCAGCCCGGGCTACCTGATGTCGTGCCGCAAGTCCGAGGTCGTCCCGCCGCGGTGGCCGGAGCTGCGCCAGATCGGCACCACCGGCGCCCCGCTGCCCGCCGAGGCGTTCGACTGGGTGTACGAGCACCTCGGCCCGGACCTCGTCCTCAACCCCTTCAGCGGCGGCACCGACGTGTGCAGCGGCTTCGTCGGCGGCGGGACCTGGCAGCCGGTGTACCGCGGCGAGATGGCGGGCGCCGGCTTCGGGCACGACGTCGCCGCCTTCGACGAGGAGGGCAACGCGGTCGTCGAGCAGCTCGGGGAACTCGTCGTCCGCGCCCCGATGCCCTCGATGCCGGTGAGCTTCTGGAACGACCCGGACGGCGAGCGCTACCGCGAGGCGTACTTCGACACCTATCCCGGCATCTGGCGCCACGGCGACTGGGTACGGTTCACCGACCGCGGCAGCTGCGTGATCACCGGCCGCTCCGACGCGACCCTCAACCGCGGCGGGGTGCGGCTGGGCACCGCCGAGTTCTACGACGTCGTCGAGGACATGGCCGAGGTCGCCGACTCGCTGGTCGTCCACCTCGAGGACGACGCCGGGGGCCCCGGCGAGCTCCTGCTGTTCGTCACGCTGGAGGACGGGGCCGAGCTCGACGACGACCTGCGCGGCCGGATCGCAACGGGTCTGCGCCGCAACCTCTCCCCCCGCCACGTGCCCGACCTCATCGCCGCCGTGCCGGCCGTGCCGCGCACGCTGACCGGCAAGAAGCTGGAGCGCCCGGTGAAGCAGGTACTGCGCGGACGGCCCGCCGACGAGGTGATCAGCGCCGACGCGGTCCGGGGCGCGGACGCGCTCCCGGCCTACCGGGAGGCCTACCGGCCTTCCTGACGGCGGGATGCCGGTGGCGCCGGGCCCGTGGACGCCGGCAGCGACCATCAGTACACGGAGAGTCAGGTTCTAGGGTCAGACGGGTGACAGGACGTGGAACCGCCGCCGACGGAGCCTCGGCCGGCGCCTCGGAGCGGGTGTTCGCCGACGTCGTGCACCAGCTCGTCCGACGCTCGCACCTCGTCGTCGGCACCGGGATCTCCGCGATGCTCGACGAGGTCACCGCGCCGCTGGGGGTCGGCGCCGAGATCCTCGTCGTCGACCTCGCCCAGCACTTCCTCACCCCCGTCCGGCCCGACCTGGTCGAGCCGGTCGCCGTCGACGGCACGCTCGCCGGCCGGGCCTTCCAGCACGGTGAACTCGTCGACGGGGTCGACGGGCAGGGCCGGCGGGTGCTGTGGGTCCCGGTGCTCGACGGCACCGAACGCGTCGGGTGCCTGCTCCTGACCCTCGATCCCGGCACCCCCGACGACGACGTCCTGCGCGAACGCGCGGAGACGATCGCCGGACTCATGGGCCACGTCGTCATGAGCAAACTGGTCTACTCCGACCATCTGCGCCGCCTCCGGGCCGGTGACGGCCTCTCGGTCGCCGCCGAACTGCTCTGGCACCTCGTCCCGCCGCGCACGTTCGCCACCGAGGGCGTGTCCGTCGCCGCACTGCTCGAACCGCACGAACAGGTCGCCGGCGACGCCTACGACTACGCGGTCGACGGCGACACGCTCTACCTCGGGGTCTTCGACGGTGTCGGCCACGACCTCGACGCGGGCATCACGACCGCGCTGGCCGTCACCGTCATCCGCAACGCCCGCCGCCGCGGCGTCTCCGACCTCGCGGCCCTGGCCGACGCCGCCGACGAGCACCTGGCGCGACGGACCGGTCCGACCCGGTTCGTCACCGCCGTCCTGGCGCGCCTGGACATCACCACCGGCGCCCTGGACTACCTCGTCGCCGGTCACCCGCCGCCGCTGCTGCGCGACGGACGCATGATCCGACCCCTGGCCGAACCCCTCCGGCCGCCGCTCGGGGTGATCGCGACCGTCGTTCCCTCGCCCGAGTCGCGAGCCGCCGCGGCGCAGGACCGCCTCGAACCAGGCGACCGCATCCTCTTCTACACCGACGGGGTCACCGAGGCCCGCGACCAGGACGGCGCCTTCTTCGGCGAGGAGCGACTCGTCGACCTCACGGAGCGCACCGAACAGGCCCGGCTGTCGGCCCCGGAGATCGGTCGCGCCGTTCATGGGCCTCCCCGGTTCCGCGCGTCACCTTAGGGCAGCCTCACCTTGCTTGTGTCCGATTTCAACCCCGGTGCCGGTTCCGCCACAATGACGCGTCACGGAGGGAGCTCGACGCCCCACCGGCGGCCGACCGACCGACGCCCGGCGCGAACAACCCTCCGTCGACGCCTGAACCGGCCGCTGAGGCCGCCACGGGCTCGGGCGCGACGAGGCCGCGCTCGCCAACCCCCTCGACGTCTTCACCACCGCGACCCCCGACCGGGCCGAGGGCGTCCGTCACGGCGTCTGGGCAGCCACCATGATTTTTCGACATCTTTGCATCTGGTGAACCTTGCGGGTGATCATTCGTGTCTCTAGGGTTCGTCCGGTTCCTTCCGGGACCACGCTCCGAACCCTGCTCACGGAGGATCAGCGGTGCACATCGCCGAGGGTTACCTTCCGCCGGTCCATGCGGCAGCGTGGACCGTCGTC
>NZ_JAJNDA010000018.1 GCF_021026295.1 Actinomycetospora soli
CCGGCGCGGGGGCCGACCCCGTCTGCGGCGGAATCTCGGTCGTCCGGTCCGGCGCGGGCGCCGACCCCGTCTGCGGCGGAATCTCGGTCGTCCGGTCCGGCGCGGGCGCCGACCCCGTCTGCGGCGGGATCTCGGTCGTCCGGTCCGGGGTGATCTCGGTCGTCCGGTCGGCCGGCGGCGCGACCTCCGTCGTCCGCTCCGGCGCGGCCGGCGTGACCTCGGTGGTCCGGTCCGGGACGGCGGGCGCGACGTCGGTCGTGCCCTCCGGTGCGGCCGGGGGCGCCTCGGTGACCCGCGAGGACGAGGGCGGCGCCTGCGTGCTCGACGGCTCGGCCGGGGCCGGCTCGGCCGAGGGCGTCTCGATGGTGGGCGGGGTCGGGCCGACCGCGGGCCGGTCCTTCGTCGCCGCGCCACCAGCCGCCCCACCAGCGGCCCCGCCACCGGCCGAGAACGAGAACCCGCCCCCGGCCGAGTAGCTGCCCTTCGTGGGCTTCGGCGGCTCGGCCTGCTCCTCGGCCTCGTCGCGCAGGGAGATGCGGCGGCGGCGGGCGAGCACCAGCCCGACGATCAGCACCAGGAGGAGCACCACCACGACGACCGCGACGATGATCCCGGTCAGCACGCCCGGCGAGAGCCCGGCGGCGGGGGCCTGCGCGAGCAGGTCCCGGGTCGAGGAGTCGAGGGTGGTCAGCGGCGAACTCACGACCCCCATCCTGTCAGCCGTGCGGCACCGCCGACGGCCGCACGGGCCGGAACCCCGACTTCGGGGCGCCTCAGCCGAGCAGCGACAGCAGCGTCGTCACCCCGACGCCGAGGAGCGCGAGCGCCAGCAGGAGACCGGCGAGCAGCACGGCCACCCCCCGCGTCGGCTGCGGCACCGGACCGAGGGTCCCGGCGCCGGGCAGCACCGGCGCGCGGTAGAACACGTCCACGGTGTGGCCGGCCGCCACGGGCACCGCCTCGACGACGCGGCCCCAGCCGTCGCCCCGGTCGACCGCGATCTCCACGCGGTGCCGTCCCGGCGGCAGGGCGATGTCGGTGCGCCCCCACGGGATGCTGAGCGGCAGGTCGTCGACCAGGACGGTCACGGTGTGGGTCGCGAGGAACGGGGCGAGCGAGCTGTGGGAGGCGTCGACGACGAGGTGCCCGACGGCGGGCTGCGGGGCGGAGGACATCCGCCAGGACCGGCGGGCGGCCGGGGCACGCTCGGCCTGCGCGTCGCGTCTGGGCTGGAGCACCGTCATCCCGACCCACCCTCCCCCGGGGGAGCCCCCGCTCCCCTGCCCGACGAGGTCGACGGTAAGCCTGGTCAACGCCGTGCGGCATTCCCCGTGCGCGTCGTTCGTCGGTCACGGATGCGTGACGTGATGATCACGCAGCGCTATCATAGCGCGACACAGCGTCACGGCACGGGCGAGGGGTCCGCTCGGGCGAGTGGTCCCGGCGCGTCGGCGCCGCGCAGCCGCTGCGAGACCACCGCGGTGATGCCGTCGCCGCGCATGCTCACGCCGTAGAGCGCGTCGGCGATCTCCATCGTCGGCTTCTGGTGGGTGATGATCACCAGCTGGGAGGTGCGCCGCAGGTCGTCGAGCAGCGAGATCAGCCGGCGCAGGTTCGCGTCGTCGAGCGCCGCCTCGACCTCGTCCATCACGTAGAACGGCGACGGGCGGGCCCGGAAGATCGCGACGAGCATCGCCACGGCCGTCAGCGACTTCTCGCCGCCCGAGAGCAGCGAGAGCCGCTTGACCTTCTTGCCGGGTGGCCGGGCCTCCACCTCGACGCCGGTGGTCAGCAGGTCGTCGGGGTCGGTGAGC
Source organism: Actinomycetospora soli (assembly GCF_021026295.1). Lineage (GTDB taxonomy): Bacteria > Actinomycetota > Actinomycetes > Mycobacteriales > Pseudonocardiaceae > Actinomycetospora > Actinomycetospora soli. The sequence continues at coordinate 1,815 of NZ_JAJNDA010000018.1, forward strand.
ACCAGCCGGCCGTCCCCGCCCGGGAACAGCACGGGGAACACGACCTCGAACTCCCGCGCCACGTCGGCGAAGGCCTCGGCGAACACGTCGAGGATGCGCTGGTCGACGTCGGCCACCACCGAGAGGAGGTCGCGCTTCGAGGCCTTGACGTCCTCGAGCTGGGTCGACAGGAAGCGGTAGCGCTCCTCCAGCGCCGCGTACTCCTCGAGCGCCAGCGGGTTGACCTTGCCGAGCGTGCCCAGCTCCTTCTCCGCCCGGGCGGCACGCCGCTGCTGCTCCGCCCGGTCGTAGGGCATGGGCGGCGGCATCGAGACCTGTTCGCCCCGCTCGCGGGCCGCCGTGACCTCGGCGACCTCGGCCTCGCTCGGCGGGATGCCCGCCTCCGGCCCGTACTCCCGCACGAGGTCCTCGAGGCCGATCCCGAACCGCTCGACGATCGACTCCTCGAGCTGCGCGAGGCGGGTCCGCTGCTCGGCGCGCAGGACCTCGTCACGGTGCACCGCGTCGGTGAGCCGCTCGAGCGTCTGCTGCAGGCCCCGGGTCCGCTCCCGGACCCCGTCGAGCTCGGCCGTCCGCGCCTGCCGCGCCGCGGCCAGCCGGTCGCGCGCCTCGGCCGCCGCCGCGAGCGAACCCGCGATCCGGTCGACCCCGGCCCGCCCGTGCTCGAGGATCTCGTCGAGCAGGGCGGCCTGCCGCTCCCGTTCCCGACGACGGGTCGCGGCGCGTTCCCGCTGCTCGCGCTCGGCGCGGGCCCGGTGGCGCAACGCCTCGGCCCGCCCGGTCACCGCGCGCGCCCGCTCCTCGGCGGTGCGCAGCGCGAGCCGCCCCTCGACCTCGGCGGCGCGCGCGGCGTTCAGGGCCGCGGCCGCGGCGTCGCGGGCACTCACGTCGGTGCCGTCCGCGTCGTCCGAGGCGTCGGTGTCGGCCTGGTCGGTGGCCATCTCCAGCCGCTCGGTGAGGTCGTCGAGCTCGGCGCGCCGATCCTCGCGGGCGGCCTCCACCGTGGCGCGGCGCTCCGTGAGGCGGGTGAGCTCGGCCTCGGCGCCGCGCACGGTCTCGGCCAGCCCGCCCAGCCGGCGGGCCCGCTCGGCGCGCCGGGCCTCGTCCTGCGCGCGCCGGGCGTCGGCCGCGCGCCGCCGCTCGGTGTCGGCGCGCCGGGCGTCGTCCCGGACCTGCCGGGCGACCCCGACCTCCGCCCGCGCCGCCGCCTCCGCCTGCCGCGCCGCCTCCAGCGCGGCCGCCGCCGTCCTCTCGGCGCGCTCCGCGTCGGCGAGCCGGTCCCCCGCCTCGTCGGCGGCCGACTGCATCTCCAGGATCGACCGGTTGCCCGACGGGCCGCCGACCGCCCACGCCCCGCCGAGCACGTCGCCGGACCGGGTGGCCGCGGTCAGCTCCGGGTGCGCGGCCACGAGGGTGCGCGCCGCGGCGAGGTCGTCCACCACGACCACGCCGGCCAGCAGCCGGGCCACCGCGCCGGCGACGGCGTCGGGCGCGCGGACCAGGTCGGCCGCCCAGACGGCCCCGGCCGGCGCCACACCCGGCAGCGCGCCGGCCTCCGGACCGGCCACCAGCAGGCCCGCACGTCCCGCGTCGCTGGCGTGCAGGTGGGCGAGCGCGTCGGCGGCGGCGTCGACGCCCGTGACCACCACCGCGTCGGCCACCGGGCCCAGCGCCGCCGTCACCGCCGTCTCGTCACCCGGCCCGACCCGCAGCAGGGCCGCGACGGACCCGAGCACCCCGTCCCGGCCGCCGGCGAGCAGCTCCCCCGCGCCGTCGCGCCGGGTGAGGGTCAGCTCGAGGGCCTCGACCCGCGCCTTCCAGTGCGCCCGGTCCCGCTCGGCGTCGCGGTGCGCCGCGCCCGCCCGGTCGACCTCCGCCCGCCCCTGTTCGTGCCGCTCGGTGGCGGCGTCGAAGGCCGCCTCGGGATCGGGCGCGTCCTCGGCCACCGCGGACGCCGCCTCGGGCTCCCCCGGCCCGCCGCCGTCGGCCTCGTCCGACGCGGCCTCCGCCTCGGCGAGCTCCGCCCGGGCGGTCGCGGCGCGGGCCGTGGTCTCGCCGATCGACGCGGCCAGCGTCTCGAGCTCCTCGACGGCCGCCGCGACCCGGCCGCGCTGCGTCTCCACCTGCCCCGCGAGCCGGGCGAGGCCCTCCCGGCGGTCGGCCGCCGCCCGGGTGGCGGCCGCGACGCGGCGGTCGGCCGCCTCCAGCGTCTCCTCCGCGTCCTCCCGGCGGGCGGCGGCGTCCTCGAGGGACTCCCGGGCGAGGGCGACCTCCTCGGCGAGCGTGGCCTCGTTCTCGGCGGCCGACGCCGCCTGCCGCTCGAGCTCGTCCGGGTCGGGTCCCGAGGCGGGCTCCTCCGCCCCGGTCAGGTGCCGGTGCCGTTCGGCCGCGAGCGCGACCGTGCCGCGCAGGCGCTCGGCGAGCGAGGAGAGCCGGTGGTGCGCCTCCCGCGCCCGCTCGTAGGCCGGGGCGTCGACCTCGAGGGCGGCCTCCAGCTCCTCCATCGCCGCCGACTCGACCGCGAGCGCCCGCTCGGTCTCGTCGCGGCGCCGCCGGGCCTCGTCCTCGTCCGCCGCGTCGCGGGCGATCGTGCCCCGCAGCGTCACGAGGTCGTCGGCGGCGAGGCGCAGCCGCGCGTCGCGCAGGTCGGCCTGGATGGTCTGCGCCCGCCGCGCGATCTCGGCCTGCCGCCCCAGGGGCTTGAGCTGGCGGCGCAGCTCGGTGGTGAGGTCGCCGAGGCGGGCGAGGTTGGACTCCATCGCCTCGAGCTTGCGGAGCGCCTTCTCCTTGCGCTTGCGGTGCTTGAGGACGCCCGCCGCCTCCTCGATGAAGGCCCGGCGCTCCTCCGGCCGCGACTGCAGGATCGCGTCGAGCTGGCCCTGGCCGACGAGCACGTGCAGCTCGCGCCCGATGCCGGAGTCGCTCAGCAGCTCCTGCACGTCGAGCAGGCGGCAGGAGCTCCCGTTGATCTCGTACTCGCCGGCGCCCGAGCGGAACACGCGCCGGGTGATCGACACCTCGCTGTACTCGATGGGCAGCGCGCCGTCGCTGTTGTCGATCGTCAGCGTCACCTCGGCCCGGCCCAGCGGGGCGCGCCCGGACGTGCCGGCGAAGATGACGTCCTCCATCTTCCCGCCGCGCAGCGCCTTCGCGCCCTGCTCGCCGAGCACCCAGCTGATGGCGTCGACGACGTTGGACTTGCCGGAGCCGTTCGGGCCCACCACACAGGTGATGCCGGGCTCGAAGCGCAGGGTGGTCGAGGACGCGAAGGACTTGAAGCCCTTGAGCGTCAGGCTCTTCAGATGCACCGCCGACCCCCGTTCCCGACCTCACGGGCAAGCTACGCGACCGGTCCGACAGCCTCCCGCAGCACCGCCGCCGCCCCGTCGGCGCCGTCCCCGAGCGCCCCCGAGCGGTCGATCGCCGACACCGCCGCCACCACCCGCCCCTCCGACCACACCGGCACCGCCACCGCGACGGCGCCCGGCACGAGCCGACCGCTGCTCCCGGTCTCGCAGCCCGTCTCCCGGATCCGCTCGAAGTCGGCCAGGAGCGCGAGCGCCGCCGCCAGATCGTCCGGCCGGGCCGCCCGCACCACCGCCTGCCGGGCCGCCGCCGACAGGTGCGCCCCGAGCACGCGGCCCGCCGCCGTGTCGACGAGCGGGCGGCGGATCTGCGAGGACAGCGCGTAGTCGAAGGCCTCGTCGGCGCCCGCCCAGTCGACCCACACCGCGTCGTCTCCCACCCGCACCGCGAGCTGCACGGGCAGGCCGAGCCGCCCGGACACCCCGGCCAGCGTCGCGTGCCGCACCGGCACCGCCGGCCGCCCGGCGCGCACCGAGAGCACCGAGGGCGCCGGACCGAGCGTGTAGCGCCGCCGGTCCTCGTCGAGGTAGCCCACGGCGACGAGCCCGTCGACGAGCTTCTGCACCGACGACACCGGCGCGTCGACCGCCCGCGCGAGCTCGGTCAGCGACGCCCCGGGCCGGGCGACGGCCGCCTCGAGCAGCTCGGCCACCCGGTCGACGGTCCGGTGGTGCCTGTTACCCATATGCGTAACCGTATCTCACATTGCGGAGAATTACTTAGCACGCCTAACGTCGAGGCCATGACGACCACAGCGCTCGACGGAGTCCGGGTCATCGACCTCGCGACCGTGGTGATGGGTCCCTACGCGGCCCAGATCCTCGGTGACCTCGGGGCCGACGTCATCAAGGTCGAGGCGCCGGGCGGCGACAGCGCCCGCCTCGCCCCGCCCGCCCGGCACCCCGGGATGGGCCACCTCGCCCTCAACGTCAACCGGAACAAGCGCTCGGTCACGCTCGACCTCAAGTCCGCGGACGGGAAGGCGGCCTTCCGCGACCTCGTCGCGAGCGCCGACATCCTCATCACCAACATGCGGCCCGGCGCGCTCGACCGCCTCGGCATCTCGCACGCTGAGCTCGCGGAGATCAACCCGCGGCTCATCACCTGCCGCGCCCAGGGCTTCCGCGCCGACTCCGAGCTCGCCGACCGCGCCGCCTACGACGAGATCGTCCAGGCCGCGTCGGGCATGACCGACATCGTCCGCCGCGCCACGGGCACCCCCAGCTACGTGCCGACGGTGCTGGCCGACAAGGTCTGCGCGCTCACCATCGCCTACTCGGTGCTCGCCGCGCTGGTCCACCAGCGCGCCACCGGGCAGGGCCAGGAGGTCGAGGTGCCGATGGCGGACACGATGCTCGCCTTCACCCTCGTCGAGCACCTCTCGGGCCACACCTTCCTTCCCGACGCCGGGTCGACCGGCTTCAACCGGTCCCTCGCGGCCGGGCACGCGGCGGTCGCGACGAAGGACGGGTGGGCGTGCATCCTGCCCTACAGCCCGCGCAACATCGCCGACTTCTTCGCCGCCGCGGGCCGCGACGACCTCGCGACCGACGAGCGCTTCGTCGACCGCACGCAGCTCTCCCGTCACCAGGAGGAGCTCTACGGCGAGATCGCCGCGATCGCCCCGACCCGCACCACCGACGACTGGGCGGCGCTCTGCGCGGAGCACTCGATCCCGTTCGCCCCGGTGCTCGACCTGGAGACCGCCCACGAGGACCCCTACGTCGTCGACGGCGGCCTGCTCACCGAGCAGGAGCACCCCACCGAGGGCCCGTACCGGTCGATCGGCTTCCCGGTCCGGTTCTCGCAGACCCCCGCAGGCATGCGCACCCCGACCCCGCCACAGGGCGCCGACACCGCCGACGTCCTGCGTGAGCTGGGCCGTACCGAGGAGCAGATCGCGGAGATGACGGCGGGAGACGCAGCGCAGCGGAGCTCGACCGGAGGTGCGCGGTGAACACCGAGCAGATCCTCCGCGCCGGCACGACGCCGCTGACCGCGCCCGCCTTCCCGCCCGGGTCGCACCGCTTCACCGACCGCGAGTACCTCAACGTCGTCTACCGGACCGACCCCGACGCGTTCCGTGCCGCGCTCCCCGAACCGCTCGAGGTCGTCGAGCCGCTGGTGCGCTTCGAGGTGATGCGCAGGGCGACGTCGACGGCTTCGGCCCCTACACCGAGTGCGGCCAGGCCCTGACCTGCGCGTTCGACGGCGAGCAGGGCGAGTACCTGCACGCGATGTACCTCGACAACGCGCCCGCGACCTTCGCCGGCCGCGAGCAGAGCGCCTACCCCAAGGCGTTCGGCTCGCCGCGGCTGTGGGTCGAGCAGGGCACGCTGGTCGGGCAGCTGCACGTCGGCTCCCTGCCGGTCGCCACCGCGACGACGGCCTACGAGCACGCGCCCCTGGACCCCGACGAGGCCCGCGCGCAGGTCGGCGTCCCGACCTTCGCCGTGAAGCTCGCCCCCGGCCGCGGCGGCCCGACCTCCGCCGTCCTGCAGCGCACCCGCATCACCGACCTGACGGTGAAGGAGGCGTGGCGCGGCCCGGCCCGCCTCGAGCTGCACGCCCACGTCATGGCCCCGCTGGCCGACCTGCCCGTGCTCGAGGTCCTCGGGGCCTCGCACGTGCTCACCGACCTCACGCTCGCGCCCTTCACCACCGTGCACGACTACCTGGAGGCACGATGAGGATCACCGAGATCGGCGCCGGCACGATCGGCGTCAGCTGGACCGTGCTGCACGCCGCGCACGGGCACGAGGTCACGGTCACCGACCCGCGCCCCGACCTCGACGAGGTCGTCCGCGACGGCGTGCGGCAGTTCGCCCCCGCGCTCGGCGCGGACGCCGACGAGCTGCTCGGCCGCATCCGCACCGAGCCCGGGCTCGCACCCGCCGTCGGGAACGCGGAGGTGGTCCAGGAGCAGGGACCGGAGCGGCTCGGCGTCAAGCAGGAGATCTTCACGACGGCGGGTGCGGCGGCTCCCGTCGACGCGCTCCTGCTCACGTCGACCTCGGGCATCGTCGCGAGCGACATCGCGGCGGACCTCGACGCCGGCGTCGCCGCGCGCCTCGTCGTCGCGCACCCGTTCAACCCGCCGCACCTGCTGCCGCTCGTCGAGGTGGTCGCCGGGGCGAGGACCGCGCCGGAGACCGTCGAGCGGGCCGCGGCGTTCCTGCGCTCGGTCGGCCGCGACCCGGTGGTGGAGCACCGGGAGGTGTCCGGCTTCGTCGCGAACCGCCTGCAGTCGGCCCTCTTCCGCGAGGCGGTGAGCCTCGTGCGCGGCGGCGTCGTGTCGCCGGCGGAGCTCGATCGCGTGGTCACCGGGTCCCTCGGCCCGCGCTGGGCCACCGGCGGCCCGTTCCTGTCCTTCCACCTCGGCGGCGGGGCGGGCGGACTGCGCCACATGCTGACCCACCTCGGGCCCGGTATGAGTCGGCGCTGGGCCGACCTGGGGAACCCCACCCTCGACGACGAGACGGTCGAGGCCCTGGTGACGGGCACCGAGGCCGCCTACGGCGACGACTACCGGGCCCTGACCGACGCGCGCGACCGCGCGCAGGTCGCCGTCCTGCGGACCCGTGAGACCACCGAGAGCACGGAGGAGTCCCGATGAGCACCACCACCGACATCACCACCGGCGCCCCGACCCCGTCGACCGACGAGGCCGTCCTGCCGCCCCTGCCCGGGGACTTCTACGGCTACGCCGACCTCCTGGGCGACGAGGACCGGGCGATCCTGGCGCGGGTCCGACGCTTCGCCGAGGAGCGCATCGCGCCGATCGCCGACCGGCAGTGGGCCACCACGGAGTTCCCGTTCGACCTCCTGCCCGCCTTCGCCGAGCTCGACGTCGTCGGGCTGGGCCGGGCGTGGCCGGACCGCCCCGCGCACTCCAAGCTCCTGACCTCGATGGTCAGCATGGAGCTCTCGCGCGTCGACCCGTCGATGGCCACCTTCTTCGGCGTGCACGGCGGGCTCGCGCTCTCCTCGATCGACCTGTGCGGATCCGAGGAGCAGAAGGAGCGCTGGCTGCCCGCCCTGCGCCGGATGGAGAAGATCGGCGCCTTCGCCCTGTCCGAGCCGCACGGCGGGTCGGACGTCGCGGGCGGGCTCGAGACGACCGCGCGGCGCGAGGGCGACGAGTGGGTCCTCGACGGCGCCAAGCGCTGGATCGGCAACGGCACCTTCGCCGACCTGGTGATCGTCTGGGCCCGGGACACCGACGACGGCGAGGTGAAGGGCTTCGTCGTCGAGAAGGGCACGCCCGGCTTCACCGCGACCAAGATGGAGGGCAAGCTCGCGCTGCGCACGGTGCAGAACGCCGACCTCACCTTCGAGGGCGCGCGCGTCCCCGAGGCGAACCGGCTGCAGCACGCGAACTCGTTCAAGGACACGAACCGGGTCCTGCGCGTGACCCGCGGCGGCGTCGCCTGGAACGCGGTCGGCGTGATGATGGGCGTCTACGAGCTCGCCCGGGCCTACGCCCTCGAGCGGGTCCAGTTCGGGCAGCCCATCGCGGGCTTCCAGCTGATCCAGGACCACCTCGTGACGATCCTCGGGCGCCTGTCGACCTCGCTGGCCCTCGCGGTGCGCGTGGCGCAGCTCCAGGACGCCGACCACTTCCGCGACGACCAGGCGGCGCTGGCGAAGCGCGAGTGCACCGTCGCGCTGCGGGAGGCGGTGGCGCGCGCCCGCGAGGTCCTCGGCGGCAACGGCGTGCTGCTGGAGAACAAGGTCACGCGGTTCTTCAACGACGCCGAGGCGCTCTACTCCTACGAGGGCACGAAGGAGATCAACACCCTCGTCGTCGGCCGGTCGATCACCGGCATCGGCGCGTTCGTGGGCCACGCCCCCCGGCGCTGAATGGGCCGTTTGCGCCGCCCGGGCGAGCGGCCATCACCCCGTATGGCAACCGCAACGCACTACCTCGAGGTCAACGCGCCGGCCGCCGAGTGCTACCGCTGGTGGCGGCCGCTCACCCACCTGCCCCAGATCATGGACGACGTCGAGTCGGTGGAGCCGAAGGGCGGCAGCGCCGACGTGACGCACTGGGTCGTCGACGGCCCGCTCGGCAAGAAGATCGAGTGGGACGCGAAGATCATCGACGAGGAGCAGGACCGCAAGATCGCGTGGAAGTCGCTCGAGGAGAGCAACAACCACGTCGAGACCGGTGGCGCCGTGCGCTTCGACGACCACGGCGGCAAGACCGGCGTCGAGGTCAGCCTCCACGTGGAGACGCCCGCCGGCGCCCTGGGCGACCTCGGTGCGAAGCTCTTCGCCGACCCGCAGAAGAAGGTCGAGAAGGCCCTCCAGGAGTTCAAGCAGCTCATGGAGTCCGGCCCCGCCCGCTGATCCCACCCGACGCCGGCCCGCGCCCCGCGCGGGCCGGCGTCGCGGCAGTTCACGGCCCCCTCGATCGAGAACCCGTGTCGACGGGCCCTCTCCACTCACCACCGGAGATCGCCATGATCGCTCTTCCCTCCCAGGCCGAACCGTCCGGCGGCGGTGGCGGCTTCAACGCTCTGCAGTCCCTGCAGAACGCGTTCACCACGCTGCTCAACTACGTGCCGAACGTCATCGGGGCCCTGCTGGTCCTGCTGATCGGCTACATCATCGCCCGGCTGCTGCGCGCCGGGATCACCAAGCTCCTGCAGCGGGTGCGCCTCGACCAGCGCCTGACCCACGGCTCCGGCGGCGAGTACGTCGCCCGGTTCAGCCCCGACGGCAGCCCGGCCAAGCTGGTCGGCCTCGTCGTGCAGTGGGTCCTGCTCGTCTTCGTCATCGTCTCCGCGGTCGGGACGCTGAACATCCCCGCGGTCACCGGGTTCGTGAACCTGGTGCTGTCCTACCTGCCCAACGTGCTCGCCGCGCTGCTGATCTTCCTGGTCGCCGCCGCGATCGCCGCCGCCGTCGGCGGGCTCGTGCACCGCACGATGGGCGACACCCCGACCGGTCGCGTCGCGCGCTCCGCCGCGCCGACGCTGGTCATGATCATCGCCGTGTTCATGATCCTCAACCAGCTCGGCATCGCCGAGGTGATCGTGAACGCGACGTTCATCGCCCTGATCGGCGCCGTCGCGCTCGGTGCCGCCCTGGCGTTCGGGCTCGGCGGCCGCGACGCCGCCGCCGACCTGATCAACTCGGGCTACCGCAAGGCCCAGGAGAACCGTGAGCAGGTCCGTGCGGACCTGCAGACCGGCTACCAGCGCGGCCAGGCCGACGCCGCCCGCGTGGCGGACCGGGCCGACACCGGCGAGTCCGGCGCGGTGCGCGCGGACGACCCGGCCGCCCCCACCGTGGCCATCACGCCGCAGAACGGCCGCTCCTGAGCCGTCCCGCACGACCCGGGCCCGCCGGGGACCACACGGTCCCCGGCGGGCCTACGTGCGTCGGGGCACCTTCTGGCAGGTCGGGCACCAGAACGAGGACCGGTTCATGAACGCCGACCGGCGGATCGCCGTCCCGCACCGGGGGCACGGCCGGCCCTCGCGGCCGTAGACGGCCAGGGCACGGGCGAAGTACCCCGAGTCGCCGTGCACGTCGACGTAGAGCGCGTCGAACGACGTGCCGCCCTGCTCGAGCGACTCGGACATCACCTCGTGCGCCGCGGTCAGCACCGTCCGGACGTCGGGTCGGTTGAGCCGGGCGGTCGGGCGCAGCGAGTGCAGGCGGGCCCGCCACAGGGCCTCGTCGGCGTAGATGTTGCCGATCCCCGAGACGAGCGTCTGGTCGAGCAGCGCCCGCTTGAGCTCGGTGCGCCGCCGCCGGTAGGCGCCGACGGCGGCCTCGAGGTCGAAGTGCGGGTCGAGGGGGTCGCGGCCGATGTGCCCGACGGGCAGCGGCACCCGCTCGCCGTCCGAGGACACCGTGTCGACGGCCGTGAGGCCCCCGAACGTGCGCTGGTCGACGAACCGCAGCTCGGCCCCGCCGTCGGCGAAGCGCAGGCGGACCCGCAGGTGCTTCTCGTCGGGCCGGTCGGCGGGCTGGACCAGCAGCTGGCCGCTCATGCCGAGGTGGGCGAGCAGCGCGGTGTCGTCGTCGAGGTCGACCCACAGGAACTTGCCCCGCCGCCGTGCGGCGACGAGCGTGCGCCCCTCCAGCCGGTCGGCGAGCTCCATCGCCCCGCCCGCCTGACGGCGCACGGCGCGCGGGTGCAGCACCTCGACCGACGCGACGGTCCGGCCGACCGCGTGGTCGGCGACCCCGCGCCGGACGACCTCGACCTCGGGCAGCTCCGGCACCTAGCGGACCACTACGTGACGGGCCCGTTCAGCGCCTCGTAGGCGGCCTGGGCGGCCTTCTGCTCGGCGTCCTTCTTCGTGCGCCCGATCCCGGTGCCGAGGCCCTCGCCGGCCACCACGGCCGTCGCGGTGAACTCCTTGGCGTGGTCGGGGCCCTCCTCGGTGATCCGGTACTCCGGCACACCGCGGCCGGAGGCGGCCGTCAGCTCCTGCAGGCTGGTCTTCCAGTCGAGCCCGGCGCCGAGGCGCGGCGCCTGGTGCAGCAGGTCGCCGAAGAGCCGTCCGACGAGCTCGCGGGCCACGTCGATGCCGTGCTCGAGGTGGACCGCGCCGAGGACGGCCTCGACGGCGTCGCCGAGGATCGAGTCCTTGTCGCGGCCGCCGGTCATCTCCTCGCCGCGACCGAGGTACATCAGCTCGCCCAGCCCGAGGGTGCGCGCGACGCTCGCGAGGGCGTGCATGTTCACCACGCTCGCCCGCAGCTTCGCGAGCTGGCCCTCGGGCAGTTCCGGGTGCTCCCGGTAGAGCCGCTCGGTGACCGCGATGCCGAGCACGGAGTCCCCGAGGAACTCCAGCCGCTCGTTGGTCGGCAGGCCGCCCTTCTCGTAGGCGTACGACCGGTGCGTCAGGGCGAGCCGGAGCAGCTCGGGATCGACCTCGATCCCGAGCACCCGGCTGAGCCGCTCGGCCGGCGACCCGTCCTGGTCAGTGGCGCCGGCCGCCGTGGCGGCCACGGCGATCAGGCCGGGGTGACGGCCCGGCGGCCGGCGTACTGGCCGCAGGTGGGGCAGGCGACGTGCGGCGGCTTGGGCTGGCCGCAGGCCTTGTTCTGGCACGCCACGAGGGTCGGCACGGACGCCTTCCACTGCGAGCGGCGGGCGTGGGTGTTGGCGCGCGACATCCGGCGCTTGGGGACGGCCACGGTGCTTCGATCTCCTCAGTTCTCTGTGCTGCCGCCGGCGAAACGCTCCTGCAGGGCGGCCCAGCGAGGGTCAATCCTCTCACGAGTGGTCCCCGCGGGTACGAAGGCCCATGCCTCGTCGTCCGGCGAGGCCACGCCGGGGCAGTCGTCGCTGCACAGCGGGGCGTTCGGGAGCTCGAGGAGGACGGCGTCACGCACGGCGGGCTCGAGGTCGATCTTCTCGTCCACGATCCGCGCCACGTCCTCCTCCTCGGTCGTCTCCTCGGTGACCGAGTGCGGGTAGGCGTAGAGCTCGGTGAGGTCGACCTCGACGTGGTCGGTGACCTCGCCGAGGCACCGCGAGCACTCGCCGACGACGTCGGCGCTGACCGTGCCGCTGGCGAGGACGCCCTCCATCACCGACTCGAGGCGGAGGTCGAGGTGGATCGGGTCGCCCGCGGGCACACCGATCACCTCCAGGCCGAAGTCGGCCGGGGCGGGCACGTCGCGCACCCAGGGCTTCATGGTGCCGGGACGGCGCGAGAGCTCGCGCAGGACGTCGACGACCCACGGGCTGGTCGCGTCGGGGCTGGAGGTGTGCTTCTCAGTCATCTCGATGGGGGCCAACGCACAGCGCGTCGGAACCTGTTCCCGACGACGGGTCTGGCCCGGCTCCCCAGGGTACGCGGGCCCCCGCGGCGCCGGAGGAGCCCTACGCGCTCGCCCGCTCCGGCGCGTGCTCCTGCGCGGCGGCACCGACCTGACCGGTGCGCAGCTGGTGGCGGTGGCGCCCGACGGTGTCGAGCACCGACTCGAGCGTGTCGGTGAACTCGGCGAGCGAGGTCTCGACGTAGTGGTCGCAGTCGGTGCGCGCCTGGTGGGCGTCGTCGGCGGCGCGGTCGAGGATGCGGCCGGCCTCGTCGCGGGCGGCGAGCGTGACCTCGTGCTCGGAGACCAGGCGCTGCTGCTCGGCGCGCCCGTCGGCGACCGCGCGCTCGTAGCTCTGCCGCCCCGCCTCGGTCATCCGGTCGGCCTCGGCGGCGGCCCGGTCGGTGAGGTCGGCGTACTCCCGACGACCGCGGGCCACGACCCGCTCCGCCTCGTGCTCGGCCTCGGCGATCATCTGCTGGGCCTGCTCGCGGGCCTCGGCGAGCAGCCGGTCGGCCTCGGTGCGCGCCTCCTCGGTGGTGCGCGCGGCCTCCTCGGTCGCGTCGTCCACGAGCTTGTCGCGGTGGTCGAGCACGTCCTGGGCGTCGTCGAGCTCGCCCGGGATGGCCTCACGGATGTCGTCGAGCAGCTCCAGGACGTCCCCGCGCGGGACGACGCAGCTCGTCGTCATCGGGACGCCGCGCGCCTCCTCGCAGATGGTCACCAGCTCGTCGAGCGCCTCGAACACCCGGTACACGTCGGCCACCTCCCGCGTCGAAGACCGACCGCCAGTGTGCGGCGCGCACTCGCCCGCCCGGCGCATTGCCGCGTGTCGGGCGTGTCGGTCTCAGCGGGAGCCGAGGCGCTCGGTCAGCGCCGCGTGCACACCCGCCGTCAGGAAGGCCGAGACGTCCCCGCCGCCGCGGGCGACCTCCTTGACCAGCGAGCTGGAGACGAACGTGTGCTCCGGGGAGGCGGACAGGAAGACCGTGTCGACCCCGGTCAGGTGCCGGTTCATGTGCGCCATCGGCAGCTCGTAGGCGTAGTCGGTGTCCGAGCGCAGGCCCTTGGCGATGACGCCGACGCCCTGCTCGCGGCACCAGTCGACGAGCAGGCCGGAGAACGCCGCCGTCGAGACGTTCGGCAGGTCGGCGAACGTCTCCCCCAGCAGGTCCCGCCGCTCGTCGACGGAGAACAGGCCCTGCTTGTTCGGGTTGATCGCCACCGCGACCACCACCTCGTCGAACATCGCCGCCGCGCGGCGCACCACGTCGACGTGCCCGAGGGTCACGGGGTCGAACGAACCGGGGCACACGGCTTTCATGGTCGAGCTCCGCTCGGCTTCGTCTCCCGCCTCATGATCGGCCGTTATAGCAGGATCCGGGCGTGGACTACGTCCGGGACGACCTGGCCGCGCTCTACCCCTGGTTCGGCCTCCGGGTCGCGCACGCGGGGCTCGTCCTCGCCCCGCCGACGGACGTCGAGCTGCTGGAGATCGCCGCGTTCGTCGCCGAACCGGCGGGCGTCCTCGCCCCCGGCGAGGAGCACTTCCTCACGCGCCCGATGGGCGACGACGCCGCGGCCCGCGTCTTCCTCGAGCACTCCTGGTCCCTGCGGCGCTTCCCGACGGCGGGCGGGGCGTGGCGGGTGCCCTTCGCCGTCCTCGACGGCGGGCGGGTCGTCGGGCACGCGACGCTCGACGCGGGCGAGCGACCGGACGAGGTGGAGACGACGTCCTTCCTCGCGCGCGCCGAGCACGGCCGCGGCCTCGGCCGGCGGGTCCGGCTGATGCTCCTGGACCTGGCGTTCGGCTCGCTGGGCATGACCCGCGCCGTGACCTCCGCGGCCGACGACAACCGCGCCTCGCTGCGGGTGTCGCAGCGTTGCGGCTACCGCGAGACCGACCGGCGCCGCCACACCGACGGCACGCCCGAGGTCCACCTGGCCGTCACGCCGGGCGCGTGGCGCCGGAAGCGGCTCGACGGCGTGGTCGTCGAGGGCGCGGAGCCGTTCCTCGCGGCGATCAGGCCGTGACGGTCCCGCTGATCGACGGCGGCGCTCCGGACACGCCGGCGGCGACGCCCCCGTCGTCGGTGCGGTCGGCGACGATCCGCGTGCCGGCGAAGGCGGGCCGGGAGAGGCGGTAGTCGAAGGCCCGGACCTCCTGCCCCCGCCGCCGCGGTATCTCGAGGCACAGGAGGGCGAGCAGCGGCCCGTGCACGACGAGCCCCGGGTAGCCCTCGACACCGGTGACGTACGGCTGGTCGTAGTGGATGCGGTGCGTGTTGTAGGTCAGCGCGGAGAACCGGAACAGCAGCCGCTCGTCGGGGGTCAGCGCCACCGCGTCGGCGGACGGCTCCGGTGCGGGGCCGGGTTCGTCGAGGGCGATCCCGCGCGCCTGCCCCGGCGGCTGGGACCGGTAGACGACGTCGGACTCCTCGGTGACCAGGACGTCGTCCCCGTCGAGGAACTCGGAGCGCACCGTCACCAGCAGCATGTCCCCGGAGCGCCCGTGCTTGACCTGCGAGCTCACCAGCGACGAGCGCCGCGTGTAGGTCTCCCCCACCCGCATCGGCGCCCCGATCCGCAGTCGGCCGCCCGCGATCATCCGGCGCCGGTCCGGGATCGGCGGGAGGAAGTGGCCGTGCAGGGGGTGGCCGTCGTCGCCGAGCTCGTCGGTGCGCGGGTGCTCCAGGAACCCGAACCAGTGCCACATCGGCGGGAGCGGGTCGCCCGCGCCCGCCACCGGGTCGAGGTCGAACAGGCCGCTGACCGCCCCGACCGTCCAGGCGGAGGTGCCGCCCGTCGTCGTGACCGGCTCCGGGGCCCAGCCCTGCGTCGCGTCCGCGAGGTCCACGGAGCCGATCATGCCGTGCCCGCCGGCCCCTCGTGGCAGGAAAGCGTCGTTGCTGTCGTCCAGTGGCAGAGAAGCCACGTCGTCGACGTCCCTGGTCGGCGTCAGCGCTTCGGTGCCTTCCCGCGCCAGGCCAACGACTGCGCGTCCAGCGCCCGCACCGTCTCCGCCCCCTCGCGCAGCATGCGCTCCCCCTGCTCGACGGCGTGCGCGAGCTGGTCGGCGTCCAGCCGCCGGAACGCCGCCCCACGACCCCGGCCCAGCACGTCGTACCAGCACCCGCCCACCGCGTCGTCGAGCAGCACGCGCCCGAAGCAGTGGTCGTTCCGGATTACCCAGCCCTCACGACGGGCCGCCGCCGGCAGCTCGTCGCGCACCAGCTCCAGGTAGCGGTCCTCGAGGTCGCTCACGGGCGCCGGGTACCCGTCGAGCGTGTCCCGCTGCTGCCGCTGGACGTCAGCCGTGTGCCACCGCTGACGTCAGGCGGGGGCCGGCCCGCCCAGGTGCAGCGTCGTCTCCCCGTACACCCGCGGCGCCTCGGCCTCGAGCCCCTCCGGCCACACCGGCGTCCGGGTCCGCGAGTCCCGCTCCAGCACCACCAGCGCGTCGGCCGACAGCCACGGCACGAGCAGCCCCAGCACCGTGTCGACCTCGTCCTCGGTCCCGGCGTAGGGCGGGTCGACGAACACGAGGTCGACGGTGTCGGTGGGCCGCTTCAGGAACGTCGGCACCGACGCCCGCCGCACGAGCGCCCCCGTGAGCCCGGTCGTCCGCACGTTGGTCTGGATGAAGCCGCAGGCCCGCGGGTCACGCTCCACCAGCGTCGCGCCCAGCGCGCCCCGCGACAGCGCCTCCAGACCCAGCGCGCCCGACCCGGCGTACAGGTCGAGCACCACCGCGTCCTCCAGCACCCCCCGCGCCGCGAGCAGCGAGAACAACGCCTCCCGCACCCGGTCCGACGTCGGGCGCACCCCGGTCGGCGGCACCTGGATGCGCTGCCCGCCCGCCGTGCCCGCCACGATGCGACTCACCGCTGCACCACCCTCACGTCTCGAAGCACCGCACCTCCACCGCCCCCGGCGCGAGCACCGCGGAGCGGTACACGATCCCGCCCCCGGGTCGCCCCGCGCGGTGCTGCGCCACGACCGGCGTTCCCGACGGCAGGTCGGGGCCGAACTCGACCTCCGCGGCGGTCGGCGAGGGGGTCGGCCCGGGCATGCCGCCGGCCGCGAGCCAGGCGCGCGCCGCGGCGTCGTCGAGCGCGACCCGGAACACCACCAGCCCGTCGATGCCCTGCTCGCGGCGCAGCGGCCCCGCGGCCGCCGACGGTGCGGGCAGCGCGCAGAACGCGGCCGCCGACGCGACCTCGGCGGGCGTGGGCGTCGCCGTCATCCCGCGGTCGAGCTCCCCGTCCCGCGCCACCCACGGGGCGACGCCCAGCCCGACGGCGACGGCGGCCGCGCCGACGAGCACCAGGGCGACCACACCCGCCGTCAGGACGAGGACCCGTCTAGCCAAGCACCACGACCAGGTCGCCGCCCTCCACCTGCTGCACCCGCCCGAGCGCGAGGCGCGTCACCGTGCCCGACGACGGGGCGGTGATCGCCGCCTCCATCTTCATCGCCTCGATGGTGGCCACGGTGTCGCCGGCGGACACCGTGTCGCCCTCGGCGACCTGCAGCGTCACGACCCCCGCGAACGGCGCCGCGACGTGCGAGGGATCGGAGCGGTCGGCCTTCTCGGCGACCTTGACGTCGGTGTCGACCGACCGGTCGCGGACCTGCAGCGGCCGCAGCTGCCCGTTGAGCGACATCAGCACGGTCCGCATGGCGCGCTCGTCGGGCTCGGAGATCGCCTCGAGCTCGATGAGCAGCTGCACGCCCGGCTCGAGGTCGACGGCGTACTCGCGCTCGCTGCGCAGGCCGTAGAAGAACTCCTGGCTGCGCAGCACCGAGGTGTCGCCGTAGGAGGTCCGGTGGTCGCGGAACTCCTTCGTCGGGCCGGGGAAGAGCAGCTCGTTGAGCGTGCCGGCGCGGTCGGCCTCGAGGCCCTTGCGCTGGTCGTCGGTCAGCTCGGCCACACCGGGACGCTCGGTGCGACCCTCCAGCGCGCGGGTGCGCAGCGGCTCGGGCCAGCCACCGGGCGGGTCGCCGAGCTCGCCGCGCAGGAAGCCGATCACCGAGTCGGGGATGTCGAAGCGCGACGGGTCGGCCTCGAAGTCCTTCGGGTCCACGCCCGCGCCGACGAAGTGCAGCGCGAGGTCGCCGACCACCTTCGACGACGGCGTGACCTTCACCAGGTGCCCGAGCATCCGGTCGGCGGCCGCGTAGGCGTCCTCGACCTGCTCGAACCGGTCGCCCAGACCGAGCGCGACCGCCTGGGTGCGCAGGTTCGACAGCTGCCCGCCGGGGATCTCGTGGGTGTAGACGCGGCCCGTCGGCGACGCGAGGCCGGACTCGAACGGCGCGTAGACCTTGCGGACCAGCTCCCAGTACGGCTCGAGCGCGTTGACCGCGTCCAGCGAGAGCCCGGTCTCCCGCTCGCTGTGGTCGGTCGCCGCGACGAGCGCGGAGAGCGAGGGCTGCGAGGTGGTGCCGGCCATCGAGGCGACGGCGGCGTCCACGGCGTCCACGCCCGCGTCGATCGCGGCGAGGAGGGTCGCGAGCTGGCCGCCCGCGGTGTCGTGGGTGTGGAGGTGGACCGGGAGGTCGAAGCGGTCGCGGAGCGCGGTGACGAGCTTCCGCGCCGCGGGCGGGCGCAGCAGCCCGGCCATGTCCTTGATCGCCAGGACGTGGGCGCCCGCGTCGACGATCTGCTCGGCGAGACGCAGGTAGTAGTCGAGGGTGTAGAGCTCCTCGGCCGGGTTCATGAGGTCGCTCGTGTAGCAGAGCGCGACCTCGGCGAGCGCCCCGCCGGAGGCCCGCACCGCGTCGATCGCGGGTCGCATCTGGGACACGTCGTTGAGCGCGTCGAAGATGCGGAAGACGTCGATCCCGACGCGGGCCGCCTCGGCGACGAAGGCGTCGGTCACCTCGGTCGGGTAGGGCGTGTAGCCGACGGTGTTCCGCCCGCGCAGCAGCATCTGGAGGCACAGGTTGGGCACCGCCTCGCGCAACCGCG
The DNA here is from genome assembly GCF_021026295.1 of Actinomycetospora soli. GTDB lineage: Bacteria > Actinomycetota > Actinomycetes > Mycobacteriales > Pseudonocardiaceae > Actinomycetospora > Actinomycetospora soli. Next base: position 19,945 of record NZ_JAJNDA010000018.1, read on the forward strand.
CGAGCCGCTCCCACGGGTCCTCGGCGAGGAAGCGCAGGGCCACGTCGTAGGTGGCGCCGCCCCAGCACTCCAGCGACAGCAGTTCCGGCGCGGTCCGGGCGACGTGCGGCGCGATCTCCAGCAGGTCCCGCGTGCGGACCCGGGTGGCCAGCAGCGACTGGTGGGCGTCGCGGAACGTGGTGTCGGTGACCGGCACGCCCGTCTGCGCCCGCAGCCACGCCGCGAACCCCTCGGGCCCGAGCTCGCCGAGGCGCTGGCGGGACCCGGCGGGCGGCTCCTGCGCCAGGTCGACCGCCGGCAGCTTGTCCCGCGGGTCGACGAGGTCGGGCGCCGGGCCGTGCGGCTTGTTGACCGTGACGTCGGCGAGGTAGGTCATCAGCCGGGTGCCGCGGTCGGCGGGCGCCCGTGCGGCGAGCAGTTCCGGGTGCTCGGCGATGAAGCTCGTCGTCACCCGGCCCTCGCGGAAGTCCGGCTCGTCGAGCAGGGCCATGAGGAACGGGATGTTCGTCGAGACCCCGCGGACCCGGAACTCGGCGAGCGCGCGGCGCGCCCGCCGGACCGCCGTCGTGAAGTCCCGGCCGCGACAGGTGACCTTGACCAGCAGCGAGTCGAAGTGCGGGCTGATCCGCGCGCCGGCGAAGGCGGTCCCGCCGTCGAGCCGGACGCCCGAGCCCGAGGCCGAGCGGTACGCCGAGATCATCCCGACGTCGGGCCGGAACTCGTTGGCCGGGTCCTCGGTGGTGATGCGGCACTGCAGCGCGAACCCGTGCAGCGCCACCGTGTCCTGCGACAGGCCCAGGTCGGCGAGCGTCTCCCCGGAGGCGATGCGCATCTGGGCGCCGACGAGGTCGACGTCAGCGACCTCCTCGGTGACCGTGTGCTCCACCTGGATGCGCGGGTTCATCTCGATGAAGTGGTGCCGGCCGTCGCGGTCGAGCAGGAACTCGACGGTGCCCGCGTTGACGTAGCCGATCGCCGTCGCGAACTTCACGGCGTCGGCGCAGATCCGCTCGCGCAGCTCGGGCGACAGGTGCGGCGCGGGCGCGATCTCGACGACCTTCTGGTGGCGCCGCTGCACCGAGCAGTCGCGCTCGAACAGGTGCATCACGTGGCCCTCGGCGTCGGCGAGGATCTGCACCTCGATGTGCCGCGGGTCGATCACCGCCTGCTCGAGGATCACCGTCGCGTCGCCGAACGCCGAGGACGCCTCGTTCATCGCAGCCTGGAGCGCGTCGCGGAGCGCCCGCTCCTCCTTGACGAGCCGCATGCCGCGGCCGCCGCCGCCCGCGACCGCCTTCACGAACAGCGGGAACGTCATCTCCGCGGCCGCCGCGAGCAGGACGTCGATGTCGTCGGAGGGGTCGGAGGAGTCGAGGACCGGCACCCCCGCCTCCCGCGCCGCCGCGACCGCCCGGTGCTTGTTGCCCGCCATCGCGAGCACCCGCGCGGGCGGGCCGATGAAGGTGATGCCGGCCTCGGCGCACGCCGTCGCGAGCTTCGGGTTCTCGGAGAGGAAGCCGTAGCCGGGGTAGATCGCGTCGGCGCCGGCCTTCTGCGCCGCGCGGATCATCTCCTTGATCGAGAGGTACGCCCGGACCGGGTGGCCCTCCTCGCCGATCTGGTACGCCTCGTCGGCCTTGAGCCGGTGCTCCGACTGGCGGTCCTCGACCGGGAAGACGGCGACGGTCGCCGCCCCGAGCTCGTAGGCGGCGCGGAACCCCCGGATGGCGATCTCGCCCCGGTTGGCCACGAGAACCTTGCGGAACATCTGGGTCGTCCTCCGGGGTCGGGCTGATCGTCGGCGGCGCACGGTACCGCGATCGTGGTCCGTCGACGGCTCTTCCGGTACCAAAGAAGGGGGACACGAGGAGGGCCGGACATGCCGGGTAGGTCGACCACGCCGATGCGCCGCTCCGCCGTGCCGTGGCTCTACGGCATCGCCGTGCTGCTCACCGTCATCTCCCCGCTGGTGTTCCTCGGCGTGTGGGTCGCCGACGGCACGCTCGAGGGGGTCGGCACGGCCCTGCTCGCGGCGGTGGCCGACCTGGTGGCCGCGGCGCTCGCCGCGATCGTCGCCACGGTGCTCGCCGCGCAGCGCGGGGTCCGCCGGGTGCGCACGGTCGTCCTCGGTCATCCCGACGGCAGGTCGGGTCGGCTCTCCGAGCACCGCGCGGCCCGGTGGGCGCTCGCCCGGGACCGGTTTGCCGCCCTGCAGCGCGACTACGCCGCCTTCGAGTCCGACCCCCGGGCGGTCGCCGCCCGCCCGGCGCTCGTGGACGTGTCGGTGCCCGCCACCGAGGCGTTCGTCGAGGCGCTGGCCGACGCGCAGGTCCTCGCGACCCCGACCGAGCCCGGCGACCCCCGCCGCGAGGAGTTCGTCGCCGCCGTCGACCGGGCCGTCGCGGCGTGGGACGAGGCCCGGCGGCACGCGGACGCGCTGGCGGCCGAGCGCGCCCCGGTGCCGCCCCGCCCGCTGGAGACGCGCGCGCCCGGACCGGCCGCGCCCGCCGACGAGTACGCCGCCGTCGCCGACGCCGTGAAGCAGGCGGCCGCCCGGGGCATGCGCGACCTGAAGAGCCGGCTGCGCGCCTGAGGCGGGCGGCCCCGGATGTCAGCGGTGGCACACGGCTGCCACCCGACGTCAGCAGCGCGCCACGCTCATGGGCGGGCGGCTCCGGGATGTCAGCGGTGGCACACGGCTGCCACCCGACGTCAGCAGCGCGCCACGCTCATGGGCGGGCGGCCCCGGGATGTCAGCGGTGGCACACGGCTGCCACCCGACGTCAGCGGTGGGCCACGGCTGACGCCCGCCCCGCGATCGCCCGGATCGCCGCCGCCGTCCCGTACGGCCGGTCCTCCTGCAGGTAGTGCCCCGCGCCGGGGACCACGACGACGTCCGCGCCCGGCAGGGTCGCCGCGCTGATGCCGGGGGCGCCGCCCTCCAGCGCGGTGGCGGGGACGGGCAGTGGCCCCGGGTCGAGGCGGTTGCGGGCGGCGTCGCGGGGCAGGGCCCGGTACCGGCCCATCGCGGCGTCGTACCGACCGGGCGCCGCGTGGGCGCGGACCGCGTCGTCGAGCGAGCCCGAGGCGGTCACGGCCGGACTGCCGACGAAGGCCTCGAGCACCTCCCGCTCGCGACCGGCCACCTCGGCGGCGAGCCGCCCGGGCGGGGCGGCGGCGAAGGCGGCGACGTGCGGCGGGGCGAGTTCCTCGAGTCCGCGCCCGGGGACCCCGCCGCCGGAGAGCACCAGGTGCCGCACCTGGTCGGGGCGCGACCGCGCCCAGGCGTACGCGGGCATCGCGCCCATGTCGTGACCGACCACGACGGCGGGTCCGAGCCGGAGCGCCGTCGCGAGTGCGGCGAGGTCACCGGCGAGGGTCCGCGCGTCGGGGTCCGCGACGGGGCCGAACCCGGAGCAGCCCGCGCCCCGCAGGTCGGGGACCAGGACCCGGTGGTCGGCGGCGAGGTCGAGCGCCACCGTCCGCCACGTCCGCCACGTCTCCGGGAAGCCGTGCAGGAGGACGACGGCCGGCGCATCCGGCGGGCCCCCGACCACGGCGTGCAGCCGCACCGGCCCGACGTCGACCGCCACCGGCGCGAGCCCCGGCACGGCGGCGCCGCAGCGCGTGCTCCCGGACGCCGTCACCGGCACCACCAGCGCGAGGAGCACCACGACGACGAGGACGCGTCGGAGGGCCACCGAACGGGGGTGACCGCTCACGGACCGACCGATGACGCGGCGGCGCGATCAGATCCGCCGTCGCACCGGAACGACACTCGTCTGTCACCGGAGCGCTGCGGTGGGTGACGGTGTGAGCTACGCGATATCACACGATCAGACCCGAGTGGGATCTCGATGGACCGGACACCCTGTCATCGACGGCAACGACCGTCACGCGAGTCCTTCGGTGCCCGGAGCTGGGGAGCGTCCGTTCACCGAACAAGGCCCGGGGTCCCCATCGGGGTGGGGCCCCGGGCCACTCTCGTCCGGGGGGTCGGTCAGACGACCCGGCGGGCGCCCACCGCGTTCTTCTCGATCTTCGACAGCGGCGTGTACTTCACGTCCTGGCCGCTGGTCGGCGCCTCGATCACCCTGCCGTCGCCGACGTACATCACGACGTGGCTGACCGGGCTGTAGAGGAAGATCAGGTCGCCCGGCTGCAGGTCGTCCATCGAGACCTTCTGGCCGACCTTGGACTGCGCGGCCGAGGTGCGGGGCAGGTCCTTGCCCGCCTTCTCGAACGCGTACTGCATGAGGCCCGAGCAGTCGAAGGAGTTCGGGCCCGTGGCGCCCCAGACGTAGGGCTTGCCGAGGCGGGACTCGGCCGCGTCGATGGCGTCCGCGGCCATCTGCTGGCCGGCCGAGAGCTGCGGCTTCGCGGCGGGCGCGGGCGCCGCGGCGGGCGCCTGCCGCGCGGTCGCCGCGACGGTCTTGTACTGCGGGGTCGCCTGCGCGACCGCGGGGGCGACGACCGGCATGACGGCCGTGATCGCCGCGGGGGCCTGCTGGGCCGCGGCGGGCAGCGTCATGCTGCTGGCGGCGAGGTTCGTCGGGAGGGCGAACTCCCCCGTCGCCGCGGGCTCGTCGACGGTCGGGACGAGGCCGTGCGCCGCAGCGCCACCGGCGCCGGCGAGGGCCCCGAGCGCGGCCAGCGAGAGGCCGGCGGTGCGGGCGGCCCGGTCGAGGGGACGCTCCGGTGCCGCGGGACGACGGGTGCGGTGCTGCTCCTGGACCCGGGGGTCGCCGGCGGGCGCGCCGTGGGCGCCGCGACCGGTCAGGGCGGCCGGGATCGGACCGAGGGAGCCGGTGGTGGCCGCGTCCGGAGCCGCGTGTCGGCCGTTCGGCCGCACGGGCGGCAGCACTGCGGTCATACGTCGTCTCCACGCCCGGCGGCGACCGGTCCGGGACGCGGTGCGACCCGATCCGTGCCGGTCACTGCTGGGGAGTGCAGCGGACCGACGATCTCCGTCCCGTCCTGGACGTCGTGCGCTCCGGGGAGGCCGCCGGACGAGAACCGGGCGAAGCGGCCGAGCGCATCGGCGCGCTGTTGCGAACCGACGGCCAGACCGTAACCGAACCGTGACCCCGCGCGGCCACCCGGGCGCTGCGTGTCGCGCCCGGAGGTCGGTCGCGCGCGCCGATCGGCTACCGCCGGGTATCCGCGCGGTCACCCCGCGTGGGCCGCGACGAGCGGTGCCCGGGCCCGGCTCAGAGCTTGTCGAGGAACGTGGCGCCCTCGTCGCCCACCACGCCGCGGACGAGCCCGGCCAGGCGCGGGTGGTGGGCCAGCGTCGGGTCGTCGGCGAGCAGGGTGCGGGCGACCTCCCGCGCCTCGGTGATCTCCTCGAGGTGGCGGCGCACCGACAGGAACCGCAGCGTCTTCCGGCGGCCGGCCTGCTCGGTGCCCAGCACGTCGCCCTCGCTGCGCAGCTCCAGGTCGAGGTCGGCCATCGCGAACCCGTCGTGGATCTCCGCGATCCGCTGCAGTCGCTCCATCGAGGGTCCCTCGACCTCGGAGACCAGGAAGCACGACGACGCCGTGTCGCCCCGGCCGACGCGGCCGCGCAACTGGTGCAGCTGGGAGACCCCGAACCGCTCGGCGTCGAGGACCACGATGACCGTCGCGTTCGGGACGTCCACGCCGACCTCGATCACCGTGGTCGACACCAGCACGTCGACGTCGCCCGCCGAGAAGCGCCGCATGACGTCGTCCTTCTGCTCCGCCGGCAACCGCCCGTGGAGCACCTCGAGGCGCAGCCCGGCGAGCGGTCCCGTGGCGAGCAGCTCCGCGACCTCCAGCGTCGCGAGCGGCGGGCGCCGCTCGTCGCCGTCGGCACCGCCGCCCTCCTCCTCCTCGCTCGCCGGTCCGTCGTCGCCGATCCGGGGGCACACCACGTAGGCCTGGTGCCCCGCGTCCACCTCCTCGCGGACCCGCTCCCAGACGCGCGCGAGCCACTTCGGCCGCCCGCCGGGGACCGCGTGGGTGTCGATCGGCTTGCGGCCGGCCGGAAGCTCGTCGAGCACCGAGTTCTCGAGATCGCCGTACACCGTGAGCGCGACGGTGCGAGGGATGGGCGTGGCGGTCATGACGAGCAGGTGCGGCGCGGTCTCGCCGGGGCGGGAGCGGAGCTCGTCGCGCTGCCGGACCCCGAAGCGGTGCTGCTCGTCGACGACGAGGAGCCCGAGGTCGGCGAACCCGACCTTCTCCTGGATCACCGCGTGCGTACCGACGACGATGCCGGCCACCCCGGACTGGACGTCCAGCAGCGCCTGCTTGCGCTCCTTCGCCGCGAGCGAGCCGGTGAGCAGGACGACCCGCGTGGCCCGCTCGTCGGGGTCGAGCTCGACCGGCTCGTCGGCGTCCGCCCCGAACAGCCCCGCGGGCTCCCCGCCCCGGCCGAGCGGCCCGAGCATCGCCCGCAGCGAGCGCGCGTGCTGGGCGGCGAGCACCTCGGTGGGGGCGAGCAGCACCGCCTGGCGGCCCGCGTCGACGACCTGCAGCATCGCCCGCAGCGCGACGACGGTCTTGCCGGACCCGACGTCGCCCTGGAGGAGCCGGTTGAGCGGCGTGGTGCCGGCCAGCGCGGTGGCGAGCTCCTCCCCGACCCGGCGCTGGCCGCCGGTGAGCTCGAAGGGCAGCCGGGCGTCGAAGGCCGCGGCCAGTCCGTCGTCGGTGCGGGGGCACGCGGGCGCGGGCCGGGTGGCGGCGTTGAGCCGCTCGCCCTGCAGCGCCAGCTGCAGCCCGAGGGCCTCGTCCCAGGTGAGCCGCCGCATCGCCGGACGGGCCGCCTCGAGCGTGGCCGGCAGGTGGATGTCGCGCAGCGCCCGCCCGAGGTCGATGAGCCCGTGCCGCTCGCGGACCTCCGCGGGCACCGGGTCGATCGGGTCGTCGAACACGTCGAGCGTCTGGCGGACCGCGGCGAGCAGCTCCCAGGTCTGCACGTCCTTGGTGGCCGGGTAGATCGGCGTGACCGGCGGCAGCTTGATGGACTCGTCGTCGGGCTCGGTCGGGTCGTCGCCCGTGCTGATCCGCATCGCGCGCGGGGAACCGAGCTGCCAGCGGTCGCGGAACTTCTCCAGCTTCCCGGCGAAGAAGGCGCGGCTGCCCACCGGCATCGTGCGCACGCGCCACGGCTGGTTGAAAAACGTGACCGAGAGCTCGAGGGCGCCCGCGGCCACCGTCATCGTCGTGATGTGGAGCTGCTTGCCGCCGCCCCGGCGGAACTTGCGCTCGCCCCGGGCGCTGCGGACCTCGGCGATGACGTTGACGTGGTCGCCCACCGCGAGGTCCCGGGGGTCGACCTTGTCGAGGTCGTTCGTGGTCTCGTAGCGGCGCGGCAGGTGCCGCAGCAGATCGCCGACCGTGTGCATGTCGAGGTGCTTGCGCAGCACCGAGGCCGAGCGCCCTCCGATCGCCTCGGCGAGGGGGGAGTCCATGTGCACCACGGACGCCAGCGTGCCACCCGGGTCCGACAGCGCCCGGCGGGCTCGGTTACCCTGGTGACCTGCCACGCGGTGGAGACTCCCGCGTGCTCTGATGTCCGTTGAGGTCGAGAGGTGTTCGAAGTGGCTGCGGTGTGCGACGTGTGCGCGAAGGGCCCCGGTTTCGGGAAGTCGGTCTCGCACTCCCACCGCCGGACCAACCGCCGGTGGAACCCGAACGTGCAGACCGTGCACGCTCGCATCGGCAACGGCAACCGGCAGCGCCTGAACGTGTGCACCTCGTGCCTGAAGGCGGGCAAGGTCAGCCGCGCCTGACGCCCCCGCGCCTGCATCCGGGCCCGGTACGCCTCGGCGTGCCGGGCCCGACTGCTGTCCGGAGCCGGACGGTCAGCCCGGCTGGGTGAGGTCGTCGAACTCCCCGTCGCGCACCCCGAGCACGAAGGCCTCGACCTCCGCACGCGTGTAGTGCAGCACCGGACCCGCGGCGTCGCCGGCGGCCCGGACGAGCAACCCACCGTCGGGATGACGGGCCGTCTCCAGCCCCGACCCGCTCGGGGTCCACGTGGCGGTGGGACAGGTCATGGGGAGCCCCTCGGGGTGGACGTGCGGGCACGCGATCCGCCTCACGCACATGCGTTCCGTTCTTGCGCCTGCACCGTACGTACGTGAGGATCGAGCGGCCGTCGCGCCCGCGACGCAGCGACGAGCGGAGGGCACGGTGAGCCGACCGGAGCAGCCCGGCGACGAACCGCGTCTCCCACGCGACCGACGCACGGTGCACCGGCGGTCGGCCCCGGTCCCGATCCGCGTGGTGTCGCAGCGCCTGCCCGCCGACGCGACGGTCGGGCCGCCCGCGGCCCCGGTCCCCACCGCCGTCGCGGGGGTGCCCGCGACCGGCGCGGTTGCCGCGCTGCAGCAGGCGCCGCTGCCCTCGCCGGAGGTCGTCGGCCTGCCGGTGCGCGCCGATCGGGCCCCCGTCCTCGACGGCCGCCGGCCCCTCTCCCGGTTGCTGGCCCTGGTCCGTTCCCGACGTCGGGTCGGCGCCGGTCGGCACCGCCCGGACACCATCCCGAGCCGGGGCTGGAGCATGTTCGCCCCGCCGCGCCGCAGCCGTCGCCGGTTCGGCGTGCGCCGGTAGGTCAGGGCAGGCGCCAGTCCACCGGCTCGTCGCCCAGTTCCTCCAGGAACTCGTTCACCCGGCTGAACGGCCGTGAGCCGAAGAAGCCGCCCGAGGCGGACATCGGGCTCGGGTGCGCCGACTCCACCGTCGGGACGTCCTCGCCGAGCAGCGGGACCAGCGACCGCGCGTCGCGGCCCCAGAGGATCGCGACGAGCGGCTGGTCGATCCGCTCGACGAGCGCGGTGATGGCCTGCTCGGTGACCTTCTCCCACCCCTTGTCGCGGTGGGACCCGGGCGCGCCCGGCGCGACGGTGAGGACCCGGTTGAGCAGCAGCACGCCCTGGTCGGCCCACGGCGTGAGGTCGCCGCTGGTGGGCGCCGGGTGCCCGAGGTCCTCGGTGTACTCCCGGAAGATGTTCTGCAGGCTCCTCGGCACCGGCCGGACGTCCGGGGCGACCGAGAAGGAGAGGCCGACCGCGTGCCCCGGCGTCGGGTAGGGGTCCTGCCCGACGACGAGCACCCGCACCTGCTCGAAGGGCTGCTGGAAGGCCCGCAGCACGTTCTTCCCGGCGGGCAGGTAGGTGCGGCCGGCGGCCACCTCGGCGCGCAGGAAGTCGCCCATCGTGGCGATGGTGTCGGCCACCGGCTCGAGGGCGTTCGCCCACCCGGCCTCGACGGTCTCGGACAGCGGGCGGGCCATCAGGCGGTCCGGCGCGCGGCGGGGATCGGCACGTCGAGCACGCTATCCGCGCGGGGCGTCCCGGTCCCCGAGGGGGTCGGCGGCCAGGTCCCGGGTGAAGCAGGTGCTGTCGGGCTCGTCGCGGTGCACGCCGAAGTTGGGCAGGGGGCGGTACCCGCGCCGCCGGTAGAGCGCCTCGGCCTCGGGCTGGCGGGTCCCGGTCTCGAGCACCGCCCGGCGGCAGCCCGCCGCGGCCGCCGTGCGCTCGAGCTCGTCGAGCAGGGCGAGCGCGAGGCCACGGCGCCGGTGGGCCGGGTCGACCCACATCCGCTTGATCTCGGCGTCGCGCGGCCGCAGGACCCCGCGGTCGGCGACCGGGATCGCCGTGGCGGTCAACCGCCGCCACCCGCCGCAGCACACCGGCCCGACGTCGGGCAGGACCCCGAGCAGGAACAGCCCGCGCGGCGGGGCGAACTCGGCCGGGTCGACGGGCGTGCGGTCGACGCCGCCGTAGCGCTCCCGGTAGAAGGCCTGCACGGCGTCGATGAAGCGGACGCTGGCCGGGTCGTCGTAGGCGGCCACCGCGAACGAGAGTCCCGCGTTCCCCACCCGGCCGATGATCCCGGTTGCGGGCAGCATGCGGGGCGTGGGACGACCGGTCGGGGTCTGCTGGGACATCGACGGCACGCTGCTGCGCGGCGGCCGGGTCGGCGGGGACGTGCTGCGCGACGCGTTCCTGGCCGTGGCCGGGCGCGAGCCGCCGCACGTACCGATGGGTGGGATGACCGACCACCTGGTCGCCGAGGCGTTCCGCGACGGGCTGCCCCCGGACGAGGCCGAGGCGCTGCTCGCCCGGGGCACCGACTACACGGACGCGATGATCGCGGCGATCGGGGCGCAGTGGCACGGTCGCGACGCCGCGCTGGCCGGGACGCTGACGGTCCTGCCCGGGGTGCGGGAGGCGGTCCGGCTGCTGGCCGCCGAGCCCGGGGTGGACCAGATCGTGCTCACCGGCAACGTGCGGGCCGGGGCCGAGCTCAAGCTCACGGTGGCGGGGCTGCACCCGGGCGCGTTCGACCTCGACGACGGCGTCTACGGGCACGTCCCCGGGCCGCGGGCGGCGCTCGTCCACGAGGCCCGGGCCGCCCTCGAGCGTCGGCACGGCCGCGCCGTCGGGCTGGTCGTCGTCGGGGACACGCCGCGCGACGTCGAGGCCGCGCACGCGGCCGGCGCGGTCGCCGTCGGGGTGGCGACCGGGGCCGCCACGCTCGACGACCTCGTCGCGGCCGGGGCCGACCACGTCACGGCGGACCTGTCCGACCCGGCTGCTCTGGTGGCGGTCGTGCGCGCGGCGGGTGAGGATCCGGGAGCAACCCGAGGGGATGGGTGACGTCCATGAGCACCACCACCACCGCTGCGAGCGGCACCGCCACCGCGCTCGCCCGCGAGTTCGCCGCCGTCCTGCCCGAGACCTGCGTGATCACCGACGAGGTGGGCCTGCGCAGCTACGAGTGCGACGGGTTGACCGGCTTCCGCCAGGTCCCCGCCGTCGTCGTGCTGCCGCGGGACACCGAGGAGGTGGCCGCCTGCGTGCGGATCTGCGCCCGGCACCGGGTGCCGTTCGTCGCGCGCGGCGCGGGCACGGGGCTCTCCGGGGGCGCGCTCCCGGTCGTGGACGGCGTCGTGATCTCGCTGCAGAAGCTGCGACGGATCCTGGAGATCGACGTCGAGAACCGGCGCGCCGTCCTCGAGCCCGGGGTGTTCAACCTCGACATCTCGCGCGCCGCCGGTCCGCACGGGCTGTACTACGCGCCCGACCCGTCGAGCCAGCAGGTCTGCACCATCGGCGGCAACGTCGCCGAGAACTCCGGGGGCGCGCACTGCCTCAAGTACGGGTTCACCACGAACCACGTGCTCGAGATGGAGGTGGTCCTCGCCGACGGCAGCGTGGTCACCCTCGGCGGCCCCACCGCGGAGCAGGCCGGGCCCGACCTGCGCGGGGTCTTCCTCGGCTCCGAGGGCACCCTCGGCATCTGCACCAAGGTGACGGTCCGGCTGCTGCGCAAGCCCGAGGCGGTCCGCACCGTGCTGGCCGACTTCCCGTCGGTCGAGGCCGCGGGCGAGACGGTCGGGGCGATCGTCGACGCCGCGATCGTGCCCGCCGCCGTCGAGATGATGGACTCGCTCGCGATGGAGGCCGCCGAGGCCGCCGTCGGGGCCGGGTACACCGTCGAGTCGCCCTCCGCGCTGATCATCGAGCTGGACGGGCCCGCCGAGGAGTGCGACGAGCAGTTCGCCGAGATCACGCGGATCTGCGAGGAGCACGGGTCGACCCGCATCCACGTCGCGGACAGCGCCGACGAGCGCGCCCGGGTGTGGAAGGGCCGCAAGGCCGCCTTCGCCGCCGTCGGGCGGATCAGCCCCGACTACATCGTCCAGGACGGCGTCGTCCCGCGGACCCGGCTCGCCGAGGTCCTCGCCCAGATCGCGACGATGGGCTCCGAGGTCGGTCTGCGGGTGGCCAACGTGTTCCACGCGGGCGACGGCAACCTGCACCCGTTGGTGCTCTACTCGGAGTCCGCGGGTGAGCACGACAAGGCCGAGGACCTCTCCAGCCGGATCGCCGAGCTCTGCGTCGAGCTCGGCGGCTCGCTCTCCGGCGAGCACGGCATCGGCGCCGACAAGGCCTGCTCGATGGGCCGCATGTTCACCGACGACGACCTCGCGGTGATGCAGCGCGTGCGCACCGGCTTCGACGCGGCCGGCCTCTGCAACCCGGGCAAGATCTTCCCGACGCCGCGGCTGTGCGGCGAGCGTCCGGGCCCGTTCCGTCCCCACCCCCTGGAAGAGGCCGGAGTGATCAGCCGACTGTGAGCACCACATCGCTCTCCCCGGGCTCCCTGGTCGAGCTGCGCGACGCGGTCCGCGACACCCCGGGTCCGGTGGTGGCCACCGGGGCGGGGACCGCCGCGGACTGGGGCGGCGCCGTCGCCGCGGACGCCACCGCCGTGTCCGTCGCCGGGCTGTCCGGCGTGATCGCCCACAACCCGGGGGACATGACCGTGTCCGTCGGCGCGGGCACACCGCTCTCCGACCTGCAGGCGACGCTCGCGGAGTCCGGCCAGCGGGTCGCCTTCGACGCCGCGCGCGTGCGGCGGGGCGCCACCGTCGGGGGTCTCTTCGCGACGGCGGACGCGGGGCCCCTGGCCCTCGGGTTCGGCTCGCTGCGCGACCTCGTCATCGGGGTCACCGTCGTGCTGGCGGACGGCACCGTGGCCCGGTCCGGCGGGCACGTCATCAAGAACGTGGCCGGGTACGACCTCGCCAAGCTGCTCCACGGGGCGTACGGCACCTTCGGGATCGTCGCCGAGGTCGTGCTGCGCCTGCACCCGGTGTCCGCCGCCACGCGCACCGTCGCCCTCCCGGTCGCCGACCTCGCCGCCCTGCCCGCGGCGGGCCGGGCGGTCACCGACACCCCCGTCGAGGCCGGTGCACTGGAGGTCGTCGACGGGCGGCTGCTCGCCCTGCTCGAGGGCACCGAGGCGGGCGTCGACGGCCGCGCCACGCGGCTCGTCGAGCTGCTCGGCGGTGCCGCCGAGGTCCTCTCCCCCGCCGACGCCGACGCCGCGTGGGACGCCCACCGCGCCACGGTCGACCGGCGGCCCGACGACGCCGCGGTGCTCCGGGTCGGCGTGGCGCCGACCCGGCTCGGCGACCTGCTCACCGGGCTCGTCGACCTCGGTGGCTCGCACGTGACCGCCGCGCCCGCCACCGGCGTGGCCACCCTGTCGGTCCCGGCCGACCCGGGCGTCGTGGAGACCGTGCACGCGCGCGTCGCGGCGCTCGGCGGCACGTCGACGCTGCGGGCCCACCCGGCCGGTGCCGACGTGCCGGCGTGGGGCCCGACCCCGACGAGCGCCGTGGTGCTGCGGTCCGTCGCCGCCGCGTTCGACCCCGACCAGCGCCTCGGCCGCGGCCGACTCGCCCCCTGGCTGCCCGTCCCGACAGGAGCGTCCGCGTGACCAGCACGCCCACCACCGGCCCCGCCGGCCCCGGTCCCGACTTCACCTCGCAGCGGGGCGAGAACGCCCCGGCGCCGGAGCGCACCGACGCGCTGGCCGCCGCGTCGCACGGCAGCTTCGACGACCACCACCCGCCCGCGCGGGAACTGCTCGACGACTGCGTGCACTGCGGGTTCTGCCTGCCCACCTGCCCCACCTACGCGCTGTGGGGCGAGGAGATGGACTCGCCGCGCGGGCGCATCTACCTCATGGAGATGGCGGAGAAGGGCGAGATCCCGCTCGAGGGCGCCTTCACCACCCACATCGACCGGTGCCTCGGCTGCATGGCCTGCGTGACGGCCTGCCCCTCGGGCGTGCAGTACGACCGGCTGCTCGAGGCCACCCGCCCGCAGATCGAGCGGCACGTCCCGCGCAGCCGGGCCGACCGGCTCTTCCGCGAGGCGATCTTCACGCTGTTCCCCTACCGGCGCCGGCTCCGGGCGGCCTCGCTCGGCGGCGCGCTCTACCAGAAGCTGCGCCCGAAGCGGATGGACGCGCTGCTCGCGAAGCTGCCGAAGCGGTTCGAGCGGCTCGTCGCGATGGAGTCGCTGCTCCCGCCGGTGAGCGTGCGCGACGCGTTCGCGCGCACCCCCGCCGTCACGCCGGCACGCACCACCTCCGAGCACCCGGCCCGCCGCGGCCGCGTCGGGATGCTGACCGGCTGCGTGCAGGACGTGTTCTTCCACCAGGTCAACCTGGCGACCACGCGGGTGCTCGCGGCCGAGGGCTACGACGTCGTCGCCCCGCGCGAGCAGGCGTGCTGCGGCGCGCTCGGGCTGCACGCGGGCCGCGAGGAGGAGTCGATCCGGCGGGCGAAGGAGCTCATCGCCGTCTTCGAGCAGGCCGACGTCGACGTCATCGCCGTCAACGTGGCGGGCTGCGGGTCCTCGATGAAGGAGTACGGCGAGCTGCTCGCCGACGACCCGGCGTGGAAGGACCGCGCGGAGGAGTTCTCGGCCAAGGTCCGTGACGTCTCCGAGGTGCTCGCGGACGCCCTCGCCGAGTCCCGCGCCCCGCGGCACCGGGTCGACGCGACCGTCGTCTACCACGACGCCTGCCACCTCGGGCACGCCCAGAAGATCCGGCAGCAGCCGCGCGACGTGCTCCGGTCCGTCCCGGGCGTGGAGCTCGTCGAGCTGCCCGAGGCCGAGATCTGCTGCGGGTCGGCCGGCATCTACAACATGCTCCAGCCGGAGGCGGCCGGGGACCTGGGCCGGCGCAAGGCCGACAACATCCGGGGCACCGGCGCGGACCTGCTCGTCACCGCCAACCCGGGGTGCCTGCTGCAGATCCGCAAGTACCTCGAGGGCGACCTGCCGATGCTGCACCCGATCCAGCTGGTCGACGCCTCGATCCGGGGGGTGCGCCCGCCCGGGATGTAGGCACCTACCGCCAGTGCCGCCAGCCCGGGTCGCCCGCGCCGCCCCAGCGGTCGGCGTCGACGGTGACGCCGATGCCGAGGCGGCAGTCGGCGAACACGGTCCAGCCCTCGGGGACCGCGTCCTCGTCGGGGAAGCAGGCCACCAGGGAGTGGTCCTCGCCCCCGGTGAGGGCCCACCGCAGCGCGTCCCCGCCGAGCGCGGACGCCACGTCCCGCAGCTTGTCCGCGACCGGCACGAGCTCCGAACGGATGTCGATCCGCACCCGCGACGCCTCGGCGACGTGCGTGAGGTCGGCGAGCAACCCGTCCGACGTGTCGATCATCGCGCTCGCCCCGGCCCGCGCGGCCACCGGGCCCGCGGCGATCGGGGGGCGGGGCGTGCGGTGCGCGGCCACCATCGCGAGCGGCGACCGGAACCCGCGCCGCAGCACCTCCATGCCGGCGGCCGACCAGCCCAGCACCCCGCAGACGGCGACGACGTGGCCCACCTTCGCGCCCGAGCGACGGACCGGCGCGCGCCCCTCGAGGTCGCCCAGCGCCGTGATCGTCACCACGATCTGGTCCGCGGAGACCGTGTCCCCGCCCACCACCCCGACACCGGCCTCGGCGGCCGCGTCCCAAATCCCGGCGGCCAGGCCCTCGACGACGTCGGTCGGGGTGGACGCCGGGCACGCCAGCGACAGCAGCAGCCCGGTCGGGACCGCGCCCATCGCGGCGACGTCGGCCAGGTTCGCGGCCACCGCCTTGCGCCCCACCTGCTCGGGTCCCGACCAGTCCAGACGGAAGTGCACGCCCTGGACCAGCGTGTCCACCGTCGCGACCACCCGCCCGTCCGGGGCCGCCACGACCGCGGCGTCGTCGCCCGGCCCGAGCAGCGTCCCCTCGGGCTGGGGGCGCCCGGCGGTGATCCGGTCGATCACCCCGAACTCCCCCAGGTCGGACACGTGTCCGCCCGCCGGTGCCCGCGCGGGGCTCCGTTGTGGCGCATCTCCCGACCGGCTCACCCGTCTGCTCCCTGCGGTACGTTCCGACGCGTCGTGACACCCGTGTGCACCCGCCCGCCCTCCGGAGCGGGTGCGCCCGCTCCCCGAGGAGGCCCGTTCGTGGTCCAGGCCTACATCCTGATCCAGACCGAGGTGGGCCGCGCCGCCGCGGTCGCGTCGGACGTGGCCGGGATCGACGGCGTCTCCCGGTCGGAGGACGTGACCGGTCCCTACGACGTGATCGTGCACGTGGACTCCAACGACGACGCGGCCCTCTCGGACACCATCACGGCCGTGCAGAAGGTGCCGGGCATCACCCGCACGTTGACCTGCTCGGTCGTCGGCTCGCCCGCCTGACCCCGCCGGTGGCGCGTACCCGGGCCCCGGAGCTCGACCGCCGTCTCCCCCGCATCCTGCTGGGCGTGGCCCTGGCGCTGCCGGTGCTGCTGGTCGTCGGGGTGCTGATCGCCTCGCAGGTCCTCGGTCGGCAGACCGACCCCGACCCGGACACCGGCCCGCTGGCCCTCGCGGCCGTGCCGGTCCCCGCGGCGGCCTCGGCGGACTGCTCCCGGCTGCTCTCGGGGCTCCCGCAGGAGATCAACACCGGCGACGGGCTGCTGCCGCGCCGGGTCCTGGCCGACCCGGTCCCGGCGGGCACGGTCGCGTGGGGCGGGGAGAAGCAGGCCTCGGGCCGCCCCGAGGACCAGCCGGTCGTCCTGCGCTGCGGGCTGCCCACCCCGCCCGAGCTGGGCCCGACGAGCCCGCTGCTCGACGTCGACGGCGTGGACTGGCTGCGGATCCCCGGCGCCGGGACCACCACCTGGGTCACGGCCGACCGCGCGATCTCCGTCGGGCTCACCCTCCCCGACGGCATCGGGAGCGGCGCCATCCAGGACGTCTCGCGCGGCATCAAGATCACGCTGGTCAGCCGGGACACCGAGCCGCCGGACCCGACGTCGGCGCCGGCGACGCCCACCCGCTGATCAGCGCACCCCGGTGCCGCCGGCGAGGGCGGAGTCGACGAGCGTGGTGAGCAGCGTCGGGTAGTCGACGCCGGTGGTCGCCCACATCCGCGGGTAGAGCGACGTCGCGGTGAAGCCGGGCATGGTGTTCAGCTCGTTGACCAGCACCCGGCCGTCGTCGGTGACGAAGAAGTCGACGCGCGCGAGGCCCGCGCAGTCCATCGTCCGGAAGACCCGGACCGCCTGCTCGCGGACCAGGTCGGCCAGGGCGTCGTCGAGCTTCGCGGGGACGTCGAGCTCGCAGGCGTCGTCGAGGTACTTGGTGTCGAAGTCGTACCAGTCGGCCTCGCCGGTGAGCCGGATCTCGGCGGGGACGCTCGCCTCCACGCGGCCGTCGGGGAACTGGAGCACCCCGCACTCGATCTCGCGGCCCGCGATCCCGGCCTCGATCAGCACCTTCGGGTCGCTCTCGCGGGCGAACGCCACCGCGGCGGGCACGTCCTCCCACGCCGTGACCCGCGAGATTCCCACCGAGGACCCGGCCCGGGACGGCTTGACGAACACCGGCAGCCCGAGGCGGTCGCGGTCGGCGGGCGCGAGGTCGGACGCGGTCCGGTCGAGCGCGACGGCGTCGCCGGTGGCGAGCCCGGCGTCACGCAGGATGCGCTTCGTGACGACCTTGTCCATCGACGCCGCGCTCGCGCAGACCCCGGCCCCGACGTAGGGGATGCCGGCGGTCTCGAGGAGGCCCTGGATCTCGCCGTCCTCCCCGGCGGGTCCGTGCAGCACCGGGAAGACGACGTCGATCGTCGCCACCGTCTCGCCCCGACGACCCTCGGCGAGGCTGATCAGCTCACGGCGGGTGGGGTCGGGCAGCAGCGCCACCGGCTCGCCCGATGCGAGGGTCACGCCCGGCAGCTCGCGTCCGTGCAGGCGCCACGGGGAGGTGTCGTCGCCGACGGCCAGCCAGACGCCCTCCGGGGTGATCCCGACGGGCACGACGTCGAACCGGTCCCGGTCGAGGTTGTCGAGGATGCCGCCCGCGGAGACGCAGGAGACGGCGTGCTCCCCCGACCGCCCGCCGAACAGGACCAGCAACGTCGGGCGTTCCGTCCCCATGGCGCCGCACCCTACGCGGGGCCCGCCGCCGCCCCGGCCAGCACGCCCCGCACCCGCTCCAGGGCCGCCCCGAGCTCGGTCCGCGACGGGGCCGCCCAGCCCACGAGCACCCCGGACCGCCGCTCCCGGGTGTCGTCCAGGTGGTGCGCGGCCAGCCCGTCGAGCAGCACCCCCGCCCCGCCCGCCGCGTCGACGACCCCCCGCTCGAGGGCGGCCGAGGGCAACGGCACCACCAGGTGCGCCCCGGCCCGGTCGCCGAGCACCCCGTGTCCCGCCGCCCGGACCGCGTCGACCACCAGCCCGCGGCGGACCCTGAGCTCGCGCCGCAGCCGCGTGAGGTGCCGGCCCAGCCCGCCGTCGTGCACCCACGCCGCGAGGACCTGCTGCCCCGCCGGGGCGGGCCTCGTCCCCGTCGTGCGGCGCTGCGCGAGCAGCTCCGCGGCGAGCGCCGGCGGCGCGACGAGCCAGCCGACCCCGAGGTCCGGCGTCGCGATCTTGCCCGCGGTCCCGAGGTGCACGACGACGTCCGGACCGAGCGCCGCGAGGACCGGCAGCGGGGCGACGTCGTAGCGCAGCTCGCCGTCGTAGTCGTCCTCGACCAGCACGAACCCCTCCGCCCGGGCCCGTTCGACCAGCGCCGCCCGCCGGGCGACCGGCAGGCGCCCGCCCAGCGGGTACTGGTGCGCCGGGGTCACGTAGACGAGGTCGAGTCCGGCCGGGAGATTCCCGACGACCACGCCCTCGGCGTCGACCGCGAGGGCGATCACCTCCGCCCCGGCGGCGCGCAGCACGCCCGCCGCGCGGCGGTAGCCGGGGTCCTCGAACCCGGCGCGGACCGGCCGCCCGAGCCGCCGGGTGAGCAGCGCGACGAGCTCGGTGAGGCCCGCCGTCGTGCCCGCCGTGGCGAGGACGTCGGCCCCGACGAGCCCCCGGTGGCGCAGCAGGTGCTCGGACACCGCCGCCCGGAAGGCGGGCACGCCCGCGTACTCGGGCCGGGCCGCCGGGTCGAGGTCGCCCGCGCGGCGCCACGCCCGCCGCCAGGACGCGGTGTCGAGCACCTCGAGGCAGGGCGAGCCGGGCCGCAGGTCGGTGGCCGCACCACCTCCCGGTGGCAGGAGAGCGTCGTTGCTGTCACCGGGCGGCAGCGACGACGCGTCGCTGCCACGGGGGGCGGCACCCGAGGGCGCCGCCAGCACGAACGTCCCCGACCCGTGGCGGGCGCCGAGCCACCCCTCGGCGACCAGCTGGTCGTACGCGGCGGCGGTCACGGTCCGGCTCACGCCGAGCTCGCGGGCGAGCACCCGCGTCGCCGGGACGCGCTCGCCGACCCGGAGCCGCCCGTCGAGGGCCGCGCCCCGCAGCCCGTCCGCGACCTGCACCGCCAGGGGCGTCGGCGCGGACCGGTCGAGCGCGACGAGCACGAGTGGCCTCCCGGAAGGGCGGGGAAGTGGCCCTCGCAGGATGCCACCCTCCGGGTCGACGATCACCGCATGCTCTCCCCCACCCCGCGCACGCAGCTCCGCCGCAAGCGCGACCGGCAGCAGGACGACCCCACGACGCTGCACGCGATCCTCGACGAGGCGCTCGTCTGCCACCTGGGTCTGGTCGACCCGGACGGCGCCCCGCTCGTGCTGCCGACCATGCACGCGCGGGTCGGCGACGTGGTCTACGCGCACGGGTCGAGCGGCGCCGCGAGCCTCGCGCGCGACGGACAGGTGTGCCTCACGGTCACGCTGCTCGACGGGCTGGTGCTCGCGCGGTCGGTGTTCGCACACTCCGCGAACTACCGCAGCGCCGTCGTCCGGGGACGCGCCCGTCGGGTCACCGACCCGGACGAGCACCTGCGGGCCCTCGAGGCGATCGTCGAGCACCTCACGCCCGGGCAGTGGTCCCACGCGCGGCGGCCCGACCGGAAGGAGACCGCCGCGACCGCCGTGCTCGCGCTGGACCTGCACGAGGCGAGCGTCAAGGTGCGGCAGGGCCCGCCGGGCGACCCCGAGCTCGTGGCCGCGGGCGACACGCGCTGGGCCGGCGTGGTGCCGGTGCACACCGTGCTCGGCGTCCCCCAGACCTGCCCGGCGCTCCCGGCCGACGCCCCGGTGCCCGCGCACGTGGCGGACCGGGCCTGACCTACGGGTGGACGCGGGCCCGGAGCTGGACGGTGGTGCCGTGGCGACCGGACAGGACGGTGGCGCGGGCCAGCGTGTGCATCAGCGGCAGCCCCCGGCCCCGCCAGCCGCACCCGGTCGACCGGCGCCAGGCGCCGTCGTCGGAGATGGTGACGACCAGGTCCCGCCCGCCGGCGAGCGGCGGGGAGACCGCGGCCCAGAGCCGCATGTCGCCCGGCTGCGGCGCCGCGGAGTAGGCGTGGTCGACGACGTTGGCGAGCGCCTCGTAGACCGCGAGCGCGAGGTCGTCCGCGGTGTCCGGGTCGGCCCACTCACGCAGCCACGTCCGGAAGGTGCGACGCAGGGTCGAGGCGTTCGACCGGTCCGCCGGAGCCGTCCGCTCGAGGGTGACCACCGGGCGGTCGGCGGTCACGCGGGGCGGCGGCCCCATGCGCTGCAGCACGTCCACGAAGTCCGGAGTTCCTCGGACGGCCCCACACGAAACGCACCCGGCCGGGCGGAGCCGGTCACTCCGGTTTGCGTTCACGGTTGATCAGTTCGTCCCCCACGTCACGCGCCGAGACCGTCCCCGCGCAGACCCGGCGGACGGCGTCCACGATCGGGGTGTCGACGCCGTGCGTGCGGGCCAGCTCGCCGATCGCCTCGCAGGACTTGACGCCCTCGGCGACCTGGCCGTGGTTGGCCTCCTCGGCCTCGGCGACCGTCATGCCGCGGCCCAGCGACTCGCCGAACCGGCGGTTGCGCGAGAGCGGGGACGAGCAGGTGGCCACCAGGTCGCCCATGCCCGCCAGGCCGGCCAGCGTCAGCGCCTGGCCCCCGAGCGCCACCGTGAGCCGCGAGATCTCGGCGAGGCCCCGGGTGATCAGCGAGGCCGTCGTGTTGTCGCCGTACCCCTGCCCGGAGGCCATGCCGCACGCGAGGGCGATGACGTTCTTGCACGCGCCGCCCAGCTCGCAGCCGATGACGTCGACGTTCGTGTACGGCTTGAAGTAGCCGGTGGAGCAGTCGTGCTGCACCGCGACCGCCCGGTCGTGGTCCGAGCAGGCGACCACGGTGGCCGTCGGCTGCTCGGCGGCGATCTCCCCGGCGAGGTTCGGCCCGGAGAGCACCGCGATGCGGTCCGGCGTGACCCGGCCCGCGTCCGCGATGACCTCGCTCATCCGCTTGAGCGTGCCCATCTCGACGCCCTTGGCGAGGCTCACCACCGTCGCGCCGCGCGGCAGGTGGTCGGCCCAGTCCTCCAGGTGCCCGCGCAGCCGCTGGGCGGGGATCGCCAGCACCACCGCGGTCACGCCGTCGAGGGCGGCCTCGGCGTCGTGGGTGGCCCGCAGCGCCGACGGCAGCTTGATGTCGGGCAGGTACTCCGGGTTGACGTGGTCGGCGGCGATCGCGTCCGCCACCTCCTGGCGCCGCGCCCACAGCGTGACGTCGGTGCCCGCGTCGGCGAGGACCTTGGCGAACGTCGTCCCCCACGACCCCGCCCCGAGGACCGCGTAGCGGCTCATGCCGCGTCCCCCGCCGGCCGGACCTCGCCGCGGACGTCCTCGAGCAGCGCCCCGACCGCGGTCATCATCCGCTCCGTCGTCTCCTTCATCAGCTTCGCGCCGGGCGGGCGGTCGCCGACCCGGGCCCGCAGGTCGTCCATCGGCAGCGGCTCGCCCGCGTGCACCGTGATCGTGGCGCCGAACGGGGAGGGCCGGAAGCGTCGGCGGTAGTGGTCGTAGACCGAGAGCGTGCCCCAGTGCACCACCGGGATCACCGGCACGTCGTGCAGCAGCGCCAGCCGCGCGGCGCCCGAGCGCGCCTCCATCGGCCAGCCCGCCGGGTCCCGCGTGATGGTGCCCTCGGGGTAGATCACGACGATGCCGTCGTCGGCCAGGGCCGTCTCCGCGGCCGCGAGGCTCGCCCCGGCGTCGCGCGACCCGCGGGCGACCGGGATCTGCCGCGAGCCCGCCATGATCCGGCCGAACACCGGCACCCGCCAGAGCGAGTCCTTGGCCAGGAACCGCGGCACGCGGCGCGCGCGGTGGACGAAGACCGCGGTGTAGACCGGGTCGAGGTAGGAGACGTGGTTGCTCACCAGCAGCGCGGGCCCCTCGGCCGGCACGTGCTCGAGCCCGACCATCCGCCGCCGCGCCAGGAACCAGGTCAGCGGGTAGAAGACCACCGCGGCCAGGAACACCCACGGGCCACCCGGCTCCCGACGACGCCAGGCCACGTCCCGCGGCACCGGCGCCGGGGTCGTGGGAGAACCGTCTGCGATCGCCACCCGGGCCCGCCTCCTCGTCACCGTCGCGTGGATGCCGGGAGCGGCCCCAGCACGCTGCGGCGTGAGTCTCCCGTGACCGGTGATCGCCGTCCAGACGACCTCCGGCGCCGGGCGGCCCGGGCGGGGCGTTCGGTGGCCCCCGACCGGTCGGCGGGTCCAGGATGGGACGCATGGCGGAACGTGGGGTCGCGACGGACCTCGTCGTGCCGGTGAAGGAGCTGCGGCACGCCAAGACCCGGCTGGCCGCCGCGAGCGCGGCCGTGCCGACGGCGGACCCGCGCACCACCCACGCCGACCTCGCGCTCGCCCTCGCCGCGGACACCCTGGCCGCGGTCCTCGCCTCCTCGGTCCGGCGGCTGGCGGTCGTCACCTCCGAGCCGCGCCTGACCGCCGGGGACCCGGCACCCGTCGTCGGGGAGGACCCGCGGGTGGAGCTGGTCGTCGATCCCGGCCGGGGGCTCGACGCCGCCATCCGGGCCGGGATCGAGCACCTCGGGCCGGTCCCGGTGGGGGTGCTGCTGGCCGACCTGCCGGCGCTGCGGCCCGAGGAGCTGGACGCGGCCCTCGCGGCGGCCCGGGCGGCGCTGCGCCACGCCCCGGCGGCGTTCGTGACGGACCACACCGGCGACGGGACCTCGCTGCTGGTCGCCACGCCCGGGTTCGTCCCCCGGTTCGGACCGTTCTCCGCGGCCGCGCACGCAGCGGCCGGCGCGGTCGCGCTCACCGGCGACTGGCCCGGGCTGCGCCACGACGTCGACGTGCCGGCCGACCTCGACGAGGTCCGGGCGCTCGGGGTCGGGCCCGCCACGCGGGCGTGGCCGGGCCTGCCGAGCCTCACCGCGTCCCACCGATGACCCGGTCGCGCGGGTGGCGTGTCCCGCAGTGGTCGCGGTGTGCCGTCGTGCGCCGTCAGAATGGGCCGGGTGAGCGACTCGACGGACACCACGATCGAGGAGGCCGGCCCGATCTCGGAGCCCGGCCCGCCCCCACCCGCCCCGGCGCCGCCGACGCGGTCGCCCGACGGACGCGGCCGGCTGCCCACCGCGCCGGCCGCGGCGACCCCGGCCACGGACGACGTGCCCGCGGACCTCCCCGACGACCGCTACGACAACCGCGAGCTGTCCTGGCTCGAGTTCAACGCCCGCGTCCTCGCACTCGCCGAGGACACCAGCCAGCCGTTGCTCGAGCGCGCCAAGTTCCTGGCGATCTTCGCCTCGAACCTCGACGAGTTCTACATGGTCCGCGTGGCCGGGCTGAAGCGCCGCGAGGAGACCGGGCTCTCGGTGCGCAGCGCCGACGGCCTCACCCCGCGCGAGCAGCTCGCCCGCATCGCGGCCCGCAACCAGGAGCTCGCGGAGAAGCACGCCCGGGTGTGGCGGACCGACGTCGGGCCGGCGCTCGAGGACGCGGGCGTCCACGTCATCGGGTGGGACCAGGTCACCGGCGAGGCCCGCGAACGGCTCTCCGCGTGGTTCGACGCCCAGGTCTTCCCCGTGCTCACCCCGCTCGCGGTGGACCCCGCCCACCCGTTCCCCTACATCTCCAACCAGTCGCTCAACCTCGCCGTCGCCGTCCGCGACCCGCAGACCGGCACCGAGCACTTCGCGCGCGTGAAGGTGCCGAACAACGTGCCGCGCCTGGTGCGGGTCGGCCCGGAGCCCGGCGAGGACGACGACGAGGCCGACTCGACCAACCTCGACCGCCGCTGCTGGTTCCTCCCCATCGAGGACCTCATCGCCGAGCACCTCGACCACCTCTTCGAGGGCATGGAGGTCGCCGAGCACCACGTGTTCCGGGTGACCCGCAACGCCGACCTCGACGTCGAGGAGGACCGCGACGAGGACCTGCTGCAGGCCCTCGAGCGCGAGCTCGCCCGGCGCCGCTTCGGCCCGCCGGTGCGCCTCGAGATCACCGACCGGATGAGCGAGCACATGCTCGAGCTGCTGCTGCGCGAGCTCGACGTGGACCCGCACGACGTGGTCCAGGTGCCCGGGCTGCTCGACCTCTCGTGCCTGATGGAGCTGCTCTCGCTCAACCGCCCCGAGCTGAAGGACCCGGTGTTCGTCCCGGCGACGCACCCGGCGTTCAGCGAGGGCGAGACGCCCAAGAGCGTCTTCGCCACCCTGCGCGAGGGCGACGTGATGGTGCACCACCCCTACGACTCGTTCTCCACGAGCGTGCACCGCTTCATCGAGCAGGCGGCGAACGACCCGAAGGTCCTCGCGATCAAGCAGACGCTCTACCGCACCTCGGGCGACTCCCCGATCGTCGAGGCCCTGATCGACGCGGCGGAGGCGGGCAAGCAGGTCGTCGCCGTCGTCGAGATCAAGGCCCGGTTCGACGAGCGGGCCAACATCAACTGGGCCCGCGCGCTGGAGCGCGCCGGGGTGCACGTGGTGTACGGGCTGGTCGGGCTCAAGACCCACTGCAAGGCCGCGCTGGTGGTGCGCCAGGAGGGCTCGGCCATCAAGCGCTACTGCCACCTCGGCACCGGCAACTACAACCCCAAGACCGCCCGGCTCTACGAGGACATGGGCGTCTTCACCGCCGACGAGACGATCGGCGCCGACCTCACCGACCTGTTCAACGTGCTCACCGGCTACGCCCGGCGGCGCAAGTACCGTCGGCTGCTCGTCGCCCCGTACGGCGTGCGGCGGGGTCTGATCGAGCGGATCGACGCCGAGCGCAAGCGCGCCGCGAAGGGCAAGCGGTCGGGGATCCGGATCAAGGTCAACGGCCTGGTCGACGAGCAGGTGATCGACGCGCTCTACCGCGCGTCGCTCGCGGGCGTGCCGATCGACCTGGTGGTCCGCGGCATCTGCGCGCTGCGCGCCGGCGTCCCCGGCCTGTCCGAGAACATCCGTGTCCGGTCCATCCTCGGCCGGTTCCTCGAGCACTCGCGGATCTTCCACTTCGTGGGGGCCGGCGAGCACTGGATCGGCAGTGCCGACATCATGCACCGCAACCTCGACCGCCGGGTCGAGGTCCTCGCGCCGGTCACCGACCCACGGCTGACCGCGCAGCTCGACGACATCCTCGACTCGGCCACGGCGCCGTCCACCCGGTGCTGGAGCCTCGACCCGGACGGCTCCTGGACGCCGTGGCCGGTCGCGGCCGGGGAGGGGACCGAGGGGATGCAGGTGTGCGACCACCAGACCCAGCTGCTGCTGCGCCGGGACGGGAAGGCGTGAGCCTGCCCGGGGGGACGGAGCGGGACGGGGCCCGTCCGGGGCCGGGTCCCGTTCCCGACGACGGGTCGGTGCCGGTCGCGGTGCACGCCGCCGGGGCCGTGCTCTGGCGACCCGCGGATCGTGGCAGCGGGGCAGGCGGTGCCGGGGCCGTGGAGGTCGCGGTGGTGCACCGCCCGCATCACGGCGACTGGAGCCTGCCCAAGGGCAAGGTCGACCCGGGCGAGTCCCGGGCGCGCACCGCGGTGCGCGAGATCGCCGAGGAGACCGGGTTCGCCGCCGTGCTCGGGCGGCACGTGGCGACGGTGCGCTACATGGTCGGCGCGGACCGGAAGGTCGTCGACTACTGGGACGCCCGGGCGGGCTCCGGGAGCTTCACCCCGAACGGCGAGACCGACGAGCTGCGCTGGCTCGCCCCCGCCGAGGCGACCCCGCTGCTCAGCTACGACTCCGACCGCGACGTGCTCGCCGACTTCGCCGCGGCCCCGTTCCCGCTGCGGACCCTGCTGCTCGTGCGCCACGCGAAGGCGGGCCGGCGCGGCAGCCACGCCGACGACGACGCCCGCCCGTTGGTCGACGAGGGCCGCGAGCAGGCCCGGCGGCTCGCCGACCTGCTCGCCGCCCACGGCGTCGAGCGCCTGCACGCCGTCGGGCGCACCCGCTGCGTGCAGACCCTCGAGCCCGCCTCGCACCGGCTCGGCGTCGGGATCGTCACCGAGGACGCCCTGGCCGACGAGGCCGTCGCGGCCGATCCCGCGCGGGCGCGGGATCGGCTGCTCGAGCTGGCAGGCGAGGACGGCGTGGCCGCGGTGTGCGCCCAGGGGTACGGCATCCCGACCCTCGTGCGGGACCTCGCGGCCGGGCCGGACCCCGACCTCGGACCCCGGCCCGAGGTGCGGAGCAACCGGCGGCTGTCCGACCCGCCGTCGCGCAAGGGCAGCGCCTGGGTGCTCTCGTTCGACGGGCGGACGCTGGTCGGCGCCGACTACGTGCGGGACCCCGCGGTCTGACCGGGGGCGGAGCACCGTCCGCCGACCACGGCGATCCGGTCGCCGACGGTGCCGCCCCGTGGTCATGTCACGAAACGGACTCGGTTAGCGTGGCGCACGGCCGTCCGCCGGGTCGGCCCCCGGCCTGCGCTCCCCCGTCGTCAGGCCCGGCCCGGCATGACCTGGAGGGTGGGCTTGCGCGCGAAGACACGCCGCTACCGGCAGATCGCTCTGGTGGTCGTCGCGGCTGCCGTGCTGCTCGGTGTCAACGTGCCACCGGCGTTCTCCTACGTCCAGGAGTGGCGGCACGAGCGCCTGATCAACAGCCCGGAGTACAAGGCGCAGTACGGGCACTGGGACACGATCGAGGTCCCGCCCGACAACCGCGTCAACGCGATCCACGCCGTGCTGCTGAACACCGGCAAGGTCCTGCTCATCGCCGGGTCCGGCAACAAGGAGGACATGTTCGCGACGCGGGCGCTGAAGAGCCTCGTGTACGACCCGACCACCGGTCAGTCGCGGATGATCCCCGTGCCCGACGACATGTTCTGCGGTGGACAGACCGTGCTCCCCGACGGCCGGGTGCTCTTCGCCGGCGGCACGCAGCGCTACGAGAAGCTCGACGGCGCCGTCACCAACGCCGCGGGCGCGATGCGCGTCAAGAACGAGAACCCGAACGGCCCGCGCTTCCTGCCGGCCGGCACCGAGTTCGTCGCGCCGTCCGGGCAGAAGTACAAGTCCGCGTTCGACGTCACCCTCCCGCCCGCGGCGAAGGCCGGGGTCGGGCGGCGCACCCAGGTGACCGCCTCCGAGGAGAAGGTCTTCGTCGAGTCGGAGGTCCCCGGGCCCCAGGCGGTCAACGGCAACCGGGACAAGTACACCGTCACGGGCCTCTCGGCGGCGGACTCGAAGAACATCTACGGCATCGGTGAGCCGATGACCCTGGACAAGCAGGACTACCAGGGCACCAACAAGGCCTACACGTTCGACCCGAAGACCGAGGCCTGGACCGAGCTGCCGGACATGAACCAGCCCCGCTGGTACCCGACGCTCACCCCGCTCTCCGACGGCAACGTCCTCACCGTCGCCGGCCTCGACGGCGTCGGGCAGGTGCTCAACGGGCTCTCCGAGGAGTTCAACCCGCGCACCAACACGTGGATCGACCGTCGCGAGGTGCTCAAGCAGTACTTCCCGACCTATCCCGCGCTCTTCGAGACCGAGCGGCCGCGCCAGATCGTCTACACCGGCTCGAACGCGGGCTACGGCCCGGCCACCGAGGGCCGCGTGCCGGGCTTCTGGGACCTCGACACCGGCGCGTACACCCCGATCCCCGGGCTGCGCGAGCCGGAGCTGATGGAGACCTCGGGGTCGTCGTGGATCGGCCCGGTGCAGGACCAGCGCCTCGCGGTGGTCGGCGGCGGCGGCGTCGGCGAGAGCCCGATCTCGTCCGCCCGGATCGACTTCCTCGACCTCAAGGACCCGGCCCCGCACTTCACGCCGGGGCCCAACCTGGCGCAGCCGACCCGGTACCCGAACCTGGTCAACCTGCCCGACGACACCACGCTGATCACCAACGGCTCGCTGGACTACCGCGGCAAGGGTGCGACGAACAACCACCTCGCCTACACCCTCGACCCGGCGACCAACCAGCTGAAGCCGATGGCCGACCCGCGGATCGGGCGCGACTACCACACCGAGGCGCTGCTCCTGCCCGACGGCCGGGTGCTCGTCGCGGGTTCCGACCCGCTGTTCGACGACGAGAAGAACACGATCCCCGGCACCTTCGAGCAGCGCATCGAGATCTTCACCCCGCCGTACCTGGAGTCCGGGGCGCCGCGGCCGACGATCTCGTCCGCCCCGCCGGTGCTGACCCGCGGGCAGACGGTGACCATCCCGACGCCGGACGCGTCCCGCATCGCGAAGGCCCGCCTGATCCGCACGTCGTCGGCCACGCACGTGACGACGACGGACATGCGCGACGTCGCCCTCGACATGCAGAAGACGCCGGACGGGGTGTCGATCACGGTGCCGAACGAGGCGACCATCGTGCCGCCCGGGCCGTACATGCTGTTCCTCGTGGACGACAAGGGCGTGCCGAGCGAGGCGAAGATCGTCGACGTGCCCTGACGGGCATGGGAGCACTGTCCGTGGCCAGGGCCACGGACAGTGCTCACAGGCGCGCAGCGCAGCGGACGAGGTCGGCCACCGCCCGCGAGCGGCTGTGCGGCGGCCAGGCGATCACCGTGGTCACGCGGGGAGCGTCGACGACCGGCACGGCGACCACGTCGTCGGCCAGGCCGTGGCGGGCGGAGTCCGGCAGCACCGCCGCGGCGCGCCCCAGCGAGACGAGCTGGCGCAGCTGCGCGGTGTCCCGGACCTGCGGGCCCGCGCCGTTCGGGTACGTGCCGTCGGGACCGGGCCAGCGCGGCAGCGGGACGTCGGCGACGTCGGCCAGCCGCAGCTGCGCGTGCGTCGAGAGCGGGTGCCCGGCGGGCAGGAAGAGCGACTGCCCCTCGGAGGCGAGGTCCTCCGTGTCGAAGCCGGCGGTCGAGTCGAACGGGCGGTGCAGCAGGGCGACGTCGGCGCGGCCGTCGCGCAGCAGCCGCTCCTGCTGCCCCGGCCCGCACAGCTGCACGTCGACCTCGACCGCCCCGGGCTCGGCGGCGTAGGCGTCGAGGACCTTCGCGAGCAGTTCCTCCGAGGCCCCCGCCTTCGCGACGAGCACGAGGTCGGGGCCGCTCCCGGCCGCGCGGCGGGTCCGGCGCTCCGCGGCGTCGACGGCGTCCAGCGCCGCGCGCCCCTCGGCGAGCAGGACCGCGCCCGGCCCGGTCAGCCGGACCTCGCGGCTGGTCCGCTCGAGCAGTCGGGCGCCCACCCGCCGCTCGAGCTGCTGGATCGCCCGGGACAGCGGGGGCTGGGCGATGCCGAGCCGTTCGGCCGCCCGCCCGAAGTGCCGCTCCTCGGCGACCGCGACGAAGTACCGCAGCTCCCGTGTCTCCACCCCTCCAGTGATACCCCTGCGGTATCGATCGGCACCGAGGCGGTCGTGGACGGGTCCGGCGACCCGGGCCGAGCATGGTCGTCATGAGCGAGGAGAGCACCACCGCCCTGGTCACCGGGGCGAACAAGGGCATCGGCTACGCGATCGCGGCGGGCCTGGGCGCGCAGGGCATGCGGGTCGGCGTCGGCGCGCGGGACGACGCCCGGCGCGAGGAGGCCGTCGAGAAGCTCCGGGCCGCGGGCGTGGACGCGTTCGGGGTCCCGCTCGACGTCACCGACGACGCGAGCGTGGCCGCCGCCGCGGCCTCGCTGGACCGGCTCGACGTGCTGGTGAACAACGCCGGCGTCACCGGCGGCGCCGAGCAGCTGCCGACGCAGGTCGCCATCGACACGATGCGCGCGGCGGTGGAGGTCAACGTCTACGGCGTCGTCCGCGTCACCAACGCGATGCTGCCGCTGCTGCGCCGCTCGGCGCACCCGCGGATCGTGAACGTGTCGTCCGGCGTCGGCTCGCTCGCCCGCCAGACCTCGGGGGGCGACACCGGGCCGATCGCCGCGGCCTACTCCCCCTCCAAGACGTTCCTGAACGCCGTCACGGTCCAGTACGTCAAGGAGCTCGCGGACACGAACATCAAGATCAACCTGGCGTGCCCGGGCTTCGTCGCGACCGACCTCAACGGCTTCCGCGGCCACCGCACCACCGAGCAGGGCGCGGCCACGGCCATCCGGCTGGCGACCCTGCCCGACGACGGGCCCACCGGTGGCTACGTCGAGGACGCGGGGACCATCCCCTGGTGAGACCTTTCGCCAGATGGCAGGAAAGCGTCGTTGCTGTCGCTGGATGACAGCAACGACGCTTTCCTGCCAGGTGGGGTGGGGTCGGGCTACACCGTCGTCGGCTTGTGCGACGGCCGCGCCTTCTCGTAGGCGTCGATGTCGGCCTCGTGGCGCAGCGTGAGCCCGATGTCGTCGAGCCCCTCGAGCAGGCGCCAGCGGGTGTAGTCGTCGACGGTGAACGGCACGACGAGGTCCTCGGCCGTGACCGTCCTCGCCGTCAGGTCGACGGTCAGCTCCAGGCCCGGCCGCGACTCGATCTTCTTCCACAGCAGCTCGACGTCGGACTGCTCGACGGTGGCCGCGAGCAGCCCGGCCTTCGACGAGTTGCCCTTGAAGATCTCGCCGAAGCGCGACGAGATCACGACGCGGAAGCCGTAGTCCATCAGTGCCCAGACGGCGTGCTCGCGGGAGGACCCGGTGCCGAAGTCGGAGCCGGCGACGAGCACCGACCCGCGGTCGTAGGGCTCCTGGTTCAGCACGAACGAGGGGTCGTTGCGCCACGAGGCGAACAGCCCGTCGTCGAAGCCCGTCCGCGTGACGCGCTTGAGGTACACCGCCGGGATGATCTGGTCGGTGTCGACGTTCGACACCCGCAGCGGGGTGCCGATGCCGGTGTGGGTCGTGAACTTCTCCACGGTCAGCTCCCTCAGGCCGTCGTGAGCACGGTGGGCGACAGATCCTCGGGGGAACTCAGCGTCCCCCGCACGGCGGTGGCCGCGGCGACCAGCGGCGACACCAGGTGGGTGCGCCCGCCCTTGCCCTGCCGGCCCTCGAAGTTGCGGTTCGACGTCGAGGCGCAGCGCTGCCCCGGCGCGAGCTGGTCGGGGTTCATGCCGAGGCACATCGAGCAGCCCGCGTTGCGCCACTCGGCGCCGGCGTCGCGGAACACCTGGTCGAGGCCCTCCTCCTCGGCCTGCGCCTTGACGGCCATCGAGCCGGGGACCACGAGCATCTGCACCGAGTCGGCGATCCGGTGCCCACGGAGCACGTCGGCCGCCGCGCGGAAGTCCTCGATGCGCGCGTTGGTGCAGGAGCCGAGGAACACCACGTCCACCGCGACGTCGCGCAGCTTCGTGCCCGGCTCCAGGTCCATGTAGGCGAGCGCCTTGCGGGTGGCGGCGGCCTCGTCGTCGTCCATCGTCGCGGGGTCGGGCACCGACTCGCCGAGCGGGAGGCCCTGGCCCGGGTTGGTGCCCCAGGTGACGAACGGGGTCAGCGCGTCGGCGTCGATGTGCACGACGGCGTCGAACTCCGCGTCGTCGTCGGTGCGCAGCTCGCGCCACGCCTCCACCGCCGCGTCCCACTCGGCGCCCTGCGGCGCGTGCGGGCGCCCCTTCAGGTACGCGAAGGTCGTCTCGTCGGGGGCGACCATCCCGGCGCGCCCGCCGGCCTCGATGGACATGTTGCACATCGTCATGCGCGCTTCCATCGACATCGCCCGGACGGCCTCGCCCCGGTACTCCAGGACGTAGCCCGCGCCACCGCCGGTGCCGATCTGCGAGATGACCTTGAGGATGACGTCCTTGCTGGTCACGCCCGGACGCAGTTCGCCGTCGATCTCGATCGCCATGGTCCGGAACGGCTTCAGCGGCAGCGTCTGGGTGGCCATCACGTGCTCCACCTCGGACGTGCCGATGCCGAACGCGAGCGCGCCGAACGCGCCGTGCGTGGAGGTGTGCGAGTCCCCGCACACGACGGTCGTGCCCGGCTGCGTCAGCCCCAGCTCCGGGCCGATCATGTGCACGATGCCCTGGTTGGCGTCGCCCATGGGGAACAGGCGCACGCCGAACTCCTCGACGTTACGCCGCAGCGTCGCGACCTGCGTCGCCGAGACCTCGTCCGCGATCGGCTTCAGGATGTCGAGCGTCGGGACGTTGTGGTCCTCGGTGGCGATCGTGAGGTCCGGGCGGCGGAGCCCGCGGCCGTGCAGCCGGAGTCCGTCGAAGGCCTGCGGGCTCGTCACCTCGTGGATGAGGTGGAGGTCGATGTAGAGCAGGTCGGGCTCGTCACCCTCCCCCTGCCTCACGACGTGCTGGTCCCAGACCTTCTCGGCGAGTGTGCGTCCCATCGATCCCTGCCTGCGTGGTGGTGAATCCCAGATGATGGGATTACTGTGTCGCTCTGTGGGACAGAGTAGCGGAATCGGCGTGCTCGACAAGGCGGTGGGTGTGCTCCGCGCGGCCGCGGGGGCACCGTGTGGGCTCTCCGAGCTCGTCGAGCGCACCGGTCTGCCCCGGGCCACCGCGCACCGGCTCGCCGTCGGGCTGGAGGTGCACCGGCTGCTCGAGCGCGATCCGGACGGCCGGTGGCGGCCGGGCCCCGCCCTCGCGGAGATGGCCCACGGCCACCACGACCCGCTGCTCACCGCCGCCGAGGACGTCCTGCCGACGCTGCGCGACCTCACGGGCGAGTCGGTCCAGCTCTACCGCCGCGAGGGCGACTCCCGGGTGTGCGTCGCGGTGGCGGAGCCGGCGTCCGGGCTGCGCGACACGGTGCCGGTCGGCGTGCGCCTGCCCCTCACGGCCGGCTCGGGCGCCAAGGTGCTGATCGCCTGGTCGCCGGAGGCCCCCGGCGCGTTCGACGCCGACCTGCTCGCCGAGATCCGCCGCCGCGGGTGGGCCCAGAGCGTCGCGGAACGGGAGCAGGGGGTCGCGAGCGTCTCGGCCCCGGTCCGCGGACCGGACGGTGCGGTCGTCGCCGCCGTGTCGGTCTCCGGTCCGGTGGAACGCATCGGTCGCAAGCCCGGTTCCCGGTGGGCGAACGACCTGCTCGCGGCGGCCCGGGCGCTGGAGAAGGCCCTGGCGTGAGCGCTCCCCGCCGTCGGGCGTCGGCCGTGTGCCACCGCCGGCGCTCGGCGTCAGCCGTGTGCCACCGCTGACGCCCGACGTCAGCAGGCCGCCACGCCAGGCCCGGCGTGAGTCACCCGCCGTCGGGGAATGCCGATCATGTCGACCCGACGGCGAGGAGGCCCCATGACGGCACTGCAGGACAAGGTCGCGATCGTGACGGGCGGTGCCTCCGGGATCGGCCGGGCCACGGCGGTGGCGTTCGCGGCCGCGGGCGCGTCCGTGGTGGTGACCGACCTCGACGGCGAGGGCGCGGCCGCCGTCGCGCAGGAGCTCGGGGCGAACGCGCGGTCGGCGCAGGTCGACGTGACCGACGCCGAGGCCTCCGCCGCGGCCGTGGCGCTCGCCGAGCAGGAGTTCGGCCGCCTCGACGTGCTGTCCTGCAACGCCGGGTTCACCGGGTACCCGGTGCCGACGATGGAGCAGGAGGAGGACGAGTTCGACCGCATCTTCCGCATCAACGTCAAGGGCGTCTGGCTCGGCGTCCGGGCCGCCGTCCCCGCCCTGCGGCGCAGCGGCGGCGGGGCGATCACCATCGTCGGCTCGATCATGGGTGAGCGGACCCGGCCCGGCTTCGGCGGGTACGCGTCGAGCAAGGCGGCCGTGAACCACCTGTCCCGCACGCTCGCCCTGGAGCTGGCCCCGGACATCCGCGTGAACTGCCTCGCCCCGGTGGCCACCGACACCGCGATGCTCCCGCAGTTCCTCGGCCCGGAGGACCCCGAGGGCGCCCGCGAGCGGTTCATCGGCAGCATCCCGCTCGGCCGGCTCGGGCAGCCCGAGGACATCGCGAACGCGGCGGTGTACCTGTCGTCGGACGCGGCGGCGTTCCTCACCGGCGTCGTGCTGCCGGTCGACGGCGGGCGCAGCGTCTAGATTCCCGGTGCGGAGCTGCTTACCGTGGGACGGTGAGCGAGCAGATCACGAGTCTCGAGCAGCTCCGCGAGGTCGTCGGCGAGCCGGTGCGCCGCGCCGTGACCAAGCAGCGCGACCGGCTGGACGACGTCGACCGGGCCTTCATCGCCCGCAGCCCGTTCCAGATGATCGCGACGTCGGACGCCCGGGGTCGCGTGGACGTCTCCCCGAAGGGCGACCCGGCCGGCTCGGTCCTGGTCCTCGACGACCACACGCTCGTGCTGCCCGACCGTCCCGGCAACCGGCGCGTCGACGGGTTCGCCAACATCATCGAGAACCCGCACGTCGGGCTCATCTTCCTGGTGCCGCGCCGCCACGACACGCTGCGCGTGAACGGCACCGCCCGGCTGCTGCTCGACCCGCCGTACGCCGAGCGGCTGCGCCACCGCAACCACGTGCCGCGGCTGGTGCTGGAGGTCGCGGTCGAGGAGGTCTTCACGCACTGCGCGAAGGCGTTCCTGCGCTCGGACCTGTGGTCGCCCGAGTCGTGGCCGGCCGACGACCTCCCGTCGATCGCCGAGATGGCGGCGCGCACCACCGACGACATGTCGGTCGCGCAGATGGAGGCGTACTACACCGAGGAGAACACGCGGGCGATCATGTACGGGACGACGCCACCCTGACCCGGCCCCGCTCGACGTCGGGCAGGAAGCGCGCGAGCGCCCGCCCCTCCTCGGTCACCGCCGACCGGTCGGCCCGGGTGAACCGACGCAGCGGCTCGACGGCGAGGACGCCGTCGACGACTCCCCACGTCGCCGCCACCCGCCCGTCGACGAGCACGAAGCGCTTGCCCGCGACCGACAGCAGGCGGTGGGCGTCGTCGATGATCCGGCTGCGGTCGTGGTAGCCGAGGACGACGTTGTCGAAGGCCGGCAGGAAGCGCACCGGCGCAGGGGTGTCCGGGTCCGGGCGGGGCGCGTCGGGCAGGTCGAGCAGCTCGCGCCCCCGCTCGTCGCGGAACGACACCAGCTCCTCCCGCACCGCGGCGACGGCCGCCGGGAGCCCCGCGAGGCCGCACCAGGCGCGGAGGTCGGCCGACGCGGCCGGGCCGAACGCGGCGAGGTAGCGGCGCACCAGGTCCGCGTCGATCGTTCCCGACGGCCGGTCGGGCTCGGTCCCGAGCCACGTCGCCAGCGGGGCGTAACGCGCGCCCGTCGTCGTGCCCCACAGTCCGCGGGGCGGGACCTGGACGACCGGGACCACCGTCATCGCCGCCTCGCCCAGCGCGCGGTGCCCCGGTCCCGGCCGGCGCTCCGCGAGGGCCCGGCCGACCTCGGGCATCGACGGCTCGCCCGCGGCGAACAGCGCGGCGGCCTCGACGGCGAGCTCGTCGAGGTCGACGCCCGCGAGCTCCGTCCGGTACACGCCGAGCAGGCGCTGACGCAGCATCGGGTCGTGACGCCGACGCCAGGCCAGCGCGTCACCGGCCGTCACGAGATGGACCGTGCGCCGCATCAGGTGCAGGCGCACGACCCGCCGGTCGGTCAGGAGCGCGTCGAGGGCGGCCGGGTCGAACGGATCCAACCGCGACCACAGCCCGACGAACGGTTCCTGCGGCTCCTGGGCCTGCAGGCCGCCGAGGTGCGCGATCGCGTCGACGGGGTCCAGCGGCGCCCGCGTGAGCAGGTGCTGCCGCGCGAGCGTCGCCCGGTTCAGCGCGCGGGTGTCGAGGACGGTCACGGCCGAAAGCATGGCGCAGGAGGCGGTCGGGTCCTGTCCGAGACCTGCTCAAGGGCCAGAGGCGGCTTCCTCGGGCACGGGACCCGCGTGTCGGTCGACACGAATTGTGCCCTCCTCCTCACCTCTGGTGAGGACATCACCGACGGCGAGCGGTCGGGTACAGCGTGAATGCGGAAATGGCGGGTACGCGACGCATCCCCCCGATTCGGACGAATCGCAGGAGAATTGGGGGACCTATCGTCCTCGCGTGGCGACGAAAAGGGCTCTGGCGATCGACCAGGAACAGCGCGACCTCGCGGTCGAACTGACCGCTCTCGCTCTTGAACGCGCGGCGCCCGACGAGATCGTCGTCCTCAACGACTCGGCCGCCGAGTACTTCGACGACCCGGAGTCGGCGCTGCACCCGCCCGATCGCGACGAGCCCCTTGGCGCCGGGATCGACGTGGTGATGACGACGCCATACCTGCTATCCGCCGCCGGCGTCGTCCTTCCGGTCCTGGGGGCCTTCGCGGGCGATATCGCCAAGGACATCGCGAAGGACGTCGTGAAGGAGCCTTTGGTCCGCCGCATCCGTGCGCTGTTCCGGCGCGGGCCCGGCGAGCCGGCCGCCAACGTCCCGGCCCTCACTCAGGACCAGGCGCTTCACGTGCGGGGCGTCGTTCTCGAGCACGCTCGGGCGCTCGGGCTGCCGCCCGGCCAGGCAACGGTCATCGCCGACGCGACCGTCGGGTCGTTGCGTGTGCGGTCGTGACCACCCCGCCGCGGCCGGACGTCCTCGCGCTGCCGCCCTCCACCGCCCTGCGGATGGTCGTGCTGTCGGTGGCCCTGGTCATCGCGGCGCTCTTCGTCGGGACCGCGATGCACAACGCCGTGCTCGGGGAGTCGTGGCAGACCGCCGTGCAGGGGTGTCTCCAGCCGGGTCAGATCCTCCCCGACACCGCGGCGCAGACCGCCTGCCAATCCCCGGCAGAACGGCGGCGGGCCGTCGTCGCGCTGCTGACCGCCTCGGGCAGCGTCGTCCTCGCCGTCGTCGTAGTGGTCGCCGCGCCGGTGGTCATCCGGCGCCGCCGACGTCTCGAGCCGGCCGACGGCCGGTTCGCCCGGGCGATCGCGGCCGTCGCCGCGCTCTCCGCCGAGATGGGCGTGCGCCCGCCGGGTCTGCTCGTCGGTCCGGGCAGCGTGCGGTCGCCGTTCTGCGTGGGACGGCCCGGAGACCACCGGATCGCGCTCCCCCGCAAGCTCGCCCTCCGCGGCAACCCGGCTCTGTTCGACGCCCTCGTCGGTCACGAACTGGCCCACCTGGCCCACCGCGACGTCGGTATCTCCTGGCTGGCCCGGTCGCTGGCCTACGTCCTCGGTCCGCTGCTCGCCATCCCCGTCGTGGTGGCCGCGGTGGGGCGTGAGCCGGGACTCGCCC
The DNA here is from genome assembly GCF_021026295.1 of Actinomycetospora soli. GTDB lineage: Bacteria > Actinomycetota > Actinomycetes > Mycobacteriales > Pseudonocardiaceae > Actinomycetospora > Actinomycetospora soli. Next base: position 56,965 of record NZ_JAJNDA010000018.1, read on the forward strand.
TGGACATCGGTTGGCGGGCAGCCCTCCTGCTGGGGGTGGTCCTCCTGTTGGTGCGGGGACTGATGCGGGCCCGCGAGTTCGACGCGGACCTACGGGCGGCCCGACGCCCCGGCGTCGGCCGGGTGCTCGACGTCGAGCTAGCGCGGCGCCCCGAGGAGTCGGGACGACGCGCCGCCGTGGCCTGGCATCCCGGGCCCGCCCAGCGACGGGCCGTCCTCGCCGAGCCCGTCGGGGCGGCGACCCTCGGGCTGCTGGACGGCCTCCCCCTCGGCTTCCTCGCCCTGTTCGCGGTTCCTGTCGTGGGCAACACAGCCGCGGCCCTGCTCCTCGGTGACCCGTCGATCAACCTCGTGGCACTGATCAGCGCCCTGGTCCTCGGGCCCCTCCTAGGAGTCACGCTTGGTATCGGGCTCTGGCGCGATGCCCTGGCCGCCCGCTCGGGTGGTCGTCGCGCCGGGACGGGTCGGGTCGCACTCGGGGTGCTCGGCGGCGGTCTGGTCGGCCAGGTCTCGGGGCTGGCGCTCGTCGGCCTCGACCAGGCCGCCTCTGCCGTGATCGCTCCGGTGGCCCTGGCCGGTGCCACGGTCCTGCTCGGAGGTCTTGGTGAGCAGTGGGTGACTGGGGTCGGGCGCACGCGGCGCCCCGCCTCGGTGTGGGCGCCGGCGGCACTGGCCGGCGCCCTGCTCGTGACCACGGTGCTGTGGGCTACCGGACAGCTCGAGGTGGCGTTCTCTGGCGGCTGGGGCCTCGTCGCGGCGTGGTTGACCGCCCCGGGAGCGCTCGCGCTGCCCGGGGTCGCAGCGCTCGTCCTCGCCCTCGCCGCAGCCTGGGCGTTGCGACGTGGTCGGGACGGCTCGACCCCGCCCTGGTGGGGCGGGTCCTCGTCGTGGACCGCCCTCCCGGGTCGCGGGACGATTCTCGTCGGTCTGGTCGCCGGCGTGGCCGGTGGCGCCGGTCTCGCCTTACACCGGGCTGTCGCAGGCGCATCGGAGACCGACGCGGACGCCATCGCGCGCTTCGACGCCGCGGTGCTCGCCGCCGCAGCCGTGGGCGCGGTCGTCGTCGCCGTCCTCACGCTCCTGCGGGGTACCGCCGGCGCGGGTGCGGGTCTCCTGGCCGGGCCGGTGGCCACCACAACGACGGCCATTCTCTTCCTGGTGATCGTCGCGATCGTCGGCGGCAACCCCCTGGCGTTCGCCGTCCCGCTCGTCAGCGGGGCCCTCGGCGCGGGCTGGCTCCTGTCCGTGGCGGTCGCGTCGCTCGGGCTGACCCCCGTGCCGGGGCTCCGGTCCACGGCGGTGGCCGCACTGCTCGCCCTCCTGCTCGCAGGTGGCTCGGCGACCGGGCTCATGGCGGCCAGGTCCGTCGTCGCCCCGGGACTGCCGAGCGACCTCTCTCATGACGTCGGTGGCGATACCGTTACGCCGGCCGGGCGCGATGGGTCGCAGCAGGCGGTCGCACCCACCGCCGACGTCCCCCGGAGCCTCTACGCCGACGTGGTCGCCCGGCCCCTCCTCGAGGGCCGCAGGAGCACCGCAGCCTGGTTCCGCGAGCTCCAGACGGAGAGCCCACCGGCGGACGAGTCGGCCCGGCGCATCCGAGCCGAGCAGCTTCCCGTGCTCCGGTCGATGCTCGAGGGCGCCGAGTCGGTGCGTCCTTCGGACCCCATGGTGTCGAGCGTCCACGGACACGCCGTCACTGGAGCGCGCCTGCAGCTCGCCGGCTTCGAGACCCTCGCCGCCGCCCTGGAGACGCAGGACCGGGACCAGCTGGCCACAGCGGACGCCCTGCTCCGGCAGGGCAACGCCGAGTGGCGGCAGTGGGCGGCGGGCGTCGGGGCCCTTTGACCGGGCGCGCCTTGGGGGACTCAGGTCCGGCGTCGGACCGACTCCGCGTAGACGTGGTGGCGGAAGTGCAGGATCGGGTCGTCGGACATCTCGACGCCGTCGGTGACGCGGGTCGGGTCGTTGACCAGCACGTCGCCGTCCCGCTCGCGCTCGGTGTCCGGGCCCGTGCACTCGACGAGGCCGAGGTCGACCCACGGGCGGTCCTCCGGCCAGGCCCGGCTCGGGTCGACGGTCTGGTCGCCGTCCTGCGCGAGCTGGGCGAGCAGGCGGTGGCGGACCGGGACCTGCTCGAGCACGCCGTTCATGAGGTGGTCGGGGTCGGCCGTGTCCCACTGGTCCCGCGGCAGGAACGCGACGCCGTCCACCGGCTCGAAGCGGAAGCGCACGTACTGCTCGTCGCCGTCGGCGTTGACGAGCTTGTAGGCGTTCATCGAGTTGAACGCCGTGCGGCCCCACGCCAGCGGCGGGTCGCCGAGGTCCTCGATCGCCTGCAGGGCCGCCGCGATGTGCGGGTGCGCCTCCAGGAAGGTCGCGGTCGCCGCCTCGCCGGTGTTCTGCGCCGTCATCAACCCGTGGAACTCCTCGGGCGTCGCCGCCGGGAACACGGGCCACGTCTGCAGGGCGAGGTCGGTCTCGCCGCCGTCCGGGAGGGAGAACTTCACCGCCATGCCGCGCGGGTCGTTGACCGCCGCGTCCGAGCAGCGCGGGTTGCCCGCGCCGTTGGAGAACCGGACCGTGATGCGCACCGGGTCGCCCTGCATGTGGGCGGCGCGCGTGAGCGTCCTCGCCTCCGGCGTCGCGGTGAACGTGCCGGTGAGCAGGACGCCCTTGGTGTGCGTGACCCGGTGCCCGGGCACCGAGCCCATCACCCCCGACGTCTCGTCGAGCGTCGCCTTCGCCAGCGCCGTGTCGTCGCGAACGGTGGTCATGGGTCCCCCCGGTGGGCTCCAGTGGTGGTGGCCCGACGCTAGTTCGTGGTGGCCGTCACATCCACCGGACGACCCGCCCGCCCTGGCCGTTCGGAGGGGGTCGGCAGGAACGCGTCGTCGCCGGCGGCCGACGGCAGGGAGGCGCTCCTGTCGTCCCGCCGCGGACGCTGCCAGGATCGGCTCCGTGACCGCCGCGGGACCCGCCGTCGACGCCCTGACCGCCCGGTTCGTGGCCGCCCTCGGACGCACCGGCGCGATGGCGGAGCTCATGGCCGTCGCGAGCCTCGGCGGGCCACCGCAGCTCGCGTCCGACCCGCCGGACCTCCCCGTCCTCGCCCACCTCGACGACGCGATCGCGCGGGTCGCCGACGAGGTCGACGACCAGCTCGCCGAGGCGGTCGGGCTGCTCGCGCACCGCGCCGCCTGGACCCGGACCGCCTCGTACGCCTCCGACGAGGCCCTGTTCGCCGGGTACGCCCACGCCACGCTGCGCGGGGACGAGGACCTGGTGCTGGGGCTCGTCGTCCTGGGCCCCGACGTGCACTACCGCGCCCACCACCACCCCGCCGAGGAGTACTACCTGCCGCTCGGCGCGATCCGCTGGGACCACGGCGACGGCTGGGTCGACGAGCCCGCCGGCGAACTGATCCACCACGCGCCCTGGCAGCCGCACGCGATGCGGACCGGCGAGCGGGCCGTGCTGCTCGCCTACCTCTGGTTCGACGAGATCGCCACGCCGTCGGCGTTCGTCGAGCCGTGAGCGTCGGCACGACGAGCGTGGCGCGGCACTGACGTCAGGCGTCAGCCGTGGGCCACCGCTGACACCCGGGAACGACGAAGCGCCCCGACCCGGGTGGGTCGAGGCGCTCCGTGATGTAGCCCCGAGGGGATTCGAACCCCCGCTACCGCCTTGAGAGGGCGGCGTCCTAGGCCGCTAGACGACGGGGCCCTAGGAGGAACAGCGGCTGGAACTCTACAAGATCGCCCGGTCGCTGCTCGCAGCTGGGGTACCAGGACTCGAACCTAGAACAACTGAACCAGAATCAGCCGTGTTGCCAATTACACCATACCCCATGGGTGTCACCCACCGTGACCGTCAGGCCGCGGCGGCGACGGGGACAACTGTACCGACCCCGTCGACGCGCCTCGAGCACCCCCCACCCGTCACGGTGTCCCCGCAGGTCACGCACCCGTCCGGGCCGACGGGGACGCTGAGTACGCTGGACCGGTGAGTCCGAGCTTCGCCCCCCTGCCCGCCAGCGTCGACCTGCCGGCGATCGAGCAGGAGATTCTCGAGCGCTGGGACAAGCGCGACGTGTTCCGCCGGTCGCTCGAGCAGACCGCCCAGGGCGAGCCCTGGATCTTCTACGAGGGGCCGCCCACGGCGAACGGCACGCCCGGCACCCACCACGTCGAGGCCCGCGCCTTCAAGGACCTCTTCCCCCGCTTCCGCACGATGCGCGGCTACCACGTGCCACGGCGCGCGGGCTGGGACTGCCACGGCCTGCCGGTGGAGCTCGCCGTCGAGAAGGAGCTCGGCTTCACGAGCAAGGGTGACATCGAGCGGTACGGGATCGCGGAGTTCAACGCGGCCTGCCGCGAGTCGGCGCTGAAGAACGTCTCCGCCTTCGCGGCGATGACCGAGCGCATGGGCTACTGGGTCGATCTCGACGAGGCCTACATGACGATGGCCCCGCGCTACGTCGAGAGCGTCTGGTGGTCGCTCAAGACGATCTTCGACAAGGGCCTGCTCGTCGAGGACCACCGCGTCACGCCGTACTGCCCGCGCGACGAGACGCCGCTGTCCGACCACGAGGTCGCGCAGGGCTACGAGGACGACGTCGACCCCAGCGTCTACGTGCGCTTCCCGCTCACCGACGGCCCCTGGGCCGGCGCGGACATGCTCGTCTGGACGACGACGCCGTGGACGCTGCCGTCGAACACGGCGGTCGCGGTGGAGCGCTCGGTCGTCTACGTCCGGGTGCGCCACGGCGACGACGACCTCGTGCTGGCCGAGGACCTCCTCGCGCACGTGCTCGGGTCCGACGACGTCGAGGTGACGGCCCGCCTCACCGGCGCCGACCTCATCGGCTCGCACTACACGCGCCCGTTCGAACTGCTGGCGGGCGACCGCTTCGGCGACGCGTTCCGGATCGTCCACGGCGACCACGTCACCACCGACGCCGGCACCGGCCTCGTGCACATGGCCCCCGCGTTCGGCGCCGAGGACCACCTCGTCGCGAAGAACGAGGGCCTCGAGATGGTCAACCCGATCGGCTCGAACGGCCACTTCCTCGAGGACGTCCCCCTGGTCGGCGGGATGTTCTTCAAGGCGGCCGACCCGACGCTGATCGCCGACCTCGAGGCCCGCGGCGTCATGTTCCGCGCCGAGTCCTACGAGCACTCGTATCCGCACTGCTGGCGCTGCCACACGCCGCTGATCTACTACGCGCTGCCGTCGTGGTTCATCCGGACGACCGCGATCCGCGAGGAGCTGCTCGCGGAGAACGAGGCGACGACCTGGTACCCGCCGCACATCAAGCACGGCCGGTACGGCGCCTGGCTGGAGAACAACGTCGACTGGGCGCTCTCCCGCAAGCGCTACTGGGGCACGCCGCTGCCGATCTGGCGCAACGACGCGGACCCGTCCGAGGTCGTCGTCGTGGGGTCGCTCGCCGAGCTCGGGCAGCACGCCGGCCGGGACCTCACCGCGCTCGACCCGCACCGCCCGTACGTCGACGACGTCACCTTCCCGGCGCCGTCGGGCACCGGGACGATGCGCCGCGTCCCCGACGTCATCGACGTCTGGTACGACTCCGGCGCGATGCCGTTCGCCCAGTGGGGCGCGCCGCACCACCACGAGGCCGACTTCGAGCAGGCCTACCCCGCGCAGTACATCTGCGAGGCGATCGACCAGACGCGCGGGTGGTTCTACTCGCTGATGGCGGTCGGGACGCTGGTGTTCGACCGGTCGTCGTACGAGAACGTCGTCTGCCTGGGCCTCCTGCTCGACGAGCACGGCCGCAAGATGTCGAAGCACCTGGGCAACATCCTCGACCCGTTCGAGCTGTTCTCCACCCACGGCGCCGACGCCGTCCGCTGGCTGATGCTCGCCCAGGGCTCACCCTGGGTGGACCGGCGGGTCGGGCACGAGACGCTGCGCGAGATCGTCCGGAAGGTCCTGCTGACCTACTGGAACACGGCGTCGTTCCTGGTCACGTACGCGAACGCGGCGGGCTGGACGCCGTCCCCCGACGCCCCGGCCGCCACGCACGTGATGGACCGCTGGGCCCTCGGCGAGCTGCGGAGCTGCGTCACCGAGGTGACCGCGGCGCTCGACGACTTCGACTCCTCGCGTGCCGGGCGCGCCATCGTCGCGTTCATCGACGACCTGTCGAACTGGTACGTCCGCCGCTCGCGCCGCCGCTTCTGGGACGGCGACCCGGCCGCCCTCGCGACGCTGCACGAGTGCGTCGAGACGGTCAGCCGCCTCATGGCGCCGTTCACGCCGTTCGCCACCGACTACCTGTGGACGCTGCTGCAGGGCGAGGGCGGCTCCGGGCTGCCCGAGGGCACGCCGGACTCGGTGCACCTCGCGTCCTGGCCGGTCACCGAGGGCCTTCCCGACGACGGGTCGCTGCGCTCGGACATGGGCCTCGTGCGTCGCGTGGTGGAGCTCGGCCGGTCCACCCGCGCCGCCTCGGGGGTGCGGACGCGCCAGCCGCTGTCGCGCGCCGTCGTCTCCGCGCCCGGCTTCGCGTCGCTGGACGCCGAGCTGCTCGCCGAGATCGCCGAGGAGCTCAACGTGGCGGCCGTCGAGCCCGCCGGGTCGGAGCTCGTGCAGCTCGACGTGAAGCCGAACTACCGCGCGCTGGGCAAGCGGTTCGGCAAGCGGACGCCGACCGTGGCCGACGCCGTGAAGGCGTCGACCGACGCCCCGGTGGACGGCGTGCTGACGGTGCAGCTCGACGACGGGCCGGTCGAGCTCTCGGGCGACGAGATCGTGATCTCGGAGACCCCGCGGGAGGGCTGGGCGGTGCGCTCCGAGGGCGGCCTGTCGGTCGGGCTCGACACCGAGCTCACCGACGAGCTGCGCGAGGCGGGCCTGCTGCGCGACGTGCTGCGCTTCGTCCAGGACGCCCGCAAGCGCCTGGGCTTCGAGGTGTCCGACCGGATCGAGCTGTGGTGGTCGGCCTCGCGCGCCGACACGACCGCCGCGATCCGCAACGGCGCCGACACGCTGGCCACCGAGTGCCTCGTGTCGTCGCTGGTCGAGGGCGAGGGTCCGGGCGAGCTGTCGGCCCAGACGTCGGAGGACCTCGGCGTCACGGTGTGGGCTACGCCCAGGTGAGCACTAACGGTGGCTATAGCCACCGTTAGTGCTCACCTGCGGAGCACCTACCGGCCGCTCGGTGGCCGCTACCGCTGCCACGCTCCCGGCATGAGCAGCTTCGAGGGTTCGCGGATCGACCACCTCAACCTCCCGGTGACCGACCTGGACCGGGCCGTCGCCTTCCACACCGCCGCCCTGGCACCGCTCGGGATCGAGCCGTTGATCACGGTGCGGGCGACGGCCACCCAGAAGGCGATGCAGGCGTTCGGCGTCCACCCGAAGCCGTTCTTCTGGGTCGTCGCCGCCGACCGCCCGCTCCCCTACGACGACGACACCCACCTGGCCTTCACCGCCCCCGACCACGGCACGGTCGACGCCTTCCACGCCGCCGCCCTCGCCGCCGGCGCCGAGAGCCTGCGCGGGCCCGGCCTGTGGCCCGAGTACCACGCCGACTACTACGGCGCGTTCGTCCGCACCCCGGACGGCGTCAACCTCGAGGCGGTCTGCCACCGGGCGCCGTGATCCCGGCGACGACGAGCCGGACGTAGGCCGCCGCGTCGGCCGCGTCCGGCGGGTCCGGCAGGTGCAGCAGGTGGTGGTAGAGCGGTCCGAGCGCCGCGACGAGCACCCGCCGGGGCTCGACCGACGCGTCGACCTCCCCCCGCGCCACCGCCCGCTCCACGACCACCGCGCTGCGGCGGTACCGGTCGTCGAGGAAGCGGTGCACGCCCGCCTGCGCGCGGGGGAAGCGCTCCGCCGCCCCCATCAGCGCCCGCACCGTCGACCCCGCCGGCCCGACGTACCGGAGCACCTCCTGCGCCAGGTCCTCGAGGTCGGCCGCGAGCGACCCGTGGTCGGGCGGGGTCCAGGCGTCGTCCGCGGCGGCGTCGAGGACGTCGGCGAGCAACCCGCCGACGTCGCCCCACCGCCGGAACACCGTCGCCCGGTGCACGCCCGAGCGGGCGGCGACGCCGTCGACGCCGAGCCCCTCGAGGCCGTGCTCCTCGAGGTCGGCCACGACGGCGGCGAGGACCGCGGCCCGGACCCGTGCCGTGCGACCCCCGGGTCTTGACGTCGGCCCGTCCATGTCAGCACTCTATCGCGACAGTTGTCGTCTTAGGAGGTCGCGTGGCACGACGCATCACCGTCGGCGTTCCCGACGACGGGCCCTACGCCCTCGGGCTCGACGCGGCCGGGGACGTGTGGGCCTCGCTCGTGTACTCCGGGCGCCTCGCCCGGGTCCGTGGGGCGGAGGTCGCCGTCCACGACCTCGACGCGCCCGGCTCCCGACCCTCCCGCTTCGCGACCACCCCCGACGGCAGCCTGTGGTGCACGCGCACCGGCGACCACCGCGTCGACCGGCTCGTCGACGGCACCTGGCACGGCGTCGACGTCGGCGCGGGGACCGGCCCCTACGACGTCACCGCCGGCCCCGACGGCGCCGCCTGGTTCACCGCGATCGAGGCCGAGGCCGTCGGGCGGATCGACCCGACGACCGAGGAGGTCACCCTGCACCCCCTCCCGGTCGCCGGGATGCCCGCGATGATCACGACGGGGCCGGACGGCGCCCTCTGGTGCACGCTCAACCGCGTCGGCGCGCTCGCGCGCCTCGACCCGGCCTCGGGCGGGATCGCCCTGACCCCCCTTCCCGACGACGGGTGTGGTCCGGTCGGCATCGCCGCCGACGCCGACGGGCTGTGGTTCGTCGAGATCCTCGCCGGGCGGGTGGGACGGCTCGACCTCGACGGCCGGCTCACCGAGCACGACCTGCCCGACCGGGCCGCGAAGCCGCACGACGTCATCGCGACCGCGGGCGGCTGCGTGGTCTCACTGTGGGGCGCGAGCGGGCTGGTGCGCCTCGACGACGACGGCACCGTCACCGCCCTGGCCGGGCTCGGCCCGGACGACCACCCGCACGGCCTGCTGCTGCGCCACGGCGAGCTGTGGGTCGCGTGCGGCAGCGCCGCGGTGGTGGTCCTGAATCCGAACCGACCCATTGCAGAAGCGGAGTCTGATCTGTCACGGTGGTCACCATGAGCCTCCCGCAGATCACCGACCGTGAGACCTGGCTGAAGGCACGCCGCGAACTCCTCGAGGAGGAGAAGGCGCACACGCGGGCGCGCGACGCGCTCAACACCCGTCGTCGGGAACTGCCGATGGTGGAGGTGACCGAGGACTACCGGTTCACCGGGCCCGACGGCGAGGTCTCGCTCGCCGGGCTGTTCGGCGGGTACCGCCAGCTCGTGGTCAACCACGTCATGTTCGACCCGGCCTGGGACGAGATGTGCCCGAGCTGCTCGGCCGGCATCCGCGAGTGGTCGCCGGGGACCCGCGAGCACCTGCGCAGCCGCGACACCGAGCAGGTCTTCGTCTCCCGCGCGCCCTACGCGAAGCTCGCCGACTGGAAGGAGCGCCAGGGCTGGACGATCCCCTGGTACTCCTCGTCCGGGTCCGACTTCAACGCCGACCTCGGCGTCACCGTCGACGTGTCCGGCGCGACGATGCACTACAACTACCGCGACGCCCCGACGTGGGAGGGCGCGGAGGGCACCCAGGAGCTGCCGGGCTTCTCGGCCTTCCTGCGCGTGGACGACCGCGTGTTCCACACCTACTCGTCCTACGCGCGCGCCGCGGAGTGGTTCGGCGGGTCGTTCGCCTACCTCGACCTCACCGCGCTGGGCCGCCAGGAGGACTGGGAGCAGCCGCAGGGCCGCGCCGACGCGGTCCGCGCCGGCATCCCGGTCTTCGACTAGCGACGGCTACGCGCTCCCCCGCACGACGAGCCGCGGCGCCAGCACCCGGTGCTCGGCGGGGTGCCCGTCGAGCCGGTGGGCCAGCACCTCGACCAGCGTGCGGCCGAGTTCGTACTTGTCGGTGTGCACCGTGGTCAGCGGCGGGTCGAGCAGGGCGGCCATGGTGATGTCGTCGTACCCGACCACCCCGATCTGCTCGCCGGCCCGACGCCCGGCCGCCCGCAGCGCCTGGACCGCCCCGATGGCGAGCAGGTCGTTGAAGGCGAAGACCCCGGTGATCCCGGGGTGCCGGGCGAGCAGGCTGCGCAGGGCGGCGGCCCCGCCGGCCACGGTGGGCGGGGCGGCGACCACGTGGTCGTCGGGGTTCGTCTCGAGGAACGCCCGTCGTCGTTCGGGCTTGTTCTCCACGGCCCCGTCGAGCATCCCGAGCCGGGCGTGCCCGCGCGAGGTCAGGTGCTCGCACGCCAGGCGCGTCCCGGTGCGGAAGTCGGCGCGCACGGTGGCCACGGCCCCGTCGGGCGCGGGGCGGTCGGCGACCACCAGCGGCACCCGGCGCCCCAGGGCCGCGAGCGCGGGATCGTCGAGCGCCTCGAAGAAGCCGATGGCCCCGGCGGCGCCGGCGTCGACGATCGCGCGCCCGGCCTCGGCCTCCGCGCCCGCGTCCGCGTCGGTGTTGTGCACGACGACGGCGAGTCCGCGCGCGGCCGCCGCGTCGAACACCCCGCGTGCGACCGCGGGGAAGAACGGGTTCGCGATGTCGGGCAGGACGAGCGCGACCGTCCCGGCCCGCTGCGTGCGCATCCCGCGCGCGAACGCCGAGGGCCGGTAGTCCAGCTCCTCGATCGTCGCGAGCACCCGGCGGCGGGTGGCCTCGCTGATGTCGCCCTTGTCGTTCATCGCCCGGGAGACGGTCTGGCGGGAGACGCCGGCGGCCCGGGCGACGTCGTCGATCGTCACCCGCACCGACCGGCCGGAATCCATGATCGCCGACCTTAGAGGTCGCGCCGCGCGCCCGGGGCCGGCGCGACCTCCCGCACCGTCGGCTCCGGGTCGAGCGCCCGGCAGGCCCCGCCCACGGCCGCGACGCGGTCCGCCGGCACCAGCGCGATGACCGACCCGCCGAACCCGCCGCCCATGATGCGGGCGCCCAGCGCGCCCGCACCGACGGCCGCCGCGACGATCGCGTCGACCTCCGGCACCGACACCTCGTAGTCGTCGCGCAGCGAGGCGTGCGAGGCGGAGAGCACCGGGCCGACCTCGCGCGGACGCCCCGCCCGCACCAGCGCCACGGTCTCGTGGACCCGTGCCTCCTCGGTGACGACGTGCCGCGCGCGCCGCCGCGGGGCACCGTCGGGGAGGTTCTCGACGGCGGGCAGGGTCGCGTCGCGCAGGGCGGGCACCCCGAGCGCCTCGGCGGCCGCGACGCACGCGGCGCGGCGGTCGGCGTACCCGCCGTCGGCGAGGTCGTGGCGCACCCGCGAGTCGATCACCAGCACCGACAGCCCCGCCGCCTCGAAGCCGAGCGCGACGTCCTCGGTGGCCATCGACCGGCAGTCCAGCAGCAGCGCCGAGCCCTCGCGGCACAGCAGCGACGCCGCCTGGTCCATGATCCCGACCGGCGCGCCCACCACCTCGTTCTCGGCCCGCCGCCCGGCCGCGGCGAGCGCGACGCGGTCGAGCCCCGACCCGCTCAGCTCGTTCACCGCGAGCGCCACCGCGCTCTCCAGGGCCGCCGAGCTCGACAGGCCGGCGCCCAGCGGGACCTCGCCGTGCACCACGAGGTCCCAGCCGCCGTCGACCCCGAGCGCCCACAGGGTGCCGAGCGGGTAGGCGCTCCACCCGGTCGCGCTCGCGAGGGTCCCGACGGCGAGCTCGGTCGGCTCGGCGCCCGGGTCGTCCGACTGCACGGTCACCCGGTCGTCGTCACGACGGGCGGCCGCGACGAAGGTGCGGCGGTCGATCGCGAAGGGCAGCACGTGGCCCTCGTTGTGATCGGTGTGCTCGCCGATGAGGTTGACCCGGCCCGGCGCGGAGAAGACCCCCTCGGGGTCGCGGCCGTGCACGTCCCGGAAGGCCCGGGCCACCTGCTCGGCGCTCACGCCGGCACCGTCGCCCGCTCGGCGGCGTCGCGCAGGCGCGGGCCGGCGACCTCGGGTGCCACGTCGGTGAGGAAGGCGCCCCCGAACGTCTCCGAACCCGCGAGGTACTTGAGCTTCCCGCCGCCGCGGTGGGGCGGGCAGATCTCCAGGTGCAGGTGGCCGAGCCCGCGCTCGTCGTCGGGGACGTTCACCGGCGCCGAGTGGACGCCGAGCAGGTAGGACGTCCGGAAGCCGAAGTACTCGTCGTAGCCGGCGAGGACGCGGGCGAGGACGCGGGCGAGGTCGTCGCGCGCCGCGGTGTCGAGCTCGGGCATCGTGCCGACGTGGTCGCGGGCCCAGACGTCGACCTCGTACGGGAACCGCGCCCACGGCGGCACCCCCGCGAGGAAGTGCGTCCCCTCGACCACCACGCGTGGACCGCCCTGCTCCTGCGCCACGACGTCGCAGAACACGCACCGGCCCGTGCGGTCGCGGTGGTGGCGGGCCGCGCGCTGCTCACGCGCCGGACGCGGCGGGACGTCGGGGTAGGCGTAGATCTGGCCGTGCGGGTGGTGCAGCGTCACCCCGACCGCCTCGCCCTTGTTCTCGAACGGCAGCACGTATCCGATCCTCGGGTCCGCGGCGAGCGCGCGGAAGCGGTGGGCCCACGCGTCGACGAGCAGCCGGACGCGTCGCTCCCCCACGGAGGCCAGGGTCGCCTCGTGGTCGTCGGTGAACACGACCACCTCGCAGTGGCCGTACGCGGGTTCGACCGGCACGAGGTCGGTGCCGGCGACGTCGGGCGTCGGCGGGGTCGGCGAGAGCGAGGGGAAGCGGTTGTCGAACACCGCGATCTCGAAGTGCGCGCGCGGGATCTCGGTGGCCGGGCCGCCCGGGTGCGTCGGGCAGAGCGGGCAGTCCGCGGTGGCCGGCTTGTAGGTGCGGTCCTGACGGTGGGTGGCGAAGGTGACCCACTCGTCGTGCGTCGGGTCGTAGCGGCGCTCGCTCACTCCGGGCCCGCCGTGAAGTAGGTGATCGACCGGCCGTCGGGCAGGGTCTCCGGCTCGACGACGAGCCCGGGCATCGCGCCCTCCCCGGTGTCAGCGGTGGCACACGGCTGACGTCCAGCATCAGCGGTGGGCCACGGCTGACCCTCCTCGCCCCTCATCCGCCCGTCCCTTCATGCCCTCTTGACGCCCGGCGACTCCGGACGCACAGTGTGCGCCAGCTAACGATAACGTTCACGGGAACCTTCACGGAACCCCCGGACCGCCGAGAGGTCGCGCATGCTGCGCCTGAACCCGGGATGGTTGGACTACACCCTCCTGGCCCTGTACTTCGTCGTCGTGCTGGGCATCGGCGTGGTCGCACGCCGCGCCGTCGGTACCAGCGCCGACTTCCTGCTCGCCGGCCGCTCGCTGCCCGCCTGGGTCACCGGCCTGGCCTTCGTCGCCGCCAACCTGGGCGCCACCGAGATCATCGGCATGGCCGCCAACGGCGCCGAGTACGGCGTCGCGACCGTGCACTACTACTGGATCGGCGCCGTCCCGGCGATGGTCTTCCTGGGCATCGTGATGATGCCCTTCTACTACCGCTCCAAGGTCCGGTCGGTGCCGGAGTTCCTCAAGCTGCGGTTCGGCAACTACACCCACGTCCTCAACGCGATCGTCTTCGCGGTCGCCTCGGTGCTGATCGCGGGCGTCAACCTCTACGCCCTCGCGATCGTGCTGAACGCGCTGCTCGGGTGGCCGGAGTTCCTCGGCATCGTCGTCTCGGCCGCCGTGGTGCTCGTCTACATCGGCTTCGGCGGTCTCGGCTCGGCGATCTACGGCGAGGTGCTGCAGTTCTTCGTCATCCTCGCCGGCCTGATCCCGCTCGCGATCGTCGCCGTCCGCCACGTCGGCGGCTTCTCCGCGCTGGCCGACAAGGTGACCGCGTCCGCTCTCGGTGAGGGCGGCCTGCACGCCTGGCAGGGCACGGGGATCGGCGACGTCACGAACCCGATCGGCGCGAACTGGATCTCGATCGTCCTCGGCCTGGGCTTCGTCCTGTCGTTCGGCTACTGGACGACGAACTTCGCCGAGATCCAGCGTGCGCTCTCGGCGAAGGACCGGAGCGCCTCCCAGCGCACGCCCCTCATCGCGGCGTTCCCGAAGATCCTGATCCCGGCCGTCACGATCATCCCGGGCCTCGTCGCGCTCGTCGCGATCCCGAACTTCGGCAACGACGCCGCCGGCGGCCTCGAGTACAACGACGCGATCCCGGCGCTCATCGGCCAGCTGCTCCCCGAGGGTGTCCTCGGCATCGCGCTCACCGGCCTGTTCGCCTCGTTCATGGCGGGCGTGGCGGCGAACGTGTCCTCGTTGAACACGGTGGTCACCTACGACCTGCTCCAGCCGTACCTCGCGAAGGGTCGCAGCGACCGGTACTACCTCAACGCCGGCCGGGTGGTCACGGCCGTCGGCGTCGTCATCGCGATCTTCACCGCGCTGCTCGCGGCCGACTTCAACAACATCATGACCTACCTGCAGTCGCTGTTCGGAATCTTCAACGCCCCGATCTTCGCGACCTTCATCCTCGGCATGTTCTGGAAGCGCACCAGCGGCTGGGGTGGGTTCACCGGCCTGCTCACCGGGGTCCTCGCCGGCACGGCCGTCTTCGTCCTCGCCGAGGCGGGCGTGGTCGACTTCGGGTCCGGCATCGCGACGAGCTTCTACCAGGCCGGCGCCGCGTTCGTCGTCGACGTCGTGGTCACCGTGGTGGTCTCGCTGGCCACCGCGAAGCCCGAGCCGGAGCGTCTCGCGGGCATCGTCTACGGCGTGCCCGGCGCCGACGGCGTGGTCCCGACGCTGCGCCAGCCCAAGGAGCGCGTCTGGTACCGCAAGCCGGTGCTGCTGGGCGGCCTCGCGCTCGCCCTGACCGTCGTCCTCAACATCGTCTTCGCCTGAGCCGGGAGTCATCATGAGCGAACCGGTGCAGCCCGGTCGGCCCCAGACCACGGTCGAGACCGGCAGCCGCATGCAGCGACTGTTCGACCTGCGCTATGTCATCGGCGCCCTGATGGGCGCCTACGGGATCGTCCTGGTGATCCGCGGCCTGCTCGACGGGCCCGAGCAGCTCGCCCGGGCCGCGGGCCTCTCGATCAACCTCTGGACCGGGATCGGCCTGCTCGTCGTGGCCGCGATCTTCCTGGTGTGGGGCCTCACCCGGCCCCTGGGCATCGACGTCGAGGAGAACGTCGACTGACCCTTCGCCGACGTCGGGGTCCTCCCGCGGTCGCGGCGCGGCGGCCGCGGCAGGACCCGTCGTCGGGAACGAGCGGTCAGACCTGCGGCCCGACGTCGGGCACCGGGTCCATGCGCGGCTGCCGACCGTCGAGGAACGTGATGGGCGGGAGCAGCGTGCGGATGGGGCCGGTGGGGGTGCCGACCTCGACGAACCGGCCGCGCTCCTCGTGCTGCGGGTGGGTCAGCACCTGGTCGAGCGTGCGGCGCCGGGCGTTGGCGATCCCGGCCTCCTCCAGGCGCGCGACCAGCTGGTCGCCGGTGAGGTCGCGCAGGACCGCGTCGATCGCCTCGTGCAGGGCCGGGCGGTTCTCGATCCGGTCGGAGTTCGTGACGAAGCGCGGGTCGTCCGCGACGGCGGCGTCGCCGAGCACGACCTCGCAGAAGCGCCGCCACTCCCGGTCGTTCTGGATCGACAGCACCACCTCCTGCCCGTCACCGGCGGCGAACGAGCCGTACGGCGCGATCGCGGCGTGGCTCGTCCCCGCCCGGACGGGGGCCTTCCCGCTGCCGTAGGCGTAGTGCAGGGGGAAGCCCATCCACTCGCTCAGCGCGTCGAACAGGCTGACCTCGAAGGTGGTGCCCTCACCCGTGCGCTCGCGGTCGTAGAGCGCGCTGAGGATGCCGGAGAACGCGTACATCCCGGCGCCGATGTCGGCGGCCGGGATGCCCGCCTTGGCCGGGAACTCCTCGGTGCCGGTGACGGAGACGAGCCCCGTCTCGGCCTGGATCAGCGCGTCGTAGGCCTTGGCGTCGCGGTAGGGCCCCGACGAGCCGTAGCCCGAGATGCTGCAGTGGATCAGCTCCGGGTGGTCGCGCCGCAGGTCCTCGGCGCCGAGGCCGAGCCGCTCCGCGGCACCCGGCGCGAAGTTCTGCACGAACACGTCGGCCTGTGCGATCAGCTCCTGCACGCGGGCGAGCTGGTCGGCGTCCTTGAGGTCGGCGGTGACCGACTCCTTGGACCGGTTGAGCCACACGAAGTGACTGGAGAGGCCGTTCACCGTCGTGTCGTAGTCGCGCGCGAAGTCGCCGCGTCCGGGACGTTCGACCTTGATCACGCGGGCCCCGAGGTCCGCGAGGTGGCGCGTCGCCAGGGGGGCCGCCACGGCCTGTTCGCAGGACACGACGAGGATGCCGTCCAACGGGAGGGCCCGGGTCTCGACCATGACCGTGATCGTGCCCGCCCCGACCGTCCGGCGCGCGACGTCGCCCGCGTCACCCGTCCGATCGGCGTCACGCGAACCGATCGAGGTCGTTTCCCCGAATGAGTGACACCTGTTCGGACCAGTGACCTCGGGAGTGACGGATGAAGGCGGCGAGCACGGCGACCGCACTGGCGGTGGTGTCCACCCTCGGCATCGGCGTGGCCGTGTGCTCGCAGGCGCCGCCGCCCACCGTGCTCGCCTCGGGTCCGGTGCTGACCGTCGCCGACGAGGACTCCTCGGGCTCCGGCGACGGCGGGTCGGGCGGCTCCGGTGGGTTGTCCGGGCTCGTGCGGGAGCTGACCGGGAGCTCGTCGTCGTCGGAGTCGTCGTCGGAGTCGTCCGACTCCGACGAGTCCTCGTCCTCGGAGCGGTCGTCGTCGTCGGAGCGGTCGTCGTCGTCGTCGGAGCGGTCCTCCTCGTCGGAGCGGTCGTCGTCGTCGGAGCGGTCGTCGTCGTCGGAGCGGTCGTCGTCGGAGCGGTCCTCGTCGTCGGAGCAGTCCTCCTCGACCGGTCGCGTGCTGCGCCCGCTGACGGTCACGCCTCCGGCCTCGCAGAGCCCGACCCTGCAGCTCCCCGCGGTCACCGTGCCCTCGACCTCGGTCGGCCCCCTCTCCACCCCGTCGCTCGGCGTCGGCGGCACCGAGGCGTCGTCCTCCGGGGTGGCGCTGCCGTCGGTGTCGGCGAGTTCCACGCAGGCCGGTCCGGTCTCGCTGCCGTCGGTCGGTGTCGGGTCGACGTCGGTCTCGTCCTCCGGCGCCCGACTGCCCGCGGTGGCGGTGGGCTCCACCCAGGCCGGTCCGGTGTCGCTGCCGTCGGTCGGTGTCGGGTCGACATCGGTCTCGTCCTCCGGCGCCCAGCTGCCCGCGGTCTCGGTCGGCGCCGCGTCCGTCGGCCCGGTCGCGGTCCCGCCGGCCGCCCTCGCCGCGCCGACCCTGCCGATCCGGACCGTCTCCCCGCTCGTCGCGGCGCTCAACCCGCCGCCGCCGTCGTCGTGGGTCCCGCTCACGGTCGTGCCCGCGGCGTTCACCACCCCGCTCCTGCCCGCGCAGCTCACGGCGCCGCCGACCGGGAACGAGGGCGTGCTGCGCGTCGCCCACCTCTCCCCCTCGACGGGCGCGGTCGACATGTACGTCAGCGGGCCGGGGCTGCCCGAGACGAAGGTGGCCTCGGACGTCACCTACCGGACGCTGTCGAACTACCTCACCGCCGGCCCCGGCACCTACACGCTGTCGGCCCGCCCCGCCGGTGCCGCCCCGACGTCCGCGCCCGCGCTGACCGCCAACGTCGAGGTCGGGGCGCGGACCGCCCAGACCGCGGCGTTCGTCGACGTCGGGCCCGACGGCACCCCGCAGGCCGAGGTCCTCTCCGACGGCACCCAGCTCGCCGCGCCCGGCAAGGCGTACGTCCGAGTCGTCTCCGCCGCGGCCGGCGTCGGCCCGCTGAGCGTCACCGCCCAGGGCGGCGGGCCGATCGCGAGCAACGTCTTCTACGGCGCGAGCTCGCCCTACGCCGAGGTCGACTCGCGGACCTGGACGATGGACGTCACGACGACGTCGGGTCGCACGGCCACCGCGACCCTCCCGGTCTCGAGCACGTCGGTGAACACCGTCGTCGTCTCGCGCGACGCGCAGGGTGCCCTGACCGTCACCGCCGTCCCCGACGCCGCGGACCTCTTCGCCCCGGCTGCCGCAGCACAGCCCGCCGCTCCGCAGGCCCCGGCCGCCCCGGCTCCGGCCGCACCGCAGGCGCCCGCCCCGGCACCGGCTGCACCGCAGGCTCCGGCTGCGCCGCAGGCTCCGGCTGCGCCGCAGGCTCCGGCTGCACCACAAACCCCCGCGCCGGCACCGGCCGCGCCCCAGGCACCCGCCGCCCCCGCGCAGCCCAGCACCCCGACCAGCACCACCCCGGCACCGACCACCACCCCGGCTCCGACGACCACGACCCCCGCCCCGACGACCACCCCGGCCCCGCCCGCCGGCACCGCCCCGTCGTCGGGAACGCCCGCGCGGCCGACGCCGAAGGGCGGCGTGCCGGCCGGCTTCGGCGGGATGGCGACCTCGTTCGCCGACGGCGCCGCCCTCACGGCCCCGGCCGCTCCGGACCTTCCGGTGTGGGGAGCCCCGACCAGCCCGGTGCGGCCGTCGGGCCTCGTGGTGCCGGGCGCGAACATCGACGCGCCCGAGATCGGGGCGCTCGGTCTCGACCGGGACGGCGAACTGCAGGCGCCGGCCACCCCGCACGACGTCGGCTGGTTCGGCTCGACACCCGGGGACACGGGCCCGGCCGTGCTGGTCGGCCACGTCGACTCGTGGCGCGGGCCGGGGGTGTTCTGGAACCTGAAGGACCTGAAGCCGGGCGACCCGATCGACGTCCCGCGCAGCGACGGCACCGTGGCGCGGTTCGCGGTGGATCGGGTGGAGACGGTCGACAAGGACACCTTCCCCACCCAGGCGGTCTACGGCCCGACGGCGGGTCCGTCGCTGCGGCTGATCACCTGCGGCGGCCCGTTCGACCGCACCGTGCGCTCCTACGAGGACAACGTCATCGTCTACGCCTCGCCGCGCTGAGGGGCCGGGTCCCTCGGCGCCGCCCCGCGGACCGTGATCACGACTTCGGGTGCGACACGCGCAAGCTCTGACGCGACACGCTCCCGAAGTCCTGATCACGGACGCGTTCCTCGGGCTGTCCCCGGGGGGCGACCCCGAGACGTGCGCGAGGGGTTGCCCGGGGAACTCTGGGGGTTGTCCCCCTCGTTGACCGTGCGTGTCCGCCGCGAGGATGATCTCGCCCGGACACCGGGCAGCACCTCACCCCGAGTGACCAGGAGACGGCCGTGCGCAGCAACCTCTTCGCCCCCGAGAACCAGGAGCAGGAGTCGGCCCAGCCGGGGCTGCGCCTGCAGAACTCGAAGATGCTCAAGATCGAGCTCAACGGGGAGGCCATGGCCCGGCAGGGCTCGATGGTGGCCTACCAGGGCGACGTGCGGTTCGAGGCCAAGGGCTCCGGCGGGATCGGCAACTTCCTCAAGCAGAAGCTCACCGGCGAGGGCGTGCCGTTGATGAAGGTGAGCGGGCGCGGCGACGTGTTCCTCGCCAACGCCGCCTCGGACGTGCACCTCATCGACCTCGAGGGCCCGAACGACGCCCTCACGATCAACGGCAAGAACGTCCTCGCGTTCGACTCGTCCCTGTCCTATGACATCCAGATGGTCTCGGGTGCCGGGTCGATGGGCGGCGCGGGCCTGTTCAACTGCGTCTTCCGTGGTCAGGGCCGTCTCGCCATCACGTGCAAGGGCACGCCCGTGGTCCTCGACGTCGACGCCCCGACCTACGCGGACCCGCAGGCGGCGATCGCCTGGTCCGCGGGACTGCAGGTCGGCGTGCACCGCGCCGAGCAGTTCGGGTTGCGCACGCTCATGGGCCGCACCACCGGCGAGGCGTACACGATGGCCTTCGGCGGCCGCGGCTTCGTCATCGTGCAGCCGTGCGAGGAGGTGCCGCTCGACATGATGGCCGGCCAGGGCAGCGGCCAGGAGGCCGGCGTCGGCGGGGCGCTCGGGGGCCTGTTCCGGTAGGTGGGCAGAGCCCGGGAGAGCACTTTCCGTCGCCCTGGCGACGGAACGTGCTCACACGGCGGAGCCACACCTTGACCTCAACCGTCGTCGAGGTCGCAGGGTCGTCGCCATGACCACCGTGCGACCTCCCACCGACCCGGCCGAGCTGCACCGGCTGATGTCGCTCATGACCGGCGACGAGAAGCACTCGGCCGCGGCGACCTCGACCCTCGACGTCCTGCAGGTGCTCTACGACCGCGTGCTGCACGTCGACCCGGCCCACCCCGACGACCCGGTGCGCGATCGGTTCCTGCTGTCCAAGGGCCACGGCCCCATGGCCTACTACGCCGTGCTCGCCGCCCACGGCTTCCTCGACGAGGCCGAGCTCGCGACGTGGGCCGGGCCCGGCTCGCGCCTCGGGTTGCACCCCGACCGCGTCCTGGTGCCCGGCGTCGAGATCGGCTCCGGGTCGCTCGGGCACGGCCTCCCGCTCGCCGTCGGGACCGCGCTCGGCCTGCGGCTGCGGAACCTGACGACGCCGCGGGTGTTCGTCCTGGTCGGCGACGCCGAGCTCGACGAGGGCTCCAACCACGAGGCCATCGCCTACGCCGGCCGTTCCGGGATGGCGACCCTGACGGCGGTGGTCGTCGACAACGCGTCGGCCACCCACCGCGGCGAGCTGGCCGAGCTGTTCCTCGTCGAGGGCTGGCGCGCGATCACCGTCGACGGTCGTGACCAGGACGTCCTCGAGACCGCCCTGACCGCCGCGCACGACGACCGGCCGCTCGCCGTGATCGCCGTTGTCGAGGAGAAGGAGTGAACGCGATGACGACGAGCCTGGCCCCGGCCACCATGCGCGAGGCGTTCCTCCGCGCCACCGCCGACGCGATCGACACCGACGACCGCACCGTCCTCGTCCTCGCCGACATCTCCGCCGGCGCCGACCCGGTCCCGGACCTGGCCCGCCGCCACCCCGGGCACGTCGTCAACGTCGGCATCCGCGAGCAGCTGATGCTGGGCGTGGCGGGCGGGCTCGCCCTCACGGGGCTGCGTCCGGTGGTGCACTCGTACGCCCCGTTCCTCGTCGAACGCCCCTACGAGTCGCTGAAGCTCGACCTCGGCCACCAGGACGTCGGGGCGGTGCTGGTCTCGATCGGCGCGTCCTACGACCAGCCGGGGATCGGCCGGACCCACGAGGCACCCGAGGACGTCGCGGTCGTCGACACCCTCCCGGGCTGGACGATCCACGTGCCCGGGCACCCGGAGGAGGCCTACCGCCTCGTGCACGGCTCCATCTGCGGCACCGATCGGGTCTATGTCCGACTGTCGAGCGAGGCCAACGCCGCCCCGCACCACGGTGACGGCCTGCAGACGATCCGGGAGGGCTCGCGGGACGACGTCGTCGTCGCCGTCGGTCCGACCCTCGACCGCGTGCTCGCCGCCGACCGCTTCCGCGGCGCGACCGTCCTCTACACCTCGACGGTGCGCCCCTTCGACGCCGACGGGCTGCGCGCGGCGGTCGGACCGGTCCCCACGGTCACGATGGTCGAGCCCTACCTCGAGGGCACGTCCGCCCGTGTGATCGCCGAGGCGCTGTCCGACCGGCCCCACCGGACCGTGATGATCGGCCACCCGCGCGAGGAGTCCCACCGGTACGGCGAGCACGAACTCACGCTGTGAGCAGGGAGCGGACCTTCTCCGGGCCGGCCGCGAGCAGCAGCGTCGGCAGCCGCGGCCCGGTCTCCGACCCGACGAGCGCCCGGTAGAGCAGCACGAAGAAGCGCCGCTGCGCGGCCTTCAGCTCGTCGGCCATGTCCGAGTCGGCAGGCTTCGTGTCCAGCGGCAGGCCGGCCTGCTGCTTGGGCACGCCGTAGACCAGCGTCGTGAGGCCCTCGAGCGACCAGTCCTGCTCCAGGCCGTCGAGCAGCAGGCGCAGCGACTCCCGGTCGGTCCCGTCCAGCGACGACAGCAGCTCGGCGTCCGGGGCCGCGAGCAGCCGCGTGTGCGACTCCTCGGGCATGTAGTGCTCGACCCACGCCTCCGCGCGGTCGAGCCGCGGCCGCAGGTCGTCGAGGGTGACCGGCTCCTCCGGGTCGCTCGACACCAGTCCGGTGAGGATGCGGCTCAGCTGCTGCGGGTCGCCGGTGGTCACGTCGACGACCGAGGTGAGGGTGCGGAACGAGACCGGCTGCGGGGTCTGCGGCAGCGACCGCTCCGCCGTCGCCACCGACCGCGCGTGCCCCAGCGCCTCGATCGGCGGGGCCGTGCCGCCCGCGACCTTGCGCGCGAGCGCGTCCCACTCGTCGTAGAGCCGGGAGAGCTCGGCGTCGAACGCGACCTTGATCGCCTGGTTGGGCCGCCGACGGGCGTAGAGCCAGCGCAGCAGCGGCGCCTCGAAGACCTCGAGCGCCGACGACGGCGTCGGCACGCCGCCCTTCGACGACGACATCTTCGCCTGCCCCGAGATGCCGACGAAGGCGTACATCGGGCCGATCGGCTGCCGCCCGCCGAAGATCTCGGAGACGAGCAGGCCGCCGACCTCGTACGACGAGCCGGGAGACGAGTGGTCCACCCCGCTCGGCTCGAAGTCGACGCCCTCGAAGGCCCAGCGCATGGGCCAGTCGACCTTCCACACGAGCTTGCCACGGGTGAACTCGGAGAGCAGCACCGTCTCCGACGACCCGCAGGCGCAGGTGAAGGTCATCTCGGTGGAGTCGTCGTCGTAGGCGACGATCGTCGTGTCGTCCTTGCCGCACGCCGAGCAGAACGGCTTGTAGGGGAAGTACTCGCCCGTGGCCGAGCCGACCGCCTCGTCGTCGGGACCCTCGTCCTCGTCCGCGATGACCGTCTTCTTCGTCCGGAACCGGCCGAGGACCGCGTCGATCCGCGAGCGCTCGCGCATCGCGAGCAGCGTCTGCGTCACGTACGCGCCGGAGGTGTACATCTGCGTCTGCGAGATGCCGCGGAACGGCACCCCGAGCTCCTCGAGCGCCGCGATCATCGGCGCCTTGAAGTGCTCGGCCCAGTTCGGGTGCTCGCTGCCGCGCGGGGCGGGGACGGCGGTCAGCGGCTTGCCGATGTGCTCGGCCCAGGAGTCGTCGATGCCCTCGACGCCCTTCGGCACGCGGCGGTAGCGGTCGAAGTCGTCCCACGAGATGACGTGCTCGCAGGGGATGCCGCGGCGGCGGATCTCGTCGGCGACCAGGTGCGGGGTGAGGACCTCGCGCAGGTTGCCGAGGTGGATCGGGCCGGACGGGCTCAGGCCGGAGGCACAGATGATCGTGCGACCCGGCTCGGCCCCCTCGATCTCCTTCTGCGCTGCGACGACCTCGTCGGCGAGCGTCGCCACCCAGTCCTGCGAGGTGGACTCGGCGCTCGCACCACCGCGCTTGCGCGCCATCAGCGATCCCGGACCGGGTTCGTCAGCGTGCCGATGCCCTCGACGGTGACCGACACCGTCTGCCCGTCGACCATCGGGCCGACGCCCGCGGGGGTGCCGGTGAGGATCGTGTCGCCGGGCAGCAGGGTCATGACCCGCGAGATGTAGGCGATCTGCTTCTCGATGCCGTGGATGAGCATGCTCGTCCGCGAGGACTGCACCGTGGCGCCGTCGAGCGTCGTCGAGATCGCGAGGTCGGACGGGTCGAGCTGCGTCTCGATCCACGGGCCGAGCGGGCAGAAGGTGTCATAGCCCTTGGCTCGGGTCCACTGCCCGTCGGCGGACTGCAGGTCGCGGGCCGTGACGTCGTTCGCGACGGTGTAGCCCAGCACCACGTCCATCGCCCGCGCCTCGGGCACGTCGCGGCACGGCTGCCCGATCACGACGGCGAGCTCGCCCTCGTAGTCCACGCGCTCGGAGTCCGCGGGCCGCAGGATCGGCAGGCCCGGCCCGATCACGCTCGTCGAGGGCTTCATGAAGATCAGCGGGTTCGCGGGCGCGTCACCTCCGCCCATCTCCGCGACGTGCTCGGCGTAGTTCTTGCCGATGCAGACGACCTTCGACGGCAGGATCGGCGCGAGCAGCCGGACGTCCGCGAGCGGCCAGGTGCGGCCGGTGAAGGTCGGGTCGCCGAACGGGTGCTCCGCGATCTCCGCGCAGACGTCCCCGCCCTCCGGGCTGCCACCGGCGGCGGTGGGCGACTGGAGGGCGGCGAAGGAGACACCGTCGGCGTGGGCGATCCGGGCGAGACGCACGGCGACCACCCTAGTCGCCGCGCGGGACCACCTCTCCGGCCGCCACCGGCTCCTCGTCGGCCACGAGCGTCCACTCCCCGGCGCGCCCGAGCTCGGCGTTCAGGGCCCGCAGGTCGGTCCGCGGCACGGCCAGCCACGCGCCCTGGTCCGACCACGTCCACGCCAGCCGGACCTCGGGCAACGCCCGTGCCACGGCGACGTGCAGCACCGTCGAGAGGTACTTCGGGTGGCTCGCCCAGCTCAGAGGGAGGTCCTTCCCGACGAGGGCCAGGGTCAGCTCGGTCCGCCGCCCGGAGACCGCGAGGTGCTCGACCCTGATCGGGGTGCCGGTGAGCCGGGCGAGGTCGGCGACCTGCTCGCGGAGGTCGTCCTCGAGCTGCTCGACGTGGGACTCGTGGAAGGCGAGGGCCGCGAGGTGGGCGTCCGGCTCGAAGTCCGGGTGGTAGTACCCGCCCTCCCACGACGCCGAGAGCACGCTGGACGCCGTCACCGGCTCCCCCGCGTCGGCGACGGCCTCCATCAGGTCGACCGGACGCGGGGTGCGGGGCCGGAACAGCCCGGCGCGGTCGAGGATGCCGACGACGCGGGCGAGCTCCGCGCGTCCCTCGGGCGAGAGGTCGGGCGGGGCCGGGCGCTCCGCCGGGACCGGCACCGACCCGACGTCGGGAACGACCGGGGCGGGCCGCCAGCCGCCGACCGGACCGGACTCCCGCGCCGCGCGGGCCGCGTTCGCGGCGCGCCGGTGGCGGACGGCGACGATCGAGAACCCGACGAGGGCGACGACGGCCAGGCCGAGCAGCGGCCACGGCTCGCCGAGGCTCCCCGGCCCGAACGCGAGATGGAGGAAGTACCCGGAGACGACGAGACCTCCTGCGCCCCAGAGCAGGGCGAGGAGGTCGTCGAGGGACCAGCGTCCCATGGGCTCAGGCGAGGCTGCGGGTACCGGCGGCGCTGGAGACGAGGGCGGCGAGCCGGTCGCCGACCGCGCTCGTGCCGCCCGGGTTCTGGTGGTCGCGGGTCGCGAGGTCGAACGCGACCGCGGCCTCGACGCGGCGGGCCAGCTCGGGCTCGCCGAGGTGGTCGAGCAGCAGCGCGACGGAGAGGACGGCGGCCGTCGGGTCGGCGATGCCCTTCCCGGCGATGTCGGGCGCGCTGCCGTGCACCGGCTCGAACATGCTCGGGTTGGCGCGCGAGACGTCCAGGTTGCCGGACGCCGCGAGGCCGATGCCGCCGGTGACCGCGGCCGCAAGGTCGGTGAGGATGTCGCCGAAGAGGTTGTCGGTGACGATCACGTCGTAGCGCGACGGGTCGGTGACCAGGTGGATCGTCGTGGAGTCGACGTGCTGGTAGTCGACCGACACGTCCGGGTGCTCGAGCGAGACCTCCTCGACCACGCGCGACCACAGCGACCCGGCGTGGGTGAGGACGTTGGTCTTGTGCACCAGCGTCAGCTTGCGCCGCGGGCGGTTCGCGGCGCGGGCGAAGGCGTCGCGGACCACGCGCTCCACGCCGAAGGCCGTGTTGATGCTGACCTCGGTCGCGATCTCCTGCGGGGTGTCCTTGCGGAGCAGGCCGCCGGTGCCCGCGTACGGGCCCTCGGTGCCCTCGCGGACGACGACGAGGTCGATCTCCGGCTGGGCCGACAGCGGCCCGCGGACGCCCGGGTAGAGCCGGGCCGGGCGCAGGTTGACGTGGTGGTCGAGCTCGAAGCGCAGACGCAGCAGCAGCCCGCGCTCGAGGATGCCGCTCGGCACCGACGGGTCGCCGACGGCGCCGAGAAGGATCGCGTCGTGCTCGCGCAGCTCCGTGAGCACCGACTCGGGCAGCAGCTCGCCGGTGGAGTGCCAGCGGGCGGCGCCGAGGTCGTAGTGCGTGGACTCGATCTGCGGGGCCAGCTCGGAGAGGACCTTGAGGGCCTCGTTGGTGACCTCGGGTCCGATCCCGTCTCCGGGCACCACCGCGAGTCGCATGTCCAGCCTTCCTCCCCCGACGGGCCGACCTCGATGGTGCGACCGGGCTCACCTGCGGTGGAGGCTACCGCGCGTGTCGGTGGGACTCCTCACCGGATCACTCCATGGGATGTGTCGGTCCCCGCGGTGCCCGATCGACGCCTCAGCCGAACGGGATCAAACGGGTGGTTCGCGCGTCGAGCGCGCTCCCGATCGGGGCCAGCACCTCGTCGGGGACCGCGCGGTCGACGCGCAGCAGCATGACCGACGAACCGCGATCGCGCGTCTGCGAGAGCTGGGCGGCCTCGATGTTGATGTCGGACTCCCCCAGCCGGGTGCCGACGAGGCCCATCGCGCCGGGCCGGTCGGTGTACTCGACGAGCAGGACGTGGCCCTCGGCCCGCAGGTCGAACGACCGCCCGTTGATCTCCACCAGCTTCTCCGCCTGGTCGGTCCCCGTGAGCGTCCCCGAGACCGTGGTGTGGCCCGCGCGCAGCGTGACGACGCTGCGGTGGTTCGGGCTCTCCGTCGCGGTCTCCACCGTGACGGTCACCCCGCGCTCGGCGGCCAGGGCCGGCGCGTTGACGAACGTGACCGGCTCGTCGACGACCTCGCCGAACACCCCGCGCAGCGCCGCGAGCTCCAGCACCCCGACGTCCTCGTGCGCGAGCTCGCCGCGGACCTCGACGGTGATGGCGTCGGGCTGCCCGACGAGGGTCGACAGCAGCGTGCCGAGCTTCTGCGTGACGCCGAGCCACGGCCGGACCTCCTCGCCGACCGCGCCGCCCTGCACGTTGACCGCGTCGGGCACGAAGTCGCCGCGCAGGGCCTTCAGCACGGAGTGCGCGACGTCGGTGCCCGCCCGGTCCTGCGCCTCCGCCGTGCTCGCGCCGAGGTGCGGCGTGGCCGTGACCTGCTCCAGCTCGAAGAGCGGGCTCTGCGTGGTCGGCTCGGTGACGTAGACGTCCACGCCCGCGCCCGCGACGTGCCCGGAGCGGATCGCCTCGGCGAGCGCCTCCTCGTCGACCAGCCCGCCGCGCGCCGCGTTGATCACGATGACGCCGGGCTTCGTCCGCGCCAGCGCCTCCTTGCCGATGAGCCCCTGCGTCTCCGGGGTCTTCGGCAGGTGGATCGTCATCATGTCGGCGCGGCCGAGCAGCTCGTCCAGCTCGACGAGCTCGATCCCGAGCTGGGCGGCGCGGCTCGCGGGCAGGTACGGGTCGTAGGCGATGACGTGGGTGTCGAACGCCTTGATGCGGCTCGCGAACAGCTGCCCGATCTTGCCGAGCCCGATGACGCCGACCGTCTTGCCCTGGATCTCCACCCCGCCGTAGCGCGAGCGCGCCCACTCGCCGCGGCGCAGGGCGGCGTCGGCGGCGGGGATGTGCCGGGCGGTCGCGAGCAGCAGGGCGAGGGCGTGCTCGGCGGCCGAGACGATGTTGCTGATGGGGGCGTTCACCACCATCACGCCGGCCGCCGTCGCGGCGGGCACGTCGACGTTGTCCAGCCCGACCCCGGCCCGCCCGACGACCGTGAGGCGGCGCTGCGCGGCGAACACCTCGGCGTCGACCTGTGTCGCACTGCGGACGAGCAGCGCGTCCGCGTCGGCCACGGCCTCGAGCAGGGCCGCCCGGTCCGTGCCGTCGACCTGGCGGACCTCCACCTCGTCGCCGAACACCTCCAGCGTCGACGCGGCGAGCTTCTCGGCCATCAGGACGACGGGCTTCGGCATGCTTCTCCCCGGGGTCGGCGACGGTGCGCGGCGCTCATCGTGCCGTACGCCACACCGACCGGGAGGGCAGGGTGTGACCCGGACCTCACCCCGGTCTCACGTGGTTCCCGTGCGGTCCCCTGGGTGTCAGCGGTGGCACACGGCGGACGTCCAGGGTCAGCAGATCGCCACGTCCATGGAGCGCGAACCCTGGCCCAGTGTCAGCGGTGGCACACGGCGGACGTCCAGCGTCAGCAGCTCGCCACAGTGCATCTCGACGCACCGGGATCAGGCCGGTCGGGGCAGGTCGGGGGTCCACAGCACGGAGGGCGTCGGCAACTGCTCCGCGACCGCGATGGCGTCCAGCACGTCGCGCAGCAGTCCACCCGGGTCACCACGCATCCGCATCGGCCGCACGCCGTACACGTGCAACCCGGCAGATCGGTAGGCCCGGTGCTGCCGTTCCGTCTCGGTGACCTGCTCCGGGGTCATGAAGTGGTGCTCGGTCGAGTCGATGGGCAGGACCAGCCCCAGGTCGGGGAGCAGGCCGTCCGCGATCCCCAGGAACTCGCTGCCCGCGCTGACCCGGACGTTGAGCACGATGGCGTGGGCACGCAGCTGCGGTTGCGCGTTCCACCAGCGGAGGAAGTCGAACTCTGCAGCCGACCGCGCACCCGTGGTCACGGCGCGGAGGACGCGTCGCGGCGTCGAACTCCCCTTCCGGCACCCCGCCTCCAGCTCGGCGACGAGGGACTCCGGGAGGACCAGACGCCGCTGCACCGGCTCGCTGAGCAGCGCAGCGATGTCGGATTCGTCGGTCATCGTGCGCGCGACGTCGAGCACACTCCGCTCGATCGACGCGACCGGGAACCCGTCCCGGATCCGTGGCGGCGTCGGCAGTCGTCGCGTCCGCTCGACGCGCACGATCGGTGTCGCGTGCAGGCGCACCCCGAACGGGATGAGCAGATGGACCGCGGCCGGGAGCTCGCCACGGCGCAGTCCGTGGGCTCGCGCGGCGTCCAACCCCGTGAGGACGGCCTGCGGTCCGGCGTAGACGAGCGCGGCGCGGACGAGTTCCCGCCGGGTCGGTGTCCCGGTACCGAGCCGCACGGTCGCCGGTGCCATCAACGTCCACGGCCCACCCGTGCGGCAGCGCCGATAGATGGTGCCCTCCGGGATGCCGAGTCCCATCAACTCGTGCACGTGGGCGATGTTGTCGACGGCCACGCTCCGGACGTACTCCGGATCGGCCGCCCAGGTTCCTCGTCGCATGGCGCGACTGTCCGACGGCCGGCGCTCCCGGTGGGGATCTCGCCGTGCCCCCTGGGGACAACCGGCTCTCCCCGTACCGGTGGGGACGGCCCATTGGTCCCCGTGCCGGGAACGACGACGACGGGCGTACCAGTGAGGTACACCCGTCGTCAGGAACACCAACCGGAGTCGACCGTGGCGGGCTGCTGACGCTGGACGTCAGCCGTGTGCCACCGCTGACACTCCGGCGCCCCACCACGACCGTGGCGGGCTGCTGACGCTGGATGTCAGCCGTGTGCCACCGCTGACATCCAGCGGTGGCCACCCCGGCAGGGACTAGAGCGCCTGCTTCGGGATGAACGGCATCAGGTCGCGCAGCTTGGCGCCGACCTGCTCGATCTGGTGGGCCTTGCCCTCGTCCTCGAGCTTCGTGAAGTTCGGGCGGCCGTTGTCGTCCTCGGCGATCCACTCGCGGGCGAAGGACCCGTCCTGGATCTCGGTGAGCACGCGACGCATCTCGTCCTTGACGGCCGAGTTGATGATGCGCGGGCCCCGGGTGAGGTCGCCGTACTCGGCGGTGTCCGAGCAGGAGTAGCGCTGGCCGTAGATGCCCTTCTCCCACATGAGGTCCACGATCAGCTTGAGCTCGTGGAGGCACTCGAAGTAGGCGATCTCCGGGGCGTAGCCGGCCTCGACGAGGGTCTCGAACCCGGCCTGGACCAGGGCGGACGTGCCGCCGCAGAGCACGGCCTGCTCGCCGAAGAGGTCGGTCTCGGTCTCCTCGGTGAACGTCGTCTTGATGACGCCCGCGCGACCACCGCCGATGGCCGACGCGTAGGAGAGCGCCAGCGCCTGGGCCTGGCCCGAGGCGTCCTGCTCCACCGCGATCAGGCAGGGCACGCCCTTGCCGTCGACGAACTGACGCCGGACGAGGTGGCCCGGGCCCTTCGGCGCGACCATGGCGACGTCGACGTCCGACGGCGGCTTGATCAGGTCGTAGCGGATGTTGAAGCCGTGCCCGAAGAAGATCGCGTCACCGGACTTCAGGTTCGGCGCGATGTCGTCGGCGTAGATCGTGCGCTGCTTGGTGTCCGGCGCCAGGATCATGATGAGGTCGGCCTCGGCGGCGGCCTCGGCCGGCGTGACCACCCGCAGCCCCTCCTCCTCGGCCTTGGCGCGCGACTTCGAGGACTCGGGGAGCCCGATGCGCACGTCGACGCCCGAGTCGCGCAGCGACAGCGAGTGGGCGTGGCCCTGGCTGCCGTACCCGATCACGGCGACCTTGCGGCCCTGGATGATCGAGAGATCGGCATCGGCGTCGTAGAAGATCTCGACACTCATGGGAACTGCGGTTCCTTCCTGACTGACGTACTGAAGACGTACTAACGATTCGCGGCGATCGCGCGCGGCCCACGGGCCAGCGCGACCATCCCCGACTGGACGATCTCGCGGATGCCGTAGGGCTCGAGCATCCGCCGCAACGCCGACAGCTTGTCAGCCGTGCCGGTCGCCTCGACGGTCACGGCGTCGGGGGCGACGTCGACGACCTTGGCCCGGAACATCTGCGTCACCTCGAGCACCTGCGAGCGCACGGTGGCGTCGGCCCGCACCTTGAGCATGACCAGTTCGCGCTGGACCGAGGTCGCCGGCTCCAGCTCCACGATCTTGATGACGTTGACCAGCTTGTTGAGCTGCTTCGTCACCTGCTCGAGCGGGAACTCGTCGACGCTGACGCAGATGGTCATCCGCGAGATCCCCTGCTCCTCGGTCGGGCCGACCGCGAGCGACTGGATGTTGTAGCCGCGCCGGGAGAACAGGCCCGAGATCCGGGCCAGCACGCCGGGCTTGTCCTCGACGAGGACCGACAGGGTGTGGGTGCTCATCGGGCCTCGTTCTCCCGCTCGATGTTCGTCACGACCTCGTCCGCGCCCCCGGACTCGGGGTCGTCGAACAGGGGCCGGATGTCGCGGGCGGCCATGATCTGGTCGTTGCCGGTGCCGGCGGCGACCATCGGCCACACCTGGGCGTCGGCGCCGACGGTGAAGTCGATGACGACGGGCCGGTCGTTGATCGCCATGGCCTGGTTGATGACGCGGTCGACGTCGTCGCGCGACTCGCACCGCAGGCCCTCGCAGCCCAGCGCCTCGGCGAGCATCACGAAGTCCGGCACACGGTGCTTGTGCGTGCCGAGCTCGGTGTTCGAGTACCGCTCCCCGTAGAACAGGGTCTGCCACTGCCGGACCATGCCGAGGTTGCCGTTGTTGATGACGGCGACCTTGATCGGGATGCCCTCGATCGCGCAGGTCGCGAGCTCCTGGTTGGTCATCTGGAAGCAGCCGTCGCCGTCGATGCACCACACCGTGGTGTCCGGCAGGCCGACCTTCGCGCCCATCGCCGCGGGCACGCCGTAGCCCATCGTCCCGGCGCCGCCGGAGTTGAGCCAGGTGCGCGGGTGCTCGTAGCCGATGAACTGGGCGGCCCACATCTGGTGCTGGCCGACGCCGGCCGCGTAGATGGCCTCCGGGCCGGCGATCTTCCCGATGCGCTCGATGACGTACTCCGGCGAGAGCGTGCCGTCGGCCGGCTCGTCGTACCCGAGCGGGAACGTCTCCCGCCAGGAGTTGAGCTGGTTCCACCAGGTCGTGAGGTCCGGGCTCGAGGCCTCGGACCCGCGCAGGGCCGCCGTCAGCTCGCCGATCACCTCACGGGCGTCGCCGACGATCGGCACGTCGGCCACCCGGTTCTTGCCGATCTCGGCCGGGTCGATGTCGGCGTGCACGATGCGCGCCTCGGGCGCGAACGTCGACAGGTCGCCGGTGACGCGGTCGTCGAACCGCGCGCCGAGCGCGATGAGCAGGTCGGAGCGCTGCATCGCCGCGACGGCCGCGACGGTGCCGTGCATGCCGGGCATGCCGAGGTTCTGCGGGTGCGAGTCCGGGAACGCGCCGCGCGCCATCAGGGTCGTGACGACGGGTGCGCCGGTCTCACGGGCGAGCTCCATGAGCTCCGCGGAGGCACCGGCCTTGATGACCCCGCCGCCGACGTAGAGGACGGGACGCTGCGCCTCGCCGATCAGCCGGGCGGCCTCACGGATCTGCTTGCCGTGCGGCTTGGTGGTGGGCCGGTAGCCGGGCAGCGCCATGTCGACCGGCCACGAGAACGTGGTCTGCACCTGTAGCACGTCCTTGGGCAGGTCGACCAGCACCGGGCCGGGACGACCGGTGGCCGCGATGTGGAACGCCTCGGTGATCGCCCGCGGGATGTCCGCCGGGTCGGTGACCAGCATGTTGTGCTTGGTGATCGGCAGCGTGATGCCGCAGATGTCGGCTTCCTGGAACGCGTCCGTGCCGATCATCTTGCGGCCGACCTGGCCGGTGATCGCGACGATCGGCACCGAGTCCAGCATGGCGTCGGCGAGCGGGGTGACCAGGTTGGTGGCGCCCGGACCCGACGTCGCGATGCAGACCCCGACGCGCCCGGTGGCCTGCGCGTAGCCGGTGGCGGCGTGCCCCGCGCCCTGCTCGTGGCGCACGAGGATGTGCCGCACGATCGTCGAGTCGTACAGCGGGTCGTAGGCCGGGAGGATGGCGCCGCCCGGGATGCCGAAGACGACGTCGCAGCCCACGGCCTCGAGCGACCGCACGAGGGACTGCGCCCCGGTCGCGGGCGTGGGGTCGACGCGGGCGGAGCGGGCCGCCGCGCGGGACGACGGCGACGCCTGGGTCGCCGAGTCCTGCTGCTCGCTCGGCGCGCCGGTGCGCGGCGCCGGCCGCGGTCTGGCTGTGGTCATCGGTGATCAGCCTCTGTGGATGGTGAGTCAGGCCCAGGACACGAAAAAGCCCTCGCCGCCGGGGGCGGAGAGGGCAGGCGCGTCAGGTTCTTCAGGCGGCGAGCACGATGCTCGTCAGACGCTGACGCGCCCGGCGAGTACGAGAATTCGCTGCATGGGCCAGACGTTAGCACGGGCCCGACGACCGCCGGGACCCTCGTCCGCGTCACACCCGCCGGGCCTTCACGACGCCGGGTCGTGCCCCGGCTGGCACCATCGCGGACGTGGCCGACGAGCAGCAGACCTCCGCCGGGACGGTGACGTCCGCGGACACCACCCCGGCCGCACCGGCGACCTTCCGGGCGGTGCCGACCGTGGCCCTGGTGGCCGTCGGCTTCCTCGCGCTGTGCATGTCGCCGATCGCCTTCCAGGGCGGCCCGTGGTTCCTGGTGTTCCTCCTCCCCGTCGCCGTCGGGGTGTGGGTGGTGCGCTCGCGGACGCGCGTCGACGCCGAGGGGCTGCACGTGCACCGCGTCCTCGGGTCGCGCTCGGTGGCGTGGTCGGACCTGAGCGGGCTGCGGCTGCCGGAGAAGGGCTGGGTGCGCGCCGTCCCCGTCGAGGCCTCCGAGGTCGAGCTGCGCGGGGTGCGCATCCGCGATCTCGGGCGGGTCGCCGAGGCGTCGGGGCACCGGATCAGTGCGCCCACCCCGGCCGAGGCGGAGGCCGCGGCCGAGCACGCCCGCGAGCTGGAGGCGGCGCGGATGCGGGTCGCGAAGCTGCGGGAGCGCCAGGCGGAGCAGGCGGAGCAGGTCGAGCAGGCCGAAGACACCACCGCGGACACCACCCAGGGCACCCCTGGGGACACCCCCGACGAGGCCGACGGGACCCGGCGCCGGGAGGCCTGACCGACGGACCCGCGCCGACCCGACGTCGGGAATGCGCGGCGTAACCTCCGGACGGAACCGCACCCGTCTCTGGAGGACCCCCCGTGCCGCCGCTCCGTTCCCGCGTCACCACCCAGGGCCGCAACGCCGCCGGCGCCCGCGCCCTGTGGCGGGCCACCGGCATGACCGACGACGACTTCGGCAAGCCGCTCGTCGCGATCGCGAACTCGTACACGCAGTTCGTGCCGGGGCACGTGCACCTCAAGGAGATGGGCGAGCTCGTCGCCGGCGCGGTGCGCGAGGCGGGCGGGATCGCGCGGGAGTTCCACACCATCGCGGTCGACGACGGCATCGCGATGGGCCACGGCGGGATGCTGCACTCGCTGCCGAGCCGTGAGGTCATCGCCGACGCGGTCGAGCACATGGTGCAGGGGCACGCGGTCGACGCCCTGGTGTGCATCTCGAACTGCGACAAGATCACGCCGGGCATGCTCAACGCCGCGATGCGGCTGAACATCCCGACCGTCTTCGTCTCCGGCGGACCGATGGAGGCCGGGAAGGCGGTCGTCGTCGGGGGTGTCGCGCAGGCGCCGACCGACCTCATCACCGCGATCTCGGCGTCCGCGAGCAGCGAGGTCACCGACGACGGGCTCACCGAGGTCGAGCGCTCGGCCTGCCCGACGTGCGGGTCCTGCTCCGGCATGTTCACCGCGAACTCGATGAACTGTCTGACCGAGGCCCTCGGCCTCTCCCTGCCCGGCAACGGCTCCACGCTCGCCACGCACGCCGCCCGCCGGGACCTCTTCCTGACGGCGGGTCGCACGGTCGTCGAGCTCGCCCGCCGGTTCTACGAGGGCGACGACGAGTCGGTGCTGCCGCGCAACGTCGCGAACAAGCACGCGTTCGAGAACGCGATGGCGCTCGACGTCGCGATGGGCGGCTCGACCAACACGGTGCTGCACATCCTGGCCGCCGCCCACGAGGCCGGCCTGGACTTCACGCTCGCCGACATCGACGCCGTCAGCCGCCGGGTGCCGTGCGTGTCGAAGGTCAGCCCGAACTCGACCTTCCACATGGAGGACGTCCACCGCGCCGGCGGCATCCCCGCCATCCTCGGCGAGCTCGACCGCGCGGGGCTCCTGCACCGCGACGTCCGCACCGTGCACGCGGACTCGCTGGACGACTGGCTCGGACGCTGGGACATCCGCGGCGCGAACCCCTCGGCCGAGGCGGTCGAGCTGTTCCACGCGGCGCCCGGCGGCGTCCGCACGGTCGAGCCGTTCTCGACGACGAACCGGTGGTCCTCGCTCGACACCGACGCGAGCGAGGGCTGCATCCACGACGTCGAGCACGCCTTCTCCGCCGACGGCGGCCTCGCCGTGCTCACCGGCAACCTCTCCATCGACGGCGCCGTGATCAAGAGCGCCGGGCTGCCCGAGAACGGCCGTCGCTTCCAGGGGCCGGCCCGCGTGGTCGACTCCCAGGAGGAGGCCGTCTCGATCATCCTCAACCGCGAGGTGCAGCCGGGCGACGTCGTCGTCGTGCGCTACGAGGGCCCCGCCGGCGGGCCCGGCATGCAGGAGATGCTGCACCCGACGGCGTTCCTCAAGGGCGCGGGCCTCGGCGCGGTGTGCGCGCTCGTCACGGACGGCCGCTTCTCCGGCGGCTCCTCGGGGATCAGCGTCGGCCACGTCTCGCCCGAGGCGGCGCACGGCGGCGTGATCGCGCTCGTCGAGCCGGGCGACCAGATCCTCATCGACGTCGACGAGCGCCGGATCGAGCTGCTCGTCGACGACGAGGTGCTCGCCGAGCGCCGCGCGAAGATGGAGGCCTCGGAGCGTCCGTGGCAGCCGCGGACCGACCGCGGCCGCAACCTCACCGCCGCGCTGCGGGCCTACGCGAAGCTCGTGACGTCAGGTGCCACCGGCGCGGTGCGCGACCTCTAGGACCCCGTTCCCGACGGCGGGTGCCCCGGCGCCCGCCGTCAGGAACGCAGGGCCAGCAGGACCGTGAGCGCGGTGCCGACCGCGAGGACGACCCCGGTGATCCCGACCGCGGTCTGCCCGCGGTGCCACGGCCGGTCGGCGTCGCCGCTGATGCGTCCGGGCCCGGCGAGGACGACCACGGCGGCGAGCGCGACGGCGAACAGCGAGGTCTCGGCGGGGCCGACGGTGCCGGACGCCCACGCGGCGGGCAGGGTCACGACGAGGGCGACGAGCGCGACCGCGAGCAGCGCCGAGCCCGCGAGCGAGGCGAACACGCCGACCGCGACGAGGACGCCCGCGACCAGCTGCACCCAGCCCAGCGCGGTGGTCAGCCCCGCGACCGGGGCGAAGCCGTAGCCGGAGAGCAGGGCCTGGGTGTGCGCGGTGCCGTCACCGTGGCCGCGGGGCAGGTCGAACAGGGTGCGCGCGCCGCCGAGGACGGCGGTGACACCGAGGACCACCCGCGCCACGAGCAGCCCGACCTCGATGCTCCACGGGCGGACGGCCAGCACCGTCGTGGTGGGCACCGGCTCGTCGATCGTCGACGCCTCCCGCTCCTCGCGCCACGGGAAGACGGCGGTGTCGCTCGGCGCGCCCTCGAACCCGAGGAACGCGACGTCGCCGCCCTCGACCCGGTCCCGACGCCAGAGGCTCACGATCGAGGAGCGTAGGTCGACTCGATCGGGTGAGCGTGGCGACGCGCGGGAGATCCCGGCGGATCAGTACTGGCCGACCACCAGGTTCGGTGGGTCCTCGCCCGCGACGACCGCCTCGATCTGCGGCACCACGATCCGGTACGCGCGCTCGAGGTGGCCGGGGACGCTGCCGCCCACGTGCGGGGTGATCAGGAGGTTCGGCGCACGCCAGAGCGGGTGGTCGGCCGGGAGGGGCTCCGGGTCCGTCACGTCGACGGCCGCGCGCAGGCGCCCGGAGGTGAGTTCGGCGAGCAGCGCGTCGGTGTCGACCACGGGCCCCCGGGCGGCGTTGACCAGCAACGCGCCGTCGGGCATCGCGGCGAGGAAGGCGGCGTCGACCATCCCGCGGGTCGTGTCGGTCAGCGGCACGAGCAGGACGGTGATGTCGTGCGAGGGCAGCAGGTCGGGCAGCTCGTC
The DNA here is from genome assembly GCF_021026295.1 of Actinomycetospora soli. GTDB lineage: Bacteria > Actinomycetota > Actinomycetes > Mycobacteriales > Pseudonocardiaceae > Actinomycetospora > Actinomycetospora soli. The sequence continues at coordinate 93,802 of NZ_JAJNDA010000018.1, forward strand.
GACGCCGTGGACCCCCTCGCGGGCCCGCGTCCCCACCAGGGTCACCGGCCCGACGTCGAACGGCTCGAGCCGGCGCGCGGTCTGCTCGGCGAGGTCGCCCGCGCCGACGAGCAACACGCTCCTGCCGGTCAGGGTGTCGGTGAGGTGCTGGTCCCAGTGCGCGGCCACCTGGTGGCGGACGAACTCCGGGATCTCCCGCAGCACCGCGAGGATCGCCGCGAGCACCCACTCCGCGGTGACGCCGCCGTGGGCGCCCTTGCAGTCGGAGAGCGCGACCCCGTCGGGCAGCACCCCGACGAACTTCTCCGCACCCGCCGTCAGGAGCTGGACGAGCCGGACCTGCGGGCAGGCGTCGAGGAGGTCGCGGGCCGCGTCGGCGCCGAGGAAGCCGGGGACGAACACCTGGGCCTCGGCCGCCTCCGCGGGGAGCCCGTCGACGCCCGCGTCCTCGTCGTAGCGCACCACCCGGACGCCGTCGACGCGGGCGAGCTCGCGCTCGCCGACCTCGTCGGGGACCAGCACGGTCAGCGTGTCGTCGCTCATCGGGACCGGAGGCTAGACCACCCCGGGGCTCACGACGGGTTCAGTCGCCGGCGCCTAGGGTGACCACCGATGTCTCCGGGTCCCGTTGCACGCGCCGTCGGGCTCGCCGTCGTCCTCGTCGCCCTGGTCGCGGGCTGCGCGCGGTTCCCGGACGCGTCGAGCGAGCCGTGGCGCGACAAGCCCGAGATCGGCGCCGAGCGCGCTCCGCAGCCGCAGTCGCCACCGCCGTCCAAGCCGCAGGCGCCGTCCGCCCCCGGGGGCGGCACCCCGCCGTCGGGACCGTGCGTGGACCCGGACCCGCAGGTGGTCGCCACGTGCCTCGCCCCCGTGTCGGCGGTGGTCACGCTCCCGGGCGGGCAGGCCGCGCTGGTCGCGGAACGCACCACCGGCCGCATCCTGCGGGTCGCGCCGCAGACCGCGCCGGAGGTCGTGGCCACGGTGCCGGTCGACGCCGTGGGCGACGGCGGGCTGACCGGCCTCGTGCTCTCCCCCAGCTACGCCGAGGACCAGCTCCTCTACGTCTACGCGACGACGTCGTCGGGCAACGCCGTGCTGCGCGTCGCCCCCGGCGACACCCCGAAGCCGGTCCTCGCCGGCATCCCGCGCGGCACGACGGACAACCGCGGGACGGTGGGGGTCGAGCCGAACGGGACGTTGCTGGTCGCCACGGGCGACGCCGGCACGTCCGAGCCCGGCCCCACCTCGCTCGCGGGCAAGCTGCTGCGCATCGATCCCTTCGGCCGCCCCGCTCCGGGCAACCCCGACCCGGCGTCCCCGATCGTCGGCTCCGGTCTGCACGCCCCCGGCGACGCCTGCGCCGACCCGACGTCGAACACCACCTGGGTCACCGACCGCACCGGCGCCCGCGACGTGCTCCTCGGGATCCGGCCCGGCGCGCCCGTCGGCACCGCGGCCGCCGCCGCCCCGGCGTGGACCTGGCCCGACCGCCCCGGCGTCTCCGGATGCGCCGCAGGCGGCGGCACGCTGCTCGTCGGGCTCAGCGACGCCCGCGGCCTGTTCGTGCTCCGGCCGACGGCCGAGGGGCGCTTCATCGGCACCCCCGAGACCCTCCTGCCCGGCGTCTACGGCCGGATCTCGGGCGCCGACCTCGCCTCCGACGGCTTCGTCTGGTTCGGCACCACCAACAAGGACGGCGGCGCCCCCGGCGCCACCGACGACCGCGTGGTGCGCATCAAGCCGCCGTCCGGCGGCGGCTCGGGCCCCGAGTAGCGCCTCACTCCGGCTTCGCCGTCGCCTGCGTGACGTAGCGCTCGACGGCGTCGCGCGCCTCGTACACCGTGCGCGCGTGACCCCACCGCTCGGAGTCGAGCGTCGAGTGGGTCCAGCCGCCCGGCGGCACCCGCGTCCCGAGGGTCAGGTAGCCGATCTGGCGGTCCCACAGGATTTCCGACTCGAAACCGCGCGGATCGTCCCAGCGCCACGAGTACCCGTGGTCCTCGGGCGATTCCAGGACCTCGATCCCGTCGATCTCCATGAATTCTTCCTCCTCACCGCGGGAAATCGTAGGATCGGTCCGTGACCGTCTACGTCTCCCTTCCTCAGATTCCGCTGACGCTCAAGTTCGAGGAGTCGATGGACGAGGTCGCCTCCCATCTCCACGGCCTCGTCGAGAACGCCAAGGTGCTCCGCTACCGGACCGACAGTGGCGCGATGGTGCTGATCAACTGGGGGGTCATCGAGTCGCTGACCCTCAACGAGGGCCCGCGCACCCTGGAGTTGGACGAGGTCAACCGGGGTCTCAAGGCCTCGATCGAGACGGTCTCCGACTGAGCGCGCCGCGACCTCACCGGTCGCGGGGCAGCAGCGGGCCGAGGGGACCCAGATCGAGATTGAGGTCCGCGGGCGTGAGCCCGAACTGCTCGGTCAATTCGTCCATGGCGTCCGAGAGCAGCATGAGCGCCGTTCCCAGGTCCTCCTCCTGCTGCTCGGTGAGTTCGGAGTTCTCCACCCGCCGGATCGCCTGGCGCTCCATCAGCTGACGCAGTAGTTCGACGATCGTCAGGACGAGTTTCATCAGATCGCGCCGCACCGCGTCCTTGTCGATCTCGATGCGGTTCTCGGAGGGGTCAGCCATCGGGCCGTCCCTTCACGAGACGGTCCGACCCGACCCGTTCGGACACGACCCGTTCGGAGCGCACCGCCTCGATGGGCCCGGACTCCGCCGGGGCGATCGAGGTGATCAGCGCGCGCAGGGAGATGCGCACCAGGTCGACCCCGGCGAGCGAGATCGTCAGGTCCCCGGTGAGCACCACCCCGCCGGCGAGGAGACGGTCGAGGAGGTCGACCAGCGCCACCTCGCGGTCGCCGAAGAGCGACGTCTCGCGGTGCTCCACGGTCATGAGGCCCGCCCCGCGAACGAGTACGGCACCCACGGGCCGGTGAGCTCGAGGTCGACCGACCCGTCGCGGGCGAGCTCCTCCACCAGCCTCCGCAGCTCGTCGGTCGCCGAGCGTTCCACGAGGTAGGCGCCGTTGAGCACCATCTGCTCCGAACGCCCGGTCAGCGAGCGGTCCTGCGGCGGGTGCCGCCGCGCCTCGACCGCCAGCGCTGCGACCGCGGCGTCCACCGCATCGGCCTCCCGCTCGGCGGCCGCGATCGCGGCGTCGCCCTCCCGCAGGGCCTCCCGACGGGCCCGTAGGTACGCGGCCCCCGAGCTCGGCCTGCCGGCCGCCGCCGAGCGCGCCGCCGCCGGCCGGACATAGGCCTTGACACCCCACTCGTCGCGCCCGTCGACCCGGTCGAGCACCGCGGCGAACTCCGCGCGGCTCTCGCGCAGCACGGCCCGCACCCGGTCGTCGTCGAGGTACACCGTCGCGAGGGCCAGGGGCGCGACCGCGTGCTCGCGCCCCACGGCCTCGACCACGCCGTGGTGCGCCCGCGCGACCTCGGCCAGCCAGGCCAGGTCCTCGCGGTGGGCCTCCAGGTCCTCGAACGCCTCCCGGTCCACGTCGGAGACCACCGCCTGCAGACCCGCCTCGTCGACCAACCGCAGCGCACCCCCGGCGATCCCGCCCGACCCGACGTCGGGAACCCGCTCGAGGTCCCGGCCGACCGCGTACAGGTAGGTGATCACTGCTCCTCCTCCGGCTCGGGCGCCCGCTCGACCTTCTTCCGGCGTCGCGCCGGCCGGGCCTGCGCCTGCTCCAGGGCGGCGATCCGGTCCTTCAGCCGCTCGTTCTCCTCCTCCAGCTCGTGGCGCCCGCCCGAGAGGGTCGGGTCGCGCTCCCACCAGTCGATCCCCATCTCCTTGGCCTTATCGACGGAGGCGACGACGAGGCGGAGCTTGATGGTCAGCAGCTCGATGTCGAGCAGGTTGATCTGGATGTCCCCGGCGATCACGATGCCCTTGTCGAGCACCCGCTCCAGGATGTCCGCGAGATCGGTGCCTCCCGGCGCCCGAGCGGCCTGGCCGCCCTGGCGACCCTGCGTCGGAGGCATCGAGCCCGTCCACCGGACCGGCTCGTTCATCGGTCCTCCTAGTCGTCGTCGCCCCGGCCGCGGGTGTAGCGGGAGACCCGCTTGTAACCGACGAGCTCGCCGTCGGCGTCCATCTCGACCTCGTAGATGGCGAGCAGGTCGGTCGAGTCCGGGATGCGCCGGCTCTCCACCACCTCGAGCGAGACGGTCCAGCCGTCGTCGTCCCGCCGCACGGAGGTGACGCTCTCGGACTCCTTGCCCGTCATCTCCATGACCTGCTCCGCCGCCCAGCGCGCCACCACGCGCGCGGGGACCTTGCGGGGCCGCTGCGGCTCGGGTTCGGGTTCCGGTTCGGGCTCCTCGTCGACGTCGTCCTCGACGTCGTCCAGGTCGTCCTCGGCGTCGTCCCGGTCGTCCGGCTCGTCGTCCAGGTCGTCGACCTCGTCGGGCTCCGGCTCCTCCTCCGGCTCCTCCGCCGCCTCCCGACGACGCCGCCGGGGCCGCTCCTGGTCGGTCGGCGCGGCGCCGTCGCCGTTGCGGGACCGACGGCGGGGTCGCTCCTGATCGGTCGGGGCCTCGTCCCCCTCGTCGCGACGACGGGTCGGCGCCGGCTCGTCGTCCGGGTCGCGCCGCCGACGCCGGGCCGTGCCCGAGGACGCGCTGCCCGAGGACGCCGACCGACCGCCACTGCGGCGACGGTCGGCCTCCTCGAGCGGATTGCGACGGGTGCGGCGGTCCGCCCCGCTCACGACCCGCCGCCCGACGGCTCGCGACCCGTCAACCGGGCGAGGAGCACGTCCTGCTGGGCGTCCCGCTCGGCCTCGCTGATCTCGCCGCGCTCGTGCGCGGCGTCGAGATCGTCGATCTGGGCGCGGATGACCGCCGGGTCGTTCAGTCGGTGGTCGACCTGCTCCTCGATCCGTTCGGCCACCCACACCACGCCCCGCACGGGCGCGAGCGGCAGCAGGAGCAGTTCGGTGAACAGCCCCACGGCTCACTCACCGTCCTGATCCGGCACGTCGTACTCCGGCAGGAAGTCGAAGCACGCCGTCGGCCCGAACAGCCGCAGCTCGACCCGGCCCGACCACTCGTCACCCAGGTCGTCCACCGCCCGCTCGAAGTCGGTGCGGTGGTCGCGACGCACGAGGAACGCGACGTGCACCGCGCCGGTCTCGCCACTGACCTCCTTGACGACCGTCGCCACCGCGTAGCGCCCGAGCGCGTCCAGCGTGGCGTCGGCGTCCGCGGCGCGGATGGCGTCCATGGCCTGCGAGACGGCCTCGCCGAGCTTGACCCGGTCGTAGTACGAGCTGTCCTCGTCCATGCCCGAGATGCGTTCCCGCAGGTCGCGGATGGACGGGTTCTCCTCGACGATCCGGGTGAGGATCACGCTCTGGTCGTAGTCCCCGCGCAACGAGAACTGCACGAGGTCCGCCATGTCCTCGAGCGCCCGGGCGAAGTAGTCCCGGTGCGGCTCGAGCAGTTCCTCGCGGACCGCGTCGTCGTCGGTGAGCACCCCGCCGAACCGCATCGGCAGGACGGCCGTCTCGACGGCGATCGCGTTCAGCACCCGCTCGTGGGCGAGCAGGTGCTGGCGCGTCCCCAGCGGGCGGTCCACCGCGACGTCGCTGACGACCGCGGCGAGCGGCCCGGCGCTGACCAGCCCGAGCCCGGACTCACCGGACTCGCTCCCGGTGTCGATCCCCTCCAGCCCGTCGGGGATGCGCTGCCCGGACCGCAGGATGCCGTACACGTAGGACCCGATCCGCTCGTTCCCGGAGTCCTGCTCCGGCGCCTCGCTCACGACTCCTGCTTCCGGCTCGCACGGCGCTCGTCGCGGAGCTCGTCCCACTTCTCCTTGCCGGCGTCCAGGACGCCCTTCGTCTTCCCCTTGGCCCCGCCCTGGGTGACGTTCTCGGTCATGCCACCCATGAACTCGCCGAGGTCCTTGCCCCCCTTGGCGTGCAGGTCGAGCCGGTTCGTCGCCTCGGCGAACCGCAGGTAGGTGTCGACGCTCGCGACGACGATGCGCGCGTCGATCGTCAGGATCTCGATACCGACCAGTGAGACCTTGACGAACGCGTCGATCACCAGACCCTTGTCCAGGATCAGATCCAGGACCTCGGCCAGGCCGCCCTGCGGGGCCTTCTGCACCCCACCGCCCTGACGTTGGCTGACGGTCACGTCTCCTCCTCGCACCGATGTTCACGTGACCGGGCGCGCTGCTGGACCCGGGAGGGGTGTGCTGGATCAGGCGGGAGCCGGCTGCCGCCGCCCGCGGCGTCGACCCGAGCGGGAGCGGCGGCCGCCCCCGTCCGCCTCGTCGTCGGCGTCGGTGTCGTCGGCGACGTCGTCGTCGGCGACGTCGTCGTCCACGTCGTCGGTGTCCTCCACGTCGTCCGTGTCGTCCACGTCGTCCGTGTCGTCCGTGTCCTCGTCGAGCTCGTCGTCGGCCAGGTCGGCCTCGTCCAGCTCGTCGTCCGCGAGGTCCTCGTCGTCGAGCTCGTCGTCGGCGAGTTCGTCCTCGTCGAGCTCCTCGTCCGAGGGCTCGTCCGCGAGCTCGTCGTCGGCGACGTCGTCGTCCGACTCCTCCGCGGCGCGCTCCTCCTCGAGGGCCTCCTCATGGGTCTTGACGACCTCGCTGTCGCGAATCTCGCCGCGCCAGCCCTCGATCTGGTCACGATTGACCAACGAATCCATCATGACATGGCGACAGAAATGCTTGAACTCGAGACGCGCCCGCCGACCGACCGCCCGCCACAGGTTCCCGGTCTTCTCGAAGAATCCCTGCGGGTAGTACTCCATGATCAGCACGATGCGCGTCAGGTTCGGCGCCAGTTCACTGAAGGTGACGATTCCGTCGGCGCGACCCTTCTGCCCCGACGAGACCCAGAGGATGTGCGAGTCGGGAATCTGCTCGACGATCGTGGTGTCCCAGGACCGCTTCGACCAGAACACCTTCGCGTGCCAGGTGATCTTCTCGTCGGCGGACTGGTCGACGTTCTCGACCTTCTTCATGAAGCTCGGGAAGTCGGCGAACTGCGTCCACTGGTCGTAGGCCAGCCGCAGCGGGACGCCGACGTCCTGGACCTCGAAGATGTTCATGAACTTGAACTTGCCGCGGGCGCCCGCGTTGCCCCCGCCGCCTCCGCCGCCCTCGCCGTCGGCGTCGTCCTCGTCGTCGTCACCGCCCCCGAGGCCGGGCACGACGTTGCCGAGCGCACCCGTGACCTTGTCCTTGAGCGAGCCCGCGCCCCCCTTGAGGGCACCCATGATCGGGCTTCCCCCCTCCGCGTCGGACCCGCCGCCGGAGAGGGCGCTCGTCAGGCCGACGCCGCCGTTCTGCGCGACGTCGGTGAGGCGGTCGGTCAGTCCCTCGACCTGCTGGAGGGCGGCGTCGCCGAGCTTGGTGACCAGCGCCTGGACGAGGCGCTGGCCGGCCTCCTTCAGTGCGTCGGTGGGCAGCGCCCCGGCCACCGAGCCGGCGCCGTTCGCGGTGTTCGTCGCGGTCTCAGTCATCGCTTCCCCTCGTCCTGCGGCCCGACGAGGCGGCGGCGCCCGAACGCGAGCGGCCACCCCCCGACGACGTGCGGGAGGAACGGCCCGACGAGGCCGACCGCCCGTTGTTCGACGAGCTCTTGCCCGAGGCCGCGGTCCGCGTCCGGCCGGACTTCGTCGACGACCCGGAGGTGGAGCCGCTCGACGAGCTCGTGCGACGGGTCCGACGGGGGCGCTCCTGGTCGGTGACCGGCGCGTCGTCCTCGTCGTCCGGTGCGGCGTCGTCGTCCTCGGGCGCGTCGTCCGTCGCCTCGGCCGCGGCCGCCTCGTCGTCGGCCGGCTCGCCGTCGGCGGTGGCCTCGTCCGCTGCGTCCTGCTCGGCGACGTCCTCGTCGAGGTCCTCGTCGGCGTCCCGGTCCTCGGCCTCGCCGCGCGGGTCGTCCTCGACGACGTCCTCGTCGGTCGCGTCCTCGTCGACGGGCCCGGTCGAGGTCTCCTCCGCCGGCTCCTCGCTCTGCTCGCCACGCTTCCGGCGCCGCCCGAGCCCCTTGCGCACCGCGCCGCCCGCGGACCCGGCCGCGCCCCCGACCGCCTTGCCGGTCCGGCCGACCGTCTCGCCGACGGCACCCCCGGCCTGCGTCGCGGTGTCACCGACCGCGCCACCCGCCTGGGTGGCCGCCTGGCCGGCGGCCTGCGTGGCCCCCGCCGCGGGCTTGCCGAGGTTCTCGACCCGGTCGACGAGGCTGTCGGTCAGGGCCTCCATGCGTGAGGTCGCCGCGGCCAGCGCCGCCTCCTTGCCGACCTCGAGGAGACGCCCGCGGACCGCGCTGTCCAGCCGCTGGAGCTCCGGGGAGGCGTCGACGAGCTTCGACGCGGCCGCGAGCAGCTGGGTCGGATCGGTCGGGATCTTCTTCCCGACGAGGGCCCCGCCGAGCATGATCGCCAGTTTCATCTTCTTCGTCCGCCCGAGGAGGTAGCCCCCCACCACGGCGAGAAGCAGTTTCGCGCCACCCATCAGCAGTTACCCCGCAATTCGATCGGGCGCGCTGGTTCGATCCCTCGCGCGTGGTCGCCGTCTTTCCCGAACACTCGGCGTCTCCAAACCTCGTCGGCCAACCGTGTCGACATTTCCGCCGAGCTCCGGTGGCCGCGGACCCTACAAGTCGTGATCGCCACCCGCGACGCCGCGCGAGGAGATCCGGAAAGGTTCGGCCGAACGGCTGCGAACGCGGCCCTGCAGGGGACGGATGAATGCGAGAACGGACCTCGCGGATGCTTCCGCAAATAGGGTCGTTCGGTCGGACGACAATTCGCGATCGCATTCCGACGGTGGACCGGACAGCGCTGTGATCGTTCGTCCGAACACGGATGAAGATCGTTCGCGGGGGACCGATCCTGCTCTCACCCAGCGAGAGGGAGACGCACGTCACTCGGCCCTTCGGTCGCCGGGGCAGTGCCCGACAGCCGTGTCCGGGGTGCACCGTCCGGTCCTGCGCGACACGTCCGTCCGGCCCTCCTCCGCGGGACCGTCGCGGCGCGGACGCCCGGCCCTCCCGCGGAGCGTCGGGCGATGCTCCCGGGCCGGACGGTCACGGCCGTCGACGCGACCGGCCGCGAGCGGGACACCGCGCCGGCCCGCAGATCGGTACGGACCCCACGGCACTCGCGTGGACGGGGACGTCGCCACGGCCGACCGGCCCCCGGACGCACCACGGCCCCGCCTCCACCCCGGGGCAGCGGGGTGGGGACGGGGCCGTGGGTTCGGGGAGCGGACGAGGAGGACGAGCGGGCTGCCGACCGGGTCGGAGTCGGTCGGTGGGGCCTGCCGTCCGCGTCGTCGCGTGCCGGGCGGGGAGTCCCGGCACCCGACCCCGCGTCCGTGGCCGATCGGGGAGGGCCGGACGACGCGGGGTGGTCGGTGGTGGATCAGCCGAAGGAGAGCACCGAGAGCTGCTCCGGAGCGGACGAGGACAGCTTCGACGTCCAGTGCTGGACGTCGTTGCGGCCGTTGTCCAGGGCGTGCTGCACGTCGTCGCCCATGAGACCGATCTGCTCGGACGCCTCGTCGGCGGTGAGCCCGTCGTGCGCGGCGGTCGTCCAGTTGTACCGCGCGTGCTCGAGGTCGTTCTTCGTGTTGCTCAGCGCGTGGCCGCCGTCGGTGGCCATGTCGGCGAGGACCGACGACGACGCCGAGTCCTTCAGCGAGGACGCGACGTCGGACGCCCGGTGCTGCAGGTCGGAGCCCGAGCGGACCTCGTGCGAGGCCTTGCCGAGCTGGTGGGCACCGTCGGCGAGCCGGCCCTGCAGCTCGTGGCCCGCGGAGTGGCCCGCGGACTGCAGCTGGTGGGCGGTGGGCGCCTCGTGCGCGAACGCCATCGAGGCGGTGCCGCCGGCGACGACGGCGACGGCGGCGGCCGTGAAGGCGCCACGGCCGGCGAGGCGGGCAGCCTGGGACGCCACGTGGGGAGCGTGGGGAGCGTGATGAGCGCCCATGCGAAGGCCTCCTCCTATCGGGGTGTGCGGATACGACCGGACGGCGGATCAAGCGATGACCCACCCGGAGTCCGGCTACGAGCCGTTCTCCGCCCACTCCAACGGACGACCTGCGATCGGGTTACGGATCGGTCACAACGGGCGTTGGAAAAGGTGGTTGGCGTCACGCACCGTGCTCTCCGGGCACCGTCGGTGATCATCCCGGACGCACGAACGGCACCCCCGCGATGCGGGGGTGCCGTTCGGTCGAGGTGGTGGCGGTCAGGACCCGGCGGCGACCCGCTCCAGCACCAGCGACTGCACGCGGGCGGCGTCCGCCTGGCCCCGCGTGGCCTTCATGACCGCGCCGACGATCGCGCCGGCCGCCTTCGTCTTGCCCGCCCGGATCTTCTCCGCGATGGCCGGCTGCGCCGCGAGCGCCTCGTCGACGGCGGCCGTGAGCGCCGAGTCGTCGCTGACCACCGCCAGCCCGCGGCCCGCGACCACGTCGTCGGGGGTGCCCTCCCCGGCCAGGACGCCGTCGACCACCTGCCGGGCGAGCTTGTTGGTCAGCGTCCCCTCGGCCACCAGGGCGATCACGCGGGCCACGTCGGCCGGGGTGATCGCCAGGTCCGCCGGCTCGACGCCCGCCGTGTTGGCCTGCTGGGTCAGGTACGACACCCACCAGGAGCGGGCCGACTCGGCCGGCGCCCCCGCCTCGACGGTGTCGGCCACGAGGTCGAGCACCCCGGCGTTGACCAGGTCGCGCAGCTCCTCGTCGGACAGACCCCACTCGGTCTGGATCCGCGCCCGGCGTTCCCACGGCCGCTCCGGCAGGCCCGCCCGCAGCTCCTCCACCCAGGCGGCCGACGGCTCGATCGGCACCAGGTCGGGCTCGGGGAAGAACCGGTAGTCGGCGAAGGTCTCCTTCGGCCGCCCCGCGGAGGTGGTCCCGGACTGCTCGTCGAAGTGCCGCGTCTCCTGGGTGATCGAGCCGCCGGAGAGCAGGACCCCCGCGTGCCGGCCCATCTCGTAGCGCACGGCCCGCTCGACCGACCGCAGCGAGTTCACGTTCTTGGTCTCGGTGCGGGTGCCGAACTCGGTGGTGCCCGTCGGCATCAGCGAGACGTTCGCGTCGCAGCGCATCGAGCCCTGGTCCATGCGGACGTCGGAGACGCCGAGGCCCTGGATGACGTCGCGCAGGGCCGACACGTACGCGCGGGCGATCTCCGGCGCCCGCACCCCGGCCCCGAGGATCGGCTTCGTGACGATCTCGATGAGCGGCACGCCGGCGCGGTTGTAGTCGAGCAGGGAGTACGAGGCGCCGTGGATGCGGCCCGTCGCGCCGCCCATGTGCAGCGACTTGCCGGTGTCCTCCTCCATGTGCGCGCGCTCGATCTCCACGCGCCAGGTGGACCCGTCGTCGAGGGGGACGTCGAGGTACCCGTCGAAGACGATCGGGTCGTCGTACTGCGAGATCTGGAAGTTCTTCGGCATGTCCGGGTAGAAGTAGTTCTTCCGGGCGAAGCCGCTGCGCTCCCGCACCTGGCAGTTCAGCGCCAGGCCGATCTTGACCGCACCCTCGACCGCGCGGGCGTTGACCCGCGGCAGCGACCCGGGCAGGCCGAGGCACACCGGGCAGACGTTCGTGTTCGGCTCGGCGCCGAACTCGTTGCGGCAGCCGCAGAACATCTTCGTGGCCGTGTTGAGCTCCACGTGCACCTCGAGCCCCATGACGGGGTCGAAGCGCTCGCAGACCTCCTCGACGGTGTAGGGCGCCGCGTCGACGGTGCTGGTCATGAGCTGGTCTCCAGGACGGCGGGCTCCGGGATGGTGGCGGCGAAGGGCGTTCCCGACGACGTGTCCCGGGCCAGTTCGTAGGCGGCCGCGACCCGGTAGGCGCGGTCGTCGGCGAGGGCCGGGGCCATGACCTGCAGGCCCACGGGGAGCCCGTCGTCGGAGGAGACCCCGCACGGCACCGACAGCGCGGCGTTGCCCGCGAGGTTGGTCGGGATCGTGCAGAGGTCGGCGAGGTACATCGCGACCGGGTCGTCCACGCGCTCGCCGAGCGGGAACGCGGTGGTGGGCACGGTCGGCGAGACCAGCACGTCGCAGTGCTCGAACGCGGCGGCGAAATCGCGGACGATCAGCGTGCGGGCCTTCTGGGCGCGCCCGTAGAGCGCGTCGTACGAGCCCGCCGAGAGGGCGTGCGTGCCGATCATGATGCGGCGCTTGACCTCCGGGCCGAAGCCCGCCTCGCGGGTCAGCGACATGACCTCGTCGGTCGAGTGCGACCCGTCGTCGCCCACCCGCAGGCCGTAGCGCATCGCGTCGAAGCGGGCGAGGTTCGACGACGCCTCGCTCGGCGCGATGAGGTAGTAGGCCGGGACGGCGTAGGTGAACGAGGGGCAGTCCACCTCGACCACGTCCGCGCCGAGGTCGGTCAGCACCCGCACCGCGTCGGTGAACGCCGTGAGCACCCCCGGCTGGTTGCCCTCGCCGGAGAGTTCCCGGACGACGCCGACCCGGACCCCCGCGAGGTCGCCCCGGGCTCCGGCCATCGTCGCCTCGACCACGGGCGGCAGCGGCGCGTCGATCGAGGTCTGGTCGGCCGGGTCGTGCCCGCCGATCACCTCGTGGAGCAGCGCCGCGTCCAGCACGCTGCGCCCGAAGGTGCCGATCTGGTCCAGGGACGAGGAGAAGGCGACCAGCCCGTAGCGCGAGACCGTGCCGTAGGTCGGCTTGACGCCGACGATGCCGGTGAACGCGCCGGGCTGGCGGATCGAGCCGCCGGTGTCGGACCCGAGGGCCAGCGGCGCCTCGCCCGCCGCGGTGGCGGCGGCGGACCCGCCGCTCGACCCGCCGGGGACCCGCGACGGGTCCCACGGGTTGCGGACGGCGCCGAACGCCGAGTTCTCGTTCGAGCCGCCCATCGCGAACTCGTCGAGGTTGGTCTTGCCCAGCGGCACGAGCCCGCCGTCGCGCAGGCGGCGCACCACGGTCGCGTCGTAGGGCGGGCGCCAGCCCTCGAGGATGCGCGAGGCGCAGCTCGTGGGCAGGTCCTTCGTCGCGATGTTGTCCTTGACGGCGACCGGGACGCCGGCCAGCGGGCCGCGGACGGTGCCGGACGCGATCTCGGCGTCCACCGCCTCGGCGGCGGCGAGCGCGGTGTCGCGGTCGACGTGCAGGAAGGCGTTGAGCCCGCCGTCGACGGCCTCGATGCGGTCCAGGTGGGCCCGGGTCACCTCGACGGAGGAGACCTCGCGGGCCTGCACCCGGCGGGCGATCTCCTCGGCGGACAGACGGGTCAGCTCGCTCACTGCGACTCCCCCAGGATGCGCGGCACGCGGAAGCGGCCCTCCTCGGCCTCGGGGGCGCCCGCGAGGGCGGCCTCCCGGGTCAGGCTGGGCGCCGGCTCGTCGGGCCGCAGGACGTTGGTCAACGGGGCGACGTGGCTGGTGGGCGGCACGTCGTCGGGGATCTCGGAGACGCGATCCACGGTGTCGAGGATCGCGTCGAGCTGCCCGGAGAACACGTCGAGCTCGTCGTCGGTGACGGCCAGGCGGGCCAGTCGGGCCAGGTGCGCGACGTCGGAGCGCGTGATGTCGGACATGATCCTCCGTGTGGGGAGACGGAGCGCAGCGGAGCTCGACCCCTCGATGTCGGGGCCCCTCGCGCGGTGGCGCGGGAGGTACCGATCCAGTCTAGGCGGCCCCGGCGGGGACGAGGTTTGCCGGGACCGCCTCCGGGCCACCTCCCGCCGGGCGGTCGGCGACGGCGACTCCAGCCCGCCCTCCTCGCCCACGGGCCGCTCGACTGGCACACTCGCCGCGCCCGACGACGGGTGGCCGCTGCCCCGTCCGGAGGTCCCGGGCGCGCGGTCGGTGCGGGTCGGACCGCACCGCCAGGACGGGACGAGACGGACGGAGGCGACGTGACCTACCTGCTGCGCGTGGTGCTCCCGGACCGACCGGGCACCCTCGGCGCGGTGGCCTCGGCCCTGGGGGTCGAGGGCGCGGACATCCTCAGCGTCGACGTGGTGGAACGTCACCAGGGCCAGGCGGTGGACGACCTCGTGGTCGACCTGCCCTCGGCCCGCCCACCCGACGTCCTGATCACCGCCGCGGAGTCGGTGCGCGACGTGGTCGTCGAGTCGGTCCGGCCGTTCTTCGGCCCGCTCGACACGGCCCGCGAGCTCGAGCTGGTGGAGAGCGTCGCCGCGGCGCCCGAGGAGGGCATCGGCCTGCTGGTCGACGCCGTCCCGCGCATCTTCCGGTCGGCCTGGGCGCTCGTCGTCGAGGCGTCGACCGGCGACGTCTGGAGCGACGGCGGGACCCGCGTGCGGCGGGTGGCGGCCAGCTCCGCCGCTCCGGAGACCGAGGCCGAGACCCTGCCGTGGCTGCCCCTGGTGAAGGCGACCGTGCTCGACCCGGCCGCCGGGCAGTCGGTGCCCTCGGCGTGGACCGACCTCGACACCGAGCTCGCCGCCGCGCCGCTGGGGCGCTCGGACCGGGCGCTCGTGGTCGGCCGACCCGGCGGCCCGGGATTCCGGCCGTCGGAGCTGGCGCGGCTCTCGCACCTGGCGGGCATCATCGCCACGATGACGGGCTGATCCGCCCCCGCGCGGCCGGGGCCGGCCGGTGCTCAGCGTCGGTGGTCGGGGCGGCCGCGCAGCCCGAACCCGCCGAAGGTGGAGCCCCACCCGGGGCGCCGGCGCTCGGCGAGGCGCGGCGTCACGGCCTGCCCCAGCGCGTAGCGGACGAGCTCCTCGTTGCCGGTGGCGAGCCACGTGCCGTCCGGCCCCTTGAGGGTGTCCTCGAAGCCGATCCGGGTGTCGAGGTTGTTGCGGCGGGCGTAGTCGAGCACCGGCCAGGCGCCGTCCTCCTCGCCGTGCAGCAGGATCGGCACCTGCATCGGGCCGAGGGCCTTGAGGATGCGGACCGCCTCGGCCACGGCGGTCTCCGGGTCGGTGACCGTGACCTCGGCGAGGACGCGGACCGTGCCGTCGGGCACCCCGGCCTGCTTGAGCTGCACCGCGTCGCCGGTGGTCCACACCCCGAGCTCGATGCCGATGCCCACCGAGTCGAGCGCCTCGCAGACGATCTCCCAGCCGCGCTCGTGCACGTTCACCGAGGCGACGTCGGGCCGGGCGTGCTGGGGCAGCCGCGCCCACTGCTGCACGAGCTCGGTGCGCTTGAAGGGGTTCGGCTCGACCCAGCGCGCGGTGGTGACGCCGATCTCCATCGACGGGGCGGCCTGCCGGATCGCCGAGACCACGGCGCCGATGGGGCCCGGGTCGAGGCTCTCCTGGCCGTCGACGTCACGTGGGTGCACGTGGAAGCTCGTGACGCCGAGCGCGGCGACCGCCCGGGCGTCCCGCGCCAGGTGCCGGGGCGTCATGGGGACGGCGGGATAGACGTCAGCGGGGCGGGCGCCGTTGGGGCAGCACTGCAACACCTGACGTCACCTCCCTCGTGCACCGTCCCGGGGACGACAGCGTGGCCCGGATGCGTACAGTCTTCAACCTCCCGGGTGTCGACGGCAACGTCTGCACGTGCGTCTGCACGCTTTTCCCGCAACGCCACCCGTCCGCCACAGCGCGGTCACTCTGCGGCGTCCTGCCCGTCCGCGGCCTCCGTCGTGCCCTCCGCCCCGATCTGTGCCACCTCGCGCGCCGCGTCCGGACCCTGCTCGAGCAGCACCCGGAAACCGGCCTCGTCGAGGATCGGGACCTTGGCCGCCACCGCCTTGTCGTACTTCGAGCCCGGTTCGTCGCCGACCACCACGAAGGCGGTCTTCTTCGACACCGACCCCGCGGCACGCCCGCCGCGGGCGAGGATGGCCTCCTTGGCCTCGTCGCGGGAGAAGTCCGGCAGCGACCCGGTCACCACCACCGAGAGGCCCTCGAGGGTGCGGGGCGTGGACTCGTCGACCTCCTCGGCCAGGACGACCCCCGCGGCCCGCCACTTCTCGACCACCTCGCGGTGCCAGTCCACCGCGAACCACTCGCGGACGGCCGTGGCGATCGTGGGCCCGACCCCGTCGACGTCGGCGAGCTCCTCCTCGGTGGCCGCGTCGATCGCCTCGACCGACCGGAAGTGCCGCGCGAGCGCCTGCGCCGCCGTGGGCCCGACGTGGCGGATCGACAGCCCGACGAGGACCTTCCACAGCGGCCGGTGCTTCGCGGTCTCGAGGTTGGCCAGCAGCTTGCGGCCGTTGGCCGACACGTTCCCGGCCTTCGTCCGGAACAGCGGGACCTGCTCGAGCTGCTCCTCGGTGAGCGCGAAGACGTCGCCCTCGTCGTGCAGCACGCCCGACTGCAGCAGCGCGGTCGCCGCCTCGTAGCCCAGCACCTCGATGTCGAACGCGCCGCGGCCGGCGACGTGGAACAGCCGCTCCCGCAGCTGGGCGGGGCAGGACCGGGAGTTCGGGCAGCGCAGGTCCTTGTCGCCCTCGCGCATCTGCCGCAGCTCGGTGCCGCACTCCGGGCAGTGGGTCGGCATGACGAAGGCGTGCTCGCTGCCGTCGCGGGCCTCGACCACGGGGCCCAGCACCTCGGGGATCACGTCACCGGCCTTGCGGATGATGACCCGGTCGCCGATGAGGACGCCCTTGCGCTCCACCTCGCCCGCGTTGTGCAGCGTGGCCATGGAGACCGTGGAGCCCGCCACGAGCACCGGGTCCATCTCCGCGAACGGCGTGACCCGCCCGGTGCGGCCGACGTTGACGCTGATGTTCCGCAACGTCGTCGTCGCCTGTTCCGGCGGGTACTTGTAGGCGATCGCCCAGCGCGGTGCGCGGGCCGTCGAGCCGAGGCGCCGCTGCAGGGTGACGTCGTCGACCTTGACCACCACGCCGTCGATCTCGTGCTCGGCGTCGTGCCGGTGCTCCCCCCACCAGCGGGTGTGCTCGATGACCGCGTCGACGCCGTGCAGCACCCGCGTGTGCGTCGAGACCGGCAGGCCCCACGCGGCGAGCGCGTCGTAGGCCTGGGACTGGCGCTCGGGGGTGAAGCCGCGCCGCTTGCCCAGGCCGTGGCAGATCAGGCGCAGCGGGCGCGTGGCGGTGACCCGCGGGTCCTTCTGCCGCAGGCTGCCGGCGGCGGAGTTGCGCGGGTTGGCGAACGGCTGCTTCCCCGCCGCGACGAGGCCGGCGTTCAGCTCCTCGAAGTCCTCCACCCGGAAGAAGACCTCGCCGCGGACCTCCATGAGCTCCGGCACCGGGAACGCGTCGGTGCCGGTGAGCTCGGTGGGCACGTCGGCCAGCGTGCGCATGTTGAGCGTGATGTCCTCGCCGGTGCGCCCGTCGCCCCGGGTGAGCGCCCGCGTGAGGTGGCCGTTCTCGTAGAGCAGGTTGACCGCGAGCCCGTCGATCTTGAGCTCGCACAGGTACTGCAGCTCGTCGGACGGGAAGTCGAGCTCCCGCTGCACGCGCAGCACCCACTCGCGCAGTTCCCCGGGCTCGAACGCGTTGTCGAGCGAGAGCATCCGCTCCAGGTGGTCCACCGCCACGAAGTCGGTGGAGAACCCGCCGCCGACGCGCTGCGTGGGGCTCGCGGGCGTGACGAGCGACGGGTGTTCCTCCTCGAGCCGCGTCAGCTCGCCGAACAGCTCGTCGAACTCCCCGTCGGTGACGATCGGGGCGTCGAGCACGTAGTAGCGGAACTGGTGGTCGGCCACGAGCTCGGCGAGCTCGGAGTGCCGCGCCTGCACGTCGGCCGGCACGTCCGGGGTGGTCACGACGGGGCTCTCGCTGGTCACGGGGCCGAGGGTAGCCAAGGGGTCCGACGACGAAGCCCGTTCCGGACGGGTGCCGCCGGGTCGTGGCACCCCGCCCGGTGACAGCGGTGTGCCACCGCTGACGTCCGACGTCGGCCGTGGGCCACCGCTGACGCCGGGGAGACGCTCACCAGGACGACGGCGGGTCCGCGAACGCCTCCGCCAGCTCCACCGTCCGCGCCATCGCGGTCCGCGCCCACGCCGGCGTGGCGCCCGCGAGCCCGCACGTCGGGGTGACCACCGCGCGGTCGGCCAGCCGGGCCCGGTCGAACCCGAGCCGGTCGGCCAGGTCGAGCGCCGGCCGGGCCAGCCCGGCGAGCTCCGGGGCGGGGCCCTCCCCCGTCGAGGGCACCAGGCCCAGCCACATCTCCCGCCCGGCGTCCCACTGCTCCCCCACGGCGTCCAGCACGGGCGCCGACCGGTCGAGGGCGGCCAGATCCAGCGCGAGGCCGTCCACCCCGGTGGCGCCGAGCAGCGCGATCGGCGGCGTCGGGTGGCAGCAGTGCGCCACGACGGCCACCGCACCCGCGTCGCGGGCCGCGTCGACCAGCACCGAGAGGCCGGCCCGCGCGTCCGCGCCGGACACCGACCGGACCGTGCCGTACCCGCTCGGCGTCGGCAGCGTGCCCGCCAGCACCGCCGGCAGCGTCGGTTCGTCGATCTGCACGACGACGCCCGCCCCGGTCCGCCGGGCCAGCTCGGCGACGTGCCCGCGCAGCCCCTCGGCGAGGCTCTCGGTGAACTCCGCGATGGCGCCGCGGTCGGTGAGCACCCGGTTGCCGGAGCGCAGCTCCACGCCCGCGCACAGCGTCCACGGCCCGGCGACCTGGGCCTTCACCCGGCGCGGCGCGGTGCCGGTCTCCCCGAGCGTCGAGTCCAGGGCGTCCACGTCGCGCGCGAGCAGGTCGACCCCACGCCGGTGCTGGGCGCCCGGCCGGGCACTCACCCGGTAGCCGGACGGCCACACCTCCACGGCCAGGTCGACGAGCAGCGCCGCCGCCCGCCCGAGCATGTCCGCCCCGACCCCGCGGTCGGGCAGCTCGGCGACGTGCGGGAGGCCGGGCAGTTCCCCGACCACCGTCCGCGCGGCCTCGTGGTGATCGACACCCGGCAGCGACCCGATCCCGGTGGCACGCTCCTCGGGGCGCAGGGGCTCGGCCGGGTCCGGCACCGACCCGTCGTCGGGAAGACCGGGAAGATCGCTCACCGCACCAGGTCTACCAGGGAGGACCGTGACCGAGCGCAACGGACGGCTGCTGGCCATCGGCGCGGCGAGCGGCGTCGTCGGCGGACTGCTCGGCGGCGGGAACGGGGTGCTCACGGTGCCCGCCCTCGACCACTACACGACGCTGCCGCGGCCGGCCGTGCACGGCACCTCCACCCTCGCCGCGACCTGGGTGTGCGCGGCCGGTGCGCTGGTCTACTGGCTGGTCGGCGGCACCGTCGACCTGCGCGCCGGCGCCGGGATGATCGTCGGCGGGATGATCGGCGGGTTCTACGGCGCGAAGCTCGTCGCCCGCGCCTCGGAGACGCTGCTGCGGGTGCTGCTGATCGTCATCCTCGTGCTCACCGCGACGAAGCTCTACCTCGACGCCGCGGGCCTGGACCCGGTGTCCGGCGGGGCGGTCGTCCCCGCCGACCTGCTCGCGACGTGGTGGTTCGTGGTGCCGCTCTCGGTGGTGGTCGGCGTCGTCGTCGGCGCCTGGGCCGGCGCGATGGGGCTGGGCGGCGGACTGCTCGCGGTCCCGGCCCTCGTACTCCTCTTCGGGGTCGACCTGCACACCGCGGCAGGCACGTCGCTGCTCGTGTTCCTCCCGAACTCGCTGGTCGGCGGCCTCTCGCACCGACGCCAGGGGACGGCGGACCTGCGCATCGCGAACCTCGTCGGCCTCGCCGCCGCGCCCGGGGCGGTCGCCGGGGCGCTGCTCGCGCTGGCGCTGGACAACGTGGTGCTCGGCGTCGTGTTCGGCACCTTCGCGGCGGTGATGGCGGTGCGCGAGGTGGTGCTGCTCCTGCGGGCCCGTTCCTGACGACGGGTGGCCCTGGCACCCTGGGACGCGCCATGCTCCACCTCGACGAACCCACCTGGCGCGCCCGCGCCGAGGCGCACGCCGAGCGCGCCGACGCGCTCACGGCCGCGCACCGGGCGCGGCGGGAACGCCACGAGTCGCACCCCGTCGAGGACTTCCTCTACACCTACTACCCGACGCGACCGAACCGGTTGCGCGTGTGGCACCCCGGCGCGGGGGTCGGGCTGGAGCACTCCGACCGGGCGGGCTGGAAGCACTACTCCCCCGACGGCGGCCACGTCGACCCCACGACGATCCGCCCGGCGACCGTCGCGTTCGTCCGCGGCCTGCTCGCCGCCACCGCCTCCCGGACGCCGCACCTCGGCTGCTTCGGGCTGCACGAGTGGGCCATGGTCTACCGCACCGACGCGACGCGGCACCCCGTCCCGCTGCGGCTCGGCGGGGCCGGCACCGACACGGTCGTCGAGCAGCACCGCATCCGGTGCACGCACTTCGACGCCTTCCGCTTCTTCACCGACGCGGCCGCGCCCCGCAACGTCGAGACGCCCACCCGCGAGCGCCAGGCCGAGCTGGAGCAGCCGGGCTGCCTGCACGCGACGATGGACCTCTACAAGTGGGCGACGAAGCTCGGGCCGCTCGTACCCGGGGAGCTGCTGCTCGACTGCTTCGAGCTCGCCCGCGACGTGCGGGTGCTCGACATGCGCGCCTCGCCCTACGACCTCGCCGACCACGGCTACGAGCCGGTCCGCATCGAGACGGCCGCGGGGAAGGCCGCCTACGCGCAGGCCCAGCAGGGGTTCGCCGACCGCGGCGCGGACCTGCGCGCACGGCTCCTGGACACGCTCGCCCCTTGCTAGCGTCGCCGTCATGGCCACGATCACCGTGCGGGACCTCGACGACGAGGTGCGGTCCCGCCCGCGCGGGCGCGCGGCGGAGATGGTGTCCGTCCCGCCCCGGAACAGCTGCCCGGCCCCTCGTGGGATCGCGTCCGACCCGTCGTCGTGAGCCTCGACGAGCTCGTCGCGCGGGCGCGGGGCCTCGTCCGCGACGACCGCCGCGTCCTGCTCGGCATCGCCGGCGCGCCCGGCGCGGGCAAGACGACCCTCGCCCTCGCCCTGGTCGGGGCGCTCGGCCCGGAGGCCGTGCACGTGCCCATGGACGGCTTCCACCTCGCCGACGTCGAGCTCGAGCGGCTCGGGCGCCGCACCCGCAAGGGCGCGCCGGACACGTTCGACGCCGCCGGGTACGCCGCGCTGCTCGCCCGGCTGCGCGTCAGCGACCCGGCGTCGGGAACGGGTCCGGGAACGGTCTACGCGCCCGCGTTCGACCGCGAGATCGAGCAGCCCATCGCTGGATCGATTCCGGTACCCTCCTCGTGCCGGCTGGTGGTCAGCGAGGGGAACTACCTCCTCGTCGACGACCCGGCCTGGCGGGCCGTGCGCGAGGAGTTCGACGAGGTGTGGTTCCACGAGACCGACGAGGTCCTGCGGCGGACGCGCCTGGTCGAACGCCACGTACGGTTCGGCAAGACCCGCGACGAGGCCGTCGCGTGGGTGGAGGCCGTCGACGAGCCGAACGCTCGTCTGATCGGGACCACCCGTTCCCGCGCCGATCTCGTGGTGACGGAGGACGGGTCGACGCGAGCGGAGGACCGGTGACGGCGACAGCAGGGGACGACGCGGGGCTCGCCGACGACATCAAGGCCGACGACCTGGAGATCGAGACCCTCGGCCCCGCCCGCATCGCCTCCCCGCTCTCCCCGCTGCTCGACGCGAGCCGCGGCACCACCGAGCACTACGTCGATTCCGGCGACCGGGTGCTGCTCGACGACACCGCCGCCGGCATCAAGGCCCGCGGCGCGTCGTTGGAGGACCTGCCCGGCCTCGAGCCGTGCGGCCCGCGCCGCCAGATCTACTTCGACCCGTCGAAGACCCGCGCGGGCATCGTCACCTGCGGCGGGCTCTGCCCGGGGCTGAACGACGTCGTCGCGGGGCTCGTCCGCACCCTGACCTACCACTACGGCGTCCGCCGGGTGGTCGGGTTCCGCAACGGCTACCGCGGCTTCGTCTCCGCCTACGGGCACGACGTCATCGAGCTGACGCCGGAGTCGGTGCGCGACTCGCCGGTCGACGGCGGCACGTTCCTCGGCACCTCGCGCGGGCCGCAGGACCCCGAGGAGATCGTCGACTGCCTCGAGCAGATGCACCTCAACGTGCTCTTCGTGATCGGCGGCGACGGCACGATGCGCGGCGCCATGGCGATCGCCGGGGTGATCCGCGAGCGCGGCCTGCGCATCGCCGTCGTCGGCATCCCGAAGACGATCGACAACGACATCCCGTTCATCGACCAGAGCTTCGGCTTCCAGACGGCGTTCGCGGAGGCCAGCGACGCCATCCGGTCGATGACGGTGGAGGCGAAGTCGACCCCCGGCGGGATCGGCCTGGTCAAGCTCATGGGCCGGCACTCCGGCTTCATCGCCTGCTACGCCTCGCTGGTCCGCTCCGACGCCGACGCCGTGCTCATCCCCGAGGTGCCGTTCGAGCTCGAGGGCGAGACCGGCCTGCTCGAGCACCTGCGACGGCGGGTCCAGACCCGCGGCCACGCGGTCGTCGTCGTCGCGGAGGGCGCGGGCCAGGACCTGCTCCCGTCGATCGGGAGGACCGACGCGTCGGGCAACGCGAAGCTGGCCGACATCGGCCCGTTCCTCAAGGACCGGATCACCGACCACTTCGCGACGGCGGGCACGGAGACCTCGGTCCGCTACGTCGACCCGAGCTACCTCATCCGCAGCGTGCCCGCGAACCCCTACGACAGCGTCTACACCGTCCGGCTCTCGCACGCCGCGGTGCACGCCGCGATGTCCGGGCGCACCGCGATGGTGGTCGGCCGCGTCCGCCGCCGGTTCGTGCACATCCCGATGAGCCTCGCCGTCAGCCGCCGCAACCAGGTCGACCCGCACGGTGACCTCTGGATGGCCGTGCTCGAGTCGACCGGCCAGCCGTGGCGGTTCGGCGAGGACTCGGGCGCGCCGACCGGGGCGCCGCACGCCTGAGGCCGCCCGTCCGGCGTGGGAGCTCACGCTCGGCGGCTCAGCCCGAGCGCGCCAGGACCCATCCCGCGAGCGGGGCGGCGACCCGGCCCGGGAGGGCCTCGAACACCCGGCCCACGACGGCGTTGAGCCGGCCGTCGATCACGGCCGGGGCGGTGCCGGCGAGGGCGGCCAGGGCGGTCGTCGCGACCTGCTCCGCGGTCCGCGTCCCGCGGGGGTTCATCGCGGTCCGCGTCGCCCCGGGGCTCACCGCGACGACCCGCACGCCCCGGCCGCGCACCTCCGCCCACAGCGCCCGGCTCACGGCGAGCACGTAGGTCTTCGACGCCGCGTAGACGGCGAGCCCGGGCGAGGGCAGGTAGCCCCCGACGCTGGCCACGTTCAGCACGCTGCCGTGCCCCCGCTCGACCATCCGCGGGAGCAGGAGCGCCGTCAGCTCGGTGAGCGCGGAGACGTTGAGGTCGAGCATCGCGCGCAGCTCCGCCGGGTCGGTGTCCACGACGGCTCCCCCGGTGGCGACGCCCGCGTTGTTCAGCAGCAGCTCCACCTCCCCCACCTGCTCGACGAGCTTGCGCGGCGCGGCGGGGTCGGCGAGGTCCAGGGCGACGACCCGGGCCGTGCCGCCCCGGGTGCGGACGACGGCGGCGGCGTCCTCGAGCGCGGCCTCGTTCCGCCCGACGAGCACGACGTCGGCCCCGTGGTCGCCGAGCCGTTCGGCGATGGCGCGTCCGATCCCGCCCGACGCCCCGGTGACGAGGGCGGTGCGCCCCCGCATCTGTGCTGCTGTGGTCATGGCGCCGACGCTAGACCTTGACACTGACGTGAACGTCAAGGTCGGATGTGCGTCGTGCGGATCGGGGAGCTCGGCGAACGGACCGGCGTGAGCACACGCTCGTTGCGCTACTACGAGGAGCAGGGGCTCCTCGTCGGCGACCGTCTGCCGAACGGCTACCGCGACTACGGCGCCGACGCGGTCGGGACCGTCGCCTTCATCCAGGACCTCTTCAGCGCCGGCCTGCCGTCCGACATCGTCCGCGACGTGCTGCCCTGCGCCCACGGCGAGCGCCCGACCGGCGACTGCGCCGCCCTGCTCGAGCGCGCCCGGCAGGTGCGCGCGGCGCTGGTCGAGCAGGAGGAACGCATCGCCGGGCGACGCCGGACCCTCGACCGCTTCCTCGCCGAGGGCCGCGGCTGACCCACCCGGATCAGCCCGCGAGCACCCCGCTCACCAGGTGCGAGGGGGCCGGGGCGGGGGCGCCCGCCCGGAGCCATGCGCAGCACTCGGCGACGTCGGCCGGCTCGTGCAGCGGGCCCACGACCAGCGCCGGGCCGGTCGGGCGGCGGTGCACGTCGCAGGGCTGCACGAGCACCGTCGCTCCCGCCGAGGACGTCTCCGTCGAGCAGCCCTGGAGGCAGCCCGAGCGCACGAGCACCCCGTGCGGGGTCGCGCGGATCGCCGCCCGGAGCGCGTCGTCGCAGTCGGTGGGGGACGCGGCCGCGTGCGGGCAGCCATCCACCCCGCACGCGACCACGGTGACGCCGCTCATCGTCGGCCGTACCGGCGGTTGAACTTCTCGATCTGGCCACCCCGCTCGATCGGCCGGGCCGTGCCGGTCCAGATCGGGTGCGACGACGAGGAGATCTCGACGTCGAGCACGGGGTAGGTCTCGCCGTCGGTCCAGGTGATCGTGGGCAGGATCCGCGTGCCGACGACGGTCGAGCGGGTGAGGAACGTGTCGCCGCTGGTCTGGTCGCGGACGACGACGGGCCCGTAGGTGGGGTGGATGTCCTTCATGCCTGCTCTCCTCGTTGCTGGTCGATCCCGACGACGGGCCCCTCGAGCTCGTCGCACGGATCGGTGTGGCTGATGCCGAACGGGTCGGGATAGGTGCGCCAGACGTCCTCGCCGGCGGCGATCTCGTCGTCGGTGAGCAGCGCCAGGTCGAGGGCCGCGATCACCTCGGCGGGCTCGGCGTCGTGCACGAGGACCACGAGCTGCTGCTCCCGGTCGCCCCAGCGGTCGTCCCAGCGCAGCGACGCCGAGGCGCGGCGCAGCTCGTCGACGTCGTCCCACGCCAGGGAGTCCGCGAGCCACCGGCCCGCCATGGCGATCTGCAGGCCGCCGCCGGCCGACTCGATCCACAGCGCGTGCTCCGGCCGCGACGCCACCCAGACCCGGCCGCGCACGCGCACGGTGCCGGTGAGCAGCACGTCGAACGCCTCGTGCAGCCGTTCGGGGTGGAACGGCCGGCGCAGCCCGACGTGCAGCAGCGACACCCCGACATCCCGCGTGAGGGGCGGCTGACCGCGCAGCAGCGGCCCGTGCGGGTCGTCGGGGACACCGCGACGGGCGTCCGGGTGCAGCTCGGAGAGCACCGGGGTGACGTCCGGGACGCCCGCGGCCGCCGACGGCACGTCGAGCCGCCGGGCCTGCGGCGCGAGCCGCGCCAGCACGGCGTCCCGGCGCACGCGCTCCCACGGGTCCGGGCTGCCGACCACCACGAGGACGTCGGCGAACTCCGCGTGCCCCACCACGATCTGGGCCAGCGTGCGGTCGTCGTCCTCGGTGAGCGCGCGGCCGCGGTCGGCCAGGGCCTCGTCGGACCCGGCGTCGTCGAGCCAGGTCGGGCCGTCGAGGACGGCGACCACCCCGACGAGGTCGAGGACCTCGGTCACCGGACCGTCCCCGCCGTCCGGGACGACGTGGGCGAGGGCCTCGCAGACCGGCTCCGGCTCCATCCCGGGGTCGAGGAGCAGGACGACCCGCCCGACGTCGGGATCGGCGGCCAGCGCCAGCAGCAGGGGCAGGAGGTCCTCGCGGAGCGTGCAGGAGACGCAGCCGTGGGCCAGCTCGAGCGCGGAGACGCTCCACCGGCCGTCACGACGGACGGCGCGGGTCACCACGCCCTCGCCCAGTTTCCGCAGGTCGTGGGCGACGAGCACGGTGTGCGGGTCCGCGATCGCCACCGCCTCTCCGGTGGCGAGCACGGCGTCGCGGTCGACCCCGCAGACGATCACCAACGGGTCCGGCATCGGGAATCCTCCTCGGTCGGTTAGTGTTAATGATAATCGATACCAACAGCGAGGAGGAGTGATGGCTCGCAACGAGGTGCGACCGATCATCAAGATGCGGTCCACGGCGGGGACCGGGACGACCTACGTCACCCGCAAGAACCGGCGGAACGACCCCGACCGGCTCGTGCTGCGCAAGTACGACCCGAAGGTCCGGCGGCACGTCGACTTCCGCGAGGAGCGCTGATGGCGGGCCGCGCCGCCCGCGTCGGCCGTCCGGCGAAGAAGAAGGTCAACCCGCTGGTCGCGCGCGGGATCACCGAGATCGACTGGAAGGACACGTCGCTCCTGCGGACCTTCGTGTCCGACCGCGGCAAGATCCGGTCCCGTCGCGTCACGGGCCTGACCGGCCAGCAGCAGCGCCAGGTCGCGTCCGCGATCAAGACGGCGCGCGAGATGGCGCTGCTCCCCTACACGTCGACGGCCCGATGAGCCGCCGCTGCCAGGTGACGGGCCGGGCCCCGTCGTCGGGGAAGAACGTCTCGCACTCGCACGTGCGCACGAACCGCTGGTTCCGCGTGAACGTGCAGTCGAAGCGCTACTGGCTCCCGTCGGAGAACCGCTGGGTGCGCCTGCGGCTCTCGGCGAAGGGGATCAGGACGGTCGACCGGGACGGCGTCGAGTCGGTGGTGGCGCGCCTGCGCGCGGCCGGGGAGAAGGTCTGATGCGGGGCGAGCGAAGCGACGGGGAGAGCTGATGGCGAAGCGCAGCAAGATCGCGGCGAACGAGCGCCGGAAGGCGACGGTGGCGCGCTTCGCGGCCCGCCGGGCCGAACTCAAGGAGATCGTCCGGCACCCGTCGTCGTCGGACTCGGCCCGCGCGGCCGCCGTCGCCGAGCTCGCGCGCCAGCCGCGCGACGCGAGCGCCACCCGCGTGCGCAACCGCGACGCCGTCGACGGGCGGCCGCGCGGCCACCTGCGCGCGTTCGGCCTGTCCCGCGTGCGCCTGCGGGAGTACGCCCACGCCGGCTACCTGCCCGGCGTCACGAAGTCGAGTTGGTGAGGAGTGCGATGAAGGTCCGTGCGTCGCTGAAGGCGTTGAAGCAGAAGCCGGGATCGTCGGTGGTGCGCCGCCACGGCAAGGTCCTGGTGATCAACAAGCTGAACCCGAAGTGGAAGGCCCGTCAGGGCTGATCGGTGACCCGCAGCAGGAGGGCGACGAACGCGTCGGCCTGCAGTCGTCCTCCGCTGCGGGGCTCCTCCCCGCGGCGCACGTCGTCGTCGCGGAGCTCGTCGGTGACGCGGGCCATCGCCCGGAGCAGGGCCGCGGCGAGGTCCGGCGCGATGTCGCCGGTCAGCTCCAGGTCGCCGTCGTCCCGACGACGGGTCCGGACGCTCGCCAGCGCCTCGCGCAGGACCGCGCGGGGCTCGCCGGCGACGTCGTCGTCCGTCAGCGCCGCGCCAGCCGCCGGCCGGTGCCCGGGGCGGCCGGGATGCCGTAGTGCTCGAAGATCGCGGGCTCGTCGGAGGCGGGCAGCTCGCCGTCGGTGTCGATCGACGGGGCGTCCTTCGCGAGGTCCTTGTCGACCGTCACCTTCACGTGGTCCGGGTGCACCGTCGCCCCGTGCAGCGGCACGAAGACCAGGCGCTTGCCCGAGAAGATCCCGGTCGTCACGGTGACGAAGGCGGGCTCGTCGGTCGCGGTGTCGTAGTACACCGCCTCGAGGTCGCCGATCTTCGACCCGCTCGGGTCGACGACCTTCTTGCCCAGCCAGTCGCGGATGTTCTCGGCCTCGAAGCCCATGGGCGCCGATCATAGGGCGATCCGTTCCCGACGACGGGTCGGCGCGCGCGCCGGGTGGGGCTAGCCGGCCGGCCGGCCTTGTGGCGGCCTCCCGTGGCTCGGCCTGAACCGCCCCGGCTGGTGGTGAGGCTCTGATGTAGCAAGGAGACTGCTGCTGTGGCCCCACCTCGGAAGTTCGACCCGGAGACCCGGGCTCGTGCGGTGCGCATGTATGAGGACCGGTTGCGTGAT
>NZ_JAJNDA010000019.1 GCF_021026295.1 Actinomycetospora soli
GTGATCATCCGTCGGCCCGCCTCGCGGACGGTGAGCCGGGCGCCGCGGTAGTCCTCGGTGACCGGGACGATGCGGCGCACGGCGCGGAGCAGGATGTTCTCCCGGTACTCCTCCTCGTCGTCGTCGTCGTTGCCTTCGAGGCAGACCTTGACCGCGGTGATGACGAGGAAGGCGCCGAAGAGGTAGAAGACCCAGGAGAAGCGTTCGATGACGGCGGCGCCGGCGAGGATGAATCCGCCGCGCATCACCAGTGCGATGAGGATGCCGACCAGCAGGACCCGGTGTTGGAAGGCCTTGGGCACCGCGAACGCGGTCATGATCAGCAGGAACACGAACAGGTTGTCCACCGACAGCGAGTACTCGGTGACGTAACCCGCGATGAATGCCGTCGCCTTCGGCTGACCGCCGAACACGAGCACACCGGCCGCGAAGAGCACCGCGAGGCCGACGTAGATCGCCACCCCGCGGCCGGCCTGGCGCATGGTGACCTCGGCGGGCTTACGGCCCGCCCACAGGTCGATCGCGAAGATCACCGCCAACCCGGCGATCGTGAGAGCCCACACCCAGAACGGCTCACCCTCGGTGGCCACGACGGGCCCCGGCACAGCAGACAGCAACACGGAATCCTCCGGTGGGAAGGTCGGCACCACACCGGAGGTCTCTCCCGCGCGCGACCCGACACGGGTCGGCGCACCGTGCGCCCCGGACATCTTCCGGCTGTCGTGCTGACGAGGCGCTCGCAGGCGTTCCGGGGATACTCCCCTCCGCCGCGGACTATTCCATTACCGATCCTCAGCAAACACCCGGGGTGTCGCTCACTTCACTCGGTGGCGCGCAACCCCGCCGCCGCACGCCGACAACACCGCGGGCACCTAGGGTTCCGGTGGTGATCCGCCTGTTCGTGCTGCCCCTGGTCGTGCTGCTGGGGGTGCTCCTCGCCGCGCCGGCCCTGGCGGCGCCCGCGCAGACGCCGACCGACGACGGGGCCGGCACCGTCCGCACCGAGGACCTGCGGATCGACGTCCGCGACGGCCCGGCCCGCGACCAGCCCCAGTCCCTCGACGCGACCCTGTACCTGCCGGCCCGCACGCCGGCGCCCGCGATGCTGCTCGCCCACGGTTTCGGGGCGGACAAGCGGTCGGTGGCCGGGGAGGCGCGCAGCCTCGCCGCCCGGGGCTACGTGGTCCTGGCGTGGTCGGCGCGGGGGTTCGGGCAGAGCACCGGGCAGATCGCGCTGAACAACCCCGACTACGAGGTCGCGGACGCCTCGCAGCTCATCGACTGGCTCGCCGCGCGGCCCGAGGTGACGAAGGACGGCCCCGGGGATCCTCGGGTCGGCGTCATGGGCGGCTCCTACGGCGGCGCCCTCGCACTGCTGCTGGCCGCCGACGACCGCCGCGTCGACGTCACCGTGCCGATGATCACCTGGAACGACCTCGGGCAGGCCCTGTTCCCGAACAACGCCGCCACCGGGCCGCTCGCCACCACGCCCGCGGTGGGGGCGGACGCGCCGGACGGGGTGTTCAAGCGGTCGTGGGCGTCGCTGTTCTTCGGCATCGGCACGCGGACCGGGTCCGGGCAGGCCCCGGACGTCTGCGGCCGTTTCCTCCCCGAGGTCTGCGCCGGCTACGTCGAGGCGGTCCGCACGGGACGCGAGCCGGCCGCGCTCGCGACCTACCTGCAGCGCTCCTCCCCCGCCTCGGTCGCGAACCGCATCCAGGCGCCGACGCTGCTGGTGCAGGGCGAGAACGACACCCTCTTCGGCCTCGACCAGGCCGACGCCAACGCCCGCGCCATCGCCTCGGGCGGCGGGACCGTCGCCGTGGCCTGGTTCAACGGCGGTCACGACGGCGGGTCCCCGGACTCCCGCACGAACGCGCGGATCTCGGCGTGGCTCGACCACTGGCTGCTCCGCGCCGGCTCGGCGCCCCCGGCGGACTTCACCTACGTCCTGCCCTCCGGGGTGCGCAGCCGCTCGGCGCCCACCCAGCGCACCGTGACCGCGCCGGCCTATCCGCAGGTCGCGCCGCGGACCGGTCTCGCGCTCACCGGTGACGAGCAGGCCGTCGTCGCGCCCGCGGGTGGCGTGCCCGGGTCGATCTCCTCGATCCCGGGGTTGTCCGCGCTCGCCGGCGGCGCGGCGGGCGGCTCCGGGGGCGGGGACGACGGGGACGACGAGGACGACGGCGGCTCGGGTGGCTCGGGCGGTTCCGGGGGCTCCGGCGGCGGTGCCGGCGGCGGCGGTGGCGCGAGCGCCCTGCTGGGCCGGCTCGCGGCCGACCTCCCCGGCCAGGCCGCGACGTTCCGCACCGCCCCGCTGGCCGACCGGACCATCGTCTCCGGCTCACCGCAGGTGCGGATCGCGGTGACGACGACGGGGTCGGCGGCGCCGGGCGCGCCGGCGCCCTCCTCCGGGCCGGTGCTCTTCGGCAAGGTCTACGACGTCGCGCCCGGTCAGAACGGTGCCCCGGACACCCGCAGCCTGCTGGGGAACGCGGTGGCGCCCCTGCGACTGCCCGCCCAGGGTGGCACGCGGACGGTGACGGTGACGCTGCCCGCCGTCGCGGCGACGGTGCAGGCGGGGCACCGCCTCGAGGTGGCGATCGCGACCACCGACCAGGGCTTCGCCTCCCCCGCCGACCCGGCCGTGTACCGGA
This sequence comes from Actinomycetospora soli, assembly GCF_021026295.1. Lineage (GTDB taxonomy): Bacteria > Actinomycetota > Actinomycetes > Mycobacteriales > Pseudonocardiaceae > Actinomycetospora > Actinomycetospora soli. The sequence goes on from NZ_JAJNDA010000019.1 coordinate 2,658, forward strand.
TCGCGCTGGCCGACCCGACGTTGTCCGTCCCCGAGGTGCCCGGCGAGCAGACCGGCGGCTCGACCGTCCCGGCCGGGCCGCTGGTGGCGATCGGGATCCTCCTGCTCGGGGTCGTGGCCGCGGTGGTGGTCGGGCGGGTCGTGGCGGCCCGCCGCCGTCGCCGGGACCTGGAGCCCGGCGGTGACCTCGCGGTCGACCCGGAGCTCGTGGACGTCCCGCTGGTCGTCCGGAACCTCGCGAAGCAGTACCGCAACGGGTTCACGGCGGTGCGCGACGTGTCGTTCCGGGTGGAGCGCGGCCAGGTCCTCGGACTCCTCGGCCCGAACGGCGCCGGCAAGACGACGACGCTGCGGATGCTCATGGGGCTGCTCCGCCCGACGGCGGGTGAGCTGCGGGTCTTCGGGGTCCGGGTGACGCCGGGCGCGCCGGTGCTGGGCCGCATCGGGTCGTTCGTCGAGGGACCGGGGTTCCTGCCGCACCTGTCGGGCCGGGCGAACCTGGAGCTGTACTGGGCGGCGACGGGGCGGCCGATCGGCGAGGCGCGGATGGACGAGGCCCTGGAGATCGCGGGGCTCGGCACCGCGGTGGACCGCGTCGTGCGGACCTACTCGCAGGGCATGCGCCAGCGCCTCGCGATCGCCCAGGCCATGCTCGGGCTGCCCGACCTCCTCGTCCTCGACGAGCCCACCAACGGGCTCGACCCGCCCCAGATCCACGCGATGCGCGAGGTGCTGAAGCAGTACGCGAGCGAGGGCCACCGGACGGTGCTGGTCTCGTCCCACCTGCTGGCGGAGGTCGAGCAGACCTGCGACCACGTCGTCGTGATGCACCGCGGCGAGGTCGTGGCCGCGGGCGAGGTCGCCGAGCTCGTGGCGGGCGGCCAGGTGGCCGTCGCGGTCGCGGGCGACCGGGACCGCGCCGTGGTCGCGCTGCGCGACGCCGGGTTCGCCGCCGAGGCCGACCCCGAACGGGAGGACGTGGTGATCGCCGAGAGCGGGAGCACCGAGACCGAGCGGGCCGCCGTCGTGCGGGTGCTCGTGGAGGCGGGCGTCGACGTCGTCGGGGTGGGCCCGCGGCGGCGGCTCGAGGACGCGTTCCTCGCGCTGATCGGGGAGGAGAGCCGATGACCTCGGAGCTGGCGGACCACCGGCTGGGGCCGCGCGAGGCCTCGTCGGGACGGACCCTGCCCGTCCGCATCGAGCTGCTCCGGCAGCTCCGCCGCCGACGCACCCAGATCACCCTGGGACTGTTCGCGCTGCTCCCGGTGATCCTCTGGATCGCGTTCTCGGTGGGCGACGACTCGTCCGGCCAGGCCGGGTTGTCGCTCACCGACCTGGCGCAGACCTCGGGGCCCAACTTCGTGGTATTCGCGTTGTTCTCGTCGGCGAGCTTCCTGTTCGTCGTCGTCGTGGCGCTGTTCTTCGGGGACACCGTGGCGAGCGAGGCGTCGTGGTCGTCGCTGCGCTACCTGCTCGCGGTGCCGGTGCCGCGGGTGCGGCTGCTGCGGCAGAAGGTGATCGTCGCCGGGCTGCTGTCGATCACCGTGATCGCGGTCCTGCCGCTGGTGGCGCTCGCGCTGGGGACGCTGGTCTACGGCGACGGGGCGCTCGCGTCGCCGACCGGGGAGACGCTCGCGTACGGCACCGGGGTGCTCCGGCTGCTCCTGGCCACCGTGTACATCGCGCTGCAGCTCACCTGGGTCGCCGGGGTGGCGACGCTGCTGTCGGTGGCCACGGACGCGCCGCTCGGGGCGGTCGGCGGGGCGGTGCTCGTGTCGATCCTGTCGCAGATCCTCGACACCGTGGACGCGCTCGGGTCGATCCGGAACGTCCTGCCGACGCACTACGCGTTCGCGTGGACCGACCTGCTCACCGCGGACGTCGACGGCACCGAGATGGCGCAGGGCGTCCTCGCCGCGTTCGTGTGGGCGACGGCGTTCGGCGCCACCGCGGTCTGGTGGTTCCGGCGCAAGGACATCACCAGCTGACGACGGGGCGGGCCCGCCGCCGCGGCACTCAGCCGCGGCGGCGGAGACCGTGGAACAGGCGCCGCGCGACCCTCGGCTCGTCGGGCTGGGCCTCCGGGGCCTCCAGGGCCTCCAGGGCCTCCGAGGCCTCCGCCACCGGAGCCGCCTCGGCCTCGACGCCGACCGTGTCGTCGACGGCGCGCTCCTCGACCGGCGCGGACGCGGCCGCCGCCGGGACGGCCGACGCGGGGACGGCGGGCCCAGGTGCGGCGGGGTCGGGGGCGTAGACGATCGGCGCCGGCATCGGTGCCGGTTCCTCGAAGCTGCCGTCGTCCGGGACCGGGGCGGGCGGGGCCGCCACGACCATGACCGGCGCGAACGAGCTGCGTCGACCGGGCTCCGGGGTCGGCGCGACGGCCGGCGCGGCAGCGGCCGCGGGAGTCGGCGCGGCAGCGGCCACGGGAGCCGGCGCGGGCGTCGGTTCGAGGCGGGGCGACGCGGCCGGGGACGCCAGTTCGACGGTCGTCGCCGGCTCCGGGATCGCGGTCTCGGTGGTCACCGGGACGTCCGGGGCCTCCACGGCCGGCGCCACGTCCGGGGGCCGAGGAACGACCGCCGGCGGCGGGGCCGTGCGCGCGGTGAGCGTGACGTGGGCCCGCGGCGGGGGCGGAGGCGGGGCGACGGGCCGCACCACGGTCGGCGTGCGGGCCGGCGGCGGGGGCACGATCCGCTGGGCGGGCACGACGGGCCCGGCCTCGGGGTGCGTCGGGGCCGGCCGGTCCGGCGCGGCGCGCGGGACCGGGATCCGGGGCAGCCCGGCGGGGTGGTCCAGCCCGGCGAGAGCGGCCCGCGACCACGCCAGGCTCCCCTGGGCGCGGTCGACGCGCAGGCCCACCCACACCGACTCGGGGTGGCCCGGGCCCGCCAGGACGAGCCGTGAGAGGTGGATCGCCGACGGGGTGGTCGAGACGACGTCCTCGAGTTCGCGGCGCCCGGACCGGTCGGCGGCCGCGCGGGCCCGCTCCAGGAGCGCGTCGGCCGATCCCGCCGGGCCGCCCCACTCCCCCAGGACCCGCTGCCCCGACACGTCCACCACGGCGACGTGCTCCACGCCGGGGAGCCCGGTGAGCGCCTCGACGTAGGGGTGGACCGGACCGGCCTCGTCCTGCCTCGCGGCGTCGCCCTCGGCCGATGTCGCCTGTGCCACCACGCGCTACCTCGCCGCCCTCGGAGTGTTCCGCACCTGCCGAGTGAATCATCGCGCGCCGGGGCCCCGGCGTGACAGGGCTGCGGGACGTGAGTCGTGCGCTACGCCCGTTCGCCGACGTACGTGCCGGTGACGCGGAACCGCAGCCCGGGCTCCGCGTACTGCTCGAGGGCGTGGGCGATCCAGCCCACGGTGCGGGCGACGGCGAAGATCGCCTCGCCGGCGTCGGGGCGCATCCCGTGGGCGTGCATGATCGCGGCGAGACCGAGGTCGACGTTGGGGAAGAGGCCGGGACGGTTCGCGACCTGGGCCGCGAGCGCGGCCACGAGGTCGGCCTCGCGGGTCCCGGCGATCGTCTCCAGCAGCACCGCCGTCCGCGGGTCCCGCTCCCGGTAGATCGTGTGCCCGAACCCGGGGAGCCGCTCCCCCGCGCGGAGCCGGTCGGCCACGGCGCGGGCGGGGTCGTCGAGCGCCTCGGCGAGGAAGCGGTACGCGGCGGTCGAGGCGGTCCCGTGCACGGGACCGTCCAACGCCCCGAGCCCGGCCGACACGACGGCGTACGGGTGCGCCCGGGTGCTCGCCGCGACCCGCGCGGCCAGCGTCGACGCGGCGAGGCCGTGGTCGACGAGCACCACGAGGGCGGTCCGGAGCACGTCCGGCGCCTCCGGACGGTCGGACAGCGCCGGCCAGAGCCCGCCCAGGGCCGCCGTCATGCCGCGCCAGCACCGCAGGCCGCTCGCGGCGGCGGCGTCGAGGTCGAAACGCCACGGGTCGCTCGGCGCGAGGGCGGCCACGGCGAGGCGCAGCCGGTCGACCGGTCGGGGGTCGCCGGGCATCCCCGCCACGAGGTCGCGGACGGTCGCGACGACGGCCTCGTCGGGATCGGCCCCGGGCAGCGGCGCGTCGAGCGACCCGAGCCAGAGCAGCGCGGCGACGCGGTCCGGGGTCTCGGTGCGTGCGAGGTCGACGAGGCGGTGGCCGCGGACGATCACGTCGTCGGGCTCGACGAGCGTGAGCCGGGTGGTGATCGTCTCCGCCACACCCGTCGGGCGGCGGCCCCGGCCCGCGACCAGGGCGTCCACCTCGTCGGCGTCGAAGGTGCTCGGCCGCCCGCCGGTGCCGCGCTGCGAGGTGAGGAGCCCGCGGCTGACGTAGGCGTAGAGCGTCTCGGGCTTGACCCCGAGCCGGGCGGCGGCCTCGGTGGTCGTCAACGTCCGCACGGGTTGACGATATCAAGATTGACGACATTGATCGCCCAGGCGGACCGTCTCCGGCATGACACCTGCTCTGGATGTGCCGCCCGGACTCCGCGGCGTCGTCGTCGCCGACACCGGGATCGGCGACGTGCTCGGCGCCGAGGGCACCTACCACTACCGCGGGCGGTCGGCGGTCGACCTCGCCCGCACGCACTCCTTCGACGAGGCCGCGGCGCTCGTCCTCGACGGGAACCTCCCCGACGACCTGGGTGCAGGCCTGCGGGCCGAGCTCGCGGTGCACCGGTCGCTCCCGCCGGCCGTCTCCGCGGTGCTGCCGCAGGTCGCGGGCGCGGGCGCCCGGTTCGACGCGCTCGCCGGTCTGCGCGCCGCGCTCTGCGTCCTCGCCGAGGCCGACGGGTTCGAGCCGACCTGGGGAGCCGCCCCGGCCCGTCGTCGGGACGACGCCCTTCGCGTGGTCGCGGTGACCCCGACGGTCCTCGCCGCCCTGTGGCGCCGTCGGCAGGGGCTCGACCCCGTGGCGCCGCGCGACGACCTGCACGGTGGCGCGGCGTGGCTGTGGGCGCTGCACGGCGTGGAGCCGGACCCGGTCCTCGCCGCGGCGGTGGAGCGCTACCTCGTCCTCACCATCGACCACGGCTTCAACGCCTCGACCTTCACCGCGCGGGTGGCGGCGTCGGCGGGCACGGACGTCGCGTCGGCCGTGGTCGCGGCGGTCGGGACGTTCGTGGGGCCGCTGCACGGGGGTGCCCCGGACCGGGCGCTCGAGGCGCTCGACGAGATCGGCACCGCCGACCGCATCGAGCCGTACGTGCGGGCGAAGCTCGCGGCGGGCGACCGCGTCATGGGGTTCGGGCACGCGGTGTACCGGACGGCCGACCCGCGGGCGGTCATGCTGCGCGAGGTGGCCGAGTCGATCGGCGGGCCGCTCGTCGAGCTGGCCGCCCGGACCCAGGACCGCACCGAGGCGCTGCTCGCCGAGCACCGCCCGGGCCGGGAGCTGCGGGTCAACGTGGAGTTCTGGGCGGGCGTGGTGATGTCGCTGGCCGGGATCCCGCGGGAGATGTTCACCCCGACGTTCGCGGTGAGCCGGGTCGTCGGCTGGTGTGCCCACGTGCTCGAGCAGACCCGGAGCTCCACGATCATCCGGCCGTCGGCCCGGTATACCGGGTCGACGTCTGCCCGATAGCGGGCAAACTCCTGGCCTGAATCGTCGAAGCCGGGCAGGCTCCTGCCCCGTGGACCCGGAACTGGTGCGGAACGTGTCCGCGTCGACGGGTCTCCCCGGACCGGTCGCCGCCCGGGTGGTGGCCGACGTCGTCGCGTACTTCTCCGAGACCACCGAGGAGTACGTCCGGCGACGCCACCGGGAGCTGCAGGCCCGCGACCGGCGCAACGCCGAGATCTGGGCGGTGATCGCGTCGGAGCTCTCCGCGCGACCCGTCCGGGCCGGCGAGGTCAGCGAGCGGCAGCTGCGGCGCATCGTCTACGGATAGGGGCAGAGCCGTGTGCGGCATCGTGGGGTACGTCGGTCACCGGCCGGCGGCGCGCATCCTGGTCGACGGGCTCGCCCGTCTCGAGTACCGCGGGTACGACAGCGCCGGCATCGCCGTCGCCCACCGCAAGGCCCTGCGCACGACGAAGGCGGTCGGCCGCGTCGACGACCTGCGCGCCAAGGTGGGGCACGACCCGTCGTCGGGGAGGACGGGGATCGCGCACACGCGGTGGGCGACCCACGGCGAGCCGAGCGAGCGGAACGCCCACCCGCACACCGACGCCGCCGGGCGGATCGCGGTGGTGCACAACGGCATCGTCGAGAACGCCGAGGAGCTGCGGGCGAAGCTGGTCGCCGACGGGATCACCCTCGCCAGCGACACCGACACCGAGGTCCTCCCCCACCTGATCGCGCAGGCCGTCGAGCAGCAGGACTCCCTCGAGGCGGCGGTGCGCGAGGCGCTGCGCACGGTCGAGGGCACGTACGGCCTCGTGGTCCTCGACGCGCGCCGGCCCGACGAGCTCGTCGTGGCCCGCAACGGCAGCCCCATCGTGCTCGGGCTCGGCGACGGCGAGATGTTCGTCGCCAGCGACGTGGCCGCGCTGGTCCGGCACACCCGCCAGGTCGTCTTCCTCGCCGACGGCGAGATCGCGACGATCACCGCGACCGGCTACGAGGGCTCGCGCCTCGGCCCGCCCACCACGGTCGACGTCGACGACGAGGCCTACGACCTCGACGGCCACCCGGACTTTCTCTCCAAGGAGATCCACGAGCAGCCCGCGGCGCTGCGCCGGGTGCTGGCCGGCCGCCTGGACAGCCGCTTCGCCACCTCCCGGCTGGACGGCCTGCACCTCGATCCCCGCGAGCTCCGCGGGATCCGGCGGGTGACGTTCCTCGGTTGCGGGTCGGCGCACTACGCGGGCCAGATGGGCGCGGCGCTGGTCGAGGAGCTCGCGCGCGTCCCCGCCGACGCGGAGCAGGCGAGCGAGTTCCGCTACCGCAACCCCCTGGTCGACCCGGACACGCTCTACGTCGCGGTCAGCCAGTCCGGCGAGACCATCGACACCCTGGCGGCGGTCGAGGAGCTGCAGCGCAAGGGCGGGCGGGTCGTCGGCTGCGTGAACGTCATCGGGTCGGCGATCGCGCGGCAGTGCGGGGCGGGCATGTTCCTGCACGCCGGGCCGGAGGTCAGCGTCGCCTCGACGAAGGCGTTCAGCTCGATGACCACGTCGTTCGCGCTCCTCGCGCTGCTGCTCGGTCGGGTGCGCGACCTGTCCGCCGCGCACGGCACCCGGCTGGTCGAGGGGCTGCGGCGACTGCCGGACGCGGTCGACCTGGCGCTGGGGGTCGAGGACGAGATCGCCGCGGTGGCGCAGCGGTACGCCGACGCCCGGTCCATGTTCTTCCTCGGGCGGGTGCGGGGGTCGGCGGTGGCCCGCGAGGGCGCGCAGAAGCTCAAGGAGATCTCCTACGTGCACGCCGAGGCGTACGCCGCCTCCGAGCTCAAGCACGGGCCGCTGGCGCTGGTGGACGCGACGATGCCGTGCGTGATCGTGGTGCCCGACGACGAGCTGGTCGCCAAGAACATCTCGACGATCGAGCAGGTCAAGGCCCGCGGCGGCCCCGTCATCGCGGTGACCAACGCCGACCTGCCCGACGGGCTCGCCGACGCCGTCATCCGGGTGCCGCGCGTGGAGCCGGAGCTCGACCCGATCCTGCTCGGCGTCCCGCTGCAGCTGTTCGCCTACCACTGCGCCGCGGCGCTCGGCCGCGACATCGACAAGCCCCGGAACCTGGCGAAGTCGGTGACGGTCGAGTGAGGTGGCCGGAGGCCCCGTGAGTACTTCTGACGGCTATCACCGTCACAACTGCTCACGGGCGCGTCAGCGCACCTCCAGCCTCAGCTCGCCGTCGAGGACCACCTGGGAGCCGTCCCGCACCGCGCCGGCCACGATCCGGCGCGAGAGCGGGCGCTCCACCTCGCGGGACACGACCTGCCGCAGACCGCGGGCCCCCGACGCCGGGTCGGCGCGGGCCGCGAGCGCGGCGAGGGCGGCGGGCTCGACCGTGAAGGTGATGCCCTGCGCGGCGAGCCGCTCGCGGGTGGTGTCGAGCGCCAGGCCGACCACGCGGGCCAGCAGGTCCGGGGTGAGGCGTCGGAAGAGCACGACGTCGTCGATCCGGCCGAGCAGCTCCGGGCGCAGCGAGCGCCGCAGCACCCGCATCACGGGCTCCCGGGCGTCCTCGGGGTCTCCGTCGTCCCCGACGACCTTCAGCTCGGCCGCGGCGAGGTTCGAGGTCATGATCAGGACGGTGTCGGCGAAGCTGACGGTCCGCCCGTGGGAGTCGGTGAGCCGACCGGCGTCGAGCACGCCGAGCAGCACCGCCACGACGTCGGCGTGCGCCTTCTCGATCTCGTCGAACAGCACCACCGACGCCGGGTGCCGGCGGACGGCCTCGGCGAGCTCGCCGGGCCGGTCGTGGCCCACGTAGCCGGGCGGCGCCCCCGTCAGGCGCGACACGGTGTGCGCCTCGCCGAACTCGGCCATGTCGAACCGGACGAGCTCGGTGCCGAGGGCGTCGGCCAGTGCCCGGGCCAGCTCGGTCTTCCCCACGCCGGTCGGGCCGACGAACAGCATCGCGCCGTGCGGCCGTTCCGGGTCGGCCAGGCCGGCGCGGCCGGCGAGCACCGTGTCGACGACGGTGTCCACCGCGCCGTCCTGCCCCACGACCCGCGCGCGGAGACGGGCGTCGAGGTCGAGCAGGCGGGAGCGGTCGTCCTCGGTGAGGTCGGCGACCGGGAGGCCGGTGAGGTCGGCGACGACCTGCGCGACGTCCTGCGCCGTCACGGTCGGCCGCCCCTCCGGCTCCCGGGTGCGCACGCGCGCGGCGGCCCGGTCGATCGCGTCGATCGCCTTGTCGGGCAGGAAGCGGTCGCGGACGTGCCGTGCCGTCAGCTCCACCGCGGCCCGCCGGGCGGCCGGGAGCAGCACGACGCCGTGGTGCGCCTCGTAGCTCGACGCGAGCCCGTCGAGGATCGTGATCGTCTGCGCGGGGCTCGGCTCCGGGACGTCGACGGCGGCGAACCGACGTGCCAGCGCGGCGTCAGGCTCGACGTGGCGGCGGTACTCGGCGGTCGTCGTCGCGCCGACGAGCCGGAGCTCGCCCCGCGCCAGGGCCGGCTTGAGGATGCCGGCCGCGTCCATCGGCGACTCCTGGGCGGACCCCGCCCCGACGATCGCGTGCAGCTCGTCGACGAACAGGATCGTGTCGGGGTGCGAGGCCTCGGCGACGAGCGCCGTCAGCCGCTGCTCGAACTCGCCGCGGTACTTCGTCCCCGCGACCATGCCCGCGAGGTCGACGGTGACCACCCGGGCGTCGCGGATCGCCGCCGGCACCTCGCCCGCGACGATCCGGCTCGCCAGTGCCTCGACGATCGCGGTCTTCCCGACACCGGGCTCCCCCAGCAGCACCGGGTTGTTCTTGCTGCGCCGCGCGAGGATCTCGAGGACCTGCGAGAGCTCCCGGTCGCGCCCGATCACCGGGTCGAGCCGCCCCGCCCGGGCGTCGGCGGTGAGGTCGCGCCCGTGCCGGTCGAGGGTGGGGGTGCGCCGGGTCCGCGTTCCCGACGGCGGGTCCTGCCGCGGCTCGTCGCGTCGCTCGGCGTCCCGGGGCCCGTCCTCGTCGAACGCGCCGCCGAAGAGCGTGCCGAGGTCGAGGTCGACCAGCCGGCCGAGGAGGTCCTCGAACAGCGGGCCCGGGCCCGGGTCCTCCCGCCGCCATCCCCCGTCGCTGCGGTCGCCCCCGCGGGCACGGTCCTGGTCAGCCATGCCTCCAGTGTGCGCCCGTCGGCGGGGCGACCACCGGGCTCACGCCCGGCCCGATCACGACGCGGCCGCCACCAACCTCGCGTACTCGCCCCCGGCGGCGAGCAGGTCGGCCGGCGGACCCTGCTCGACGACCTGCCCGTCGGCCATGACCACCACCCGGTCCGCGGCGGCCGCGGTGTGGAGCCGGTGGGCGATCGCGACGACGGTGCGGCCCGCCAGGACCCGTTCGAGCGCCTGCTCGGTGCGGCGTGCCGACGCCGAGTCCAACAGGGACGTGGCCTCGTCGAGGACCACGGTCCCGGGGTCGGCGAGCACGACCCGGGCGAGCGCGAGCCGCTGCGCCACCGGGGCCGACACGGCGCGGGCGCCCGCGCCGACCACGGTGTCCAGGCCGTCCGGCAGCCCGGCGGTCCAGTCCTCGAGTCCCACGACGGCGAGGGCCCGGCGGAGGTCGTCGTCGGTGAACGTGCCGGCGGGCAGGAGCAGGTTGTCGCGCAGGGAGCCGGTGAAGACGTGGTGCTCCTGGGTCAGCAGGAGCACCTCCGAGCGCAGGGTGTCGTCGTCGAGGGAGGTGACCTCTCGCCCGCCGACCCGCACCGACCCGACGTCGGGAACGGAGATACCGGCGACGAGCCGCGCGAGCGTCGACTTGCCGGCGCCGGACCCGCCGACCACCGCCCACCGCTCGCCGGGCGGGACGTGGAGGTCGACGCCGCGCAGCACGGGGCGCCCGGAGCGGTAGGCGAAGTGCACGCCCTCGACCTCCAGACCGGCACGGGTCGGCGGTCCGACCGGTCCGACCGGTCCGGCGGCCGTCCGCGGCGGCACCCGCACCCCGAGCACGCGGCGCAGGGCGGTCGAGGCGACCATCAGGTCCTCGACCCACCACAGCGCCGTGTCCAGCGGCGTGGCGAGCGCCTGGGTGTAGACCACCATCGTCGTCACGGTGCCCAGCGACGCCAGGCCCTCGGTGTGGGCCCAGCCGCCGAGCAGCAGCACCGCCGCGAGCGGCAGCGCGTGCGAGATCTCCAGCCACGGCGTCCACCGGACGTAGAGGGCGCGCAGGTCCCGCTCACGGTCGACCCCGCCGTCGAGCGCCGCGTGGTCGCCGCGCCGCCGGGCCGGGATCCGCCCGAGGGCGTCGAGGGTGCGTGCCCCCGAGGTCGACTCGTGGGCGCGGGAGGCGAGCAGGGCCCACGCGTCGAGCATCCGAGCCTGCGCGGGCGGCAGACGGCGCCAGAGCCAGCGGGTCGGGAGCACGATCGTGGGGACGCCGACCAGCAGCGCGAGGGCGAGCAGCGGCGAGGTCACGATCATCGCGACGATCGTCAGCACCACCGTGACGACGGCCGTCACGATCTCGGGCAGCCCCTGCCGGAGGGCCGAGTCGACGCGGTCGAGGTCGGTGGTGGCGCGGGAGAGCAGCGCGCCGGTGCCGACCGCCTCGACCTGGCCGAGGGGCAGCGCCAGGGCACGGTCGACGAGCTGGGTCCGGTTGGCGGCCAGCAGGTCCTCCCCCAGCGCGCCGGCCCGCCACCGGGCCGCACGGCGCAGCCAGGCGGTGAGCAGCAGGGCGGCCAGGAAGATGCCGGCGAGGACGTCGATCCGTGCCGTCGAGCCCGCGCCACCGGCGACCTCGTCGACGATCAGACCGAGGAGCTGCGGACCGACCAGACCGGCGGCCGAGGCCGCCAGGAAGAGCCCCGTCGCCGTCAGGAACCGGCGCCGGCGGGCCCGCAGCACGGCCGCGGCCCACCGGAGGGCCTCCCGGCCGGAGGCGTAGCCGAGGACCGGGGTGGTCACGAGGTGCTCCCTTCGAGGACGCGGGTCAGGTCGACGGTGCGGTCGGCGACGTGGCGCCACGGCGCGGTCTGGGCGAGGACGACGGTGGTCCGTCCGCGCCGCCGGGCCGCGACGCGCGTCGCGATCCAGGCCTCGGTGTGGGCGTCGACCGCCGAGGTCGGTTCCTCCAGGACGAGCACGTCCGCGTCGGTGAGCAGGGCGCGGGCCAGGGCCAGGCGCTGGCGCTGCCCGCCGGACACCTCGCGGCCGCGCTCCCCGAGGACCTCGTCGAGCCCGTCGGGGAACCCGTCGAGGATCTCGGTCGCGGCGGCGACGTCGAGCGCGTCGGCGACCGTGAGGTCCCCGCACGGCACCAGCTCGGAGCGCAGCACCCCGGAGAACCACAGGTCCTCCGGGCCGGCGTGCACCACCCGGCGGCGCAGGTCGGCGACCGCGACGGTGTCCGTGCCACGGCCCTCGACCGTCCCGCCGTCGACGAAGCGGGCCAGTCGTGCGGCGACCGCGGAGGCGTCGGCCCCGGCGTCGACGACGGTGAGCTCGCCGGCCCGGACCTCCAGCCCCGTCGTCGGGTCGGCGACCGCGAGCGGACCCGGTGGCAGCGGTTCGGCCGCCTCCCCCGGGTCGGTGAGCAGCGGGCGCAGCGCGAGCAGGCGGGCGACCTTCTTCGCGCCGGCCCGGGCGGCGGCCAGCGACGCCGCCGCCTCGGTCGCGGTCGTCACCGGGACGACGAGGAAGGCGGACGCACCGTAGACGGCCACCAGCTCGCCGGGACTGATCGTCCCCGCGACGGCGAGCCGGGCCCCGAGCCAGGTGATCGCCACGAGCACCAGACCCGGGAGCAGGACCTCGGCGGCCGCGAGGGACGCGGTGCTGCGGGCCACCCCGAGCCCGGCGGTGCGGACCCGGGCGGTGGCGTCGCCGAACCGGGCCGCGAACCGGGCCTCGCCGCCGACGCCCCGCAGGATCCGCAGGCCGGCGACGATGTCGGCGGCGAGCGCGTTCACGGCGGTGAGCTCGGTCCGCTGGGCGTCCCGCCGCCGCTGCAGCGGCCGCAGCAGCGGGCCGATCCCGACGACGGCCAGCGGCACGCCGACCAGCGCCACCACCCCGAGCAGGGGCGAGCGGGCGAGCAGGCCCGCGCCGACGACGCCGAAGGCGACCACGGACCCGACGAAGCGGCCGGCGGTGTCGAACAGGTTGCCGATCTTGTTGAGGTCGGACGTGGTCACGGCCGTGACGTCGCCGCTGCCGACCTGCGGGGTCAGCGACGCGCCGAGCCCGAGGACGTGGCTCGTCAGCCGGCGTTGCGTGCTCGACGCGGCGTGCAGCCACATCCCGTGCGACAGGAAGTCGAGGACGGCGCCGGCGGCCATCTGCGCCAGGCCGAGCGCGAGCACCAGACCGGCGCCGCGCAGCAGCGCCGTCGTGTCACCGCCGGCGATCCCGGCGTCGACGGCCTCGCCCGCGACCAGCGGGACCAGGGCTCCGGGGACGAGCCAGAGGGTGCCGACCACGACGGTGGCGGCCACGAGGCCGGGCCGGGCGCGCAGCAGCGCCCGCAGCAACCCGCTCGCGGTCGGCGGGTCGTCGAGGCGGAGCGCCGGAGCCGGGTACGGACGGCGCTCGGCGGGGAGTCAAGTGTGGGGGCGCATCGGCCCGACGCTAGGACGACCCCGCTCGCCGTCGCGACCGATTTCGCTGCGGGCTCGACCGCCCGGCGCCGTCAGTACGGCTCGACCGACTCGACGCCCGGCAGGTTGCGGACGGTGTCGGCGAAGGCCGCGCACTCGTCGGTGGTGAGCGCGACGGTGCAGCTGATGCTCGTGCAGGACACGCCCTCGTGGACGTCGACGGCGAAGTCCGGGACCCGGTACCCGAGCTCGCACAGCGACGAGGCGAGCGCCATGACGCCGGTCATCCCGCCGGTGGTGACCATGGTGAACGGGCGGGGCAGACGCGAGGCGCGGCGACCGGGACCGTTGACGGCCCGCTCGAGGTCGGCGGCGGGGATACGGGCGGGCTCGAGCGTGGTCATGACGATGCTCCTGGACGTGCTGGGATCCGCTGTCTGGAATCCGAGCCAGGTCTCGGGAGTTCGTCCACGGGAGCTCACGGGCGCGCCGTGGTGTGCGCGCCGGGAGCCTGGCTCACCCGACGCGCTGGGGTACTACCTCCGCCCGCGCGATCATGACGGCGATGTTACTCGCGCCACCCCGGCACGCAACTCCAGGGCCCCGGGGTGGCGCGCCCCGATCAGGTCGTCGTTCAGCTCATGACGATCCCGCCGTCGATGATCCCGGCCTGACCGGTCATGTAGTCCGCGTCCGGGCTCGCGAGGTAGGACACGTAGGAGGCGACGTCCTGCGCGGTCTGCGGCCGGCCGAGGGCGATCAGCTGCGAGTACTGCGCGAACGCCTCGCCCTTCCCGGTGCCCAGGTAGCCGCCGAGCCCCGCGTCGATCTCCTCCCACATCGTCGTGTCGACGATGCCCGGGCAGTACGCGTTGACCGTGATGCCGTGCCGCGCCAGTTCCTTCGCGGCCGCCTGCGTGAGCGCCCGGACGCCGAACTTCGACGCCGAGTAGTGCCCGAGGTGGTCGAACCCCTGGTGGCCGGCGATCGAGGCGGCCGAGATGATCTTGCCGCCGCGGCCCTGCTCGATCATCGTCTCCGCGGCGGCCTGCAGACACCACAGCACGCCGCCCACGTTGACCGCGAGCATCCGCTGCAGGTCCTCGGGCGTGACCTCGAGCAGGTTCTTCACCTGGGCGATGCCGGCGTTGGACACCATGACGTCGAGCCCGCCGAACGCCTCGCGGGTCGCGGCCACGAGCGCGAAGCACGCGTCGCGGTCCGACACGTCGGCGGCGTGGGCGGCGGCGCGGCCGCCGTCGGCGGTGACGGCGTCGGCCGTGCGTCGGGCGGTCGCCTCGTCGATGTCGGACACCATGACGGCGAAGCCGTCGCTCGCGAGCCGGCGGGCGATCGCCTCGCCGATGCCACGTCCCGCGCCGGTGACGATCGCGGTCCTCGTCCCCGGGGCGCTCACGGGTGCACCAGGATCTTCACGTTGGTCTCCTTGTGGTCGATGAGCTCGCGGAAGCCCCGGTCGACGATGTCCTCCAGGGCGATGCGGCCGGTGATGAACTGCTCGACGTCGACGGTGCCGCTGCGGATCAGCTCGATCACCTCGGCGTGCCGGTTGGCGTACGCGAGCGAGCCGACGAGGTTGATCTCGGAGAAGACGAGCGAGTTGACGTCGAAGGTCGCCGGGTGGCCCCAGATCGACACGTTGACGCAGGTCCCGCCGGGCGCGGTCGACGCGACGGCGCTCGCCAGGACCTGGTCGATGCCGGCGCACTCGAAGGTGACGTCCGCGCCGCGGCCGCCGGTGAGCTCGCGGATCGCCTCGGGGACGTCGACCTCGGTGGGGTCGAGCACGTGGTCGGCGCCCGCCCCGGGCGCCTTGGCCTTCCGGGCCTCGGCGGGTTCGACGACGATCACCTGACCCGCGCCCGTGGCGCGCAGCGCGGCCGCCGTCACGAGCCCGATCGGCCCGGACCCGAAGACCGCCGCGGTGCCCCCGCGCTCCAGGCCGGAGAGCTTCGCCGCGTGGTAGCCGACGGCGAGCGGTTCGACGAGCGCGCCCTGCTCGGTCGTCAGGCCCTCGATCGAGTGCGCCCACCGGGCGTCCACGACCATCTTCTCGGCGAACCCGCCCTGGTCGCCGTCGAGACCGATGAACCCGAGCCGGCGGCAGATGTTGTAGCGGCCGTCGCGGCAGGCCACGCAGGTGCCGCAGACGTCGTAGGGCTCGACGACGACGCGGTCGCCCTCGCGCAGGCCGGTCACGCCCTCGCCGACCTCGGCGACCACGCCGGAGAACTCGTGCCCGAGCGTGACCGGGACGGCGCCGCCGGTCAGCGGGTGCGGCGCGTCCGGGGTCGGGGTGAAGATCGGACCGTCGAGGAACTCGTGCAGGTCGGTGCCGCAGATGCCGCACCACTCGACGGCGACCTGGATCTGGCCGGGTGCCGGGTGCGGCTCGGGGATGTCCTCGACGCGGACGTCACCGCGTCCGTGGAAGCGGGCAGCCTTCATTCGGTCCTCCTCGCTCGGGATGTGTCCATCCCAGGCGAGTGACCGGGGTCACGGGAAGCGTTGCAGCGGTGTTGCAGGGCCGAGCAGCCCGGCCATGACGTCGGGCGGGGGCACCTCGACGCCCACGCCCGGGGCGATCCGGTAGGGCCGGGCGACGACGAGGTTGCCCAGCACCCGGCGCAGGCGGGACAGCTCCGCGCGCACGGTGACGAGGTGGTCGGCGTCGTCGTAGAGCGCGCGGCTGAGCGCGGCGGCGTCGAGACCCGTCGTGCCCGCGCGCATCAGCAGCGCGAGGATCTGCAGGTGGCGGCGCGACAACGTGTGCCGCCACGTCTCGCGGCCCTCCACGACGGCGACGGGCGGGTCGGCGGCGAGGTCGAGCCGCAGGCGGGTCGACCCCTCCTGCGCGCTCGTGGGGTGGAGCAGCCACCCGCCGGGCACCGGCTCGGGCAGGCACGGACCGAGACCGTGGACGAGCATGACCTCGCCCGCCCGCGGCACGCCCACCCGGTCGCGCGGGGACAGTCCCGTGGCCCCGGCGACCCACCCGTGGTCGTCCACCACGAGCGCGGGGCCGCCGCGCCGGGCGAGCAGCGGGGCGGCGACGGCGCGCAGCGAGTCGAGCCGCTGCTCGTGCTGCGCCCACAGGCCGGACTCGGCGAGCCGCACCGCGGTGTGCACGAGCGCCACCGTGGTGGGGTGCACCGTCGGCGCCGGGCCGGACAGGTCGACGACGCCGAGCATCTCGCCGGTGCGCGGGTCGTGGATCGGGCTCGCCGTGCACGTCCACGGGTGCTGCGCGCGGGCGAAGTGCTCGGCGGAGAACAGCTGCACCGAGGCGTGCTCGGCGAGCGCGGTGCCGATGGCGTTGGTGCCGACCGACTCCTCGGTCCAGTCGGCGCCCGGGGAGAACCCGAGGCCCTCGGCCAGCCGGGCGACCCGGCTGGCGCCCTCCCGCCAGAGCACGAAGCCGTCGGCCGCGGTGATGACCATGATGTGTTCGGCGTCCTCGGCCACCGCCGTGAGGCTCGCCCGCAGCTGCGGCAGCACACCGGAGATGGGCGACTCGGCGCGGCGGCGCTCGACGACCTCGGGCGCGGCCGGGTCGGGCAGCGACCGCACGTCCGGCGTCACACCGAGGGCGAGCATCCGGTCCCAGGACCGGGAGACGACCCGACGCAGGCCCGTCGTGACGCGTCCACCGGACAGCCGCGCGTCGTGGGCCTGGTGGAGCAGGCGCGCGTGTTGGCGGAGATCGGTACTCCGCGTCACCGCGCAGACGCCGTCGTCCACCACGCGCACCTCCTGTGGCGCAGAGCATAACCGGGCGGTCGGCCCACGGGCAGCGTCCGCGCACCGGTCCGGGCAGGCTCGCCGCGTGGACGTGCGGCGGGCGGTGGCGCAGGACGCGCCGGCGATGGCGGCGGTGGTCGCCGCGGTCGCGCCGGAGGACGTGCTCGGGGCGCAGCCGCCGGTCGACGTCGAGGCCCGGGCCACGGCGTACGCCGACCTCGTGGCGGGCGGCGTGGGCGCGGCGTGGGTGCTGGTCGAGGACGGGACCGTGGTCGGGTCCCTGTCCCTGACGCCGCGCACCCGGGGTGTGTTCGGGCTGGGCATGGCGATCCTGCCGTCGGGCCGCGGCCGCGGCGGCGGGCGGGCGCTGGTGGACGCGGCCCTAGCGTGGGCCCGGGCCGGCGAGGCGCACAAGGTGGACCTCGAGGTGTGGCCGGACAACGCGCGGGCGATCGCGCTGTACGCCGCGACGGGGTTCGTGGTGGAGGGCCTGCGCGACCGGCACTATCGCCGCGCCGACGGGACCCTGCGGTCGTCGTTGATCATGGCCTGCCGGACGGACTGAGCCCGCGCCACCGCCCCCCGGCGCGAGGTGTACGTAGGGCAGGTTCTGCGACCCGCCGGGCTGCCTGGTGTACCTCTCGCGAGACGGGCCGGGTGTCCGGAGGTGCTGGTGGGCACCCCCGGTCGGTGACCGAGCCCCTGTTCTCCACCGAGCCGGAGTCGTCGACACCCGACCCGGCGACCGCCGTGTCCGATGCGCTCACCCTCGACGACCTGCGTGAACGCGCCGCCGCCTGCACCGCCTGCGAGCTGTACGAGGGCACGACCGGCACGGTGTTCGGCACCGGCCCGACCACCGCCCGCATGATGTTCGTCGGCGAGCAGCCCGGCGACCAGGAGGACCGCCAGCTCTCCCCCTTCGTCGGACCCGCGGGGAAGCTGCTCGACGGCGCCCTGGTCGAGGCGGGGATCGCGCGCGAGGACGCGTACGTGACCAACGCGGTGAAGCACTTCTCGTTCCGTCGCCAGGGGAACCGCCGGATCCACCAGACGCCGAAGGTGGGGCACGTCCGTGCCTGCCGGCCGTGGCTGGACGGCGAGCTCGCGCTGGTCCGCCCGCACGTCGTCGTCACCCTCGGGGCGACCGCGGGCAAGGCCCTGCTCGGCTCGTCGTTCCGGATCACGAGCGAGCGCGGCGAGGCCCGGGAGTGGGAGGGCACCACGCTGGTGCCCACGATCCACCCGTCGGCGATCCTGCGGGCCGACCCGGCCCGTGGTCAGGACGGCGACGAGATGCGGGCGGGCTTCGTCGCCGACCTCCGCGTGGCCGCCGGGCTCCTCGCCTAGACGGTCTTCAGCACTCCCCCGTCGACCACCACGTCGATGCCCGTGATGTTCGCGGCGTGCGGGGAGGCGAGGAACGCGATCGTCGCGGCGGTCTCCTCGGGCTCGGCGAGCCGTCCGGTGCTGATGCCCATCTCGCCGGGGAGCCGGGCGAGGAACTCGTCGAGCTCGAGCCCCTCCCGGTGTGCGAGGTCGCCCGCCATGCTCGCCGGATCCGTCCAGTTGCCGGTGCGCGTCGGGCCGGGGCTCACCGTCACCGCCCGCATTCCCCTCGGGGCGTACTCCTCGGAGAGCGCCTTCGTCAGGTTGGTCATGGCCGCCTTCGCTGCGCCGTAGTCGACGGGCGGGTGGGCCATCCGCGCGCCGATGGACGAGACGTTCACGATCACTCCCCGTCGGCGGAGCAGCGCGTCGATGAGTACGCGGGTGACCCTGACCGCGCTGAGCAGGTTGAGGTCGAGCGTCGCCTGCCAGGCCGTGTCGGAGATCGTGGCGAAGCCACCGAGGTGCGCGGGATCCGGGCCACCGGACACGATGCCACCGGCGTTGTTGACCAGGACGTCGATCCCGGCAGGAGCCCACCCCTCGAGAGCGTCGGCGACGGCGTCCGCCCCCTCCGGCCGGGCGAGGTCGGCCGTGACCACCTCGTCGGCGACCTTGTCCAACTCGGGCGTGGACCGTCGGGCCACGCCGAGGACCCGGGCACCCTCCTCGGTCAGCCGCTCGGCGGTGGCCAGCCCGATCCCTCGGCTCGCCCCGGTGACGACGGCCGTGCGCCCGGTCAGGTGCAGATCCATGTCCCGATCTCCTTTGTTGACCCATAGGTACAGAACGACGGCAGGCGTCGGCGCGCCCGCACGGACGTCAGATCAGACGCATCGCGGCGTCGACGAGCGACGTCGGCGGGGCGCCGATGCGCTGGAGGACGCGCGCGCCGTTGAGCAGCGCGAGGACCGCGTCCGCCGCGACGCCGGCATCGAGCGATCCGTCCACCCGCGGCAGGTCCCCCGTGCGCCGCCCGTCCTCGATCACGGCACGCAGCGCCTCCCGCTGGCCGGCGAGCACCCCGCGGACGAACTCCGCCACGACCTCGTCGTCCGGAGACGACTCGACCGCCGTGGTGGTCACGAGGCAGCCGCGGGCGTCGGAGCCGACGTCGAGGACCAGCCCGAGCGCGCGTCGGAGCCGCTGGTCTGCCGGGCCGGGGCCGGCGAGCATCTCGAGGAACTGCGCCCGCTGACCCTCGACGTACCGCGCGAGCGCCCGTCGGTAGAGCTCGTGCTTCGAGCCGAACGCGTGGTAGACGCTCCCCTTGCCCAGGCCCATCGCGGCGCCAAGCTCGGCGGGCGTGGTGGCGCGGTAGCCCTTCGTCCAGAACAGGTCCACCGCCGCGTCCACGGCCGCGTCCTCGTCGAAGGTGCGTGGCCGACCCATGACGAGGACGCTAGCCCGTTCTGTACCTCGAGGTCAATTACTTCACCCCGGCCGCGTCCATCCCCCGCATCTCCTTCTTGAGGTCGGCGATCTCGTCGCGCAGGCGCCCGGCCAACTCGAACTGCAGGTCGCGGGCCGCCGACATCATCTGGTCGGTCAGCTGCTGGATGAGGTCGGCGAGCTCCGCGCGCGCCATGCCGCTGGTGTCGCGGTGCTCCACCACGCCCGAGTGGCCCCGGGTGCCGCCGGCCTCGCCCGCCGCCCGACGACCGCGGGAGGCGTTGCGGCCGGACCCGCCGATCTCGACCTCGGTGTCCTCGGCCTCACGGTAGACGCGGTCGAGGATGTCGGCGATGTTCTTGCGCAGCGGCTGCGGGTCGACGCCCCGCTCGGTGTTGTAGGCGATCTGCTTCTCGCGGCGCCGGGCGGTCTCGTCGATCGCGTACTGCATCGACTCGGTGACCTTGTCGGCGTACATGTGCACCTGCCCCGAGACGTTGCGGGCCGCGCGGCCGATCGTCTGGATCAGCGACCGCTCGCTGCGCAGGAAGCCCTCCTTGTCCGCGTCGAGGATCGCCACCAGCGACACCTCGGGGAGGTCGAGACCCTCGCGGAGCAGGTTGATCCCGACGAGGACGTCGTACTCCCCCGCCCGCAGCTGCCGCAGCAGCTCGACGCGCCGCAGCGTGTCGACCTCGGAGTGCAGGTACCGGACCTTGATCCCGAGCTCGAGCAGGTAGTCGGTGAGGTCCTCCGCCATCTTCTTGGTCAGCGTGGTGACCAGGGTGCGCTCGTCCTTGTCGACCCGCGTCCGGATCTCGCCCACGAGGTCGTCGATCTGGCCCTTGGTGGGCTTGACGATCACCTCGGGGTCGACGAGGCCCGTCGGGCGGATGACCTGCTCGACGAACTCGCCGCCGGCCTGGCGCATCTCGTAGTCGCCCGGCGTCGCCGACAGGTACACGGTCTGCCCGATGCGGTCGGCGAACTCCTCCCACGTGAGCGGCCGGTTGTCGGTGGCGCTGGGCAGGCGGAACCCGTACTCGACGAGGTTGCGCTTGCGGGACATGTCGCCCTCGTACATGCCGCCGATCTGCGGCACCGTCACGTGCGACTCGTCGATGACGAGGAGGAAGTCGTTCGGGAAGTAGTCGATCAGCGTGGCGGGCGCGGTGCCCGGACCGCGGCCGTCGATGTGTCGCGAGTAGTTCTCGATGCCGGAGCAGAAGCCGACCTGGCGCATCATCTCGATGTCGTAGCTGGTGCGCATGCGCAGCCGCTGGGCCTCCAGCAGCTTCCCCTGGTTCTCCAGCTCCGCGAGGCGCTCCTCGAGCTCCTGCTCGATGGCCTTGATCGCCCGCTCCATGCGCTCCGGCCCGGCGACGTAGTGCGTGGCCGGGAAGATGCGGACGTCCTGCACCTGGTTCACGACGTCGCCCGTGAGCGGGTTGAGGTAGTACAGCGCCTCGATCTCGTCGCCGAAGAACTCGATGCGGATGGCGAGTTCCTCGTACGCCGGGATGATCTCCACGGTGTCGCCGCGCACCCGGAACGTGCCGCGGGCGAACGCCATGTCGTTGCGCGTGTACTGCACGTCGACCAGGGCGCGCAGCAGCTGGTCCCGGTCGATCTCCTCGCCGACCTCGAGCTTCACCGAACGGTCGAGGTAGGACTGCGGCGTGCCGAGGCCGTAGATGCACGACACCGACGCCACCACCACGGTGTCGCGGCGCAGCAGCAGGTTCGACGTCGCGGAGTGGCGCAGCCGCTCGACGTCCTCGTTGATCGAGGAGTCCTTCTCGATGTAGGTGTCGGTCTGCGCGATGTACGCCTCGGGCTGGTAGTAGTCGTAGTACGAGACGAAGTACTCGACCGAGTTGTTCGGCAGCAGCTCCCGCAGCTCGTTGGCCAGCTGCGCCGCCAGCGTCTTGTTCGGCGCCATGACGAGCGTCGGCCGCTGGACCCGCTCGATCAGCCACGCCGTGGTGGCCGACTTGCCGGTCCCGGTGGCGCCCAGCAGCACGATGTCGTGCTCCCCCGACCGGACCCGGCGCTCCAGCTCGTCGATCGCGGCCGGCTGGTCGCCCGCGGGCTGGTAGGGGCTGACGACCTCGAACGGCACCCCCGTGCGCTCGATCTCCCCGATCGGCCGGAACTCGGACTCGGCCAGGGCGTCGTCGGGCAGCCCCTCCGGGTTGTCGAGCAGCGTGCCCTGCCCGTGCTCGTGCTGGTCACGGGCGGCACCGGGGACCTCGGTCGCGAACGCCATGACACGAGGCTAACCCGACCCCCCGACAGTCACGGTCCGCGCAGGTCAGGACCCACAGTCGCACGAGCAGCAGCAGTCCCCGTCGCCACAGTCCGAACAGCAGTCGCAGCAGTCGCACGAGCAGTTCGTGCAGTCGACGCAGTCCGCGCAGCGACCCTGCCGCGGCTGCCCGGTCCACGGGTCGGGGAACTCGTCGGCGCAGCACAGCTGCCCGGTGCAGCACAGGCCGGCCGCCGCCGCGCACCCGCCGAGCAGCCCGCGCTGCGGCCCCACCCGCCGCGGTCCGGGCGGGTCGACCGGCCCCGCCGGACCGTCCGGGCCACCCGGCCCACCCGGCCCACCCGGTTCGGGGGGATCGGACGGGCCGGACGGCGGCTCCGAGCCCGGTCGCCGCGCCGGGTCCCACGGCGCGAGCGGCGGCTCGGAGGCCTGCTCCGCCCGGGTCACCGCGCGCGCCGTCTCGTGCACCAGGAGCCGGTGCGCCAGCCGCCGGGCGTCGCCGGGGTCCAGCGCCACCCGCCGCAGGGCCGCCCCGATCCCCGCGACCGCCGCGCGGCACCGGGCGAGGGCGTCGGGGCTCGACGTGCCGGTGGCCGCCAGCGGGTTCCACCGGCCGGAGGTCTCGTCGTCGGCGCGGTCGGCCACGGCGTCGAGGAGGTGGGCGAGCCGGCCGAGCAGGCGCCCCGCCTCGTCGAGCGGCCCGACGTTCTCCGGTCGCCCCGCGAGCACCGCCGTGTGCGCGAGCGCCCGCCCCACCGCCTCCTCCGTCGGTGCCGTGACCCGGTCCAGCGTCGTCACGCCCCGCTCCGCCTCGCGCTGCCGGGCGGGGACGGCGAGCAGGGCGGCCGGGTCGAAGCCGACCCCGTCCGCCGTCCGGGACCCGGCCCGGGCCCACCGCGTCGCCACACGGCCCCCGACCGCGGCAGCGGGCCGGGACGCGAACAGGCCGTCGCCGTCGTCGACGTGGTCGGCGACGCGGTCGGCGGCCAGCAGCAGCGCGGTGGAGGCCGCGAGTCGCGCCCCGTCCCCCGTCACGACGTCGGCGGCCCGCATCCCGCGCAGCGGGCACGGCCCGGCGCGCCGACCGTCCACCACGCCCTGCGCCTCGGCCAGCACGGAGACGACGAGGGCGTCGACGTGGGTCGTGGCGCGCGCGAGCTGACCGGCCTCGTCGCGGAGGGTCAGGCACAGCCCGCACAGGTGGGCGCTCCAGCGCGCGTGCAACTCCGGCGCCAGGTGATGACGACACGGACGGAGGAAGCCGAACACAGCGGACATGATCGCGGTGGCGGAGCGTGTGTTCCAGCGTCCGTCCGGGCTACGGCAAGACCGATTCCCCGCGCCGCGCAGGGCGCCGTGTCGTCACCGAGGCGCAGCCGCCCGACCCGGTCCCGGTCGTCGGTCGGCCAGCGTCGGCGCGACCTCGTTAGGGTCGCGCCCCGTGGCGCTGCATCCCCCGAAGGTCGAGACGTTCGCCGTGGCCGAGGGCACGAACACCGATCCGAAGGGCTTCGTCCGCGCCGTCGACCTCTACCGCACCGAGCCGTTCGGGCTCTACCTCGCCCGCCCGATGCCCGACCACCCGAGCCTGACGCACATGCGGTCCTGGCTCCTCCCCGACCTCGGGCTCCGCGTCACCGACTTCAGCTTCAAGCCGGGCTTCGAGCGGCTGCAGGACTTCTACGTCGACATCGCCGACGTCGACCGCGACGGCGACACCTGGACGACCACCGACTTCTACCTGGACCTCGTCGTCCACACCGGGGACCGCACCGAGCTGCTCGACGTCGACGAGTACGTCGAGGCCGTCGCGGCCGGGGTGCTCGCCCCGGAGCCCGCCGAGCGCGCCCTCACCACGGCGACGACCACCCACGCCGGCATCGCCGAGCACGGCCACGACCTCGACGCGTGGCTCGCCACCTGTGGCGTCGTCCTCGACTGGCCCTGGCACTAGGCGTTCCCGACGACGGGTCGGGGCGGGTCGGGGCGGGTCAGGCCCGCTGCACCGTCACCCGCACCGGCCGCGCCGGGTCGGCGCCGCCGAACCGGCCGTCCCCCACCGCGGGGAAGCCGATCCCGCCGAACGCGTCCGCCAGCTCCCCGGGGTCCGCCGCAGCGTGCACCAGCAGGTCGATGACGTCCGGCGCGGACTCCCCCGGCGTCGCCGTCGGGCCCACGTGCTCCACCCGGTCGACCCCGTCCCGACCCGCGAGCACCAGGCGTGCGGCGAGCCGGCGGCCCTGCTCCGGCCACGTCGGATCGGGGTCGACGGGCTCGTCGGGCCACGGCGTCGCCGTCCCGGCCCGGATCGCGGCCTCGAACGGCACCAGCCGGTCCGACCACAGCGACCGGACCCCCGCGCGGACGTCCTCCTCCGAGCCCACGTTGTCGATCCAGACGTCCGCGGCGGCCCGGCGGGCGTCGGTCGTCGCCTGTGCCCGGATGCGGGAGCGGGCGTCGTCCTCGGCCATGCCCCGGGTCCGCCCGAGGCGCTCCACGCGCACGTCCTCCGGTGCGTCCACCACGACGACGAGCGCGAACGCCGCGCCCATGCCGTTCTCCACGAGCAGGGGCACGTCGTGCACCAGGACCGCGTCGTCCGGCGCCGCGGCGACCAGCTCGCCGGTCCGACGCCCGATCCGCGGGTGCAGGATGCCGTTCAGCCGCTGCCGGGCCTCGTCGTCGTTGAAGACGATCTTCCCCAGGGCCGGCCGGTCGAGCGCGCCCTCGGCGTCGAGGACCTCCTCGCC
Organism: Actinomycetospora soli; assembly: GCF_021026295.1. GTDB lineage: Bacteria > Actinomycetota > Actinomycetes > Mycobacteriales > Pseudonocardiaceae > Actinomycetospora > Actinomycetospora soli. Next base: position 27,366 of record NZ_JAJNDA010000019.1, read on the forward strand.
GAACGCCTCGACCACGGCGGCCAGGCCCTCGGTGCCCGGCTCGACCACCTCGCGGGCGATCTTGTCGGAGTCCACGACCACGGCGCCCAGCGAGGCGAGCTCGGAGGCCACCGTCGACTTGCCCGCCCCGATCCCACCGGTCAGTCCCACACGCAGCACGTGCGCAGTCTGCCCCAGCCGTGATCGTCCCGTCGCGGCGCGCGCCCGGGCGCGCTCACGCGAGAGCCGTGTGCCTCGGCGTCGCGAAGAAGGTCTCGAACAGGCCGCGCCGCGAGACCGCGGGCACGGCGAGCGCGGCGGCGACGGGACCGTGCTCCCGCGCCCAGGTCAGACCGGCGGACCCGAGACGGTGCCGACCCGGCCGACGACGCCACGCGAACATTCCGACCCCCTGTGACTGCTGTGACTTGTGGGACGGAAGGTACTAGACGGCCTCGATCGAGGCACGCCCGACACGACGACGGGCCCCCACCCCGGCTGGGGTGAGGGCCCGTCGACGAGCACGGTCAGGCGCTCGGGGTGATCAGTTCCCCGAGAGCTTCTCCCGCAGGGCGGCGAGCTGCGCGTCGCTCGCGAGCGAGCCGGCACCGGACTGCGACGGCGGGCCCTGGCCCGGGTCGTCGTCGTCACGCGGCTCGGCGGACTCGTCCTCCGGGCCGCCCGAGGAGTAGTTGGCCGGGGCCGCCTCGGCGGCCTCCGCCTCCTGCTCCGCGGTGCGCTGCAGCTGCGCGATGTGCTGCTGGTAGCGGGCGTACGCCGCCTGGTACTGGCGCTCCCACTCCTCGCGCTGGGACTCGAAGCCCTCGCGCCACTCCCCGGAGTCGGGGTCGAAGCCCTCCGGGTAGATGTAGTTGCCGGCGTCGTCGTACTCGGCGCCCATGCCGTACAGCGCCGGGTCGAACTCGGTCTCCGGCGTCATGCCCTCGTTCGCCTGCTTCAGCGAGAGCGAGATGCGGCGACGGTCGAGGTCGATGTCGATGACCTTGACCATGACGTCGTTGCCGACCTGGACGACCTGCTCCGGCACCTCGACGTGGCGCTCGGCCAGCTCGGAGATGTGGACCAGGCCCTCGATGCCCTCGTCGACGCGGACGAACGCACCGAACGGCACGAGCTTCGTGACCTTGCCGGGCACGATCTGGCCGATCTGGTGGGTCCGGGCGAACTGGCGCCAGGGGTCCTCCTGCGTCGCCTTGAGCGACAGCGAGACGCGCTCGCGGTCCAGGTCGACGTCGAGGACCTCGACCGTGACCTCCTGGCCGACCTCGACGACCTCGGAGGGGTGGTCGATGTGCTTCCAGGACAGCTCGGACACGTGGACCAGACCGTCGACCCCGCCGAGGTCGACGAACGCGCCGAAGTTGACGATCGAGGAGACCTGACCCTTGCGGATCTGGCCCTTCGCGAGCTGGTTGAGGAACTCGCTGCGCACGGCGGACTGGGTCTGCTCCAGCCACGCGCGGCGGGACAGGACCACGTTGTTGCGGTTCTTGTCCAGCTCGATGATCTTGGCCTCGATCTCCTTGCCGACGTACGGCTGGAGATCGCGGACGCGGCGCATCTCGACCAGCGACGCGGGGAGGAAGCCGCGGAGGCCGATGTCGAGGATGAGACCACCCTTGACGACCTCGATGACGGTGCCCTTGACCGGCTCGTCGTTGTCCTTGAGCTGCTCGATCGTGCCCCAGGCGCGCTCGTACTGCGCACGCTTCTTGGACAGGATCAGCCGGCCCTCCTTGTCCTCCTTCTGGAGGACGAGGGCTTCGACCTCGTCGCCGACGGCGACGACTTCGTTGGGGTCGACATCGTGCTTGATCGACAGTTCACGCGAGGGGATGACGCCCTCGGTCTTGTAGCCGATGTCGAGAAGGACCTCGTCGCGGTCGACCTTGACGATGGTGCCTTCGACGATGTCACCATCGTTGAAGTACTTGATCGTCTCGTCGATGGCAGCGAGGAAGTCCTCTTCCGACCCGATGTCGTTGACAGCAACCTGCGGGCTGCTGTGGCTCGGGGCGGTGTGGGTGTCGATGGACATACGGTGGATGGCTCCGGGATGGGCAGGTCTCGGTCGGGTGGACGTGTTCGTGACCCACGAGGGCGGACGTCGTCCTGACGCTCAGATCGGACCCGCGGGGACCGAGGGGATCGCTGCCCACCGGAGCCGACCGGACAGGGCGAGACCACTGACGTGGACCACCATCGTATCCACCCGCCCGACGGACCGGCAAACGGGTCACACCACGCGGCCCGCCCGGCGTGTCGGAGATGTCCGGACGCCGTGTCAGGATGCCGCCCATGAGCGCCGGTGCGGTCGGGGACGCGGAGTCCGTCGCGGCCTCCCGCGCCTGGTGGGACGCCGACGCGGCGGCCTACCAGGCCGAGCACGGCGCGTTCCTCGGCGACGCCGACTTCGTCTGGTGCCCGGAGCGGCTCCGGGAGGCCGACGCGCACCTGCTCGGCCCCGTGGCCGGGCTCGTCGGCGCGCGGGTGCTCGAGATCGGGTGCGGCGCGGCCTCCTGCTCGCGCTGGCTGGTCGACCAGGGGGCCCACGCGGTCGGGCTCGACCTCTCGGCGGGCATGCTCCGCGAGGCGCGGGCCGCGTCGCGGCGGACCGGGACCGCGGTGCCGCTCGTCCAGGCCGACGGCGGCCGGCTCCCCTTTCCCGACGACGGGTTCGACCTCGCCTGCTCGGCCTTCGGGGCCGTCCCCTTCGTGGCCGACTCGGCGGCGCTCATGGGCGAGGTCGCGCGGGTGCTGCGCCCCGGTGGCCGGTGGGTGTTCGCCGTGAACCACCCGCTGCGGTGGATCTTCCCGGACGACCCCGGCGAGGACGGCCTGACCGTCGTCCACTCGTACTTCGACCGCACCGGCTACGCCGAGTTCGACGACGACGGCCACGCCACCTACGTCGAGCACCACCGCACCCTGGGCGACCGGATCGCCGAGGTCGTCGGCGCCGGCTTCGTGCTCGACGGTCTGGTGGAGCCGGAGTGGCCCGCGGGCCTCACGGACGTGTGGGGGCAGTGGTCCCCGATGCGGGGCGCGCTGTTCCCCGGCACCGCGATCTTCCGCTGCCGGCTGCCGGACTGATGCCCCGCCACGCGGCCCGGACCGCCCCGGAGGCGCCCGCCCGGGTCCTCGCCGACCTGCTCGAGGTGCAGCGCCGTCGCTTCGCCGCGCTCGACCCGCGGCTGCCGGAGGCCGTCGCTCCTCCGCCGGGCGACATCGTCGTCGTCGGGACGCCCCCGCAGCGGGTGGCGGGCGTCGTCACCCACCACACGTGGCCCGCCGGCAGCGGTCCCCTGCTGTGGTCGGCCGCCCAGGTCTCCGAGCTGCACCCGGTGGTCGGCGCCGCCGGGCACGCGCCACTGCACGCCCTGGTCGAGGCCTGGCGGGGGCGCCTGCTGCCCGCCGTGCTGCGCGAACCGGACTCCGCGGCCACCGTGACCTGGCCCAGCCGTGACGTGGTGGCGACCCGGGTGTTCCTCGACCACGGGCTCGTGCCCCTGGCGGTCCTCGCGATCCGCCCGCCCGCCGCACTGCCCGCGCCGCCCCCGGACCCGACGCTCGAGGTCCGCCGGGCCGGCGCCGACGACCTCGACGCCTGCGTCCGGCTCGCCATGGAGGAGCTGGCCTACTCCAGCCAGGTCGGCGGTTCGCTGGTGCGCGCCGACGCGGAGGCGGTCAAGCGCACGACCCTGCGCGACCGGCTCGGCCGCGGCGAACCGACCTGGATCGCCCTCCGGCGCGACCGGCCCGTCGGGATGATGGAGTGCGGGCGCGCCGAGTCGACGCCGGGCACGTGGCTGGCCGGTCTGCTGCCGGCCGGGGCCTGGGGCTACGTCAACTGCGCCTCGGTCACCTCCGCGGAACGCGGCAGCGGCGTCGGGCACCGGCTCGTCGCGGCGGCCCTGCCCGAGCTGGAGACGACCGACTCGGGCCTGCCGGTCCGCGGGACCTACCTCTACTACAACCCGCCGAACCCGCTGTCCTCGGTGTTCTGGCCCCGCGTCGGCTACCGCCCGCTGTGGACGCTGTGGGAGGTCCGGCCCGCGGCCGGGCTCCGGTCGGCCTAGGGCCCGGGGTCCCGCGGCCGGAGGTTCCCGACGTCGGGTGTCGCGGGGAGGTCCTCCGGCCGCCGGTGGCCGTACTCGCTGGTCGCGAGGTCGCGGTAGACCTGCGCGTAGGCGTCGAAGAGCGCGCGGGTCAGGCCGGCCGCCTCCTGCGTGTCGGCGATCGCGGTCATCTCGTCCACGAACCGCCAGGCCTTCGTCGCCGCAGCGGCGGCCGGGCCCGGACCCGCCGTCGGGAAGTCGAGGCGCAGGTCGGCGAGGACCTCGTCGAGGACGCCGTGGTGCTCGGCGGTGACGAGCGCCTGGGCCAGCAGGCCGGTGAAGCCCTTGCGCACGGAGGCGGTGCACATCTTCGCCGCGCTGGCCGCTCCGGGCGTCGCACCGAGGACCACCCACGCCACCCCCGGGACCTCCAGCGCGGCGACCTCGTCGGCCCGCTCCCCCGCCAGGAAGACGCGGGTCGGCGACGCCGTGTCGGGCGCGGGCGGCGGTCCGGAGACCGCCGCGTCGACCAGGTCGGTCGGCAGGCCGGCGGCGATCGCCGTGACCGTCTCCGGCGCCACCGCGTTCGCCTCGATCACGAGGGGACGCGCCCCGGTGCGCGCGCAGGCCGCCGCGATCGCGTCGGCGGCCTCCCGCGCCTGCCCGGGCGGCACCACGCTGACCACCACCGTGGCGCCGGCGACCACCGCGTCGAGCGACCCGGCGTCGGGGACGCCGGCCTCGGCCAGCCGCCGGGCCGTCGCGGGCGAGCGGCCCGCGGCCGTCGTCAGGACCTCGTGGCCGCCCGCCCGCAGGCACCGGGCGAGGGCGGTGCCCATCGCGCCCGGTGCATGAATCCCGACCGTCGTCGTCACGCCGGGATCGTGGCGCGCTCCGGCTCGAAGCGCATGCCCTCCTCCAGGTCGCCACGACGGAGGGCCACCGCGTCGATCGCGTAGTTCATGGCCAGGGCCCACGGCTTGCGGTCGCCGCCGCGGGGCAGCTCGTGGATCGAGCGCTGCACGTAGCCGGCCTCGAAGTCGAGCAGCGGGCGCTCCTCGACCGCCGGGTCGCGCTCCGGGGTGGCCACGGCCTTGCCGTGGGCGTCCATCCAGCGCAGCAGGCGGCAGAAGTACTCGGCGACGAGGTCGACCTTGAGCGTCCAGGACGCGTTCGTGTAGCCGATCATGAACACGAGATTCGGCACGCCCGAGAGCATCATGCCCTTGTAGGCCATGGTGTCGGGGAGCTTGACCGGCTCGTCGTCGACGGTGAGCGTCGCGCCGCCGAACATCTGCAGGTTCAGGCCGGTGGCCGTGACCACGATGTCGGCCTCGAGCTCCTGCCCGGACTGCAGCCGGATCCCGTGCTCGGTGAAGGTCTCGATGCGATCGGTGACGATGTCCGCGTCGCCGCGCCGGATCGCCGTGAACAGGTCGCCGTTCGGGACCATGCACATGCGCTGGTCCCACGGGTCGTACGGCGGGTTGAAGTGCGTGTCGACCTCGTAGCCCTCGGGCAGCCGGGCCGCAGCCTGCTTGCGCAGCACGCTCTTCATGAAGCCCGGGAAACGCTGCGAGATCTGGTACAGCGCGATGAGCTGGGCGATGTTCTTCGCGCGGACGATCGGGTCGGCGATCCTCGCGGGCAGCCAACGCGACAGGGTCTCCGCCACCGGGTCGGTGCGCCCGATCGAGAGGACGTAGCTCGGGGTGCGCTGCAGCTGCGTGACGTGCGCGGCGCGGCCCTCGCCCGTGGTCATCGCCGGGACCAGCGTCACCGCCGTGGCACCCGAGCCGATGACGACGACCTTCTTGTCCGCGTAGTCCAGCTCCGGGTCCCACAGCTGCGGGTGGACGACGGTGCCGCCGAAGTTCTCGATGCCGGGGAAGTCGGGCGTGTAGCCCTGGTCGTAGCGGTAGTAGCCCGAGCACCACAGCAGGAACGAGCACGTCACCCGCTCCTCGCCGGCCGCGCTCGAGACGGTCAGCGTCCAGCGCTGCTCCGCGCTCGACCAGGCGGCGGCGGTGACCCGGCGCCCGTAGCGGATGTGGGAGTCGACGCCGTACTCCTCGGCGGTGTCGCGGACGTACTGCAGGATCGACGGCCCGTCGGCGAGCGCGACCGAGTCGGGCCACGGGCGGAACCGGAAGCCGAGCGTGTGCATGTCGGAGTCCGAGCGGATGCCCGGGTACCGGAACAGGCTCCACGTGCCGCCGAGGTCGTCGCGCGCCTCGAGGATCGCGTACGAGCGCTGCGGGTGCTCGGTGGTCAGGTGGCAGGCCGTGCCGATGCCCGACAGGCCCGCGCCGACGATGACGACGTCCAGGTGCTCCGGGGTGGCCCCGTCCGCGGTACTCATGCGTACCACCCTAGCGCCCGGTACCGCCGCGTACCAGTCCTGGCCCGATGTTCAGTGCGCCGCCTGGTCCCAGGACCGCCCGAACCCGACCGACACCTCGAGCGGCACGTCGAGCGCGAACGCCGCCCCCATCTCGCGGCGCACCAGCTCGGTCACCTGCTCGCGCTCCCCCGGCGCCACCTCGAGCACGAGTTCGTCGTGCACCTGGAGCAGCATCCGGCTGCGCAGCCCCTCGTCCCGCAGCGCCGCGTGCACCCCGAGCATCGCGACCTTGACGATGTCGGCCGCGCTGCCCTGGATGGGGGCGTTGAGCGCCATCCGCTCGGCCATCTCGCGCCGCTGGCGGTTGTCGCTGGTGAGGTCGGGCAGGTAGCGGCGGCGGCCGAGGATCGAGCTGGTGTAGCCGTCCTTGCGCGCCTGGTCGACCACCTGGTGCAGGTAGTCGCGCACCCCGCCGAACCGGGCGAAGTAGTCCTCCATCAGCTCCTTGGCCTCGTCGGTGGAGGTGCGGAGCTGGGCGGACAGGCCGTACGCGGACAGGCCGTAGGCGAGCCCGTAGTTCATCGCCTTGATCTTCGCGCGCTGACCCTGGCTCACCTCGTTCTCGGCGACCCCGAACACCTTCGCCGCGGTGACCGAGTGGAAGTCCTCGCCGGACTTGAACGACTCGATGAGCTCCGCGTCGACCGAGAGGTGCGCCATGATCCGCATCTCGATCTGCGCGTAGTCCGCGGTCATCAGCTCGGCGTAGGCCCCGTCGGCCGAGTCGGCCCCGACGACGAACGTGTCGCGGATGCGCCGCCCGGCCTCGGTGCGCACCGGGATGTTCTGCAGGTTCGGCTCGGTGGAGGAGAGCCGGCCGGTGCGCGCGATGGTCTGGTTGAACGTGGTGTGGATGCGCCCGTCGTCGGAGACCGAGTCGAGCAGGCCCTTCACCGTCACCCGCAGCCGCGTGGCGTCGCGGTGCTCGAGCAGGTGCTCGAGGAACGGGTGGGGGTTGGTCTCGTTCAGCGTCTGCAGCGCGTCGGCGTCGGTGGTGTAGCCGGTCTTGGTGCGCTTGGTCTTCGGCATCTGCAGCTCGTCGAACAGCACCACCTGCAGCTGCTTCGGCGAGCCGAGGTTGATCTCCTTGCCGATCACGTCGTACGCCGACTGCGCCGCGGCCTGGACCCGGCCGCCGAACTGCGACTCGAGGTCCTGCAGCGCCGACACGTCGACCGCCACCCCGGCGGCCTCGAGGTCGGCCAGCACGGCGAGCAGCGGCAGCTCGAGGTCGGTGAGCAGGGCCGTGCCGCCGAGCTCCTCGAGGTCGGAGTCGAGCTTGTCGGCGAGGTCGGCCACCGCCCGGGCCCGCAGCATCTCGGTCTGCGCGAGCGTCGCGTCGGCCTCCTCCTCGCCGCCGTCGAGCGTGAGCTGGTCGCCGCCGGCGGACGACGGCCCCTCGACGCGCAGCTCCCGGCGCAGGTAGCGCAGCGCGAGGTCGGCCAGGTCGAAGCTGCGCTCCCCCGGCCGGGCGAGGTAGGCGGCGAGCGCCGTGTCGCTGGTGACGCCCCCGAGCTGCCAGCCCCGGGCCCGCACCGCGTGCAGCGGCCCCTTGATCTCGTGGCCCGCCTTGGGCACCTCCGAATCGGCGAGCCAGGCGGCGAGCGCGGTCTCGTCCTCGGGGGTGAGGGCGCGGGCGTCGACGTAGGTGGTCTCGCCGTCGGCCGCGGCGATCGCGACGCCCTCGAGGTCGCCCGTGCCGTGCGACCAGGTGCCCCTGAAGCCCAGCCCGGCGCGGCGGCCGTCGCGGGCGTGCGCGTCGAGCCACGCCGGGACCGCGCCCGGCTCCAGCGCGGCGCCGCGCACCTCGAAGCCCTCGTCGGCCTCCGGCTCGGCGGACTGCAGCGTGGAGAAGAGCCGCTCGCGCAGGACCCGGAACTCCAGCTCGTCGAACAGCCGGTGCACGGCGTCCCGGTCCCAGGCCCGGGCCTCCAGCTCGGGCGGGGAGACGTCGAGCTCGACGTCGCGCACCAGCTCGGTGAGCTGGCGGTTCAGCACCACCGACGACAGGTGCTCGCGCAGCGCGTCGCCCGCCTTGCCACGGACCTCGTCGACCCGCTCGACGAGCGCGTCGAGACTGCCGAACTCGCGCACCCACTTCTGGGCGGTCTTCTCCCCCACGCCCGGGATGCTCGGGAGGTTGTCGCTGGGGTCGCCGCGCAGCGCCGCGAAGTCCGGGTACTGCTCCGGGGTGAGCGTGTACCGCTCCTGCACCGCCTCGGGGGTGTAGCGCACGAGGTCGGACACGCCCTTGCGTGGGTAGAGCACGGTGACCTGGTCGGTGACCAGCTGGAACGCGTCCCGGTCGCCGGTGCAGATGGCCACCCGCATGCCCTCGGCGACCGCCTGGGTGGTCAGCGTGGCGATCACGTCGTCCGCCTCGTAGCCCTCCCGCGTGATCACCGGGATGTGCAGCGTGGCGAGGATGTCCTTGATCAGGTCGACCTGGCCGCGGAACTCGTCGGGCGTCGCGCTGCGGTTGGCCTTGTAGGCCGCGTAGGTCTCGGACCGGAAGCTCTGCCGCGAGACGTCGAAGGCCACGCCGACGTGGGTGGGCGCCTCGTCGCGCAGCAGGTTGATCAGCATCGACGTGAAGCCGTAGACCGCGTTCGTCTTCTGCCCCGACGTGGTAGTGAAGTTCTCCACCGGCAGCGCGAAGAACGCGCGGTAGGCCAGCGAGTGCCCGTCGAGCAGCAGCAGGCGCGCGCCCCCGGCCTCGTCCCCCGGCGTCGTCGAGGGCTTGCTTGCGGTCGTCGTCCCAGCCACGTCGCCGAGTCTGCCAGGGGGGTCCGACGGTCTCGCCCGACGTCCCTAGGGTGCAGCCGTGGCACAGTCCCCGGAACAGCAGGCCGTCCCCGAGCTCGAGGTCGCGTACCCCGACGAGCAGCTCGGGACGAAGATGGGCATCGAGATCACCGAGTGGGATCCTGCGCGGGTGGTCGGCACGATGCCGGTCGCCGGCAACCGCCAGCCCTTCGGCCTGCTGCACGGCGGCGCCAGCGCGGTCCTCGCGGAGACGATCGGGTCGACCGCGGCGTACCTGAACCGCGTCGGGGAGCGTCGCCCCGTCGGCCTCGAGCTCTCCTGCACCCACCACCGGTCGGCCCTGTCCGGCCTGGTCACGGCGGTGTGCACGCCGGCGTCGGTCGGGAAGACGGTCGGGACGTTCGAGATCGTGATCTCCGACGACGAGGGCCGGCGGGTCTGCACCGCGAAGCTCACCTGCGTCTACCGGGACGCGACCCCGCAGGCCTGACCACGCGTGATGCCCGCGCCACGACCGAGTGACGTTTGCCTGCACGATCGTGTGGCGATCCGCCCCGCGGTCGACGACGGGTGACCGTCGCGACGCCCTGAACACTCGGACGTTCGCCGCGTGGACACCACCGGCGTCGCGAGCCGTCCGTCACGATTCCCACCGCCCCCGGACCGGGGGCGCCCGGAGGCGCGACGGTGACCACGCACGTTTCCCCCTGCCCGCCCCCGTCCGACCCGGCCACCGGCCCGGGACGCATGGAGGGCTTCTTCGAGGCGATCGCGGACCGGTCGCCCGGGCGCACCGCGGTCGAGGCCGACGGCGAGGCCGTCAGCTACGGCGACCTGGACGCGCGGGCCAACCGGCTCGCCCACCTGCTGGCCGGCCGCGGCGTCGGGGTCGGGGACCGGGTGGCGGTCCTGCTGCCCCGCTCCGGCCGGACCTACGTCGCGATCCTCGGGGTCCTCAAGGCCGGGGCCACCCTCGTGCCGCTCGACCCCGGGTCCCCCGCCGACCGGGTGGCGCACGTGGTCGACGACGCCGAGGTGGCCGTCGTGGTCACCGTCCGCGCGCTCGCGGACCGGGTCAGGGGGGCCACCGCCGTCGTGCTCGACGAGGCCGCCGACGAGCTCGCCGCCGCGGACCCCGCCCGACCGGCCCCGCGACCCGACGTCGGGACCGCGTACGTCATCTTCACCTCCGGCTCCAGCGGCCGGCCCAAGGGCGTCGCGGTCTCCCACGCGAGCATCGCCAACTTCCTCGGCGTCATCCCGACCGTCTACGACGTCCGGCCCGACGACCGCGTGCACCAGGGCATGACGATCTCCTTCGACTTCTCGATCGAGGAGATCTGGTCCGCCTGGGCGGTGGGCGCGACCGTGGTCGCGGGTCCCGACGACGAGCGCGCCTTCGGGGCCGACCTGGGCGAGCACCTCGCCACGCACCGGATCACCGTGCTGTGCGCCGTGCCGACCCTGCTCGCCACGGTGCCGACCGCACTGCCGGACCTGCGCACCGTGCTGGTGGGCGGCGAGGCCTGCCCCGGCGCGATCGTGGAGCGCTGGGCCCGACCCGGCCGCCGCCTGCTCAACACCTACGGGCCCACCGAGGCCACGGTCACGGCCACCTGGTGCGAGCTCCGCCCCGGGCACCCCGTCACGATCGGCCGCCCCCTGCCGACGTACACCGCGGAGCTCACCGACCCCGACGACCCGGACCATCCGCGGGTCGCCGACGGCGCGGTCGGGGAGATCACGCTCGGCGGACCCGGCGTGGCGCTGGGCTACCTGGGTCGGCCCGAGCTCACCGCCGACAAGTTCGTGGTGCACCCGGAGACCGGCGAACGCGTCTACCGCACCGGCGACCTGGGGCGGCTCGACGAGCACGGCGAGATCGTCTACCTCGGCCGGGCCGACGCCGAGGTCAAGGTGCGCGGCCACCGCGTCGACCTCGGTGAGATCGAGAGCGTGCTGCTCGCCGACCACGAGGTGGGGGCGGCCGTCGTGGCCCTCGACGCGGCCTCCGGGGAACTCGCCGCGTACGTGGTGGCTCCCGCCGGCGGCGTCGCGGACCCGGACGCCCGACGGCACCGCCTGCACGCCGTGGCCGCCGACCGCCTGCCGTCCTACATGGTCCCGGCCACCCTCGACGTCCTCGACGCGCTCCCCACCCAGGCCGGCGGCAAGGTCGACCGGTCCGCGCTGCCCCCGCCCACGGGGTCCCGGTTCGTCGGGGCGACCGTCGTCGGCGACGCCCCCGCCCCCGGCCCGGAGTCGCGGATCGCCGACGTGATGGCGTCGGTGCTCGGCCTGCGGACGGTTCCCGCGACGGCGGACTTCTTCGACGACCTGGGCGGCCACTCGCTGCTCGCCGCCCGCGTGGTGACCGCCCTGCGCGAGGCGGGCTTCGCGGTCGCCGTCCGGGACCTCTACGCCCATCCCGACGTGCGCGGGCTCGCCGCCGTCCTGCACGACCGCCCCGCGACCGCCGTCCCGGCCGAGCCACCGCTGCGGCACGCCGGCGGGCGCGTGGCCGCTGCCGGCGGGGCACAGGCGGTCGCCCTCTACCTCGTGCTGCTCGCCCTGACCCTGCCCGCGTCCGTCGTCTACTGGTGGAACGACGGCGTCGTCTCGCCGGCGGTGCTGCTCGAGATCCTCGCCGCCGGCACCGCGACCTACCTCGGTGTCCGCTGGGTGCTGCCGGTGCTGCTCGTCCGGCCGCTCACGCTGTTCCTGCGCCCGGGCACGTACCGCCTGTGGGGCGCGGTGTACCTCCGGCTGTGGGCGGTCGACCTGCTGGTGCGGCTCTCGCCGCTGCCCGTGCTCGCGGGCGGCCCGTTCGCGGCTCCCTACCTCCGCCTCCTCGGAGCCCGCGTCGGACGCCGGGTCCACCTCGCGTCCGCCGCCGTCAGCGCCCCGTCCCTGCTGCACCTCGGCGACGACGCCTCCCTCGGCTACGGCGTCTCGCTGCGCCCGTGGCAGGTCCGCGGCGGCCGGGTCGAGGTCGGGAGGATCACGGTCGGCGAGCGCGCCGTCGTCGGGACGGGCACCGTCCTCGCCTCGGGGTCCGTCGTGGGCGTCGACGCGGTGATCGGCGAGCAGTCCGTGCTCTCCCGTGACGCGTGCGTGCCGGACGGCGCCGTCGTGGCGGGGTCGCCCCCGGTGCCCGCCGCGAGCACCGACCCGATGCTCGCCGCCATCGGCCGGGCCCGCCCGGCCCGGGGCTGGCGCTGGTACCACCTCGGGCCGGCGGTCGCGGGCGTCATCGGCCTCGAGGCCGCCGCGGTCCTCATGGTCGTCCCGACCGTCGTCGCGGTCTGGGCGGCGTTGCTCGCCTGGGGCGTGCTCGCCGGCCTCGTCGCCACGCTGCTCTCCGGGCCGCTGTTCGTGGTCACCGTCTGCGCGGTCGTCGCGGGCGGTCGTCGGCTGCTCCTCCCCCGCACCCCGGTCGGCGTGCACCCGGTCCGCTCCGGGCTCGGGCTGCGCAAGTGGCTCGCCGACGCCCTGCTCGTCGACTCGCTGACGTTCACCAACTCCCTCTACGCGACCCTCTACACGCCCGGCTGGATGCGGCTGCTCGGCGCCCGCATCGGCCCCGGCGCGGAGATCTCCACCGTCGCTCACGTCGACCCCGACCTGCTCGACCTCGGCGCCGGCAGCTTCGTCGCCGACATGGCGGGGGTCGGGAGCGCCGTGTTCGCCCGCGGGCGGATGCTGCTGCGCCCGACACTGGTCGGGGAACGGGCCTTCGTCGGGAACGCCGCCCTCCTGCCCGGCGGGACCCGGGCGGAGAGCGGTTCGCTGGTCGGCGTGGCGACCGCGCCGCCGGCCGTGGTCGACCGCGACTCGTCCTGGCTCGGCTCCCCCGCGATCCACCTGCCCCGGCGCGAGGTCTCCGAGCCCCACCCCGACTCGGAGACGTTCCGGCCGTCCCGACGACGGGTGCGGCAGCGTCTCGCGGTCGAGTTCGTCCGCGCCTCGCTGCCGGCGTCGCTGCTCGGACTCGCCGTCTACCTCCACCTCACGGTGCTCTCCTCGGTCGCCGGTGGTCAGCCGCTCTGGGTCCCGGCCCTCGTGGCCCCGTTCCTCGCCGCCGCGGCCTCCGCGCTGGTGATCGGCTACGTCGCGGCGGTGAAGCACCACGTCCTCGGGACCTATCGCCCCCGTACCGCCCCGCTGTGGGACGAGTTCGTGCGGCGCTCGGAGTTCGTGACGGGGCTCTACGAGGCGGCCGCGGTGCCGGCGGGTCTGGACCTGCTCTCCGGCACTCCGTTCCTGCCCGGGGCGCTGCGGCTGTTCGGCGCGCGCATCGGGCGCCGGGTCTGGCTGGGGACGACCTACCTCACCGAGTTCGACCTCGTCGACGTCGGCGACGACGCCGCGGTCGGCCGCGAGGCCTCGCTGCAGACCCACCTCTTCGAGGACCGCGTCATGAAGCTGTCGACGGTGCGCGTCGAGGCGGGCGCGACCGTCGGCGACCGCTCGATCGTCCTGTACGACGGCCGGGTCGGCCCGGGCGCGGAGCTCGGTCCGCTCAGCCTCGTCATGAAGGGCGAGCACCTCGCGGCCGGGAGCCGGTCGTGCGGGATCCCCGCCGAGGCGGTGGCCGCGTGAGCCTCGCGCTCGTCCACGTCGGCCCCGCCACGCTGCCGGGCTGCCCGGAGGCGGTGGCGACGCTGCTCGCCGCGCACGGGTTCGACGTCGCCACGGTGGGTCCGGGCGGCGAGCGCCCGCTGGAGGCGGACGTCCTCGCCGGGGCCGCGCTCTACGCCCAGCCCGGCGGCGGGACCCTGAGGCACGCGTGGCGGCACCTGCGGCGGCACCGGCGCCTGCTGCGCGGCTGGGTGTCGGACGGCGGGGCCTACGTGGGCTTCTGCCTCGGCGCCTACCTCGCCGGACGGGGACCGGGGCTGGGGCTGCTGCCCGGCGACACCGACCGGTACGTCACGTCCCCGCACGCGACCCTGGACGACGCCGACGTCGACACCCTCGTCGACGTGCACTGGCGCGGTCACCGCCGGACGCTCTTCTTCCAGGACGGGGCCCGGTTCACCGGCCCCGGCGGGACCGACGTCCTGGCCCGGTACCCCGGCGGTGAGGCCGCCGCCCTCGTCGCCGCGTACGGGACCGGGCGGGTGGGCGTCGTCGGGCCGCACCCCGAGGCCACCGCCGACTGGTTCACCGACGTCGGGCTCCCCGTCCACGACGCCCGGGACCTGGCGCACGACCTCGTGGCCACGGTGACCACGTGAGGCGGGCCGCCGTCGTCGCGGCCCTGCTGACGCTGCTGGTCGCGTGCTCGCCGGGCCCCTCCGCCGCCCCGCGGGCGGACCCCGATCCCGCCCGGCCCGTCGTGTCCCTGGCGTTCGATCTCGCCGACGACCTCCGTGGCGCGACCGGTCGCGAGCGCGTCGTGTTCACCCCCGACGCCCCGATCTGCGAGGTGGTTTTGCGGGCGTGGCCCAACGCGCCGGTGTCGGCCGGGGAGGGCAGCTCGCTGCGGGTCGACGCCGCGGCGGTCGACGGCGCCCCGGTCGCGCCGCGCGTCGAGGCGGCCGGTGCCCCCGCCGGCGCGCCGGGCACGCTCGTGTCCCTGCCGTTGCCGTCCTGCGTGCCCGCCGGTCGGACCGTGACCGCCGATCTCGGCTTCACGCTGACGCTGGGACCCGACGCCGACGACCGGCTCGGCTCGTCCCGCGGCGTCGCGTGGTTCGGATCCGCCTTCCCGCTGCTCGCGTGGGTGCGTGGGCAGGGGTGGTCCCGTACCCCGGCCGCGTCCGTCGCCGGCGAGAACGCGGTGTCCGAGGAGTTCACGCTGCGCTCGCTGGAGGTGACCGCGCCCCGCGGCCTCGCGGTGTCCGGCGTCGGCCGCGCATCGGGCACGACCGATGCCGGAGGGCGGACGACCCACCGCTTCGCCGCCGACACCGTCCGCGACGTCGCGGTGGCCGTCGGCCCGTACGAGGTCGTCGAGCGGGACATCGCCGGCACCCGCCTGCACCTGTTCCTGCTCACGGGGACCCGCACCGACCCCGACCGCTGGGTGGCCGAGCTCGACACCGCGATCGGCCGCCTCGAGCCGCTCCTCGGGCCGTTCCCGTACCCCGACCTCTGGGTCGCGCTGGCGCCCGGGCAGTCGTCGGGCATCGAGTACCCCGGCGCGCTGCAGTTCGGGGACACGCGCCCGGGCGACCTGGCGGGCCTGGCCACCCACGAGCTGGCCCACCAGTGGTTCTACGCCCTGGTCGGCAACGACCAGGGCCTGCACCCGTGGATGGACGAGGCGTTCGCGACGTGGGCCGAGGCGGTCGCGACCGGCCGGCCCGACGAGTACTCCCTCGCCGCGGTCCCCGACCGGCTCGACGGCCGGCTCGGCGACCCCATGACCGCGTGGGGCGACCGCTTCGGCCGCTACGAGGACGGCGTCTACGTCCAGGGCGCCGCCACGCTGCTCGAGGCCCGACGGCGGGTCGGCGCATCGGCCTTCGACGACGCGGTGCGCCGCTACCTCGCGGTGAACGCCCACCGCGTGGCCGGCCCGGCCGACGTCGCCGCCGCGTTCCGCGACCTCCCCGCCGTGACCGACCTGCTCACCTCCCGCGGCGCACTCCCGCCCGCCTGAGCCCTGCCGACCCCTCCCGAAGAGGACCCGCGATGACGCATGCCCTCACCCTGACGCCCCCGGAGCCCGCCCCTCCCGTCGCCGAGGAGCCCGCTCCCCCGCGGGCGCGCATCCTCGGGGTCGACACCGCCCGCGGCCTCGCCCTGATCGGGATGATGGCGGTCCACGCCCTCTACGAGTCCGACGCCGCCGGGAACGCGACCTGGACCTCGGTGCTCGCCGGCGGGAAGTCGGCCGCGCTGTTCGCACTCCTCGCCGGCGTCGGCATCGCCTTCACCACCGGGCGCAGCCGGGTCCCGGTGCGGAGCGACCGTGCGCTCCCGACGGCGGTGGGGCTCGTGGTGCGGGGCCTCGCGGTCGGGCTGGTCGGGCTCCTCCTGGGCGGCAACGACCCGGAGGTGGCGGCGGTGATCCTGGTCTACTACGCGCTGCTGTTCGTGGCCGCGGTGCCGCTGGTGTTCCTGGGGCGGCGCACCCTGCTCGCGCTCGGGGCGGTGCTGGTGGTGGCCGCCCCGGTCGCGAGCCACGCGCTGCGGGCGCACCTGCCCGTGGCGAGCGGGCTGAACCCGTCGTTCGCGTGGCTCGCGAGCGACCCCGGCGGGCTGCTCACCGAGCTCGCCGTCACGGGCTACTACCCCGTGCTGTCCTGGCTGCCCTACCTGTGTGTCGGGCTGGCCGTCGGCCGGATGCGCCTGTCCTCGGCTCGGACGGCGGGTCTGCTGGCGGGGGTCGGCGCGGCGCTCGCGGTCACGGCGGTCGTGGTCTCGGACCTGCTGATACGCGAGGGGCTGCCCCGGATCCTCGCGGCCTCGTCGGGCGCGGACCCGGCGACCGTCCACGAGGCCCTGACCGTCGGGCCGGACGGGGTGACCCCGACGACGACCTGGTGGTGGCTCGCCGTCGACACCCCGCACTCCTCCACACCGCCCGACCTGACCCTGACGATCGGCATCTCGCTCGCGGTGCTCGGGGTCGCCCTGCTCGCCGACCACGTGACGCGCCCACGGCTGCGGGTCGCGCTCGACGTGGTCCGCGCCCCGCTCGCGGCCGCGGGCGGCATGACGCTGACCTTCTACGCGCTGCACGTCCTGTTCATCAACTCCGACCTGGACGTGTACGGCCCGACGGCGGGCTACGTCATCCAGGTCGTCGCCGTCCTCCTGCTCGGCTGGGGCTGGCGCGCGACCGCGGGCCGCGGTCCCCTCGAGGCCGTCGTGACCGCCCTGAGCCGGCGGGCGGTCCGGGCGGTGACCGCGGCGCGGGCCGCCCGGACCTGACGAACGGGTCGTCCGTGCGTTCTCACCGCACGATCGACCCGTTCGTCGGGAACAGCGGGGCGACCCCTACGACACGCCCAGGTACGCGTCCTGGATCGTCGGGTCGGCGAGCAGCTCCGAGCCCGGCCCGGAGCGGGTCACCTCCCCGGTCTCCAGCACGTACGCCTGGTGGGCGAGCCCGAGGGCCTGGGTGGCGTTCTGCTCGACGAGCAGGATCGTCACCCCCTCCTTGTTGATGTCCTCGATCACCCGGAAGATCTGCTGGATGAACTGCGGGGCGAGCCCCATCGAGGGCTCGTCGAGCAGCAGCAGCCGGGGCCGGGCCATGAGCGCCCGGCCGATGGCGAGCATCTGCTGCTCGCCGCCGGAGAGGGTGCCGCCGACCTGGTTGCGTCGCTCGGCCAGGCGCGGGAAGTAGGTGAACGCCCGCTCCTGGTCCTCGGCGAACTCCTTGGACCGGCGGTCGGACCGGACGAACCCGCCCATGTCCAGGTTCTCCAGCACCGTCATGCCGGGGAAGATCCCCCGGCCCTCGGGCACCTGGCAGATGCCCTTGCGCACCCGCAGGTCGGCGCGGACCTTCGTCAGGTCCTCGCCGTCGAAGGTCATCGTCCCCGACTGCAGTCCGAGGAGACCGGAGACGGTCTTCATCGTCGTCGTCTTGCCGGCACCGTTCGCGCCGATCAGCGAGACGATCTGCCCCTCGGTCACCGAGAGCGTGATCCCCCGCAGCGCCTGGATGCGCCCGTAGGCGACGTTGACGTCCGCGAGCTCGAGCAGGCTCACTCGTCCACCGCCGTTCCGAGGTAGGCCGACACGACGGCGGGGTCGCGCCGCACGTCGTCGGGGACGCCGTCGGCGATCTTGCGGCCGAAGTCGAGGACGACGAGCCGGTCGGTCACGCCGAGCACCACCCGCATGTCGTGCTCGACGAGGACCACCGTGAACCCGTCGTCGCGAATCTTGAGGATGAGCTCGGAGAGCGCGTCCTTCTCGACCGCCGAGAACCCGGCCGCGGGCTCGTCGAGGCAGAGCAGCTTGGGCTCCGTCGCGAGCGCGCGGGCGATCTCCAGCCGGCGCTGGTCGCCGTAGGGCAGCGACGTCGCCTTGTCCGCCGCCCGGTGGGCGATCCCGACGAACTCCAGCAGCGCCATCGCCTTGTCCACGGCCTCCCGCTCCTCGCGACGGTGCCGCGGGAGCCGGAGCAGGGCGCCGGGCACCGACGTGCGGTGCCGCGCGTCGGTGCCGACGACGACGTTCTCCAGCGCCGTCATCGCCCCGAAGAGCCGGATGTTCTGGAACGTCCGGGCCACGCCCGCCTGGATGATCTTGTACCGCTTCATCTTCGCGAGCGACCGGCCCTCGAGGCGGATGTCGCCCTCGGTGGGCCGGTAGACGCCGGTGACGATGTTGAAGCAGGTCGTCTTCCCGGCGCCGTTCGGTCCGATGAGGCCGAGGATCTCGCCCCGCTTCACGTCGAACGAGACGTCGTCGAGCGCGGTGAGCCCGCCGAACCGGACGGTCAGGCCGTCGACGGCGAGCAGGGTCTCCCCCGCCGACACCGCGATCTCGCGGTCCGGGGCGACCTTCTCGGCGACCGCGGCCTCGTGCTCCGCCCGCTCGGCAGAGTCCATCTGCTCGACGGCCTCGAGCAGGCCCTCCTCGGGCTGCGTCGTCCGGGTCGAGCTCCGCTCCGCTCCGTCTCCCGCTGCGCTGCTCACTCGCCACCTCCCTCCGGACGCGACCCGGACCTGTCGTCGGGAACGGCCTCCGGCGGCTCACCCGCCGGTCTGGTCGCCGGGGTGAGCGACGTCGGCGCGACGCCGGTCCCCGCCCCGAACAGTTTCTGGTATGCCTGCCGCCCGAAGGTGAGCAGGTGCTGGCGCATCCCGAGCAGGCCCTGCGGCCGGAAGATCATCAGGACGATCAGCGCGAGACCGAAGACCAGGAAGCGGTACTCGGGCTCGAACTGGAACCGGTCGGGGATGTAGGAGACCAGGAAGGCCCCGACGACGACGCCGATCTTGTTGCCCTGCCCGCCGAGGACGACCGCGGCGAGGTAGAGGATCGAGGTGGTGACGTCGAAGCGCTGGTTGTTGACGAAGCCGACCTGCGCGGCGAACAGCGTGCCGGACAGGCCGCCGACCGCGGCGCCGATCGCGAACGCCCAGATCTTGAACCGGTAGGTCGGCACCCCGGTGAGCTCGGCGGCGTCCTCGTCCTCGCGCACGGCGATCCAGGCGCGCCCGACCCGCGAGCGCTCCAGGTTCCCCATGAACAGCAGGATGATGATGACGATGGTGACCGCGAGCCAGTAGAAACCCTGGGCGTCGTTCTGGGTGAAGATCGGCGTGCCGTCGGAGTACGCGCCGCCGGGCCGCGCGATGTCCTGGAAGCCCCGGTTGCCGCGCAGCGGGTCGATGTTGTCGGCCAGCAGGCGGACGATCTCGCCGAAGCCCAGCGTGACGATCGCGAGGTAGTCGCCGCGCAGCCGCAGCGTCGGCGTCCCGAGGATGACCCCGGAGATCATCGTGACGACCATGGCGATCGGCACGATCACCAGCCACGGGAAGCGCACGCCGAGCTCGGAGTCGGGCGAGGAGAGCAGCGCCGCGGTGTAGGCGCCGATCGCGAAGAAGCCGACGTAGCCGAGGTCGAGCAGGCCCGCCTGCCCGATGACGACGTTGAGGCCGATCGCGATCAGCGCGAAGACCGCTGCGTTGAACAGCGCGATCGGGAACGACGTCGCCGGCTCGGTGGTGATGATCGGCGGGTTGAGCACCGGCAGCAGGTAGATGAGCGCGGCCACCGGGACGAGCAGGCCCCACTGCTGGGGACGGCTGCGGGCGTTCCACCAGCGCGAGAGCTCGGCGCGGCGGCTCTGCTTCGGGCCCGACGACGACAGACGTGCCTCGGTGGTCGTCATACCCTCGCCTTCCCCAGCGACTCGCCGAGGATCCCGGTCGGCCGGAACATCAGGACGCCCACGAGCAGCACGAACGCGACCACGTCGCGCCAGTCGCCGCCGAACAGGGACTGCCCGTAGTTCTCCGCGATCCCGAGGATCAGCCCGCCGAGCAGGGCGCCGCGCAGGTTGCCGATCCCGCCGAGGACGGCCGCCGCGAACGCCTTGATGCCGAGCAGGAAGCCGCCGTTGAACACGGCGCCCTGCGGGATCGTCATCAGGTAGAACAGCGCCGCCGCGCCGGCGAGCAGGCCGCCGAGCAGGAACGTGATCATGATGACGCGCTCGCGGTTGACGCCCATGAGGGTCGCGGTGGCCGGGTCCTGGGCGACGGCGCGCACGCCGCGGCCGAGGCGGGTCCGGTTGACGAACGAGTCCGCGATGACGAACAACGCCAGCGCCGCCAGGATGATGATCACCTGGAGGTTGGTGACGGGCGCGCCGAAGATGCGGAACAGCGGCTCGGGCGGCAGCAGCCGGATGGTGCCCTCGGGGTTGGAGCCGCGGGTGATCCGGAAGATCTGCTGGATGACGAACGAGGCGCCGATCGCGGTGATGAGGAACGCGAGGCGCGGGGCGTTGCGCTTGCGCAGCGGCCGGTAGGCGACGCGTTCGAGGATCACCGCCGCGACCCCGGCGAGGATCATGCCGACCGCGCCCGCGAGGACCAGGTTCGCGATGATCCCGGCGAGCGGGACGTTCGGGGTCTGACCCGGCTGGAAGCCCAGCGCGAGGAAGGTGAAGTACACGCCGAACACCCCGATCACGAAGATCTCGGAGTGGGCGAAGTTGATGAGCTGGAGCACCCCGTAGACCAGGGTGTAACCGAGGGCGACCAGGGCGTAGATGCTCCCGTAGGAGAGCCCGTTGATGGTGTTGGCCCAGAAGCGGTCGAGGAACAACCCGACGTCGAAGTTGATCCACGGCCCGGAACCCTGGGCGACCAGGTCCGTGACAGCGGTGAGGGTGTGGATGACGCTCTCCCTGGGGGCGCCGGCGGCCGAGGCTGGTGGCCCGGCCGGGGGAACGCGGCGGTGGTGACCGTAGTGGTGCCGCGGGGGCGGACGAACGACGGCCGCGCCCGGGCTCCTGGCCCGGACGCGGCCGTCATCTGGCGGTGATCAGCCGGTGATCGGCGAATCCGTGACGATCTTGTCGCCGTCGACCCGGTAGACGTACACCGGGGTGTCGGTGAGCTCGCCGTTGGGCTGCCACTGGAACTTCTTCGTCAGGCCCTGACCGTTGTAGGACTTGACGAAGTTGAGCAGCGCCGGACGCGAGTTCGCGCCCTTGTCGATGCCCTGCAGCAGGATGGTCGCGGCGTCGTACGCCTCGGCCGAGTAGGTCTGCGGCGGGGTGTTGTAGGCCTGCTGGTAGGCCTGCGTGAAGGCGGTGAAGCCCTCCTGCGGGACGCACGGGCAGGTGAGGAACGAGCCGTTGGCGGAGCCGGCGGCGTTGACCACGAACTGCTCGTCCTTGACGCCGTCCGGCGCGACGAACGGCGTCTGGACGCCCGCGTCACGCAGCTGCTGGATCAGCGGCGAGGCCTCGGTGTAGTACCCGGCGTAGAAGATCGCCTGCGGGTTGGCCTGCTGGACCTGGCCGACCGTCGCGGAGAACTCCTTCTGGTTGGTCTTGACGTCGCCCTGGCACGCGGCGACCTGCGGGCCGAGCGCCTGGGTGACGGCCTGCGCGAGGCCGATGCCGTAGTCCGAGTCGTCCTTGATGACGCAGATCGACTGCGGGGTGAACTTCTGCTGCATCCACTTCGCGGCGGCCGGCCCCTGGACGGCGTCGTTGCCGAGGCCGCGGAAGAAGGTCGTCCAGCCGTTCTGCGTCAGGCCCGGGTTGGTGGCCGACGGGGTGATGTTGACCAGACCCGCGGCGTTGAGCGCCGGGCCGACGGCCTTCGACTCGCCGGAGAACGGCAGGCCGACGATGCCGAGGACGGCCTGGTTGTTGATGACGGCCTGCGTCGGGCCCACCGCGGTGTCGGGCGTGCCGCCGGAGTCGGCCTTGACGAGGGTGACCTGGCACCCGGGGTTCGCCTGGTTGTGCTGGTTGACCGCCAGCTCGGTGGCGTTGGCGATCGCCTGGCCGAGCGCGGCGTTCTGGCCGGCGAGGGTGCCGACGTACGCGATCGAGGTGCCGGGCGCGCACCGGCCCTGGCCGTCACCGGCGGGCAGGACGGCGTTGTTGGGCTGGGCGGGCGCGGGGGCGGCGCTGGTCTGCGCCGGACCGCTCCCACTCTGGTTGGCGCAGCCGGAGAGCACCAGGGCCGCTGCCGCGACCAGGGCGCCCGCGGCGGCGAACCGACGTCGGACCACTGAAACAACCTCCATGCTGGTGTGCTCGCAGAGCGACCGTTGAAGTTCCAAACTCCGCCGGTCGGGTGGGAAACATAGACCCAAATCACCGCGAGGAACAGCGGGCGTCCAGCTGGTATCGAAGCCGTAACGCAAGCTCTGCCGGAACGGACGTGCCGCTCGGCGCAACCGCTTAAGGTTGGGTACGCTCCGGGATCCATCGGCCGCCGACCAGCCGATACACGGCCACCGCGTCGGAGCTGACGTCCCCGAAGCGGTCGAAGGAGATCGGCCCGGTGACGCCGTCCGCGTCAGTCGACTGCACCGCCTGGTCCACCGCGGGGCGTTGATCGGTCGACCACTCTCCGCCACCACGACCGTTCACCACGCTCGCCACGGCATCGAGCACCACGTTGGTCGCGTCGAAGCTGAAGGCGCCGTACTCGCCGTAGCCCTCGGGGTAGCCCGCCGCGCGGTAGGCGTCGACGAAGCCCCGGGCGCCGGGCACCGACTCGGGCGGCGCGCCCACGGTGGTACCCAGGTCGCCGTCCTGTCCCCCGGCCGCGGCGTAGGCGGGGTTCACCATGCCGTCGCCGCCCATCACAGGGCCGCCCGCGCCCGCGAGCGCCTCGGAGAGCGGCCCGCCGGCCGGGTACTCGCCGCCGTAGAAGACGGCCTGCGGCCGGGCCGCGCGGACGGCGGCGACCGTGGCGTCCCGGGCCGTCGCGGATGCGGTCGCCGGGAGGGTCTGACGCAGGACCACCTGGCCGCCGCGGGTCTGGAACTGCTTGACGAACTCGCCCGCGAGACCCTCGCCGTAGGTGTTGCCGTCGCTGATCACCGCGACCCGGGTCCGTCCGGTCCCGGCGAGGTAGTTCGCCGCGAGGGGGCCCTGCACGGCGTCGGTCGCGACGACGCGGAAGTAGGTCTGGTACTGCCGCAGCGGGGCGGTGACGGGGTTCGCCCCCCGGGTCAGGGACACGTTGGTGTTGCCCGGGGACACCTGCACGACCCCGGCGTCGCTGAGCACCGGCTGCACGGCCTGCGCGGTGGAGGAGTTGTACGTCCCGACCACGCCGACGAGGTCGGGGTCGGCGGCGAGCTGCCGGGCCGCCTCGGCGCCGGTCGCCGGGTCGGCGCGGTCGTCCCGCGCGTCCAGCGCGAGGCGGTACCCCGGGATCGCGCACCGGTCGTTGGCCTGGCGGACGGCGAGGTCGGCGGCGTTGCGCATGCCGGCGCCGATGTTCGCGAGCTCGCCGGACAGCGGCGCCACCAGGCCGACGGTCAGCGTGCCCCGGTCGGTGTCGCAGTCCCCCGGCGAGGAGCCCGAGGCGCCGCAGGCCGTCAGGGCCAGGGCAGCCGTCACCACGACGGTCGCGAGCGCTGCGGTTCGCCTCATGGCCGGACACCGTAGGTCACGATCAGGTGAAGCCCGGTGACGGGTGGGCCCGTTACTGCAGGTCAGCGTCACCGGTCACTCACGCGGACCATCGACGCACCGTCACCGTGATCGTCTCGGTACGGCGCGCGCCCCGGTCAGCCGAACGTCTCGATGACGGCGTCGGCCACGACCTTCATCGAGGTGCGCCGGTCCATCGCGGTCCGCTGGATCCAGCGGAAGGCGTCCGGCTCGGTCATCTTCTTCTTCGCCATGAGCAGGCCCTTGGCGCGCTCGACGGCCTTGCGGGTCTCGAGGCGCTCGGTGAGCCCGGCGACCTCGTCCTCGAGCGCCCGGACCTCGGCGAACCGGCTCGCGGCGACCTCGATGGCCGGCACCACGTCGGTGCGCGTGAACGGCTTGACCAGGTAGGCCATCGCCCCGGCGTCGCGCGCCGAGTCGACCAGCTCGCGCTGGGAGAAGGCGGTCAGCATGACGACGGGAGCGATGCGCTCCTGCGCGATCGTCGTGGCCGCCTCGAGCCCGTCGGTGCCGGGCATCTTGATGTCCATCATGACGAGGCCCGGCTTCAGGCTGCGGGCCATCTCCACGGCCTGCGCGCCGTCGGCGGCCTCGCCCACGACGTCGTAGCCCTCCTCGCGCAGCATCTCCACGAGGTCCATGCGGATGAGCGCCTCGTCCTCGGCGACCAGGACACGCAGCGACTCGCGCGGCGTCTCCTCGGGCTCGGGGACGGTGTCCGCCTCGGCGACGATGTCCGCGGCCTGCTGGCTCATGGCGGGTCCTCCTGGTGCGCTCGCTGCCGCTCGAGCCGCCCTGCGTCTCCCCCGAGGGGCGGGCCGATCCTCGTCCCCGTGCTGGCGGGTTCGATTCAGTGCAGCGTACCGAGCGGCCCTCGCCCGCCGTCGACGACGAGCGCCACGATGAGGGCGCTCTCACAGTGCCCCGTCAGCCCCGGTGGCCGCCGCGTCGCGAGCCTGACGTCAGGCATCCCGGGCGCCGGCGGATGACCCCTGCCTGACGTACCCGCGGGACGAGCGTGGTGCCCCCGGTGGGATTCGAACCCACACTGTATGGAGTTTGAGACCATTGCCTGCTGCCGATTGGGCTACGGGGGCTGCTCCACTCGGTCGTGCTCCGACGATTCTAGTGCAGTGCTCCGGCGACCGGCGGACGCGGTGTCGCTCGCGGCGCCGATCGACTCCCGCCGAGACTGTCGGGGCGTCGATGCACCATTCCGACATGCATGACCGAGCCACCGTCGACGTCGTTCTCGCCCTGTTCGCCGACGGGGTGTCGACGGACGAGATCGCGCGTCGCGTGGGCGTCTCGCCGTCCACGGTCCGGCGGTGGTGCCGTGCCCCGCGATCCGGACCGGATTCCGACGGTTCACGTCGGGATCGATGTCCGATCTGCCACGCGGTCGGTCTCGACGACGCGGAGTACGCCTATCTGCTCGGGCAGTACCTCGGCGACGGACACATCGTCGAGGGTCGGCGCGGCGTCGCCTCCCTGTCCGTCTTCTGCGCGGACGACTGGCCCGGCGTCCGGGCCGAGGTGGAACGGGCGATGTGCGCCGTCATGCCCACGTCGTCGGTCTCCTCGGTGCGCCGGGCGGGCTGCCGCGAGGTGAAGAGCTACTCGACGCACTGGACGTGCCTGTTCCCTTAACACGGGCCGGGCCGCAAGCACGATCGCACCATCGTCCTGGCGCCCTGGCAGGAACAGGTCTCCCGGGCGCACGCCGGGCGTCTCGTGCGAGGACTGATGCATTCCGACGGCTGCCGCGTCGTGAACTGGGCCCGGTCGCGGCCCGGCGGCAAGCGCTACGAATATCCGCGCTACTGGTTCTCCAACCATTCCGTCGACATCCTCGACATCTGCGCGCACGCCCTCGACGAGATCGGGGTCGAGCACCGTCGACCGCGCTGGAACGCGATCTCGGTGGCACGCAGGGCGGCGGTGGCGAGACTCGACGAATTCGTCGGACCCAAGTACTGACGCTCCGACCGTCACCGTTCCGCGAGCCGGTGCCCCGCGTCGTGGACGAGCACGGCCAGCAGCTCTCCCACGTGGTGGTCCCGGGCGCGCGAGAGCACCCGGCGACCGTCGCGGCGTTGGGTGATCAGGCCCACGAGGCGGAGTTTCGCGAGGTGCTGCGACACCGCGGGGCGTGCCGCGCCGAGGCGCTCGGCGAGGGTCGAGACGTCCAGTTCCTCGCCACAGAGCAGCCACAACAGCCGCAGGCGCGTCGGGTCGGCCAGCATCCGCAGGCCGTCGACGACCTCCTCCACCCGGTCGTCCGCGGGCAGCTGCTGCCACGGATCGACCGGTTCAGTGGTGTTGCGTGCGCACACGAGCACGTATGTTGGCACGCGTTCCCGCCGGGCACCATCGTGGAGGTCGAACGATCATGACGAGCTCGACGCCGACCCGTCGTCCCGGGCCCCACCCGTCCCACCAGCACCAGCCGACCCCGTCCCGGGCGGCGCGACCGGCCGTCCACGGGTGCGGTCACGGCGACACCGGGTCCGCACGGGCCGCCGTGGTCACCCAGGTCCGCGCCCTGCACGCCGCCCTCGCCGCGTGTCCGGACCTGACGCCCGGCCCACGCACCGACGACCTGTTCGGTCGGCTCGTCGCCCTCGCCGTCGACCCGTCGGCCGCCCGCGAGGCGGACGCGGTCCTCGGCGACCCCGCCGTCGCGAGCCTCCTGCCGGAGCTGCGCCGCCTCTGCGCCGACGGCGAGTTCGAGCTCGAGCGACACTGGGCGCAGCGGATCGCGGCGGCCCAGGACCCCGAGGCCGAGCTCGCGCGGTTCCCGTACCACCAGAACTACGTCGACCTGACCCGCCTGGAGCACCACGCGGTCTCCGGCCTGGTGCCGCACCGGATCCGGCGGGTGCTGTTCGTCGGGTCGGGCCCGCTCCCCCTCACCTCGATGCTCTTGGCCGACACGTACGGCTGCGCGGTCGACAACCTCGACCACGCCCCCGAGGCGGTCGCCCTGAGCACCGCGCTCGCCCGACGGCTCGGGCGCACCGGGCTGCGCTTCGACGTGGGCGACGTCCTCGACCGCCACGACCTCGACCACGACCTCGTCTACCTCGCGGCCCTCGCCGGCCTCGACCCCGACGCGAAGCTCGCCCTGCTCTCCCACCTCGCGCGCACCCTGGCGCCGGGCACGCTCGTCCTCGCCCGCAGCGCCCACTCCCTGCGCGGGCTGCTCTACCCGGTGCTCGACCCGCACGACCTGCCCGGGATGGACACGCTCTCGGTGGTCCACCCCTTCACCGACGTCGTCAACTCGGTGCTCGTGGCCCGCGTCAGAGGCGCGTGAGCCGGCGCCGGTTGCCGCGGACGGTGCGGTGCACCGGGGCGAGCACGTCGCCGACGTAGCGGGCGACGTCGCTCGGCGGCCGGGTCACGGCGATGCGGCCGGCCTCGGTGAACGCCGTCGCCTTCTCGGTCACCATCCGCCGCAGCTCCCGGCGCTCCTTCGGGCCCGGCGGGCGCCCGCTCGCGACGATCCGCGCCGTCCGCAGTCCGATCACGATCGGCGCGGACACCGAGATCTCGACGAGCTGCAGCCACGGTCGCACCCATCCACGCATGCCCCCGACGCTACGTGCCGTCACCGACGCAGCTCCGCCACGAGCGGCCGGTGGTCGGACACCGACACCTCGGGCGCCGCGGCGGACACCACGCCCAGCCCCCGGACGAGCACGTGGTCGATCGCGCCCGCACCCGACGTCGGGAAGGAGCCCACGGAGGTGAGGGCCCCGAGGGGCCCGACGTCGGCGCGGTTGAGGTCCCCCAGCACGACGACGGGTCCGGGCTCTCCGGCCGCGACCCCGGCCAGCGCCCGCAGCTGCGGCCCGGCGGTCCCGTTCAGCCCGAGGTGCGCGTTCACGACGACGAGTCCGCCGAGGTCGACGCGCTGGTAGCCGCGCTGCTCGTCGCGGCGGTCGGGGGCGAACAGGGTCGTGGACGCGGCGGCGACGGGGAGGCGGCTGAGCACCCCGAGCCCGTAGGTCACGTCCCCGCGGTCCGCG
Source organism: Actinomycetospora soli (assembly GCF_021026295.1). GTDB lineage: Bacteria > Actinomycetota > Actinomycetes > Mycobacteriales > Pseudonocardiaceae > Actinomycetospora > Actinomycetospora soli. Next base: position 55,206 of record NZ_JAJNDA010000019.1, read on the forward strand.
CACGGCCGGCGCAGCGCGGCGTTGACGGGGGCCGCGTCCTCGTCCGGCGTCGGGACGACGGGCCCGGGCACCGCCGTGTACGCCAGCCCCCGCGCCCGCAGCAGCGCGGCCAGCCCGGTCACCTCCGCGGCGCAGATCTCCTGCAGGCCCACGACGTCGGGTCGGTGCGCGGCGATCACGGGCGCCCAGTCGGCGGGGTCGGACCGTGAGGTGAGGACGTTCCAGGTCATCACGCGCAGCGGCTCGCCCACCGGCGCGGGCGCTGGCGCCGCCGCCGTGCCGCACCCGCCGAGCAGGAGGACGACCAGCAGCACGGACCGGGCCAGCACGACGAGCAGTGTCGCGGAGGGTCGCGAGCGCCGCGGTGTGGGCCAGGGTGGACCGATGAGCACCCTCCAGGCACGGCTGCGCGAGATGTTCACGCGCATGGTCGAGGCGAAGGACGCCTCCCTCGTCGACGAGTTCTACGACCCCGGGTTCGAGCTCCACACCAACGGCGCGGTCCAGGACCTCGCGGCCTTCCGTGCCGGCCACGAGCGCGTCTACCCCACCGCCATCACCTACGCGGTCGAGTACGACGACGAGGCCTGGATCGAGTCCGGCGACCGCCTCGCGGGCCGCGTCTGGATCACCACGACGATGCCGGGCGAGCGACCGACCCGGATCGAGGTCGTACTGCTGGCGGGCTACCGCGACGGCCGGATCCACTGGCTCAAGGAGCTCACCTGGCCGGACTGGCGGCGGATGGGCGAGTTCGCGGAGTACTGACCTTCCACCGGGCGGACGGATCCTGGTGCGTGTCGGGCCCCTCGCCTACGGTGACCGCGCCCAGGGCACCCCGTCGGGAAGGTCACCGATGTCCGATCAGCGCCAGGTGCGCCGCGTGCTCGGCGCGAGCCTCGTCGGCACCACCATCGAGTGGTACGACTTCTTCATCTACGCCTCGGCCTCCGGCCTGGTGTTCGGGCAGCTGTTCTTCTCCCCGCTCGGGCCGACGGCGGGGCTGTTCGCCTCGTTCGCGACGATCGGCGTGAGCTTCGTCGTCCGTCCCTTCGGCGGGATCCTGGCCGGGCACCTCGGCGACCGCTTCGGGCGCCGCGGGGTGCTCGTGGCGACGCTGCTGCTGATGGGCGTCTCGACCGTCGGCGTCGGCCTGCTGCCCACCTACGCCTCGATCGGCGCGGCCGCGCCGGTCCTGCTCGTCGTCCTGCGCCTGCTCCAGGGTGTGTCGGCCGGCGGCGAGTGGGGCGGGGCCGCGCTGATGTCGGTGGAGCACGCGCCGCACGGCAAGCGCGGCTACTACGGGTCGTTCCCGCAGCTCGGGGTGCCGATCGGGCTGCTGATCGCGAACGGCGTGTTCTTCACGGTCTCCGGGCTCACCACCCGCGAGCAGTTCCTCTCCTGGGGCTGGCGCCTGCCGTTCCTGCTCTCGATCGTGCTGATCGCCGTCGGCTTCGTGATCCGGTACCGGGTCGACGAGAGCCCCGTCTTCGACGAGCTGCGCCGCCGGCGGGCCCGGCGCTCGGCCCCGCTGGGTGTGGTGCTGCGCCGCCACCCCCGCGAGCTGCTCGTCGGGATCGGTCTCTTCATGGCGAACAACATGGCGGGCTACCTGCTGATCGCCTTCATCACCGCCTACGGCACCCGCACGCTCGGGCTCTCGACGGCGACGATGCTGCTGATCGGGATCGCCGGGGCGGTCTCGTGGGGGTTCGCGACGCTGTACGCCGCCCGCTGGTCCGACCGGGTCGGCCGCAAGCGGGTCTACCTCGTGGGCACGCTCGCGCTGCTGGTCTGGGCGTTCCCGCTGTTCCTGCTGCTGGACACCGCGAACGTCGGCCTGATGGTGCTCGCCGTCGTCGTCTTCGGGATCCCGCTGGGCCTGACCTACGGCCAGCAGTCCGCGACCTACGCGGAGATGTTCCCCGCCGCCGTCCGCTACAGCGGCGCGTCCCTGGCCTACGCCCTGGGCGCGGTGCTCGGCGGGGCCTTCGCGCCACTGCTCTCGGCGTACCTGGTCGAGGTCACCGGCACCTCGCTGTCGGTGTCGGGGTACATCGCGGTGCTGTCGCTGATCACCCTCGCCGCGGTGCTCGCGTTGCGCGAGCGGCCCGCCGCCGAGCGGGAGGCGTTCGTCGACGGCACCTCCGACGACGAGGCGGTGCGCGCGCAGGCGTGAGGGCTTGACCTCGACCGCGGTTCAGGGTGGAGCGTGCGCGCCGTCCGTACGACGCCGGGAGGCCGCGATGACCACACCACCGAGCACGTTCGACGAGGCGTACCGCACCGGGGAACCGCCGTGGGTGATCGGCGGGCCGCAGCCCGCGGTGGTCGAGCTCGAGCGGGCCGGCGGCATCGTCGGGCCGGTCCTCGACCTCGGCTGCGGGGCCGGCGAGCACGCCCTGCTGCTCGCCCGGCAGGGCTACGACGTCCTCGCCGCCGACGCCTCCCCCACCGCGGTCGAGCAGGCCCGGGACCGGGCGCGGGCGGCGGGGGTGGACGTGTCGTTCGTCGTCGCCGACGCCTTCGACCCGGCCGGGCTGGGGCGCTTCGCCACCGTGCTCGACAGCGCCCTGTTCCACGTCTTCGACCCCGCCGACCAGGCCCGCTACGCACGCGCCCTGACCGGGGTGGTCGAGCCGGGCGGCCGGGTGATCGTCCTCGCGCTCTCGACGCGCGGACCGGGCTTCGGGCCGCAGATCGACGACGACGCCGTCGCCGCGGCCTTCCGGGCGCCGGACTGGCAGGTCGAGGACCTCCGCCCGAGCACCTACCGCGGGCGGGTGACGCACCCCGACCAGGAGGCGGGCACGGGAGCGCGGGTGGGCGAGCTCGTCGACCTCCCGGCGGTGCTCGCGCGGGTCCGGCGCGCGGGCTGAGACGCTTCGCCCCGCATCGAACCGTGGTCGGGCCACACTGGCGCCCGTGACCGCGTTCGCCGCCCTGCACCGCCCCGGGGACCCGTTCGTCCTGCCGAACGCGTGGGACGTCGGGTCCGCGCAGGCGCTGGCCGCGGCCGGCTTCCCCGCGGTGGGCACCACCAGCCTCGGGGTCGCCGCCTCGCACGGGCTCGTGGACGCCACCCGCGCGGCCGGCGCCGCGACCGTCGCCCTGGTCGCCGAACTCCGCCGGGCCCTGCCCGCGCTCCTCGTCACCGTCGATCTCGAGGACGGGTTCGAGGACGACCCGGCCGCCGTCGGCGACCTCGTCGCGTCCCTCGACGTGCACGGCGTCAACCTGGAGGACGCCACGGACGGCGTCCTCGTCGATCCGGCCCGCCACGAGGCGCGGATCCGCGCGGTGCGGGAGCGGGCGCCGGGCGTCTTCGTCAACGCCCGGACCGACGTGCTGTGGCTGCGGGCCGGCACGCCCGAGGACGCGCTCGCCCGGGTGCGGCGCTACGCCGACGCCGGGGCGGACGGGGTCTTCGTCCCCGGCGCGCTCGACGCCGCGACGATCGGGCGTCTCACCGCCGGGGTCGACCGGCCGGTCAACGTCCTCGCGTCCCCCACACTCGACCGCACCCGGCTCGCCGAGCTCGGGGTGGCCCGGATCAGCACCGGCTCCCTGCTCTACCGCGCGGCCGTGCACCGCACGATCGACGCGGCGACGGCCGTCCGCGACGGCCGCCGGCCGGGCGACGCGGTGCCCTACGCCGAGGTCCAGGCGTGGAGTCAGATCTCCTCGAGCTCGTAGGCGTCGTCGCCGATCCACACCCGCAGGCCCTCGGCGTCGTCGCTGATGGCACCGTCCTCCTCCTCGGAGAGCTCCCGCGACGCGCCCAGGGCCCGCTTCGAGTAGCGGATCCGGCCGTCCCCGAGGTCCTCCGGGCGGTACTCCCGGGCCAGCACCGACGTCCGTGTCGACGTCGCGAGATAGGCCGCGTTGTCCGCGCCCACCACGGCGATCCACTCGTTCATGGCCGGATCCCACCGCGCCCGGCGCTCCCGTCCAAGATCCGCGGACGCGTGCGCATGCTGCACTGGGCCGTTCGTGCGACCCGCTTCCACGCTCCACCTACCGTGCGTCACCATGTGGCCCGGACCACAGCGGCGAGGAGCGAACCGATGTACGTGACCCAGGGCCTGCACCGGGCCGCCCACGAGACCCCGGACCTCCCCGCGACCGTGTTCGGCGACCGGACCCGCACCTGGGCGCAGAGCCTCGACCGCGTCGCGCGGCTCGCGGCCGCCCTGCAGGGCCTGGGCGTGGCGTCCGGCGACCGCGTCGCGATCCTCTCCCTCAACTCGGACCGCTACCACGAGGCCCTGCTCGCGGTGCCCTGGGCGGGCGGGATCGTCGTGCCGCTCAACGTGCGGTGGAGCGCGGCCGAGGTCGCCTACGCCCTGACCGACGCCGACGCGCGGGTGCTCCTCGTCGACGACGCCCTCCTGCCGCTGGTCCCCCGCGTGCGCGCCGAGGCACCCACGCTGCGTCACGTCGTGCACGTCGGCGACGGGCCGACCCCGGAGGGCGCCCTGCCCTCCGAGGGGTTGGTGGAGGGCCACGACCCGGTGCCCGACGCCCACCGCCGGGGCGACGACCCCTTCGGCGTCTACTACACCGGCGGCACCACGGGCGCGTCCAAGGGCGTCGTCCTCAGCCACGCGAACCTGCTCGTCTCGGCGCTGGGCATGCTCGCCACCGGCGACGTCATGCGCCCCGGCGGGACGCTGCTCCACGCCGCCCCGATGTTCCACCTGGCCGACGGCGCGACCTGGCTCGCCCGCACCGTCCTCGGCGGGACGCACGTGATCCTGCCGTCGTTCACCCCCGGCGGGGTCGCCGACGCGATCGAGCGGTACCGCATCACCGACGCCCTGCTCGTCCCGACGATGATCCAGATGCTCGTGGACGCCCCGGAGGCCCGCGGGGCCGACCTGACGAGCCTGCGCCACCTGGTCTACGGGGCCTCCCCGATCTCGGCCGCCGTGCTCGACCGGGCGACCTCGCGCCTGCCCGACTGCGGCTTCGTCCAGGCCTACGGCATGACCGAGCTCGCGCCGGTCGCCACCCTGCTGCGCCCGGCGGACCACGGCGTGGAGCAGCTGCGTCGGTCGGCCGGACGGGCGGCCCCGCACGCGGAGGTCCGGATCGTCGACGCGGACGACCGGGAGGTCCCCCGCGGGACGGTCGGCGAGATCGTCGTCCGCGGCGGGCACGTCATGCAGGGCTACTGGAACCGCCCGGAGGAGACCGCGGCCGCCCTGCGCGGCGGCTGGATGCACACCGGGGACGCCGGGTGGATGGACGACGCCGGCTACGTCTTCGTCGTCGACCGCATCAAGGACATGATCATCACCGGCGGGGAGAACGTGTACTCCGCCGAGGTGGAGAACGCGTTGGCCGCGCACCCGGCGGTCGCCTCGTGCGCCGTCATCGGGGTGCCCGACGACCGCTGGGGCGAGCGGGTGCACGCCGTCGTCGTCCTGCGCGACGGGGTGGCCGCTCCTCCGGCCGACGAGCTGCGCGAGCACGTCGCGGAGCGGATCGCCCGCTACAAGGCACCACGCTCGGTCGAGTACCTGGAGGCACTCCCGATCTCCGGCGCCGGAAAGATCCTCAAGCGCGAGCTGCGGGCCGCCCGCGCCGCAGCACCGACGATGGCCTGACGAGGGCCTGACCCGCCGTCAGGACCGCAGCCCGGCGCGGATCGCCGCCGCGACCGGGAACGCCGCGTCGAGGTCCGGCCGACCGGCCGGCTCGAGCGGCGGCTGCGCCATCAGCCGGGGCCGGGTCCCGCGGTGCGGCTGCGCGGCGTGCACGAGGAACGGGTGGCAGAGGAACACGTCCCCGGCCGCGCCGTGCGCCGTGACCACGGGCCGGTGCGCGGACGCCGGCACCACGTCCCGACACACCGCCATCCACTCGCGGCCCGCGTCCCCGGCGTCCGCGAGGAACGGCGGCACGTCGAGGTGCGACCCGACCCGGATGCGGGTCGGGGCGTCGTCCGGCCCGACGTCGGCGAACAGGAACAGCATCAGCAGCGCCCGGCCGTCGCTGCGCAGGTTCACCCGCGGCCCGCCGTCCGGGCCGGCGAAGCCGCCCTCGACGTGCCAGCCGTCGTCCCCCGGCTCGTCCGGCGACGGGAACCGCACCGGGATCGTGCCGAGCCCGGTGCGCGGGGTCCAGCGGCCCGGCCCGACGAGCGCATCGAACGCCTCGTGCAGCACGGGCGCCCGCGCGGCGGCGGCGAACGGCGGCGTCCCGAAGCCGTCGAGGCGGCGCACCGGGACGGTCCACGTCGACGGGTCGTGCGGGGACTCGGGCAGCGCGGCCCAGATCTCCGCCGCGCAGGCGTCCGCCACGGTCCGCGGGAACGCCCCGCGGACCGTGACGAACCCGTCGTCGTGGAAGGCCCGGATCTCGGCGTCGGTGAGCATCACCGACCATCCTGGCCGCGCTGTCGAGCTACTTCCCGGCCTCCGCCTCGGCGACCTTCTCGATCACCGTGAGCACGCTGTCCGGGTTGAGCGACATCGAGTCGATGCCCTGCTCCACGAGGAACTCCGCCAGCTCCGGGTGGTCCGACGGGCCCTGGCCGCAGATGCCGACGTACTTCCCCTGCGCGTGCGCCGTCTCGATGAGCATCGTGATCATCTTCTTGACGGCGGGGCTGCGCTCGTCGAACAGGTGGGTCAGGCGGTCGTCGTCGCGCCCGATCCCCAGCGTGAGCTGGGTGAGGTCGTTGGAGCCGATCGAGAACCCGTCGAAGCGCTCGGAGAACTCGTCGGCCTGCAGCACGTTCGACGGGATCTCCGCCATGACGTAGACCATCAGCTCGTCCTTGCCACGCTCCAGCCCGAACTCGGCCATCGTCTCCAGGACGCGGTCCGCCTCCTCCGGGGTGCGGCAGAACGGCACCATGACGATGACGTTGGTGAAGCCCATCTCGACGCGCACGCGGTGCAGCGCGCGGCACTCGAGCGCGAAGGCCTCCTTGTAGTCGTCGCTGTAGTAGCGCGAGGCGCCGCGCCACCCGAGCATCGGGTTCTCCTCGTCGGGCTCGAACGTCGTCCCGCCGATGAGGCCCGCGTACTCGTTGGTCTTGAAGTCCGAGAGCCGCACGACGACGGGCTCCGGGTACTGCGACGCGGCGATGACGCCGATACCGCGGGCCATCTGCTCGACGAAGTACTCCTCGTTCGAGTCGTAGCCGGTGGTCAGCTCCTCGATGCGGGCGCGGGCCTCGTCGTCGATCCGGTCGGGGTGCAGCAACGCGAGCGGGTGCGCCTGGATGACGTTGTTGACCAGGTACTCCACGCGCGCGAGCCCGATGCCCTTCGCCGGCAGCCGCCACCACTGCATCGCGGCGGCGGGGTTGCCGATGTTCATCATGACGCGGGTCGACGTCTCGGGGACGTCGTCGAGCGAGAGGTCCTCGACGGTGTAGGAGAGCAGCCCCTCGTAGACCTGCCCCTGGTCGCCCTCGACGCAGGAGATCGTGACCTCCTGCTCGTCGGACAGCGTCGCCGTCGCGTCCTGGGTCCCGACGATCGCGGGCACGCCGAGCTCGCGGGACACGATCGCCGCGTGGGAGGTGCGCCCGCCGCGGTCGGTGACGATGGCCGCGGCCTTGCGCATGATCGGCACCCAGTCCGGGTCGGTCATCTCGGTGACGAGGACGCGGCCCTCCTCGAAGGTGTCGATGTCGTCGGCCGAGGCGATGCGCTGGACCGCGCCGGACGCCACCGCCTGCCCGATCGCGAGACCGCTGACGAGCACGGTGCCGGTCTCGTCGAGCCGGTAGGTCTGCAGCGTCCCGGCGCCGGCGTTGGACTGCACCGTCTCGGGGCGGGCCTGGACGATGAACAGCTCGCCGGTGCGCCCGTCGCGGGCCCACTCGATGTCCATCGGGCGGTCGTAGTGCTGCTCGATCGTCGTGCCCCACCGGGCGAGCTCGAGGATCTCGTCGTCGGAGAGCACGAACCGGCTGCGCTGCTCGGCGGGGGTGTCGACGTTCTCGGTGGTGTCGCCCGCCTGCTCCGGATCCGACGCGTACTGCAGCGTCTTCTCCTTCGCCCCGACCGACTTCTCGACGATCGGGACCAGCTTCTCGTTCCCCAGGAACGGCTTGTAGACCGTGTACTGGTCGGGCGTGACCTCGCCGCCGACGACGTTCTCGCCCAGACCCCACGCGGCGTTGATGACGATCGTGTCGGGGAAGCCCGTGTCGGAGTCGATGGTGAACATGACGCCGGCGCTGCCCTGGTCCGAGCGCACCATCTTCTGCACGCCGACCGAGAGCGCCAGGTCCAGGTGGTCGTAGCCCTGCTCGGTGCGGTAGGCGATCGCGCGGTCGGTGAACACCGAGGCGAAGCAGTCCTTGCAGGCGCGCATGAGGTCGTCGGCGCCGGTGATGTTGAGGTAGGTGTCCTGCTGGCCGGCGAAGCTCGCGTCCGGCAGGTCCTCCGCGGTGGCGCTCGAGCGCACCGCGACGTCGACGTTCTCGGTGTCGTACCGCCGCGACAGCTCGGCGTAGGCCTCGCGGATCGCCTCGGCGGTGTCCTCCGGGAACTCCGCCTTCGTGAACTCCTCGCGGATCGCGGCGCCGACCTCGGCGAGCCTGTCGCCGTCCGGGTCGAGGCCGTCGAGCAGCTCCCGGACCCGGTCGTCGAGCCCGTTGGCCGACAGGAACGCGCGGTAGGCGTCCGCGGTCGTCGCGAAGCCCCCCGGGACGCGGACCCCGGCCGACTCCAGGTTCTGGATCATCTCGCCGAGCGAGGAGTTCTTCCCCCCGACGGCGTCGACGTCGCCCGACGACAGCGTCTCCAACCAGCGCACGTGGTCCATGTCGGCCCTCCGTCCCGGGTCCGCGCGTCGTCGCACGGACCTCACACGCGGCTCAGATTCCCTGCGCTCGTCGATCGGAAAACAGGACGCGTACGACACCCGGTCGAACGGACGGGTCCGGGCGTCGTGTGCGCCAGGTCACCTCGCGACCTGTCACGGCCGCGCGCCGCCCTCGGTCTCTCCGGCACATCCACGACGAGGAGGTCGCCATGACGGTCCAGGAGCTGTTCCCGACGACGGGTGCCGGCGGTGGGGAGACCCGGGCGCGGGTGGTGGTGCTGGGCGGCGGCTACGCCGGGCAGCTCGCCGCCCAGGCGCTCGCGGCACGCACCGACGCCGCGGTCACGCTGGTCAACGACGGCGACCGGTTCGTGCAGCGGGTCCGGCTGCACGAGACCGCGGCGGGCGGCGCGCCCGCGGCACCGCGGTTCACCGACCTGCTGGCGGGCACCGGCGTCTCCTTCGTCGACGACCGGGCCGAGGCGCTCGACCCCGGCGCCCGGCGGGTGCACCTGCGGGACGGCGGGGCCCTCGGGTACGACCTGCTCGTGTACGCCCTCGGCAGCCACGCCGACCCGACGGTGCTCCCCGGGCCGGTCGCGGACGTCTCGACGGCCGCCGGCGCGACCCGGCTGCGCGAGCGCCTGGCCCTCGGTCCGGCACGGGTCGCGGTGGTGGGCGGCGGGCTCACCGGCCTCGAACTCGCCACCGAGCTGGGCGAGCACGGGCACCACGTCACGCTCGTCGACGCCGGCACGCTCGGGGCCGACCTGTCCGCCCGCGGCGCGCGGCACGTGCGGCGGGTCTGCGCGCGGCTCGGCGTCGTCGTGCGCGAACACGCCCGCGCCGTCGCCGCCGACGACGGCGGTCTGACGCTCACCGACGGCACGCGGGTCGCGGCCGACGTCGTGGTCGGCACCGTCGGGTTCGCCGTCGGGGACCTCGCCCGGCGCGCAGGGCTCGCGGTCGACGGGGACGGCCGGGTCCTCGTCGGCCCGGATCTCCGGTCGACCTCGCACCCGGACGTCCTCGCGGTCGGTGACGCGGCGGCGGCCACCCGCGCCGACGGGCAGCTCCTGCGGATGGCGTGCGCGACCGGCCTCCCCCAGGCCCAGCAGGCCGCCCGCACCGTCGCCGCCCTGCTCGCCGGCACGACGCCGGAGCCGCTGCGCTTCCGGTACGCGCTGCGGTGCGTCAGCCTGGGCCGTCGGGACGGGCTGGTGCAGTTCGTGCACGCGGACGACTCGCCGCGCGAGGCCGTGCTCACCGGCCGGCTCGCGGCGGCGGTCAAGGAGGCGATCGTGGTGAACGCGCTGCGCGTCCAGCGGCACCCGTGGATCCCGACGAGCGCATGAGCGTCGGATCTGCGGTCGCCGACGTCTTCGAGGCCGAGCGCGGCCGTCTGACGGGCCTCGCCTACCGGATGCTCGGAGAGCTGCACGAGGCACAGGACGTCGTGCAGGACGCCTGGCTGCGCTGGTCCGGCGCCGCCGACGAGGTGCGCGACCCACCCGCCTGGCTCACCCGCGTCGTCGTCAACCTGTGCCGGAACCGCCTGACCTCGGTGCGGGCGCGCCGCACCGACTACGTCGGGCCGTGGCTGCCCGAGCCGGTCGCGGCGGACACCGACCTCGGTCCGCTCGACACCGCCGAGCAGCGGGAGACGCTCTCGCTCGGGGTGCTGCAGCTGATGGAGGCCCTCTCGCCGGCCGAGCGGGCGGTGTTCGTGCTGCACGAGGCGTTCGGGCACCCGCACGCCGAGGTCGCGACCCTGCTCGACCTCCCCGAGGCCACGGTCCGCCAGCACCTGCACCGGGCCCGGGAGCGGGTCCGCGGCCGGCGGCGGTTCGAGGCCGACCCCGACCGGGCGGCCGACCTCCTCGCCCGCTTCCTCGCCGCCGCGGCCGGGCAGGACCTCGGTGCCCTCGAGCAGCTGCTGGCCGCCGACGCGGTCGCGGTGTCCGACGGCGGCGGGGTGGTGAGCGCGGCCCGCCGGCCGGTCGAGGGCCGCGAGCGCGTCGCGCGCTTCGTGGCGGGGCTGGCCCGGCAGGCCGCGGCGGCGACGATCGAGGTCGGCCCGGTCAACGGCGCGCCTGCGGTGCTGGTGCGGGTCGACGGTGTGCTGACGGTGGTGATGCAGGCGGCCTTCGACGCCGACACCGGGGAGCTCGTGCAGCTCGCCGCGCAGCTCAACCCGGGCAAGCTGGCCGCCGCGCAGGCAGCATGACGGGATGATCTCGAGCGCGGAGACGGCCCGCCGGTCCGGCGGGCACCGCACCGGCACGGACGCCGCGATCGGGCCGGGCCGGTGAAGGGCGGGCTGCTCCCCCTGCTCGTGGTCGTCGCCGTGCCGGCGTTCGCGGTCGGGACCCTGCTCGGCGCCGGGCCCGCGGCGGTGGTCGGCGCCTTCGTCGCCCTGTTCGGCCTGATCACGTCCCTGGGCGGCCCACTGTGGCCGGACCTGCGCCGGCTCGCGGTCCTCGCACCCGTCCTGTTCGGCGCGGCCGTCGGGCCCCGCCTCCTCGCCGACGTGTCGCGCCCGGCCGCCTTCGCGCTGATCGTCGTCATCGTGACGGCGGGTGCGCTGCTGCCGCTGCGCGGTGCCCGGTACACGACGACGGCGCTCGGGCTGGGCATGGTCACGCTGTTCGCCTACGGCATCCCGCTGCTCTCCCCCGCGAGCTCGTGGCAGTTCGTCCTCGCGGCCGCCGCCGGGATCGTCGTGGCCCTCGTCCTGCGGCTCGCGTTCGGGATCGCCGACCCCTCGAAGCCGACCCGGGCCGCCGTCGCGGACCTGCTCGACGGTGACGGCGATCTCCCCGGCGCGGTCGGCCTCTGGTACGCCGACGGGCGACGCCGCTGGCTCGGGACGGTGCTGCAGGAGGCCGGTCGTCTCCGGCTCGCCCGCCGGTCCGCGGAGGCCCTGGCCCGTCGCGCCGACGACGACGGTCCGGCCCTCGACGAACTCCGGGACCGTGCCCACGCGGTGGCCGACCGGGTCCGCGCGAAGCGGGCCGCGCCGCCCGCGACGACCCCGTCCCCGGTCGGCGTGCTCGACCGGACGTCGGGAGAGGCCGCCCTCGACGCCGCCCTCGACGCCGCCCTCGACGCCGCCCACGCGGCGCTCGACGCGATCGACCGTGCCGCCGGCGAGCGGGACGGTCGGGCGGTGCCGATCGCCGCCGAGGCGCGCCGCGACCTGCGCTCGGTCCCGCTGACCGGCTGGCTGCGCACCGCGCAGGTGCGGCACGCCCTGCGCACCGGCCTCGGCGTGCTCGCGGCACTGCTGCTGTCGATGCAGCTCCTACCCGGCGACCCGCTGCTGCCGACGCTGCTCATGACGACCTTCGGCGTCCTGCAGGCGAGCTGGCGCGACACGCTCGCGAAGGCGTGGCCGCGGGTGGTCGGGCTCGCGGCGGGGTCGGCGGTCGTCCTGGTCGTGATCCTCGTCGTCCCGACCGCCGCCTACGCGCCGATCGCGGGCGTCGCGCTGGTCGTGGGCCTGTCGACGATCACGACCCGGCCGGCGCTGGGCAGCGCGGCCATGGTGTGCACGAGCGTCGCGATGAACTCGTCGCTGCGCCACCTCGACCCGGTCGGCACGCTCGTCGAGTACGCGCTGCTGACGGCCGGGGCGCTGCTCATCGCCGTCGTGGTCGGATTCGCGGCGGTGCCCGGGGTGCGCCCGCCCGCGCTGCGCGCCCGGGTGGACGACGCCGTGGCCACCACGACGGCGGCCGTCCGGGCGCTCGGCCGCCCGCGGGGCGAGGTCGTCGCCGCCCAGCGGGCCGCGGTCCGCGCCACCGCCGACCTCACCCCCGACCACGACCGCCTCACCGACGACCGCCGCGCCGACCTCGACCGCTTCCGCGAGGGCCTGGTCGACCTCCGGGTCCTCGCGACGGCGACCGTGCTCGGCGCTGCGGCCGAGCACCCGGACGGCGAGCACCCCGACACCGCGCACCCCGACACCGCGCACCCCGACACCGCGCACCCCGCCGTCGACCGGGCGCTCGCGGTGCTCGGCGGGTGCGCCGAGGCGGGTCCCGACGACGGGGTGCTGGTGGCGCTGGCGGGCGAGGTCAGGGACCTCCGGGAACGCCTGGACTAGTCCCGGTGGGCGCGGTAGGCGTGCACCACGGCGGCGGCGTCCTCGTCGCCGTGGCCCGCGCGGTCGGCCGTGGAGAGGCGGTCGGCCAGCATCGCGAGCAGGCCGGTGAAGGTCCCGGCCGAGTGCGCCGCGTCGAGGATGAGGTGGGTGTCCTTGAGGACCCCGTCGACCGCGAACGACGGCGTGAAGTCCCCGTCGATCATGCCCGTGCCCTTGAGCTGGGCGTACGGGCTGTCGAGCGCCTGCCCGTCGATGGTGTCGAGGAAGAGCTGCGGGTCGAGGCCGAGGTCCCCGGCCAGCGCGATCGACTGCGCGACCCCACCGACCACGGTCGAGAGCCAGGCGTTCACGACGAGCTTGAGCCGGCTCCCGGTGCCCACGTCACCCGCGTGAAGGGTCCGCTGCCCGATCGCGTCCAGCGCCGGCTGCACCCGCTCGACGAGGTCCTTCCCGCCGGACGCGAGGACCACGAGGTTGCCCTGCTCGGCGGGATCCCTGGTCCCGACGACGGGTGCGTCGAGGAAGGCGACGCCCGCGTCGGAGGCCTGCTCCGCCAGCCTGTCGATGCCGTCGACGCCGACCGTCGACGTCTGGACCCAGACCGTCTGCTCGCCGAAGCGCGGCAGGGCGTCCGCCATCGTCGCGGCCACCGCGTCCGCGTCGAAGAGCATCGTGAGCACCGCGTCGGCGCCGTCGACGGCCTCGGCCGCCGTGTCGACCACGGTGGCGCCGTCGTCGGCGAGCGGGTCCGCCTTCTCCCGGGTCCGGTTCCACGCCCGCACGGTGTGTCCCTCCCGGAGCAGGCTGCGCGCCATGCCGGAGCCCATCAGGCCCGTGCCGAGTACCGCCACCGTCATGCTCATGGCGGTCGGGTCGCCGGTGCGCGCGGGCGTCACACGTGACGTGACGTGGGGCGGCCCCCGGACGTTGGTGACGTCCGCCGTGTTCACCGACGCGCCACCCGCGTCGGGCACGCTCCCGGCGTGCGCCTCCTCCTGCTCGCCGCCGCCCTCCTCCTCGCGGGGTGCGGCGCGCCGCAGCCGACTCCACCCGCCGTCGGGAACGGGCCCGGGCCCTGCTCGCCGAGCACGAGCATCGAGTCGTTCTCCGATGCGCTCGAAGGACAGGTCGCCAACCTGTCCGCGCTGGCGGCCCGTCCGGACGGCACGGTCTACGCGCTCTCGGACCGCTCGGTGCTGTACACCCTCGACGCGTCCGCCACCCGCCCGCTCGCGTCGGTCCCGCTCGCCGACCCGGCCCGGAAGCCCCTCGACTCCGAGTCCCTGGTCGTCGACCGCGACGGGTCCCTGCTGATCGGGGAAGAGACCGGCCCGCAGGTGCTGCGGTACTCCCCCGACGGGCGTCCGCTCGGGTCGCTGCCGATCCCCGCCGACATCGTCGGACGCACGCAGGACAACGCGACGTTCGAGGGGCTCGCCCGGCAACCCGACGGCACGCTCGTCGCGTCGCTCGAGAAGCCGCTGACCGGCGAGACCGACACCCGCCTGCTCACCTGGCGCGGCAGCGTGCCGGGGCCGGAGATCCCGATGCCGCTGCCGGCAGGCCTCGGGGTGTCCGAGCTCGTCGCGGTGGGCGACGGCCGACTGCTCGCCCTGGAACGCGGCTTCGAGAGGACGACCGGCAACACCGTCCGGCTGGTCCTGGTCGATCCGCGGACGAGCCCGGCCTCGGTCACGGTGCTCGCCGACCTCGGTGCCTGCCCGTCGCTCGGCGCCACCGCGAAGCAGCCGCAGCGCAACCCGTTGCTCGACAACATCGAGGGCATGACGATCACCGGCCGCGACCCCGACGGGGCCCTCGAACTGCTCCTCGTCAGCGACGACAACGACAACCCGGAGCAGGTGACCCGCACCTACCGCCTGCGGACGACTCTCTGAGCCGCGCTCGCCTCTCGTCGCGCACACCGCGCCGCTGATCGTCGGCGCTCTCAGGTTCGGGAGTCGTCACAGCGCGCCTCCCTACCGTCGCGCCCCGTGCATCTCGCGACGCGACGGACGATCTGGACGGCGGTGGCGGCCCTCCTGCTCCTGGGGCCGGTGGCGCTGACCGTCTGGCGGACCGGCTCGGGCCGACCGCTGTCGGTGCTGCTGACCACGGTCGGCGTGGTGGCGCTGCTGGCGATGGCGCTGACGATGGTCGCTCCCGCCCGGCTCCGGACCCTGACCCGGACCTTCGGCATCGACCGCATCATCGGCGCGCACCGGTGGCTCGGGATCGTCGCGATCGGCGCGGTGCTGGTGCACCTGACGGTCGCGGTGGTGCGCTCGCCGCACCTGCTCAACCCCTTCGACGCGTCGTTGTCGATCCAGTGGGGGTGGCTGGGGACGGCCGCGATGCTGACGGTCGGCCTGGTCGCGGCGTGGGGTCGGCGGTCGGGGCGACGCTACGAGGTGTGGGCGCGGGTGCACGTGCTGCTCGCCGGCGCTGCGATCGTGCTGGCGGGGCTGCATGTCGTGTGGCTCGGCGACCTGCTCTCCGACCCGGTGCTGCGCGTCGTCCTCTCCGCGCTGACGTTGGCTTTTCTCGCCGTGCTGTTCCTGCGCTGGGTGTGGCGGCCGCTGTTCTCCCGCCACGGTGCCTACGTCGTGTACGGCGTGCGCCCGGAGGGGCCGTCGACCGCGACGCTGGTACTCGCCCCGGTGCACCTGCAGCGCGGCATGCGCTTCCACGCCGGCCAGTTCGTGTGGCTGCGGCTGCGCCGCTCGGTGCTCGGCAGCGAGGAGCACCCGTTCACGATCGCCTCGTCCGCGCAGGTCACCGGCCGTCTCGAGCTGACGGTCCGCGGCAGCGGGGACTTCTCGACGACGCTGGCCTCCCTCCCGCCCGGCTCGCGCGTCTGGCTGGACGGCCCGCACGGCTCGTTCTCCGCCGCCCCCGAGGCGCCGGGGCTGGTGCTGATCGCGGGCGGTGTCGGGATCACGCCGATGATGTCGATGCTGCGCACGCTCGCCGACTCGGACGACCCGCGTCCGCTGCACCTGGTCGTCGCGCAGCGTCCCGACGAGCCGCTCTTCGAACCCGAGCTCGCCTCCCTCGCCCGCCGGCTGGACCTGCGCGTCACGCGGACCTCCGGCCGACGGGTCGACGCGGCCATGCTCGACGAGGTGGTCCCCGGCCGCGGCCGTCGCCACCTGGACTGGTTCGTCTGCGGTTCGCCGTCGCTGCTCGCGGGATCGCTGGCGGCGATCGAACAGCTCGGGGTGCCGACGGAGCGCGTGCACACCGAGCAGTTCGGCTGGTCGGGCGCGATCCCGGTCCAGGGCACCCGCCGGGCGGGACGGGTGACCTCCCGCTGATCCTCGTCCCGGGCTCACGCGGCCGTGTCCATGGTCTGCCAGGGCCGGTTGTGTCGGGGTTGTCGGGTGGGGTCGAGCCATGTGGGGGGTCGGAACCAGGGCATGTGGTCGACCATGTGGACGTCCCAGCCGCTGTGGTGGACGAGGTCGTGGTGATACCGGCAGAGGCAGACGAGGTTGTCGGGTTCGGTGTGTCCGCCGTGGGCCCAGTGGATGATGTGGTGGATTTCGGAGTGGCGGGCGCGTCGGCGGCAGCCGGGGAAGGCGCAGTGTCGGTCGCGGCGGGTGATGGCGCGGGCGGTGGCGGTGGGGATCGAGCGGGTCTTGCGGCCGACGTCGAGGACTTCGCCTTGGGAGCCGAGCAGCATGGGGATGATGTCGGCGTCGCAGGCCAACCGCCGGGCGGTGTCGGGCCGGATCTTGGTGGAGTCACCGAGCAGCGCGAGTGCGGTGCTGGTGTCGGCGAGTTGTTGGCGCAGCGTCTCGTAGTCCAGCGTCACGGTCAGGGTGACGCGTTCCCGGCCGGGTAGCGCCATGGTGTCGACGTCCAGTGGGGTCCACGGCCGCTGTGGTGGCGGCTCGCCCGGATCGGCCTCAGCCTCGGACCGGGAGTCGGACTCGGGTTCGGGGGTGGCGTCGGAACCGCTGCCGGTGGCACCAGTTTCGGTGTTCTCCTCGGGCGCGGGCTCGTCGTTGGCGGGCTCGGGCTCGGGTGCCGCGTCAGAACCGGTGCCGGCCGCATCGGGTCCGTGGTCCTGACTGGGCGCGCCGGGACCGGACATCGAGGGCTCGTCGGTGGCGGGCTCCGGTGCGCGGTTCGCGTCGGAACCGCTGCCGGTGGCATCGGTTCCCGCGTCGTTCCCGGGTGCAGCCTCCTCGGTGCCGGTGCCGGTGCCGGTGCCGGTACCGGTGCCGGGGCCGGGGTGGGGGTCGGGTTCGTTGAGGCCGGCGTGGTGGCTGGCCGAGATCAGGTCCAACAACCCCGAGGCCTGCCGGGCCGGTAGGGAGCGGTCGGCCTCGTCGCGGGGGTCGTGTCCGCGGTTCCCGTCCTGCGAGGTCGGGGCTTCCCCGGTGTCGGGATCAGCGACCACCGAGGACGCCGGAGCAGGCGTGGCGGCGCGGATCGCGTCGTCGAACAACGCTGCCGCGGTCCGTTCGCGGAGTACGAGTTTGGCGTGCAGGTCCCCGTCGCGGCGCTTGGTGTAGCGCAACTCGTTGCCCGACGCGTCGTCGTCCTTCGGGGCCGCCCCGTCGGGGTCGAGCCGGTCCGCGATCACTCTGGCTGCCGAGAACAACGCCTTCGGCGAATGCGTCGTCGCCAACGCGGCGAGCTGCTCCTCCGCTGTCGCCAGCACCGCCGGCTCCAAGCCGGGGACCGTGCCGAGGCGCTGCATGGTCTTGCGGATGATCTCGACGTGGTGCTCGTCGACCAGCCCGTCCTCGACCACCGCCGCCGTCGCCGGCAGATCCGCCGGTGTCCTCGCCCCGGTGGGGGTGACGGTCTCGCGCAGTGCATCGGCTTGCCGCTCGAGCAGGCGGACCGTGGTGGGGTCGAGGCGCAGGTGGTCCTCGAGCAGCCGCGACATCCGCCGGTAGCCGGTCTCGTCGAGGACATCGCTGTCACGGATGGCGTTGATCGCCCGGTACAACCGGGCCCCCGCCAACCGTCGGGCCCGGACCGCGGCCGCGCCCTCAGCCAGCAGTGTCAGCGACTCCGCCGACACACCCTCCTCGGAGGACGCCTCGGCGTCCGAGACTCCCGGCACCGCCCACCCCGACTCCACCGACTCGACCGGCTCCGCCGCGAGTGGCGGCTCCTCCTCGTCGTGGAAGGAGTACGCCGAGATCGGCGCGAGGGCGTCCTCGACCGCCCACGCCGCGAGCTCCTCCTCCGAGAGCGGCACGAACGGCGGGTCGTCAGGCAGCGGCAGCCCCGTGTCGGGGTCCCACCCTGCCTCGATCGCCATACCACCATCATCGAACACCAGTTCGAGACGATCCAGAGACCGTTCGGAGCAACTTCGTCCACCCGCGAAGGGCGAGGCTAGGGTCCGGACGTGCCCGAGCTCTGGAGCGACGAGCGGGTCGCCGCACTGCCGAGCTGGTCGGTGATCCGGACCCACCTCCTGCTCGCGCCCCGGCTCGCCCGGACACTCGCGGCCGTCGGTCTCAGTCCGACCCAGTTCGGCGTCCTCGTGCAGCTCGACAACACCCCGGGCGCCACCTCGTCCGACCTGGCCCGCGCGTGCCTCATGACCCCGCAGAGCATGAGCGAGCTGCTCCCGGGGCTCGAAGCGGCCGGCTACGTCGAGCGCACCCCGGCGGGACGCGGCCGTCCCGCACCCGTGCACCTCACGGCAGGGGGGCACGACGCCCTCGCCCGCGCGACCCCGCTCGTCGAGGACGCGGACCGGCCCGAGGCGCTCGGGCTCGACGCCGACGAGCTGGCCACGCTCACGACGCTCCTGAACCGGGTGGCAGATCAGGTTTCAGGTTCCTGAAACTCGGGGCACTCCCCCGGCGTGGCGTCCCGCGTCGGCAAGCGCACCCGACAGGTCCTGGTCTTCCTGCACGTGATCGTCTCGCTCGGTTGGATGGGTGCGGGGGCGGCGAACGTCGTCCTGACCTCGACGGCGGCGGTGACCGACGACGTCGAACTCCGCCGGGCCTGCTACCTGCTCGTCTCGACGATCGACCTCTGGCTCGTCATCCCCGGCGCCTTCCTCGCCCTGGCGACCGGCGTCGTGCTGTCGCTCGTGACGCCGTGGGGCCTGGTGACCTACTGGTGGGTCCTGGTCAAGCTGGTGCTCACGGTGGCGGTGATCGTCTACAGCACGCTCCTCATCGGGGTCTGGGTCGAGGAGAGCATCGCGCTCGGCACCGCCCCGAGCCCCGTGGCCGACCCGCTGGTCGTCGGTCCGCTCGTCAGTCTCGCGGCCTTCCTGCTCATGACGTGGGCCTCGGTCGCCAAGCCGTGGGGCCGCACCCCGTGGCGCCGCCGGGCCGCGGCCCGGGTCCTCGCGTCGGCCTGACGGCGGGCGCGGGAAGCTCCCGTCGTGAGCTACGTCCGGCGCGGCCCGTGGACCTGCGGGTTCCTCGTGGTGCTGCTCGCGGCCCACGGCTGGTTCGCGCTCTCGCCGTCCGCCGACGCGGTGATCGGGTGGCTCTCGACGAACCTCGACAACCTCGCGCGGCACCCGGTGGGCTCCCTGCTGGGCAGCGCGTTCGTCACCACCGGATCGCTCGTCGACCCGGGGACGGTCCTCACGCTGTGGCTCGGGATCGGCGTGGCGCTGTGGTGGGTCGAGGCGCACCGGGGGGCGCGGCGGGCCGCGACCGTGTTCCTCGCCGGTCACGTGGGCGCGACCCTGCTGACGGCGGCCGTCCTGCTCCTCGCCCTCGGTGTCGGCCGGTACCCCGAGGACACGCGCTCCGCGGTCGACGTCGGCATCTCCTACGGCGCCCAGGCCGCACTCGCGGCCGTCGTGGTCGCCCTGCCGCGGTGGGCGTGGGCGCCGTGGGTGCTCTTCGTCCTCGGCTGGCCGGTCGTCGACGCGGAGTGGTTCGGCGCGCTGCCCGACTTCACCACCGTCGGGCACCTCATCGCCGCCGCGATCGGCTTCGTCCTCGCCGCGACCCTGCTCAGAACTCCACGACCGACTTCGTGATCTGGCCCTGCGCGACGACGACGCCGTCGGTCCCGCGCTCCGCGGTCACCCCGACGAACGCCAGGGACCGCGTGCGCCGGGCGAGCTCGGCCCGGACGCGCACCCGCTGACCGACGGTCGCGGGCCGCAGGTACTGCGTCGAGATCTGGTGGGTCACGGCGTGCTCGGCGGTGGTCAGCGTGGGCAGCACCGCGAGATAGCCGGCGAGCTCGAGCGCCGCGGCCAGGGCCGAGGCGTGCAGCGTCGCGGCCGGTGTCACCGCGATCCCGGCCACCTCGAACTCCACTCCGCGCAGCGGCTCGGAGGGGTCCACGAACTCCAGGCCGAGCGCGTCGGGCAGGGCGACCGCCAGGGCGGCCTCGGCGCGGGCGAGCAGGGCGTCACCGTCGAGCAGCTGGGGCATGCCCGCCAGCCTCGCCCGACCCGTCGTCGGGAACGTGACCGCGGGACGACCCCCGGACGACGTTCACCTGTCGGCCACCTCGTCCGGTCATGATCGCCACCGTGACAGCGGACCGGGACGACCTCGCCGACCTCGCCGGCGTGCCGATCGAGCAGCTCTCCGTCGACACCGACGGGGCCGAGGACGACGATCCGGCCCTGCTCGGACCCGACGGACGGGTCGTCGACACGTGGCGCGAGGGCTATCCGTACGACCAGCGCCTCGACCGCAAGGAGTACGAGGAGCAGAAGCGCCTCCTGCAGATCGAGCTGCTGAAGCTGCAGGCGTGGGTCAAGGACACCGGGCAGAAGATCGTCGTGCTCTTCGAGGGCCGCGACGCCGCCGGCAAGGGCGGCACCATCAAGCGGTTCACCGAGCACCTCAACCCGCGCGGCACCCGCGTCGTGGCGCTGGAGAAGCCGACCGACCGCGAGCGCACGCAGTGGTACTTCCAGCGCTACGTGGTGCACCTGCCCTCGGCCGGCGAGATCGTGCTGTTCGACCGGTCCTGGTACAACCGCGCCGGCGTCGAGCGGGTGATGGGCTACGCGGAGCCGCGCCAGTACATGGAGTTCATGCGCGAGACCCCCGACCTCGAGCGGATGCTCGTGCGCAGCGGCATCCACCTGGTGAAGTTCTGGTTCTCGGTGTCGCGGTCCGAGCAGCGCACCCGGTTCCTCATCCGCCAGGTCGACCCGGTGCGCCGCTGGAAGCTCTCCCCCAACGACCTCGCCTCGATCCACCGCTGGGACGACTACACGGCGGCCAAGGAGGCGATGTTCTTCTACACCGACACCGCCGACGCGCCGTGGACGGTGGTGAAGTCGAACGACAAGAAGCGGGCCCGCCTCGAGGCGATCCGGCACGTCCTGCACCGCTTCGACTACCCGGAGAAGGACCCGGAGGTCGCCCATCCGGCCGACCCCGCCGTCGTCGGGCCGGCCTCGGAGCTCTTCGAGCACGGCGAGGAGGCCGCGGCCCGGCAGGCGCCGCCGCTGCGCTGAGCGACGGCGCCCGAGCCGGGGCCGGTTTACAGCTTGTGCAGCTTCGGCTTGGTGTAGGCGGTGACCGCCTCCGCCAGCGCCTCGTCGGCCCGGGCCCGGCGGGTGCGGGCCCCGACGTGCAGCACGCCGTAGGTGAAGCTCGGCTCGCCGGCCCGGTGCGCCAGGTCGGCGAGGTCGACCAGCCAGTGCGCCGCCGACTCGCTGCGGCGGCGCTCGACCAGGGCGCCCGCCAACGCCTCCGCGGCACGCGCCAGCTTCCGCGCGTCCTTGCCGAGCACCGGCTGCGTCACCCGCGCGGTCGTCGCGACCGTCCGCGCCGCCGAGATCACCGGGCTGAGCTGCGGGTCGCCCGCGCGGTCCGAGCCGCGGGCCTCGGTCACCGCCGCGTCCGCGGCCTGCCGGGCGGCCTCGTCCGCCGTGGTCAGGGCGCGGGCGAGGACCTTCGCCGCCTGCTTCGGCTTCGTGCCGGCGATCGGCGCGGTGAGCACGAGTCGGTCGGCGTGCTCGACGAGACTCGTCCACTCCGGCCGGGTCAGCATCGTCGCGACCGCGTCCCGGCGTTCGCTGGTCCGCGCCGACACCACGAGCCGCAGCCGCTGCTCCACCGGCCCCAGCCGCAACGACGGGTCCAGCCCGCCCAGCAGGTCCTCGAGGACGTCCACCGTGTCCTCCAGCCCGTGCGCCTCGTCCACGATCGCCCGCGCCCAGGCCAGCTCGGCGCGCAGCGCCGTGACGTCCGGACCCTCGATCAGCGGGGCGAACCCGGCCACCACCGCGTCCAGGTCGGCCAGCACCTCGGCGAGCCCCTCGACGTCGACCCCCGCGGCCACGACGGAGTCGTCCTCGTCGTCGTCCTCGTCGTCGTCCTCGTCGTCATCGTCCGTGTCGTCCGTGTCGGGCACCTCGTCCGGTGCGGCCGGCACCGTCACCGACGTGCCGGAGTCGGGCTCCCCGGACTCTCCGGACTCCCCGGACTCTCCGGCCTCCTCAGGCACGTCCGAGCCGTCCGACCCGCCCGCCGACTCGTCGGAGACCGACGGCACCGGCGCCTCGGTCTCGAACTCCACCGCCGCGTGCAGGGCGGCGACGCGCTCGCGTAGTGCCGCGAGGACGAGGGTGGACGCGGTCACCGAGGCGGCCGACGTCTTCGCCGCGGACTTCGACTTGCTCTTGGACTTGGTCTTGGCCACGGGGGACGTCTTACCCGGTCGACCGGGTACCGGCACAGGGGTGGCGGCGACGATCCGGCAACGTCGCGGACTGTTCACCGCAGCGCTGCGCCGCGCGGGCCACGATCACCGGGTGACCCAGTCCGGAACCCCGCGCGCGGGCAGCGGCCTCGACGCCGCCCTCGTGCCCACCTTCACCGCCGAGCCCGGCGCGATGCCGTCGGCCCGGCTCCCCGAGCACGAGCTCGACCCCGAGGTCGCCCACCAGCTGGTGCACGACGAGCTGATGCTCGACGGCAACTCGCGGCTCAACCTCGCGACGTTCGTGACGACGTGGATGGAGCCGCACGCCGCGGCGCTCATGGCGTCCTGCGCGGACAAGAACATGATCGACAAGGACGAGTACCCGCGGACCGCGGAGCTCGAGCAGCGCTGCGTGCGGATGCTCGCGGACCTCTGGCACGCCCCCGACCCGACGACCGCGCCGGGCGCGTCGACCGCGGGGTCCAGCGAGGCCTGCATGCTCGCCGGGCTGGCCCTCAAGCGCCGCTGGGTCGCCCGGGGCGGCACCGGCCGGCCGAACATCGTCATGGGCGGCAACGTCCAGGTCTGCTGGGACAAGTTCGCCAACTACTTCGAGGTCGAGCCGCGCCTCGTCCCCATGTCCGGCGACCGCTTCCACCTCGACGCGGCGTCCGCCCTGGAGCACGTCGACGAGAACACGATCGGCGTGGTCGCGATCCTGGGCTCGACCTTCGACGGCAGCTACGAGCCGGTCGCGGAGATCTGCGCCGCGCTGGACCGCCTCGCCGCCGACGCCGGGCCGGACGTCCCGGTGCACGTCGACGGTGCCTCCGGGGCCATGGTCGCGCCGTTCCTCGACCCCGAGCTCGGCTGGGACTTCCGCCTGCCGCGCGTCGCCTCGATCAACACCTCCGGCCACAAGTACGGCCTCGTGTACCCGGGCCTCGGCTGGGTCGTCTTCCGCGACCCCGATGCGCTGCCGGAGGAGCTCGTCTACCGCGTGAACTACCTCGGCAGCGAGCTGGCGACGTTCACGCTCAACTTCTCCCGCCCGGGCGCGCCGGTCGCCGCGCAGTACTACCAGTTCCTGCGCCTCGGGCGGGACGGGTACACCCGGGTGCAGCGGCACTGCCGCGAGGTCGCGACCCGCCTCGCCGACCGGATCGCCGACCTCGGCCCGTTCGAGCTGCTCACCCGCGGCGACGAGCTGCCGGTCCTCGCGGTCCGGCTGCGGCCGGGGATCACCCACTACTCCGTCTTCGACGTCTCCGCGGGCCTGCGGGAGCACGGCTGGCAGGTCCCGGCCTACACGTTCCCCGCCGACCGGACCGACCTCGCCGTGCTGCGCGTCGTCGTCCGCAACGGCTTCACCCACTCCCTCGCCGAGGCGCTGCTCGCCGACCTGGGCACGGTCGTCCGCCGCCTCGACCGGCAGAAGGAGTCCATCCGCACCGCCGAGGAGGACAGCTCCTTCGCCCACACCGGCCGCTAGCCCTGATCGGTCACCGGCCCTCAGCCGGTCACCAGGGCCCAGAGGTCGTCCGTCCCGACGGCGAGCGCGCCCAGCCGCCCGGCCCACGCGCGCTCGTCGCCGTCCTCGTCCCGCCACGACCACAGCCGGGTCGTCGCGTGGCGCAGCGGGCTGCGCTCGGTGAACCCGATCGCCCCGTGCAGCAGGTGGGCGATCCGCGCGACCGTCGCGACCGACGCCGACGCCTGCGCCTTCGCCACGGCCACCCCGTACCCGCCGCCCCGCTCCGTCCCGACGGCGACCGCGGCCTCCACCAGCGCGACCTCCTCGACGAGCTCGGCCACCGACTGCTTCACCGCCTGGAACGACGAGAGCGGGCGCCCGAACTGCTCGCGTGCGCCGACGTGCGCGATCGCCAGCTCGCTCGCCCGGCGGCCCGCACCCGCGATCTGCGCGGCCCGCAGGAGCACGAGCCGGTCGTGCGCCTCCCGCGCCACATCCGGGTCGATCGCGGTGGCGACCACCGGCAACTCGTGCAGCGTCAGCGTGTCCCGCGGCTCCCCGGCGAGGTTCGCGCCCGGCCCGACGACGGGTCGTCCCGGCTCGAGCACCGCCACGAGCGGTCCGTGGGCCCCCCGGGTGACCAACACGGTCGGGGTCGTGCCACCCCACGGCACCCGGGTCGGCCGCCCGTCGAGCACCACCCGGCCGCCCTCGTCGTCGCGCACCGTCACGTGGTCGTCGAACACCACCGTCAGCGGGCCGTCCGGGGCCGGGCGCCCGGCCGCGGCGAGCACGTGCCGCGCGACGACGTCCTCGACCGACGGCCCCGCCACGGCCGCCGCCCCGATCGCGCGGGCCGCGGTCACCTGCTCGGCCACCGACGCGGCGGGGTCCACCGTGAGCGTCGGCGCCTCCTCCTCGGGCGGGGCGCCGAGGCCTTTCGTGATGATCCCGCGCAGGATCTCGTTCGTTCCGCCGCGCAGCGTGTACGCGGGCAGGTGCCCGATGCCGAGCGCCAGCACCTCGGCGTGCGACCCGACCGGGGCGGACGGGTCCGCGACCACCGGCGAGAGCGCCCGGACCTCCTCGACGACCGTCCCCTCGTAGCGCGTCCCCAGGTCCTTCACCAGGGCGGCCGCCACGTCCGGGGACTCCCCGCGCTCCAGGGCCCCGGCGACGCCCAGCGACAGCCGGCGCAACGCCGCGAGCCGCGCCACGAGCAGCCCGACCCGCACCGACCCGCCGTCGGGAAGGGGCTCCCGCAGCAGCGACGTGAGGAGCGGGAAGGTCGAGAGGAACCGCTCGGGGCCGCTGCGCTCCTGGGCGAGCTCGCCGGTGACCTGCGCCCAGCCGGAGCCCTCGGCCCCGAGCAGCTCGCCGGGGACGCCGTCGAGGTGCGTCGCGTTGAAGCGGTGCTCGCCGGTGAGCAGGTGGATCGGCTCGGCGCGGACCTCGGGGGCGTGCAGGTCGATCACGAACTGCGAGAGCCCGGCGTGCCGGGAGCCCTCGGGGTCGGACCGCGCGAGCACGATGGCCGCGTCGTTGACGTGCGAGCCGCCGGTCCACATCTTGGTCCCGGTCAGCCGCCAGCCCGCACCGTCCCGCTCGGCCCGGGTCGCGACCGCCGCGAGGTCGGAACCGGCGCCCTCCTCGCTCATGCCGATCGAGAAGAAGCACTCGCCACGGGTGATGGCGGGCAGGTAGCGCTCGCGCTGCTCCTCGGTCCCGTTGGCGAGGATCGACGGCCCGGCCTGGCGGTCGGAGACCCAGTGCGCACCGACCGGGGCGCCCGCGGCGAGGAGCTCCTCGATGACGACGTAGCGCTCCAGCGGCGACCGCCCGCCCCCGCCGTAGGCGCTCGGCAGCGTCATCCCGACCCACCCCTGCTCGGCGAGTCGGCGGCTGAAGTCACGGTCCCACCCGGCGAACCAGGAGTCGGGCCGGTCGAGGAGGGTGCCGCGCGCCCGCTCGGCGTCGAGGAAGGCGCGGACCTCGGCGCGGAGCTTCTCCGCACCCTCGGGCAGCCGGATCTCGGGGACGAACGACGTCATCGGCGGACCTCCTCGCGGGTCGTCACGGGAGCAGCATCGTCGCTCGTGCGGCCCAGCCGCTGGGCGAGCGCCGCACAGACCATGAGCTGCAGCTGGTGGTAGAGCATCAGCGGCAGGACGATCAACCCGACGACGGGGCCGGCGAACAGCACGCCCGCCATCGGCAGTCCGGAGGCCAGGGACTTCTTCGAGCCGCAGAACATGATGGTCACGCGGTCCGCGCGCGGGAGGGCGAACAGCCGGCCGACGTGCCAGGTCGCGAGCAGGACGACCGCGAGCAGCACCACCTCGAGACCGACCAGCGCGAGCAGCGACCCCACCGACGTCCGCTGCCAGACCCCCTCGACCACACCCTCGCCGAAGGCCGAGTAGACGACGAGCAGGATCGACCCGCGGTCGACGAGGCCGAGGACCGTCCGGTGGCGCGCCAGGAACCGCCCGATCCACGGGCGCAGCAGCTGGCCGAGCAGGAACGGCGCGAGCAGCTGGAGCGCCACGTCGAGCACCGCCTGCCCGGAGATGCCGCCCTGACCGCCGAGCACCAGCGCGACCAGCAGGGGCGAGGCCACGATGCCGAGCAGGTTGGAGAACGACGCGGCGCAGATCGCCGCGGCGACGTTCCCGCGCGCCACCGAGGTGAACGCGATCGAGCTCTGCACCGTCGAGGGCAGGCAGCACAGGAACGCCACGCCCGCGGCGAGCTCGGGGGTCGGGAGGTCGGTCAGCCCGACGAGCAGGCCGAGCAGCGGGAACACCACGAACGTCGCCCCGACCACGGTGACGTGCAGCCGCCAGTGCCGCAGCCCCTCCCAGGCCTCCCGCGGCGAGAGCCGGGTGCCGTAGAGGAGGAAGAGCAGGGCGATCGCGACCGTCGTGGCGTGGTCCACCCCGACGGCGAACCCGCCCCGCGCCGGCAGGAGGGTCGCGAGTCCCACCGTGGCCAGGAGACAGAGCACGAACGCGTTGGCCGTGAGGAACCGCCGCATGATCGATAGGTTACGTAACGAACGCCGGACGGCCGGCTCACTGTGACCGGTCCCGCCACCGCGGTTCGACCGCGGCCCACTCGGCGTCGAGGGGGTCGAGGAGGTCGAGAGCGTCGGGGTCGTCCCGACGACGGGTCGCCCGGCACCACCGCGCCCCCGCGGCCGCGACCACCAGGAGCAGGGTCAGGGCGAGGGCCGCGACGAGGACGGCGGGGACGCCCACGTGCAGGGCCCGGGTGGCCAGCGCTCCCGCGGCGACGACGAGCACGGTCGAGACCGTCGGGAGGAGGGTGCGCGCCGTCGAGGTGTCCATGCGTCGACGGTGGCCGCCCGTCGACGGCTTACCTAGAACGGAAGGCGGAAGTCAGCCTTTGGTCACGACAGAGCCTGATCCGGCACCGGCCGCCACGCGGAGAGCGGCCTCGAGCTCGTCGACCCCGGGCCGGGCGTGGGCGCCGCGGCGCAGCACCATCGTCCGGTGCGCCCACGGGTCGGTCAGCTCGCCGACGTCGAGCCCGAGGGCCGGGTCGACGACGTGCCGCGGGACCACGGCGAGCCCCACGCCCGCGGCGACCAGGTCGACCACGGTGCCCAGCCGTGCCGCCCGGCCGCGGTGCCGGGCGAGCGGGGCGCGGTCGCCGACGTTCGCCTCCAGGGTGGCCTGCAGCGGCGCGTCCACGGCGAGGCCGACCATCGGGTGCTCGGCGACCTCCGCGAAGCTCAGGCGCGGTGTACCGGAGAGCACGCCGCCGGGGGCGCCGATCACCACGAGCGAGTCGTCCACGAGCCGGTCCTCGAGGGCGGGCGGACCGTCCCGCGGGTCGGCGATGCCCACGCCGAGGTCGGCCTCGCCGTCGGCGAGCAGCCGGACGGCGTCCACGGTGCGTCGTTCGACCACCGCGACGTCGACGTCCACGTGGGCGGACAGGAACGCGACCAGCGCCCGGGGGACGAGCCGTTCCATCGGCGAGCTGCCGGCGACGAGGGTGAGCTGCCGCGTGGCCGGGGCGGCGTAGGCGGCGACGGCGGTGTCGAGCCGCCCGAGGGCGTCCAGCGTCTCGCGGGCGTGCCGGCCGAACGCGACGCCGGCCGGCGTGGGCCGGACCCCTCGGCGTCCCCGCGCGAGGAGCGCGACCCCCGCCCGCGCCTCCAGCCCGCGGATGCGGGCGCTCGCCGAGGGCAGGCTCAACGGCAGCCGCCCGGCGCCCGCCGTGATGGACCCCTCGTCCAGCACGGCGACGAACAGGCGGAGGTCGAGCAGGTCGTACACGCGCCGCAGCCTACGGCGCAGACGTATCCACCCGTGTCCGGTCAGAGGCCGACGGACGTGAGGACGGCGCCCAGCAGGGCGACCGCGGTCCGCACGCGATGGGCCCGCAGCCACGGGCCCACGAACGCCGACCACGGCCCGCCGGCCGCGAGGCGGTCGTTGTGCGGCACGTTCACCGCCACCGTGACGACGAGGCCGCCCACCTGGAGCGCCGCCGCGGCCACCGACCACGGGGTCGGTCCGAGCACGGCGGCCGTGACCGCGAGAGCGGGCGCCCCGAACAGCAGCGCCAGGAACGACGGCCGGACGATCGCCACGTTGATCGCGCGCATGGTGTCCCCCGGGTCCGGTCCGGGGCCCCCGACCGGCACCCGGCGCAACGCCGGCAGCACGGCCAGGTCGAACGCGAGGTAGACCCCGCCGAGGAGTCCGCCGGCGAGGGTCGCGGTGGTGGGCAGCAGGTCCGTGAGCACGGAGCCATTCCAGCCTGCCGTCGCAGGACGGTCCATGATTGCGACGCCTCGCCGCATGCGTCATCGTCTCGTCGTGGACCATCTCGCCGCGCTCCTCGACGGACCCCGGGCACACGGCGCGTTCCTGCTGCGGTGTCTGTTCGAGCCGCCGTTCGCCGTCCGGATCGAGGACGGGGCACCGCTGACGCTCGTCGTCATGACCCGTGGGTCGGCGCTCGTCGACGACGCGTCCGCCGAAGCGGGGGACGTCGTGGTGCTGCGCGGGCCGACGCCCTACACCGTCCGGTCCGGTCCCGGGGCCGCGCTGCAGGCCGTGATCGGCGAGGACCAGCGCTGCTGGTCGCCGCCGGGTACCGACCGCGCCCCGCACGACCTCGGTCTCCGTACCTGGGGGCACGGTCCGGACGCGGCCACGGCGATGCTGGTCGGCACCTACCCGGTGGCCGGCGGGGTCGGGACCCGGCTGGTGCGGTCGCTGCCACCGGTCACCGTCCTGCGCCCCGCCGACGTGGCCGCCGCGCCCGCTCCCCTGGTCGCCCTGCTCGACGCCGAACTGGACCGCGATGCGGCCGGGCAGGACGTGGTGCTCGACCGGGCCCTCGACCTGCTGCTGGTCACGGTGCTGCGGGGCTGGTTCGCCGGTCCGGCTGCGCCGTCGGCCGCGCTCGCCCGGCGCGACCCGACCGTCGGCCCCGCCCTGGCGGCCATGGAGGCGGACCCGGCGGCGCCGTGGTCCGTGGCGGACCTAGCCCGCCGCAGCGGCCTGTCGCGGGCGGCGTTCGCCCGCCGCTTCGCCGCCGCGGTCGGCGTACCGCCGCTGGCGTGGCTGACCGACCTGCGCCTCTCGCTCGCCGCGGACCTGCTGCGCGGCACCGACCTCACGCTCGCGACGATCGCCGCCCGGGTCGGCTACGGCAGCCCGTTCGCCCTCTCCGCGGCCTTCCTGCGCGAGCGCGGTGTGCGCCCCACGACGCTGCGCACGCCGGCGGCCGGCGCGGGATGATCCACCCCATGCGCAGCATGCTCGTCACCGGAGGCAGCCGGGGTATCGGCGCGGCGACCGCACGGCGGGCCGCGGCCGCCGGGTGGGCGGTCTGCCTGACCTACCGGTCCGACCAGGCCGCGGCGGCGGCCGTCGTCGCGGCGATCGAGCACGACGGCGGGCGGGCCGCGGCCGTCCGGGCCGACGTCGCGGTCGAGGCCGACGTCGTCGCCGCCGTCGAGGCGACCACGACCCTCGGCCGCCTGGGCGCGGTCGTCGCGAACGCGGGCATCGTCGGGCAGCGGACGCGGGTCGACGAGCTCACCGTCGACCGGGTCGAGCGGATGCTCGCCACCAACGTCACCGGCGCGATCGTCACCTGCCGCGAGGCCGTCCGGCGGATGTCCACCGCCCACGGTCACGACGGCGGGTCGATCGTCCTGGTCTCCTCGGCCGCGGCCCGGCTGGGCTCGCCGGGCGAGTACGTCGACTACGCGGCCTCGAAGGCCGCCGTCGACACCCTCGGGCTGGGCCTCGCGAAGGAGGTGGCCGCCGAGGGCGTCCGCGTCAACGTGGTGCGTCCCGGGATCATCGACACCGACATCCACGCCAGCGGCGGCCAGCCCGACCGGGTCGAACGGCTCGGGCCGGCCGTCCCGCTGGGTCGGGCGGGCACCGCCGACGAGATCGCCGCCGCGATCGTGTGGCTGGCCTCCGACGAGGCCTCCTACGCCACGGGCAGCATCCTGGACGTCACCGGCGGACGGTGAGGGGCGTCAGGCGCCGGTGGTCTCCGGGTCGTCGTTCGCCCGCTTCTCCTCGACGTCGCGCGCCTGGCCGTGCAGGTCCGGGTTGACCTCCTTGCGGGCGTGGTCGTCGTCCTGGTCGGACTGCGGGCGCGGTTGCTCGCTCATGGTGGGCTCCTCGTCATCGGTTCGTGGAGCGCGCGGCTACCCGCCCGCCCGTGATCGACTCACGCGCGGCCGGTGACGGCAAGCGCTTGCGCTACTACGGTGAGCGCATGAGCGCCGACGCTGTCGCCCTGAACCGCGCCTCGCTGCCGGAGCTCTCGGTGCCGGTGCCCGAGTACGACCGGGACGCGCTGTCGGTCGGGATCGTGCACATCGGGGTCGGCGGCTTCCACCGCGCGCACCAGGCGATGTACCTCGACCGGCTCTTCGCGGCGGGCCGCGACCACGACTGGGCGCTGTGCGGCGTCGGGGTCCTGGACGCCGACCGCGCGATGGGCGAGGTCATGGCGCGCCAGGACGACCTCTACACGCTCGTGCTCAAGCACGCCGACGGCTCGCGCGAGCCCCGGGTGATCGGCTCGATGGTCGACTACCTCGTCGCCCCCGACGACCCCGAGGCCGTGCTCGACCGGATGACCGACCCGGCCACCCGCATCGTGAGCCTGACCGTCACCGAGGGCGGCTACCACGTCAACACCGCCACCGGCGAGTTCGACGGCTCGGAGGCGAGCGTCGCGCACGACATCGCCCGCGACGACGACACCGTCCCGCGCTCGGCGTTCGGGTTCCTGGTGGAGGCCCTGCGTCGGCGCCGCCACGCGGGGACCGGGCCCTTCACCGTCATGAGCTGCGACAACATCGCCGGCAACGGCGACGTCGCCCACCGCATGATCACGGCGTTCGCACGCCTGCGCGACGAGCGGACGGGCGACGACGTCGCCGCCTGGATCGAGCGCGAGGTCCCCTTCCCCAACTCCATGGTCGACCGCATCACGCCCCGCACCACCGACGACGACCGCGCGGAGCTGGCCGAGCGCTCCGGGGTCGACGACGGCTGGCCGGTGGTGTGCGAGTCGTTCACGCAGTGGGTGCTCGAGGACCGCTTCGCCGCCGGCCGCCCGGCCTTCGAGGAGGCCGGCGTGCAGGTGGTCGCCGACGTCGAGCCCTACGAGCTGATGAAGCTGCGGCTGCTCAACGCCTCCCACCAGGCCATCGCCTACCTCGGCTACCTCGCGGGCTACCGCTACGCCCACGAGGTGTGCGCCGACGAGGAGTTCGTGCGCTTCGTGCGTGGCTACATGGACGACGAGGCCACGCCGACGCTGCTGCCGGTGCCGGGCGTCGATCTCGAGGACTACAAGGCGACGCTGATCGAGCGGTTCGCGAACCCCGAGATCCGCGACACCCTGGCCCGCCTGGCGGCGGAGTCGTCGGACCGGATCCCGCCCTGGTTGGTCCCGGTGATCCGCCGCAACCTGGAGCAGGGCGGCCCGATCGAGCGCTCCGCCCTGATCGTCGCGGCGTGGGCGCGCTACGCGGAGGGCGTCGACGAGGCCGGCGAGCCGATCGAGGTCGTCGACACCGGGCGCGCCGAGGAGCGCACCGCGACCGCCCGGCGCTACCCGGACGAGCCGCTGGCGTTCCTCGCCGACCGCTCGCTGTTCGGCGACCTCGTCGACGACGAGCGCTTCACCGACGCCTACCGCCGCCACCTCGACCGGCTGCACACCGACGGCGCGCGGGCCGCGCTGCGGGCCGTGCTGGGCTGACGGGACGGGCCGTCACCGGAGCGCCGTCAGCGAGGCGCCGCCGTCAGCCAGGTGATCGCCGCGAAGCACAGGCCGACCAGCGCCGCGCCGAGCACCACCGGGACGACCCCGCCGCCCGCGCACCCCACCGCGACGAGCACGACGCCCGCGCCGGCCAGCACGACGGCGGTGAGCACCACCCCCAGCACCGGCACCCGGCGACGGGGTCGCCCGCGGCGGTCGGTGGTGAGGAGGCCGGCGAGCCCGGGGTCGTCGTGGCGCAGGCCGCGCGCCAGGTGGTCGAGACGCCGGAGCTCGTCGGGCGTGAGCGTCACCGTCCGGTCGCCGCTCACGCCTCGTCCGGCCGCGGCCGCCCGGCCCCTGCCGTGGCGGGGGCCTGCTCGGTGCGATCCTCCCGCGGTTGCACCTCGAGCGGGTCACCGCCCAGCTCCGGGTGCTGCTCCGCGGCCGGGTCCGGCCGGAACCACCCGCCGGACAGCGGTGCACCGGCCGCCCCGATGTCGTTCATCCGCCGCGGCACGGTCGCTCCCTGGTACGCCAGCTCCCGCGTCCGGCCCTGCTCGTCGACCGCGAGCGGCTGGTGCACCTCGACGAACTCGCCGTGCGGGAGACGCTTGACCACGCCGGTCTCGATGCCGTGCTCGAGCACGTCGCGGTCGAGGCGCTGCAGCCCGAGGCAGATCCGGTAGGTCACGGCGTAGACGATCGGTGGCCCGACCAGCAGGCCGATCCGGCCCGCCCACGTCATCACGTTCAACGAGATGTCGAAGGTGTAGGCGACGATGTCGTTGCCGCAGGCCAGGAGCAGCCAGAAGTAGAAGAAGAACGCCATCATGCCGGTGGCGGTGCGCACCGGGGCGTCGCGCGGGCGCTGCAACAGGTTGTGGTGGGCCGCGTCGCCGGTCAGCAGGCGCTCGATCTGCGGCCAGAGGGCCAGCAGGGCGACCAGCACGCCGATCCCGACGACGGGGAAGAAGATGGCCGGGATCGTGTAGTTGCCCAGGTACATCTCCCACGACGGCCACAGCCGGACCGCGCCGTCGAAGATGCCCATGTACCAGTCCGGCTGCGACCCCGCGCCGACCTTGGTCGGGTCGTAGGGGCCGAGCTTCCAGATCGGGTTGATCTGGAAGACCCCGCTCATGATCGCGATGACGCCGACGTTGACGATCAGGAACGCGCCCGCCTTCGTCGCGAAGGTCGGCAGGATCCGGACGCCGACGACGTTGCGCTCGGTACGGGCGGGCCCGGGGAACTGGGTGTGCTTCTGGAACCACACCAGCGCGACGTGCACGCCGATGACGGCCAGGATGATCCCGGGCAGCAGGAAGACGTGGACGATGTAGAGGCGCGGGATGATGATCGTGCCGGGGAACTCGCCCCCGAGGATCGCCCAGTGCAGCCAGGTGCCGACCACCGGGATCGACATGACGATCGCGGACAGGCCGGTCCGCAGGCCGGTGCCGGAGAGCAGGTCGTCGGGCAGCGAGTAGCCGACGAAGCCCTCGATCATCCCGGACAGCAGCAGGACGACGCCCAGGATCCAGTTCGACTCCCGGGGTCGGCGGTAGGCGCCGGTGAAGAACGTCCGGGCCATGTGCGCGATCATCGCCGCGACGAACAGCAGGGCCGACCAGTGGTGGACCTGCCGCACGAACAGCCCGCCGCGCACCTCCATCGAGATGTCCACGGTGGTGATCCACGCCTGGGAGGCCTCGACCCCGCGGGCCCCGGCGTAGGCGCCCTCGTAGGTCGACTCCGCCATCGACGGGTCGTAGAAGATCGCCAGCCACGTGCCGGAGATCAGCAGGGCGATGAAGGTGTAGATGCACACCTCGCCCAGCAGGAACGACCAGTGGGTCGGGAACACCTTGTCGATCTGGCGCCGCAGCGGCCCCGCGGGGTGGTAGCGGCTGTCGACCTCGTCGGCGCCGCGGGCGAGCAGTCGCTCGCCCCGGAACGCCTCGGTCCGTGCTCGAGTTGCCATGCGCGCCGGCCCTCCGCCGCGACACGGGAGATCCCGTGGCCACGACCCGGACGACCGTCGCGGACGGCCCGGGCGCGGACTTCTGCCTGCACCACGGGCTGGAACCTGGTCAACCGCGGCTGGGAGAGCCTCGATCGTGCGCCGCGCCGACCCGACGCGCAACCGCAGCGGGAAATAGTGCGGCTGCTATCTTGTTGAACGATTCAGTGCCCGGGCGGGCCACCCCCGTCCGGGCACGTCCGATCGTCCTCCGTCCCGTGAAGGAGACACCGTGGCCGTCCCCGACGCCGCCACCGAGCACGCACCGTTCGTCCACCGGCCGACGCCCCGCTCGCCCGAGACCGAGCAGGCCCGCGAGGCGCTCATCGACTCCGAGACCGCCGAGCTGAACCAGCTGCTCGACCGCATCGACGGTCTCACCCACGAGGCCCGCCGCCGGCTGCGCCGCCTCGAGCACCACCGGCGCGGCGTGTCCGTGCAGTGGACCGACCTGCACGGCTGACCCCCGGTCCCGACGGCGGGCGCGCCCGCACCCGCCGTCGGGACGGCCCTCAGGCCGCCAGCCGCTCCCCCGAGGACGCGTCGAACGCGTGGATCGCGTCGGGGTCCACCCGGACCCCGATCGTCTCGCCGTAGCGCACCGACGTGCGGCCCGGCCCGCGCACCACGAGCGTGGTGTCGGGGTGCTCGGCCATGTGCGCGTAGAGGTAGGACTCGCTGCCGAGCTCCTCGACGACGTCCACGACGGCCTTGATGCCGTCGCCGTCCGAGGTCAGCGACAGATCCTCCGGCCGCACCCCCACCGTGACGGTTTCGGCCGAGCCGGCCGCGTCCGCGACCTCGCGCGTCAGCGGCACCGTCGACCCGCCGAGCGACACCCCGTCGCCCGAGCGCCTCAGGTCCATCAGGTTCATCGCGGGCGAGCCGATGAAGCCGGCGACGAACGCGTTGACCGGCCTGTCGTAGAGCTCGGAGGGCGTGGCGTACTGCTGCAGCTTCCCGTCGCGCAGCACCGCCACCCGGTCGCCCATCGTCATGGCCTCGACCTGGTCGTGGGTGACGTACACCGTGGTGACGTCCAGGCGGTTCTGCAGCCCGGCGATCTGCGCGCGGGTCTGCACGCGCATCTTCGCGTCCAGGTTCGACAGCGGCTCGTCCATCAGGAACACCCGCGGCTCGCGCACGATCGCGCGGCCCATCGCCACGCGCTGGCGCTGACCGCCGGAGAGCGCCTTGGGCTTGCGGTCGAGGTACTCGGTGAGCCCGAGGATCTCGGCGGCCTCGTTCACCCGCTTCGTCTGCTCGGCCTTGTCCATCCCGCGCATCTTCAGCGGGAACGCCATGTTGTCGCGCACCGTCTTGGACGGGTAGAGCGCGTAGCTCTGGAACACCATCGCGATGTCCCGGTCCTTCGACGCCACGTCCACGACGTCGCGCCCGTCGATGCGCAGGTGTCCCGCATCGATCGGCTCCAGGCCCGCGAGCATCCGCAGGGCCGTCGACTTGCCCGAGCCGGACGGACCGACCAGGACGACGAGCTCGCCGTCATTCACCGTCAGACTCAGCTTGTCGACGGCGGGCGTCGCGCCCGGCGTGTAGATACGCGAGGCCTCGTCGAACACCACTTCGGCCATGGTTCTCCAGCTCCCCTTACTTGACCGCGCCGAACGACAGACCCTGCACCAGCTTGTTCTGCGCCACCCACCCGGCCAGGATCACCGGCAGCGCCGCCAGCGTCGCGGCGGCCGAGAGCTGCGCGAAGTAGAGACCCTGCGAGGTCACGAACTGGACCAGGAACGTGGGCATCGTGCCGGCGTTCGCCGAGGTCAGGTTGACCGCGAAGAAGAACTCGTTCCACGAGAAGATCACGCAGATCAGCGCCGTGGCGAAGATGCCGGGCGAGATGATCGGCAGCACCACCTCGCGCAGCGTCCGAGCGAGGGAGGCCCCGTCCATCGAGGCCGCCTCGAGCAGTTCCGAGGGCACCTCGAGGAAGAACGAGCGCATCATCCACACCGCGATCGGCAGGTTCATCGCGGTGTAGAGGACGATCAGCGTCCAGATGTTGTCCAGCAGCCCGACGTTGTTGACCACCACGTAGATCGGCACGATCGCCGCGACCACCGGCAGCATCTTGGTGGAGATGAAGAAGAACAGGACGTCCTGGGTCTTCTCCACCGGCCGCATCGACAGCGCGAACGCGGCCGGGATCGCGAGGAGCAGCACGAGCACCGTCGAGATGACCGTCGCCCCCAGCGAGTTCGCGAGGTAGGGCCCGATCCCGGCGTCGAAGACGGTGCGAAACTGCTCGAAGGTCGGGGTGAACACGAACGTCGGCGGGTTCGACTGCGCGTCGCCCTCGGTCTTGAACGCCGTGAGGACCATCCACAGCACCGGGAAGAAGAACCCGATGCCGAGGATCCACGTCAGCGTCGTCAGCAGGACCGGACCGGTGCGCGAGGAGCGCCGCGGTTCCTGGTCGGAGGCTCCCGACGAGGCGGTGGTCGACGCCCGCTCGGTGGTGATCGCCATCAGTTGCTCCCCTCGGCGGCACCGAAGCTCCGGAAGACCAGGCGCAGCGCGAAGGTCGCGACGATGATCGTCATGACCACCACGACCACGCCCATGGCCGCGGACTGGCCGATGTCGAAGCCGAGGAACGCCCGCTGGTAGATGTAGAAGGGCAGGTTCGCCGAGGCCGTGCCGGGCCCGCCCTGCGTGATCATGTAGACGGCGTCGAACGTGTTGACCAGGTAGATCGCGCCGAGCACCGTGCCCAGCTCGATGAAGCGACGCAGGTGCGGCAGCGTCAGCTCGCGGAAGATCGCCCACGCGCCGGCCCCGTCCATCCGGGCCGCCTCGATCTGGTCGGTGGGCATCGACTGCAGGCCCGCCAGCAGCAGCAGCATCATGAACGGCGTCCACTGCCAGATCAGCGCGACCATGACCGACGCGAGCGGGAAGTCGGAGATCCAGGCCTCCTCGCCGACCCCGAACGGCGAGAGCACGAAGTTGATGAGGCCGTAGGTCGGGTCGAGCAGCGTGGTCTTCCACAGCAGGGCCGCGGCGACCGGGGTGATCAGGAACGGCGTCACCAGCAGGGTGCGCACGATCCCGCGACCGATGAAGTGCCGGTTCAGCAGCAGCGCGAGGACCAGGCCGAGCACCACCGCGATCAGCACCGACCCGAGGGTCATGATCACCGTGTTGAGCGCGACGCCCCGGAACTGCGAGTCCTGGAAGACGCTGACGTAGTTGTCGAACCAGACGAACTGCTGCGAGCCTGGCCGGACGAGATTCCAGGACTGCAGCGAGTAGAAGATCGTCAGCAGGAACGGGATCTGCGTGACGATGATCGTGAAGACGAGGGCGGGCAGGAGCGGCGCCCGGCGCACCCAGCCCTCGGCGCGGGCCGAGCGCGTCGGCGTCTGACCGGGTGCGGGCGGCGGCCCGGAGGGCGCCGGCGGACGTTCGAGCGTGCTGGTCATCGCTGGTAGCTCTCCCCCACCGTCGTCGCGTACTCCTGGGACTGCTCGAGGGCCTCCGCCGGCGTGATCTGTCCGGCGATCGCGGCGGACAGCTGCTGGCTGACCCGTGTGCCGAGGTCCTGGAACTCGGGGATCCGGAGGAACTGGACGCCCTGGTACGGCACCGGCTCGACCGTCGGCTGCTGCGGGTTCGCCCGGACGATCGCGTCGCGCACGGTGTTGGCGAACGCGCCCGCCGCCTGCTGGTACTGCGGGCTGTCGTAGGTCGAGGTGCGCGAGCCGGGGGGTGCGGACTCCCACCCGAGGCGGTTCCCGACGAGCTGGATGTACTGCTTCGAGGTCATCCAGCTCATGAACCTCCAGGCCGCGTCCACGCGGGGCGAGGTCTTCGGGATCGCGAGCGACCACGAGTAGAGCCAGCCGGAGCTGGGGGTGGCGACGACGGGCGCGGGGACGAACCCGACCTTGCCGACGACCCGCGAGTCCTCCGGGTTGATCACGGTGCCCGCGGCGGACGTGGAGTCGTACCACATCGCGACGTTGCCCTGGCTGAACGCGGTGCCGCATTCGGAGAAGCCGGCCTGCGAGCCGCCGGCGATGCCGTGCGCGCGGGCCAGGTCGACGTAGAACTGCGTGGCCTGCTCGAACTGCGGGCTGGTCAGCTGGGCGTTCCACTGCGGGTCGTACCAGCGGCCGCCGAAGGTGTTCACCACCGTGTTGAACGGGGCCATCATCTCGCCCCAGCCGGGCTTGCCACGCAGGCAGATGCCGGCGGTGCTGCCGCCGCGCTGCCGGTCGTCGAGCCGGGCCGCGGCCTCGGCCACCTGCGGCCAGGTGGGCTGCGGCGGCATCGTCAGGCCGGCCTGGGCGAACAGGTCGGTGCGGTACATGAGGAACGAGGACTCGGCGTAGAAGGGCACCGAGTACATCCGGCCCTCGTAGGAGAGCGCGTCGCGCACGGTGGGCAGGAAGTCCGCGCGGTCGTAGCCCGGCGTCTGCGCCATCAGCGGCTCGAGGTCGGTGAGCCAGCCGTTCTGCGCCCACTGCGGGGTCTCGTAGTTCGAGATCATGACGATGTCGAACTCGCCGCCGCCGGTGGCCACCGACGCCGTGATCTTGGCGCGGGCCTCGTTCTCCGAGAGCGTCACGAACCGCAGGCGGATGCCGGGGTTCTCCCGCTCGAACTCCGGGGACAGCGTGATCGCGTCCTCCATCTGCGGGTTCGACACGATCGCGACCGTCACGGTCTGCACGCCCTCGGCCTGCCCCAGGGCGCCCGCGCCGGAGCACCCCGCCACGAGGGCGAGCAGCGCCGCCGCGACCAGCGCCAGCGCCGGTCGCCGACGCCCCGGCCGCCGGTTCGTCCTCGGTCTCCGCACGCCCCGCCCCCGTCCCGCTCGGCAGTGACGTGGTTCACCCCGACGTCACGTCGGGCGACCGTAGGACTCCTATACGTACCGACGCAAGCGCTTGACCGTTCCTGCTCGGACCGTTGGTCGGAACTCACTGCTCCCCCGCACGGGCACGACCGGGCATCATCGGCGTCGTTACGGCGGGCAGCGGACGGAGGTCCACGAGTGACCACGATGGCGGACGTCGCGCGGCGTGCCGGCGTCTCGACGGCCACCGTCTCGCACGTCCTCAACAACACGCGGGCCGTCAGCGCCGACACCCGCGCCGCGGTCCTCGCCGCGGTCGAGGAGACGGCCTACACGCCGAACACGGTGGCCCGGTCGCTCGCGACCAGCCGGACGACCACGCTCGGCCTCGTCCTCTCCGCCATCTCCAACCCGTACTTCGGCGAGCTGCTGTCCTCCGCCGAGTCCGCGGCCGCCGCCGCCGGGTACACGCTCCTGCTCGTCGACCCGCACGAGGACCCGGAGTACGAACGCACCGTCGTCGCCCGGTTGCACCACCACCGCGTCGACGGCGTGGTGCTCGCGCCGTCCGCACAGCCGTCCGCCGCGTTGGAGTACCTCGCCCGACACGAGGTCCCGACGGTGCTGCTCGACCGCCTCGTCCCCGGCGGCCGCGCGGCCGCGCTGGACCAGGTCGGCAGCGAGAACCACGCGGCGACCGCCACCCTCACCCGCCACCTCGTGGAGCACGGCCACACCCGGATCGCGCTCGTCGCCGGTCTGGACGGCCTGACCACCACCGAGGAGCGCTGCGCCGGGTTCGGTCGCGCGCTCGACGACGCCG
The DNA here is from genome assembly GCF_021026295.1 of Actinomycetospora soli. Lineage (GTDB taxonomy): Bacteria > Actinomycetota > Actinomycetes > Mycobacteriales > Pseudonocardiaceae > Actinomycetospora > Actinomycetospora soli. The sequence continues at coordinate 95,168 of NZ_JAJNDA010000019.1, forward strand.
GGGTGCCGCGCGATCCGGCGCTCGAGGTGTCCGGCGAGTCGGCGACGGAGCCGGCGCGGGCCGCGATGGCCCGGTTGCTGGCGCTGCCCGAGCCGCCCACGGCCGTCGTCGTCGGGAACAACAGCATGACGATCGGCGTGATCGCCGCCTTGCGCGACGCCGGGGCGCGGGTGCCCGACGACGTCGCGGTGGTCGCGTTCGACGACTTCGCGTGGGCCGACCTGTTCTCCCCGCGCCTGACCGTGATGGCGCAGCCGTTCGACCGGATCGCCGCCGAGGCCGTCCGCCTGCTCCTGCGCCGGCGCGCCCAGCCGGAGGCCCCGGTCGAGGTGCTGCGCCTCCCGCCGGCGTTCCGGATCCGCGAGAGCTGCGGCTGCGGCGTGTGAGCATGGGCGCATGCCCACCTACGTCGCAGGGGTCGACTCCTCCACCCAGGCCACCAAGGTCGTCGTCGTCGATCCCGACGACGGGTCGGTCGTCCGGGAGGCCCGCCGGGCCCACCCGGACGGCACCGAGGTCGACCCGCGGGCCTGGTGGACGGCCCTGTGCGACGCGCTCGCCGAGGTCGGCACCGACGACGTCGGCGCGATCGCCGTCGCCGGTCAGCAGCACGGCATGGTGCTGTGCGACCAGCGCGGCGAGCCGGTCCGCGACGCCCTGCTCTGGAACGACACCCGCTCCGCCGACGCCGCGCACGATCTCGTCGCCGAGCTCGGCGGCGCCGCCGCCTGGGCGGACGCGGTGGGGACCGTGCCGGTCGCGAGCATCACGGCGAGCAAGCTGCGCTGGACCGCCCGGGCGGAGCCGCAGAACGCCGAGCGCGCGCGGTCGGTGCTGCTCCCCCACGACTGGCTGACCTGGCGGCTCCGGGGCGGCGCCCGCGCCGGTGCCGACCCGGTGACCGACCGGGGGGACGCCTCCGGCACCGGCTACTGGTCGCCGCACACCGAGGACTACCGCCCCGACCTGCTCGAACTCGCCTTCGGGCGCACGCTCGACGTCCCGCGCGTGGCGGGCCCCGGGGAGGCCGTGGGGCGCGGCCACGAGCACGGTCCGGTGCCCGGGGCGGTGGTCGCACCCGGGACCGGGGACAACATGGGGGCGGCCCTCGCGATCGGGACGGCGCCCGGCGAGCTCATCGTCTCCATCGGCACCTCGGGCACGGTGTTCACCGGCGCGGCGCGCCCCTCCGCCGACCCGTCCGGCCTGGTCGCGGGCTTCGCCGACGCGCGGGGCGGCTACCTGCCGCTGGTCTGCACCCTCAACGCCGCGCGCGTGCTCGGGGTGGGCGCGACGCTGCTCGGCGTCGACCCGGAGGGCTTCGACGCGCTCGCCCTCGCCGCCGCACCGGGGGCCGGCGGGCTGGTCCTCGTGCCCTACCTGGAGGGCGAGCGCACCCCGGACCGTCCCGACGCCACCGGCACGATCGCCGGCCTCACGAACGCGAACGGCACCCGGGAGAACCTCGCCCGCGCCGTCGTCGAGGGCATGCTCTGCGGGCTCGCGGCGGGGGTGGAGGCGCTCGCCGACGTGGGGGTGGAGGGTTCGCGGGTCCTGCTCATCGGCGGGGGCAGCCGCTCCCGGGCGGTGTCGACCGTCGCGCCGGCGGTGTTCGGGCTCGACGTCGAGGTGCTCGCCCCTGCGGAGTACGTCGCACTGGGGGCCGCGCGGCAGGCGGCCTGGGCACTGACCGGCGCGGAGCCCGACTGGCGCATCGGGCGCGACACCGTGGTCGAGGCCACCGACGTCGACCGCGAGGCGGCCCGTGCGGTGCGGGCCGCCTACGCGACGATCACCGGGTGACCGACCCCGCACTCGACCGCCCCGATCGCGCCGACCTCGCCCTCGCCGAGGACGACCTGGACCAGCCCGGGATCATCGCGCCCGGCGCGATGCGCACCCACGGGAGCGTGCCGCCCGACGTCGTCCTGTGCTTCTTCCCCGAGGTGATGACGGCGCTCGCGCAGGAGCACCCGGAGATCGCCACGCTGCACTCGGAGAACGGCCGCTCCCCCGTCCTCGGCGTGCCGCGGCCCGACGGGCGCACCGTCGCGGTCGCGCACCCCGGCGTGGGGGCGCCGATGGCGGCGGTGACGCTCGAGGAGCTGATCGTGCTCGGCGGCCGCCGCTTCACCGCGGTCGGCGGGGCCGGCGTGCTGGTGCCCGACCTCGTCCTCGGGCACGCGGTGGTCGTCTCCTCGGCGCTGCGCGACGAGGGGACGTCGTTCCACTACCTGCCGGCCGGACGGGTCGTCGAGGCCGACCCGGAGGGCGTCGAGGCGCTGGTCGCGACGCTCCACGCGGCGGACGTCGCGCACACCGTCGGCCGCACCTGGACCACCGACGCGGTCTACCGGGAGACGCGCACCCGCACCGACCGTCGTCGGGAGGAGGGCTGCCTCGCCGTCGAGATGGAGGCCTCGGCGCTCATCGCGGTGGCCCGGTTCCGGGGCGTGGCGTTCTCCCAGGTGCTCTTCGCCGGGGACTCGCTGGCCGGCGAGCAGTGGGACAGCCGCCGGTGGACGACCGCCGCGCAGGCGCGCGCGGCCCTCGTCGACGTGCTCGTCAGCTCCCGGTGACCAGCGTGAACCCGAACTGCGTGAGGATCGGGCGCAGCGGCTGGAAGTAGCTCGTGCCGCCGGTGGTGCAGTCCCCGGTGCCGCCCGAGAGCAGGCCCTGGGCCTGGGCGTTCCCCGGCGCGAGGAAGGAGCCGCCGGAGTCGCCGGACTCGGCGCAGGCGCTGGTCTGGGTCAGGCCCTGCACGACGGTGCCGCCGCCGTAGTTCACCGTGACGTTCTTCGCCTGGACCACGCCGCAGCGGTAGCCCGTCGTCGACCCGGAGCGGCAGACCCGCGTCCCCACGGGCGCCTCGGTGGCGCCGGTGACGGCGGGCCCGCCCGAGACCTGCCCGCTGCCGCGCCAGGCGGCGGTGTTGGTCACCTGGATCAGCCCGTAGTCGGTGTCCGGCCAGGCGGTCCGTGCGACGGTGCCGATCGTCTGCCCGTTCGGCCCCGACCAGGTCGAGGTGCCCCGGGTGCAGTGCCCGGCCGTGAGCAGGTAGGTCGTGGTCCCGCGGCGCACCGAGAAGCCGTCGGAGCAGCGCAGGCCGCTGCGGGTGGTGACGCCGCCGCTGGTCGTCGTGCTGGTCACCGTCGTGATGGCGGTGCCGCCGACGAGCGGCGCGGCCGCGAGGGGACGCACCGGCGCCGACATCGGCTGCACCCGCACGGCCGCCGGGTTCTCGTCCGCGGCGAAGTCCGTCGCCGACTTCGTGGCGGGGCCGACGACCGCGACGACGGTCTGGTTCGTCGCGGGGTCCACGTACCAGGCGGTGACGTTGGCCGGTGCCCGGCCACGCCGCTCGTCCATCCGCTGCTTCGCGGCCTGCCCCGCCCGCGGCTCGACCGGCGTGGGCCGGGTCGTCGAGCCCGGGCCCGACGGCAGGGGCGGTGGCGTGGGTGTCTGCGCGAGCGCGGGTACCGCCAGCGCGAGCACGGCGGCCAGCGCGAGCGCCACGACGGCGCCCGCGCGACGGGCGGGGACGGAGAGGGGCACGCGGATCCTCCGGGTCGGGCCGGTACGGACGGTCATCGGTCGTGTGCCGGGTGTATCGACCCCGAGCCCGCCGGCATTACTCCGTACGGCCTAATCACCGGCGTGGGTGACCTTACGGCGGGCCCGGCCCGCCTGCCCGTCCCGTCGCCCGGTCGGGGACGCCGGGCTCCGACCCGGAATTGTCGTCCCCGTCGGATCGGGACCATTTCCGCGGGTGGTGGGAAATAGTTCCCGACGGCGGGCGGGGTACGGTCGGACCCCTCGGCTATCGTGGCGCCGTGGCCGACCGCTGGGATCCGCGACCGGGCGGCGGGCGGCCGTCCCGGCCCTCCGCGCCGTCCCGCTGGTCCACCGGCTCGTTCTCGCGCGGACCCCGACCGGCCGGCCCACGACCGGCGCGCGACCCGCGGCCGCGCCAGCCCGGGCGGTTCGCCGTCGGCCCCGGCTTCCCGTGGCCGCTCGCCTCGGCGGCCGCCCTCGTGCTGACCACGGTGCTGGCCTGGTTGTTGCAGGACCGGAGCGGTCTCCTGGGCCTGTTCTTCCCGGTCGGCTACCTCGTCGTCTGCCTGCTCGCGGTGTGCGCGGTCCGCGTCGACGGGGTCCTCGTGCCCGCCCTCCAGGCCCCCGTGGTCGCCTTCCTCGCCCTCGTGGTCGCGGCGGTCGTCCGGGGTGACGCGGCCGGCAGCACGCTGTTCGTGCTCGGTGTGTTCGCCCCGCTCGCGCAATTGTTCTGGTGGATGCTCGTCGCACTCGTGGGATGTGCGCTGCTCGGATTCCTGCGATTCCGCGAGGCGAATCCCGGCTTCTCCGTGCTGGGCGCCGTGCGCGGTGTGAGGAACGCGTGATGGCGCGCGACGACGACGAACGTCCCGGGCAATTCCGGCTGCCCGGCCGTCGGCCCACCCGGCCCGACGGCGGGGCCCCGCAGCCCGGGCCGCGCCCGCCCGCCCGGCCGGGGCCCGCTCCCTCGCCCGGCGGCGCCGGCCCGTCCGCACGGCCGGGGGCGCCTGGTCCGTCGGCGCCCGGCCCTGGCGGACCGCGTCCCGGCGGACCGGGACCCGGTGGACCTGGCGGCCCCGCGGGACCCGGTGGCCCCGCAGGACCGGGGGGCCCCGCGGGACCGGGTGGACCGGGTCGCCCGCCGGCCGGGCCGCCCCCGGGACGCTCCGGCCCGCCGCCCGGTGGAGGCCGCCGCCCCGCCCCGACGCCGACCCGGGTGGCTCCGTCACCGGTGCCCGAGGGACCCGGCGGAGCCGGGGACGACCCGCCGTCGGGACGGGGCGCAGGGGCCCTGGCCCTGCTCGAGCGTGCGCGCGGGTGGGCGACCAGCCGGGTCCTGCTGCTCGTGCTGGCCGCGGCGTCGGTGCTCGTCCTGCTGATCTCCGGGGTGACCGTGCTCGCGGCCCGGACCTTCGACTCGGGGCTCTCGCGCGTCGACGTGATCTCGACGTCGCTCGGGTCGATCTTCGGGACCGACCAGAACATCCTGCTGGTCGGGCTCGACACGCGCACCGACTCGTTCGGCAACCCGCTGCCGAAGGACATCCTGGCCTCGCTGAACGCGGGCGGGAGCGACTCCGGCGGCGACTCGACCGACACCATCATCGTGCTGCACATCCCGGGCGGCGGCGGACCGGCGACCGGGTTCTCGATCCCCCGCGACTCGTACGTCGACGTGACGGGCGGGTTCGGCACGCACAAGATCAATTCCGCCTACTCCTACGGCTCCAACGCGGCCCGTCAGGAACTGATCAAGGACGGCGTGAGCGGGAGCGACCTCGCCGTGCAGTCCGGGGCCGCGGGGGCGCGGACCACGATCGGCGCCGTCGAGGGCCTGACCGGACTCACGATCACCCACTTCGCGGCGGTCAACCTGGCCGGGTTCGCGCAGATCAGCGAGGCAATCGGCGGCGTGCCGGTGTGTCTCAACAAGGCGGTGAACGACTCGTTCTCCGGGGCGAGGTTCCCCGCGGGCCAGACGACGGTCTCCGGCCCGCAGGCACTCGCCTTCGTCCGCCAGCGCCACGGCCTGCCCGGCGGCGACCTCGACCGCGCCCGCCGTCAGCAGGTGTTCCTCGCCAGCATGGCGCGCACGGTCCTCTCGTCGGACACCCTCACCGACTCCACGAAGCGGAACGCGCTGATCGACGCGGTCGACAAGGCGATCACGGTCGACCGCGGGCTCGACGTGCTCGACCTGGCCACCCAGGTGCAGGGTGTGAGCTCCGGGTCGATCGGCTTCCACACGATCCCCATCGTCAACGCCTCCTACGACACCGCCGAGGACGGCGAGGCGGTGAAGGTCGACCCCGAGAAGGTCCAGGAGTACATCTCGGACACGATCTCCGGCGCCGGCGAGACGACGACGCCACCGAAGGCGAGCGGCTCGTCGTCGGGAACGGCCGGGGGGTCGAACACCGGCGGCTCCTCCCCCGGCAGCGCCGCCCCGAAGACCAGTGCCGCCCCGGCGGTGCCCTCCGAGGACGCCGGCACCGCGGCGCCCACGGTGCCCTGCGTCAACTGACCGAGGCCGCCGGGCGGACGGTCAGTGGACCTCCTCGAGCGAGCGACCCGTCGTCAGGGGCCCGAGGAGCCCGACGTCGAGGCAGAGCAGCACGATCAGGAACGCCGAGCCGCCGAAGACCCACACCGGACCCGCCGTCGCGAGCAGCGGCACGGCGATGAACGGCAGGACCACCGAGGTGCCACGGGACAGCGAGTAGGCGACACCGGAGGCGGTGGAGCGGATCGCGGTCGGGAAGATCTCGGCCTGGTAGATGTGGAACGCGTTCGAGAAGACGTTGCTCGCCGTGGTCAGCAGGAAGCCCGCCAGCACGATCAACCACGGGGTCGCGGCGGCCGCGAAGACGACGCCGAACACGGCGATCGCGAGGGCCGCGGCGATGATCAGGTACTTGCGTTCGAAGCGCTCCACCATCGGCACCGACAGCAGGGAACCGAGCGGGTAGCCCGCGAAGGACAGGGCCGCGTAGCCGAGCGACTCGGTCACCTCGAAGCCCTTGGAGACGAGCACGAGGGGCGCGAGGGTGCCGAAGCCGTAGTACCCGACGGTCTGCAGCACCTGGAAGATGAACAGCATGACGGTGCGCCGGCGGTAGTCCGTGAACGCGATCCGCAGGACCTCCGTCGTGGAGCGGTCCCGCCCCCGGTCCGGCGGGACGGCGCGGGCGGGCAGCTCGTCCACCGCGTGCGGCGCCCCGACCTTCGCCGCGATGGCGCGCACGGTCGCCTCGGACTCGGCGAAGCGCCCCCGGGACTCCAGCCAGCGCGGGGACTCGGGCAGGACGCGGCGCATGACGATGACGAAGACCGCACCGAGCGCGCCGGCGACGAGCAGCCAGCGCCACCCGGCGACGCCCGCGATCTCCTGCGCGGCGACCAGCTTGCCGCCGAGCAGGGCCGCGACCGGGACGCCCAGGAAGCCGACCGTGTACGCCCACGCGATGTAGCGGCCCCGGACCTTCGCCGGGAGGAACTCGGCGAGGTAGGTGTCGACGAGGACGAGCTCGCAGCCCAGGCCGATCCCGCCGAGGAAGCGCAGCAGCAGGAAGATCTCGATGTTCGGCGAGAACGCCGCGAGCAGGCTGAACAGGCTGTAGATCAGCAGGTTGAGCAGGAAGACACGCTGGCGGCCCAGCCGGTCGGCCACCACGGAGAGCACGTTGGCGCCGACGAACATGCCGAGGAACCCGCTCGCCACCACGGCGGCCTTGCCGAGCGACCCGAGCTGGAACTCGCGGGCCAGGATCGGCGCGAGCACGCCCCCGAGGAACACCTCGTAGAGGTCGAAGAACGAACCGATCCCGACGAGCACCACGATGGTGCGGTGCCACCGCGAGAGCGGGAGGTTCTCGAGGGCGGCGCTGGCACCCGCCGTCGGGAAGGATCCGGCGTCCGTGGCCATCCTGCCACCTCCTCGCACTCGGTACTGAGCGCAAGAAAGTACTCCTGCGGTCAGGCGAGGTCGAATTGCTCCCGGCGTCCGACGGGGACCAGGTCGAGGTAGTCCGGGTGCTTCGTGATCCACCCGCGGATGAACGGGCAGAACGGCAGGACGGCCAGGTGGCGGGCCCGCGCGTCGTCGAGGGCGGCCCGGGCCAGGCGGCCGGCGAGCCCCTGACCGGCGAAGGCGTCGTCGACCTCGGTGTGGACGAAGGCGATGGTCTCGCCGTCGCCGTGCGGATCGGTGCGCAGCGCGTACTCCGCGAACCCGGCGGTCACGTCGCCGACGCGGATCTCGTAGCGGTGGCGCTCGGGGACGTCGGTGACGTCGAACTGGTCGGGCATCGTCGGTCTCCTCGGTCATGCTGGCGGGGTGCGACTCTATGTCGATCCGGTCTGCCCCTTCGCGTACCTCGCGCTGTGCTGGCTCGAGGAGGTCGCCGCGCAGCGTCCGGTGGACCTGGAGGTGCGCCTGATGAGTCTCGCGGTGCTCGGCGAGGCGGATCCCGGGCGTGGGCCCGAGTCCGCGCGCGGCACGGAGAGTGCGTGGCGGCCGGTGCGGGTCGGCGTCGCGGTCGGCGAGCGGCTGGGTGAGTTCGTGTCGCGGTTCGGGGCGCTCTACCACCGCGACGGTGTGCGTGGTCGCGACGAGGTGCTGCGGCGGGTGCTCGCCGTGATGGACCTCCTGCCGCTGCACGCCGCCGCCGACGACCCCTCGCTCGACACCGAGGTCCGTCGCAGCCACGAGGAGGGCATGGCGCCGGTGGGCCTCGACGTCGGGACTCCCGTGGTCCACGTGGACGGGGTCGCCTTCTTCGGTCCGGTGCTCGGGGCGGTGCCTCGTGGGCATGCCGCGTTGGAGGTGTTCGACGGAGCGGTGGCCCTCGCCGGCTCGGCCGGATTCTGCGAGCTCAAGCGGACGCGGGTGGGACGGCCGGTGTTCGCGTGACCGGGCGGGCGCGCTCGTTCGGGCGCCTCGCCGAGGACTACGACCGGCTCCGTCCCGGCTATCCGCCCGCAGCGCTGGCGGCCGTGGCCGGGGACCTCGTGGTGGACGTGGGCGCGGGGACCGGGAAGCTCACGGCGGCGGTGACCCGTTCCGGACGACGGGTGGTGGCGGTCGAGCCCGACCCCGCCATGCGCTCGGTACTCGCCGACCGCGGCCTGCCCGGCGTGGAGGTCGTGGACGGGACGGCGGAGCGGGTGCCCGTGGGTACGGGCACCGCGTCGGCCGTGGTCTACGGGCAGTCGTGGCACTGGGCGGATCCCGTCGCGGCGGCGGCGGAGGCGCGACGGGTCCTCGTCGACGACGGGGTGTTGCTGCAGCTGTGGAACGTGCCCGACCTGGCGGTCGACTGGGTGCGGGAGCTCAACCGGATCGCGGGGCTGCCGGACGTCGCGCCCGAGGTCCGTCGGTCCGAGCTGCCGGGCTTCGGCGCGGGCGAGGTGACGCGCGTGCGCTGGGAGCAGACGCTCGGCGCTCCCGACCTGGTGCGGCTGTTCTCCACGTTCTCCCGGGTGAGCACGCGTGAGCCGGAGGACCGGGAGCGAATGCTGGCTTCGATCCGGTCGTCCGTGGAGGGCCGTGCGGTCGTGGCGTACCCCTACGTGTGTGTGGGCGTGATGTACCGACGATCGTGATGGTTTCGTGATCTTTGCGCTTGTCGTGGGTTCTGGGGTCGCGAGGGGTACGTGAGGCAGGTTCTTTGGTCCGGATTCCTGCCTGGTGTACCTCTCGCGTCGCGCCCGGCCGTGGCGTGGGGTTTCGGGGTACCGGTGACTGTCGGGGGTTCGAACTACCGTTCGGGTCATGGCGGTGGAGGCGGGGTTCTCGGGTGGTGGTGGGGTGTTCGACACGCCGCTGCCTGCGGTGTCCTTCGCCGATCCGCGTGAGTTGCCCGGTCAGGAGTGCGAGGCCGGTCTGGTGGCCTGGCAGGCGCGGTTGGTGCATGACGAGTGGCGTCGGGCGTGTTGGATGCTCGAGACCGCCCGGGCGCGCGCGGACACGCTGGAGCGGTGGCCGGAGCCGGATCCGCGGGTGATCGCGGCGTGTCTGGGGTGGTCGGTGGCGATGGCTGCTTCCCGGTTGGAGACCGCGGCTGGTGCGTTGGAGCGGTTGCCGCGGCTCGGCGAGGCGATGCGCGAGGGGCGGTTGGAGCAGGCGAAGGTCGCAGTGTTCGTCTCCGGGTTGCGCGATGTGACCGATGCGCAGGCGGCGGTGGTGGTGGACGCGCTGATCGAGCAGGCCCCGAAGCTCGGGTTGTGGGAGTTGGCGCAGCGGGTCGCGGCGGCGGTGGTGGATGTGGATCCGTTGGGGGCGGAGAACCGTCGGGCGGCGGCGGTGGCTCGGTCGCGGGTGTCGACGCGGATCGCGCCGTCGGGGGCGGCGGAGATTCACGGCTTGGATTTGGATCCGGGGATGGCGGAGCCGGCGTTCGAGCGGATTGAAGCGCCCCGGCTGTGGTGGAGGCTCTGATCCCACGGGAAGGTGGGGGTCGTGCCGGCACCGAGGAAGTTCACTGACGAGATGCGGGAGCGGGCGAAGCGGATGGTCCGCGAGGCCCGCCAGCAGGAGCCGGGGTTGTCGGTCAACGCGGCGTGCAAGCGGATCGGCCCGCAGCTGGGGATCACCCCGGACACCCTGCGGGGCTGGTTCCGCCAGGCCCAGGTCGACGACGGCGAGGCCCCGGGGACCACGACCACGGAGTCCGAGGAGATCAAGCGGCTGCGCCGGGAGAACGCCGAGCTCCGCCGGGCGAACGAGATCCTGAAGACCGCGTCGGCGTTTTTCGCGGCGGCGGAGCTCGACCGCCATATCCGCTGATCGTCGACTACATCGATCAGCACAAGCACCGCTTCGGGGTCGAGCCGATCTGCCGGGTCCTGACCAGCGAGGACATCCAGGTCGCCCCGTCGGGCTACTACGCCCATAAGGCGCGCGTGCCCTCGCGGCGGGCGCTCTCGGACGCCGCGCTCGAGGAGATTATTGAGGCGACGTTCTTCGACCGGGAGAAGGGCCGCGGGGTCTACGGGGCCCGCAAGATGGCTGCTCAGCTGCGCCGCGACGGCGTCACCGGCTCATCCGGCGCCCCGGTGGCGCGCTGCACCGTCGAGCGGCTGATGCGCTCCCTCGGGCTCCGTGGGGTGCGTCGTGGGCAGCCGGTGATCACCACCCGGCCGGATCGGCAGTCGCAGCGGGCCCCGGATCTGGTCGACCGGGACTTCACCGCGCAGCGCCCGAACCAGCTCTGGGTCGTCGACATGACCTACGTGCCGACGTGGTCGGGGATGGTGTTCACCGCGTTCGTCTCCGACGTGTACTCGCGGCGCATCGTCGGCTGGCGCTGCGCGGCCCGGATGCCCACCGAGCTGCCCCTCGATGCCCTGGAGATGGCGCTCTGGACCCGGGAACGCGCTGGTCAGACCCGTGATGGGCGGCTCGACGGGCTGATCCACCAGAGCGTGTCACGATTCCCGTGTAAGCAACGGGACGCTGATTGTCGGAATGTATCAGAGCTTGAGGCGTCCGGGGAAGTGGACGACCAGTGTGTTGAGCGCTATTTTCCAGCCGTGGGTGCCTGTGCCCGACTCTCCGCCGCGGTTGCTCGATATGTTGCGAAGCCCGAGGTAGAGCAGCTTCATCGCGGCCTCGTCGGACGGGA
>NZ_JAJNDA010000001.1 GCF_021026295.1 Actinomycetospora soli
CCGCGGCGTCGTTGGCGACCGACTGAAGATCTTCGTCGTTCACTGGGACGTCCTTCCCGACCACCATGCCCGGCACGGAAGTCGATCTTGGTCCGTCCGCTGCTTACACGGTTGCCGTGACACGCCCATCCACCACTCTGATGCCGGGTCGCAGTACACCGCGATCCGCTACGGCGAACGGCTGCTCGAGGCCGGGCCGACCCAGGCCGACAACCTCGGCGCCCTCTCGATCGGCGACCACCTGCGCAAACACGAGCCCACCTCGGGCTGGACCGTCCGCCAGACCCGCCCCGGCACCTTCCTGTGGACCGCCCCCACCGGCACCCACCACATCGTCGAACCCGACCCCTACCGACCACTACGACCAGTACCGCGAGAGCGGTTCGACCACGGCATCACCGACACCCGCGGCGAACCCCGACCTCCGAGGCCGTGGAAACCGAGAACGAACAAGCACGGCCACACCACCGACGCCCAACGACAGACCCTGCACGACATCGACCGGCGCCGACGCGAAAGACAGAAACAGCCCCCCGACCCCTTCGACGACGACCCGCCGTTCTAGGCAGGATCGCCGCCATGATCCACGTCCGCGCGGCCGGGACGGACGACGTCGAGCAGGTCCTGGAACTGTGGTCCGTCGCCGGCGAGAACGACGACCGCCCAGCCGACGACCGCGACGTCGTGCTCGCCCTGCTCACCCGCGACCCGCAGGCCCTCCTGCTCGCGGAGGAGGACGGCGAGCTGGTCGGCACGGTCGTCGCCGGGTGGGGCGGATGGCGGGCCCACCTCTACCGGCTCGCCGTCCACCCCGGGCACCGTCGCCGCGGGATCGCCTCCGCACTCCTGCGGGCTGCCGAGGAACGCCTGGTCGGGTTGGGCGCCCGGCGACTCGACGCCATGGTCCTCGAAGGCAACGTCGACGGGCAGGCGCTCTGGGCGCGGGCCGGCTTCGGCCCGCAGGAACGGTGGCGCCGCTGGGTGCGGCCCACCGGGTGAGGCCGACGAGCGCCTGATCACCAGGACCTGCACCCGTAGGGCGCTGCACCCAACGTCACGGAGCGACGATCAGGCCGGACGCAGCCGCCAGTCCCCGGCCCGCTCGTCCCAGTCCATGCCCACCACGCCCCGCGCCCGGGCGGCCTTCGCGAACGACAGGAACGAGGTGAAGCCGTAGGTCTTCTCGCTGAAGTCCGCGCGGCGCTTGCGCACCTGGTCCTTCAGCCCGGACAGCGGCACCGTGCCGTCCCGACCGGCCAGGTCCCCGACCACCTGGGCCAGCAGACGGAACGCGTCGTCCTCGGCGGGCTCGTCGACCGGGAAGCTCACCTCGGGGTCGCCGTGCGCCGACCCCTCCCCCAGCGCCACGATCCGCCGCTCCTGCAGGTGGCGAAGCAGCTCGCCGAACCCGCGGAACCCGTGCTCGGCCTCGTCGAACGTCGGGTCCTGGCGCAGCATCGCCCGCTTGAGCCGCGACGCGAGGACCGGCCCGTCGCCGCGGCGCGCGAGCCCGGAGAGCGTGCGCGTCACCAACCGCTCCACCGCCTCGTCGCCCGCGGGCTCCTCCGGCTCCTCCGTCCCGACGGCAGGTGTGGCCGGCTCGGGCGGCGGGGTGGTGTCGACGAGGCGGTCGTAGTAGAGGAACTCGTCGCAGGCGGGCGGGAGCAGCCGGGAGGTGGAGGACGCGACGCCGATGCCGATCACCCGCTTGTCGAGCTCGCGCAGCTTGTGCACGAGCGGAGTGAAGTCGGAGTCGCCGGTGCCGATGGCGAAGGTGGTCACCCACGAGCGCTCGTAGGCGATCTCGATCGCGTCGACGGCCATCTTGATGTCGGCGGAGTTCTTGCGGGATCCGCCGAGCCGCTGCGGGATGTCGATGAGCTCGACCTGCGCCCGGGCCAGCAGGCGGCGGTCGTCGTCGAAGGAGGACCAGTCCGCGTACGCCCGCCGCGCGACCACACGGCCACGCACGGCGAGGGCATCGGCGACCGGACCGAGGTCGAACGGCGAGACCCCCAGCCCCTCCCGGGCCCCGATCGCGAGGTTCTCGTAGTCCAGGAGCAGGGCGATGCGCTCGTCGCGCTCGTCCGGGGTGGCGGCCATGCCGCACACCCTGTCAGGGAACGATCTGCACCTGGTCGTAGACGTTCAGGTAGTCGAAGAACTTCTCCGACGCGTCGTGCGAGAGGTGCACGCAACCCGCCGAGTCGCGCTGCAGGCTGCCCTCGTGGAAGGCGTCGCCCGGCGCGAAGAACACCGAGTTGTTCATCGGCGCGTGGTCGTACTCGTCGGACTTGTGGTCCTTGTCCTTCCACATCACCGAGAAGGTGCCGGTCGGCGTCTCGTAGCCCTTGGCGCCCGTGGTGATCGGCACCGGCCCGTAGACGACCTTGCCGTGCCCGTCGGTGAGCCACGCCTTCTTCGCCGAGATGTCGACGCACGCCTTCGCCTCGGGCTTGCACGGCGTCTGGCTGCCGTGCGCCGTCGCGGGCGCCGGGGCCGGCGTGGCGGCGGGCGCCGCGATCGCCGGGGCACCCATCGCCAGCAGGCTCGCGCCGACCGCGCCGATCGACCCGACGCCCACCCGCAGTCGCGATCCGGCGCCACCCGAGGGTGAGGACGCGTCCCGGTGGTGACGACCCATGGTGTGTTCCTTCGCGGTCGGTGATGCGGAGTGCTCGCCCCGTCCAACGCCCGCCGGGCGGGTCCGGTGCGGGCGAGCGACGAGGAGTCTGCACCCCGAGATCCACACCGCGCGGCGGGGATCATGGTCCTGAGCTGGGCATTCGCGGGCAGCCCGACACGAACCGGACGAGCCGGGCCGAGCACCCGAACCGGACGGGGAGGCCACGGCGGAACGACACGCCGACGTTTCCTGAGAGCCCTCGATGAATCCTCGGCCGGTTACCGCCGTGTGGGTGTGATCGAGCCCTCAGCTCACGAGACGGAGTTCCACACTCCGGCTGGCCGCGCTCTCGCGGGCGCAGTCGACCACGCGGGCCTGCGGCGCCGGCAGCGGCTCGGCGTCCACGTGCAGCTCGAGGTCCAGCCCGGCGGCCGCGGCCCGGTCGAGCGCGCCGTGCAGGCGGCAGCTCAGCGTCGCGGCGTCGGGGAGCGTCCCGCGCGCGTCCACCGGGAGCCCGGGGCGGCGGCCGACGCGGACCGGGTCGACCGTGGGGGTCGCCTCGAGGGTCATGGCAGCCTCCTCGCCGTCCGGCGGCGGGGACGCCGGGCGGGGCCCCGGAACGGTGTCCCCGGGCGTAGACACACCCGGTACCCGTTCGTGGTCCCTGTCACTCCTCCGCGGGCACATCCACGCGAAGCCGTCGATCCACGCGGAGCCGGACATCCACGCGAACACGACAGCGCGGGACGCTGCGCCCACCGGGCCGCGGCGTCGCCCGATCGGGAGCAGACTGCCGGGCGTGTCCATCGACGAGGCCGCACCGTCGCGGGTCGACGTGATCGCCGAGCTCACCGGTCCGGGCGGGCCGTTCGAGCTCGCCGCGACGGAGGTCCGCGGGGTCCCGCTCCGGGTGCACGTGACCGGCCCGCAGACGCTGCGCGAGGCGCACGAGGCCCTCGCCGTCGCCGACGACCGGCTCTTCACCCTCTACGCCGGGGAGCGGGTGACCTTCGGCGAGCACCGCGCCCGCGTCGCCACCCTGGCGCGCCGTCTCACTGACGCGGGTCTGCAGCCGGGCGACCGGGTGGCCGTCTGCCTGCGCAACTACCCGGAGTGGCCCACCGTGTGCTGGGCCGCGTGGGTGTCGGGGCTGGTGGTGGTCCCGCTCAACGCCTGGTGGCAGGCCGCCGAGCTGGCGCACGCGGTCGCCGACGCGACGCCGCGGCTCGTCGTCGCCGACGGCGAGCGCAGTGCCGTGCTCCGGGAGGTCACTCCCGACGACGTCCCGGTGGTCACCGTCCGCGGCACCGGGGACACGACCTTCGACGCGTTCCTCGGCGAGCCCGCCCTCGTGCCCCTGCCCGAGCACCGCCCGGCGCCCGACGACGACGCCTTCATCCTCTACACCTCCGGCACGACGGGCCGCCCGAAGGGCGCGGTGGGCACCCACCGGAACCTGCTCACCGACGTGGCCAACCGCGGGCTGCTCGCCGCCGCCGGCGCACGGGTGACCGGCGCGGCTCCGCCCGAGCGGCCGGGGATGCTCCTCGCCTTCCCGATGTTCCACGTCGCCGGACTCTGCGCGATGGTGAACATGACCCTCGCCGGATCGGTCCTCGCCACCCAGTACCGCTGGGACGCCGCCGAGGCCCTGGACCTCATCGCGGCGGAGGGCCTCACCGGCATCGCCGGGGTCCCGACAATCGCCGGCGACCTGCTCCGCGTCGCGGAGACCACGGGCCGGCGTGGCGACCTCGCCACCCTCGCGAACATCGGCATGGGCGGCGCCCCGATCCCGCCCGAGCTCGTGCGTCGCGCGGCCCCCGTGGCCACACCCGGCAACGGGTACGGGCTGACCGAGACGACCGCCGGGATCGCGTTCAACTCCGGCGACGAGTACGTCGCCGCGCCCGACGCGGTCGGCCGCCCGGTGCCGAGCGCGGACGTCCGGGTGGTGGACCCGTCGTCGGGAACGGACCTCGGCGAGGGCGAGATCGGCGAGCTGTGGTTCCGCGGGCCGAACGTGGTCCGCGGCTACTGGAACGCCCCCGAGGCCACGGCGGCCGCGTTCGTCGACGGCTGGTTCCGCACCGGCGACCTGGGGCGGGTCGACGACGGCGTGATCCGCGTGGTCGACCGGCTCAAGGACGTGGTGATCCGCGGCGGGGAGAACGTCTACTGCGCCGCGGTCGAGGCCGAGCTGCTCGAGGTCGACGGCGTGCTGGACGCCGCGGTCGTCGGGATCCCGCACCCGACGTACGGCGAGGAGGTGGCCGCGGTCGTCGTGCATGCCCCGGGCCACGTGCCCGACGAGGCCGCGCTGCGCGAGCGGGTGGCGACACGGATCGCGGCCTTCGCCGCCCCGACGGCCATCCGGACGACGACGGACCCGCTGCCGCGCAACGCCGTCGGGAAGGTCCTCAAGCGTGAGCTGCGGGAGACGGTCACCAGGGCGTGAGGCCCTCGCGGGAGAGCGAGCGACCGGACGGGCCCTCGGTGTCGAGCACCGCGGCGACGAGGGCGTCGGTGCCCTCGTCCAGGGTCTGGTGGCCGCGGTAGTCGTTGAACTCGGTCGCGGTGAAGCCCGGGTTGACGATCGTGACGAGCACGTCCGGCAGCGTCCGCGCGTACATCAGCCCGGCCATGTTCAGGGCCGCCTTCGACGACGGGTAGGCGAGGTGGGGCCAGTTCTCCCACCGGCCCGCGTCCATGAGCTGCAGCGAGCCGAGCTGCGAGGACACGAGCACCAGGCGCGGTGTGGCCGAGGCGCGCAGCAGCGGGAGGAAGGCGTGGGTGACGCGGACCGGGCCGACGACGTTGGTCTCGAGGACCTCGCGCACCTCGTCCGGCCCGGTGTCGGCGGGCCTCGCCCGGGTGCCGGCGACCCCGGCGTTGTTCACGAGGACGTCGAGCGCGCCGAACGACGCCTCGACCTCCTTCACCGCGGCGGCGACGGATGCGTCGTCGGTGACGTCGAGGGCGATCGGGTGGACGTTCTCCTCGGAGACGTCCGCGGCCGCAGGGGTGCGGCAGCCGGCGAGGACGGTGACGCCCTGCGCGGCGAGACGGCGGGCGGCGTGGGCACCGATCCCGCGGGAGGCGCCGGTGATGAATGCTGTGGTCATGTCGATCACCGTGCGCCGGGTGGTCGGTGCGCAGCCAGGGATCGCCGGTCCCAGGCACCGGCGGCCCCGGGACGGCAGGCTGGGGCCCGTGAACGACGCCGGAGAACTCGCCGCGGCGCTGCGCCAGTGGCGTGAGCGCCTCTCCCCCGCCGAGGTCGGCGTGCCCGCTGGGCCCCGACGCCGCACCCCGGGCCTGCGCCGCGAGGAGGTGGCGCAGCTCGCCGGGGTGTCGGTGGACTACGTGGTCCGGCTCGAGCAGGCGCGCGGGCCGCACCCGTCGGAGTCCGTGCTCGGGGCGCTCGCCCGTGCCCTGCGGCTCGCGCCGGCCGAGACCACCCACCTGTTCACGCTGGCCGGCGTCGCGGTGCCCGGGCCGGACCGCGTGCGCGACACCGTCCGGCCCTCGGTCCTGCGTCTGCTCGACCGGATGCACGACCTGCCGGCCATGCTCATCGGCGCCGGCGAGGACGTCCTGGCGTGGAACGCGCTGCTCGCGGCCCTGTGGGGCGACGTGTCCGCGGTGCCGCGGGAGCGGCGCAACCTGTTGTGGCTGCAGTTCGCGGGACACATCCGGCTCGCCACCGACGAGCAGGGCGACGCCTCCCGGCTGGAGCGCTCGACCGTGGCGCGGGCCCGGGCCGCCCTCGCCCGCTACCCGCACGACCACCGGCTGCGCGGGCTCGTCGACGAGCTGTACCGCACCCACCCGCGGTTCGCCGAGCTCTGGGACGCGCGGCCCGTCGAGCACGCCCGCGTCGACCGCAAGCGCTACGACGTCCCGGGGATCGGGCCGATCGTCCTGGACTGCGACGTGCTCGAGGTCCCCCAGGACGACCAGCGCCTGATCGTCTACTCGGCGGCCCCGGGGACCGAGGACGCCGAGAAGCTCGACCTGCTGCGGGTGGTCGGCCTGCAGAGCGTCTGATCAGGCGCCCCGGAAGACCGGCTTCTCCTTCGCGACGAAGGCGTCGACCGCGTTGCGGTGGTCCTCGGTGGCCCCCAGCCGGGCCTGGGCCGCGGCCTCGTGCTCCAGGACGTCGCGCAGCGACGACACCGTGCCCATCGCGACGGCCGCCTTGATCTCGGCGAACGCCAGCGTGGGCCCCGCGGCGAGCCGCCGCGCGAGGGCGAGGGCGGCCTCGTCGGTGGCCTCGGGCGTGTCCGCGACCTCCCGGACGATCCCCCAGTCCCGCGCCTGCTCGGCGGTGAAGGTGTCGCCGAGCATGAGCAGTTCGGTCGCCCGCGAGGAGCCGACGCAGTGCGCGAGGGTGCCGGAGAGCCCGGAGTCCCCACCGAAGCCGATCCCCGCGAACGCGGTCGCGAACTTCGTGCCCGCCGTCGCCACCCGCAGGTCGCAGGCGAGGGCGAACCCGAGCCCTGCACCGACGGCGGTGCCGTTGATCGCGCAGACGACCGGCTTGCGCATGCTGCCCAGGGCCATCGCGATCCGGTTGTAGTGCTCCGGGACGGTCGAGAGCGCGTCCGCGCCGATCCCGCCGTCCTCCCCCGCCCGCAGGGCCTCGGCGTGCTCGCGCAGGTCCTGCCCGACGCAGAACGCCTTGCCGGTGGAGGCGAGCACGACCGCGCGTACCGACGGGTCGTCGGCCACCGCCTCCAGCGCGTCCCGCAGCGCGACCTTCAGCTCGACCGTCAGCGCGTTGCGGTTGTCCGGCCGGTTGAGGCGGACGGTGGTCACCGCCTCCCGGTCGTCGGTCTCGACGAGCACGGGCGGGTTCTCGACGCTGCTCATGTCGATGATCGTGGCACGTGATTCAGTGGTTCCGTGAGGCCCCATCCCGTCGCGATCACGGTCTTCGTCGCCGTGCTCTGGACGGTCGGCGTCCTCCTCGCGACCAGCTCGCTGCACGGCACCGGCGCGCGCGACGTCGGGGTCCGCGGGTCCGGCCCGGAGGGCCCGTCGGTCGCCGAGCTCGCGTCGGGCCGCTGCGCCCCGACGATCACCAACCCGGGCGGCACGAACAACTACGTCCCGAGGGCCCCGTACACGAACCCGCTCGGCGCCGGGTTCACCGTCGCGGGGACCGTGCGCGACGAGGCCTGCCGCCCGCTGCCCGGCGTCCGCGTGCAGGTCTGGGCGCAGACGGCGACGGCGAGCGAGCAGCGCAACCGCACCTCCGTACGCACCGACGACCAGGGGCGCTACCGGGTCGACACCGACCCGCTCGTCGCACAGTTCGGCGAACCCAACGTGCACGTCGGCTACGACGACCCCGGCCCGTGGCGCCGGGTGTTCCTGCGCAACGTCACCCGCGACGGCGACACGGGCGCGCAGGTCGACCTGGTGCTGTCGCCGTGAACGGCGTCCGGGGCGCGGCCGTCCTGACGGCGGGTGTGCTCGGCCTGGCGGGCCTCGTGGTCGCGTCGACCTCGCCGCACCTGGCCGGGGCCGAGCCGGTGCTGGTGGTCTCGACGCTGACCGCGACCCTCGCGGTCGCGGGCCTCGCGGCCCAGCCGTGGCTGGCGCGCGGGCGGGTCGGGGCGCACGTCGCGGTGGGATCGGCCGTGCTGGTCCTCGTCGTGGTGCACGTCGCGGCGCTGCTCGTGCTCTCGCCCGACGACGCCCTGTTCGCGATGTCGCCGGACGGCCCGACGCGGGCCCGGATGGCGCTGATCTCGCTGGTGCTGCTCGTGGTGGTCGCGTGCCTCGGTGTGCTGCGTCGCCGACTGGGCTGGTCGGGGCCGACCTTCCGGCTCCTGCACGGCGGGTTCGCCCTGCTCGCGACGGTGCTCGGCGTGGGGCACGCCGTGCTCACCGACGGCGCGCTGGAGGCGTGGGGAACGGTCGTCCTCCTGGCCTCCGGCGTGCTGTCGGTGGCGGGCGGTGTGGTCGCGGTGCTCGGGCGGCGACCCGGCCGACGCCTCAGCCGGCGGCCGGCACCAGCGGCTCGGGCATCGGGAACAGGTCCAGCAGCCGCTCCACCGCCGCCCGGTCGCCGCTGACCGTGAGCATCCCGTCGGACACCGCGGACGCGAGCGGGTGCCCCATGTAGAGCACCGCCGCCCAGGCCTCCGGCGCACCCGAGACGGTGGCGGCCGGCGCCGGGGCGTCCCCGCGGACGATCGTGAAGTCCCCGTCGTGCAGGGTCGCCACGAAGGGCTGGTCGGCGAAGACGAACTGCACGGTCTCCTCGACGCCCGCGGCCCGCTCCGGAGCGAACATCGTGCGCATCGACATGACGAGCGAGTCGACCCCGATGGACTCGGCCTGCGGCAGCGAGCGGGCCGCCCACCGTCCGAGGGTCTGCAGCACCGGCTCGAGCTCGTAGCCCCAGTCGGTGAGCTCGTAGACGGCCGACGCCGCGGGCGGGGGCAGCCGCCGCCGACGCAGCACCCCGGCGTCCTCCAGCTCCCGCAGGCGCTGCGACAGGACGTTCGGGCTCGCGTGCGGCAGGCCGGTGCGCAGGTCGGTGAAGCGCTTGGGTCCGAGCATCAGTTCCCGGACGACGAGCAGGGCCCAGCGTTCCCCGACGAGGTCGAGGGCGTGGGCGGCCGCGCAGCCGTCGAAGTAGTCGCGCCGTGGAGCCATGACCGGACCGTACCGCGCAACCATCCGACAGTCACTTTCTAGGACTGTGAGTCGCCACATCAGGACGTGACGACGCCGTGCTCCCACGCCCAGGCGATCAGCCGCGGCCGGTCGGGCATCCCGAGCTTGTCGAGGATCCGCCCGAGGTGCGTCTTCACCGTCGTCTCCCCCAGGTGCAGCCGCGCCGCGACCTCGGCGTTGGCGAGCCCGCGGGCCACGAGGGCGAGCACCTCGGACTCCCGCGGCGTCAGCGCGTCGAGCACCGCCGGGCGGGTCGGCGCGGCGGCGGTGCGACCGTAGGCCGCGACGACGCCCGGGACCACGTCGGGGTCGAGCGCACCCCGTCCCGCCGCGACCCGGCGCACCGCCTCGAGCAGCTCCTCGGGCGGGGCCGTCTTGAGCAGGAACCCGGCCACCCCGGCCCGCAGCGCGGCGTCGACGGTGGCGTGGTCGTCGAAGGTCGTGAGCACGAGGACCCGCGCCCGGCTGCCGGCCGCGGCGAGGGCCCGGGTGGCCGCGATCCCGTCGAGCCCCGGCATCCGGACGTCCATCACGACGACGTCGGCCCCGGTCCGGCGCGCGGCCTCCACCGCCGCCCGGCCGTCGGCGGCCTCCGCGAGCACGGCGAGGTCGTCCTCGCCGTCGAGCAGCATCCGCAGGCCCATCCGCACGAGCGCCTCGTCGTCGGCGACCACCACCCCGGTCGTCACCGCACCACCGCCGGTTCCGGCGCCGCCAGGACCGGGAGGACCACCCGGACCCGGAACCCGCCGTCGGGACGGGGACCGGCCTCCAGCGTGCCGCCGGCGAGCAGGGCCCGTTCGCGCAGGTTGAGCAGCCCGTGTCCGGGGTCGCCGCCGCCCGGCCCCGGCGGCCCGGCGCCCTCGTCGAGGACCTCGACGCTCACCCGCGGGCCCTCCCAGCGCACGACCACCTCGGCGCGGTCGGTGCCCGCGTGGCGGAGCACGTTGGTGAGCGCCTCGGCGACGATCCGGTGGGCGGAGGTGTCGGTGGCGGGGGCCAGCCGGCCCGGCTCGCCGTGCACCGCGACGGTGACCGCGAGCCCGGCACCCGCGAGCCGTCCGACCAGGTCGTCGAGCTGGTGCAGCGACGGGGCGGGCGTCAGCGGCCCGTCGTCGGGATCGTCGGCGCCGGCGTCGTCGGCCGAGCGCAGCACCCCCACCACGCGGCGCAGCTCGTCGACGGAGCGCCGCCCGAGGTCCTCGACCGAGCGCAGCGCCGCGACCTCCGCGTCCGCGTCGTCGCGGCGCTCGAGGCGCCGCCGGACGACGCCGGCCTGCAGCGTCATCACCGACACCGAGTGCGCCACCGCGTCGTGCAGCTCGCGCGAGATCCGGGCCCGCTCCTCGACGAGAGCCAGCCGGGTGGTCCGCTCGCGCTCGTCGGCGAGCTCGTCGGCGAGGCGGGCGAGCTCGCTGCTGCGGGTGCGCTCGCGGCGCAGCAGCCAGCCCAGCGTCCATGCGCCGCCCATCGTGGCGCCGAAGAAGACGAGCTCGAACCAGGGTGCGCCGTGCAGCATCGACCCGGCCGCCCCACCGACCGCGACCAGCGCGGCCCCGGGGGCACTCGCGCGCAGGGGTAGCCGGCGGGCGCCGGAGGCGACGAGGACCAGCATCGTGATCAGCGCGATCCCGCCCACGCCCGGGCTCGCCGGCGCGGCGAGCGCCTGGAGCGGGAACGTCGCGGCCGCGGCCACCAGGCCCGCCCAGGGCAGCAGCGGCGCGAGCAGGGCGCCGAGGGCGAGGGCCAGGGTCGGGACGAGGTACAGGGCCGCGTCGGTGTCCCGGTAGACGGTGGCCTCCGCCGCCGACCCGAGCGCGACCGCGGCCCCGGCGAGGACGCCGGCACCGAGCCGGAGCCACACCGGGTGCATGCGGCGCAGGCTAGGCCGTGCCGGGCCCGCCGGGGTCCTCCTCCGGGAGGACCCGGGGTGGCCTTCGAGGCGACACGTTCGGTCCGCGAACACGATCCGTGACATTACGCCGCGACCTACGGTTCTCCCATCGCTCGAACAGCGCAGCGATCGTCACGAGGAGAAGCCATGACCACGCTGGACGCCCCCACCACCTCGCTCGCCGCCACCCCGGCCGACCCCATCCGCCGGAATCTCCTGACCAGTGCCGGGGGCATCGCGCTCCTCGCGTCCCCGCTGCTGCTCACGGGCGGCATGCTCACCATCCCGCCCGGCGAGGACGGCACCACCGCCGGCTACGTCGCCTCGCTGGCCGCCACGCCGTGGCTGACGGCGCTGTCCGCCGGACTGCTGCACTACTCCTGGGTGCTCTTCGCGCTCGGCGTGCTCGCCGTGCCGGCCCTGGTGCGGGGCGGGCGGGGACGGAGCGTGGTCGGCGCGGTCGCCGTCCTGTCGTCGTTCTGCGCGATCCAACTCTCGGGCCTGCTGGCGGGCGACTGGTACGCGATGGCGATCGGGCGCTCGGTGCCCCGGGACCAGGCGGCCACGATCTTCGAGGCGGCCGGGTCCGACCTCTGGATGACGACGTGGCTGTGGTCGGGGAAGCTCGTCGGCTTCCTCGGGGTCGCGCTCCTGGCCGGCGCCCTCGCCCACGCCCGCGCCACGAGCTGGTGGCTGCTCGCCCTGCCGGTGCTCGGGACCGCCGCGATGGTGGTGCTGCCCGGCCTGCTCGGGACGCCCGGCGTCGCGCTCGGGACCCTGATCTCGTTCGTCCCGCTGCTGGTGATCGGCGCGCGGCTGGTGCGGCGGCGCTGACCGCCCCCGGCAGGCACGGACGGGCCGTTCGTCACGATCTCCCGTGACGGACGGCCCGGTCGCGGCGTCTCAGGTGCCCGGCGCGATGAAGAACTCGAGCGCGATGCCGTCGGGGTCACGGAACGAGATGCCCGAGCCGTACCCGGCCTTCTTGATCCCGCCGTGGGCGATGCCCAGCTCGTCGAGCTTCTTCCCCCACTGCTCCAGTGACGCCGAGTCCGGCAGTGCGAAGCCGATGTGGTCGAGGCCCGTGCGGCGCTCGTCGAACGCGTCCTTGGACTCCCGGCCGTGGTGGGTGTGCAGACCGAGCAGCATCCCGCCATCGAGGGCGAAGACCGTGTGGTGGAACTCGCCGCCCTCCTCGTCCTCGTCCAGGACGGGGTCGGCGCCCAAGAGCTTCGAGTACCAGTCGGTCGAGCGCTGCAGGTCCGACACCGTGATGGCGACGTGCTGCAGACCGGGGAACGACATGAGGGCAGGCTCCTTTGCCTCGATCGTGCGTCGACGGACCCGACTAGCGGTGCTGCCAGACGGGCCGGCGCTTCTGCAGGAAGGCCGACATGCCCTCCTGCGCATCACAGGTCATGGCGTTGGTGGCCATGACCTCGCTCATCTCGGCGTACGCCTCCTCCTCGGAGAGGTCGATCTGCCGGTAGAACGCCTCCTTGCCGATCCGCAGCGTCACGCCGCTGGCGTCGGCGACCTGCCCCGCGAGCTCGGCCACCCGGGCCTCGAGCGCGTCGGCCGGGACGGCCTCGTTGACCAGGCCCCACTCGACGGCGGTCGCGGCGTCGATCGTCTGCCCGGTCAGCAGCAGCTGCATCGCGCGCTTGCGACCGATCGCGCGGCTGACCGCGACCATCGGGGTCGAGCAGAACAACCCGATCTTCACGCCCGGCGTCCCGAACACGGCGTGGTCGGCGGCCACGGCGAGGTCGGCGGTGGCCACGAGCTGGCACCCGGCCGCGACCGCCATGCCCTGGACGGCGGCGATGACCGGCTGGGGGACGTCGTGCACCGCCGTCATCATCTCGGTGCACACCGCGAACACCTCGCGCTCCTCGGCGAGCGTGCGGTCGACCATCTCGGAGAGGTCGTGGCCGGCGGAGAAGGCGGGGCCCTCGGCGGCGATCACGATGACCCGCACGCCCTCGGTGGCCGACACCTCCCGCAGACCCGCGGTCACGGCGCGCATCGTCGCGACCGAGAGGGGGTTGCGGCGGCGGGCGGCGGTGAGGACGACCCGCGCGGTCGCCCCGTCCACCTCCACGCGCACGGTGTCCTGCTCCTGCGTCACCGGGGCGGCCATGGCTCATGGTCTATCAGCCATGCGTTCCCGACGACAGGTCGGCGCGGGCCGGGGCCCGGCCGCGGCCCGGACGCGGCCCGTTCCGAGAGGGCGCCCCCCTCCGTCCGGGCGGGGCGGTGCGTCTCAGGCCATGGCGGACCCGCGCTCGTGGCCCTCCTCGGTGGCCATCCAGCGCTCGCGGCGGTCCTCGTGGGTGCGCAGGGCGTCGATCTCGGCGAGGCGCCGGCGCTGGTCGGCGCTGGCGGTCCCGCTCACCGCGGCCCGCGAGGCCTCGGCCATCTCCCGGTCGGCCCGCATCTCGGCCCGGGTGTGCGGGCGCGAGGGCAGCGTGGCCTCGGGGTCGGCCGAGCGCTCACCGTCCTCGTCGCCGGAGGCACGGTAGGGGTTGTCGGCAGGGAGCTTCGCGCTGACGCGGCCGTAGCTGCCGAGGATGAGCAGGACCAGACCGGCGCCGATCGAGAAGAAGACGTTCGGCAGCCGGAAGGCCAGCAGGTTGTACGGCGTGGCCATCACCGCGAGGTTGGCGAACGCGGAGACGAGGAACAGCGTGCCCACCACGATCATCACGGTCGAGGACAGCCGTCCCCCGCGGAACGCGGCCGCCACCAGCACGAGCGCCGTGACGATGGAGATCGTCGAGAGCAGACCGTTGGAGGACAGCCCGAGGACCGGAGTGCCGCTGGTGTCGAAGAACCCGAGGCCGCCGACGAAGCCGAGGACCCCGAAGGTGGCGATGACGAGCGCGACGATCACGGCGCCGACCCGGTGGACGACGACGACCTTGTGGTCGGCGGTGAGGCTGGGGGTGTTCATGGGGGCTCCCGGAAGCCGAGATCGTGGCGGGCCAGTACCCGGGGGTTACCGCCCCGCGTGATGTCAACCACGCCCGGACCGGACGATCCGGGCTTTGCCGTCTCGCGAACGCAGCCGTTCCCGGCGGGCCCGCCGCGTGCCACGGTCGGCGCATGAGCGACAAGGTCCCCGCGGCCATCGTCGGCCCGGGCAACATCGGCACCGACCTGCTGGCGAAGCTGGCCCGCACGTCGTCGATCGAGGTGACCGCGATGGTCGGCGTCGTCGAGTCCCCGGGGCTCGACCGCGCCCGGGCGGCGGGCATCCCGGCGTCGGCCGAGGGGGTCGACTGGCTGCTCGCGCAGGACCCGCTCCCCCGCATCGTCTTCGAGGCCACCTCGGCGCGGGCGCACGCGGCGAACGCCCCGCGCTACGAGGCGGCGGGCATCCGCGCGGTGGACCTGACGCCCGCGCACCTCGGGCCGATGGTGTGCCCGGCGGTGAACATGCCGGACCACCTCGACGCGGCGAACGTCAACATGATCACCTGCGGCGGCCAGGCGACGATCCCGGTGGTGGCCGCGGTGTCGCAGGTGGTCGACGTCCCCTACGCCGAGATCGTCGCGTCGGCGGCGTCCCGCTCGGCCGGACCCGGCACGCGGGCCAACATCGACGAGTTCACCCAGACCACCGCCCGCGCCGTCGAGGAGGTCGGGGGCGCCGCCCGGGGCAAGGCGATCATCATCCTCAACCCCGTCGAGCCGCCGATGATCATGCGCGACACCGTCTACTGCGCGATCCCCGGCGAGGTCTACGACGACGCGACGACCACCGCGATCGCCGGCTCGATCCAGGCCATGGTGGCGCGGGTCCAGGAGTACGTGCCCGGCTACACGCTGCGCGCCGACCCGCAGTTCGACCCGCCACGACCCGAATGGGGCGGGCGGGGCCGCGTCGCGAGCTTCCTCGAGGTCCGCGGCGCGGGCGACTTCCTCCCCGAGTACGCCGGCAACCTCGACATCATGACGGCGGCCGCGACGCGCGTCGGTGAGCTGCTCGCGGCCGAGCTGGGCGCGGGGGTGGCGGCATGAGCCGGCCCGGGATCCGCCACGACGTGCGGATCACTGACACCACGCTGCGCGACGGCTCCCACGCCCAGGCCCACCAGTTCACCGAGCAGCAGGTCCGCGACACCGTGCGGGCGCTCGACCGGGCGGGCGTCGAGGTCATCGAGGTGACCCACGGCGACGGCCTCGGCGGCTCGAGCTTCAACTACGGGTTCTCCCACACCGACGAGCTGCGCCTGATCGCCGCCGCCCGCGAGGAGGCGCGGAACGCCCGGATCGCCGTGCTGCTCGTGCCCGGGATCGGCACCGTCGACGACCTGCGCCGTGCCCACGACGCGGGCGCCGAGGTGGTGCGGGTGGCCACCCACTGCACCGAGGCCGACGTCAGCCCCCAGCACTTCGGCGTGGCCCGGGACCTGGGCATGGAGACCGTCGGGTTCCTCATGATGGCCCACCGCACCTCGCCGGAGGACCTCGCGAAGCAGGCCCGGATCATGGTCGACGCCGGGTGCCAGTGCCCGTACGTCACCGACTCCGCAGGCGCCCTGCTCATGCACGAGGCCCGCGCCCGGTTCGAGGCGCTCGTGGCCGAGGTCGGCGACGAGGCCTGGGTCGGGTACCACGGGCACCAGAACCTCTCCTTCGGCGTCGCGAACTCCGTGATCGCCGCCGAGGTCGGCGTGAAGGAGATCGACGGGTCGCTCTGCGCGCTGGGCGCCGGGTCGGGCAACTCCCCCACCGAGGTCCTCGCGGCGGTGTTCGACCGGCTGGGGATCAGCACCGGGCTCGACGTCATGGCCCTGCTCGACGCCGCCGAGGACGTCGTCCGCCCGTACCTGCACCGCTGGCCCAAGATGGACCGCAACGCGATCGTCCAGGGCTGGGCCGGCGTGTACTCCAGCTTCCTGCTCCACGCCGAGCACGCGGCCGAGCGCTACAAGGTGCCCACGCACGAGATCCTCCGCCGCTGCGGCGAGCTCGGCCTCGTCGGCGGCCAGGAGGACATGATCATCGACGTGGCGCTCGAGCTGGCCCGGGCCCGCGAGGAGGGCTGATGCCCGTCGTCGAGATCCACCTGGTCGAGGGCGCCCACGACGACGCCCGCCTCGAGGACCTGCTCCGGCGCGTCAGCGAGCGCTACGCGGCCGTGCTGGAGTCCCCGGTCGACCGCGTGCGGGCCTTCGTGACGATGCACGCGCCGCACCACTGGATGACCGGCGGCGTGACCGCGGCGGTCGACGGCGACCCCGCGCCGTACTTCGCGGCGGCGGTGCTCGAGGGGCGCCCGGTCGAGCAGCGGCACCGGCTGCTCGCCGAGCTGACCGACGTGCTGTGCGACGTCCTCGGCGTCACCCGGTCCCGGGTGCGCGGCCGGGTCGTCCAGGTGCCGCCCGACGACTGGGCGATCGGCGGCGTCCCCGCCGCGACCCGTCGTCGGGACGAGATCGTGGCGCGCTCCTCGCGGCTGTAGGTGCGGCTGTCGGCGCGGCTGTCGGGGTCAGCGGCGCAGCGACAGCAGCTGCTCGGTGAACCCGCCGATCCGGCGCTCCGCGTCGACGAGGTGCACCTCGAGGATCCAGTGGCAGCGGCGGCCGGCGGAGTCGGTCGCGTCGTGCAGGGCGACGTCGTTGCCGCTGGTGATGTAGCTGTGCACGCGGTCGGGGTCGATGTGGTCGTGCGGGAACTCGCCGACCAGGTGTCCGCTGTGCACGCCGCCGAAGGTCCAGCCGCGCTCGGCGGCGAGCCCGCACACGTGCTCGTAGAGCCCGGCCGCCGTGACGTCGGGCGTGGCCTCGTAGAACGCCCGGCCCGCCTCCCACACGGCGTCGAGGTCGGCCGTGAGCCGGTGCTTGTGCGGGTCGTCGCCCAGCACGAACGTCCGCCCGACGTCGGCCTCCCACTCCGCGAACACCGGGCCGAGGTCGACGAAGACGATGTCGTCGGCCTCGATCCGGCGGTCGGGCGGGTTCTCCTTGTAGGGCTGCAGGGTGTTCTCGCCGGAGCGGACGACCCGCTTGTGCCAGTACCGGGACGTCCCGAACAGGTCCGCGCCGAGATCGCGGATGGCGCGGCTGACCTCCGACTCCCACGCCCCGGGCGCGACCAGTCCCCGGCGGGTGATCTCGGCGAACAGCTCGTCCGCCCGCTCCTCGGCCCGCAGGAGCTCCCCGGCCCTCGTGTCCTCGTCGAGCGACGTCACGCACCCGACCCTAGGTGGCCTCCGGCCCCGGGCGCACCTGTACGGGGCCCTCGGCCGACCGCGGCGCCGGCGCCCGCGGCCCGTCGTCGGGACCGCCCACCAGCGAGAGGATCAGCCGGTCCTGGGCCACGAGGTGCTGGCGCAGGTGGCGGCACTGCCGGAGCACGACCGCCGTGTGGTTCGCCGTCTGGATCACCCGCCGGTCGGACGCCTCCCCGAGCACGTCCTGCCCCACCATGATCAGGAACATGAACACCAGCTGCGCCAGCGACGAGCAGAACAGCAGGAACGGGAACGGATAGGGGTCCGGGACCACGCCGGCGAGCGCGAGGGCCATCCAGCCGAGGACGATCACCGCGGTCCACACCACGGCGGCGGTCGACCCGAGCCACTGCATCAGCCACGCGGCGAGACGACGGTTCGGGCCGGCGGCGGCCGGCTCCACGGTCTCGGGCGGGGAGATGAGGATCGGCGCGGTGTCGCAGGGGTCGAGCCGGTCGGGGGGCGCGGCCGCCCGGTTCAGCACGCGGGCCTGCTCGTCGATGTGCTCCTGGAGCCGGTGGCACTCGCGCAGGATGGCCTGGGCGTCGTCGTAGGTCTGCTGCGAGCGCCGCTCCCCCGCCGCCGACAGCGTCCGCTGCCCGACGAGGATCACGAAGATCAGCAGCAGCTGCACCACGTTCCCGACGAAGAGCAGCACCGGGTACGGGTAGGGGTCGAAGCCCAGGACCCCGCGGGCGCCGAGCACCATCCACAGCGCCGAGAGCCCCACGGTCGCGTACACCGTGGCCATCGAGCTGAGCCGCCGCGTCATCCACGTCGCCGCCCGGTCGCCCACCGTGCCCCGCTCCGGGTCCGTCACCGCCACCCGAGCTCCCCCGTCGCGCCGGCCCGCCCGCCCACCGCCCGGGCCCGGCCCGCCCGCACGGTGCTGTTTCGATCCAGAGACGCGGGTCCGGGGCCGGGGTTGCGCGGCGATCGCGCATGCCTCGACAGGTATATGCCGAGACTGGCACATTCGCCGTCGTGAGCACCTGGACCGCGCTCGCCGACCCGACCCGGCGCGCCATCCTCGACGTGCTGCGGGAGCGGCCGCACGCGGTCGGCGAGCTCGTCGACCGCCTCGACCTCGCCCAGCCCGCGGCATCGAAGCACCTCGCCACCCTGCGCCGCGCCGGGCTGGTGCACGCCACCGTGGACGCGCAGCGTCGCGTCTACGCGCTCGACCCCCGCCCGTTCGTCGAGCTCGAGGCCTGGCTCGCGCCCTACCGGGCGCTCTGGTCGGACGCCCTCGACCGCCTCGACGCCCACCTCCACGACCACCAGGAGGACCGATGACCACCGGCACCTACCTCGAGATCGACGCCCGGCCCGCCCTGCGGTTCGTGCGCGAGTACCCCGACCCCGTCGAGCGGATCTGGGCCGCGGTCAGCGACCCCGCCGAGCTCACCGCCTGGTTCCCGGCCCGCGTCGCCTTCCCCGACGGCGGGTCGCCGACGCCGGGCGGGACGGTCACCTTCACGTTCGCCGAGGACGGCGACGGCGGGACCGGGACCGTGCAGGCGTACGACCCACCGTCGCTCCTGGTGTTCACGTGGGACGGCGACGAACTGCGCTTCGAGGTGACCCCGCTGCGCACCGGCAGCCGCCTGACCTTCACGACGGTCCTCGCCGGCCGGGACACCGCCGCGCGCAACGCCGCCGGCTGGGAGGTGTGCCTCGAGGCGCTGGACGCCGCGCTCACGGGACGCCCGCAGGAGGCACCGGGCGGCGCGACCCCCGCCTGGCGGCGGCACTTCGACGACTACGTCGCGGCGGGCGTGCCGGCGGGCGCGCCGGTCCCGGAGTGAGGAAATCGCTCGCGCGCGCCGCGGCCGCGTGCGTGAATGCCCGACGAGGCGCCCCGTGACCGGGGACGCCGCCGAGCACCGAGGAGAGGAGTGCCCCGTGTCGACCGTCGCCCGTGCGCGGGCGTGCTCCGGCGCGCCCCGATACCGCCGCGTCCGCACCCCGCGCTGAGGCGCCCTCGCGTGGGGTGACCACCCCACGCCAGGAGCCCTCGAGTGCACGAACGCATGCCCCGCCGTCGTCGCCGGTTCGACGACGACCACGATGACGACCACGACGACGACCACGACGACCGCCCCACCCGCCGTCGGGCCGAGGTCGACCCCGGGACCGGGACCGGCGGTCCGCCCACCGGCGACCGCTGGTCCACCTGGGCCGACGCGACCCACGGTCCCCGCCCCACCCCCGGCTGGCTCGTGACCGCCGCGGGCGCGGTCGACACCGAGCTCGGCGTCCTCAAGACGGGCAAGGAGGCCGACGTCCACCTCCTCGAACGCGCCGTCCCGGACGGGCCCGCCTGCCTGCTGGCGGCCAAGCGCTACCGCTCCGCGGAGCACCGGGCCTTCCACCGCGACGCCACGTACCTGGAGGGCCGCCGGGTCCGCCGGTCCCGCGAGACGCGGGCGATGGCCCACCGCACCGCCTTCGGCCGGGAGCTCCTGGCCGGGCAGTGGGCCGGCGCGGAGTTCGCCGCCCTCGGCACGCTCCACGCGGCGGGGGTGGCCGTGCCCTACCCGGTGTCACTGGACGGCACCGAGCTCATCCTGGAGTTCCTCGGCGACGCGGCGGGCAGGGCGGCGCCACGGCTGGCGGCGACCCGCCCAACGGGCGCCGAGCTGCGGGACTGGTGGCACCAGCTGACCGAGGCCCTCCTCGGGCTCGCCCGGCTGGGCTGGACGCACGGCGACCTGTCCGCCTACAACGTCCTCGTCGACGAGGGGCGGATCGTGCTGATCGACCTGCCCCAGGTCGTCGACCTGGTCGGGAACCCGCACGGGGCCGACGTCCTCGTCCGCGACGTCCGCCGCATCGGCGGGTGGTCCACCGCGCGGGACGACGGCATCGACCCCGAGGCGCTGTTCCACCGCCTGGTGGCGGAGGCGGGCCTGGCCGGCCGGGACGCCTAGAAGACACCGCGTCGGGCGCCGACGTCCAGAGCCAGCGTGGAACCGGTGAGGGCGTCGGCCTCGGGGTCGAGCAGCGTGGCGACCGCCCAGGCGACCTGGGCGGGCGTCACGAGCGCACCGAGCGGGGACTCCGCGCGGCGCTCGTCGAGGATCACCGAGACGTCGACCCCGCGGTCGTCGGCCCGGGCCTGCGAGAGCCGCCGAAGCCGGTCGGTGTCGGCGGGTCCCGGGGCCACCAGGTGGGCGGTGACCCCGTCCGGTCCGTGGTGGTCGGCGAGCTGGCGCACCAGGTTCGCGAGCGCCGCATTCGTCACCCCGGCCGCGCAGGTGTGCGGGGACGGCTCGCTCCCGTAGTGCCCGCCGAGCGCGACCAGCCGCGAACCCGGCCGGACCCGGTGGGACACGGCGCGCACCAGCCGCAGCATGCCGCCGACCTTGAGCGCGACGGCCGCACCCAGGGCTGCCGGCTCGATCGTCGGCAACGGTCCCGCCGCCGGGAGCCCGGCGGCCTGCACCACCATCCGCACGGGGCGGTCCAGCCCGTCGACCGCGTCGCGGATCGCCGGGACGGCCGCGTCGTCGCCGATGTCCGCGCCGCACGGGACCAGGCCCGACGCCGGGTCGGGCGGCGTCCGCGCGACGGCCACGACCGTGAGCCCGGCCCGCCGGAGCCGCTCCGCGATCGCCGAGCCGAGGGCACCCGAGGCGCCGACGACGACGGCGGTGCCGGCGGTGCCGGCGTCGTCGGGGGTCATGCCGCGGCCCGCAGGGCGAGGAGGTCGCGGGCGCGCCCGACGGCCGCGGAGGGGTCGCGCAGGTCGACCTCGACGGTGACGAGCCCCGCGTCCCGCGCCCCCGCACAGTTGCCCGGGATGTCGTCGAGGAACACGACCTCCCCCGCGGGCAGCCCGAGGGCGTGCAGCGCCCCCGCGTAGGCCCGCGGGTCGGGCTTGAGCACCCCCGTCACCGAGCCGTCGACGATCGTGTCGAACCGGCCGAGGACCGGGTGGCGGGTGAGGTCGGCGTCGCCGTGGAAGGCGGCGAGGTCGTTGGTCAGCGCGGCGACCGCGAGCCCGGCCCGGTGGGCGTCGTCCATCAGGGCGATCACCTCGGGTCGGAAGGGCCCGTCGTCGTCATAGAGGGCGTCCATCAGCTCCGGGACGGTCCCCGTGCCGCCGCACAGCGCGCCGTACTCGGCGGCGCGGGCGGCCCAGTAGGCCCGTTCGCGGCCCCGGCCGGCGAGGACGTCGTCCCAGGCCGGGTCGGGGCGCGGACCGAGCACGCCGCGCACCTCGGTGAACTCCGGCGGCGCCGCCAGGGACGCCATGCGCTCGTGGCCCGAGGTGAGCAGGACGCCCCCGATGTCGAGCAGCAGTGCTCTCATCCGCCGCACGGTAGGGGGTCGCTCGCCCTCCGTGCCGGTCGTCGTTCGCGCCCCGGCAACGTTCCTGTCCCGCGAACGTGTTGCTTGCGTCACCCTTGCGGTTGGATCACGGTCGGCTCGATCTCATCGCGGAGGAGGGTCCGATGTCCAACATCGTTCCGGTGGACGCCTACAGCACGGGCGAGTGGTACCCCGGGTACAAGCCGGAGTACTTCGACATGCCGTGGATCGTCGACCCGGCCGGCCCCTTCAAGCCCGGCGACGAGAACCAGTTCTGGTTCCTCGACTTCCACTGGTCGCGCGGCCTCACGCCGCTCGGCGCCACGCTCTGGAGCGGCGACGGCTACTGCTGGGGCACCCAGCACGCCGCCGAGAGCCTCCCCCTGCCGCCGGGTCGGGGGGTCAGCGCCCGCTTCGCCGGCACCCACCTCTACGGCAGCGCCCTCCCCGAGACCGATCCCCGCGAGATCGAGGCCCGGGCCGGACGCATCGCCACCAACCTCCCCCACTTCCTGCAGAACTACCGCCACATCTGGGAGGGCGGCCGCGACGAGCTCGAGAACACCTGGTCCTACTTCCGCGGGGTGGACTTCACGCAGGCCCGCGGGGACGAGCTCCCCGAGCTGCTGGTCAAGGGCCGCCGTTACCACAAGCGGTCGATGGAGATCCACTTCGGCGTCATGTACCCGATGCTCGCCAACTTCCTCGGCTTCTACGGGGCGTGCGCCGACATGGGGATCGACCCCAACGAGATCGGCAAGTTCCTCCAGGGCGAGGACACCAAGATCATGGAGACCGACCGCGCGCTCTACGCGCTGGCCATGAAGGCCCGGGCGGCCGGGCTCGAGGGCGTCTTCCAGGCGCACGCCGGCTCGCAGCTGCGTGACGCGCTGGGCCGCCACGGCGGGGCCGCGTCGCAGTGGCTCACCGAGTTCGACGACTTCCTGCAGGTCTACGGCTGGCGCGCCGAGGCGACCTGCGACGTCGGGGTCCCGGCCTGGATCGAGGACAACACGATCCCGCTGGACCTGGTCAAGACGTTCCTGCAGCGCGGCGACGCCCACGACTTCGAGGCGGCCGCCCGCAACGCCCTCGCCGAGCGCGACGAGGCCATCGACAACGCGCGGGCCGGGCTCACCCGTGAGGAGCAGGCCGTCTTCGACGCCGGGCTCGCCTCCAACCAGGAGGCCAACTTCCCCTGGTGGCAGGACGACCACAACTACTACATCGACCTCAAGGTCATGCTGCCCCTGCGCTGGGGCTGCCAGGAGCTCGCGAACCGCGTCAAGGCCGAGCGGAACGACGACATGCTCTACCTCTTCTGGCCCGAGCTCATGGACGTCGCCACCGGCGAACGGCCCTACGACGCCGGGCTGCGCTCGCTGGTCGAGGACCGGCGTCAGTACTTCGACCACTGGCACGGCCGCCGCGGCGAGATGCCGAAGGTGCTCGGGA
This sequence comes from Actinomycetospora soli, assembly GCF_021026295.1. GTDB lineage: Bacteria > Actinomycetota > Actinomycetes > Mycobacteriales > Pseudonocardiaceae > Actinomycetospora > Actinomycetospora soli. The sequence goes on from NZ_JAJNDA010000001.1 coordinate 23,230, forward strand.
CGATCCCCGAGGCGGTCGAGGACCCGATCCTCATCGAGATCTTCGGGCTGAACCCGAACTCGATCCGGGCCGTGCAGAACCCCGACGCCGCCCAGCAGACGACGATCTCCGGCGTCGCCGCGGCCAAGGGCACCGCCCGCGGCATCGCCCGCGTGCTGCAGTCCTCCGACGAGCTGCACCGCCTCGAGCCGGGGTCGGTCCTGGTGTGCGAGTCGACCTCGCCGAACTGGACGCCGGCGTTCGGCAAGATCGCGGCCGCGGTGTGCGACGGCGGCGGGATGCTCTCGCACGCCGCGATCGTCGGCCGGGAGTACGGCGTCCCCACGGTCACCGCCACCGGCGTGGCGACGCTGTCGATCAACGACGGCGACGAGGTCGAGGTGGACGGGACCACGGGCACCGTCACGGTCCTGACGCGGGCCGCCGACGTCGCGGCACCCGCGACGCCGGCGGTGGAGGGGGCCAACGCATGACGGTGGTGTCGGGGACGGCGGAGGTGGTGGCCATGAGCGACGCGGACGGCACGGACGGCCCGGACGGCCCGGACGGTCAGGGGACCGAGCGGCACAGCTGCGCGGCGATCGCCTGGCTCGACGAGGTCGCGCCGGCGGAGGCGATCGCCTGCGGCGGCGCGAAGATGGGTCGGCTCGCGGAGCTGCTGGCCTCGGGCGTGCAGGTGCCCCAGGGGTTCGCGGTGACCGTCGAGGCCTACCGCAGGCACTGCGCCGACTCGGGCCTCGACGGCCGGATCGACGCCGTCCTGACGGGCCTCGGGCCCGATCCGGACGACGGGGCGGTGGAGGCCGCGTCCGCGGCGATCCGTGAGCTCTTCGTGACGACCCCGGTGTCGGAGGCGCTCACCGCGCGGCTCACCGAGGCCTACGAGGAGCTGTGCCTGCGCTGCGTCGACGTGAACGTGCCGGTGGCCGTCCGGTCGTCGGCCACCGGGGAGGACGCCGCGGACGCCTCCTTCGCCGGGATCTTCGACACCTACCTCGGGGTCTCCGGGATCGAGCGGGTCGTCGACTCGGTGCGCCGCTGCTGGGGCTCGCTGTTCACGGCCCGGGCCCTCGCCTACCGGCTGCGGCGTGGCATCAGCCACCACGAGATGCCGATCGCGGTCGGGGTGATCGAGCTCATCCACGCCCGCGCCTCCGGGGTCGCCTTCTCGGTGCACCCGGTGACCGGCAAGCGGGACCGGATCGTGATCGAGACCAGCTGGGGCTGGGGCGAGGCGATCGTGCAGGGCCTGGTCGACCCCGACCACGTCGAGGTGGGCAAGGCCGACGGCCGGTTGCTGCGCTACGACGTCGCGCACAAGAAGGTGGTGTCGGCGTTCGACTTCGCCTGCGGCGCGGTCACCGAGATCGACATGCCCGCGAAGCTCGCGGACCGCCGGGTGCTCGACGACGAGCAGGTCGCCGCCATCGCCGCGGCGGTGACGTCGATCGAGGACCACTACGGCCATCCGGTCGACGTGGAGTGGGTGATCGGCCGCCACCGCCGCGCCGGCGACCCGGTCTGCATCGTGCAGACCCGGCCGGTGACCACCGTCGAGCCCGAGGCCACCGCGGCCCCGGCCTACGACCCGGTGGCCCTCGCCCAGAAGTACCTGTTCTCCGGGAAGCCGATCCCGGGGCGGTAGCCCGTCCGGCGCGTCGTGTCGCCGCGCTCACCGGGGTGGCACCCGGTGACCGTCGGACCCCCGGTGCACGATGGTGGAACCGGACGCCCCCGTGGGCGTCCGTCTCTACGGCGTGCCGGCGGGGGTACGCGCGGAACGGCTGGGGGTTGTGGCATGGCACTCGGGCGCGCGGTGCTCGGGCTGATGGTGACGTTCGCGGTGGCACTCGCCGCGATCACGGTGTGGGGCACGGTGGACCGGGCCTCGGGCTCGACGCCCGGGGCCTCGGCGCAGGCGGGATCGGAGGCACCGGCGGCGCCGGAGGCCCGGGTCACGCTGAGCCCGGCGAACGGGGCGACGGACGTGGCACCGGCCTCGCCCGCCGTGGTGACGGTGGCCGAGGGGCGGCTGACCGACGTGGCCCTGATGGGCGCGGACGGCAAGGCGGTGCCCGGGCGGCCGACGCCCGACGGGTGGACCTCGACCGGGACGCTCGCCTACGGCACCACCTACACGTGGAAGGGGCTCGCCGTCGACGCGGCGGGCACCCCGACTCCGGTCTCGGGGTCGTTCAGCACGGTCACGCCGCAGCGGAGGATCGCGGCGAACATCAACATCGCGGACGACGCGACCGTCGGCGTGGGTGCGCCGATCATCGTGCAGTTCAACGGCGAGGTCGCCGACAAGGCCGCCGCCCAGCGGGCGCTGCAGGTGCGGACGTCGGTGCCCACCGAGGGCTCCTGGGCCTGGCTGCCCGACGCCGAGCAGGGCTCGCGTGCGCACTGGCGGCCGAAGGAGTACTGGAAGCCGGGCACGGTGGTGGACGTCGCCGCGAACCTCACCGGGGTCGACCTGGGCGGCGGCGCCTGGGGCGGCCCGGTCGTGACGTCGCACTTCACGATCGGCCGCTCGCAGATCGTCAAGGCCGACGTGAACTCGTTCCAGATGGTCGTGGTGCGCGACGGGCAGACGGTGATGACGGTGCCGGCGAGCTACGGGCTCGGGTCGGACCCGAACCGCAACACCACCAACGGGGTCCACGTGGTGATGAGCAAGGAGGCCACCAAGCTCATGACCAACCCCGAGTACGGCTACTTCAACGTGCCGGAGAAGTGGGCGGTCCGGATCTCGAACAACGGCGAGTTCATCCACGCGAACCCGCTCTCGACGAGCGCCCAGGGCAACGAGAACGTCACCCACGGCTGCGTGAACCTGTCGACGAAGGACGCGGAGGCGTACTTCGACACGGCGATGTTCGGGGACCCGGTCGAGGTGACGGGCAGCCCCGTGCCGATGCCGCGTACCGACATCTACGACTGGTCGCTCACGTGGCAGGAGTGGCAGTCGATGTCGGCGCTGCCGGTGTAGGGGTCCCCCTCGCGGCAGCACGGCGTCGTGGCCGGCGTCCCGTGGCAGGAACGCCGGCTCGTCACGCGACGGTCACGATCACCTTGCCGGTCGCGTGGCCGCTCTCGACGAGGGCGAGGGCGGCTTCGACCTCCTCGAGCGGGCGGACGTCGGTGACGTGGGGGTCGAGCGTGCCGTCGGCGACGAGGCCGACGAGCCGCTCGAGCACGGCGGTGCTGCGGTCGCGCACGATCTGCTGGCCGCCGAGCTCGGTCGACAGGCCGTAGTCGGCCACCGAGATCAGCTCCGACGGGGCGGTCAGCAGGGGCGCGACGGTGCGCAGGGCGTCCCCGCCGACGAGGTCGAACACGCCGTCCACGCCGTCCGGGGCGACCTCGCGGAGGCGGTCGACCACGCCGTCGCCGTACGCCACGGGCGTGGCGCCGAAGCCGCTCAGCATCGCGTGCTTGCCGGGGCTGGCCGTCGTCACCACCCGCAGGCCGCGGGCGGCGGCGAGCTGGATCATGGGGATGCCGACGCCCCCGCCGCCGCCGTTGACCAGCAGCGTGCTCCCGGCCGCGAGGTCGAGCTGCTCGAGCGCGTCCCAGGCGGTGCCCGCGGCCACGGGCAGGGCGGCCGCGTCCTCCGGGCTGACGGCCGTGGGGCGCTGCGCGGCGAAGCCCGCCGTCACGCGGGCCCGCGGCGCCCAGCCGCCCTGCATGTCCGGGCAGCCGCCGAAGACCTCGTCGCCCACCGCGAAGCCGTCGACGTCCGGGCCGACCGCCAGCACGGGGCCCGCGACCTCGCGCCCCAGCACGGCCGGGCCGCTGATGCCGTAGGACCCGTCGCGGACCTTCCAGTCCCCCGGGTTCACCCCGGCCGCCCGCACTGCGACGAGGAGCTCGCCCGGCCCCGGGGTCGGTTCGTCGACCTCGATCCACGCCTGCTGCTCCGGACCACCGACCGCGACGAATCCGTACCCGCGCACGGAGCCGCATCCTGCTCCGGTCCCCGGAGGGGCGCAAAATGGTTGCGTGCAGATGCCAATGGGGCCGACCCCGGGTCCGGCGTGGGCCGACGTGCTCACGACGGGGTCGCCCGCCTGGGGCGTGAACGCGGTGCTCCTCGTGCTGACGGCGCTCTACCTGGCGGCCGCCCGGGGACACGGGGCGTGGCCGGTGCGGCGGACCTTGTCCTTCCTCGCCGCGATCGCCTCCGCCGTGGTGACCTGGAACTCGGGGATCGCCGTCTTCGGGCACCAGGCGTTCGCGGTGCACATGGTCATGCACCTGATGCTGATCATGGTGCTGCCGGCGTTCTGGGTCGCGGCCCACCCGCTGGAGCTGCTGCGGTCGGCGCTGCCGGAGCGGGCGGGCGCCCGGTTCGACGCGGCCCTCGACTCGCGGGCGTCGCGGGCCCTGTTCTTCCCCGGCACCGTCCTCGTGTTCTACGCGCTCGTGGTGGTGCTGACGCACCTGACGTCGTTCATGGAGGCGATGGCGGGCTCGATGGCCCTGCACCACGCGGAGCAGGGGCTCTACCTGGTCGCCGGCGTCCTGTTCTTCCACGTCGCGATCGGTGTGGACCTGCTGCCGAACCGCCCGGCCTACTTCGTGCGCTACGTGCTCATGGCGCTCGCGATGGGCGTCGACACCCTCGTCGGGGTGGTGCTCATGCAGGCGCCGGCGACGATGTTCCCCTCGTACGACCTGGAGGGCGTGCACCTCGGCGGCGCGCTCATGTGGGTCGTCGGGGACGGCCTGATGATGGTGATCATGGTGCTGCTCGGGCGGCTGTGGGTCACCGACGCGTCGGCGAAGGTCGACTTCGGGCCGTGGCTGGAGTCGGCCCGCCAGGACGCCTTCCGGGAGCAGACCGGGGCGGGTCGCACGGACCGCGCCGCGGATCTCGACGACGACGACGAGGCCCTCGCCGCCTACAACCGGATGCTGGCCCGGCTCGACCGCGGCGAGCACTGAGGCACCTGCTCCCACCCGCTCCCTGCCCGGCGTGCCTCGCGCGAGCGGACCGGGGCCGTGTCCCGCAGCGCGGCACAGCGCGCTTCCGTCGGCCACCGGGCGCTCCCTACCGTGACGGGCACCACCACGACACCGCCACGACACCGCCTGGAGGCCGCCGTGCTGACCGCCGAGCAGAACGACGAACTCACCGCCGTCGAACCGGGGACCCGCATGGGCGAGGTCCTGCGCCGCTACTGGTACCCGGTGGCGTTCGCGCGGGAGATGGCGGAGTTCCCGGTCAAGCGCGTGGAGCTGCTGGGCGAGTTCTTCGCGCTGTGGCGCTCGCCGTCGGGCCGGTACGGGATCATCCCCGAGCCCTGCCCGCACCGGAAGGCGTCGATGGCCTACGGTGTCGTCGAGGGCGAGGGCCTGCGCTGCCCGTACCACGGGTGGAAGTTCGACACCGAGGGCGCGTGCGTCGACCAGCCGGCCGAGAAGGACAACACGAACTTCCAGGGTCGGGTCCGCGCGACCGCGGGCCGGGTCGAGGAGCTGGGCGGGCTGGTGTGGGCCTACGTCGGGCCCGGCCCGGCGCCGCTGCTCCCCCGCTTCGACGTCTACGTGATGGACGGGTTCCGCGACATCGGCTGGGCGGACGTCCCGTGCAACTACGTGCAGATCATGGAGAACGCGGTCGACCCGCACCACGTCGAGCACCTGCACGGCCGGTACTTCGAGTTCATCGGGGCGCACGAGGGGTTCACCGCCCCGGCGTCGTTCGGCAAGAAGCACCAGCGGATCGGGTTCGACGCCTTCGAGTACGGGATCATCAAGCGCCGCATCCTGTCCGGCGCGAGCGAGGACAACGACGACTGGAAGGTCGGCCACCCGCTCGTCTTCCCGTACAACATGCGCGTCGGCGGCGGCGGCATCCACCAGATGCAGATCCGGGTGCCGATCAACCGCACCACGACGCGGTTCATGCTCTACACCGTCCACGCGCCCGAGGGCTACGAGCCCCTCGAGCAGCCGACGATCCCGGACTACGAGATCCCGGTGTTCGACGACCAGGGCCGCCACGTCGTCAACTACGTCGAGGGCCAGGACATCATGGCCTGGGCGACGCAGGGCCCGATCGCCGATCGCACCACCGAGCACCTGGGCCGCTCGGACATCGGGGTGTCGATGCTGCGCAAGATGTTCAAGCAGCAGATGGCGGCCGTGGAGAACGGCGAGGACCCGCTCGGCACGGTCCGCGAGCCGCACGAGCGCATCGACCTGCCGTGCGAGAAGGACAAGTTCCACGCCGGCGGGGCGCAGTTCGCGCTCGACTTCTGCGACATGGGCTCCACCCGCTTCTCCCCGGTGCTCGACACCATCCGCAAGGTCCACCTCTCGGCCGCCGAGCAGGTGGGCAAGGACAAGGCCGCCGGGCGCGAGTCGTTCACGCCCGTGGGCGGCATCGGCACCGCGACGCTCGAGCCGGGCACCGACGCGCAGGTCGACTCCGGCCTCGTCCCGCGATGACCGTCCCCGACCGCCGGTTCACCGCCGACGCCGAGGCCCACCGCCGCGACCAGCCCCGGTACTGCCCCGCGTGCGCGGCGGCCCTCGACCTCGCCAGCGAGTTCTGGGAGGGCGACGAGCGCCGCTTCTACTGCTGGTGCGCGGGCTGCGGCTGGACGGGGGAGGTCACGACGACGGGTGCGACCGCGCGGGGGCACGAACCCGAGCACTGAGCCCGTCCCGGGAGCAGGATGGGGTCGTGAGTGAGTTCGAGCTCGGCACCGACGGCCCGTCGGTCATCCTCGCCGCCGTCGACGGGTCGGTGACCTCGCTGCGGGCGGGTGCGTACGCCGTCGGGCTCGCCCGACGCCAGCACAGCGACCTCGCCGTCATCACGGTGACGACGACACCGGCGCTGTCGGGCATGTCCGCGGACGCCGTCACCGTGCTCGCGCAGTCCGCCCACGAGCTCGCCAGCGACCTGCACGCGCAGGCCCGCGAGTACCTGGAGCTGCTGGAGATGGAGGCGCGCCTGCTCACCGTGCACGGCGACCCCTACCTCGAGATCGTCCGGGCGGCCGACGACCTGCGGGCCGACGCCGTCGTGGTCGGGGCCTCGATGAAGGCCGGGCACCGGTTCGTCGGCTCGCTCGCCGGGCGGCTGATCAAGGCCGGGAAGTGGCCGGTCACGGTCGTGCCGTGACCACCTCGACCGCGAGGGCCCGGTGGTCGGAGACCGCCAGCGGCAGCGCGGCGGAGCGGGTCACCTCGAGGGTGTCCGCGTCCCGCGCCAGCACGTGGTCGAGCTGCACCCGCGGGTCCTCGGTGGGGAACGTCGCGGCCCGCGCCAGCGACCGCCAGTCCGGCAGGACCGCGGGCGGGACCGGGCCCGGCAGGTTGAGGTCCCCGAGCAGGACGATCGGCGGTCGGGCGTCCCGCAGCGCGCGCGCCAGGCGCAGGAGCTGCACCACGTTCACCCCCGGGGCGAACGACAGGTGCGTCGCGACCACCGTGCCGACCGGGCCGGGCCCGGCGAGCTCCGCCGCCACCGCGACCCGGGGCTCGTCGCGCACGAGGGCCGGACGCCGGGCGTCGATCAGCAGCGGCAGCCGTGCCGGGGACGACCCGAGGGGGATGCGCCGCCACCGGGCCACCGGCAGCCGGCTGACCAGGCCCACCCCGTAGGTCGGCTCGGCGTCGACGTCGCCCACCTCCGCGGGACGCCACGACTCCCCGGGCGTGCCCACGAGCGCCGGCACGAAGCGGGCGTCACCGGCCCCGAGCGCGCCCGCCACGAGCGACGTCTGGTCCGCGCGGCCGCTCCGGTCCTGCCCGCGGTCGACCTCCTGGATCGCCAGCACGTCGACGTCGAGCGAGGCGACCGCGGCGACCAGCCGGTCCGGGTCGACGACGCCGTCGGCCGGGGAACGGCCGTGCAACAGGTTGAACGTCGCCAGGCGCACGGCACGCACCCTCCCCGATCACAACGCCGCGCGCCGTGCGGGGGTCACCAGGTCAGCGGCAGGCTCCGCATGCCGTAGATGAACGTGCCCTCGCGGAAGTCGGCCCGCTCGACGTCGGTCACCGGGGCCAGCGTCGGGAAGCGGCGCAGGAGCGCGGGGAACGCCGTCGCCATCTCCATCCGGGCCAGCGGCGCGCCCAGGCAGTGGTGCACGCCGTGCCCGAAGGCGACGTGCGGGGCGGCCGCACGGCCGATGTCGAGGTGGTCGGGGTCCTCGGCGAGCGCCCGGTCCCGGTCGGCCGCGGCGAGCTGCACGAGCACCATGTCGCCCGCGGCGATCCGCTGGCCGCCCACCTCGGTGTCCGTGATCGCGACGCGGGGCACCGCCGCGTGCACGATCGTCAGGAACCGCATCAGCTCCTCGACGGCCGGGGCCGCGGCCTCCGGGTCGTCCCGCAGCAGCGCGGCCTGGTCCGGGTGGCGCAGCAGCGCGAGCGTGCCCAGCGCCAGCATGTTCGCCGTGGTCTCGTGGCCGGCGATGAGCAGCAGGGAGGCGATGCCGATCAGCTCGTCGCGGGTCACGTCGTCGCGGTGTTCGCGGACCAGCATGCCCAGGAGGTCGTCGCCGGGGTCCGCCACCGCCCGGTCGACCAGCCCGCCCATGTACTCCCGCGACTCGAGGGCGACCTTCCCGCGCTCGGCCATCGGCAGCGTCAGGTCGATCTGCTGGGACGCACGTCGCTGGAAGTCGTCCCGGTCGTCGTAGGGCACCCCGAGCAGCTCGCAGATGACGAGGCTCGGGATCGGCAGCGCGAAGTCGGTGACGAGGTCGGTGGGCGGTCCGGCGGCGGCCATCGCGTCCAGGTGCTCGTCGACGATCTCCTGCAGGCGCGGCTGCAGCCGGCGGATCCGCTTGACGGTGAACTCGCCGGTCAGCAGCCGCCGCAGGCGGGTGTGCTCCGGCGGGTCGAGGGCGAGCAGCTGACCGGCGCGCATCTGCTCGGGGTCGATCCCGGGCATCGGCACCACGGGCACCCGCTCGTTGGAGAACCGGGTCGCGTCCCCCAGCACCTCGCGGGCCTCGTCGTAGCGGGTGACGAGCCACGCCTCGCGGCCGAGCGAGTCGTGCACCCGCTCCAGGCCGGGCCGGTCGCGCAGGGCGCTGATCGCGGCGGGCGGGTCGAACCGGTCGCGCTGGACGTGCAGGGGCAGTTCGCTGGCCTCGACGGACACGGTGGTGACTCCTCACGACGGCGGCACCACCGACCGTAACACCACAAACGGAAGCACGCTCCCGCTTACGCCGCCCTCACTCCCCCTGCGCGTGCGCCCGCAGGCGCTCCGCCCAGGACAGCACCGGCGGCGGTTCGCCCACCTCGGCGAACCACGCCCCGTCCCGCTCGACCACGGGGTACACCCCGAGCCGGTGCTGGTCGGTGGTGCGGCACTGCCCGGTGTCGAGGTCGAACCGGTACCAGTGCCACGGGCAGCGGACCTCGCCGTCGCGGACCCGGCCCTCGACCATCGGCCCGCCCCGGTGCGGGCAGCCGGCGTCGGTCACCCGCACCGACCCCCGGTCGGCGTGCTCCGCCGCATCGTCGGGAGCCAGGAAGACCGCGAACTCCCGGCCGTCCGGGCTCGCGACCGTCCAGGCGGTGCGCCCGGCCGGGTCGCCCAGCGCGAGGAGCACTACCGCTTCCCGGACGCCCGGAGCTCGGCCAGCGACTCGCCGCCGACGAACCAGTGCTCGGGCTCGCACTCGGTGACCACGACGCGGACGTTGCCCGCGGGCGCGCCGACGGCCTCCGACACCGCCGCGGTGACCTTCTCCCCCAGCGCGGCGAGCTGCTCGGGGGTCCGCCCGCGGGCGAGGGTGATCTGGACGAGGGGCACGGTTCCTCCTAGACGACGGCCATCTCGACGGTGCCGAGCCGGTCGATCGACACGGTCACCACGTCGCCGGGGGCGACCGGGGTCGCCGCGGTGAGCCCCCCGGAGAGGACGACCTCCCCGGCGCGCAGCCCCTCCCCCGACAGTGCGAGCCGGCGCACCAGCCACGCGACGGCCGCGGCCGGGTGCCCGAGCGACGCGGCACCCGACGCCGTCGCGACCAGCTCGCCGTTGCGCTCCAGCACCACGCCCACCAGGCGCACGTCGATCCCGGCGGGCGGCACCGGCGTGCCCACCACGTAGCGGGCGGCGGACGTGTTGTCGGCGACGACGTCGGCCATGGTGAAGCGGTAGTCGCGGAACCGGGAGTCGAGCACCTCGATGCCGACCGCGAGCCCGGAGGTCGCCGAGAGCACGTCCACGGCGGTGCAGTGCGCGCCGTGCAGGTCGCGGCCCAGGACGAACACGATCTCCGGTTCGGCCCGCGGCTGGATCAGCTCGCCCGCCGCCAGCGGCTCGCCGAGGTCGAGCGCCGCGGCGGCCGGGAGGAAGCCGCAGACCGGGGCCGACACCCCGACCTGCGCCTGCTTCGCCCGCGAGGTCACGCCGAGCTTCCACCCGGCCAGCGGACCGGCCTGCTCGCGCAGCACACGCTGCACGGCGTACCCCGTCTCCAGGTCGAGGTCGGGGTGCTCGTCGGTCAGCGGCTCGATCGCCGTGCGGTCCGCGACGGCCTTCGACAGCCGCGCCGCGAGTTCCTCGTGGTTCACGCCGGTCCTCCCTGGGTCGAGCCCCGCTCCGCTGCGTCTCCCGCCACCCTGATGCTGATCGGACCCAGCCGGTCGAACTCCGCCCGGTACACCTCGCCCGCGGCCAGGGGGACCGCCGCGTGCAGCGCACCGGTCATGATCAGGTGCCCGGGCTCCAGCGCCACGCCGTGCTCGCCGAGCACGTTCGCGAGCCACGCCACCACCGCGAGCGGGTCGCCCAGCGCCGCGGCCCCGGCGCCGGTGTCGAGCAGCTCGCCGTTGCGCGTCAACGTCATGCCGACGAGCCGGGTGTCGAGCCCCTCGAGCGGCACCAGCCGGGAGGACACGGCGACCGCGCCGTTGGAGGCGAGGTCGGCCACGGTGTCGGCGAGCTTGATGCGCCAGTCGGCGATGCGGGAGTCGACGATCTCCATCGCCGCCGCCGCGCCGGCGACCGCCCGGGCCGCGTCCGTCGGGCCGACGCCGGGCCCCGCCAGCCGCTCCCCCATCACGAAGACGATCTCGGCCTCGACCTTGGGCGCGATGAAGTCGGCGAGCGAGAGCACGTCACCGTCGCGGTAGACCGTCGAGGCCAGCACGGGGCCGTGGTCGGGCGTGTCCACCCCGACCATCCGCTGCATCGCCGTGGAGGTCAGCCCGACCTTGTACCCGACGACCCGGTCGCCGTCGGCGAGCAGCAGCGGCACGAGCTCGCGCTGGATCGCGTAGCCGTCGGCCATCCCCAGCGTCGGGTCGTCGTCGGTGAAGGGCGGGATCGGGGTCCGCGTGCGCCGCGCGTCGTAGAGCGCGCGGGCCTTGGCCTCCGGGTCAGACACGGGCATGCAGGGTCTCCTCGATCCTTCCCGACGACAGGTTCTCCGGGCTCCAGCCGAGCCGGCGGGAGACGGCCTCCCCGGCCTCGACCACGCACCGGACCAGGTGCTCCCGCGGGAGGGCCCGGAACCGCAGCGCCGGCGCCCCCACGCTGATCGCGGCGACGACGTCCCCGCCCGGCCCGTGCACGGGGGCGGCGAGCGAGGCGACGCCGATCTCGCGCTCGTCGATCGCGTCGGCCCAACCGCGCCGGCGGACGGCGGCGAGCTCGGCGCGGACGGCGTCGGGGGCGACGATCGTGTGCGGGGTCAGGGCGGGGAAGCCGCGGGCGATGATCGCCTCCTGGCGCTCGGCGGACATCGCCGCGAGCAGCACCTTCCCCGAGCTCGTGCAGTGCAGCGGGACGCGGCGCCCGGTCTCGTGGAACAGCCGCAGCGAGTGCGTGCTCTCCAGGCGGTCGACGTAGACCACCTCGTCCCCGTCGAGCACGCCCACCTGCGAGGACTCCCCGGTCTGCTCCCGCAGCTCGACGAGTACCGGCCCCGCGGCGGCGTGCAGGTCCATGTGCGAGCGCACGACCTCGCCGAGCTCGAACATCACGATGCCGAGGCGGTAGCCGCCGCCCTCCACGCGGGTGACGAGACCCTCCGCGGCCAGGGTGGCGAGCAGCCGGTGCACGGCGGACTTGCCGAGGCCGAGCCGCCGCGACAGCTCGGAGACCCCGAGCGTCTCCTCGCGGGACAGGAACGCCTTGAGCAGGCGCGCGGCGTTGGTGACCGACTGCAGCGTCGCGTCCATTCACACCGCCCCCGCGGTGCCGGCCGGGGTGCCGCCGAGGGCGGTGACGAGGACGCGGCGCACGGCGTCCGGGTCGACCGCCGCGCCGGGGCGCAGGGCGGCGTCCACCGCCTCCCCGACGGAGGCGTCGTACGGCGCGATCGCCCGGGCCAGCAGCACCTGCGCCCGGGCAAGCCCGGCCGTCGCCGCGCCCTGCATCTCGTCCACGAGGATCTCCCGGCCCCGGGCGCGCGAGCGCAGGGCGTCGAAGTCGCGGGCCGCCGCGGAGTGCCCGGCGGCGAGTCCGGATCCGACGTGGCCGGCGTGGTGCGGGGAGAGCCCGGAGCCCGGCTGCGTCACGAGGTGGTAGAGCACCGTGGAGATGCCCAACGTGCCCCGGACGTCGGCGGGACGGGGACCGGCGCCCTCGTCGACGAGCCCGAGCGCGGGCAGCACCACCGGGTCGTAGAACCGGACGACCCAGTCGAGGCCCTCGAGCGAGCCGGGCAGCTCGACCTCCTCGCCGCGCAGCGGGCCGAGCGGCTCGGTGGTCGCGAGGACGTGCAGGTGCCGGGCGCCGGCGGCGACGACGGTGAAGCGTCCGGCGGCGAGCAGCGGCATCCGTCCCCGCACGGCGGGCGGGAACGTCGCCGCCTGCTGGGCGTACGCGGCGTGGATGCCCTCGACGTAGCCCGCGACGGCCCGTCGCATCGCCATCGGGTCGGCCACGTCGCCTCCTCGTCGGGTCCCGGGCATCGTTCCGGCTTCCGGAACGGCAGGTCTTCTCCCCGGAACGCTAGGGCGGTTAGCGTCGTGACGTCAAGCACACCCAGGAGGTGTACATGGGCATCCTTCGCCTCGCCCACGTCGACGTCCGGACCCCCGACCTCGACCTCTCGACGGCCTACTACACCGAGGTCATGGGCCTGCAGCAGGTCATGCGCACCGAGGACGCGGTGTACCTCAAGTGCTGGGACGAGGAGGACCACCACTCCCTGCGGATGCGCTACAACCCGCGCACCGGCCTCGACTCCTTCACCTTCCGCGTGGAGGCCGAGGACGACCTCGCCGACTTCGAGAACAAGGTCGAGGCCTACGGCTGCCCGACCTCGCGGGTCAGCCGCGGCGAGGCGGTCGGCCAGGGCGAGTCGCTGCGCTTCGAGGTCCCGAGCGGCCAGATCATGGAACTGGTCTGGGACATCGAGAAGACCGGCAACCTGCTCGGGAAGCACAACCCGGCCCCGACGCCGCCGCCCGACCTGCCCGGCATCGCGCCCCCGCGCATGGACCACATGCTGGTCAACGCCGAGGAGGTCGCCGAGGCCGCCACCTTCTTCATCGACGTGCTCGGCCTGCGGATGACCGAGCAGGTGCTCGACGGCAACGGCCACCAGCTCGGCGTCTGGCTCGCCGGGCGCACCAACTCCCCGCACGACATCGCGATCGTCAACGGTCCCAACGGCGCCCTGCACCACTGGGCCTACTGGCTCGACGACTGGGACCACATCCGCAAGGCCGCCGACACGCTCGCCTACAACGGCGTGCAGATCGACCAGGGCCCGACGCGGCACGGCGTGACCCGCGGCAACACCATCTACTTCTTCGACCCGTTGGGGATCCGGAACGAGGTCTTCACCGGCGGCTACTGGGTCGACCCCGACACCGAGATCCTCACGTGGACCGAGGACAACTTCGGCAAGGGCCTCTTCTACTACGAGAACGTCGTCAGCCAGCGCTTCCTGCGCATGCACACGTGAGGGGTCCGATGCCGAACAACTCCACGTCCGACCGCATCCTGCGGCTGCAGCACGTCGAGATCCGCGTCCCGGACCTCGAGCTCGCCGCGGCGTACTACACCGAGGTGCTCGGGCTGATCGAGACCGCGCGCGACGAACGCGACGGCGCCGAGCGCGTCTTCCTGAAGTGCTGGGACGAGCGCGAGCACCACTCGGTGATCCTGCGCTCCGCACCCACGCACGGCCTGGACCACATGTCGTTCAAGCTGCACGCCCCGGAGGACCTCGACCACTTCACGACGAGGCTCGAGGCGGCCGGCGTGGCCGTGAAGCGGTTCGCCGCGCGGGAGCTCGGCCCCGGCTGGGGCGAGGCGATCCGCTTCGAGGCGCCGTCCGGGCACCTCGTCGAGCTGACCCACGGCACCGAGCGCATCGGGAACATGCTCCCGATGCAGAACCCGCCGCCCCGACCGCAGGACCTGGTCGGCATCGCCCCGCCGCGGCTGGACCACGTCTTCGTCATGGCCGAGGACGTCGAGGCGTTCACCGCGTTCTTCACCGAGCTGCTCGAGTTCCGCCTCACCGAGCAGATCCTCGCCAACGACGGGCACCAGCTCGCCACGTTCCTCGAGCACTCGCACACCCCGCACGACATCGCGGTGATCACCGGCCCGAACGGCGCGCTGCACCACTTCGCGTTCTGGATGGACGACTGGAACGGCATCCGCGAGGCCGCCGACACGCTCGCCTACCACGGGGTCCCGATCGACGTGGCCCCCACGCGCCACGGCGTGACCCGCGGCTACACCACCTACTTCTTCGACCCCGCCGGCAACCGCAACGAGCTGTTCACCGGCGGCTACTGGGTGGACCCGGACTTCGAGCCGATCACCTGGACCGAGGAGGAGATGGGGCGGGCGATCTTCTACTACCACCGCCAGGTCAACGAGCGCTTCTTCACGGTGCACTCCTGATGGCCCGCGACCCGCGGTCGGTGGACCGTTACGAGACCCCGGACTACCTGTCGCGGTACCGGTCCCGGCGGCGGACGCCGGACACCGAGGCACCCGCGGAGGAGGGCGTCCCGCTCTACCTGCGCCGCTTCCGGGAACGGACCACGGCCTCGTCGGGCACCGAGACCAGCGTCTCCCACGACGGCGAGCGCTTCACCCCGGCCCTCGCCGAGGCCAGTCGCGGCAAGGAGATCGCCGCGCCGGTCGAGCGCCGGGCGTCGGAGAAGATCGTCTGCGAGATCTCGATCATCCGGCACGGCATCACCCAGGGGTACTCGACCGACGCCGGCCTCACGCCGATGGGCGCGTGGCAGGCGCACCGCCGCGGCCACGAGCTCGCGCGGCGCTGGTCCGACGGGGACCGGGTGCTCCTCGTCTGCGCCGACACCAACCGCGCCCGGCAGACCGCCGACCAGCTCTTCCGCGGCGCCAAGGACGGCCTGTCGATGTGGGGCATCGACGCGGAGATCACCGACAAGGAGCCGATCCCGGAGCTGCGCAACTTCGGGGTGTGGACCCCGGACGGGCTCCGCGACGTGACCTCGGCGTTCCGGCAGTACCAGGCGACGAACGAGACGCTGGAGCGGCTCGCGGTCGGCGACCGGCCGCGCTGGCTCGTCGAGATCGACCGGTTCTACCGGACCCAGCTGGGCGGGGCCGACCCGATCCAGGAGTGGCTCACGATCCCGATGATGTACTTCGAGCCGCCCGCCATGTGCGTGCGGCGGTTCTGGCGGGGCTTCCACCGCCTCATGCACGAACAGCCCGACCACCAGCGGATCCTCGCGGCCACGCACTCCGGCCCGATGCGGGCCTTCGCCACCTGGGCGCACGGCTACGACCCCGGCGAGCCCCTCAACACCGAGGAGATCCGGATCAAGATGCGGGAGGGCGGGCGCACCGCGTTCGTCTCCTACCGCAACCGGGTCACCGAGGTGAACGTGCCGCCGCCCGACGAGTTCCCGGACTGGGAGGCGTGATGACCGTCCTGCCCTTCACGCCGCCCGTGCTGCCCGACGAGGCCGAGGACTCGCCCCTGCGGTCGGTGTCCACCGCCGTCGCGGTCCTCGACTGCTTCACCGACTCCCCCGAGCTCGGCGCCACGAAGGTCGCGGCCCGCCTCGGGATCGCGAAGTCGACCGCCTGCCGGATGCTCGCCGCGCTCGCGGCGGGCGGCCTGCTGGAGAAGGCCGGGTCGGGGCGCTACCGGCTCGGCCTGCGGCTCTTCGAGTACGGCCAGCTCGCGGTCGACCGGCTGCTGCTGCGCGAGGTGGCGATGCCGGTGCTCGGTGAGCTGCGGGAGACGGTCCGCGAGACCGTGCAGCTCGGCGTCGCGGTGGGCACCGACGTGCTCTACCTCGAGCGGCTGGAGACCGAGGGCGCCGGCCTGCGGTTCCGCACCGACTACCACCGCAACCCGGCGCACTCGTCGTCGATCGGGCGGGTCCTCGCGGCGTCCGACCCGTCGCTGACGATGGCGATCCTCGAGCGGGGCCTGGAGCGCCGGACCCCGTTCACGGTCGTCGACCCGCGCCGCTGGCGGCAGACGCTCGTCCAGACCCGCGAGCAGGGCTACGCGACGTGTCGGGACGAGTACGACCAGGGCTGGTCGTCCATCGCGGCGCCGATCCTCACCGGGGCCTCCGGCCGGCGCCGGGCCGTCGCGGCGGTGTCGGTCGTGGGCTCGACGTCGCGGGTGCTCGGTCCGCGCAAGCCCGCCCTGGTGCAGGGCGTGCGCCGCGCGGCCGAGCGGATCACGGTCGCGCTGGAGCGGGCGACGTCCTAGGGCCCGAGTGCAAGCAATGCGTCACCGCTTGCACTGGACGCCAGAGAAGCCACATCGTCAGGTCGCGGCCGACGATGTGGCTTTTCCCGTCACCGGGTGCAAGCAGTGACGCATTGCTGGCACTCAGGGCACCGCCACACCGATCAGGCAGTCCCGGGTGACGAGGTCCAGCTGCTGGTCCTCCGAGAGGTCCGCGGCCCCGGCCGGGGCCATCGGGACGACCATGTACCGGGCCTCGGCACTGGCGTCCCACACCCGCACCTCGGTCGCGTCGGGCAGCGTCGTCCCGAACTCCGCGAGCACCCCCCGGGGGTCGCGCACCACCCGGGAGCGGTAGGCCTCGGACTTGTACCAGGCGGGCGGCGGGCCCAGCCACGCCAGCGGGTAGCAGGAGCACAGGGTGCAGACGACGACGTTGTGCACCTCGGGGGTGTTCGCCACCGCGTGCAGCCGGATGTCCGAGGAGTAGCCGCCGCCGGAGACCCCGAGCTCGGCGGCCGCCGCACCGGCGTCGTCGAGCAGCCGCTCGCGGTAGGCGTCGTCGTTCCAGGCCCGGACGACCATGAGCGCCCCGTTGAGCGGCGACACCGACGACCCGAGCAGCTCGATCCGCCGGTCGATCTCCTCGCGGTCGACGATGCCGCGCTCCTCGGCGAGCGCCAGCAGCACGTTCACCCGCGCCTGCAGCTCACCGTTGCGATGGTGGCCGGACCCGCTCATGCACGCTCCAGGTAGGTCTCGAACAGGTCGACGTGCACGCGGTCGTTCGGCCCGGCGTCGGGGCCCCACAGCTCGGTCCCGGCGAACGCCACCGTCCAGCTCTCCTCGCGCCGCGCGTCCGCGCCGACGGCCGCGGCCTCGTCGGGGAAGCGCCCGTCCCCCACCGCCCGCACCACGACCCCGGTGCGCCCGCGCACGTACGACGGCGCCCGGTTGTGCCCCGGCGGGTTCAGCACGCGCACCCGGACGCGGTCGCCGACCCCGACGGCGGGTCGAGCTCCGCTGCGCTCCGTCTCCCTCACGGCAGCAGCCGTTCCACCGCGTACAGCCAGCGCTCGTAGTAGGGCATCGCGTAGTACTCGGCGGGCGGGATCCGCTCCATGGTGTGCCGGAACTCGTCGAGCGTGTAGACGCCCGCCGCCACGCACGCCTGGTTCAGGGCGAACACCTGCGCCTCCCACACCGACTCGAAGCCGTGCCCTTCCTCGGGCAGGTCCCCGAACCCGTGCATGCCACCGACGTCGTTCGCGTACGCCATCCCTCGAGTCTCGTGAGGGGAACCCTCGCACCACAAGAGCGCTCGCATCCTCCCCTCACGATCGCAAGCCGCGGGCTGATCCACCAATCAGGACTTGCGATAGCGGCAAGGACACCCGTAGCGTGCCGACCGATGAGCGACGACGAGGTCCGGCACCGGGTCCGCGCGGCCGTCGACGCCGCGGGTTCCCGACGACGGGTCGCAGCGGCGGTCGGGCTCGACGAGACCAAGCTGTCGAAGGCCCTCGCCGGCCGGCGCCGGTTCACCCCCGACGAGCTCGACCGGATCGCCGCGCACACCGGCGTCGACCTCACCTGGCTGCTCCGCGGTGCGGGCTCCTCCCCCGTCACCGCCGCGTCCGACCTCATCGCCGTCCGCAGCGAGCCCGACGACGCGCGCAAGCGCATCCTCGACGCCGCCTGGACCCTCATCGCCACCCGCGGGTACCACCGCGTGCGCATCGCCGACGTCGCCGGGGCGGCCGGCACCAGCAGCGCCGCGGTGCACTACCACTACGCGGACAAGGACGCCCTGCTCGACGAGGCCCTGCGGCACAACGTCGAGCTCGCCCACGACCGGCAGGCCGCCGCCCTCGCCGCGATCGACGACCCCGTCGAGCGGCTGGAGAGGCTGCTCGACCTCCAGATGCCCGACGGCCCGGTCCTCGAGCCGGAGTGGTCGATCTGGATGCAGGTGTGGGTGGAGGCCGTCACGGCGTCCCGCCACCGCGACCTGTACGCCCGCGCCCAGGACCGCTGGTTCCGCACCGTCCGCCTGACCCTCGAGGCCGGCGCCGAGACCGGCGTGTTCACACCCGGCGACCAGGAGCTGCGGGCCCGCCAGCTCACCGCGCTCGTCGACGGGTTGGGCGTCGGCGTCATGACCGGCGCCTCGACCCCCGCGCAGATGCGGGCCGCGCTGCACGACTTCACCACGTCCGTCGTCCGGAAGGACCCCGCATGAGCCGCCCCGTCAACCGCCGCGTGGTGATCACGGCCGCCCTCACCGGCGCCGCCGACTCGCCCGCCAAGAGCCCGCACGTCCCGGTCACCCCGCAGCAGATCGCCGACGACGCGATCGCCGCTGCCCGCGCGGGTGCAGCGGTCGTCCACGTGCACGTCCGGCACCCCGAGACCGGCATCCGCTCCCGCGACGTCGCGCTCTACCGCGAGGCCGCCGGGCTGATCCGGGCGAGCGACGTCGACGTCGTCCTCAACCTCACCGCCGGCATGGGCGGCGACCTCGTCGTCGACGCCGAGGACCCGCTCAAGCCCGTCGACGGCACCGACCTCGTCAGCCAGCGCGACCGGATGCCCCACGTCGAGGAGCTCCTCCCCGACATCGCGACCCTCGACTGCGGCTCGTACAACTTCGGCGACGGCCAGGCCCTCTACGTCTCGACGACCGCCATGCTGCGCGAGGGCGCGAAGCGGTTCCAGGAGCTCGGCGTGAAGCCCGAGCTGGAGGTGTTCGACTCGGGCCAGCTCTGGTTCGCCACGGTCCTGCGCGAGGAGGGCCTGATCGACGCGCCCGGGCTGTTCCAGCTCTGCATGGGCGTGCCCTACGGCGCCCCGGCCGACCCCGGCCTGCTGATGGCGATGGTCAACCAGCTGCCCGCCGACGCCGAGTTCACCTCGTTCGCCCTCGGACGCGACCAGCTGCCGTGGGTCGCGCAGTCGGTGCTGCTCGGCGGGCACGCCCGCGTCGGGCTGGAGGACAACCTCTACCTCTCCCGCGGGGTCAAGGCGACGAACGCCCAGCTCGTGGAGCAAGCGGTCACCATCATCGAGTCGCTCGGATCGGCCGTCGCGACGCCCGACGAGGCCCGCGAGATCTTCGGGCTGCAGCGGTGATCGCCTGCATCGGCGCCGGGGTCATCGGCGGCGGCTGGGCGGCCTACTTCCTCGCCCGTGGCCACGACGTCGTCGCCTGGGACCCGGCGCCCGACGCCGACGCGCGGCTGCGCACGGTCGTCGAGGCGGCCCGCCCCGCGCTGAACGCGGTGGGTCTTCCCGACGACGCGTGGGGCACGTTGACGGTCGCGGGCTCGCTCGCCGAGGCCGTGCGGGACGCGGAGTTCGTGCAGGAGTCGGCGCCCGAGGACCTCGAGCTGAAGCGGTCGCTGCTGGCCGACCTCGCCGCGGCGACCGGGCCGGAGACGATCGTCGCGTCGTCGACCTCCGGGTTCCCGATGACCGACATGGCGGTTCGCGCCGCGGACCCGTCGCGGCTCGTCGTCGGGCACCCGTTCAACCCGCCGTACCTGATCCCGCTGGTCGAGGTGGTCGGCGGCGAGGCGACCGCTCCGGCCGTCGTGCAGCGGGCCGCGGAGTTCTACCGCGGGCTCGGCAAGTCGGTGATCGAGATGGACCGGGAGGTGCCGGGCTTCGTCGCGAACCGGCTGCAGGAGGCGCTCTGGCGGGAGGCGCTGCACATGGTGGCGAACGGGGAGGCCACCGTGGAGCAGATCGACGCGTCCATCACCGAGGGCCCGGGCCTGCGCTGGCCGGTGCACGGGCCGTGCCGGACGTTCCACCTGGCCGGGGGCGAGGGCGGGATGGCGCACATGCTCGACCACTTCGGGCCGTCGCTGCAGGCCCCCTGGACGCGGTTGGACGCCCCGGAGCTGACACCGGAGCTGCGCGACGCGATGGTGGCGGGGACGGCGACCGACCGGTCGTTCGCATCGTTGGTCGCCGAGCGCGACCGGGCGGTCATCGCGATCCGCCGGGCCGTGGAGGACGCACGGTCCTGACGCGCGGACTCCGGCGCCGCCCACGCCGGCATGTGTGCGCCACGCGCAGCAGCGCGCACCGGGCAGACTCGACGAGGTGTCCACCACCCGCCTCCGTGTCGCCGTCGCCCTCGTCCGCGAGACCGGACAGGGCCCCGAGGTGCTCGTCTTCGACCACCGTGACCACCCGGACGCCGGCGTGCAGCTCCCGGGCGGTGGGGTCGATCCGGGCGAGACGATCGAGGCGGCGGCGCGGCGGGAGGTCCGCGAGGAGACCGGGCTGACCGCCGTCACGGTCGGCGCTCCGATCTCCGTGCACCACCGTCCGACCGCCGCGGGCACCCCGCAGCACACCGTCCTGGTGCGCGCGACGACGACCGAACCCCGGGACCACTGGACGTACACCGTCGAGGGCGAGGGCGACGACCGCGGCCTGGTGTACCTGTGCCGGTTCCTCGCGCTGCCCGCCCAGGTGGGCTTCCACCACGTCCCCCGTGCCGCACACGCGAACGACGCGGTGTCTCGCGGGCGGTCCCGTTCCTAGCGTCGGGGCCATGCAGCGCAGCGGAGAGCGGATCCTCACCACCCACGTCGGCAGCCTCGCGCGCCCGGAGGCGCTGCTCGACACGATGCGGGAGAAGGAGCACGGCCGCCCGTACGACGAGGCCGGGTTCGCCAAGCAGGTCACCGAGGCCGTGCGCGACGTCGTCGCGAAGCAGGCCGAGGTGGGCCTCGACGTCGTCACCGACGGCGAGATGGGCAAGGTCAGCTTCGCGACCTACATCCAGGACCGCCTCGAGGGCTTCTCCCCGTCGTCCGGGGAGAAGCTGCTCCCGCCGTCGTGGCGCCTCGAGCTCGACGCCTTCCCCGAGTACTACGAGCAGTACATGGGGAAGTACACGAAGACCGTGGCGCCGATGGTCACGGTCGCCTGTGTCGGGCCGGTCTCCTACTCCGGGCACGACCAGCTGCGGACCGACATCGACAACCTGAAGGCCGCGCTCGTCGGGGTCGACGCCACCGAGGCGTTCATGCCGTCGACGTCGCCGCGGGGCTTCGGGCGCAACGAGTACTACGCGACCGACACCGAGTACTACACCGCCGTCGCCGAGGCGCTGCGCGAGGAGTACCTGGCCATCGTCGACGCCGGGTTCCTGCTCCAGATCGACGACCCCTGGCTGATCGAGATCCTCTCCGACCCGCAGCTCACGCCCGAGGAGCGGCAGCGCACCGCGGCCGAGCACGCCGAGATCGTCAACCACGCCCTGCGCGACATCCCGACCGAGCGGATCCGCCTCCACACCTGCTACGGCCTCAACCACGGGCCGCGGATCCACGACATCACGATGGCCGAGGTCGCCGGGCCGATGCTGGCGATCCGGGCCGGGGCGTACTCGTTCGAGGTCGCGAACCCGCGGCACATGCACGAGTGGACGATCTGGCAGGACGCCGGGCTGCAACGTCGGCTCGGGGACGCGGTCCTCGTCCCGGGGCTCCTCGGACACGCGCAGAACTACGTCGAGCACCCCGACCTCGTCGCCGAGATGCTGCGCCACTACGTCGACGCCGTCGGGCGCGAGCAGGTCATCGCCGGCGCCGACTGCGGGTTCTCCTCGCGCGCGAGCTACCAGCCCGAGGTGCACCCGACCGTCGTGTGGGAGAAGTTCCGCGCGCTGCGGGCGGGCGCGGACCTCGTCTAGGGCCGCTCGCCCGCCCACGCCCGGCCCAGCAGCGCCCGCAGCCCGTCGTAGGTGAGCTCGGCGGGGTTCGGGTACGGGGTCCCGACGGCGATCCCGGCCGCCCGGTCGAGGTCGGCCCCGTCCATCCCGAGCTCGCGCAGGGAGGTGGGGCCACCCGCCGTCGTGACGAGGTCGAACACGCCGCGGGGCGCGTCGTCCACCCCGAGGGCGTCGGCGAGCCGGCGCATCGCCTCCGGCGCGGCCGCGGCGTTGTAGGCCATGGCGTGCGGGAGGACGACGGTGTGCGTCGGGGCGTGCGGGAGGTCGAACGAGCCGCCGAGCGTGTGGCAGAGCTTGTGGTGCAGCGCCATGCCCACCGAGCCGAGGCACGTACCGGCCAGCCAGGCGCCCATCAGCAGGTCGTCGCGGGCGGAGTCCCCGCCGTCGAGACCCCGCAGACCGGCGGCCAGGCGCCGGGTCGCGTCGAGGGCCAGCAGGTCGACGACGGGGTTCGCCTGCGGCGAGTACACCGCCTCGACGGCGTGGGCGAGGGCGTTGACGGCACTGGTGACCGTGACGTCGTGGGGCAGCGACCGGGAGAGCTCGACGTCGTAGATCACGGTCTCCGGGAGGATGTCCGGCGACGTGCGGGTGGTCTTGCGGCCGTCGGCGGTCTCCCCGAGGACGGGCGTGACCTCGGACCCGGAGTACGTCGTCGGCACGATGACCTGGTCGGCCCCGGTGCGGGACGCCAGCGCCTTGGCCAGGCCCGTCGCCGAGCCGCCGCCGACGGCGACGACGCAGTCGGCGTCCGCGTCGCGGAGCACGGCGAGCGCGCGCTCGGTCACCTCCACCGGCGTGTGCATCGCGGCGCCCTCGAAGCGCGCCACGGCGCGCGGGCCGAGCACCGCTTCCACGCGCTCCGCGTGCCGGCGGCCGGACAGGACCAGGACCCGCGACCGACCGAGCCGGTCGACCTCGTCGGCGAGCCGGTCGAGCGTGCCGGCGCCGAACACGACGCGCGCGGGCTGGGCGGTGTAGACGAACACGTCTCCTTCTACCGCAATGGTCAAGGGTTCAACCGAGGCGGGACGGGCACCCGCCGCGCATGCATCCGCTCTCCCGCCCCCTGATCGTCGGCGTCACCGGGATCGTCGGCCACGCCCTCGCCGAGCGCCTCACCGTCCGCGGGGGGCACGTGCTCGGGCTGTCGCGGCGGTCGTCGTCGACGGTCGCCGAGGTCGAGGGCCTCCACGCCGACCTCACCGACCCCACCGCCCTGCGGGAGGTGATCGCCGGCACCCGGCCGACCTCGGTGTTCCTCACCGCGTGGGCGCGCCAGGACAGCGAGGAGGAGAACATCCGGGTCAACGGCGGGATGGTGCGCGACGTGCTCGCGGCCGCGGGCGCCGAGGGCACGGTCCAGCACGTCGCGCTGATGACGGGCCTCAAGCACTACCTCGGGCCGTTCGAGGCGTACGGCCAGGGGACGCTGCCGGAGACGCCGTTCGTGGAGACCGAGCCGCGTCTCGACGCGCCGAACTTCTACTACGCCCAGGAGGACGAGCTGTTCGCCGCCGCGCGCGAGCACCGCTTCTCGTGGAGCGTGCACCGGGCGCACACGGTGGTCGGCTACGCGGTGGGCAACGCCATGAACATCGCGTCCACGCTCGCCGCCTACGCCGCGCTGTGCCGGGAGACCGGGCGGCCGTTCACCTTCCCCGGCTCGCAGCAGCAGTGGGACGGGCTCACCGACATGACCGACGCCGGGCAGGCCGCCGAGCACATGATCTGGGCGACCGGGTCGCCGTCGGCGCACGACCAGGCACTGAACGTGGTGAACGGCGACGTCTTCCGCTGGCGCTGGATGTGGCCGCGGCTCGCCGAGCTGCTCGGGGTGGAGGCGCAGGGGTTCGACGGCACCGTGCGCCCGCTCGAGGAGCAGACGGCCGGCGCGGCGGACGTGTGGGCGCGGATCGCCGAGCGCGAGCACCTGGTGGAGACCGACCTCGACCGGGTCGCCTCGTTCTGGCACACCGACGGCGACCTGGGCCGTGACATCGAGTGCCTCACCGACATGTCCCGGTCGCGCCTCGCCGGGTTCCCCGGCTACGTCCGCACCCTCGACGCCTTCGCCGCCGTGTTCGACCGGCTCGCCGCCGACCGCATCGTCCCGCACGTCCGGACGTGACCTCCGCCCGCGCAGGTGCGGGAGGACCCGGCGTCGGGAACAGAGCGGCATGAGCTGGAGCCGGAAGAACCTCGAGGGTGTCGAGACGCTCGCACCCGCGGCGAGCGTGTACCTGACCCCGGAGCGGCTGGAGCTGCAGCGGGTCGCGCGCACGTTCGCGATGGAGGAGGTGCTGCCGGTCGCCGACGAGCTCGACCCGCAGCGCGCCGAGATCCCCGACGAGCTGATGGCGCGGCTCGCCGAGCTCGGCTACTTCGGCGTGATGATCGACCGCGAGCACGGCGGGCTCGGGCTGGGCGTGCTCGAGTACGCGCTGATCTGCGAGGAGCTCGCGCGGGCGTGGATGAGCGTCGCGAGCATCATCGCCCGCGGCAACGGCACCGGCTGCGCCGGACGGCCGGACCTGCTCGAGCGTTCCGCCCGCGGTGAGTGGATCGGGGGGATCGCGTTCTCCGAGCCGTCGGCCGGCTCCGACCTCGCGAACGTCGGGTGCCACGCCGAGCGCGACGGCGAGGAGTGGGTGATCAGCGGGACGAAGCGTTGGGTCGGGCACGCGAAGCGGGCCGACTTCCTGCACCTGCTCGCGCGCACCCGCGAGCCGCGCGAAGGCCGTGGACGCTCCGACGGACTGGAGCTGTTCCTCGTGGAGAAGGCGCGCGGGGAGTTCCCGGAGGGCGTCACCGGCACCCCGATCGACAAGATCGGCTACTACGGCCTGACGACGTGGGAGCTGCAGCTCGACGGGCTCCGCCTCCCCGCCGACGCGCTGCAGGACACCGGGCAGGACGAGGGCCAGGGGTTCAAGGAGTCGCTGCGCTGGCTCGGGCCGGCCCGGGTGCAGACGGCCGCGCGGGCGGTCGGGCTCGCGCGCGGCGCCGTCGAGGACGCGATCGCCTACGTGAAGCAGCGCGTGCAGTTCGGGCACCCGATCGGCGACCAGCAGGTCATCCGGCACGCGCTGGCGGACCTCTCCGCCGACGTCGAGGCCGCCCGGCAGCTCTACCTGCACGCAGCGTGGCTCGTGGACTCGGGTGCGCCGGCGGACGTCGAGACCTCGCAGGCCAAGCTCGTCGCGTCCGAGACCGCGGAGCGCGTGACCTCGCGGGCCCTGCAGATCTTCGGCGGCAACGGCTACACCACCGAGTACTCCGCCGAGCGGTACTGGCGCGACGCCCGCCTCACGACGATCTTCGAGGGCACGTCGGAGATCCAGCGCAAGATCGTGTCGGACGCGCTGCTCGCCGACTGACCGAAGGGCACCTTCGCGCGAATAGGCGGGCCATGGGCGCCCCTGGCCGGCCGCGGGCACACATGGCCGTGGGCGCCCACGGGCGGGTAGATCGACCGAAGGTGCCCTTCGCTCAGAATGGGGAGCGTGCGCCCGCCGGAGTCTCTGCCGCCCCGCTTCGGGCTCGACCCGGCGCGCATGCGGCTGCCGGTGTCGGACGAGTGGGCGACGATCCGCGACCACGTGGTGACGCGGGTGCCGCTGCCGGCCGCGCAGGTCGACGCCATGTTCGACGCCGGGCGCTTCCACGACGCCGAGGGCCCGCTGCCGGCCGACGCGCCGTACGTCAGCGGCGGGTCGATCTGGTTCCACCGGGACCTTCCCGACGAGGCCCCGGTGCCGTTCGGCATCGACGTCGCGTTCTCCGACGACCGCGTCCTCGTCGCCGACAAGCCGCACTTCCTCGCGACGATCCCCCGCGGGAAGCACGTGCGGGAGACGGCGCTGGTCCGGCTGCGCGACGAGCTCGGCCTGCCCGACCTCTCCCCCGCCCACCGGCTCGACCGGGTCACCGCGGGGCTCGTGCTGTTCGTGATCCGGCGCGCGGACCGCGGGACGTTCCAGAACCTGTTCCGCGACCGGCGGGTGGCCAAGACCTACGAGGCGGTCACGCGGTACGACCCGGCGCTCCCGACGACGCAGGTGGTGCGCTCGCGGATCGTCAAGGAGCGCGGGACCGTCACGGCCCGCGAGGTGGACGGCGAACCGAACGCCGAGACGCTCGTGGAGCTGGTCGGGCACCGCGACGACCCGGTGCTCGGGCCGGTCGCGCGGTACCGGCTGACCCCGCGCACGGGGCGGACCCACCAGCTGCGCCTGCACCTCTGCTCGCTCGGGATCCCGATCCTGGGCGACCCGTTCTACCCCGACCTCCGGGACGTCCCGCTGGACGACCTCCGCACGCCCCTGCAGCTGCTGGCGCGGACGCTGAGCTGGCCGGACCCCACGTCGGGCGAGCCCGTCACGGTGCACTCGCGGCGGACCCTGCAGGCGTGGGACGACCCGGCCGGCTGGCTCGCCGGCCCCGCAGGCACCCCCTGACGCCGCGTTCGCGGCGGCCGGACGTGCCCGATGTGCACCTCGGGAGCCGCAGCGGGTACCTCGCCCCGGTGCCCGACCCCCTGATCGTCTCCGCCGTCCTCGTCCCCGACGCCCAGGCCGACCTGGACGCCCAGCGCCGACGCTGGTTCCCGGCGGACCGCCTGCACGTCGGCGCGCACATCACGCTGTTCCACGCCCTGCCCGGGGAGCGTCTCGACGAGGTCCGGACCCAGCTCGCCCGGCTCACGCGCGGCGATCGGCCGGCGATCCACGTGGGCGAGCCGTTCAAGCTGGGCCGCGGGGTCGGTCTGCGGCTGCAGTCCTCGGAGCTCGAGGGCATCCGCGGGGCGATCGCGAAGCGCTTCGAGGACGACCTGTCCGACCAGGACGCCCGCCGCTGGCGCCCGCACGTGACGATCCAGAACAAGGTGACGCCCGAGGAGGCCCGCCGCACCCTCGAGACCGTCCGGGAAACGCACGTCCCGTACGACACCGAGGTCGAGGCCCTCGCCCTGTGGCACTACCGTGGCGGCCCGTGGGAGGCGGCGGGGGACTACGCATTCGACCGGTCCGGCTGACGAGGCGGGGCGGGCCGGTCCGGTGAACCCGATCGTCGCGGCCCCGATGGCCGGCGGGCCGTCCACGCCGGCGCTGGTGGCGGCCGTCGCGCGGGCCGGCGGCTTCGGCTACCTCGCCGGGGGCTACCTGACCGCCGACGCCCTCGCCGCCCAGCTCGCGGAGCTGCGCCAGCGCTCGGACCGGCCGTTCGGGGTCAACCTGTTCCTGCCCGACCCGAGCCCGCGCGCCCGTCGTCGGGACCGGGCCGTGGCGTCCTACGGTCGGCGCATCGCCGCCGAGGCCCGCGCGGTGCTCGTCGAGCTCGGCGACCCGCACCCCGCGGCCGATCCCGACGACGGGTCGGGCCTGGACGCGAAGATTCGGGTGCTCGCGGCGGACCCGCCCGACACGATCAGCGTCACCTTCGCGCTCCCCGACCCCGACCGCCTCGCCGCGCTGCGGGCGACCGGCGCGCGGCTGCTGGCCACCGTGACGAGCCCCGAGGAGGCCCGGGCGGCCGCGGACGCGGGGTTCGACGGCCTCGTCGTCCAGGGCACCGACGCGGGCGGGCACCGCGGGACGCACGCGGTCGCGGCCGAGCCGAACGACGTCGACACCCTCGACCTGGTCCGCGCCATCCGGCCGCGGACCGCCCTGCCGCTGGTCGCCGCGGGCGGGATCGCGGACGCCGCCGGGGTCCGGCGGGCGCTCGACGCCGGCGCGGAGCAGGTCCAGCTCGGCACCGCGTTCCTGCGCACCGAGGAGGCCGGGACCTCCGCGACCCACCGCGAGGCCCTCGCGGACCCCGCCTTCTCCGGCACCACGGTCACGCGGGCCTTCACGGGCCGCGCCGCGCGGGCACTGACGAACCGCTTCGCCGTCGAGCACGGTCCGGTCGCGCCGGCCGCCTACCCGGAGCTGCACCACCTGACGCGGCCGATCCGCGTCGCCGCCGCGAAGGCGGGCGACGCCGAGCGGCTGCACCTGTGGGCCGGCGTGCACTTCCGCCGCGCGACCGCAGGACCTGCCGCCGAGGTGGTGCGCGGCCTGCTCTGATCGGACGCGTCCCTCCTCGGTCGTTCGGGTACCACGGCCCGCCGAACGGGAGGAGGACCCATGTCCGACGGTGCCGAACCCACCGACACCAGTACGACCGGCCGCGCGGGCCACCGGCTCGCGGGCGCCGTGAAGAAGGCGGCCGGAGCGGTCACGGGCAACGACACGCTGCGCGCCGAGGGCGAGCTGCAGACCGAGCGCGCCGACGCCGAGAAGGAGGCCGAGCGCGCCGAGGCCCAGGCCCGGCAGAAGCGCGAGGAGGCCGAGGCCGAGGCCCGCGCGGAGGAACTGCGCGTGGAGCGCGAGCGCCTGGCCGCCGAGGACGCCCGCGGCGAGCGCGAGGAGCGGGCCGAGGCCGAGCGCCGCGCCCGCGAGGAGCGCATCGAGGCCGAGACCGCACAGCGCGAGCAGGTGGTCTCGCAGACCGCGCAGGCCCAGGAGCGGGCGGCGCAGCGCGACGAGGCGGCGGCCGTGCGCGAGCGCGGCGAGGCGGAGACACGCGTGCGCGACGAGGAGCAGCGGGCCGAGCAGGCCCGCCGCTCCGCGCGCACGCTCGAGGCGGTCGAACAGGTCGAGGAGGACCGATGAGCAACCCGGTGTCGGCGGTGGCGGGACCCGTGATCTCGCTGGGGTTCGGCGTGGTGCGCCTGCCGGTGGGGCTCCTGGCCCAGGTCACCGGCAACGGCGGCAACAAGGAGTGGGGCCCGTCGCTGGCCGTCGACGCCGTCGAGGGCGGCGTGCGGCAGGTGCTGGGGTCGCTGCTGCGCGACCCGGACCTGGCGCGCCAGGGAGACGTCACCGACGCCCGGGTGCAGCAGCGCACCGAGGCCGCGGAACGCGACCAGGCGGCGCAGGCCCGGCGCGAGGTGGCCGACGACCGGCTCGAGCAGCGCCGCGAGCGCGACCAGGAGGCCCGCCGCAGGGCCCGCGAGGCCGAGCAGCAGCAGCATCGTCGCCTCGAGCAGGAGAAGGAGCAGCGCGCGCAGCAGGAACGCGAGCGCGAGCAGCAGCGCAAGCAGGCCGCCCGCCGCGACGAGCAGCGTGCGCAGGAGATCGCCGACGACCACGCCCAGGAGGCCCGTCGCACCCGGGTCGAGGCGGAGTCGCAGGCCGTCGAGGCCGAGCGGGAGGCCGCGGCCGCGAAGGCCGAGGCGCTCGACGTCGCCGAGGCGAAGCGGTCGGCGAAGAACGCCCGCAAGCGGTGACCCACGCCGTGGGGGCGGACCGGTCGGGACCGTCCCCACGGGGTACCACCCGATCATGCTGGCCATCGAGGACCACGGCGTGATCGGCGACCTGCGGACGGTCGCCCTGGTGGGCACCGACGGGAGCATCGACTTCGCGTGTCTGCCCGACTTCGACTCGCCGGCCGTGTTCTCCGCCCTGCTCACCGAGGACGGGGCCGAGGCCGAGCGCAGCGCGTTCACCGTCCGCCCGGGCTCCTGCACCCGCACCAAGCAGCTCTACCTGCCCGACTCCAACGTCCTGATGACCCGCTTCCTCGACGCGGACTCGGTGTCGGAGGTCGTCGACCTCATGGACCCCGAGGACGACGGCACCCGCCCGCTGGTGCGGACGGTGCGCGTCGTCCGGGGCCGGCAGCGGTTCACCGTGCGCTGCGCGCCCGCGTTCGACTGGGCCCGGGCCCGGCACACCGTGGAGCTCCTGGACGGCGTCGGCGCGGTCTTCCTCCCGGACGACGGGTCCGGTGCGTTGGTGCTGCGCACCGGGGCGGCTCTCCGGGTGGCCGACGACCCCGACGCGACCGGACCCGCCGTCGTCGCGGAGATCGACCTCGGGGCCGGGGAGGCGGCGGACTTCCTGCTGAGCTGGCACGACGAGGCGCCGCACCGCAACGACGTCGAGGTGCTCGGCGAGCACGAGGCGGACCGGCGGCGGGACGCGGTGCTCGCCTACTGGCAGCGGTGGCTCGCCCGCTCGACCTACGCGGGGCGCTGGCGCGAGATGGTCCACCGCTCCGCGCTGCTGCTCAAGCTCATGGTGCACCGGCCGACCGGAGCGCTGATCGCGTCACCGACGGCCGGGCTGCCGGAGGAGATCGGCGGGGAGCGCAACTGGGACTACCGGTACGCCTGGCTGCGCGACGCCGCGTTCACCTCCTACGCCCTGATGCGGCTGGGCTTCGTCGAGGAGGGCCGGGCGTTCCTGTCCTGGCTCGAGCAGCGGATGGCCGAGGCGGACGACACGTCGGGTCTGCTGCCGGTCTACACCGTGCACGGGGCGCCGCCGCCGGAGGAGGTCGAGCTGACGCACCTGTCGGGGTACCGGGGCTCGCGGCCGGTGCGGATCGGGAACGCCGCGGGGGCGCAGCGCCAGCTCGACACCTACGGCGAGGTGATGGACTCGGTCTACATCGCCAACAAGGAGACCCCGATCTCCTACGACCTGTGGACCCGGGTCCGCGGCTCGCTCGACTGGTTGGACCGCAACCGGCACCTGCCCGACCAGGGGCTCTGGGAGTCCCGGGGCGAGCCGCAGTTCCACACCTACTCGCGGGTGATGGTGTGGGTGGCGTTCGAGCGCGCGCTGCGCCTGGCGCGCCAGCGCGGCCTGCCGGCCCCCGTGGAGGCGTGGGAGAAGGCCGCGGCCGAGGCCTACGAGGAGGTCCAGCGCGACTGCTGGGACGACGACCTGGGCTCGTACACGCAGTTCCCCGGCACCGACCAGGTCGAGGCCGGGCTGCTGATCCTGCCGCTGGTGAAGTTCTCCGGGCCGACCGACCCGCGCTTCCTCTCGACCCTCACGCGCATCGAGGACGACCTGGTCGTCGACTCGCTGGTGCAGCGCTACCCGCCGGACGGGTCCGACGGGCTCGACGGCGAGGAGGGCACGTTCAACCTGTGCTCGTTCTGGTACGTCGAGGCGCTCACCCGGGCGGGCCGGGCCGACCGGGCCCGCAACGTGCTGGAGAAGGCGTTCACCTACGCCAACCACGTCGGGCTGTTCGCCGAGGAGCTCTCCGCCTCGGGCGAGCAGCTGGGCAACTTCCCCCAGGCCCTGACCCACCTGGGGCTGATCAGTGCGGCGGTGAACCTGGACCGGGCGCTGGGCTGACGGCGCGGAACCAGGCGTTCGACGACGGCACGAAGAGCAGCACGAGGACCGACACCTGCAGCGCGGCCGCGCCGATGGTGATCAGGGACGGCCCGACGAGGGCGGCGCTCGCCCCGGAGCCCGCGAGACCGACCGCGCTCACCAGCGCCACCACGATGCGGGCGGCCCGGCTGCCGGTCCGGACGCGTCGGGCGAGCAGGAACCACAGGGACACCAGGGCCAGCCCCAGCAGCACGGCGAGCAGGCAGGCGGCCAGGCCCGGGTAGTCGCCGGTGCCGAGTCCGAACGCGACCGCCAGCAGGCCGAAGAAGCCGACGCCGAGCACGCCGAACGCTCCCTGCACCCCGAGCACGACCGCGGCGGCCGTCACCGGGGCCGGCGGGCCCGGCGGCGCACCGGAGGGCGGGACGGCGGGTAGGGCGGGGAGGACCGTGGTCGCGTCGAACGTCGCGTGGCGGCCGGAGTACGCGGGGAGAGTCATGGAGCGATCGTGACGCTCCGTAGAGCAGAACAGAAGACAGCTGGCGAAAATCGCCATGGATCATCACGTTCGGTGACGCGCTCGCCCGCTCCCCTCGCCGGGAACGGGCGTTCGCGACCGCGGCGCCGGGTAGCCCCCGCTTCCCGGCACGTGGGGTTCTAGAAGAACGTCTTGCGCCCGCCCACGCCCCGGCCGACGGCGCCGAGGATGGTGAGGATCAGGCCGACGACCACCAGGATCCACCCGATGTAGGTCAGCACGGCGATCGGGACGATGTACCCGACGATCAGCAGGATGATGCCGAGGATGATCATGACGCTCCCTCGTGTAGGACCGGCCGGGCGGCCGGGGTCAGCGAAGTACCCGAGCGTCACGGCGAACACACACAAGGTCCACACATCACTCCTCCGAGTGACCGTTCTTCTGACCGTTCGTCGCATGTCGAGACAGAAGGGACGCGTGTGACTCCGGCTGACGCCTGGGCCACCCACGAGGTGACCACCGTGTGGGGAGCACCGCTCACCGTCACCACGGACGACGACGACGCCTCGGTCCGCGTCGAGCTGCACGACGTCACCGCGCCGGAGGGCGACCGGTTCGACTACCCGGTGGTGCACCTGCCGTCGGTCGCGGTCGCCGTGGTGGTCCGCGACGAGCAGGTCCTCGTCCTGCGCACCTACCGCTACCCGGTCGGCCGCTACGGCTACGAGCTGCCCGGCGGCGGCGTCGACCCCGGCGAGGAACCGGCGGTCGCGGCCGCCCGCGAGACCGCGGAGGAGACCGGCTGGTCCCCCGTCGGCCCCGGGCGTCCGCTCATCACCTTCCAGCCGTTGCCCGGCGGCGTCGTCTCCACCGTCCACGTGCACCTCTGGACCGAGGTCGAGCGCAGCGACGCGCCCCTCGACCGGCACGAGCCCGGGCAGGCGCAGTGGATCCCGGTGGCCGACGTCGTGCGCCTCGCCGCCGCCGGCGAGCTGCTCGGGTCCGGGACCCTCGTCGGCCTCCTGCAGTACGTCGCGGAACGGCAGGTGTGACAGACCGGTCCTCGCGAATACTAGGACGTCCTACTATCGTCGCCGGGGTACTCCCCTCCACACCCGGCGACCGAGGACGACGCGACATGGCCGAATCAGAGCTGTACGTGCCGAGCAACCCGATCCGGGTGGTGACCGCCGCCAGCCTGTTCGACGGACACGACGCCGCGATCAACATCATGCGGCGCATCCTGCAGCGCCAGGGCGCCGAGGTGATCCACCTCGGGCACGACCGCTCGGTCGACGACGTCGTCTCGGCCGCGGTCGAGGAGGACGCGCACGCCGTCGCGATCAGCTCGTACCAGGGCGGCCACGTCGAGTACTTCACCTACCTCGTCGACCTGCTGCGCGAGCGCGGCGCGGGCCACGTCCGCGTCTACGGCGGCGGGGGCGGCGTCATCGTCCAGCGCGAGATCGACCAGCTGCACGCGCACGGCGTCGCCCGCATCTTCTCCCCGCAGGACGGCCAGCAGCTCGGCCTCCCCGGCATGATCAACACGATCATCCGCGAGTGCGACGAGGACCTCGCGGCGCAGGCCCCGTCGTCGTGGGACGGGCTGTTCACCGGCGAGCGGGCCGTGGTGGCCCGCGCGGTGACGATGGCCGAGTCCGGGGTGCTGCCCGACGACGTCCGCGAGCGGGTCGACGGCGTGACCGCCGAGCGGCACGTCCCGGTCCTCGGCATCACCGGCACGGGCGGATCCGGCAAGTCCTCGCTCACCGACGAGCTGGTGCGGCGCACCCGGATGGACCGCGAGGACAAGCTCAAGGTGGCCGTGCTCGCGGTCGACCCGACCCGCCGTCGGGGCGGCGGCGCCCTGCTCGGCGACCGCATCCGCATGAACTCCCTCGGCGGGCCGGTGGCCTTCCGTTCCATGGCCAACCGCGGTTCGGGCACCGCCCTGCCGGAGCGCCTCGCCGACGTCATCGCCGTGCTGCGCGCCTCCGGGGCCGACCTGGTCATCGTCGAGACCCCGGGCATCGGACAGGGCGACGCCGGCATCGTCGAGTTCGCCGACGTCTCGCTCTACGTCATGACGCCGGAGTTCGGCGCGGCCTCCCAGCTCGAGAAGATCGACATGCTGGACTTCGCCGACGTCGTCGCGATCAACAAGTTCGAGCGGCGCGGCGGCGACGACGCCCGACGCGACGTCGCGCGCCAGCTGCTGCGCAACCGCGACGAGTGGGGCGCGAGCTGGGAGGACATGCCGGTCTTCGGCACCAGCGCCGCCACCTTCCACGACGAGGGCGTCACCGCGCTCTACGGCGAGCTCGTCTCGCTGCTCGGCGAGAAGGGCCTCGTCGAGGGCACCGGGCACCTCGAGATTCCCGACACCGCGGTGTCCACCTTCGCCGGCTCGGCCATCCCCGCCGAGCGCGAGCGCTACCTCGCCGACATCGCCGCCACCGTGCGCCGTTACCACGAGGACACCGAGACCATGGTCGCCGCGACGCGGCGGCGCTCGGCGCTGAAGCAGGCGGTCGACCTGCTCGGCGACCGCGACGCGGGCGAGCTGCCGGCCGTGCTGGAGGAGGCCGAGCGCGACCTGCCGAGCGAGGCGGACGCGCTGCTCAGCGGGTGGGAGCAGACCAAGGAGGACTACGCGGGTGACGAGTTCGTCTACACCGTCCGCGAGAAGGAGAACCGGGTCCAGCTCACGAAGGAGACGCTGTCCGGGTCGAAGGTCAACCGCGTCTCGCTGCCGCCGTTCACCGCGGACGAGGAGGTCGTGCGCTTCCTGCGCAAGGAGAACCTCCCCGGGTCCTTCCCCTTCACCGCCGGCGTGTTCGCGTTCAAGCGCGACGGCGAGGACCCCGCGCGCATGTTCGCCGGGGAGGGCGACCCGTTCCGCACCAACCGGCGCTTCCACTACCTCTCCGAGGACTCGCCGGCCAAGCGCCTGTCCACGGCGTTCGACTCGGTGACCCTCTACGGCCGCGACCCGGCCACGCCGCCGGACGTCTACGGCAAGGTCGGCACGTCCGGGGTGTCGATCGCGACGCTCGACGACATGAAGGTGCTCTACGGCGGGTTCGACCTGACCTCGCCGAGCACCTCGGTGTCGATGACGATCAACGGCCCCGCCCCGACGATACTCGCCTTCTTCCTCAACACCGCGATCGACCAGGTGGTGGACGCGTACCGCGAGGAGCACGGCGAGGAGCCCTCCGAGGAGAAGCGCGCCGAGCTCGTCACGCACGCGGTGTCCAGCGTCCGCGGCACGGTGCAGGCCGACATCCTCAAGGAGGACCAGGGCCAGAACACCTGCATCTTCTCGACCGAGTTCTCCCTGCGGATGATGGCCGACATCCAGGAGTGGTTCATCGCGCACAAGGTGCGCAACTTCTACTCGGTGTCGATCTCCGGGTACCACATCGCCGAGGCCGGGGCGAACCCCATCTCGCAGCTGGCGTTCACGCTGTCGAACGGCTTCACCTACGTCGAGTCCTACCTCGCCCGCGGGATGGACATCGACGACTTCGCACCCAACCTGTCGTTCTTCTTCTCCAACGGCATGGACGCGGAGTACTCGGTGATCGGCCGGGTCGCCCGCCGCATCTGGGCGGTGGCCATGCGCGAGCGCTACGGCGCCAACGAGCGCTCGCAGAAGCTCAAGTACCACGTCCAGACGTCGGGTCGTTCGCTGCACGCGCAGGAGATGCAGTTCAACGACATCCGGACGACGCTGCAGGCGCTCTGCGCGCTCTACGACAACGCCAACTCGCTGCACACCAACGCCTACGACGAGGCCGTGACGACCCCGTCGCAGGAGTCGGTGCGCCGGGCCCTCGCGATCCAGATGATCATCAACCGCGAGTGGGGACTCTCGCTCAACGAGAACCCGCTGCAGGGCTCGTTCGTCATCGACGAGCTCACCGACCTCGTCGAGGAGGCCGTGCTCGCGGAGTTCGACCGGATCGCCGAGCGCGGAGGCGTGCTGGGCGCCATGGAGACCGGCTACCAGCGCGGCAAGATCCAGGACGAGTCGATGCTCTACGAGGGCCGCAAGCACGACGGCTCGCTGCCGATCATCGGCGTCAACACGTTCCTGCCCCCGGAGGACGCCGAGGGTGAGGAGCCGAAGGAGATCGAGCTCTCCCGCGCCACCGAGGAGGAGAAGAGCTCGCAGCTCCAGCGCCTGGACGACTTCCAGGCCCGCCACCAGAGCGAGTCCGCCGAGGCGATCTCGCGACTGCAGGCGGCGGCGACCGCCGGGGAGAACGTGTTCGACGAGCTGATGAAGGCCGCCCGCGTGTGCTCGCTCGGTCAGCTCACCGAGGCGTTCTTCGAGGTGGGCGGGCAGTACCGGCGCAGCATGTGAGCTGCGCTCAGGTGAGCACTCACGGTCGCTGTGGCGACCGTGAGTGCTCACGAGGCGCGCAGCGCCACACCGAGCTTCGCCGCCGCCTCGTGGGCCTCGGCCCGCTTCTGCGCGGCGAGCGGGCGGAGCTCGGCCATGGCCGGGACGACCTCGGCCAGGGTCAGCTCGGCCTCGACGACCGTGACGTCGGCGCCCCACACGTCGCGGAGGATGCGCGTGATCCACCCGGTGCCGTGGTCCCAGCCCTCCCGCGGGGTGCCCGGGCCGTACCCGCCGCCGCGGGAGACCACGAGCACCACGGACGTGCCGGCCAGGGGCGAGGTGCCGGGCGCGAAGCGCGGGTCGGTGACGAGCAGATCCACCCAGCTCTTGAGGTGGGCGGCGATCCCGAAGTTGTAGAGCGGCGAGCCGATCACGACGGCGTCCGCGGCCGCCAGCTCGTCGGCGAGCTCGCCCGCCGTGGCGAGCGCGGCCCGCTGCTCGTCGCTGCGCCGGTCCTCCGGCGTCATCCCGGCGGCGACGGCGGCCGCCCAGGTCGCCGGCGAGATCGGGTCGCGCCCGAGATCGCGGCGGACGACCGCGGCGCCCGGGTCGGCCTCGAGGTACGAGCGCTCGAGGCTGTCCAGCACCTCACGGCTCACCGAGCCCTCCGTGCGGATGCTGCTGTCGATGCGGAGCAGGCTCATGACGACCTCCGGTGTGCGTCTTCCGAGATGTTCTGTCGAACAGACTATCTGCTCCACAGATTCCCTGCGCAACCACGTACCCTGAGACGGTGAGCACGCCGCGGCAGGTGGAGTCCGATCTGGGCTGGGCCCTCGGCCGCGTCGCGCGCGCCCACCTGCGCACCGCGCAGACGGTGCTCGAGGGCCTGCCCGGCGGGCCGCGCGGCTACCAGGTGCTGGCCGCGGTCGCCCGGGGCGAGCCGAGCACCCAGCTCGCCCTCGCGCGGAAGCTCGGGGTCGACCGGACGGTCATGACCTACCTGCTCGACGAGATCCAGGCGGCCGGCCTGGTCGAGCGGCGGCCCGATCCCGCCGATCGTCGCGCGCGCCGCGTGGAGCTCACCGACGCCGGCCGGGCCCGCCTGTGCGAGCTCGAGCGCAAGCTCCGCGACGCCGAGGACCACATGCTCGCCCCGCTGGAGCCCCGCGAGCAGGACACCCTGCGCGAGCTCCTCGCGCGCCTCGCCACCGCCGACCCCGACCAGCCCTCGGCGTGCCAGGTCGCGCAGGAGCTGCAGGACGGGGGCTGCACCGCCTGACGTCCGGTGAGGTCGGTGTGTGCCTTTCGTCCGACTCGGGTATCGCGGTCCGCCCCCGACCGACGGTCGGCGGCGTCCACCGTGAGGAGGCGTCGGTGCACCACTCCGTCGAGATGTCGGTCCCGAGCGCGGCGACCGACGGGACGTTGTCGCGGCTCGCCGCCATCGACGGCGTCCTCGCGCTCAAGGTCGAGCGCGGCGCGGGCGTCCGGCCCGAGGGCGACGTGATCACCGTGCAGACGCTGAACCGCTCGGTCGACGACGTCCTCGCCGCGGCCGCCGAGGCGGAGCGGCACGGCCCGATCGCGGTGGCGACCGGCGGCGTGGAGAGCCTCGTCGCCACCGGCGCCCAGGGCGCGATCGACGACGATGCCGACGAGTCGCCCTGGGAGGAGTTCGAGCGGCGGTTGCGCCACCACGGCCGGCTCTCGCTGAACTACGTCCTCCTCATGACGGTCGGCGGCGCGATCGCCGTCGCCGGCCTCCTCTCGCCGCCGGTCCCCCAGGCCCTCGCGCTGGCGGCGTCGGCGGTGCTCACCCCCGCGTTCGAGCCGGTCGGCGAGCTCGCCGTGGCCCTCGTGCGTCGCAGCGGCTACGCGATCCGCCGGGGCCTGGTCTCGGTGCTCGTCGGCTACCTGCTGCTCGCCGTCGGCGGCGGGCTGGCCTTCCTCGTGCTGCGGGCCCTCGGCCTCGCGTCGCCGAAGACCCTGGCGAGCAGCGAGGGCCTGCACCTCGTCATCGACCCGACCGCCGCCGACTGGCTGGTGGCCGCCGGCGGGGCGGTCGCGGGGCTGCTGATCATCACGTCGTTCCGCCAGGCCGTCCTCGCCGGCGCCCTCATCGCCCTCGCGCTCGTCCCGGCGGGCGGCGTGCTCGGGATGGGGGTCGCGGCCCTCGACGTCGGGCTCGCGCTGCAGGGGCTGCAGCGCCTCGCCGAGGACGTGGCCCTCGTCCTCGTGCTCGGCGGGCTCGTCGTGCTCGGCAAGGACCGGCTGAAGCATCACGGACGGCGGCCGCTGGCCTGAGCCACTAAGATCAACAAGTGGCGAACATCGCGACCAACGACAGCGTCGACCGCGAGCAGCTGGTCGACTTCCTCCGCACCCGGCACCACGCCGTGATCGTGACCAAGCGGTCCGACGGCGGTGACCAGACCAGCCCGGTGACGGTCGGGATCGACGAGCAGGGGCGCCTGCTGGTGTCGACCTACCCCGAGCGCGCCAAGGTGACGAACATCCGCCGCGACCCGCGGGTCGTGATGTGCATGCTCTCCGACGACTTCGAGGGCCCGTGGGTGCACGTCGAGGGCACCGCGGAGATCCTCGACATGCCCGACGCCCTCGACCCGCTCGTCGAGTACTTCCGCTCCATCTCCGGCGAGCACCCCGACTGGGACGAGTACAAGCAGGCCATGGCCGACGAGGACAAGACCCTCATCCGACTCACGGTCGAGCACTGGGGCCCGATCGCCACCGGCGGCTTCCCCGCGCGCCTCGGGAAGGGCTAGCAGCCGACGCGCAGCACGCCCCCGGTCCCGGTCAGGCCGACGACCAGTGCGCCGTCGTGCACGGTCAGCGCCGCGTACGGGGCCGGGCGCTGTGCGATCGAACCCGTCCCCGACCCGTGCGCGGGCACGTGCGCCGGGAGCGTCGCGAGCGGCAGGTTCCCGACGACGGGTCGGGCGCTCCGGGTGCGCGGGTCCACCCGCGTGAGCCGCCCGGCCGCGGCCTCGAGGACGTACAGGTCGCCCCCGTGGGCCACCAGCCCCTCCGGACGAGCCAGGCCGGCCGCCGCCACGAGGCCGTCGGAGACCCGCACCACCTGCCCCCGCCCGGCGTCGGACACCCACACCTCGCCGTCCGCGACCGCGAGGTCCACCGGCCGGTCGAGGCCCGACGCGACGGGGTCGACCTCGCCCGCGTGACCCACCCGCACCACGCGGCCCGATCCCGACTCGGCGACCAGCACCTCTCCCCCGGCGGCCACCGGCCCGCACGGGCGGTCCAGTCCGGACGCCCGCCGTCCCCACCGGGCGCCGAGCCGGCCGGAGCGCACCTCGCCGCCCTCGGTGGTGGCCACCAGCTCGGGCCCGAGGGCCGCGATTCCCCGCAGCCCGTGGACGCCGACCTCGTGCGCGTCCACCGCCCCGTCGTCGATCGCGGCCAGCGTGTGGTGGTCGGCGGCGACCACCCGGCCGCCGCAGGAGGCGAGGCCGAACGGCCCGCAGAGCCCCGGCGGGAGGACCTGCCGTCGGGAACCGTCCGGGCACAGCGCCACCAGGCCGCCGGTGAAGGCCCCCGTCACGTACCAGGTGCCGTCCGGTCCCACGGCGAGGTTGTCCGCACCGACCACCCCGGTGCCCACGCGCTCCCGGCCGTCCGGCCGGGTCGAGGTCCGCTCCGCCGCGTCGCCCACGACCAGCACCGACCCGTCCGCGTTCGAGAGCACCAGCATCCGGCCGGCGTCGTCGAACCGGACCGCGACCGGCCGGTCGAGCCCGTCGAGCAGGCACTCGGGCTCGCCGCCGTCGAGGTCGACGGCCCACACCTCGCCGCCCAGGAGGTGCGGGTACGCGAGCCGTCCGTCGGGCCCGACGGCCATGGCGTTGCCCAGGGCGAGCCCGTCGGCCATCCCCCGCCACCGTCCCTCGGGGAGGACCTCCAGCAGCCGGCCGCGCGGGGCGAGCTCGTTGACGAACAACCGCCCCCGCCAGGTCGCGATCCCGTCCGGCGCGAGGATGCCGTCGGCGACCACCGACAGCGCCCCGTCGGGCGCCCGGCGCCACACCAGGCCGGGCGGGAGGTCGACCACGTAGCAGGAGCCGTCGTCGGCGAACGCGAGGTCGTCGGGCGCGGTCAGCGGACCACCGGGCCCCAGGACGGGGTCGAGCTCCCCGGTCGTGAGGTCGAGCGCGGACACGGTGCCGCCGAGGAACTGCGCGATCCACAGCCGTCCGTCGGGACCGAACGCGAGCCCGTTGGAGGCGTGCAGCGGGTTCGGCGGCACCAGCTCGGACAGGACGACGCCGGGGGCGAGCGGCTCGGGCGTCCCCCCGACGCCGACGAAGGGGCGGGCGGTCATCGCGGCGTGAACACCTCCGCGCGGTCGCCGTGGGCGCGCCAGTCGGCGAGGACCGCGTGGAACTCGACGGGGCCGCCGCCGAACTGCTCGGAGCGACGTCGTGGCCGTCCCTCGGCGTTGTAGTAGCCCGGCGTGCACTCCGCCTGGAAGGCCTGCAGGTCGACGGCGCGTTCCCGGATGGTCGCGACCCACCGGTCCTCGGCCTCGACGCTCGGCTCCACGAGCACGCCGCCGCGTGCCTCGGCCTCCCCGACCACGCCGGCGACGTGCTCGGCCTGCACCTCGAGGACGTGCGCGAAGTTCGGGGAGGCGGCGTTCTGGGTGGAGCCGAGGTGGAACAGGTTGGGGAAGCCGCGGCTGACCCAGCCGTGCAGCGTCCGCAGCCCGTCGGCCCAGTACTCGGCGAGCGGCAGGCCGTTGCGCCCGCGGATGTCGGCGCCCGCGCGGGTGGCGGGGTCGACGCCGAGCTCGAAGCCGGTGGCCAGCACGATCGTGTCGACGGGGTACTCCACGCCGTCCACGACGATGCCGTCGGCCGTCACCCGCTCCGCACCCGCGCCACGGGTGTCGAGCAGCGTGACGTCGGGGCGGTTGAAGGCCTGCAGGTAGCGGTCGGAGAACGTGGGGCGCTTGCACATCTGCCGGTACCAGGGCTTCAGCGCCTCGGCGACGGCCGGGTCGGCGACGACCTCGTCCACGCGGGCCCGGATCTCCGTCATCTTCTCGGCGTCGGCCAGCTCCGTCGCCAGCGCCGGGTCCTCCCGCCCGGCCTCCCGACGGCGGGTCCCCCGCACCGGGGCGGTGTCGGTCCAGCGGTCGCCGACGAGGTCGACGTCGGCGGGCCGGCCGTCGACGAGGGCGAGGAAGTTCTCCCGGCGCGTCCGCTGCCAGCCCGGGGCGAGGGTGTCCCACCACGCCGGGTCGGTCGGGCGGTCGCCGCGCTCGTCGACCGACGACGGCGTGCGCTGCACGACGTAGAGGTGGCGCGCCCCCTCGGCGAGGTGCGGGACGGCCTGGATCGCGGTGGCACCGGTGCCGATGATCGCGACGCGGCGGTCGGCGAGCCGGTCGAGCCCGCCGTCGGGACCCCCGCCCGTGTACGCGTAGTCCCAGCGGCTGGTGTGGAAGGTGTGGCCGCGGAAGTCGGCGAGGCCCGGGATGCCGGGCAGCTTCGGCCGGTTGAAGGGGCCGCTCGAGATCACGACGTAGCGGGCGGAGACGACGTCGCCCCGGTCGGTGCGCACGGTCCACCGCCGGGCCTCGTCGTCCCAGGACAGGCCCGTCACCTCGGTCCGGAACAGGGCGTCGCGGTAGAGGTCGAAACGGTGCCCGATCGCCTGCGCGTGGCGGCGGATCTCCTCGCCGGGCGCGTACTTGCGGGTCGGCATGATGCCGACCTCCTCGAGCAGCGGCAGGTAGATGTAGGACTCGACGTCGCACGCCACGCCCGGATAGCGGTTCCAGTACCAGGTGCCGCCGAGGTCGCCGGCCGCGTCGACGATCCGGATGCGCTCGAGCCCGGCGTCGCGCAGCCGGGCCGCCGCGACGAGCCCGCCGAACCCGCCGCCGACGACGAGCGCGTCGACGGCGTCGCACACCGGGGCGCGTGGGTCCTCGCCACCGACCCACGGGTCGCCCGCGCCGCGCTCGGCGGCGAGCGGGGTGTACTGCTCGTCCCCGTCGGGGCGCAGGCGGCGGTCGCGCTCGGCGCGGTAGCGGGCGCGCAGGGCCGGCAGGTCGACGGCCTGCTCCTGGTGCACCGTCACGGGTGCTCCTTCCGGTCGACTCCCGGACAGGATAACTTTGATGGCACTGACCGCCATCAATTGCGTGATCGCACACACCGTGGAGGGTTCGCACATGACCGGACGGGTCGAGGGGAAGGTCGCGCTCGTCACCGGCGCGGCACGCGGGCAGGGGCGGGCCGACGCGGTCCGCCTGGCCGAGGAGGGCGCCGACGTGATCGTCGTCGACGTCTGCGGGCCGCTGCCGGGCGTCGACTACGCCTCGTCGACCCCGGCGGAGCTGGACGAGACGGTGG
Organism: Actinomycetospora soli; assembly: GCF_021026295.1. Taxonomy (GTDB): domain Bacteria; phylum Actinomycetota; class Actinomycetes; order Mycobacteriales; family Pseudonocardiaceae; genus Actinomycetospora; species Actinomycetospora soli. The sequence goes on from NZ_JAJNDA010000001.1 coordinate 66,019, forward strand.
CCCTGGTGGAGCGGACCGGTCGGCGGGCGGTGGCCGGGCAAGTCGACGTGCGCGACCTCGAGGGCCTGCGCGCCGTCGTCGACGACGCGGTCGCGCGGCTCGGGCGCCTCGACGTCGTCGTCGCCAACGCGGGCATCTGCATCCCGCGGACGTGGCACCGCGTCACGCCCGAGGTCTTCCGCGACACCCTCGACGTCAACGTCACCGGCACCTGGAACACGATCATGGTCGGGGCACCGCACCTGGTCACCGCGGGCGGCGGGTCGATCATCGTCATCAGCTCGGCCGCGGGCATGAAGGTGCAGCCGTACATGGTCCCGTACACCACGAGCAAGTGGGCCGTCCGCGGCATGGCGAAGGCCTTCGCCGCCGAGCTCGCGCAGCACTCGATCCGCGTCAACAGCGTGCACCCGACGGGCGTCGCCACCGGGATGACCGGCGAGGCGATGCAGTCCGCGCTCGGCCGTGCGATGGCGGAGGACCCGCGCCCGCGCGGGATGTTCACCAACCTGCTGCCGGTCGACGTGACGCTGCCCGAGGACGTCGCGCACACCGTGCTGTTCCTGGCCTCCGACGAGTCCCGGTACGTCACCGCCCACGAGCTCGCCCCGGACGCGGGGGTCACCGAGTTCTAGGAGGTGCGCACCCGCAGCACGCCGCCCGTCCCCGGGAGGCCGACGACCAGCCCGCCGTCGTGCACGGCGAGCGCCGCGTAGGGCGCGGGCCGGGCCTCGTACCCCCGCTGCGGGACGTGCGGCGGCAGCCCGGCCGGCGGCAGGTTCCCGACGACGGGTGTGGCGGTCCGGGTGCGCGGGTCCACCCGCGTGAGGCGGCCGACCGCCGCCTCCACCACGTAGAGCGCCGCCCCGTGCGCGACCAGCCCCTCGGGCCGACCCAGGCCCGCGGCCACCACGAGCCCGTCGGAGAGCCGGACGACCTGGCCGCGGTCCGCGTCGGACACCCACACCTCGCCGTCGGCCACGGCGAGATCCGTCGGCCGTCCGAACCCCGAGGCGACCGGGTCGACCTCGCCCGCCCGACCGACCCGCACGACCCGGTCGGCCCCCGCCTCGGCGACCAGCACCTCCCCGGCCGCCACCACCACCCCGGCCGGACCGTCCAGCCCGGCGACGAGCCGCCGGCTCGCCACGCCCGGGGTCATCGCGTGCAGCTCTCCCTCCACGGTCGTGGCCAGCAGCTCGGTCCCCGCGGCTGCGAGCCCCCGCCACGTCGAGGGGCCGTCGCCGAGCAGCCGGAACCCGCCGTCGACCACCTCGACGAGCGTGTGGTGGTCGGCGGCGTGGAGGCGCCCGCCGAGCACGGCGAGCCCGCCGGGGCCGGAGAGCCCGGGCGGGAGGACCTGTCGGCGGGCACCGTCGGGGGCGAGCGCGACCAGCTCGCCGGTCCCCCGGCCCGCCACGTACCAGGTGCCGTCGGGGCCGACGGCGAGGTCGTCTGCGGCGGGCAGCCCGGTCGCGGTCTCCTCGTCGTCGGCGAGCACCGTGCCGTCCTCGGTCAGCACCAGCACCCGGCCGGCGCGGTCGACGCGGACCGCCACCGGGTGCCCGAGGCCGTCGAGCAGACGCTCCGCGGCGCCGTCGGGGTCGACCGCCCACACCGCGCCGGCCGGGCCCGGGACCAGCAGGCGTCCGTCGGGGGCGACGCCCAGGGTCCCGCCGACGTCGAGCCCGGTCGCGATCTCCCGGCACCCGCCGTCCCCGAGGAGCTCGAGCAGCCGCCCCTCCGGCCCGGTCTCGGCGACGACGAGCCGCCCGGCGCGCACGACGATCCCCCCGGGCCCGACGAGCCCGTCCGCGACCAGGCACGACGTGCCGCTGCGCCCGCGGCGCCAGAGCAGCCCGGGCGGACCGTCGACGACGTGGCAGGCGCCGTCGGCGGCGAGGGTGAGTGCGACGGGCGCGGTCAGCGGGCCGTCCGGGCCGAGGACGACCTCGACGTCGCCGGTCGCGGGGTCCAGCGCCGAGACGGCACCGGCGACGGGGTGCGCGGCCCACAGCCGGCCGTCGGCGGCGACGGCGAGTCCGGCGGTCGCCCAGGCGCGACGCGCGGGGACCAGCTCGGTCGGGACGACTCCCGGCAGCAGCGGGCGTGGGGCTCCGCCGATGACGGTGGACGGGCGGCTCGACGCGGCCCGGGACACGGAGATCGCTCCTCTCTCGGACGAGAGCGACCAGCCTCCTGTTGCTGGCAGCGACTGCCAGCATAGCGGGAGTTGTCCGCGATCGGGTGGCCTACGTCCGGAGTGCGGCCAGCTCGTCGTCCAGCGCCTCCGTGAACCGGTCGAGTCCCTCGTGGCCGCCGAGCAGTCCGAGGTCCGCGTCGACGCCGAGGCGCACGCGGCCCGCGTAGGACAGCACCGAGACCCCGAGGCCGAGCCGGGCCGAGCACGGCACCCAGAACATGACGTCCCGGACGCGCACCGGACCGACCGTCAGCTCCTCCAGCGGCCCCGGCACGTTCGAGATGATCAGCGATCCGGCGCGGGCGTAGCGGGCGACCAGCGCCTGCGTGTGCGCCGGCGTCCCCAGCCCGGCCGCGGCGATCCCGGTGAAGCTCGCCAGGGCCTGGTTGGTGCGCTTGATCGTCGCCATCGACCGGTGCATCCGCTCGATGCGCCGGGACCGGTCGGGCTCGTCGGTGGGCAGCGGCGGCAGCACGAGGCCGAACTCGTTGCCGAGGTCGTCGGAGATCGGCCGGTCGAGCGGGCGGAGGTTGGTCGGCATCACGGCGCGCAGCCGCGGCACGTCGGGCCCGAGGTGGGTGCGCAGGGCGCCGGCGATCGCCCCGCACAGGACGTCGTTGACGCTGCCGCCCGCGGCCTTCCCCGCCGCCTTCACGACGTCGAGCTCCACGTCCCGGGTCCAGCGGGCCCCCTTCGCGACGCCGGGCCGCCCCTGCAGCGGCGAGGGCGCCTCGCGCGGCGGGCTCGCCAGCAGCCACGCCGAGTTCTTGATCGCCCGCCCGGTCGCGCCGAGCTCGGCCGCACCCCCGGGCGTGCGGGCCCGCTTCACCGTCGACCACAGCGCGGAGGCCCGGTCCCGCACCTCGCGGCGGAAGAGCCGGACGTCGTGCACCGGGCGGGCACGTCGCGGCGGCGCGACGTACGCGGCCGGGGTCCGGGGGTCGGACACCGGGTCGGCGAGGGCGTGGAACAGGTGGTTGAGCGCCACGCCGTCGGCCAGACCGTGGTGGATCGCGACGTGGATCGCGGTCCCGTCGTAGCCGGTGATCGCCTCGACCCGCCACCAGGGGCGGTCGGCGGGCAGCGGCGACGACATCAGCTCGCCGATCCGCCGGGCCAGCACCTCGTCCCCCGCTCCCGTCGCTCCGCTCGCCGACCCGGCGTCCCCGGGGGCGGGGAGCGCCATCGTCGTGACGTGCACGGTGAGGTCCGGCGGGGCGTCCACCCAGCGGGCGGGGCCGATCGGGCCGGTCGGCCAGGTCGGGCGCTGCCGGAACCCGGGGTAGACGTCGACCCAGCGCTCGCGGACCCGGGTGCGCAGTTCCTCGAGGTCGACCGTCCCGTCGCAGAACAGCACCCCGTGCACGACCATCCGGTTGGTCTCCTGCTCGAGCTGCAGCCACGCCGTGTCGATCCCGGACGCCCAGCGGTCCATGACACCCCTCCGGAAGTGTGAGGTACGGACGGTACCGGGTGAGCGGAACCACGGTGCAGCGGCACCCGGCAGACTGGTGACCATGAACGCCACGCCGATCGACGACCAGGGGACGAGCGTCCCGGTGCCCGACAAGGTCCGCCGCGTGGTCAGCCTGGTCCCCTCGCTCACCGAGGCGATCGGCGTCTCCGACCCGCACCTGCTCGTCGGCGTCACCGACTGGTGCACCCACCCGACCGACCTCGACGAGCTCGTCGTCACCCCGCCCGCCCGCATCCGCGGCACCAAGAACCCCGACCTCGACGCGATCGTCGCCCTCGAGCCCGACCTCGTCGTCGCGAACGACGAGGAGAACAAGCCCGAGCACGTGGCGGAGCTGCGCGCCCGCGGCCTCGCGGTCTACGTCACCGACATCCGCACCGTGGACGGGGCGTTCACCAGCCTCGACGGCATGCTCGCCGCCTGCGGCCTGGAGCGGCCGGCGTGGCTCGAGGGCGCGGAGAAGGCGTGGAGCGAGATCGAGCGGGTCCCCGACGACGAGCGGCGCACCGCGATCGTCCCGATCTGGCGCAAGCCCTGGATGGCGGTTGGCTGCGACACCTTCGCCGGCGCCCTGCTCGACCGGCTCGGCGTCGACAACGCCCTCGCCGACGGCGGGCCGTCCGCCGAGCGCTACCCCCGTTTCGACCCGGCGGACCTCCCGCCCCACGACCTCGTCGTCCTGCCCGACGAGCCCTACCGGTTCACCGCCGACGACGGGCCGGAGGCGTTCGCGGTGCCCGCCGCGCTGGTCAGCGGCCGGCTGCTGACCTGGTACGGGCCGAGCCTGCTCGAGGCGGCGACGACGCTGCCGGGTGCGCTGCGCGCAGGTGAGCAGTAACGGTCGCCATAGCGACCTCTACTGCTCACGTGGCCGGAGGCCACCTCGCAGCACGGCCACCGTCTCGGCGGCCTGGCGCTGCGACACCGCCGCGCCGGCGAGGATCACCGAGCGGTGGAAGGTGCCCGGGAACAGGTGCAGCTCCACGCTCACCCCGGCCGCCAGCAGCCCGCCCGCGTAGGCGAGGCCCTCGTCGCGCAGCGGGTCGTTCTCGTAGACCACGACGTAGGCCGGGGGCAGGCCCGCGAGGTCGGTCGCCCGGGCGGGCGCGGCATACACCGGCACCGCGCCGCCGTGTCCCCGCAGGTAGTGCCGCCAGCTCAGCTCGGCGTCGGGCCGGCTCCACAGCGGGGTGTCGGTGAACGCCCGCATCGACGGGGTGTCCAGCCGGTCGTCGACCTCCGGCGCGTCGAGGACCTGGAAGCACACGGCGGGACCGCCGTGGTCGCGGACGCGCAGGGTCAGCGCGGCCGCCAGCCCGCCGCCCGCGCTCATGCCGTGCAGGGCGACGCGGGCGGGGTCGACCTCCGGTCGGGCGGCGAGCCAGTCGAGCGCGGCGGCGCAGTCGTCGAGCGCGGCCGGGTACGGGTGCTCGGGCGCGAGCCGGTAGTCGGGCACCACGACCAGGGCGCCGAGCGCCGCGGCGAGGTCGGCGGCGAGCGCGGCGGACATGTCCGCGGAGCCCATGACGAAGCCGCCGCCGTGCAGCACGAGCAGTCCCGGGACCGTCGTCGTGACCGGGCCGGGCGGCGGCGCGACCAGCACGCGGACCGGGCCGCCGGGGCCCGGCACCGTGTCCTCGACGACCGCCCCCGGCGGCGGGGCCGGGGCGCGGGCGGCCAGGTCCCGCACCCGGGCGCGGGCGACGTCGAGGTCGGCGATGTGCAGGTCGGGCAGCGCGGGCAGGGCCGCGGCCAGCTCGGGGTCCCAGCTCACCCGCCGATCCCACACCCCCGGCCCGGCCCGCGTCGAGGGCTCAGCTGGTGAGCAGGCCGCCCTCGACCGGCAGCGTGATCCCGGTGCAGTAGGACCCGGCGTCGGAGACCAGGAAGATCAGCGCCGCCGCGAGCTCCTCGGGGTCGCCGATGCGGCGGGCGAGCACCCGCGGCAGCTGCGACTCGAGGTAGCCGTCCTGGTAGGAGTCGGTCATCTCCGAGGTGAAGAACCCGGGGGCGAGGGCGTTCACGCGGATGCCCTTGCGGGGCGTCCACTGCTGGGCGAGGTCCCGGGTCAGGCCGATCAGACCGGCCTTGGAGGCCGAGTACGCGGCCTGCGGCAGACCCGCCGTCGTCAGGCCGAGGACTGACGAGACGTTGACGATCGAGCTGCCCTCGCCCATCACCCGCGCGGCGGCCTGGGCCATCCAGTAGCAGCCGTTGAGGTTGACGTCGATGACCTCCCGGAACTGGTCCGGGGTCTCCTTCGTCGCCGGCACCGCGGTGCCGATGCCGGCGTTGTTGACGAGCACGTCGACCCGCCCGAACTCGCCCGTCGCGGCCTCGATCAGGCCCTGGCAGTCCTCCGGGGACGCCACGTCGGTGCGGACCGCGAGGGCGCGCCGCCCGGCCTTCTCGACGGCGGCCCGGGTCTCGTCGAGGCGGTCGACCCGGCGGGCGCCGAGCACCACGTCGGCCCCCGCCTCGGCGAGGGTCCGGGCGAACACGGCGCCGAGCCCGGAGGAGGCGCCGGTGACCACGGCGACGCGGTCGTCGAGACGGAAACGATCGAGGATGCCCACGGCGGGCACCGTATCCAGTTCCGGGACCGGACTACACCCGGGCGTTCTCGATCGCCGCCGGCGCCCCGTCCTCGGGGAGTTCCTCCCGGGGCTCCGGGTCGAGCGCCCCCGGCTCCGGCTCCGGTGCGGGCTCGGGCCAGACGCGGCCGCCGAGGCGCCCGAGCTGGGTCTCCTCCGGATCGGCGAAGATGTGCAGCCCGAAGCGGTCGGAGAGTTCGCGGAACACGTTGATGCCGCGCACCGAGTTGCCGTGCATGTCCAGGCCGGGCGAGAACACCGACAGGCCCACCTGGTTCGGGATCGCGGCCATGATCCCGCCGGACACCCCGCTCTTGGCCGGGATCCCGACGTCGTTGGCCCACTGGCCCGCGGCGTCGTACATGCCGCAGGTGAACATCACGCCGATGACGTCGCGCACGTAGGTGCGCGGCATCGCCCGCTCGCCGGTGCGCGGGTTGACGCCGCCGTTGGCCAGGGTCGAGCCCATCTCCGAGAGCTCCGCGGTGCTGACGTGCACCGAGCACGCCGCGAGGTACACCCGCAGGATCTCCTCGACCTCGCCGACGAGCATCCCCAGCGAGCGCATGTAGTAGCTGATGCCGAGGTTGCGGTCGGCCTCGGCCATCATCGACTCGAGCAGGTCCTCGTCGACCTCGAGGTCCGGGTTGCCGGCGTAGATCCGCATCCGCTCGAGGAGCCGGCCGATCTTCTCGTCGACGTCCGACCCGCCCAGGATGTCGGCGGCCACCAACGCACCCGCGTTGACCATCGGGTTGTGCGGGCGGCGGTTGTTCCAGTCGAACTCGAGCGCGTTGAACGGGTCACCGGAGGGCTCGACGCCGACCCGGGTCAGCGTCGTCTCCCGCCCGTTGTCCTCCAGCGCCAACGCATAGGTGAACACCTTCGAGATCGACTGCAGCGGGAAGCGGTGGTCGCAGTCCCCCACCGCCCACTGCGTGCCGTCGACGTGCGTCCCCGCGAGGGCGAAGAGGTCGCGCTGCGCGATCGCCTCGGGCGGGTAGTACGTGACGACGTCGGCGTGCCCCATCCGGGCCTGCCGTTCCAACAGCTGCTCGAGCTGCTCCCGGGCACGCCGCTTCTCCTGCTCGGTGAGCGTCTCTTCCCACGACACGACGCGCATGATGACGTGCGGCATGGGTGATCGGCACGGTGGGGAACCCGTGGACGTGCAGCACGGCATCATGATGTTCCCGACGGACTACGCGATCGACCCGGCGACCCTGGCGAAGGAGGTCGAGGACCGCGGGTTCGACTCGCTCTGGTTCCCGGAGCACTCCCACATCCCGGTCTCCCGGCAGTCGCCCTACCCCGGCGGCGGGGACCTGCCGCGGATGTACGTCCACACGTACGACCCGTTCGTCGCCCTGTCCTTCGCCGCCGCCGCGACGACGACGCTGAAGGTCGCGACCGGCATCTGCCTGCTCATCCAACGCGACCCCATCCACACCGCCAAGGAGGTCGCCTCGCTCGACCGGCTCTCCGGCGGACGCTTCCTGTTCGGCATCGGCGGCGGGTGGAACCGCGAGGAGATGGCCGACCACGGGACGAACCCGAAGACCCGCATGCGCCGCCTCGGCGAGCAGGTGAACGCCATGAAGGCGCTGTGGACGCAGGAGGAGGCCTCCTACGACGGCGAGTTCGTCCGCTTCGAGACCTCCTGGGCCTGGCCGAAGCCGGTCACCTCGCCGCACCCGCCGGTGATCGTCGGCGGCATGGGCCCGACCGTCGAGGACCGCATCCTGGAGTTCGGCGACGAGTGGCTCCCGCAGCGCGTCGGGCCCGACAACCTCGAGGAGTTCGTCGAGCGCGCCGAGAAGCTCCAGCAGCGCGCCGCCGACGCGGGCCGCGGCCGGATCCCGATGTCGCTGTTCGGCGCCGAGACCTCGCAGGCCGCCCTCGACGGCTACCACCGCGCCGGGCTCGACCGCGCGATCTACGGCGTCTCCAGCGCCGACCGCGACACCGTGCTCAAGGAGCTCGACGACCTCGCCCCGCTGGTGGCGCAGCACTGATGCCGACGCTCGGGCCCGACGACGCGCGCGCCCGGTTCGCCGCCGCGCGCGTCGCCCGGCTCGGGACGGTGACCCCCGCCGGCGCGCCGCACCTGGTGCCGGTCGTGTTCGCGGTGGTCGACACCCGGGTGCTCGTCGCGATCGACCAGAAACCGAAGCGGACCCGGGACCTCGCTCGTCTGCGCCACATCGAGGCGACCCCGGCGGTGTCCCTGCTCGCCGACGAGTACTCCGACGACTGGTCGACCCTCTGGTGGGCGCGCGCCGACGGGATCGCCACCGTCCGCCGGGACGTGCTCGACGAGGCGCGCTCCGCCCTGGCCGCGCGGTATGCCCAGCACGCGGCGGACCCACCGGAGGGACCGGTGATCGAGGTCGTGGTGTCGCGGTGGTCGGGGTGGTCCGCCTCCTGAGGGTTCCGCGGCCCCTCTCGGTGGCAGGAAAGCGTCGTTGCCTGCATCCAGTGGCAGGAACGCCCCATCGTCGATCAGGCTCGACGCCCGCGTCGCGCACACCCGCCGGCCCGCGGCCTCGTGCGGGGCCGACGTCGTGAGCGCGTCGCGGCACCACGTGCGCGTGTCGCTCACGACGTCCCGATCATGCTCGTCCTCGTCCCGCGTCGACGAACGTCGGTCGTCGCGATGTGTGCGTGGCGCGCAGGATTCGCACGGGTCGACGTGCGGGCGGACCACAGAGGACTCGGCGGGATCGAGACGGGGCGGCCCAGCAAGTCTGCGTCGCCGCTCCGGAGGCCCAGTGCGCGAGCGAAGGGCCCCCTCGGTCGACCTATCCGACCGAAGGGGCCCTTCGCTCAACACGGGGGCGGGGAGACAGCCGACCTCAGGCCGGCACCAACGCCCCCTCGTCCCGGCGGGCCTCCCGGCGCGCCTGCACCTGCAGACCACCGCTCACGAGCAGCACGGCGAGGCCGGCCACCGCCAGGGCCGCGCCGACCAGGGCCGGGGCGAGCAGCCCGAACCCGGCCGCGATGACGATGCCGCCGAGCCAGGCGCCGAGGGAGTTCGCCACGTTCGAGGCGGACTGGATCGCGGCCGAGGCCATCGTGGGGGCGTCGCCGACGATGTCCATGATCCGGGTCTGGATCGCCGGGCCCAGGGCGAGCGAGAACATCCCGGCCCCGAACAGCGACACGACGGCCAGCAGCGGGGTGCCGACGGTGAGCGGGAAGGTCGCGAGCACGACGGCCAGGGCGACGAGGCAGCCGCAGAGGGTCTTCAGCGGGGCACGGTCGGCGAGCCGGCCGCCGACGATCGAACCCGCGGTCATCCCGAGGCCCACCACGGCGAGCAGGAGGGTCACGGTCGTCGGGGCGAATCCGCCGACGTCGGTCAGCATCGGGGTCACGTAGGAGTAGCAGGCGAACATCGCGCCGAAGCCGAACACCACGGCGCCGAGGGAGAGCAGCACCTGCGGGTGGCGCAGCGCCGAGACCTCGGTCCGCAACGCCGCCCGGCCGCCACCGGTGGGCGCGGCCTCCGGCACGAACGCCCACACGGCGGCGACCGCGAGCACGCCGATCACGCCGACCGCGGCGAAGGTCGCGCGCCACCCGAGTGCCTGCCCGAGCAGCGTGCCCAGCGGGACTCCGGCGACGTTGGCGATCGTCAGGCCGAGGAACACCCGCGCGACGGCGGTGGCGCGGCGGTCCCGGGCGACCATGGAGGCCGCGGCCACCGAGGCGGCCCCGAAGAACGCACCGTGCGGCAGCCCGGTGAGGAACCGGATCACCAGCAGCGAGCCCATCTCGGGGGCGAGCGCGGAGAGCAGGTTGCCGACGGCGAAGGTGCCCATCAGCGCCATCAGCACCTGCCGTCGGCAGAAGCTCACTCCTGCCCCGGCGAGCAGCGGGGCCCCGACCACCACGCCGAGGGCGTAGGCCGAGATCAGGTGACCGGCCTCCGACACGGACACCCCGAGCCCGGCCGCGACCTCGGGCAGCAGGCCCATGATCACGAACTCGGTGGTGCCGATGCCGAAGGTGCCGACGGCGAGGGCGAGGAGCGCGAGCCCTGCGGTGGGGCGACGGATCACGGCGGGTTCTCCAACGGGATCGATCCAGCAACGACGCGGTCCAGGGTTGGCACCAGCGCGTCATAAGTCGAAGAACCGACACGCGACGATCGATAAGCTCAGCTTGTCCATACTGGTCACATGCCGACGCTGCGCCAGCTGGAGTCCTTCCTCACGGTCGTCGACGAGGGCTCGTTCACACGCGCGGCCGGATTGCTGGGGGTCTCGCAGCCCGGGTTGTCCCAGCAGATCGCCGCGTTGGAGGGCGAACTGGGTTCCGCGCTGTTCAGCCGGCTGCCGCGCACGGTCACGCTGACCCCCACCGGGCGGGCCCTGCTCCCCCACGCCCGCGCCGCGGTCGACGCCGCCGCGCGGGGCACCACCGCGGCGCGGGCGGTCGTCGGGACGGGCGCCGGGGAGCTGCGGATCGCGACGGTCTACTCGACGGGGCTCGGTGTCCTCCCGGCCGTGCTCACGCGTTGGCGCGCCGAGCACCCCGACGTCACGGTCCGGCTCCTCGAGCACCGCACGACCGAGGCGATGACGACGGCGATGCAGGCCGGGCAGGCCGACGTCGCGGTCGGCCCGACGCCACCGGGCTGGCGGGGGCGGGTCCGCGTGCTGGGCGCCGAGGAGCTCGTCGTGCTGCTCCCGGCCGAGGGTCCGCCGGATCTCCGGCACCACGAGATCGCGCTGGAACGGCTCGCGGACGCGGCGTGGGTGCAGTACGCGCCGAGCCACGGACTCGCCGAGGAGCTCGACCGCGCCGCCCGCGACGCCGGGTTCCGGCCCCGTGCCGCGGTCCGCACCGAGCAGACGGCGATGGCGCCCCTGCTCGTCGAGGCCGGACTCGGGCCGGCCCTCGTGCCGGCGGGCATCGTCCCGGCGTCGTTCACGGGACGGATCGCCCGGCCCGTCCCGGCGATCACCCGGGAGCTGGCGGCGACGACGGGTCCCGAACCCGACGCCCTGACCTCACGCTTCGTCGCGGTCCTCGCCCGGCGGGCGGTCCTCATGCCCCCGCACGTCGCCGATCGGCTGCGGTGAACGCGCCGGGAAATCGGGCACCGAGGCGCCGCGCGGTCGACGACGGCAGGCCCTCCGGCACCTCGAGCGGCGGCAGCGCCCCCAGCGCGCGGGTGAGCAGGAGGTCGGCCAGCGCCGGGTTCCGCGCGAGCACGGGACCGTGGACGTAGGTCCCGACGACGCTCCCGCCCACGGCGCCCTCGAGCCGGTCGCCCGTGCCGTTCCCCGCGCCGTTGCCGCGGACGCGGGCCAGCGGCGCGGCGTCGGCCCCGAGCGTGGTGACGCCGCCGTGGTTCTCGAAGCCCACGAGCGGATCGGTGAGCCCCGGGAGCAGCGGGTCCGCCGTCACGTCGCCGATGCGCCGCGCGCCCCGGCCGGGCACCGTCTCGACGTCGAGAACCTCCAGGCCCGTGACCCGGGTGCCGTCGGCGACGGTGAACGAGCGGCCCAGGATCTGCAGCCCGGCGCACACGGCGAGGGTCGGCGCCCCGCGGTCCAGCGCGCGGCGCAGCCCCGTCGAGTCCCGCAGCCGGTCGACGGCGAGCAGCTGCGCGGCGTCCTCCCCGCCGCCGAGGACATAGACGTCGCCGCCCTCGGGCACCGCGTCGTCCCAGCCCACGGTGTGCACGGCGGCGTCGATCCCGCGCCAGCGCAGGCGGGTCGCGAGGACCGCCGCGTTCCCGGCGTCGCCGTAGGTCCCGAGCACCTCGGGCAGCAGCAGGACGATCCGCGCGCTCACGCGAGCACCCGCGTCGCGTCGTGGAAGGCGGTGTAGTTCCCGACGAGGTCGACCGCGCCGAGGGTGTCGCGGGTCGCGCCCACGGCGTCGTCGGCGATGCGGTGCGGGAGCCCGGCGTAGGCGAGGCGCACCGAGAGCTCGGCCGACCGGTCGCCCGCCACGACCACGGGGTGGCCGGCCAGCCGCTCGAAGGGCACGTCCCAGAGCCACGACACGTCGCGGCCGTCCGCCTCGCGGGAGTTCACCGCGACGACGACGGGCCGGCCCGGGCCCTCGTCGAGCAGGTCGAGCACCTGCGCCCAGCCCGCCGGGTTCTTCGCGAGCAGCAGGCGCGTCGAGCCGCCGGGGCGGGTCACCGTCCGGTAGCGGCCCCCGACCTGTTCCAGACCCCGCAACCGCGCCGCGGCCACGGCGGGCGCGACCCCCAGCTCGGCGGCGACCGCGATCGCGAACGTCGCGTTCAGCCGGTTCGCATGACCCGGCAGCGCGATCTCGAGCGGCACCTCGACCCCGTCGGGACCCCGCGCCGACCACCCGTCGTCGTGGACGAGCGCCCAGTTCCCCGGGGGCCGCTCGCACCCGCACGACCCGCAGGTCCAGCGCAGCCCCGCGTGCGTGACCGGGCCGTCGCAGCGCGGGCAGACGCCGGCGTCGCCGGTCCAGGACGACGGCGAGGACACCCACAGCGGCGCGGCGGAGCGCAGCCCCGCGCCCGCGCACAGCACGTCGTCGGCGAAGGCCACCACCCGGGCGCGCGGGTGGGCGGCCACGGCGTCGCCGACCCGGCGGGCGACGGTGCGGACCTCGCCGACCCGGTCGAGCTGGTCGCGGCTGAAGTTGAGCAGCACGATCGCGGCCGGGTCGGTGGCCGCGGCGACCTCGCCGAGGTAGGACTCGTCGACCTCCATCACCGCGAGGCGCCGGTCCGGGGCGTCGAGCAGGGCCGTGGTGATGCCGTCGGGCATGTTGGCGCCGAGGTGGTTCGTCGCGACCTCGCCGTCCCCGCCCAGCGCCCGCGCGATCATCGAGGTCGTCGTCGTCTTGCCGTTGGTGCCGGTGACGAGGACGACCGTCCGGCCCACCGCGAGCCGCGCCAGCACCCGGCGGTCGAGCACCGTGGCCACGCGGCCGCCGATCACCGAGCCGTGGCGCCCCGTCCGGCGCGCCATCCCGCTCACGCCCCGGGCGGCGACGACGGCCAGTCGGGCACGCGGCGGCAGCCTGTCGGTCACGCAGATGATCGTGCGCGCGGTCGGGTTAACGGTCGGCAAGACGACGCGCAGGCGGGGGCCCGACGCCGCGGACCGTACGGTGACCGGCTGTGGCACAGCTGTGGGTCGTCGAGGACGACGACACGATTCGCGGGGTGCTGGGCTCCCGTCTGCAGGCGGAGGGACACCAGGTCCGGGCCCTTCCCGACGGCGGGTCGGCGCTGGTCCGGGCGCTGCCCGCGCCGGATCTCGTGCTGCTCGACCTCGGCCTGCCCGACCTCGAGGGCACCGAGGTGTGCCGCAGGCTGCGCGTCACGTACCCGGACGCGGTGCTCGTCGTGGTCACCGCGCGCGACGACGAGATGGACGTCGTCGTCGCCCTCGAGGCGGGCGCCGACGACTACCTGACCAAACCGGTGCGCTTCACCGAGCTGGCCGCGCGGGTGCGCGCCCACCTGCGCCGCGCGGGCGCCGCGCTGCCCGAGGACCGCGGGGCACGGCTCGTCGTCGGGACCCTCGCGATCGACCTGGCGGCGCGGCGCGTGACCCGGGACGGGGCGGAGCTCCCGCTGCGCGCCAAGGAGTTCGACCTGCTGGCGCGGCTCGCCGCCGAGCCCGGCGTGGTGGTCACCCGCGAGGCGCTGATGAGCGACGTGTGGGACGAGCACTGGTCGGGCTCCACCAAGACCCTGGACGTCCACATCGCCGCGCTGCGCCGCAAGCTCGGCGCCGAGCCCGCGATCGCGACCGTCCGCGGCCACGGGTACCGCCTCGAGAAGGCCTGATGCGCGCCCGCATCGTGCGCTTCGCGGTGATCGTGTCGATGGTGGCGATCACCGTGTTCGGGCTCCCGCTGGCCGTGGGCGCGGCGCGCTACTACGTCGTCGACGAGCAGTCCGACCTCGAGGGCGACGCCGAGGTCGCGGCGGACGGGATCGGCCCCGTCCTCGCCGCCGGCGCGGTGCCGACCGCCGTCTCCCCCGTCTCCGCCGACAGCCCGGCCGCCGTGTACGCGCTCGACGGACGACGGATCACCGGCGACGGCCCCGAGCGGCTCTCGCCGCCCTTGACCGGCGCGCTCTCCGGACGGGTCGTGCGCGCCTCGCGCGACGGGGCGTTCCTCGTGGCGGTGCCGGTCCTCGACGGCGACCGCCGGGTCGGTGTCCTGCGCGCCGAGCGCCCGCAGGGCGAGGCGGTGGAGCACACCGCGATCACGTGGGCGGTGATGCTCGTGCTCGGCGTGGCCGCGGTGGCGGGCACGCGCCTGGTGGCCGGGCGGCTCGCGACCCGCCTCGCCGCGCCGCTCGAGGTCCTCGCCGACGACGCCCGCCGCCTCGGCGAGGGCGACTTCACCGTCTCGGCCGACACCGGCGACGCCACCGTGCCCGAGGTCGCCGCCGTCCACCGCTCGCTCGCGGTCACCGCGACCCGCCTCGGCGACCTGCTCGCCCGGGAGCGCGCCTTCTCCGCGGAGGCGTCCCACCAGCTGCGCACCCCGCTCGCCGGGCTGCGGCTGCGCCTCGAGGAGGCGGCGTCCCTGCCGCCGGGCGCACCGGGGATCGCGGAGGCCGTGGAGGGGTCGCTGGAGTCGGCCGACCGGCTCGACCGCACGGTGACCGAACTGCTCGCCCTCGCCCGCGAGCCGGCCGGGGCACGACGCTCGCGCGTGGACGTGGCCGCCCTCACCCGGAGCGTCGTCGAGGAGGTGCGGGCCGACGGGATGACGGTGGCGCTCGAGCTCCCCGACGACGGCGGGGTCATCTCCGGCTCGGAGGCGGCGGTCCGCCAGGTGCTCGCCGTGCTGCTGGAGAACGCGCGCGTGCACGGGGAGCCGCCCGTGACGGTGACCGTGCGCGACGCCGGCCCGGCGGTCGCCGTGGACGTGGCGGACGCGGGCTCGTTGGCGGTCGACGAGTCGGCCCTGTTCGCGACCCGCTCCCCCACCGAGGGCCACGGCATCGGTCTCGGCCTCGCCCGGCGCCTCGCCGAGGACCAGGGTGGGCGGCTCCGGCTGCGCTCCGCGTCCCCGACGACGATCACGCTGCTGCTCCCGGCCGCCTCGGACTGAGCCTCCCCGCGTGAGGGGAACCCTCGTGCCACAAGAGCGCTCGAATCCTCCCCTCACGAGGGGTGCCCGACGCGCCCGCGGCGACCGGGTCCGACGATCCCTGCGCGTCCCGCACACACTCCCGCGACCGCGACGACCGGGTCCGACGATCCCTGCGCGTCCCGCACACAACCGCGGTGGCCGCGGACCATGATCAGCACTTCGGTGGCGTGTCGCATCAGATCTTGCGCGTGTCGCCACCGAATTCGTGATCATGGTCGGTGCGACACCCGCTGGTCCGCCCGCGCCGCGACGTCGGCCGCCGGTTGTGTGTGTGGCGCGCAGGAGTCGCGCGACCCGAGCGCTGCCGCCGCGGAAGTGTGTGCGCGACGCGCAGGAGTCCCCCGACCCGAGCGCTGCCGCCGCGGAAGTGTGTGCGCGACGCGCAGGAGTCGCGCGACCCCAGCACGCCCACCGCGGAACCGTGTGCGCGACGCGCGCGACCCGGCCACGCGGATCGTCGGGAAGGGATGGGAGCGCGACCCACGGGGAAGGCACCGCGCATGGACCTCGGACTGGGTGGAGCACGCGCGATCGTCACCGGGGCGTCGCGCGGCATCGGGCTGGCGTGCGCGCAGGCGCTGGCGGCGGAGGGCGCCCGGGTGGCGCTCGTGGCGCGGACGACGGCGGACCTGGAGACGGCCGCCCGCCAGGTGGACGGCGAGACGCTCCGGCTGACCGCCGACACGACCGACGACGCCGCCGTACGGTCGGCGGTGCAGGAGGTCGTGGACGCCTGGGGCGGGGTGGACGTCCTCGTCAACGCCGCGGCCCGGCCCGCAGGCGGCGCTCCGATCCCGCGGCTCACCGACCTCACCGACGACGCCGTCCGAACCGAGTTCGACACCAAGGTCCTGGGCTACCTGCGCACGGCCCGCGCCGTGGCGCCGTCGATGATCGCGCAGGGCTCGGGCCGCATCGTCAACATCAGCGGCCTGAACGCCCGGCGGACCGGTTCGATCGCAGGGACAATCCGCAACGTCGCCGTCGCCGCCCTGACCGCGAACCTCGCCGACGAGCTCGGGCCGCACGGGGTCAACGTCACGTGCGTGCACCCCGGGATCACCGACACGGAACGCACGCCCGGGATGCTCGCGGACATCGCGGAGAAGCGCGGGATCACCGAGGACCAGGCACGGGAGGGCCTCGAGGCGACGACGAGCCTGAAGCGGGTGATCACGGCGGCGGAGGTCGCGGACGTCGTGACGTTCCTGGCCTCACCGCGCGCGGTGGCGGTGACCGGCGACTCGCTCGGGGCCGGCGGCGGCCAGCCCGGGGTCGTGCACTACTAGGCCCGGACGTGCCGCGGCGGCGCCACCCCCGTGAGTTCGGGAGTGACGCCGCCGTGGGCTTCGGAGGAACGTTCGGTATCGGGACCCGCCTCGGACTCACGTCCTGGTTCGCGGCTCACCGCTCGTGGGTCTGCGCTCTCTCGGCGTCGCCGCGCCGTGCCTCGCGGGCTACGGGCGGCCGGTGTCCGTTGAGCGGCACGAGCCGGTCCGGTGCGGGATGGTCCCTGCGATCAGACGATCACCTGCCTCCACGTCGGAACTGCGGTCGTGCCGCTGTGAGTCGATCCACGGGGCGCTCGTCGGTTGCTCTGTACCCTGTGATCGGGACCACATCGACCCCTCCGAAGGTACTCCGACGCCGGGCCCTGTCAACGACGTCGTTCGCCCGCCGTTCGGGCGTCGTTCACGCACCGTCGGTCACCCACATGCACGTTCTCCCTGGCCGAGCGCTTGACGGCGCCTCGGCGGACGTGGCGGGCGGCGCCGAAGGCCGACCGCGGGTGTCGGGACCGATCGAGGACTACCTTGTCGGGTGGACCCGGAGATTGCGAAGGTCGTCGGGTGAGTTGGACGGTCGACTACCCCCGTGTCCTGCCCGAGCGTCGTCCGCCGGGCCACGAGCCGCGCGCCCCGCGGTGGACCCTCGTGCTGGACGCCCCGACCTCGTTGCTCACCGCGGACTACCTGGCCGTCCAGCTGCCGGCCCGCGGCGGCCCCGCCGAGGACGAGTTCCTGGCGCTGGCCCGGGCGAGCGGGGACGGTCCGGCCTCGACCGAGCTGCTCGTGGCGACCGGTTCCGAGGGCACGGTCGAGCTGGTCCACCTCGCCTACTTCCTCGACCCGACCGCCCACGAGCGCTGGCTGCACGACGCCCCGCTGCCCGCGTGGTTCGACCGGCTCGACCCGGCCACGGCCACCGTCGGCGCGTGGCACGAGGTCCTCCAGGTCCACCCCGACCGCTTCGAGACGATCTACTCCGACCCGCGCTGGACGTTCGGCTTCGGGGCGTGCGCCGGGACCGCGCGGGAGCCCATGACGACGAACGGCTACTTCGGGGCCGCCCGCGACCGGTTCCCGGTGTCGGCGATCGACCCGTTGGAAGCGGTCGGGAAGCAGGTGCGGCGCACCGACGTCCCCTCGCGCGGGCGGCGGCTGCGGGTCGAGACCTCGCACCACACGACGGTGATCCGCTCCGGCCAGTTCTGGGAGCCCGCGGACGGCGAGCAGCTCGTCGACTACGAGCACAACCTGCAGTCGAAGCTGCTCACCGGCATGGACCACCTGCGCGAGCACCCCACCGACACCGGCACGCTCTCGCTGCGCATCCTCACCTCGCTCGACCAGGCCTCCCTCGCCCCGCGCCGCGAGACCTCGGTGCTCGGGTACTTCCACTCCCTCGGCGAGCTCGAGGAGTGGGCCGCGAGCCACCACACGCACCTCGCGATCTACGAGCACGCCATCGAGGCGAAGCGCCACTGGGGCGACGCACGCTCGGTGGTCACGTGGCACGAGGTGGTGGTGCTGCCGCGCAGCGCCCGCTTCGAGTACGTCAACTGCGTCCCGACGACGGGTCTGCTCCCGTTCGCCCCGACGCTGCTCACGGTGCCGTGAAGCACTCCTGCAGCCAGGTGCGGTACGTCCGCGCCGGGTGGCCGGTCCGGCGCTCGACCTCGTCGGTGGTCGGCGCCCGCACCCCGTCGGCCTCGCGCCAGTAGCGGAACAGCGAGTCGACCACCCCGGGCGGCGCGAACCGCGCCATCTGCTCGCGCGCCTGCTCCGGGTCGACCGCACGGACCTCGATCGGCCGCCCGAGGTGCTCGGCGACGAGACCGACCTGCTCGGCCATCGTCAGCGACTCCGGCCCCGACAGGCGCGGCGAGTCGTCGGCCGGCTCGCCGAGGAGCGCGGCCACCGCGACGTCGGCGATGTCGCGCTCGTCGATCGGCGTGGTCGAGGCCTGCGGGAAGGGCAGTTCCACCACCCCCGCCGCGATCCCGCGCGACCACTGCGCGGTGTTGCCGGCGAACGCGCCCGGGCGCAGCGCCGTCGTCGGGAGCCCGGCCCCGCGCAGCGCGGCCTCGGCCTCGGCGTGGTGCGCGGCGATCCCGCCCGGTTCGGGGTCGGCCTCGACCGACACCGCCTCGGAGGACAGCAGGACCGCGTGCCGCACCCCGGCGGCCACCGCCGCGACCGCGAACGCGTGCAGGTCACCGGTGACGTAGACGAACACGCGGTCCACGCCCTCGAGCGCGGGGCCGAACGACGACGGGTCGGCGAGGTCGAGCCGGACCCGCGTCCCCCCGCCGTCGGGAAGGACCCGGGGATCGCGCCCGGCGGCGCGGACCTCGACGCCGGCGGCGAGCAGACCGGCGCGGACGTGGGACCCGACGGCGCCGCGGGCGCCGGTGACGAGGACGGTCATGGGCCCACTCTGCTCCTGCTCCCGGGTCAGCCCACCACGAGCCGGGCCAGCACCGCCCGGTGGTCGCTGCCGGGGACGTCGAGCACCTCCGCGTCGGCCACCCCCAGTCCTCCCCCGACGAGCACGTGGTCGATCTGGAGGCCGAACCACCGCGGCAGGTCGGTCGGGTAGGTCGCCACCGTGCCCGACCCGACGGACGGCAGGGCGTCGGTGCAGCCGGCCGTCGCGGCCCGCAGCACGCTGTGGTCGGCGGTGGCGTTGAGGTCCCCCGCGACGATCGTCGGGCTCGCGGGCCGGGACCCGCACGCGGGCGCGACGAGCCGCGCCAGGTCGTCGCGCCAGAGCCCCACCTGGCCCGGCGGGACGGGGGCGGCCACGTGGACGGCGACGATCCGGACCCCGGAGACCGTGGCGTCCAGCGTGCCGAAGAGCCGGCCCGGGACCGACCGGATCTGCGGGGCCGGCACGCGGGGGCCGAGCAGCAGGGACGTCGACGCGGCGTCGTCCGGCGAGGGGGCGTCCGCGCTCCACCCGCGGTAGTCGGGCAGCAGGGCGGTGAGCCGCGCCCGGTACAGGTTCCCGGCCTCGGGCAGGACCACGACGTCGGCGGCGCGCTCGCGCACCAGCGCGGCCAGGGCGTCGACGTCGGCGCGGCCCCGGTCGGTGTTCAGGGTGAGGACGGTGGGGCCGCGGGACCCGACGGGCGCGTCGTCGGCGAGCAGCCGGCTCCCGACGATGCCCGCGGTGGTCAGCGCCACCAGCGCGGCCGCGACCAGCGCGGCGAACCCGGCCGCGAACAGGCGGGGTCGGCGCTCGTCGAGCGGCGGTCCCTTCCGGCGGACGAGCACCCCGGCGAACCGGCCGACGAAGGCCGAGACCATGACCACCACGAGCAGCAGCGGTGTCAGGGCGGCGAGCTGCACGAACGGGGTGACGCGGTCCAGCCCGACGTAGCCGGGGAGGAGCACCGCGAGGGCGAGCGCGAGGCCCACCACGGCGCCGAGCACGGCGGGCAGGGATCGGCGCACCCGATCATCGTCCCAGTCGCCCGGGGGTCACCGCCCGCAGGCCAGCACCCCGGTGACCGATCCCGGGTAGGCGCCGGGCGCCTCGAGCTCGGCGAACCAGTCCGCGACCCGCTCGCCGTCGAGCCGCCCGTCGGCGACCGCCTCCTCGACCGGGGCCCGCACCGCCGACGCCCAGACCGGCGGCGGGATCGCCAGCGCGTACGGCGTCTGGTCCACCACGAGTACGCCCGCCTCGGTGAGCAGCCGCCCCAGCGTGCGTCCCATGCGGTCGCAGCGCACCGTGCCGCACACGACCTCGAGCACGGCCTCCGCCGTCTTGGCGTCCCCGCCGAGCACCATCGACGCGTAGTCCAGCTCGAACAGCGCGACCCGCCCGCCGGCCCGGCGCACCCGGGCGATCTCGGCGACCACGTCCGCGGCGTCGTCGACGTACATCAGCACGCGCTCGGCGTAGACCGCGTCGACGCTGTCGTCGGGCAGCGGCAGCGCCTCCCCCGCCCCGGGCAGCCAGCGGACGGCGTCGCCGTGCCGGGCGGCCGCCTCGGCCAGCATGCGCGGACGGTCGATCCCGACGACGGGTCCGGGCGCGTCCGCCGCCGCCCGCGCGGCGGCGATGGCGGCGGCGTGGTGCCCCGCACCGCACCCGACGTCGACCACCGTCTCCCCCGCGGCCGGCGCGAGGTGCTCGGCCAGCTGCGTCCGGTAGGCGAGCACCGACGGCGCCGCCTCCACCGACCGGAGGAACTCCACCGCCGGGCGGGCCGACGCGGCCCGCTCGACGTCGTGGAACACCCGGTGCACGTCCTGTCCACGCTCGGTCACGGCTCCCATGCAACGCGTCACGGGCGCCGACGTCACCGCCCGGACGGGTCGGAGATCCGGTCCCGGACGAAGTCGAGGACCGCCGGCCGGGTGATCTGGGCGCCGGGTGAGCCGAACGGGTGGTCGAAGACGTGGTCGGCGTAGGGCACCTGGACCAGGCGTCCGGGGACGCCCGCGGCGCGCAGCTCGGCGTCGTAGGCGCGGACGAGGTCGGCGCGGATGAAGTTGTCGGCCCGCCCGAGCACCAGCAGCGTCGGCGGGAGGCGGGGGTCGACGAGGTCGCCGGGCGACGCGGCGCGGGTCAGGGCAGGGCGGGCCGAGGCGGGTCCGCCGAACACCGCGTCCTGCAGGCCCGGGGCGACCTGCGTCATGTCGACCACCGGGTAGAACGCGACGGTCGCGCGCGGCGGGGAGGTCGCCGCGCCGCCGGGCAGCGACGCGCGCGGCACCCCGACCAGCGCCGCCGTCGTCGAGAGGGCGAGCGTGGCGCCGGCGGACTGGCCGCCGAGGACCACCGCGTCCGGGTCGAGCCCGCGGGCCGCACCGGGTCCGCGGACCCAGTCCAGGGCGGCGGCGACGTCCTGGCGCTGCGCCTCGCCGAGGGTCGCGCCGGGCAGCGGCGGGTCGCCGGGCAGGCGGTACTGCACGGCGACGACGGCGAGCCCGTGGTCGGCGTACCAGCGGTTCGCCCGCGCGCGGTCGGCCGTGGTGCCGCGCACCCAGCTGCCGCCGTGCACCCACACCAGGACCGGGTGCGGGCCCGGTCCCGACGGCAGGTGCACGGCCAGTTCCAGCCCGGGCCGGTACTCCACGGTGAGGTCGGGCGGCGCGCCGCGCTGGTCGACCGCGGTGAGCGTCAGCCCCCAGTCGATCCGCACGCCCGTCGCCCGGGCGGTGGCCGCCTGGGTCCCGAGGACCACGAGGGTCCCGACGACCGCGAGCGCACCCGCCGTCGTGACGATCCCGCCCAGGCGTGGCACCCCGAGCGCGAGCAGCCCGACCCCGGCCGCCGTCGTCGTCGCCGCCCCCAGGGCCGCGTGCAGCGGGTACTGGCCCGAGACGAAGGAGCCGAGGAACCCGATGACCGGCAGCCGCGGCAGGAACGTGCCCACCACGACGACGGCGAGGGCCACGGCGGCCGCGACGCCGACCAGGCCGAGGGCGACACGGGCGATCGTCACGCCCCGATCTTCGCCGGTCGGCCCCGGCCGGTGCGGGTGATCAGCGTCGCGGCCCCGCGAGGTCGTAGACGGTCTCCGACCCCACCTGCCGGCCGGCGTAGTGGGAGGTCACCCACTGCTGGATCGGTGCGATCGCCTTCCCCCGGCCGAAGCCGCCCTGCCGCGACACGTCGCCGTGCTCGAGCGTCGTCGGGACGACGTAGTAGCGGAGCCGGCCCTGGTCGACGTCGGACTCGAACGTCGCGGGAGTCGGGGTGGGGTCGTTCCCGGAGAACCCGCCGAGGCCCATCACCGAGGTCCCGCTCGCGAGCTCCAGGGCGGAGGCGGCCATCGTCGTGGGGGTCGCCGCGGACCACTCGGTGCCCGCGGTCCGCAGCAGGGCCGCCACGGCCGGGTCGGTGCGGCCGCCGAAGCCGCTAGGCGCGCCGTGCCGCATCGCGGCGTACCGGTCGCTGCGCGCGTCGTGGACGGTCGGGCCGGGCGAGTCGGCGCTGGTGTGGGGCGTGACGACCGTGTCGACGGCCCACGCGGTGGTCCCGCCCAGGCCGCCCACCAGGCCCAGCGTCACGGCGGCCACCACGCCACCCCGGCGGGCGAGGCCGGTCGGCAGGAGCAGCACGACCGCCGTGACCAGCCCCGCCGCGAGCACGAGCCAGCGCACCCACGGCACGAAGGTCGGCGCCCGGTCGAGCAGCACGAACGACCAGGCCGCCGTCAGCACCACCCCGACCGCGAGCAGCACCCGCGCGCCGGTCGCCTCCCGGCGCCGCCACCCCTCGCGTGCCCCGATCGCGACCAGCGCCGCGACCGCCGGCGCCATGACGATCGTGTAGTACGAGTGCACGGTCCCGGCCATGAACGAGAACACCGCGCCGCTGACGATCAGCCAGCCGCCCCAGAGCAGGGTCGCGGCGCGCAGCCGGTCGGTCCGCGGGGCGCGGCGGGTCACCCAGACGAGGGCCACGAGCGCGACGAGCGCGGCCGGGAGCAGCCACGCGATCTGCCCGGCGAACTGGCCGCCGAAGAGCCGCCCGAGTCCCGCGGCGTCGCCGCCCGCGAACCCGCCGGGACGGCCGCCGCCACGACCCTGCAGCCGGGACAGCCCGTTGTAGCCGACCGCGAGCTGCAGCAGCGAGTCGTCGGTCGAGCCGCCGATCCAGGGCCGCTCCGAGGCCGGCCAGAGCGCGACCACCGCGAGGAACCACCCGGCGCCCACCACGATCCCGACGCCCCCGAGCAGGAGCTGCCCGAGGCGCCGCGCCCACGAGCCGGACGCCGCGACGAGGAACGCCGTGGTGAAGGCCGGCGGCACCAGCAGCGCGACACCCATCTTCGCGAGGAACCCGAGGCCCACCAGCAGGCCCGTCGCGACCATCCACGCCGTGCCGGCCCGCACGGCGGCGGCGTCGACCGCGCGCACCAGGGTGTACGCGGCGGCGACCAGCAAGAACGTCAGCATCGGGTCGGGGTCGTCGAAGCGCGACATGATCACCACGACCGGGGTCAGCGCGAGCACGGCCCCCGCTCCGATCGCCGCCACGTCCCCACCCCACCGGCGCACGGCGAGCACGAGCAGCGCCACCGACCCGATCCCGAGCAGCGCCTGCGGGATGAGCATCGACCAGGGCGAGAAGCCGAACAGGTTCGCCCAGAGCCCCATCCACCAGTTGTCGGCCGGCGGCTTGTCGACCGTGATGAACCCGGGGGCGTCGACCGCCGCGAACAGCCAGGCGACGGGGTTGCGCGTCGAGGCCTGCACGGCCGCCGCGTAGAACGGGTTGGCGTCGCCCTGCGCACCGAGGTCCCAGAGGTCGATCAGCGCGGTGAGCACGAGCAGGCCGGCGAAGGCGGGCCGGAACCAGGTCCGTTCCCGACGGTTCATCGGCTCGGCCGGGCGCGCGAGGGTGGCGGTCACGGGCGCTGACGATCACCCCGGTTCCTCGCCGTCGGCTGGGCGGTCCCTGTGGGCCGCCTGTGCGCGCTCCTCGGGCCCCGGTCCCGCACCAAGATCCGGACCGGCGGAGCACGGTGATCGCTCAGCGACCACATCGCTCCGCGCGACGAGATCTCGCCGATCGACGATGTCCCGTGGCACGCACCCAGTGGGAGCAGACCGCCACCGTCGTTCCCGACCCCGGTCCCACACCAAGATCCGAACCGGCGGAGCAACGTGATCGCTCAGCGACCACATCGCTCCGCCCGATGAGATCTCGCCGATCGACGATGTCCCGTAGCACGCACCCGGTGGGAGCAGACCGCCATTGTCACCCGCGACCCCGGTCCCGCAGCAAGATCTCGCCGGCCCGGAAGGTGCCGCCCGCCACGAGGCGCCGCACCACGGCGGCGACCACGATCACCGCCGCCACGAGCGCGGCGATCACCACCGCGACCGGGCGCCCCGCCACGACGATCCCGCCGAGCGCCCACAGCACCGAGGCCGCGTACGCGACCGGGGCGGGACCCGCCGTCGCCACCGCGGCCGCGATGAGTCCGGTGACGAGCAGCATCACCACACCCAGCGTGATCGCGACGCCGCCGGTGCCGGGCAGCCCGGCCCAGACGCCGGTGGCGGCCGTCCCGACGACGGTCGCGACGCTCACCCAGCCCGCGTAGAAGGCGACCGGGACCGCGAGGAGCCAGAGGTCGGCACCCGTCGTCGGGAAGGTCGCGAGGCGGGCGAGGACGACGGCGAGGCAGACGAGGAGCGTGATGATCACGACCTCCGCCCAGCCGGGCAGCGGCTGGGAGAAGAGCACGATCCACGCCATGTTGGCGATCGCGGCGCCGACGAGCCACCAGCCGGTGGCGCGGTGCACGGGGCGGGCCCACTGCGAGGGCAGCACCTGGCGGATCGCCAGGACGAGGACGGCGAGGTAGATGAGGCCCCAGATGGCGAAGGCCCCGCCCGCGGGGACGATCGGGGTCGAGAGCTGCGCGGACACTTCTCCTATCGGCCGCCCGAGGGCGCCCGACCCGCCGATCGATCCGAGGACGAACTGGGCGATGGCCGTCACCAGCACCGCGACGGCGCGGACGGCATCCGATGTCTTGGTCACCAAGACATTCTTCCCGGGCGTCACCCGGACGAAACCGACGCGGATGGGATGCTGGTCGATGTGGCGCAGTTCTCGACGGAACGGCCGCGCTGGCTCGTGCCGGCGGCCTTCGGCACCGCGGCGCTCCTCGCGCTCGTGGTGCTGGTGATCGTGGTGGCGCAGAACGGCCCCACCGCGCGGCCGACGTGCACCGTCACCGCGCCCCCGAACTCCCCGGGGCTGCGGTCGAGCTGGAGCGGGTCCCCGGAGCAGATGGACAACGCCGCCACGATCGCGGCGGTCGGCCGCAAGCTCGGCGCCCCGGACCGGGCGATCACGATCGCGCTCGCGACGGCGATCCAGGAGTCGACGCTCGCCAACCTGCGGGGCGGCGACCGGGACTCGGTGGGGCTCTTCCAGCAGCGACCGTCGCAGGGCTGGGGCAGCGTGCCCGAACTGCTCGACACCGTGACGTCGTCGACCAAGTTCTACGAGGCGCTGCTCGCGACCCCGGGCTGGGCGGGCATGGACGTCACGGAGGCCGCCCAGCGGGTGCAGCGCAGCGGGTTCCCGGAGGCCTACGCCGACCACGAGCCCGAGGCGCGCACCCTCGCGGTCTCCTTCCTCGGCCAGAACCCGGGCGGCCTGACCTGCACCGACCTCGACCTGTCCGAGCCCCCGGCGGATCCGGTCGCCGGGCTCGCCCGCGCCGAGCTCGGCAACGCGCGCCTGTCGGGGCCGCAGAGCGCGGAGAACGGCTGGGCGATCGCGTCGTGGCTGGTGGGCCACTCGACGCGCCTCGCCGTCGACCGCGTGACCTACGACGGCCGGACGTGGACGGCCGCCTCCGGCACCTGGGAACAGACGGGTGCCGCCGACGGGGTCCTCGCCCTGCACCGCGTCGGCGAGCCCTGAGCCCCTACGGCAGCATCCACCCCAGCACCGGCGTCGACTGCAGGTAGACCAGCGCCGCCATGCCCACGAGGAAGATCAGGCTCCACGGCAGGACGCGCCGGAAGATCTCGCCCTCCCGTCCGGCCATGCCCACCGCGGACGCCGCGATGGCGAGGTTCTGCGGGGAGATCATCTTGCCGAGGACGCCGCCGGAGGTGTTGGCGGCGGCGAGCAGGACGGGGTCGAGGCCGCTGCGTTCGGCCGCGGCCACCTGGAGGGCGCCGAACAGCGAGTTCGACGACGTGTCCGACCCGGTCACGGCGACGCCGAGCCAGCCGAGCACCGGCGACAGGACCGCGAAGAACCCGCCGGTGGCCGCGAGCCACTGGCCGATCGTGATGGTCTGCCCGGACAGGTTCATGACGTAGGCGAGGGCGAGGACCGCCATCACCGTGACGATCGCGGTGCGCAGCTCGGTGAGCGTCTGCCCGTAGGAGCTCACGGCCGTCCGGGGCGCGACCCGCAGCACGAGCATGGTGATCAGGCCCGCGATGAGCAGGATCGACCCCGCCGAGGCCAGCCAGTTGAGCGTGAAGCTCGTCGAGGACACCTGGCTGCCCGACGGCGAGCGCACGTCCAGTCCGGGCCACCGGAACTTCACCGTGGTGGCGTCCAGCGCGGCCTTGATCGGCGGGATCTGCTGGATCGAGAAGAGCGCGATGATGATCACGTAGGGCAGGTAGGCGAGCACGGTGTCGCGGGTGGAGTCGCGGGTCGTGTCGCGCTCCGGGACCGCACCCGACCCGGCGTCGGGACCCTCCCCTCCCCCGGCGGCGACCGGCACCCGGTCCGCCGAGCCGCGGCGGGAGCGGACGGCGAGGACGACGGCGCCGGCGCAGAGCAGCGAGGCGACGATGTCGGTGAGCGGCACCGACAGGTAGTTCGACGTGAGGAACTGCGCGACGGCGAAGACCACACCGCCCACGAGCGCGACGCCCCACGTCTCCCGCAGGCCGCGCATCCCGTCGACGAGGGCCACCAGCACGAACGGCACGAAGATCGCGAGCACCGGGGTCTGGCGGCCGACGACGGCGCCCAGGACGTCCTCGGGCAGGCCGGTGACCTGGGCGAGGGTCGTGATCGGCACCGCGATCGCGCCGAAGGCGACCGGGGCGGTGTTGGCGACGAGGGCCACGACCGCGGCCTTGAGCGGCGGGAAGTTGACCGCCATGAGCATGACGGTGCAGATCGCGACCGGGGCACCGAAGCCGGCGAGCGCCTCGAGCAGCGCCCCGAAGGCGAACGCGATGATGATCGCCTGGACGCGCTGGTCGTCGGACACCGACGAGAACGACCGCCGCAGCACGTCGAAGTGCCCGGTGCGCACCGTCATGCGGTAGATCCACAGTGCGTTGATGACGATCCAGAGGATCGGGAAGAACCCGAACACCGCCCCCTCGGTCCCGGCGAGCAGGGCCTGGCCGACCGGCATCGCGTAGACGAGCACCGCGACCAGCAGCGAGACCACCAGGGCGATGATCGAGGCGAGCCACGCCCGGACGCGTAGTCCGCCGAGCAGGACGAACAGGACGAGGAGCGGGAGGGCGGCGACCAGGGAGCTCCAGGCGAGGGAGCCGAGCACCGGCGCGTACTGCTGCACGTACATGGGTGATTGCTCCTCGTCAGCGCGGTCTCCGAGTTGCCGTCCGTAGTACCCCGTTCGGGGCGGAAGACCTCATCGAGAATTCACGGGACGGAAACCGGGCCACCTACTGGTGCGGACCTCTCAGCTTTGTCACAGTGTCGGTTCGTGACCACCACCCCCGGTAACCCCGACGACCCGAAGGCGGTCGACCCCGCCGACGGGGGCGTCCGCACTGCCGACACCCCGGACCCCGGCCAGGACTTCTCGGCGGACCGCCGCTTCTTCGGCCATCCCCTCGCGCTGGCGAACCTGTTCTCCGTCGAGCTGTGGGAGCGGTTCAGCTTCTACGGCATGCAGGCCGTCATGGCCTACTACCTCTACTACTCGCTGGCCGAGGGCGGGCTGGGCCTGCCCGAGGAGGCCGCGACCAGCATCATCGGCGCCTACGGCGGCATGGTGTACCTCGCGTGCGTCGGGGGCGCCTGGGTCGCCGACCGGCTGCTCGGCGCCGAGCGCACGCTCTTCTTCTCCGCCTGCACCGTGATGCTCGGCCACATCGCGCTCGCGCTGATCCCGGGGCTCGGCGGCGTGGTCGTCGGCCTGCTCCTCGTCGCGCTCGGCTCCGGCGGCGTGAAGACGTCGGCGACGACCGTGGTCGGCTCGCTGTACCGCCGGGACGACCCGCGCTGCGACGCCGGGTTCTCGATCTTCTACATGGGCGTCAACATCGGCGCGCTGGTCGGGCCGCTGCTCACGGGGCTCGCCCAGACGACGATCGGCTTCCACTGGGCCTTCGGCCTGGCCGCGATCGGCATGGCCCTCGGCCTCGGCATCTACGTGACCGGCCGGAAGAACCTCCCGGCCACCGCGAACGTGGTGCCCAACCCGCTGCCCGCCGGCGCGTGGCAGCGTCCGGCCGGGATCGTGGTGGCCGCCGCCGTCGTGGTGGTCCTGCTGTTCGTGTCCGGTGTCCTGACCGCCGAGAACCTGTCGACGGCCGTGGCGATCGTGGTCGCGCTCATCGCGATCGGGCTGTTCGCGCTGCTGCTCTCGAGCCCGAAGGTGACCGCCGACGAGCGGTCGCGGGTCCGGTCGTTCATCCCGATGTGGCTCGCGAGCGTCGTGTTCTGGTCGCTGTTCCAGCAGCAGTTCACGGTGGTCACGCTCTACACGGACGTCCGCCTCGACCGCATGCTCGGCGGCTGGGAGATGCCGATCGCGTGGGTCAACTCCCTCGAGCCGTTCTTCGTGATCATCCTGGCGCCGCTGTTCGCCGTGCTGTGGACGAAGCTCGGCGAGCGCGCCCCGTCGACCCCGGTCAAGTTCGCGATCGGTGCCGGCGGCATGGGTGTGGCGTTCCTGCTCTTCCTGCCCTGGGCCGGCGGCACGGGCAACACCACGCCGGTCCTGGCGATCGTGCTGATCATGCTGGTGTTCGCGCTGGCCGAGATGAACCTGTCGCCGGTCGGGCTCTCGCTCTCGACCCGCATCGGCCCGGAGGCGTTCCGCTCGCAGTCCGTGGCGCTGTTCTACCTGTCGGTCTCGCTCGGCTCGGCGCTCGCGGGCACCATGGCGGGCTTCTACGACCCGGCGACGGAGGGCACGTACTTCTCCGTCATCGGGATCGCGGCCCTCGTGCTCGGCGGGGTGCTGCTCGCCCTCGCCCCGTGGGTGAAGCGGGCCATGCGCGGGGTGAGGTGACTGCGTCAGGTGAGCACTGAGGGTCGCTCTAGCGACCCTCAGTGCTCACCTGCGCTACAGCGCACCCGTCGTGAACGTGTCGCACCGGGTCGGGTCGCCCGTCCGGAAACCGGTGGTCAGCCAGCGCTTGCGCTGGTCGGACGAGCCGTGGGTGAAGGTGTCCGGGTCGACCGTCCCACCGCCGAGCTCGCCCTGGATGTAGTCGTCGCCGATGCGCTGCGCGGCGTCGACGGCGGAGTCGAGGTCGGCCGGGGTGATGTCCTGGATGAGCCCGGGCCGGCCGTTCACCGGCTGGGACGCGTGGTTCATCCACACCCCCGCGTAGCAGTCGGCCTGCAGCTCGAGGCGCGCCGCGTCCGAGGCGGCGCCCTGCCGGGAGCGGACCTTCGCCTCGGTACCGAGCTGCGCCTGGACGTGGTGGCCGTACTCGTGGGCGAGCACGTAGGCGTTGACCAGCGGCCCGCCCTGCGCCCCGAACTGCTGCTGCAGCTGGTCGTAGAAGCTCAGGTCGATGTAGACGAGGTTGTCGCCCGGGCAGTAGAAGGGCCCGGCGCTCGAGTCGGCCGATCCGCACGCCGTGCGCACCCCGCCGGTGAAGAAGACCGTGTCGACGCGCTGGTAGGTCGGCTGCGCGCCGCGCACGGCCGAGGCCGCCCGCGCGTAGCCGCCGCCCGCCCAGTAGCCCTGGATCGAGTTGATGTCGGCGACGATCGCGCAGTCCAGCTTGGCGTTCGCGTCGGCCCCGGTGCGGCACTCGCTCGCGAGGTCGCTCGTGCCGACCTGCGCCGGGCCGCCGGGCTCGCCGAACCCGCCGGCGACCCCCGTCGTCGTGCCGGTCCCGCCGCCGAGGAACTGCACCGCGAGGAAGCCGATCACCGCGACGACGACCACCCCGAGGCTCGCCTTCCCGCCCCGGCCGCGCAGCAGCAGGCCGAGGACCAGGCCGATCAGCCCGCCTCCGCCGCCGCCCCCGCCGAAGCCGCCGAGCCCGCCGGAGCCCCGGGAGGAACCCCGCTGGTCGGTGACCTCGGACGCGTCGAGCTGGGCGTCGTCGTCGTAACGCATCGCGTGGTTCCTCCGGCCGTGTCGGGACCCGACGATCCTGTCGCGATCGCCGGTCCGACGGGAAGTCGGGGCTACAACCGGTAGTTCTTGCGCTGCGCCCACAGGCGCCGCCCGTCGTACCGGGCGCGGCGGATCTCCGCGCTCCAGCGCCCGACGAAGAACCCTCCGACACCGCCGGCGCCCAACACCAGCATCCACGACTCGATCACTGCTGCCCCCCGTTCCCCGTAACCCCTCCTATGAGGACTAGCACGGGTGTTCGATCGGACGGGAGGAAGTTGCGACGGTCAGTGGTCGAGGTTCGCCCGGTCAGCTCAACCGGAGGGCGACGAGGTGGTCACGGGCTCCGGTTCCGGCGACGCTGTGTCGATCGTGGAGGGAGCCGTGGTCGGCGCCGTCGCCGGAGCGGCGGACGGGACGGTCGTCGTGGTGGGACTCGTCGTGGTCGGTGCAGGCGCGCTCGAGGGGGCCGGGGCGGTGGTCCCCGGCGCGGCAGGACCCGGCGTCCGGAAGGCCGGCGCGGTGAGCGACGCCTGCCGGGCGGACGCGGACTGCGGGACCACGGCGGCGGGCAGGGCGGCCCCCGCCGCGAGCGTCGCGAGGCGGGTCTTCATCAGCTCCACGCGGTAGGTCGTGAACTGCGACATCGTGAACCAGATGTCGGGCCCGTCGTTCCACCGCGGCGTCAGGTAGGGCGCGTAGGCCCGGGGGAAGTCCTTCGTGGTGGTGACGACCTGCGCGGGCGTCCACGGTCCGGTCGGCGCGGGAGCGGTCCGCAGCACGATCTCGCCGGTGTCGTCGACCAGGTACATCATGATCCAGCGCTGGTAGAAGGCGTTCCAGCGCACCGAGAGCTCGCCGACCGGTCCCCGGACGACGGGCACCGCGTTCGCCTCCCCCGCCACCCAGGTCGTGCCGTTCCAGTAGCGGTAGGCGGCCGTGTCGGTCAGCCGGTCCGCCGGGACCTTCGCGAGCGACAGGTCGCCGTAGCGGCCGCCGGGGATGCCGTAGACGTAGATCTCGGAGCCGGGCGCGACGCCCGCGGCGACCGGGGACGTCGGGTCGTCCGGGCCTCCGGGGCGCACGTAGGCGACCTGGCCGAACTTCGAGTCCGCGGGCCAGCGCGCCCCGGAGTCGGTCCACGTGGTGCCGCCGTCGGTGGAGGTGACGATCCCCGAGCCGGTCAGCCGCCAGTGCCCGGGCTCGTCGAAGCTGCGCACCGACATGTACTGCAGGTTCATCGTGGTGTTCCTCGCCCCGGTCGCGATGCCGTAGGTCGGGATCACCGTCTCCTGGATCCCCTTCCTCTTCTGCGAGGGGATCAGCTCCTTGGCGTGCCCGGCGCGGTCGGTGATCATCCCCTTGAACGCGAGCCCCTGCGCCGGGGACGCCGGCGGGTCGATCGAGGCGATGACGTTGGAGCGCCAGTCGGTGTGCGGGACCGAGAAGAAGTCCTTCGCCGCCGGTGCGCCGAAGGTGTCGCCGAAGGTCATGGCCATCCGCGGCCCGACCATGAACATGTGGCCGAGGTCGGTGCCCTCGACCCCGTAGCGTGCGCCCGTGTCGTTCATCGACCCGGCGCCGATCAGGTCCGCGACCTTCGCGGTGGCCGCCCGCTGCACCGCCCAGGCCCCGGTCTCCGCCGGCGCGGCGACCGCCGCGGTCCCCACGGTGAACCCGACGAGGGCGACCAGTCCCGCGGTCAGCGCGGCGAGGGTCCGCCGCCGGCGTACGTGCTCCATGGCGGCGCACGCTAGGAACCGGGCGCGGCCGGGCCGGGGCACGAAACACCCGGTCACCCACAGGTGTCCCGATCACCACCCGGGGGTCGCCGGAACCGTCCGGCATGATCACGACCCGTCCACCGACCACCCGTCCGAGGAGTACCGATCGTGAGCGCGGAGATCGACACCCGAGCCCTCGCGTCCCTCGTCCGACCGGGGGCGCGGATCGCCGTCGCCGACGGGTGCGGCGCCCCGCGGGCGGCCTTCGCCGCGCTCTCCGACCTCGCCCGCGACCGCGGTGACGTGCGCCTGGTGCTCGGGTGGATGCCCGCCCCGGTGGACGGGCTCGACCTCGCCGCGTTCGCCGACGCGCGGACCGTGATGCCCGGCTGGGGCCTGCGCGCGGGAGTCTCCGCCGGACACGTGCGGGCGGTCCCGGCCCGGCTCTCGGCGATGCCCGCGCTGCTCGCGGGGCCGCTGCGTCCGGATCTGCTCGTGGTGGCGGCGGCACCGGGGCCCACCGGGCCGGTGCTGGGCAGCGAGGTGTCGTGGGTCCGGTCGGTGATCGACGCGGGGGTGCCGATCGCGGTGGTCCTCGACGACGCGCTCCCCCGCGCCGCAGCGGGTCCACCCCTGCCCGAGGACCGGACCTTCGTCGTCGGGCACGTCTCGACGGGGCCGGCGGTCGTGCCCGTCGCCCCCGAGCCGAGCCCGGAGCACCGGCGGATCGGCGAGCTCGTCGCGGGGCTCCTTCCCGACGACGCCCGGGTCCAGTGGGCCCCGGGCCAGCTCGGCCAGGCGGTGGTGCGCGGGATCCTCGAGCGCGGGCGGCCGGTGCACGCCGACTCCGGCCTGCTCGGCGACCCGGTCGTCGACCTCGACGAGGCCGGGCTGCTCGCGTCGACCCCGACGGCCACCTACCTCGTCGGGACGCCGCGCCTCTACGCCTGGGCCGACGCGCACGGGCGGGCCGGTCGGCCGGTGCTGCACGGCGTCGAGGTGACGCACGATCCGAACCGCCTGGCCGCCGACCCGCCGCTCGTCGCGGTGAACACCGCCGTCGAGGTCGACCCGGACGGTCAGGTGAACGTCGAGGGCCCGGCGTCGGCGATCGTCGGTGGGATCGGCGGGCACCCGGACTACGCGGCGGCGGCCACGCGGTCCCGTCGCGGGCTGTCGGTCGTCGCGCTCGCCAGCACCCACCGCGGGCGGTCGACGATGGTCGAGCGCCTCGCCCGGCCCGTGACCACCGCGAGTCACGACGTCGACGTGGTCGTCACCGAGCACGGCGTCGCCGACCTGCGCGGGCTCGACCGCGGGGAGCGGCGCGCGGCGCTGCGCGCGCTCTGGCCGTGACCTACCCGGCGAGCACGCGGGGCCGCGGGGCCACGTCGCGGAGGACCTCGACCAGGTCGGTCGCGAGCGCTCCCGCCACCGGGTCGTCGAGGAGCAGGAGCAGGGCCGTGAGCACCTGGGCGTGCGCGCGGCGCTGGAGCCGCGGCAGGGTCTCGACGGTGCCCTCGAGCAGGGGCAGGGCGTTCTGCACGAGGGCGAGCGCGACGTCGCGGCCCAGCCCGTCGGCCGCCCAGGTCTCCACCTCGACCACGACCTGCGACGCGACCGCCCGGAGCGCGTCGGACTCGCCCACCTCGCCGGGACCCGTTGCTTCACCGCTCACATAGGCAGTCTTACTGATCACGCTCCGCCGTCCGCCACCCCCGGTCGTCGACGCGGGTTCCCGACGAGGTGTCACCCGACCGACGCCCGCCGTCACCGGCCGGGCCGCACCGTCCTCCGGTGATCCGGCGACAGGGCGGTGATCCGCGGGTAGCGTCGGGGCGCATGGCCGACCGCGTGCTGACCAGCGTCCCGACGGGTCCCGGGGCGGCGCCCGCGCTGCCGCCGGAGAAGCACGGGGATCCGCTGCACGCGCCCGACCTGTTGGCCGCGCTCGACCGCGGCGACGACGCCGCCGTCCGCGCCTGGATCGCGGCCCACGTCCCGGAGCCGGAGAGCCTGCTGATGTACGGGCTCTTCCTCGGCGCCGGGATCCTCGGGCTCGTCGAGTGGCCCGCCGTGCTCCTGTCGTGCCTCGGCCAGCTCGTCGTCGACCGTCGCTTCGGCGGGGTGGAGAACCTCGCCGCCGAGCTCCGGGCGCGGGTCACCGCGCTCGGCTGACCCGACCCGGCGTCAGGCGGGCCCGCTCGGCATCACCCGGCGCGCGGACGCGCTCTCGGCCACCCACTGCGCCACCGCGGTGAGCTTGAGGTTGGTGTCCTGCGAGGACTTCACCAGCATCTGGAACGCGGTCTCGTCGTCGATCGAGAAGCGCTCGGCGAGGATGCCCTTCGCCCGGCCGATGAGGTCGCGCGAGTCGATCGCGCGCTGCAGGTGGTGGGCCTGGTTCGCGCCGTAGAGCAGGACCGCCGCCTGCACCCCGAACAGGCCCGCGAGCGTGCGGGAGTGCTCGTCGAACGCGTCCGGCCGCTCCGCGTAGAGGTTCAGGGCACCGCGCACGCCGCCCTGCGTGGTGAGCTGGACCGAGAGCAGGCCGCGGAAGCCCGAGCGCACGACGGCCTCGGAGAACCGCGGCCAGCGGGGCGCGTCGTCGCCCCCGAGGTCCTGGGCCACGACGACACCGCTCTCGGGCGGGTCGAGGATGGCACTCAGGCACGGGCCCTCACCGAGCTCGCTCTGGGTGTCGTCCAGCTGCCCGATCAGCTCGCTGGTGGGGTGGCGGGTCTCGACGCGGCCCTGCTCGACCATCGAGATGCTGCCCGCGTCCACCGCGGGGATCGTCTCCACCGCGGACGCGACCACCTGACCGAGCAGGTTCTCGAGGTCCCGGATGCTCCGGTGCCCGAGCAACTCGGTCGCGGCGCCGCGCAGGGCGATGACGAGCCGGTCGTCCGTCCCGTCGCTCATCGCCGCTCACCGGCCGGGCGGTCCGCGGTGCGGCTCCGACCGAGGGCGAGCCCCAGGCCGACCATGCCGGCCGCGAGGACGAGGTGCAGCCAGTTGTCGGCGGTGTTGACGGGCACGACGTTGGCCGCACTGTCCGCCGGCAGGAACGCCCCGTAGATCGCGAGCAGCAGGTAGATCGCCCCGCCGCCGACGAGGTAGCCGTACGCGGCGCCGGAGGTGCGGGCGAGCGCGAGACCCGCGACCCCGAAGAGCAGGTGCACGAGGTTGTGCAGCACCGAGACGTGGAACAGCCCGAGCAGCATCGCCCCCGAGCCGTGCCCGGCGACCGCGAGCGCGTCGAGCTGCGTGGTGACGCCGGGGACGAAGCCCAGGACCCCGACCAGCAGGAACACCACCCCGACGACGGTCGCGGCGAACTGGACGGGACTGCGGGTGATGGTGGCGGTGGCGGTACTCATGGGCCGCCTGATACCCGTCCGGGGCCGGACGAACCACGTCCGACGCGGCCCCGGACCGGGGACGCGGTCAGGCCGCGCGGTGGTACACGTCGTCCTCGGGTGCCCCGAGCACCTCGGTGGGCACGAGCACCTCGGCGGGCACGACGACCTCGGCGGGCTCGACGACCTCGTGGGTCGCGGCCTCGAGCCGGTGCTGCCGGTGGTCGGTGTGGAAGCGGGCGGGCTTCTCCGCCCGGCGCGGCGGGGCGTCGTTGGCGATGAGCACCGCGATCCACGGCAGCGGGACCGACGCCACGATCAGCGCGACGGCCACCCAGGTCCAGCCGAACGCGATCCCGAAGACGCCCGCGAGCACGAGGCACGGGATGCGCATGGCCATGATCAGCGAGTAGCGACGACGGCGGGCGGCGAACTGCTGCTCGAACGAGACCGCCGCGTCGGTGATGAGTACGGGTGCCTGACGACGTCCCACGACGTCCTCCTCCCCGGGCGCCGTTGCCCGGATCCGCCGCCTCGCGTCCCGGTCCCGGGACGATGTCGGAGCGGCATCAGGATCAACGTCGCGATAGCCGGGGAGCATCCGGGGCGGGTCCCGTCGGCGGCGTGGCCCCGGTCATGTCCACCGCGGTCGGTCGGACGGATCGGACGGAGCGGAGCGGGCTCGGTCACATTGCGTACAACTAGATGAAGATGGGACAGTCTCCCCGCTGGTCCCCTTGCCCCCCGAGGAGACCGGTCCGACCCCGTCGCCCCTCCCCCGGGGCGGCGGGGTCACCGCATCCAGGGCCCCGCCCGGCGTCAGGAACGCACGAGCCGCGCGATCGCGGCCGAGGCCTCCGCCACCTTCTCCCTGGCCTCTGCGTCCCCCGCCTTCGCGGCGTCGACGACGCAGGAGCCCATGTGCTCCTCGAGCAGCGCGAGCGCCAGGTTCTGCAGCGCCCCGGTGACCGCGCTGACCTGGGTGAGGACGTCGATGCAGTACTTGTCCTCCTCGACCATGCGTGCGATGCCACGGACCTGGCCCTCGACGCGCTTCAGGCGCCGCAGGTGTGCGTCCTTGTGCGGGGAGTAGCCGTGCTGGTGCTCGCTCACGGGTGCGATGATACCCGGGCGGGGTATGTCACCCCGTTTGACGCTCATACCCCTGGGGGGTATCACTACGGCCATGGCGACGACGACGGACCCGCGCACGAGCACCGAGCTCGCCATCTCCGGCATGACCTGCGCGTCGTGCGCGATGCGGATCGAGAAGAAGCTCAACCGACTCGAGGGCGTCACCGCCAGCGTCAACTACGCGACCGAGAACGCGCACGTCGAACACCCCCCGGGGGTGTCGACGGCCGCGCTGGTCGAGACGGTCGAGAAGCTCGGTTACGGCGCGGCGCCGCCCGCCCCGCGCGACGGATCCGCGGAGGGCGGCGACGACGGCGGCGGGGACGGCGGGGACCCCGAGGTCGACGAGCTGCGGCACCGCGTGCTCGTCAGCGCGGCACTCACGGTGCCCGTCGTCGCGCTCGCGATGGTCCCCGCGTGGCAGTTCGTCGACTGGCAGTGGATCTCCCTGGTCCTCGCCGCCCCCGTCGTCGTGTGGGGTGGCTGGCGCTTCCACCGGGCCGCCGCGGTCAACCTGCGCCACGGCACGGCGACCATGGACACGCTGATCTCGCTCGGGACGCTCGCCGCGCTGCTGTGGTCGATCTGGGCCCTGCTGTTCGGCGACGCCGGCATGCCGGGCATGACCCACGCGTTCTCCCTCACCGCCGACCCCGGTGACGCGATCTACCTCGAGACCGCGGCCGCGGTGACGACGTTCGTGCTCGCCGGACGGTTCTTCGAGGCGCGCGCCAAGCGCCGGGCCGGCGCGGCCCTGCGGGCCCTGCTCGACCTCGGCGCGAAGGACGTCGCCCTCCTCGTGGACGGGACCGAGACCCGCGTCCCGGTGGAGCGGCTCGTCGTCGGCGACGAGTTCGTGGTCCGGCCCGGCGAGCGGATCGCGACCGACGGCGTCGTCGTCGCCGGCGTCGGCGCGGTCGACGCGAGCACGGTGACCGGGGAGTCGGTGCCGGTCGAGGTGTCCCCGGGCGCCGAGGTGGTCGGCGGCTGCGTCGCCGTCGGCTCCCGTCTGGTGGTGCGCGCGACCAGGGTGGGCGCGGACACCCAGCTCGCCCGGATCGCCCGTCGGGTCGCCGAGGCGCAGAACGGCAAGGCCGACGTCCAGCGGCTGGCCGACCGGGTCTCGGGCGTGTTCGTGCCCGTGGTCGTGCTGGTGGCCGTCGCGACCTTCGTCGCCTGGCTCGTGCTCGCGGGCGACCTGGGCGGGGCCTTCACCGCGGCCGTCGCCGTCCTCATCATCGCCTGCCCGTGCGCCCTCGGACTGGCCACGCCGACCGCGCTGATGGTCGGCACCGGCCGCGGCGCGCAGCTCGGGATCCTGCTGCGTGGCCCGGAGGTGTTGGAGTCCACCCGGCGCGTCGACACCGTGGTCCTCGACAAGACCGGCACCCTGACGACCGGGGCGATGCGGCTGGTGGGGGACGCTCCGGCGACCGCGCTGCGGTACGCCGCGGCGGTCGAGGACGGGTCGACCCACCCGATCGCGCGGGCGATCGCGGACGCGGGGCGCTCCCGCGGTCCGCTGCCCGCCGCGACCGACGCACGGACGATCGACGGGCTGGGGGTGAGCGGGACGGTGGACGGCGTCGAGGTGCTCGTCGGCCGCCCCACGCTGCTGGCCGAGCACGGGATGCCGCTCTCCCCCGCGCTCACCGCCGACCTCGAGGCCGCGCAGGCCGACGGGGCCACCGCGGTCGTCGTGGGCTGGGACGGCGAGGCGCGCGCCGTGCTCGCGGTGGCCGACACCGTGCGCGCGACCTCCGCGGACGCCGTGCGCGCGCTGCGCGACCTCGGGGTGCGCCCCGTGCTGCTGACCGGGGACCACGAGGCCGCGGCGCGGGCGGTCGCCGCGAGCGTGGGCATCGACGAGGTCCACGCCGGCGTGCTGCCCGAGGAGAAGGCGGACGTGGTGGCCGCGCTGCAGGCGCAGGGGCACGCGGTCGCGATGGTCGGCGACGGCGTGAACGACGCCGCCGCCCTCGCCCGCGCCGACCTCGGGCTCGCCATGGGCACCGGCACCGACGTCGCGATCGAGGCGGGCGACGTGACCCTGGTGCGCGAGGACCTGCGTGCGGTGCCCGAGGCGCTGCGTCTGGCCCGCCGCACCCTCGCCACCATCAGGGGCAACCTGTTCTGGGCCTTCGCCTACAACGTGGCGGCGATCCCGCTGGCGGCGCTGGGCCTGCTCAACCCGATGGTCGCGGGCGCGGCGATGGCCTTCTCCAGCGTGTTCGTGGTGGGCAACAGCCTGCGCCTGCGACGGTTCCGGTGACGCCGTTCGTGGCGCTCGCCGTGGTCGGCGGGGTCGCCCTGCTGGGCGTGGGCCTCGTCGTCGCCGTGTCGTGGGTGGCGCGGGCCGCGACCGGGACGCGCCGACCGCTCGTGGCCGCGCCGCACGCCGGCGGGATGCCCGTGGTGGAGCACGCGGTCTCGCGGTGGCACGTCCGGTGGACGACCCTCGCGCTGGTCTTCCTGGCCTTCGACATGGAGATGCTCTTCATGTACCCGTGGACGCTCGTCGTGGCGCGGTCCGGGACGGGCGCCGCGGTCGAGATGTTCGTCTTCCTCGGGATCCTGCTCGTGGGCGTCGGCTACGCGTGGCGGGAGGGCGCCTTCCGGTGGTCCTGAGGTCCGTGCTCGCCCGCCGCCCGCACGTCCTGACGATCACGCCTGCGACCGTGGACCTCGGCCTCCGGCTCGCCGTCGAGGCCGAGCTCGCCCGCCGTCGCTGGCCGGAGGCGTCGGCGCCCGTCGACGCCGACGTCGCGCTCGTGCTCGGCACGCCGGGCCCGCGCCTCGCGGCGGTGGTCCGGTCGGTGTGGGCGACGGTGCCGGCGCCGCGGGTGCTCGTGGCGGTCCCGACGGCGGGCGTGCTCCGGTCGGCGCTCGACGACGCGGCGGCGGGGCTGCGGTCTTCCCGGCCTCGTGGCAGCAGAGCGTCGTCACTGTCACTGGACGCCAGTAACGACGCTTTGCTGCCAGATGGGGATTGGGCCGACCACCGAGAGGTGGACGTGCCTCCGGAGCCGCAGATGGCCGACCTCGCCTTCTACGACCGCGACGGCCTCGCCCTGGACGCCCTGCACGTCGCGCTCGGGCCGGTCCTCCCCCACTGGCCGGCGGGTCTCGTGGCGCACGTGACGCTGGCCGGCGACCTCGTGACCGACGCGCACGCCGAGGTGCTCGACGTGCCGGCGAGCGTCGGCCCGGGCAGCCGCGGCCGGTCGCCGCTCGGGCCCGACCGCACCCGCCTCGACGTCCTCACCCGGGTGCTCGGCCTCCTCGGCGCGGACCACCTCGCCGCCCGGGCCCGCCACCTCCGCGACCACGACCCCGAGCCCGGCGAACTGACCGCCTTCGGCCGCCGCCTGCACCGGAACCGCCCCGTGCGGTGGGCGGTGCGGGACGTCCCGCTCGTCGGCGGCGCGGTGGAGGAACGGACGCTGGCCGACCGCGTCGCGCACCTCGCCGGTGCCCTCGGCGGCAGCCTCCCGCCCCCGGTGCGTCCGACCGCGGAGAAGGCCGTGCAGGCCATGGTCGGCCTCGAGCTCGGGGCGGCCCGGCTCGTCCTCGCCGCACTCGACCCCGACACCACCCTGGGCGCTGGCCCGGTCGCGGCCTTCGCGCCGCCGGAGGTGACCCATCACCACCACTGAGCTGGTCGTCCTCGTGGTCCTCGCGCCCGGGCTCGTCCTCGTCGCCGGGCTCGCGGCGGGCCTGAAGGCCGTGACCGCGGGCGAGTCGCCCGCCACCCCCGCCGTCGAGACCCTCCGCCTGCTCGGCAAGCAACGGCGACGCACCCCGGACGACGACCCGGGGCTCGCGCGGGTCGGGCTGGCCCTGCTGCCGGTCGCCGCGGTCCTCGCGCTCGCCGTCGTCCCGCTCGGCGACCGGGCGCCGGTCGACCTCGACGTCGGGGTCGTCTGGTTCAACGCGATGGAGGTGGTGGCCTGGTTCGCCGTGTGGGTCGCGGGCTGGGGACCGAACGCGGTGACGAGCCTGGCCGGCGGCTACCGCGTCCTGCCGCTGGGCCTCGCCTACGAGGTCCCGCACATGCTCGCGATCATCACCCCGGCGATCGCGGCCGGTTCGCTGTCACCCGTGGCGATCGCCGCCGCCCAGCAGGACCTCTGGTACGCCGTGTGGATGCCGGCCGCGTTCGTGCTCTACCTCGTCTCCGTGGCCGCGATGGCCTTCTGGGGCCCGTTCGCGGCGCCGCTGGGCCGCGACCTCGCCGGGGGCGCCGCCGCCGAGCACGCCGGGCTCGACCGGCTGCTGCTGCTCGCCGGGCGCTGGATGCTCCTGACGGCGGCCGCGGCGATGGCCGTGCCGCTGTTCCTGGGCGGGGGCGCCCCGCCGCCGATCACCGGTCCGGATCCCTTCCCCGGCCTGCCCGCGCTGTGGTTCGGGGTGAAGCTCGCCGTCGTGCTCGGGCTCCTACTGGCCCTGCGCCGCGCCGTGCCGATGCTGCGGATGGCCCGGTTCGCGACCCTCGCGTGGGTCGTCCTCGTCCCCCTCGCGGTCGCGCAGGCGCTCGTCGTCACGCTCGTGGTGCTCGCGTGACCGCCCTGGTCGCCGTCGTCGGCGCCCTCGGGGCCGTCGCCGTGGTCACCGGGCTGCTCGTCTTCACGGTCAACTCGATGGCCCGCGCGACGTTCCTGCTGCTCGCGTCGTTCGTCGCCGTCGGCGCGGTGCTCATCGGGTTCGGCCTGGGCTACCTCGGGACCGTGGTGATCCTGATGATGACGATCGAGATGATGATCATGGTCGTCTTCATGGTGATGCTGATGATGAACCCGGCCGGTCTGATGCCGATGACGATGGTCCACAACCGCCGGGGCTCCTGGGCGATCGCCCTCGTCGTCTTCGGCCTCCTCACCACGGGGGTCTGGCTCGTGCCGTTCCCGACGCCGGGTCCTGCCGCGGTCGGGGATCCGACCCTCGCCCTCGGCGACGCGCTCATGGGCGGGCAGATGCTGACGATGATGACGCTCGGGCTCGCGCTGCTGGCCACGATCGTCGGGACGGTCGCGGTGGCGGTGAGCCGACGGTGAGCACGACGGAGCTCGTCCTGCGCCTCGCCCTCACCGCGGCCGCCGCCCTGATCGCCACCGGGCTGTACGGCGCGCTCTCCCAGCAGTCGGTCGTGATGATCATGATGGGCCTGGAGCTCGTGGTGAACGGCCTGCTCCTCGCCGCCGGGGCGTTCTGGTGGGCCGGCGGCGCCCCGGTGGTCGCAAGCGTGCTGATCGTCGTGCTCGTGACCGTCATGGCGGTCGAGATGGCGATGGGCTTCGCGGTGGCGCTCGCGCTCTACCGGGCCCGCCAGGTCGACCTCACCGACGACGCCGCGGAGCTCGCCGGATGACGCTGCTGCTGGCGCTGCTCCTCGCCGTCCCCGTGCTCGCGGGTCTCGTGCTGCTCGCCGCGTTCCCCCGCGCGACCGGGGCACCCGTCGTCGCGGCCGGGGGCGTCGCCGCGGTGGTCACCTCCGTGCTGGCGGTCGAGCTGGCGACCGCCCGACCGGTCGTCGGCGTCCCGGTGTTCGTCGTCCCCCTCGTCCCCGGGATCACCTTCACCTACGCCGTCGACGGCCTCGGCGCCGTGCTCGCGGTGACGGTCGCCGTCGTCGGGGCGCTGGTGCTGCTCGCGGCCGCCGGGGAGGAGCGCCTGCGGCGCGGCCGCTTCGTCGGCGCCGTACTGGTGTTCCTCGGCGCCATGCTGGCCACCGTCACCGCCGCAACGCTGCCCGCCCTGCTCGCGCCGTGGGAGGTCATGGGGGCCGCGAGCTGGGCGCTGATCGCCTTCGACCGCCGCGACCCCGCGGTCGGCCCCGCCGCCGGACGGGCCTTCCTGACGACGAGGTCGGCCGACGTCGGCCTCTACGTCGCCACCGGCGCCGCGCTCGCCGCGGGCGTGCCGGGTCTGGCGTTCGCCGAGCTCGCGGCGGCCGACCCCGCCTGGACCTCGCTGATCGCGGCCGGGCTCGTCGTCGCTGCCCTCGGCAAGTCGGCGCAGCTCCCGTTCTCCGGCTGGCTCTCCGGCGCCATGATCGGGCCGAGCCCGGTCTCGGCCCTGCTGCACTCGGCGACCATGGTCGCGGCCGGGGCCGTGCTGCTCCTGCGCTCCGCGCCGCTGCTGGCCACGACGGGCTGGGCGGCCACGACCGTCGCGTGGGCCGGGGCGCTCACCGCGGTGGTGCTGGGCCTGGTCGCGTGCTGCCAGCGGGACCTCAAGCAGCTCCTCGCCGCGTCGACGTGCTCGCAGGTCGGGCTCATGGTGCTGGGCGCCGGGGTCGGCGCGTCGGCCGGCGCGGCCGGGCTGCTCGTGGCCCACGCGGCCGTCAAGGCGCTGCTCTTCCTCGCCGCCGGCGGCTGGCTCGCCGTGCTGCGGACCCGGGCCCTGCCCGCCCTGCGCGGCGCGGCCCGGCGCCACCCGGCGGTGGGGGTGCCCTTCACCGTCGGCGCGGTCGCGCTCGCCGGGGTCCCGCCGCTGTCGCTCTGGTGGACCAAGGACGCCGTGCTCACCGGCATCCCGTTCGGCGAGGGCGGGCTGGCCGTCGCCGCGCTCCTCGCGACGGTGCTCTCCGCGGTCTCGGCCACCCGCGCCGCCTGGTTCGTGTGGCGGCCGGTGCGCTCGCCGTCGATCCGTCGCGGGGCGGAGCAGCCCGGCCGCGCCCGCCGGCACGTGCCGGTGGCCATCACCGCCGCGCTCGCGGTGCTCGCCGTGCCGGCCGCCGCGGTCGGCGCCGTCGGGGTGGCCGTCGGGCTCGTGCCCGGCGCCGACCCGGGCGAGCTCCTGACGACGGGCGTGGTCGTGCTCTTCGCCGCCGCGGCCACGTGGGCGCTGCACAGCCGCCCGGTCCGGCTCCGGTCGTCGCTCTGGGGTCGGGCGGCCGCCCGCGTGCGGGGCTGGCTGGGGCTCGAGGCGCTGACCGGACCCGTCGTCGGGACGCCCGTGCTGGCGCTCGCCGGGCTGCTCGACCGGGCGGACGCCGCGCTCGGCGCGGCGGTGCCGCGGGCGGCCGCGACGGTCCCCGTCCTCGCGCGCGGGGTGGAGCGCCACGGCGAGCGTCGGATCGCCGCCGCGGTCGACCGGTTCGCCACCGGCGTGCGCCGGCTCGGCGACCTCGCCCGCCGCCCGCAGACGGGACGGCAGCACCAGTACTACGCACAGGGGGTGATCGCGATCGGCGTGCTGGCGGCCGTGGCGGTGGTCGTGGTGTCGGCGGGGGTGCGCTGATGCTCACCGCGATGTGGGTCGCGCCGCTGGTGGTGGCGCTGCTGCTGGTGCCGGTGACGCGCCGCGAGGTGCTCCTCGGGGCGTGGACGGCGCTGGCCCTGCTCGAGGTGGTGCTCGCGGCCCTCGCGTGGTCCGGCGTCGGCGCCCCCGGCTACGCGCACGAGGTCGCGGTGCCGTGGATCCCGGCGTTCGGGGTCGGTTACCACGTCGGGCTGGACGGGCTGTCCGCGCCGCTCGTGGCGATGACGGCGCTCGTGTTCCTGGCGGTCGCGCTCTACTCGATGCGCGGCGACCCGGCGCAGGACGGCGACACCGACCCGCGCCGCACCCGCGGGTACGTCCTGCTGTTCCTGGGGCTCGAGGCGGTGTCGATCGGGCTCTTCGTCGCCCTCGACCTCGTGCTGTTCTTCGTGTTCTTCGACGTGTCGATCGTGCTCATGTACTTCGTCATCGCGGGGTGGGGCAGCGGCGCGCGGGCCCGCAGCGCGTTGCAGTTCTTCCTGTACACGTTCATCGGCTCGCTGGTGATGCTGCTCGGCTTCCTGTCGCTGGCCGTCGCAGCGCCCCGACCGACCTTCGACATCC
This sequence comes from Actinomycetospora soli, assembly GCF_021026295.1. Classification (GTDB taxonomy): domain Bacteria; phylum Actinomycetota; class Actinomycetes; order Mycobacteriales; family Pseudonocardiaceae; genus Actinomycetospora; species Actinomycetospora soli. Next base: position 110,554 of record NZ_JAJNDA010000001.1, read on the forward strand.
CGACCCTCGCCGCCCTCGACCCCCTCGCCGGCCGCGGCGTGGCCGGGGTCCTCACGGTCGCCGCGATCGGGATCGGCCTCGCGATCAAGACGCCGGTGTGGCCGGTGCACACCTGGCTGCCGCCCGCGCACACCGACGCCCCCGCCGCCGGGTCGGCGGTGCTGGCCGCCGTCCTGCTGAAGATGGGGACCTACGGCTTCGTCCGGATCGCACTGCCGCTGCTGCCCGGGCCGTGGCGGTCGGTCGCGCTGGTCGCGGTGGTGCTCGGGGTGGTGTCGGTGCTGTGGGGCGCGCTCGTGGCGCTCGCCCAGCGCGACCTCAAGCGGATGGTCGCCTACACCTCGGTGAACCACATGGGCTACGTCCTGCTCGCCGTCGGCGCCGCCGGCTTCCTGACGGCGGGTCCGGAGGCCCGGGGCCTGGCGGTCACCGGTGCGACGGTGCAGATGGTGAGCCACGGCCTGATCACGGGGGCGTTGTTCCTCCTGGCCGGCGTGCTGCGGGAGCGGGGCGGGACCTCGGAGATCGCGGCCTGGTCGGGCGTCGCCGGACCCATGCCGCGGTTCTCCTGGACGTTCGCCGTGGCCGCGTTCGCGTCGCTGGGCCTGCCCGGCCTGTCCGGGTTCGTCGCCGAGTTCTCGATCCTCGCCGGGTCGCTCCCGGCCGTGCCGGTGGCCGCCGCGGTGGCCGCCCTCGGGCTGGCGGTGACGGCGGCCCTGTTCGTGCGGGCGCTGCAGTCGATGCTGCTGGGCGACCGGCACCTGCCGCGCGCGGCCGAGCGCGTGCCCCCGCGGACCGGGGCCTTCCGGCGGCCGGCGTCACCGGACCTGCGCATCACCCAGACCGCGGCCGTCGGGCTGCTGCTCGCGGCCTCGCTGGCGATCGGGCTGGCGCCCGGGCTCGTCACGGCGACGATCGCACCCGCCGCGGCCACCGTGGTGGACCTGGTGTCCCGGTGACCGCCGACGTCCTGACGCTCGCCCCGGAGGCCCTCGTCGCGCTGGGCGCCGTGCTGGGGCTGGCCGTCGGGACGTGGCTGCCGCCGGGGCGGGAGGGGGCGGTCCGCGGTCTCGGCGTGCTGTTCGCCGTGGCCGCGGCGGTGGTCGCGGTGGTGGGTCCGCGCGGCCCCGCGTTCGACGGCACGTACCTGGTGGACACGGCGACCACGGTGGTGCGCGTCGTGGTGGCGGGCGCCGTGGTGGTGACGCTGGTGCTGGCCGGTGACCGCCCGGACGTCAGCGGTGGGCCACGGCTGACGTCCGGCGGCAGCGGTGGGCCACGGCTGACGGGCGACGAGGCCGAGCCGACGACCGCCCGGGTCGACACCGCGTTCGCCGTCCTGCTCCAGCTCTCGGCCGTCGGCGCGATGCTGCTCGGCGGGGCGACCGACCTGCTGCTGCTCGCCGCCGCGGTCCTGCTCGCCGGGCTCCCCCTGGCCGCCCTGGCCGGGCTCGGACGCGACGGCCGGGCCACCGAGGCGGCGCTCAAGTACTTCCTGAGCTCGGCGCTGTTCGGCCTGCTCGCCCTCACCGGCACGACGCTGCTGCTCGGCCTGGCCGGCGCCACGGCGTACCCCGCGCTGGCGGGCCTGACCGGCCCCGCACCCGCCGTCGGGATGATCCTGGTCCTGGCCGGGCTCCTCATGGCGGCCGGTGCCGTGCCGGCCCACTTCTGGGTGCCCGACGCCGTGGACGGGACCTCGCCGGTGACCGGCGCGGTGCTCACCACGACCGCCAAGATCGGCGCGCTCGTGGCCGTCTGGCGGCTGGCCCTCGCCGTCCCGGCCGTGCCGACGCCGCTGCTCGTCGCGATCCTCGCCGTCGCGTCGATGACGCTGGGGAACCTCGCCGCGTTCGCCCAGACCTCGCTGCGCCGCCTGCTGGCGTACTCGACGGTCAGCCAGGTCGGCTACCTGCTCGTGCCGGTCGCCCTCGCGCGGGACACCGGGCTGGCGCTGCCGACCCTGCTCGGCTACCTCGCCGCCTACACCGTCACCAACCTCGCCGTGTTCGCGGTCCTCGCCGCCCGCCCGCACGCCCTCGAGATCGGCGAGCAGCGCGGCCTCGCCCGGCGCCACCCCGGCCTGGCCGTGGCGCTGGCGGTCGGGCTGCTCGGGCTCGTCGGGACCCCGCCGACGATCGTGTTCGCGGGCAAGCTCGGCGTGCTCACCGCGGCCCTCGACGGCGGTGCGGCGTGGCTCGGCGTCGTCGTGGTGGTCAACTCGATCGCGAGCCTCGTGTACTACCTGCGCTGGATCGCGCCCGTCTTCTCCGCCGGCGACCCGGTGCTGCGCGACCCGGTGGCGCCGCGGGCACGGGTGGTGGCGCTCGGGTTGGCGGTGCTGTCGGTGGTGGGGAGCGTGGCGCTCGTGCTCGTCCCCACCCTCTGATCCCCTCCACCTGGCAGCGAAGCGTCGTTGCTTGCATCCAGTGGCAGGAAAGCCACATCGTCACCGCTCGTGGACGACCATCTCGCCCTGAACCGCGCCAACTGGGACCAGCGCGCGGCCCTGCACGTCACCAGCCCCGACTACGCGGTGGACCGGCTCGTCGCCGACCCGACGGCGATCTCCGACGTCGTCGCCTTCGACCGCCCGCGGCTCGGCGACCTCACGGGTCTGCGCGGCGTGCACCTCCAGTGCCACATCGGCACCGACACGCTCTCGCTCGCCCGGCTCGGGGCGGAGATGGTCGGGGTGGATCTCTCCCCCGTGTCCGTCGACCACGCCCGGCGCACGGCCGAGCGCGCCGGCGTCCCGATCGAATACCTGGTCAGCGACGTGTACGCCGCCCCCGAGGCGCTGTCCGGCCGGACCTTCGACCTCGTCTACACCGGGATCGGAGCGCTGAACTGGCTGCCGAGCATCGAGCGCTGGGCCGACGTGGTCGTCGCCGTCCTCGCGCCCGGCGGCCGGCTCCTCCTGCGCGAGATGCACCCGGCGCTCGGCGCGATCGACGAGACCGTGCCGGGGCAGCTCGTCGTCGGCTACCCGTGGTTCGAGACGGTCGAGCCGCTGGTGTTCGACGACGCCACCACCTACGTGGCGGCCGAGGGCACTCTCACGGCCACCACCACGCACGAGTGGGCGCACGGCCTCGGCGAGCTGATGACCGCCCTGCTCGCCCGCGGACTGCGCGTCACCGCCTTCGAGGAGCACCGCAGCGTCCCGTGGGAGGCCCTGCCGGGGCGGATGCGCCGGGACGACGACGGCGAGTTCCGGCTCGTCGAGCACCCGGAGCGGCTCCCGCTCAGCTACACCCTGCAGGCCGTGGCCCCGGGACCTGCCAGTCGCGGGCCGGTGCCAGGCGCCCCCGGCCCGGCGTCGGGCTAGCGTCGCGGGCGTGATCACCGCCTTCGGCGCCCCGTTCGACCTCGGGCCCGGGTACCTGAACACGCCGTCGGTCGGCGTCCCGCCGCGCCCCGTCGTCGACGCGGTCCGCGCCTGGACCGACGACTGGGCGACCGGGCGCATCTCCGCACCCGCCATGGACGACCCGGTCGACGCCACGCGCACCGCCTTCGCGTCCCTCACCGGCTTCCCGACGACGGGTGTGGCCGTCGGTTCGGTCGTCTCCGGGCTGCTGGGGCCGGTCGCGGCGTCGTTCCCGGCCGGGACGCGCGTGCTCACGGCGGCCGGGGAGTTCACCAGCGTGAGCTTCCCGTTCGCCGCGTGCGGGCACGACGTCACCGAGGCCCCGGTCGCCGCGGTCGGGGCGCGGGCGGCCGAGTACGAGGTCGTGGCGGTGAGCGTCGCCCAGTCCGCCGACGGGGCCCTGGTCGACCTCGACGCCCTGCGCGCGTCGGGCGCCTTCGTCGTCCTCGACGCGACGCAGTCGCTCGGGTGGCTGCCGACCGACCTGTCGTGGGCCGACGTCGTCGTCGCGGGCGGGTACAAGTGGTTGCTCTCCCCGCGCGGGTGCGCCTGGGGCGCGTTCTCGGACCGGGCGCTCGACCGCGTGACGCCGAGCGCGGCGGGCTGGTACGCGGGCGAGGACCGGTGGAGCGCGGTCTACGGCCTGCCGCTGCGGCTCGCGGGCACGGCGCGCCGCCTGGACGTCTCGCCCGCCTGGTCGTCGTTCGCGGGTGCGGCCGTCGCGCTCCCCTGGCTCGCCGGGCTCGACCGCGCCGCCGTCCACGCCCACGGGGTCGGGCTCGCGGCGCGGCTGCGCGCGGGCCTGGGGCTGCCGGAGACCGGGTCGGCGATCGTGTCGATCCCCGGCGACCCGCAGCGGCTGCTCGACGCCGGGGTGCGGTGCGCCGCCCGCGCGGGCGCCACCCGGGTCGGGTTCCACCTGTACAACACCGACACCGACGTCGACCTGGTCCTGGACGCCCTGCGGTGAGACGGCGCCGCGAGCCGACGCAGGAGCGGTCCCGCGCGACCGTGGAGCGCATCCTCGTCGCGGCACGCGGGGTCCTGGCCGAGCGCGGCTACGCGGGCGCGAGCACGAACCGGATCGCGGCGGCCGCCGGGGTCGGCCCCGGCACGCTCTACCAGTACTTCCCGGACAAGGACGCGATCGTCGACCGCGTCGTCGCGGACGTGGCGCAGGAGATGGAGTCCCGCATCCTCGCGGCGTTCCTCGCGAGCCTGCGCGCCGAGGACACGGTGCGGGCGAACCTCGAGGCGCTGCTGGACGCGCTCGGCACGGACGCCGCGCTCCTGCGCACGGTCGCCGCACACGTCCCGGGAGTCCTCGAGGCCCGCCGACGGGAGTTCGCGGCCCGCGTCGACCAGATGGTCGCGGGCGTGCTGCTCGCCGAGTCCCGCGACCTGCCGGCCGCCACCGTGGCGTGGGTGCTCGTCCGCACGGTGGAACACGTCACCGTGAGCTGGGTCGTCGAGGCGCCGGACATCCCGCGCGAGACGGTGCTCGACGAGCTCACGGCGGTGATCGGCGGCTACCTGGCCCGTCGGCGCTGATCGGTGGGTGTCGTCACGGCCCACACCCCACCCGGCGTCGTGCGCTGCGGTGACGCCGTCGCGCGACGTGCCTCACCCGTCGTCGGGCAGGACCTCGGGCACCCTGGGGGTGCTCCCCGATCGTCTGGAGGTGCAAGGTGCGCACCCGAACCCGTCACGGGCACTCCGTGACCGAACTGCTGCTCAACGCCCGGTCGATCGTCCTGATCCGGCGCCGGGTCGGGCGTTACGACGAACTCTCCGACGCGGCGGTCAACGTCGTCTGCAACGGGCTGACGGGCGTGGCGGTGGACCCCGGGGCCGTGTCGGCCCCGTTGCGGCACGAGGCGACGGCGCTCGCCCACCGGATCGTCGACGACGACCACCCCGAGGACTCCCCGCTGTGGCCCGTGCCGGGGTGGGACCTGCCGGTCACCAGCTGGCTCCACCCCGACGACGGGCCACGTCCCCGGTCACTGGTCGCCTAGCGTCCACCCGATCGGCTCCGCCAGGTGCAGCGCCTCGCGCGGGCCCCAGGAGCCGGGCTCGTAGGAGTGCAGTGGGGCGGAGCCGTCGAGGGCGGCGCCCGCGGCCTCCCAGACCTCCTCGAGCCCGTCGGGGCGGGTGAACAGCGTCCGGTCGCCCAGCAGGATGTCGTGGATCAGGCGCACGTAGGGCGGCAGCGGGTCGCCGCCGCGCACGTCGTGCAGCGGGATCGTCGTCCACTGCGTGGTCAGCTCCGACTGGCTGCCGGGCAGCTCGATGTTCATCGACAGCGCCAGCTCGCCGTCGCCGGAGAGGTCGAAGCGGATGACGTTGCCGCGGGGCGGGATGTCGGCGCACGCCGGGTTCCCGTCCTCGCCGGCCGGGCAGTACGGGCCGCCCTGCGGGTCGCGCATCACGAGCGACACCTTCTGGTGGCTCTCGGCCATCATCTTGCCGGTGCGCATGAGGAACGGGACGTCGCGCCAGCGGTCGGTGTCGACGAACATGCGCGCGGCCACGAAGGTCTCGGTGTCCGAGTCGTCGGCCACGTCGTCGATGTCGAGGTAGCCGTCGAACTGGCCGCGGACCACGTCGTCGGCGGTCAGCGGGCGGAAGGCCTTGACGGCGTCCGCGCGGGCCTGCGCGATGTCGTCGGACGCGAGGCTCGTCGGCGGCTCCATCGCGATCTCGGCCGCGACCTGGAACAGGTGCGTGACGAGCATGTCGAGCACGGCCCCGGTGGCGTCGTAGAACTCGGCGCGGTCGGCGACGTCGAGGGTCTCCGGCACGTCGATCTGCACGGCGGCCACGTGGTGGCGGTCCCAGCTCGTGCCGAACAGACCGTTGGCGAAGCGCAGCGCGCGCAGCTGCTGGGTCGCCTCCTTCCCGAGGAAGTGGTCGATCCGGTAGACGTACGCCTCGTCGTAGACCCGGTGCACGGCCTCGTCGAGCTCGCGGAAGCTCTCCAGCGAGGTGCCGAACGGCTTCTCGTAGACCACGCGCGAGCGCTCCGCGAGCCCGTGCGCCCCGAGGGCGTCGGTGGTCGGCCCGAACGCGGTGGGCGGGACGCCGAGGTAGTGGACCCGCTGGACCGTGGAGGGGTCGCCCCCGCCCAGTTCCTGCTCGGCCCGGGCCACCCGGTCGACCAGCTGGCCCGGGTCGTCGACCGAGAACCCGTCGCTCGCGAAGTGCAGGCGGGCGGCGAAGTCCTCCCAGGGCCCGTCGTCGGGCTTCGGGCCGAACTCGTCGAGCTTCTCCCGGACGTGGGCGCGGAAGTCGTCGTCGGAGAGCTTCCGCCGACCGCTGCCGATCAGCTGCCACGACGGGGGCAGGAGCTTCTCCTGGGCGAGCCGGAAGAACGCCGGCAGCACGAGCCGCGCCGCGAGGTCACCGCTCGCGCCGAACAGGACGAACACGGTGGGCGGGGTGTCTCCGGGATCGGTCACGTGATCCTGCTTCCCCCGCCGACGCGCGGTTGACACGTCGCCGGGCGCACGGCCCCCCACGTGTCGCGCGGCCGGGCCGGTGATCGTGCCGGGCGCGACGTCGCCCGCCGTCGCGCCCGGCATGATCAGTTGCCTAGCGCGCCGGGGTGCCCGACCCGTCGTCGGGACGGACCGGACGCGCGTCCGGGGCCGGTTCGGACACCCCGCAGTGCGAGCACTCGTGCACCCGGAAGCGCGCCGACGGCCGCAGCAGCAGGGCCGTGAGCAGCGCGGCACCCAGCAGCAGGCAGGCCGCGATGACGACGGCCCGGTGGTAGCCCGCCGAGAAGGCCACCGGGTCGGTGTAGTCCGCCCCGGCGATGCCCGCCGCGGCCGGGATCACGGCGACGGCGAGCAGGTTCGCGGCGCGGGCGACGGCGTTGTTCACCCCGGAGGCGACGCCCGCGTGGCGGTCGTCGGCGGCGTCGAGCACGGTCGCGGTCAGGGGCGCGACGGTCGCCGCGAGGCCCAGCGCGAAGATCAGGACCGCGGGCAGCACCTCGGTCCAGTACGACGCCCCGGGCCCGACGCGCAGGAGCAGCAGCATCCCGCCGGCGGCGACGACCAGGCCGACCGTCATGGGCACGCGCGGGCCGATCCGGGTCGCGAGCCGTCCGGCGCGGGCGGAGAGCAGCAGCATCACGAGGGTGATCGGCAGCGTCGAGAGCCCCGCACCGAGCGGCGAGAACCCGGCGACCACCTGCAGCTGCAGCACCAGCAGCACGAACAGCACGCCGAGCGCGGCGTACATCAGCAGCGTCACGACGTTGAGGGCGCTGAACCGCGGGTTGGCGAACAGGTCCGGCGGCACCAGCGGCGAGCGCGAGCGGCGCTCCATCACGACGAAGGCGACGAGCGCGACCACTCCTGCGACACCCGTCGTCACGACGGCGGGGGAAGCGCCGACGGCCCCGGCCTCGGTCAGCGCCCAGGTGACCGCGCCGAGCCCGAGCAGGGCGAGAACCGTGCCGGGGAGGTCGAGGTGCGCCACGGCGGAGGGGTCCTTCGACTCCGGCACGTGCCGCACCGCCGCCGCCACCACGACGGCGGCCACCGGCAGGTTCACGAGGAAGACCGCCCGCCAGTTCCACTCCACGAGCCAGCCACCGACGAACGGGCCGACGGCGCCCGCGACCCCGGCGAGGCCGGACCAGGCGCCGATCGCGGCCGCGCGGTCCTCCCCGCGGAAGGACGCGGAGATCAGGGCGAGCGACCCCGGCGTCAGGAGGGCGCCGCCGACACCCTGCAGGGCGCGGGCCGCGATGAGCACCTCCACCGAGGGCGCGAGCCCGCAGAGCGCGGACGCGACGGCGAACCAGACGACCCCCACGAGGAAGATCCGACGACGGCCGAACCGGTCGCCCAGCGAGCCGCCGAGCAGGATGAACCCGGCCAGGGTCAGCGTGTAGGCGTTGATCGTCCACTGGAGGTCGGCGAACTCGGCGTCGAAGTCCGACCCGATGCGCTCGAGCGCGACGTTGACGACCGTCGAGTCGAGCATCGCGAGGCCCGACCCGAGCACCGTCGTCGCCAGCACCCAGCGCCCCGCCGGGGTGCGCATCCGCAACTCGGTCGTCACAGGGGCCCACGCTACGGTCAGCGGCACTGTGCTCGAACCACTCGGTGACCTCACCGCCGACCAGACCCAGGTGGCCCTCGTCGTCTGCGCCGGCCTGGTCGCCCTGCTCGTCATCGCCTTCGACAGCACGTGGCGGATCGCCCGCAACGTGGTGACGATCGCGCACGAGGGCGGGCACGCCCTGGTGGCGATCGCGACCGGGCGCACCATGACCCGGATCCGGCTGCACTCGGACACGTCGGGCGTGACGCTGTCGAAGGGGCGCCCGACCGGGCCCGGGATGGCGTTCACCGCCTTCGCCGGCTATCCGACCCCACCCCTGCTGGGCCTGGGCGCGGCGGCGCTGGTCGCGGGCGGGGCGGTCCCGACGATGCTGGGCCTGGCGATCATGGTCCTGCTCGGCACGCTCGTGCTGATCCGGAACCTGTTCGGCGTGGTGTCGGTGGTGCTGACCGGGGCCGTCGTCGCGCTGGTGATCGCCTACGGGTCGGTCACCTGGCAGTACGCGTTCGCCTGCTTCGTGACGTGGTTCCTCATCGTCGGCGGGCTGCGGACGGTCGTCGAGATGGCGCAGAAGCGCTCACGGCTGCAGCGACGGGGCGCCCCGACGTCCGACCCCGACCAGGTCGAGCACCTCACCGGCATCCCCGCCGGGGCGGTCGTCGCGATGTTCGCGCTCATCGGCGTGATCTCGTTGATCCTCGCGGCGAACCTGCTGCTCGCCTGGCCGCCCCTGCCGTGAGCTACCGGTCCGCGAGCACGCAGTCGGCGCAGGTCCCGCCGCCGGGCACCTGGTAGAAGAGGCAGCACGTCCGGCGGGCGAACCCGATCCCGGTCGGGTGCCCGGGCTCGGGCCGGAACTCCCCCAGGTCGGCCAACGGCGGATTCCCGACGACGGCCCGGGCCACCTCGGTCGCCCGGGCGCCGGCCGCGGGGCGGTCGGTGAGGATCATCCGGAGAGCGCCACCCACCGAGGACGCGACGTTCCCCCACAACACCTGGTCGGACACCGACGCCTGGGCCCCGATCGCCGTGAGGACGGGCCGCAGGGTGCGCGCGATCTCGGCGGTCGCGCTGACGGCGAGGTCGTCCTGCCGGTCGACGGCCTCGGGCGCGTCGAGCCACAGCGGGGCCGGACCACCGGCCCAGGGACGCCAGTGCAGGCGGTCGTGCAGGCGGGGGACGACGCCGTGCAGGGCGGCGGCGCCGAGCACGAGCCCGGTGATCCGGGCGGACACCGAGAGGCCCAGCAGGGAGCCGGCGACCCGCCGGGAGGCGCCGAGCTGCTCGGCGACGGCGTCGATGCGGGTGTCGAGAACCTCGCCGGCGAACTCCGGCAGCGGCCGCCAGGACGGGTCGGCCCCCTCGACCGGGCCGGTGACGAGGACGAAGAACCCGCCGAGGGTGTCGACGTCGGCGAGGGCGTCGGCGGCCGTCGGGGTCGGTGCCATGTGGCCATGCTCCCGGAACCACGTCGTGATGGGTGTCGGTGGTGTTCGTTAGATTCGGCGCATGCTCGAGTCCGGTCTGCGCTTCGCGTTCGCCTTCCTGCCGGCGGGCGTCGCCGTCGTCGTGGGGCTCGTCCTGGCGATCCAGCGGCGTCGGGTGCAGCCCGACGTGTCGACGCCGGCCATCTGGGGGCTCGGGCTCCAGCTCGTGGCGATCGTGGCCGGCGCGCTGGTCAACGTCATCCCGTCCTCGATCGTGCAGGGCGGCGGGGACCCGTCGACGGCCCTCACGGTGGCCACGGTGATCGCCCTCGTGGTCGCGGCCCTCACCGTCGTGTCCTGGGTCCTCATCCTCACCGCGCTCTTCCGCCGGCTGCCCTCCGCCACGAACGCCGACGCGCCGACCACCGCGGTGCCCACCCCTCCCCCGGGCTTCACGCCCGAGCCGTTCGCCGACGACGCGCCCACCGGGCGGCACGCCCTGCTCGACGAGCACGGCCAGCAGGTGGTCGCCCAGGCCGGGGTCCGGCTGTCCCCGCAGACGGCGGGGCTCGCCGCGGGGGCCGGTGTCGTGGGCGCGGCCGGTCTCGGGGCGGCCGCGGCGACGTCGGGCCCGATCCCGTCCGGGCCGGCGGCGCCGGAGCACGGCGCGGACCTGCCGACCGAGGCGGTGCCGATCGTGGGCCGCACCTCCGGTGCGAGCAATGCGTCACTGCCGGCACCCGGTGACGGGGAATCCGGCACCGTCGACCAGGCCGACCCCGGGCCCGCCGGGGTCGACGAGGCCGCCGTCGGCGGGACGCCCACCGGGGCCGAGCCCGACGACCCCGCCGCTCCGTCCGGTCCCGCCCAGGTCGCGCAGCCGACCCCTTCGCCCCTGGTCCCGTCCGATCCCGGGCCCGCCGGGGTCGACGAGGCCGCCGTCGGTGGCACGCCGACCGCGGCCGACCCGGTCCCCGACGAGGGCGACACCGACCTCACGCCCGTGCCCGACGCCGGGCGCGCAGCCGACGGTGTGACTGCGGCCGCCGAGGTCGACGTCGACGAGGCGGCGGTCGGTGGCACCCCGACCACGGCCGACACCGAGGCGGACACGTCGTCGGCCGACGGGCCGACGCGGACCTCGACGTCGGGCCCGGCGCAGACCGGACCGGCGGCGGCGCCCGCACCGTCCCGGCCCTCGCCGCGCCCGCAGCCCTCGGCGCCGTTCCCGGCCGCCTCCGGGTCGTCCGCCGAGCCGTCGGCCGCCCCGTCGTCGGGGCCACAGCCTGCGGTCGCGCCGTCCGGCCCGCAGCCCGAGGTCGCGCCGTCGTCGGGCCCGCAGTCGCCCGCCCCGTCGTCGGGCCCGCAGTCGCCGGCCTCGCCGTCGGGTCCGCAGCCCGCGGTCGCCCCGGCCGCGAGCTCGCCCGCCCCGGGCCCGCAGTCGGCGGACACGTCGTCGTCCTTCGCGCCGCCCGCGCGTCCGACGCCGCGCCCGCAGCCCGCGCCCACCGCCGCGTCGGGCGGCTCCGGCACTCCCGCCTCCGCCGGCCCGCGCCCGGAGACAGCCACGCCCGACCGCGAGGAGCCCACCGACCCGCCGTCGGGCAGCACCCCGGCGAGCCACCCCGGCCTGGCGGGCACCATGCGCTCGCCGCGTCCGGCGCCGTCGACGAGTGGATCCGACCTGTTCACCCCGTCGGCGCCGATCCCGGAGGTCGCGGACGAGGCCGTCGGCGGCACGCCGGCACAGCCGCAGGAGGCACGAGAGGCGCGGGAGGCGCGGGAGGCGCGGACGCCGCAGAGCCGGTCGTCGCGTGCGCCCGTGGCGGGCTGGTTCGAGCCGGTGACCGACGGGGCCGCCGACGGCTTCGGCTCGGAGAACCGCGACAACTGATCCGCGCGCACCCCGCGACGCGCTCGGCGTCCGGGTGGCACGGCCGTCCGACGGGCACCGTCGCGACGGCCGGGCCGAGCCCCCGCTCCCCGCCGCACGTGAGTGCCGGCAGCCGCCCCGCCGGGCGCGCGAGCAGTCAGCCGAACAGGGTCGGCGAGCCGAGACCCTCGAGGTCGAGCAGCGCGCGCTTGCGCTCCATCCCGCCGCCGTACCCGGTCAACGACCCGTTCGCCCCGATCACGCGATGGCACGGCACGACGATGCTGACCGGGTTCTTCCCGTTCGCGAGGCCGACCGCCCGCACCGCCGTGGGCGCACCGATCGCCTCCGCGAGCTCCCCGTAGGTCCGGGTCTCGCCGAACGGGATCGTGCGCAGCGCCGACCACACGCGGGACTGGAACTCGGTCCCGCGCAGCACCACGTCGACGGTGAACTCCCGCAACTGCCCGTCGAAGTAGGCGCCGAGTTCCTCGCGGGCGGCGGGCACGGCGTCGTCCACCCGCTCCCCCAACGCGCTGACGGACGGACCGTGTCGGTGGTCGGTCATGTACAGCCCGGATAGCACGCCGTCGTCAGCCCGCAGGGTCAGCGGGCCGAGCGGGCTGTCCATGATCGAGTACGTCACGGCCATGAGGACATCGTCCCGGCGGGCGGAGGGGGTCGCCACGGCCACCCCTGGGCGCACACGCCCGGCCGGTGCGACAGGTCAGCCGTGCCCGGGGGTCACGGGGCTGTCCACCGCTCCTCGGGACGTCGGCGAAGCGCAGTGCTCCTCGTGGTCGGCGTGCTCGGGCGTCTCGATCTGCAGCGTCGAGTGGTCCAGGCCGAAGCGGTCGCGCAGCGCCGTGGCGGCCCGGTCCAGCACGCTGGAGGGACCCGAACCCTCGCAGTGCGGGGTCGTCCCGTCGTCGACGACGAGGTGGGCCGACGCAGCCGGGGTGCGGTCGGAGATGACCCAGACGTGCAGGTCGTGGACCTCGAGCACGCCCGGGACCGCGAGGAGGGCCGCGCGGACCTCCTCGACGTCGACCCCGGGCGGGGCACCCTCGAGCAGGACGTGCGCGGTCGTCGAGAGCAGGGCGACGGTGCGCGGGACGAGGATCGCGACGATCACCAGGGAGGCCACGACGTCGGCGTAGGGCCAGCCGGTCAGCAGGAGCACGCCCGCGGCCACCATCACCGCCACCGACCCGAGCGCGTCGCCGAGGACGTGCAGCGCCGCACCGCGGACGTTGAGCGAGCCGCTCCCACCGGAGAGCACGGCGAGCGAGACGAGGTTCCCGACGAGGCCGACCGCACCGAACACGAGCAACGCCAGTCCCGGCACCTCGGGCGGGGAGTCGGCGAACAGGCGCTCCACCGCCTCGACCGCGACCCACACCGTGACGGCGAGCAGGGCCAGGGCGTTCACCGCGGCGCCGAGCACCTCGCTGCGCCCCAGCCCGAACGTGCGGCGGGCACTCGGCGGACGCTGCGCGAGTCGGGCGGCCACGACGGCCGTGACGAGCGCTGCCACGTCGGTCACCTGGTGGCCGAGGTCGGCGAGCAGCGACAGCGACCCGGTGACCCAGGCCCCCACGGCGCCCGACACGAGCACGAGTGCGGTGATCACCAGGGCGACCGTGAGCCGACGCCCGTCGGCACCCGCCCCGTGCCCATGGCCGTGACCATGTCCGTGCCCGTGACCCTGCCCCATGACCCGAACGATACATGCATGCATGCGCATGTGGTGGTTGTGGTGCGTCACGACCCGCCCTCCTGCGATCCGCTGCATCACCCTTTCGTGATCGTTTCGTTACCGTCGGTGTGACTGCATCCGCGGTCGCGTCAGAACACCGGGGGAAGGACGCACCGATGGGTAAGCACAGGATCCGACTGGGACGACGGACGGTGGCCGCACTCGCGGCAACCGGGGCTCTGGTGATCGGCGGGACCTCCGCCGCCCTGCTCGGGACCGGGAGCGCCGCGCCGCTCGACCTGCTCCCGATCGCGACGCCGGCGAACACGACCTACGTGCTGCCGGACCTCGACCCGTTCGAGCCCGGTGACATCCGCGGCGGCGGGAAGGCCGAGGTGTCGGACGAGTACGGCGCCCCCGCCGGAGGCGGAACGGCATCGCTGCGTCTGTCCACGCCCACCGGCTCCGACAAGGTGGCCTACTACGAGCTCGTCTCGGGTGCCGACGCCGATCTGGAGAACTGGATCGCGGCCGGGGCGTACTCCGCCTATCAGGGCGCCGCCGACAACCCCGACCAGTTCCCGAGCCTCCAGCTCGCCGTCGACCCGACAGGGGCCGGTGGCTTCGCCACCCTCTTCTACGAGCCGATCTACAACCCCGGCGCCAGCACCGCGCCGAACCAGTGGAACCGCTACCTGGCAGGCGCCGGCAGATGGTGCTCGACCAAGCCGATCGAGAACGTCATCGACGCGTCCCAGACGTTCTGTTCGAACGACGGCGCCAAGCCGCTCGCCGACTACGTGGCGGCAGCACCGAATCTGGTGGTGCAGGCCGTCACGATCAATCAAGGCAGCGGGAACCCGGGCCTCGAGTCGGCGGTCGACCTCGTCACGACGCCGACCACGACCTATGACTTCGAGCTGACGAAGCCCACCACCCCTGTCGACCCGACCACGCCCACCACCCCGCCGACCACCGGGCCCGACAACGGCAACGGCAACGGCGGGAACAACGGCAACGGCGGGAACCACGGCAACAACGGCGGCGGCCACGGCAACAACGGCGGCGGCCACGGCAACAACGGCGGCGGCCACGGCAACAACGGCGGCGGCCACGGCAACAACGGCGGTGGCCAGGGGAACGGCGACGACCACTGCGTCTGCGGCTGACCGGCCTCCCGCGTCGCGAGGGGCGCACCGCGCAGGTCCGACGACGACGTCGGAGCCCGTCCGGTGTGCCCCTCGTGGACCGAGGCGGACCGTAGGGTGCCGCCCGTGAGCGTCATGGACCTCGCCCGGGACGAGCGCGCCGAGTTCGCCGACCTGCTCGAGGGCCTCTCGCCGGAGCAGTGGGAGGCACCGAGCCTCTGCGCGGGCTGGACGGTGCGCGAGGTCGTCGCCCACGCGATCAGCTACGACGAGCTCTCCTGGTCCGAGGTCGGCCGTCGACTCGTCCGCGCGGGTGGCAACCCGGACGGCGCCAACGCGCTCGGCGTGGACGAGTACGGGCGGCGCACGCCGGACGAACTCGTCGCCCTCCTCCGTGCCCACCTGACCCCGCGGGGTCTGACCGCGGCCATGGGCGGGCGCATCGGACTGGTCGACGGGCTCATCCACCAGCAGGACGTCCGGCGCCCGCTCGGTCTGCCGAGGTCGATCCCCGAGGAGCGGCTCCGTCCGGCGCTGACCCTGGCGTTGTTCGCCCCGCCGATCCGTGGCGTCCTGCGCGTCCACGATCTCCGGCTCGAGGCCACGGACATCGCCTGGTCGTCCGGTCCCCTCACCCGTCGGCGCGGCACGGTGCGGGGGACGGCCGAGGCCCTCGTGATGGCGATCGCGGGACGTCGTGTCGCCGACGACCTCGAGGGCGACGGGGTCCCGCTCCTCGCCCCACGCCTCGGGTGACCGGTCGGGACGAGAGCGTCGGCCCGGAGTCGGAGCTGCGGTCCGGTCGCACAGTCGCCGGCTCAGCTCGAGCACCAGCTCGTCCTCGGACGCGGGCCACGTCCCACGGTTCCCCGTCCGCGAAATCCGTCGCGACCCGTCGTCGGGAACGGTTGGCTGGTGGTGTGGCCGTCACCTTCCGCCCCGTGACGGCGGACGACTTCCCGCTGATCGGGCGCTGGTTGGCCGAGCCGCACGTGGCGCGGTGGTGGGTGCACGACCCGAGCCCGGCGGCGGTCGACCGGGACTTCGGCCCGACCCTGCGCGGCGAGGAACCGGCGGAGGACCTGATCGCCGAACTCGACGGCCGACCGGTCGGCCTGTGCCAGCGCTCGTTCTGGCACGCCTATCCGGACGAGGTCGAGGAGTTCGCGGACCAGATCGACGTCCCGACCGACGCGATGACGATCGACTACCTCGTCGGCGACCCGGTCGACGTCGGGCACGGCCTCGGGACGGAGCTGATCCGCGCGCTCGCCGCCGACACCTTCGCCGCGCATCCGGACTGCGGCCTGCTCCTCGTGCCCGTCGTCGCCGGGAACCCCGCATCGTGGCGGGCGCTGGAGAAGGCCGGGTTCCGGTTCGTCGGTGAGGCGCTCGCGGCGCCCGACAACCCCGTCGACCCGCCCGAGCACCGCGTCTACCGCCTCGACCGGGTTACCGGTCAGCGTTCGACCTCCCCGGGCTCCACGAGGCCCGACTCGTAGGCGAGCACGACCGCCTGCACCCGGTCACGCAGGTCGAGCTTGCGGAGCAGTCGGTTCACGTGGGTCTTCACCGTGCCCTCGCTGAGGAAGAGGGTCCGCGCGATCTCCGAGTTCGAGAGGCCGCGCGCCACGAGCCGCAGGACTTCGGACTCGCGGTCACTGATCCGCGTGAGCACGTCCCTGTCGGCGGTAGCGGGAGACGGTCGCGAGACGAAACGTTCGACCAGCCGTCGAGTGATCGACGGGTCCAGGAGCGACTCCCCAGCCGCGACGACGCGCACGGCGTGCACCAGGTGCTCCGGCGGAGAGCTCTTGAGCAGGAAGCCACCGGCACCGGCGCGCAGCGCGTCGTAGACATGGGCGTCCTGGTCGAAGGTGGTGAGCATCAGCGCCCGCGTGCCCGCCGACGACCGGACGATCCGGCGCGTGGCCTCGAGGCCGTCGAGGCGCGGCATGCGGACGTCCATGAGCACCACCGCCGGCCGGAGATCGACGACGAGCCGGACGGCCTCCGCACCGTCGGCCGCCTCGCCCACGACGACGAGATCGCCCTGCGCCTCGAGGATCATCCGGATTCCGCCGCGGACGAGGGCCTCGTCGTCCGCGACCACCACGTCGATCACACCGGGACACCGATGCGGGGCAGGCGCGCACGCACCACCCATCCCCCGCCCTCCCGCGGACCGGCGACGAGCTCGCCGTCGAACACCGCCACCCGCTCGCGCATGCCGATCAAACCGAGTCCGGAGCCGCGCGTGTCGGTCCCGCCTCCGCCTCCGTGCCCGCGATCGTCGACCTCGACCGACACCTCGTCCGGTGCGTAGTGCAGTCGGACCACCACGTCCTCCCGCGGCCCGTGCCGCAGTGCGTTGGTCAACGCCTCCTGCACGATGCGGTGCACGGTGAGCGCGAGGCTGGCCGGGATGTCGTCGTCGCGGCCGAGGGTCACGATCGTGACGGGGAGGCCGCCCGCGCGGGTGCGCTCGACGAGCTCCGCGACACCGGTCCCCTGCGGCCCGCCGTCCGATCCGTCCGACGGGCGGAGCAGTCCGAGCAGTCGGTGCATGTCGTCGAGGGAACGGCGCCCGTTGTCCTCGACGGCCAGGAGGGCCGCCGTCACGGCGGGCTGATCGTCGCTCAGGACCTGTCGGGCCGCGCCGGCCTGGAGCGTCATGACGCTGATGCCGTGGGCGACGACGTCGTGGAGCTCCCGCGCGATCCGCGCCTGCTCCCTCCGGACCGCTTCGCGCGCGTGTTCCTCCTGGTCGCGAACCGCCACGGCGGCCTCCACCCGGAGCTGTTCCGCGTGCCGGCGCCACCGGCGAGCTCCTCGGCCGAGGCCCCAGATCCCGAGGAAGATCGCGGCGTTCCCGAGGAGATCGCCGACGCTGGATTCCTCCCAGAACAGGACGTCGTAGACGTGCACGCCGATCAGCACCCCGACCAGCCCGACCCATGCCGCCACGGGCTCGCAACGCAGGGCCACCGAGTGCGTGACGATCATCAGCGCGAGGAAGCCCCCGACGGCCGATGCGGCGCCGAGGGGCGTCTGAACGGCCATGGCCGCGGCACACGCGAGCGCGGCCCCGAGCGGGGTGATCCGTCGTAGGCCCACCGCGAACGTCGCGACCAGGAAGGTGAACCGCTGGGCCCACTCGGGTCCCTCGAGGGTCTCGGCGAATGAGAGCTCGACCTGCGTGGCCACGGTGAGGACGAGGGCGAGCAGCCCGTCGACGACCGGGGCCGGCACCCGGTCCCAGCGCTCGGTCATGAGCGGACGCTAGCCGGACGCGGGAACGCCCGTCATCCATCCGAGGTGGTACCCGCCCACATCCCGGGGTGGACGGCACCACCCCGTAGGCCGCCCGGCCCGTGCCCGTCGGGGGACGTCGACACCGGTCCGCGATTCCTAGCGTCGATGCGTCCAGCCCACCGGCCGAAGGAGCTGCCATGACCACCGCGACGACCACTCCTGCACTGCCCGCCCGGCTCGCCCTCGGAGCCGGCGCCCTCCTCCTCATGTGGACCGCCGACGTCGTCGGACTCCTGATCGGACCGGAACACCGGGTCGACGGGGGCGATCTCGTCGGGATCGCCGTCATGACCGCGGTCGCCGTCGCGGCGTGGGCCGTCGTCCTCCTCCTGGCCCGCGAGCCCGACGCCGGGAACCGGTCGGCCACGGGCGCCGTCGTCATCGGGGCCCTCGGCAGCCTCGGCTGCGTCGTCTTCTGGACCGGCGTCCCCCTGGTCCTCGGCATCGGGGCCGTGCTGCTCGGTCGACTCGCGACCACCCGCGCCGAGCAGGGAGCAGGCCGCGGGAGGCTCGCCCGCGCCGGCCTCGCCCTCGGGGTCCTCGCGCTCGTGCTCTGGCTGGGGGCCTTCGTATTCGTCCAGGACTGGTGACGCCGTCGCTCCCCCCGCCCGCGCACTAACATGCGCCGGTGCCCGAGAACCCCTGGCTCGCCGTCACCGGAGGCACCGCCGGACCCGGCTACGCGGAACGATTCGCGACGATGGCGGCGGAGGGCGCCGACCTGCACGGCGAGGCCCGGCGGGTCCACGAGCTGCTCGGCGCATGCCCCGGCGACGTGCTCGACGCCGGGTGCGGGACGGGGCGGGTCGCGATCCACCTCGCCGAGCTCGGCCACCGCGTGGAGGGCGTCGACCTCGACGCCTCGATGCTCGACGAGGCCCGCGCCGCGGCCCCGCACCTGGCATGGCACCTGCGCGACCTCACGACCCTCGACCTCGGCCGGCGCTTCGACCTCGTCGTCGGCGCCGGCAACCTCTGGCCGCTGCTCACGCCGGGGACGCACGCCCGCGTGATCGCCCGCCTGGCGTCGCACCTGCGGCCGGGCGGCCTGCTCGTGCTGGGGTTCGGGCTCGACGACGAGCACGTCCCGTTCACCCTGCCCGACGACGTGCCGTTCCCCGACCTGCACGCCTACGACACGGCCGCCGTCGGCGCCGGCCTGCAGCTGCTCATACGCACCGCGGACTGGGACGGCACCGAGCCGTACACCGGCGGCGGCTACGCGGTGAGCGTCCACCGCCGAGGGAGCACCACCCCGTGAACGGCCTCGCCCTGCTGATCGTCCTCGTCGTCTCGCTGGCCGTCACCGCCCTCGCCGACCGTTTCCGCGTCTCGTCGCCGCTGCTCCTGGTGCTGGTCGGCCTCGTCCTCTCATTCGTCCCGGGCATCCCCAACGTGCCCCTCGACCCCGACCTCGTCCTCTTCCTCGTCCTCCCGCCGCTGCTCTACTCGGCCGCGCTGGAGTCCTCCGCACTGCGCATCCGGGAGAACCTCAACCGGATCGGCCAGCTCGCCTTCGGGCTCGTCATCTTCACGACGGCGGTCGTCGGTCTCGTCGCGTGGTGGGTCGTCCCGGGCCTCCCGCTCGCGAGCGCGCTCGTCCTCGGGGCCGTGGTGGCGCCCCCGGACGCGGTCGCCGCCGCCTCGATCGGGCGCCGACTCGGGCTCAACCGCCGCATGATGACCGTCCTCGAGGGCGAGAGCCTGCTCAACGACGCGACCGCGCTGACCCTGTTCCGGGTGCTGCTCGCCGTCGCGCTCGGCACCGGCGCCTCGCTGTGGGAGGGCATCGGCGAGTTCGTCCTGGCCGCCGCGGGCGGGATCGTCATCGGGGCCGTCGCGGGCTGGGTGATCCACCGCGTGCGCCTGCGGCTGGGCGACTCGTCGCTGGAGAGCGCGGTCGGACTCGTCGTCCCGTTCGCGATCTACCTGCTCGCCGAGGACCTGCACGCCTCCGGGGTGCTCGCCGTCGTGATCGCCGGGCTCTACCTCGGGCACAAGTCGAACGAGGGCGGCTTCGCGACCCGCATCCAGGACCAGGCCGTCTGGAAGGCCCTCGACCGCCTGCTCGAGGCCCTCGTGTTCGCCCTGATCGGGCTGCAGCTCGCGGTCGTCGTCGCGGACCTGCGGATCTCGTTCGGGGTCGTGGCCTGGGCGTCGGTGGCCGTCCTCGCGGCGACGATCCTCGCCCGCTTCGTCTGGATGTTCCCGACGATCTACCTGCCGCGCCTCCTGCCGAAGGTCCGGGCGCGGGGTCCCGCGATGCCCGTCCGGGTGCCCGTGGTGCTGTCCTGGGCCGGGATGCGCGGCGTGGTGACGCTGGCCGCGGCGTTCACCATCGACCCGCGGATGCCGGGCCGGGACATCGTGCTGTTCCTGGCGTTCGTCGTCACCGTCGGCACCCTGCTCCTGCAGGGCCTGAGCCTGCCGTGGGTCATCCGCCGGCTCAACGTCTACGACACCGGCGCCCAGGCCGACACCCTCAAGGAGGCCGCGGCGAAGCAGGCGGCCGCCGAGCACGCGTTGGCCCGCCTCGAGGAGCTGACCGGCGTCGACGGCGACCGCACGCCCGGCCACGTCACCGACCAGCTGCGGTCCTGGGCCGAACAGCGCTCGAACGGCGCCTGGGAACGGCTCGGACGTCCCGCCGAGGAGATCGGCGAGTCGCCCTCGGTCGCCTTCGTCCGGCTGCGCCGCGCCATGCTCGACGCCGAGCGCGAGACCTTCGTCCGCTTCCGCGACATGGGCCGACTCGAGGAGACCGCCATGCGCGAACTGCTCCGCGAGCTGGACTACGAGGAGGCCATGCTCGATCGCTGATCCTTCCCGACGACGGGTCCTGCCGCTCCGGTCGCTCCGGGCCTCACGGAACACCCGGTCCACCGACCGACGACCCGGCCGAACCCGACGCGTCCCGCACACACTGTGTGCGCCGCGCGCGGGATTCACCCGGGTCGGGCCGCGCTCCCGCCGCACTGTGTGCGCCCCGCGCAGGACTCACCCGGATCGGGCCGCGCTCCCGCCGGACTGTGTGCGCCCCGCGCAACCCGCTCGGCGTCGACGCCCGCGCCCTGCGCGACCCGGGCGCCGGGAGGGCGCGCGGTCGCTAGGGTGCCGGACGTGAGCGGCGCCGATCCCCTGCTCGACAGCCTGCGCGCCGCCGTCACGGCGGCGCCCGAGGACATGACCCTGCGGCTGCACCTCGCCGGGCTGCTGCTCGACGCGGGCGAGCAGCAGGAGGCGATCACCCACGTCGCGGCGGTGCTCGGGCGGGAGCCCGGCAACACCGCGGCCACCGGGCTCATGGCGCGTGCCCTGGCTCCCGAGGCGCCCGCACCCGCCGTCGGGACGCCGGCCTTCGACTGGGCGGCGGCCGAGGCCGAGGTCAGCGACGTCGTCGGGCCCCGGTTCGCACCGGAGGCCGAGGACCCTGAGCCGGTCCCGGCCCACCCGCCGTCGGGAAGCACCCGCTTCGCGGTGGAGCGCCCGGACCTGCGCCTCGCCGACGTCGGCGGCATGGACGCGGTGAAGAAGCGCCTCGAGGCCGCGTTCCTGGCGCCGCTGCGCAACGAGAAGCTGCGGGCGCTCTACGGCAAGAGCCTGCGCGGCGGGCTGCTGCTCTACGGGCCACCGGGGTGCGGCAAGACGTTCTTCGCCCGGGCGCTCGCGGGCGAGCTGGGCGCGGGTTTCCTCGCAGTCGGCATCCACGACGTGCTCGACCAGTGGGCCGGCACCTCCGAGCGCAACATGCACGACGTCTTCCTCGCCGCCCGCGCCGCGGCCCCCTGCGTGCTGTTCTTCGACGAGCTCGACGGCATCGCGCAGAAACGTTCGGCCGTGGTCGGCGGGGTGCTGCGGCAGGTGATCACGCAGATGCTCGCCGAGCTCGACGGGGTGTCGGCCGACAACGAGGGCGTGTTCGTCCTGGCCGCGAGCAACATGCCGTGGGACGTCGACCCGGCGCTGCGACGGCCGGGCCGGTTCGACCGCACGGTCCTCGTGGTCCCGCCCGACGACCACGCCCGCCGCGCCATCCTGGAGTACCACCTGCGCGACCGGCCGGTGGAGAACGTGAAGCTCAAGCCCCTGGTCGCCCGCACGGAGGGGTTCTCCGGCGCCGACCTGGCCCACCTCTGCGAGGCCGCGACCGAGCACGCCCTGCTCGACTCCGTCAGCACCGGCACGGCGCGGATGATCAACCAGGACGACCTGCTCGCGGCGGCCGCCGAGATGCGACCGTCGACCGGGCCGTGGTTCACCACCGCCCGCCAGGTGGCCCTGTACGCCAACGGCGACGGCACGTACGACGACCTCGCCGCCTACATGAAGCGCCGCAAGCTGCTGTGAGCGGCGAGGCCCGGCGGCGGGCGGGGCTGCTGGTCGACGCCCGCCAGTACGACCTCGCGCGCCCCGAGATCGCGCGGGCGCTCGCCGAGGACCCGGACGACGCGGCGGCCTTCCACGTGCTCGCCCTGCTCGAGCAGCGGACCGGGAACCACGACGAGTCGCTGGCGGCGCTCGACCGCGCGGCCGAACTCGGCCTGCCGCCGACCGCCCACCTCTACACGCGGCTCAACACGCTCTACCACGCCCGCCGCTTCCCGAAGGCCGTCGCGACCGCCGAGGAACTGCTGCGCCACGACCCGCAGCACGTCCTCGCGCACGTCCTGCTCGCGCAGATGCTCGGCGGGGAGGGCCGCGCCGACTACCACCGCGCCCGCGCGCACGGCGAGCACGCGGTCTCCCTCGCTCCGGAGAACGACCACGCCCACTACGCCCTGGGCCAGGTGCTCGCCTCCACCCACGGCCGCTCGGGCGCCCGGGCGGCCCTGCCGCACCTGCAGCAGGCGGTACGACTCAAGCCCGACGACCCGGCGAACCTCAACGCCCTCGGGCTCGTCGACCTGACCCTCGGGCGCTCGCGGCGGGCCCTGCGCTCGTTCGCCGACGCCCTGGCGGTCGACCCCACGCTCGAGCCCACGGCGTTCAACGTCCCGCTCGCGATGCTCGGCCTGGTGCGCCGCGCGGGCCTGGTCCTCACGGTGCTGTTCCTCGCGGCGGCCGTCGCCGGGGTGGCGTTGGCACCGCGGCTCCCGACGTCGGGTGCGGGCGCCTCGGCGGGCGCGGGTGCGCCCGGGCACGCGGTGGCGGTCGTGGCGGTGCTCGCCGTCGTCGGGCTGGTCGCCGCCTGGCTGCGGCGGGCGGTGCCGGCCTCGCTGCGGCCGGCGGCCTCGCGGGCGTGGCGCCGGGACCCGGTCGTCGCGCCGCTCATGGTCTCGTCGGCGGTGACCTCGGTGCTGAGTGCGGTGCTGGTCGTCCTGCCGGTGCCGAACGGCGTGCACGTCCTGCCGTTGCTGCTGCTCGGGCTGGTGGTGCGGGTCGTCGCGGTGCTGGTCAGCCGGGCCCGCACCGCGCGCTACGGGCAGGACCGGCGCACCGAGCGGGCCGAGCTGTGGCGGCCCCCGGAGCGGCCGCCACGACCCGACGTCACGCGCTCTTGACGACCTCCTGGAACTCCATGTCCATGCCGGCCTGGGCGAAGTTGTCCAGGTCCGCGACCGCCTTCTGCCCCGCCTCGGACCCCAGCGACGCCTGCGCCGCCTCCTTGGAGTCCCAGTCGAGGACCGCGATCAACGCGTGCGGCGGCTTCGAGCCGTCCGGCGTCTCGCACACCCCCCAGGTGAACGACCGGAGGTCCGGCAGGTCGTTGGCCAGCGGGGCGTGGACGTCGCGGTAGTGCGCGACGAACGCGTCCATGTCGGCGGGGTGGTGGTAGCTGGCGGTCAGGCGGTACATCGGTGGACCCTCCCTGCGCGGAATTCCGTGTGCGCTGCAACACAACCAGCCCGACCCGCCGTCGGGAAAGGGGTCAGGCGGAACCCGTGACGATCGGGTTGCGGGCACTCGCCGCCGGCTGCCCCGGCGCGGTGTCCGGGACGAACAGCTGCCAGTCACCGCTGACCATCGTCGGGTGGTCGATCACCCGCGCGCCGTCGGCGTAGTAGGTCGCCCCGAGGACCATCCGCGGGGTCGTCGTGTGGTTCGCGCCGGCGGTGTGGAAGCACAACGTCGAGTGGAAGCTGACGTCCCCGAGGGCGAACGGCTCGTCGTGGACGACCACCCCCGCGCCCCGCAGCGCCTCGGAGACCCGGAGGTCGTAGGAGGTCCCGACCTTGTCGAACGGCACGTCGGCGACCAGCCGCCAGGTGTCCATGCCGCGCGCGAACGAGAGCGGGCCCATCGCGGCAGGGACCGGCTGCAGCGGCATCCACGTGGAGATGACGTCGTGGGAGTCCAGCGGGAAGTGGTGGGCGTCGTAGTGCCACGGGGTACGGCCCGCGCCGGGCTCCTTGCAGAGCGCGCTGTCGTGGTAGAGCCGCAGCGTGTCGTGCCCGAGGAGTGCGGCGCAGATCCCGGCGATGCGCGGCGAGAGCACGGCCGCGCGGACCAGCGGGTCCTCGAGCCACATCATCTCGCGGGCACGCAGCGCGGACCCGGTCGTCGTCGCGAGCAGCTCGGTCAGGCGACGGCGCAGCACCTCGGCGGCACCCGGGGACACCACCCGCGGCAGCACCACGAAACCGTCCGCGGCGAAGGCGCCCGCCGCGCCGAGGGGCAGCTCGTAGGGCTCGGCGAGCTCGGCGATCACCGTGTCGTCGTCGGGCAGCGGGCCCGGGTCGGACGCGGGGAGCTCGACCAGCGCCGGCGGCGTCCCGTTGTCCGCGAGGGACATGTACCAGTCCCACCACTGCTCGTTGTCACCGTCCCAGGCGGGGGCGACGTCGTCGGGGGCACCGGCCGCGGTGGCTTCGCTGAGGTGCGGGTTCATGTCGGTCTCTCCCATGTGATCACGTCGACGACCTGGGTGAACCGGTAGCCGTCGTCGCCCTGTCGGCCGGCGAGGTACTCCCCCACCGCGCCCTCGGTCTCCATCCGCTCGAGCGGGATCGAGTCGTCGAACACGCAGCGCTGCAGGAAGCCCTCGACCACCCGGCGGTCGGGGTGGCCGACGTCGTAGCGGATGGTCGCGACGGCGGGCTCGACCCCGGCGGCGACGAGGGCCTCCCGGACCTGCTCGGACGAGGTGAAGGGCACCGCGTCCGGCGCGAACGTCCCGCGGTACGCGTCGGCGAAGCGCAGGTAGTGCGAGGCCGGGGCGGCGTGCACGATCGCGCCGAAGCCGCCCGGGCGCTGCGCGGCGACCATCCGGGCGATCCCCGCGCCGATCTCGGTCGGCGGGACGGCGTAGAGGGCGTGCGTGGCCCAGGCGACGTCGAAGTCCCCGACCTCCGCGGGCAGGTCCTGGATGCGGACCTCGTGCTCCGCGCGCACGGCGAACGGGGCCGCCAGCACCGACCGGGCCTCGGCGAGCGAGAACGACGACGGGTCGAGCAGGTCGATCTCGACGCGGAGGTCGCCGACCGCGGTGGCGAGCCCGCGACGCTGCAGCTCGGCCGGGAACTTCCCGCTGCCGCACGCGACGTCGAGCACGGTGGTCGTGGTGTCGCGGGCATGGCCGCGCAGGTCGGCCGCCCAGTCCCGCGCCGCGACCATCTGCCGGTAGTCCTCGGTGGCGAGCGCGTAGAACGCCTCCATGCCCGCCCGGCCCTCCTCGGCCCAGTGCGCGAGGCTGCGTTCCTCCGTGGTGCCCTGCTGCGGCATGTGTCCGCGCCTCCGTAGGTGCCGTGATGGCTGCCTCCGAACAGAACCACGTCCCCCGCGGTTCGGCAGGGCGAGCACGGGACCGGCTCAGCGGCGCAGGCGCGCGACCACCCGCGTCGTGAGCGGGTCCAGGAACAGCGTGAGCAGGGCGTAGTAGCCCACGGCCGGGACCACGACGACGAGCACCAGGGCGAGCACGATGTCGACCGTGGCCGCCGCCGACCCGACGACGAACGCCTCCGGCGGCCGGCGCGGGTCGTCGTGGGCGAGCGCCGTGCGGCGCATCAGCACGGCCATCGCCGTGAGCAGGCCGGTGGCGAGCGTCAGCACCCCGATGTAGGTGCGCAGGACGAAGGGGTCCGGACCGTAGGTCGAGGTCAGCTGCGTGGTGAACGGCAGGAGGACCACCGTCAGCACCCACCCGAGGTTGAGCAGCACCAGCAGCGGGGTGAGCCGCGCGCCGAACCCGAACAGCCGGTGGTGGACCAGCCAGAGCCGCCCGATGACGGCGAAGCTCAGCAGGAAGCTGCCGAACACCGGGAGGTTCTCGACGACGAGCCGCGCCGGCGGGACCGCCGGGCGGTCGTCGGCGGGCACGAGTTCGCTGAGCTGGAGGACGAGCAGCGTGAGCGCGATGGCCACCGACGCGTCGACGAAGGCGACCATCCGCTCCTGACCCGGCAGTGCCGCCGGGTCCGGCTCGTCCACCGCGCTCACAGCAGGTCCGCGACGTGCCCGGTCTCGTTCACCGACCGCACCTTGCGACGACCCGAGCGCGAGACGAGCACCCGGCTCAGGCTCGCGTGGTCCAGCGGGAACGTCAGCGGCCGCCCCAGGCCCAGTTCGAGCGCGAGGAACAGGTTGATCGTCCCCGCGTGGCAGACGACGAGCACGGTCTCCCGGCCGGCGTCGGCGTGCCGGGCGACGATCCGGTCGAAGGCCCCGCGCACGCGGGCCGTGAAGGCGCCCACGTCGACGAACTCGGGCAGGAACCCCTCCTGGATGCGCTGCCAGTCGGGATCGTCCGACCCGAGCCGCTGGTGGACCGGGGTGTACGACGAGCGCCCGGCGTCGAACTCCGCCAGGTCCTCGTCGACGACGGGGGTGAGGCCGAGGGCGTTCGCCGCCGGCTCGGCGGTCTCCTGCGCGCGGCGCATGCCCGAGACGACGATCTCGGTCACCTTCTCGCCGGTGTTGTTCGCCGCCCACCAGCCCAGCGCGCTGGCCTGCACGCGCCCGCGGGAGGACAGCTCGGGGTCGGCGGGGCGACCGTCGGGGGTGGCCTCCGCGGCCACCGGCTCGGCGTGGCGGACGAGGACGAGCTGCATGATCGGTTCTCCCGTCGCTTCGCTCGCCTCGTCAGGAGGCCGCGGGGACGTGGTCGCCGTGGCCCGCGGCGCGCAGCCCGGCCCGGATGCGCTCGGCCTGGTCGTCCATCGCCGCCGGGTCGGGGTCGGACGCGGCCTGCGTGAAGTCGAAGGCCTCCAGCCCCCACGCCGGGTGGACGTGGACGTGCAGGTGGGGGACCTCGAAGCCCGCGATCATGAGCGCCACACGCGGGGGCTCGAAGACGTCGCGGATCACCGTCCCGATCGTGCGCGCGGTCGCCATGGCGTGCTCGAAGAGCCCGGTTGGCGCGTCGATCCACTGGTCAATCTCCTCGCGGGGCACCACGAGGGTGTGGCCGGGCCCCAGCGGGTTGATCGAGAGGAACCCGACGACCTGCTCGTCGGACCACACGAAACGCCCGGGGATCTCGCCGTTGATGATCTTGGTGAAGACGGTCGCCACGCGGCGGAGCCTAACGACCCGAGGGTGTCGGTGGGGGCCGGTAGCGTGGCGCCGGTCGGTGTTCGAGGTGTTGAGGAGAATCGATGCAGCCCTGGCCGGGCACGTCCTACCCGCTGGGTGCCACCTACGACGGGGCCGGCACGAACTTCGCGCTCTTCAGCGAGGTGGCGACGGGCGTCACGCTGTGCCTCTACGACGCCGAGGGCGCCGAGACCCGGATCCCGCTCCCGGAGCGGGACGGGTTCGTCTGGCACGGCTACCTGCCCGGCGTCGTGCCCGGACAGCGCTACGGCTACCGCGTCGACGGCCCGCTCGACCCCGAGGCCGGTCAGCGGTGCAACCCGCACAAGCTGCTGGTCGACCCGTACGCGAAGTCGATCGACGGCTCGCTGGGGCAGACCTACGGCTGGGACGAGTCGCTGTTCGGCTACCACTTCGACGACCAGGACGAGGTCAACCACGACGACTCGGCGCAGCACGTGCCGAAGGGCGTCGTCGTCAACCCGTTCTTCGACTGGCACGACGACCGCCCGCCCCGCACGCCGTACCACGAGACGGTGATCTACGAGGCGCACGTCAAGGGCCTGACCTACCAGCACCCGGACATCCCCGAGGAGATGCGCGGCACGTACTCCGCCGTCGCGCACCCGGCGACGATCTCGCACCTGCAGCGGCTCGGGGTCACCGCGATCGAGCTCATGCCGGTGCACCAGTTCGTGCACGACGACGCGCTGGTCCAGCGCGGCCTGCGCAACTACTGGGGCTACAACACGATCGCCTTCTTCGCGCCGCACTTCGGCTACGCGAGCGCCGGGCCCACCGGGTCGACCGCGCCGGGCTCGCAGGTGCAGGAGTTCAAGGCGATGGTGCGCGACCTGCACGCCGCCGGCATCGAGGTGATCCTCGACGTGGTCTACAACCACACCGCCGAGGGCAACCACCAGGGCCCCACGCTGTCCATGCGCGGCATCGACAACCAGGCCTACTACCGGCTGGTCGACGACGAGCCGCGCTACTACATGGACTACACCGGCACCGGGAACTCGCTGAACGTCCGGCAGCCGCACACCCTGCAGCTGATCATGGACTCGCTGCGCTACTGGGTCACCGAGATGCACGTCGACGGCTTCCGCTTCGACCTGGCGTCCACCCTCGCGCGGGAGTTCTACGACGTCGACCGGCTGTCCACGTTCTTCGACCTCGTCCAGCAGGACCCGGTGATCTCGCAGGTCAAGCTGATCGCCGAGCCGTGGGACGTCGGTCCCGGCGGGTACCAGGTGGGCAACTTCCCGCCCGCGTGGACCGAGTGGAACGGCAAGTACCGCGACACCGTCCGCGACTTCTGGCGCGGCACCCCCGGCACGCTCGGCGAGTTCGGCTCGCGGCTCACCGGGTCGTCCGACCTCTACCAGGACGACGGCCGCCGCCCCTACGCGTCGATCAACTTCGTCACCGCGCACGACGGCTTCACCCTCAACGACCTCGTCTCCTACAACGAGAAGCACAACGAGGCCAACGGCGAGGGCGGCAACGACGGCGCCGACGACAACAACTCCTGGAACTGCGGCGTCGAGGGCCCCACCGACGACGCCCAGGTCCTGGAGCTGCGCCGGCGCCAGCGGCGGAACTTCCTCGCGACGCTCTTCCTCTCCCAGGGCGTGCCGATGCTGCTGCACGGCGACGAGCAGGGCCGCACGCAGTACGGCAACAACAACGGCTACTGCCAGGACTCCGAGATCTCCTGGATGGAGTGGGCCCCGGAGAAGGCCGACTCCGAGCTGATGACCTTCACCGGTGAGGTGTCCGCCCTGCGTGCCGCGCACCCGGTCTTCCGCCGGCGCCGCTTCTTCAACGGCCGTGAGATCCGCCCGGCCGCGCCGGGGTCGTCCGACGAGCCGCAGCGCGACATCGCGTGGTTCACCCCCTCCGGCGAGGAGATGGGCGACGACGACTGGGAGGCCGGTACCGCGGCGACGCTGACGGTGTTCCTCAACGGCGACGGCATCGCCGAGGCCGACCAGCGCGGGCAGCGGGTGCTCGACGACTCGTTCCTGCTGATGTTCAACGCCCACCACGAGGACGTCGAGGTCACGCTGCCCGGCGAGGGCCTGCCCGACCGGTGGGCGACGGTGCTCGACACCGTCGACGGCACCGTGGTGGTCGGCACCGCCCGCAGCACGGCGCTCACCACGGTCGACGCGCTGCCCGAGGACCTCGCCACGCGCGGCGGTGGCGACACGGTCACGCTCACCGCCCGCTCGATGCTGCTCCTGCAGAAGACGGACGCCGGCTCGTGAGCGCCCGCATCCCGTCCTCCACCTACCGGCTCCAGCTCTCGCCGGAGCAGGACTTCGCGGCGGCGACCGAGCTCGTCGGCTACCTCGGCGACCTCGGCGCGGGCGCGCTGTACTGCTCCCCGCTGCTGCAGCCCTCCCCCGGCTCGATGCACGGCTACGACGTCGTCGACCCCACGCGGGTCAACGACGAGCTCGGCGGCGAGCAGGCCCGCGTGGCGCTCGTCGGCGCGCTGCGCGAGGCCGGCCTGAAGGCACTGATCGACCTCGTGCCCAACCACATGGGCGTGGCCGTGCCCGAGGCCAACCCGTCGTGGTGGTCGCTGCTGCAGCTCGGCCCCGACTCGCCGTACGCGTCCTGGTACGACGCCGACCTCTCCGTGCCGGTCCTCATCCCGGTCCTCGGATCGCCGGAGGACGTCGAGAAGCTCGAACTGTCCGACGACGGGTCCGAGCTGCGGTACTTCGAGCACCGCTACCCGGTGGCGCCGGGCACCGGCGAGGGCACCGCGCAGGAGGTGCACGAGCGGCAGCACTACCGCCTCGTGCACTGGCGGCGCGGCAACGCCGAGCTCACCTACCGCCGCTTCTTCGACGTCTCCGACCTCGCTGCCGTACGGGTCGACGACCCCGAGGTCTTCGACGCGACGCACGCCGAGGTGCTGCGCTGGGTCGGGGCCGACCCCGACGTCGTCAGCGGCCTGCGCATCGACCACCCCGACGGGCTGACCGCGCCCGGCGCCTACCTGCGGCGGTTGCGTGAGCGGCTGGGCGACGACGCCTGGCTGCTCGTCGAGAAGATCACCTCGCTGCGCGCGGACGGGGTCACCGAGGCGCTGCCGGCGTCGTGGCCCGCCGACGGCACCACGGGGTACGACGCGCTGCGCGAGGTGTGCGGGCTGTTCGTCGACCCGCGCGGCGAGTCGCTGATCGAGCAGATCGCCGCGGAGCACACCGGCGAACGGCAGCGTCTGTCGGTGGCCGAGCACACCGCGAAGCGGCTGGTCACCGACGAGATCCTGCTCGCCGAGGTCAAGCGGATCGCCCGGCTCGTGCCGTCCGAGGACGGCGACGACGAGGCGACGGTGCAGGACGCGGTGGCCGAGCTGCTGGCGGCCTACCCGGTGTACCGGTCGTACCTGCCCGAGGGGCGCGCGGACCTGGAGCGGGCGGTCGACACCGCGTCGACCTCGCGCCCGGAGCTGGCCCCCGTGGTGCGCCGCATCCGGGCCGCGATGCTCGCCGACCCGGACGGGCCGCTGACCCTGCGCGTTGAGCAGACCAGCGGGATGGTCACCGCGAAGGGCGTCGAGGACACGACGTTCTACCGGTGGAACCGCTTCGTCGCCCTCAACGAGGTCGGCGGCAAGCCCGACCGGTTCGGCGTCTCCCCCGCCGAGTTCCACGCCGCCGCCGCGCACCGCGACGCGGCCACGCCGGTCGCGATGACGACGCTCTCGACGCACGACACGAAGCGCTCCGAGGACGTCCGGGCCCGGCTCGCCGTCCTGTCCGAGCTCACCGCCGAGTGGGGCGCGCTGCTGCGGACGCTCTCGGCGCGGCACCCGCTGCCCTCGCCGTCGCTGGAGCTGCTGGCCTGGCAGTCGGTTCTCGGCGCGTGGCCGATCACCGAGGAGCGGCTCGGCGGGTACCTGACGAAGGCCTCGAAGGAGGCGAAGCTCGTCACCGCGCACGTCGACGCCGACGCCGAGGTCGACGAGCAGATCGCCGCCTGGCCCGCGCAGGTGCTCGGGAACGCGGAGACGGTCGCGGAGATCGAGACCTTCGTGGCGCAGATCGACCGCCACGGCCGCTCGAACGCGCTGGGCCAGAAGCTGCTGCAGATCGCGGGGCCGGGCGTTCCCGACGTGTACCAGGGCACCGAGCTGTTCGAGTACTCGCTGGTCGACCCGGACAACCGGCGGCCGGTCGAGTTCGCCCGCCGCCGGGAGCTGCTCGCGCGGATCGACGGCGGGTGGATGCCACCCGGTGACGATCCCGACGGCGCCTCGAAGCTGCTGGTCACGGCGGCGGCCCTGCGCCTGCGTCGGTTCCGGCCGGAGCTCTTCGACGGGTACGCCCCGCTGCCGGCCTCCGGTCCCGCGGCCGAGCACGCCGTGGCGTTCGCCCGTGGCGGCCCGGCCGGGCGGGAGCGGCTCGTCGTCGTGGCGACGCGGCTGCCCGTGGGCCTCGAGGCGGCCGGCGGCTGGGCCGACACGGTGCTGCCGCTGCCCGGCGGGGCGTCGGACTGGACCGACATGGTCACCGGGGAGGCCGTCGACGGCGCCACCCCGGCCCTGTCGACCCTGCTCGCCCGCTACCCCGTGGCGCTGCTGGTGCGCCCGGCCTGACCGGTCGCGCGACGGGGTCGGTGCGCAGGCGCCGACCCCGTCGCCCGGGTCGGCGCGGCCCATGCGCGAGAGGTACACCAGGCACGATCTGACGCCCTGGAACCTGCACCATGTCCCACTCGCGAATGCGCGGGTCGCTGCGCCAGCCGCGAGAGGTACACCAGGCACGATCTGACGCCCTGGAACCTGCACCATGTCCCACTCGCGAGCGGCGACGCGCAGGAACGATCAGCGGCGCGGCTTCGGCGCGAGCGGGACGACCTTGCGGGCCGGGCGCACCGCCGGGAGCACCTCGGTCGCCGCCTCGACCGGGGACAGCGTCTCCGTCACCGCCTCCTCGACCACCGGACGCGCGACCGGAACCTCGCCGGTGACGGCCCGGATCGCCTCCTCGGGGACACGCCCGCGCTCCGACACCGGCACGGAGGTCCGCCGGGTGTCGCGGCGGCGGTAGATCAGTGCGGCGATGATCGCAACCGTCGCGAGGAACGGCACCACGAGCGTCCACCACGTCGTCCCGCGGAACGACAGGTTCAGCACCGCGTGCACCACCACGATCGGCCAGCACAGGTACGACGACCAGTGCACCCAGAACCACACGCGGCGCGAGATCCGGGAGCGCAGGAGCGAGGTCAGGATGATGGCCAGGATCAGGTCGAAGGCCACCGTCCCGAACGCGGCGCCGATCGGGTTGTACAGCGCGATCCCGGGCACGAACACGTCCACGACCCGCAGGTGCACGTAGTCGGTGACCAGCACCGTCACGATGTGCAGCACCACGAAGACGACCGTGATCAGCGACAGGTTCCGGTGCAGCGCCACCAGCACGAACCGGGGCAGCCCCAGCTCGGCGTTCTTCACCACCGAGGTGTTGTGCAGGATCCCCAGGACGACGACGAGGCTGAGCAGCAGCAGACCCATGGCCCCGAGGGCCCGCGAGACGAACCAGAGCTGGAGCACCGCGTCACCGCGTGAACGGCGTGTAGACGAGCGGACCCTCCTGCGGGCGCGTGTACTGGTACTCCAGCGGCGTCACGCGCGGCACGTCGGGCGCGGAGGCGGTCGCCGAGATCGCGGCCTGCAGACCGACGGTCAGGGCGGCGGCGACGGCGGTGATCCACGCCGTCGTCTCGACGATCA
The DNA here is from genome assembly GCF_021026295.1 of Actinomycetospora soli. Classification (GTDB taxonomy): domain Bacteria; phylum Actinomycetota; class Actinomycetes; order Mycobacteriales; family Pseudonocardiaceae; genus Actinomycetospora; species Actinomycetospora soli. The sequence continues at coordinate 143,709 of NZ_JAJNDA010000001.1, forward strand.
TGCGCTTGTTCGTCTCGTGCTGGGTCTTCTTGCGCGCGCCCGTGCCCGCACGCACCGCTCCCGACGCCGCCACGCCGTCCAGGATGCCGGATGAAGTCGGCGTGAGATCACGCGAGGGCGGCTCGCAGCACCGTGTCGAGCGGGCGGGGCGGACGACCGGTCACGCGCTCGACCACGTCGGTGATCCGGTCCTCGGCGCTGGCGGCGATCAGCTCGTCCAACCCGGCCAGCACCTCGGCCATCGGACGGGGCAGTCCGGCCGCCACCTGGTGGTCGACGAACTCCCCGAACGACACCGACAGGTGCTCCACCGGGTGTCCGACGACCTCCGCCGCCACGTCGCACGCCTCGTCGTAGGACAGCGCCGCCGGCCCGGTGATCAGCTGCTCCCCCGGCGCCCCGCCCTGCACCGCGACCGCCGCAACCGCCGCGATGTCGTCCGCGTCCACGAAGGGCACCCGGCCCCGACCGGTCGCCGTCACCACCCGGCCCGCCCGGACCCCGGCCGCGACCGCGTGGTCGCCGGTGAAGTTCTGCGCGAACCAGCTCGGCCGCAGCACCGTCCACTCCGGCGCCTCGCGTACCAGGGTCGCGAGCCCGCCGTACCCGGTCGACGACGGCTCGATCAGCGACGACGACAGCAGCACCACCCGGCGCAGCCCCCGCTCCAGTGCGCGCCGCAGCACCGGTCCGACCACGGGCAGCGGGTCCGCCTCCCCCACCGGCGCCATCAGGTAGAGCGCGTCCGCGCCGTCGAAGGCCGCGTCGTGCGTCGTCGGATCGGCCCAGTCGAAGCCGGAGGCCGACCGCGACGCCCGCCGCACCGTCACCCCGTCCGCCTCGAGGGCCGCCACGACGCGGCGTCCGGTGGTGCCGGTCGCCCCGGTCACGAGGGTCACCACGTCGGACCACCTGCACCCGTCGTCGGGAAGGCCTGCGGGTTCCAGTAGTCGCGGTAGGACGCGATCCCCGCGTCGCCGACCGTGACCACGGCGACGTAGCGCATCTCGTACGGCTCCCCCGTCGCCACGACGTCGCCGGCCACGGCGAACTCGACGACGAGGGTGTCGGGGTCGGCCGTGTCGTGCCGGACGTCGGAGACCACGCGCCGGGGCAGCACGACGTCGGTGTAGCCCTGCAGGTGGGCGGTGACGGCGTCGCGCCCCTCCAGGTGCGTGACCCCGCCCGGCGGCGCGAACGGGAAGTCCACCGTCCCGTCCGGTGCCCACTCCCGGGCGAACGCCGCCATGTCGTGCGCCAGCACGGCCTCCAGCAGCCGGTCCATCGTGCGGTGCGCTCTCACCGGTCCTCCGTCACGTCGATACGGTCCCGTTCCGTCGTCACGATACACCTTCCCGACGACGGGTCGGTCCCGTCCCGGCGTAGGGTGCGGACGTGCCCCGTGAACCCGCCGGCGCCGCGGTGCTGCGCCCCGAGCTGACCGAGGCCGTGATCGACGCCGTCTTCGTCGAGCTCGCGGCCGTCGGCTACGGGCGCCTGTCGATGCAGAAGGTGGCCGCGCGGGCCGGCGTCGGGAAGAGCGCCCTGTACCGCCGGTGGCCGGGCAAGCAGGAGATGGTGACCGACGTCCTGTCGCGCCTCGGGGTCCCGGACGAGCCGCCGCCGGACACGGGGAGCCTCGTCGAGGACCTGCGCCTGCTCGCCCGGGAGATCCGGGACTGGCTGACGCTGCCGCGGCTGCGGGGGATCACACCGGACCTGCTGGCCGAGGTGGGCCGCAACGCCGACCTCGCCGCGGCGTTCCGGGACCGGCTCGCCGGACCCCGGCGGGAGCGGCTGCGCCCGGTCCTCGCCGCCGCCGTCGCCCGCGGGGAGATCGCGGAGGACCCGGTGGCCGTGGAGGTCGTGGTCGACGCGCTCGCGAGCGCGCCGTACTGGCGGCTCACGGTCGCGGGCGAGGACGCCGACGACCGGTATCTCGACCGGCTCGTCGACGTCCTCGTGGGAGGCCTGCGCTCCTAGCCGAGGAGCGTGGCGTCGGCCGGGGAGAGCCGGTCGGTGATCGTGTTCCGCTGGTGCCAGTACGGGTAGAGCAGCGGCATCGCGGAGACCTCGTCGAGGCGACGGACCTCGTCGTCGGTGAGGGCGAGGTCGGCGGCGGCGAGGTTGTCGGCGAGCTGCTCCTCGGTGCGCGCGCCGATCACGAGCGAGGTCACGCCGGGCTTGTGGAGCAGCCAGGCGTTGGCCACCTGCGCCACCGAGACCCCGTGCGCGTCCCCGATCTCCGCGGCGACCTCGATGATGTCGTAGAGCCGCTCGCGGTCGTGCACCGGCGGCTCGGACCACTCCCCGAGGTGGCGGGAGGTCTCCGGGTCGTCCTGCCCGCGGCGGAACTTGCCGGAGAGCAGCCCGCCCGCGATCGGGCTCCACACGAGGATGCCGAGCCCCTGGTCGATCGACACCGGCACCAGCTCGTTCTCCGCCTCGCGCGCCTGCAGCGTGTAGTGGATCTGCTGCGACACGAAGCGCTGGAACTCGCCGCGCTCGGAGACGCCCAGCGCCTTCATGATGTGCCACGCCGAGTAGTTCGAGCACCCGATGTACCGGATCTTGCCCTTGCGGACGAGGGTGTCGAGCGCCTCGAGGGTCTCCTCGAGCGGCGTCTGCCCGTCCCAGCCGTGCAGTTGGTAGAGGTCGATGTGCTCGACGCCGAGGCGGCGCAGGCTGTCCTCGCAGGACCGGACGATGCGGGTCCGGGAGGCGCCGCCGTCGTTCGGCCCGTCGCCCATCGGGAAGCGCATCTTGGTGGCGAGGTAGAGGTCGTCACGGTGGTTCTTGGTGGCCTGCCCGACGATCTCCTCGGACTGCCCGGCCGAGTACATGTCGGCGGTGTCGACGAGGTTCACGCCGTGGTCGACGCACAGGTCGATCTGTCGGGTGGCGCCCTCGACGTCGGTGGTGCCGAGCTGTTCGAACATGCCCCGGCCGCCGAAGGTCATCGTGCCCATCGTCATCGTCGAGACCTTGAGTCCCGACCGGCCCAGTTGCCTGTACTCCATGCACGCCGGATGCCCGCCCGGGGACGTCCCCGAACGGGCGTGGCGGTGCGGTCGATCAACGGCGGGTGAGCTCCGGGCGGATCGCGAGGATCGTCCCGAGGGCCGCGTAGCCGACGAGGAAGTGGGCCCCGGCGATCACGGAACCGACCGTCTGACCGAAGATCGCGAGGGACGGCAGGGCGACGAAGATCCAGGTCTCGGCGACGACCGGCCAGACGCGCAGCGCGCCCCGCCAGCGGCCGGCGACCGCGACCTTCACGCCGATGATCGCCATGCCGAGCATCGAGAGCGGCCAGAACGGGTCGAGGACGGTCGCGATCGTGCTCCACTCGCCGTTGCCGGTGGGCAGGGTGAGCACCGACTGCAGGGTCGCGACGCCGAGGAACACCGACTCGACGACGAGCATCGTCCGGGCGAGCCGGGTCGTCCCGGTCGCCCGGGTGCGCCACATCGCGGCCAGGAGGCAGAACACGCCGAGCTGGAACAGCAGCCCGCTGAGCGCGATCGGGAACCGGCCCTCGGCCTCCCAGCCCGCGGTCACGACGAAGGTGATCCCGTAGATCCCGGCGCCGGCGGCGAGTCCGGCGCCGAGCAGGCGGAGCGTTCCCGACGACGGGTGCGGGTCCGGCTCCCGGGCCGGGGGCGGGGCCACGTCGGTGCGGGCGGGGGCCGGGACGTGACTGGTGCGGGTGCTGCTCATGGCGGGCTCCTGGGGGAATCGGTCGACGGTGGCGGGGTGCCGGTCGGTCATGGCGGGAAGCCTGCGCCGGGCGCGTCCCGGTCCCCCAGGGCCGCGGCTCCCGGTTCCGGTCCCGTCCCGTGTCCCGGGTGTCCGGGACATCGCCCGGGACCGTGGCCCCTCGAAGGCACGACGTCGCCGTGGCAGGGTCGGCGTGTGACGGAGACCCTCCCGCGCGCGCGGGCGACGGACGCGGACGTGCCGCGCCCGCCGTCGTCGCCGTGGCCGCGGGAGGTGGGGCTCGCCCTCGTCGCGCTGGTCGCCCTCGCGGTCACCGTCGCGGTGGTGGTGCTCGACGTCCGCGCGGTCGGCCGGCCCGTCCCGGCGGGTGCGAGCGGCGAGCCGGGCTGGCCGATCGCCGCGTCCGGGCTCGCGCTGCTCGTGCCGGGTCTCGTCATCGTCCGGGGCCGGCCGGGACACCGCCTGGGGCCGGTGCTGCTCGTCGGTGGGCTCGCCTGGGTGGTGGACGCGCTGGCGGGCGCCTGGCTGCTGGAGGCCCTGGCGACGGGCGTCCCGCTCGGCGGCCTCGCGTTCACCGTGATCGCGCGGTGGGGCGCGTTCCTGCTGCTCACCCTGCCGCTCGTGCTGCTCCTCTTCCCGGACGGCAGGCTCCCCCGCGGCCGGGTCGGACGCTCCGCCACGGTGGGCAGCCTCCTGGCCACGGCGCTCCTGCCGGCGTGCCTGGTCGTCGTCCCGTCCGAGGTGCTCGACGCGCGCTTCGGCGAGACGACCTCCCCGGAGGTCCGCGCCCTCGGGATCGACACGCTGTCGGTGCCGTGGTCGGGCTGGCCGGTGGTGCTCGACGTCGCCTACGCGTTCCTCCCGCTCGGACTGGTCGTGCCGCTGGTCGTGGTCGTCGTGCGGTTCCGGCGGGCGACCGGGGTGCGGCGCCTGCAGATGCGGTGGCTGGTGTGGGCCGCGATCGTCGACGCGCTGGTGATGCTCACGAGCCGGGTGCTCCCGGCGTGGGCGACGGCGCCGGCGCTGTGCCTGGCGATCGGCGTGACGGCGGCGGCGGTGCTGGTGGCGGTGACCCGCTACCGGCTGGCCGAGATCGACCGGCTGCTCCCGGCGACGGTGCTGACCGCGCTGCTGGCCCTCGGCGTGGTCGCCGTCGACCTCGTGGTGCTGCTCGTCGCCGGCTCGGTCCTCGGCGACCGCGATCCGGTGTTCGTGGCCGTCGCGGTGGTCGCGATCGCCTACACACCCCTGCGCGCGCGGTTGTGGCGGCTCGCGCGGCGCCTCGTCCGCGGCACGCGCGACGACCCGGAGGGCACCGTCGCGGCCCTCGCCGACCGTCTCGAGTCGGCGTCGGCCCCCGACGCGCAGCTCGCGGCGCTGGCGCGCTCGGTGGTGGACGCGTTCCGGCTGCCCGGGGTGCGCGTCGAGGTCGACCGGGCCGACGGGGCCCGGGCCGTCGTGGAGCACGGACGGGCGGGCGACGACGTCGTCGAGCTCCCGCTGCGCTACCGCGACGAGCCGGTCGGCCGGGTCGCGGTGCCCGCGACCGCCTTCGCGGCGCTGTCCCGGCGCGACCAGCGGCTGCTCGCCGACCTGCTCCGGCAGGCCGCCGCGGCCGCCCGCGCCGGTGCCCTCGGGGCGTCCCTGCAGCAGGCGCGCGAGCAGCTGGTCACGGCCCGCGAGGAGGAGCGCCGGCGGCTGCGCAACGACCTGCACGACTCCGTCGGGCCCGGGCTCGGCGCCGTGACGCTGCGGATCGAGACCGCCCGGGCGCTCGCCGGGGTCGACCCGGCGGCCGCGGACGCCGCGCTCGGCCGGGCCACCGACGACGTCGCGGAACTCCTCACCGAGGTCCGGCGCCTGGTGCACGACCTGCGCCCGCCCGCGCTCGACGAGCTCGGCCTGCTCGCGGCCCTGCGCGAGCGGGCGCGGGCGCTCTCCGGCGAGCACCTCGACGTCACGGTGCACGGGGACGACCCCGGTGAGCTCGGGGCCGCGGTGGAGGTCGCCGCGTTCCGCATCGTGTCCGAGGCGCTCACCAACGTCGTCCGGCACGCCGGGGCGACGCGGGCGCGGGTCGACGTCGGACGCGAGCCCGGCGCGCTCGTCGTCAGCGTCGCCGACGACGGCCGCGGGATCGACCCCGACCGCGCCGCCGGGGTCGGCAGCCACTCGCTGCGCGAACGCGCGGCCGAGCTCGGCGGCACGACGACCGTGACCTGCCCGCCCGCCGGGGGCACCGAGGTGCGCGCCGTGCTGCCCGTCCGCCCGCCGGGAGGAGCCCCGTGACCCGCGTCCTGCTCGCCGACGACCACCCGGTCTACCTCGAGGGCCTCGCCGGGCTGCTCGCCGCGACCACGGCGGTCACCGGGATCGAGGTGGTCGGCACGGCCGCCGACGGCGCCGAGGCCGTCGCGCGGGCCGCGGACCTGGCCCCCGACGTCGTCGTGATGGACGTCCGGATGCCCGGCCTCGACGGCATCGCCGCCACGCGCCGGGTCCTCGAGGACCGGCCCGGGACCGGCGTCGTCGTGCTGACGATGAGCGAGGAGGACGAGACCGTCTTCGCGGCCGTGCGCGCCGGCGCGCGGGGCTACCTGCTCAAGGGCGCCACGCGCGCCGAGATCACCAACGCGATCGCCACCGTCGCCGCGGGCGGCGCCGTGTTCGGCCCCGCGATCGCCCGCCGGGTCGCGGAGTTCCTCGCGCCGCGCCCGGCCACCGGCACCGACGTGTTCCCCGAGCTCACCGCCCGCGAGCGCGAGGTGCTCGACCTCGTGGCCGCCGGCCGGGCGAACCCGCAGATCGCCGCGGCGCTGCACCTCTCCCCCAAGACGGTGCGCAACGTCGTGTCGTCGATCTTCACGAAGCTGCAGGTCGCCGACCGGGCCGAGGCGATCGTGCGGGCACGGGAGGCGGGCCTGGGCCGCGCCTCAGGTCCGGGCGGCCTGCGGTGACACCAGCCCGCTGAGCGCGAGGACCCGCGCGGCCGGCCCCGTCTCCGGCAGCACCAGCTCCGCCCCGGCCCCGGCCGCCGCGAGCAGCACGCCGATCCCGGCGCTGGCGAGGTGCCCCACCCCCGTCACGTCCAGGGTCCAGCTCGGGCCGGGCGGGGCGATCAGCGCGCGGGCCAGCACGTCGGCCCCGGCCAGGTCGAGGTCGCCCGTCACCCGCACCGTGGTGCCCTCGACGGTCACCGTCGCCGCCCGGTCGGGGGCCACCACGGCCGTCGTGTCCCGGTCCGCCGCGCCGGAGCGCCGGGCCGGGGGTACGGTGAACGACACCGTGGTGCCGTCCGGCCCGGCGTCGAGGACGACGTCGGAGGCCAGCGCCCGGATCAGCGACAGCCCGCGGCCGCGGTGCCCCGGGTCGGTGGGGATCGCGCGCCAGGCGCCGTGGTCGGTGACGTCCACCGCCACCCCGCCGTCGGGCCGCACCGCGAGCGTGACCGTGACCTGCGCCCCGGGCGGCGGCACCGCGCCGTAGGCGTGCTCGACCGCGTTCGTGGCGGCCTCGCCGAGGGCGAGCTGCAGGTCCTCGGCGACCTCGTCGCGCAGCCCCGCCGCCCCGGCCCACGTCCGGACCGCCCGCCGCATCCGGGCGAGCTCGACGGGGTCGGCGGGGAAGGTCCGGGTCAGGGGTGAGGGGGCCAGCCGCACGACGACCACGGCCACGTCGTCGATCGCCTCGGCGGGGGCGAGCGCGTCGAGCAGGTGCGAGGCCATCGGTTCGGGGGCCGTGTCGACGCTGCGGGTCGCCACCGCGACGAGCCGGTCCAGGCCCTCGTCGAGGGACTCGCCGCGGCGCTCGACGAGCCCGTCGGTGTAGAGCACGAGGTCGGCGCCCGGCCGGACGTGGACCACGCCCTCCGTGCGCGGCGGCCGGTTCTCCTGCGCGAGCCCGAGCAGCGGGCCGTGCCCGGCGGCGTCGGTGAGCAGGCGCGGGCCGTCGTCGTCGATGAGCAGGGCCGGCAGGTGCCCCGCCCGCGACCAGCGCACCTCGCCCGACTCGATGTCGACGAGCAGACAGATCGCCGTCGAGGCCCGTGCGCCCGCGACCCGGGAGACCAGGCCGTCGAGCAGGTCGAGGGCAGGACCGGGTCCGTGGCCCGCGAGCAGGTACCCGGACAGTGCGGTCCGCAGCTGCCCCATGACGGCGGCCGCCGCGGTCCCCTGGCCGACGACGTCGCCGACCACCACCGCGACGTGGCGCGGCCCGACCTCGACGACGTCGTACCAGTCGCCGCCGGCGGACGTCCCGACCGCGCCGGGCAGGTAGCGCACCGCGATCGGCAGGCGGGCCACCTCCGGCAGGGCCTGGGGCAGCAGCGACCGCTGCAGGGTCTGCGCGATCTCGTGCTCGGCCCGGAACAGCCGCGCCCGGTCGAGGGCCACCGCGCACGGCTCGGCGAGCGCGAGCAGGGTGGTGCGCTCCCCCGCGTCCAGCCGCCCGAGGACGTCCCGGCCGACGGTGATGCCGCCGACGACGTTCCCCGCCGCGATCAGCGGGACCGTGACCACCTTGCGCAGCCCCCGGGCCCGCATCAGTGCGACGAGCTCGGGGTCCTGCGCGCCCTCGGGCTCGCCGGGCTCGGGTTCGTGCACCCAGATCGAGCGCTCGGAGCGCACGGCCCGGGTGAGCAGGGTGTCGGAGTCCAGGGAGACGACGTTCCCGTGCGAGCGGGGGTCGAGCTCGGCGGGCCGCCGGGTCACCATGCGCAGCTCGCGGGTCGCGCGGTCGTACTCGAAGACGGCGGCCTGGGTGTCCTCGCCCAGCAGCTCCACGACGTGCTCCATCATCGCCCGGCCCACGTCGGCGGGCGTGGCGGCCGCGGAGAACGCGGTGGTGGCGTGGTGGACGATCGCGAGCCGGTGCGCGGCGCTGCGCTCGTCGGCGTAGAGCAGCGCGTTGTCGAGGCTGGGGAGTGTGCGCGCCACGACCTCGTCGACGAGGGCGCGGTCGGCGTCGGACCAGACCGCGGCGGACGGGTCGCGCTCCAGCACGAGGACGCCGAGCGTCCGGTCGCGGACCCGCAGCGGACGCCGCAGGCGGTGCGGGTCCGCGTCCGTCCCGATCTCGCCGCTCTCGTCGACGTACACCCGGTCGCCGAGGTGCGCGTCGTGCAGCACCCGGGCGAGCTCCCGCAGTCGGCCGGCGACGGTGTCGGTCGACTCCATCCCCGCGCCGACCTCGGCGAGCAGCCGCGCGCGGTCGGCCTCGCGGAGCCGGGTCTCGACGTCCACCGCCGCACCGACCCACCCGCTCGCGTGGCCGTCCGGCCCCGGGACGGGCGTGGCCTGCTCGACGAGGCGGTGGAAGGTCCCGTCGGCGTGGCGCAGGCGGAAGTCGGTCTCCCAGCTCCGGCCCTCGGCGCGCGCGGGGGCCACCACGGCGTCGTAGGCCTCGCGGTCCGCCGGGTGCAGCCCGGAGAGCCAGCCCTGACCGAGCTCCCCGGCCCGGTCGCGGCCGGTGAACCGGGTCCAGCCGGCGTTGAGGAAGACGCGTCGCCCCACGGCGTCGGACACCCAGATCATGGCCGGCGCGAGGTCGGCCACCGCGGAGAAGCGGGCCTCGGCCTCGCGGCGGGCGCGCCCGAGCTGCAGGTGGGCCTGCACCCGGGCCTGCAGCTCGCCGGGCGCGAACGGCTTGACGAGGTAGTCGTCGGCCTGGGCGGCGAGGCCCTCGACGGCCGCCTCCTCCCCCGCCCGCGCCGAGAGCAGCAGGACCGGCACCCGGTCGGTGCGCGGGTCGGAGCGCAGCGCCGTGAGCAGGCCCAGCCCGTCGCGGCCGGGCATCATCACGTCCGACACCACCATGTCCGGCGGGTCGGCCAGGGCGAGCTCGAGGGCCTCGTCGCCGTCGACGGCGGTCAGCACCGTGCAGCGCGGGGCGAGCAGCCGGCTCACGTAGTCGCGCATGTCGGCGTTGTCGTCGACGACCAGCACGCGACCCAGCACGGAGCCCTCGGACGCCGCCGGGCCCGCGCCCGCGCCGGTGGGGACCCACAGCTCGGCCTCGTCGACGAGGGCACGCGACCGGCCGGTGGGGTCGGAGGACGGGTCCGCCGGGTCGTCGGTGCCGTCGGCGCCGTCGCTGCCGTCGCTGCCGTCCCGGTCGCCGGCGGCGACGACGGGCATGCGGACCGTGAACGTCGTCCCGACACCGAGCTCGCTCCCGACCTGCACCGACCCGCCGTCGTACTCGACGAGCTCGCGCACCAGCGCGAGGCCGATGCCGCTGCCCTCCGCGGAGCGGGCCCAGGTGCCCTCGATGCGGTGGAACCGCTCGAACAGGCGGGGCAGCTCGTCCGGGGCGATCCCGATCCCGGTGTCGGCCACGGTCAGGACGGCCTGGTCGCCCTCGCGGCGCAACTGCACCGTCACCGAGCCGGCGCGGGTGTACTTGAGGGCGTTGGAGACGAGGTTGAGCACGACGCGTTCCCAGCCCGTGCGGTCCACCGCGACGCGCTCCGGCCAGGACGGGGCGTCCACGACGTACTCGAGGCCGGCCCGCTGCATCGCCGAGGCCACCATCCCGGTGACGTCGACGGTGAAGCGGCCGAGGTCGACCGGCGTGCGGATCGGCGCGGACCCGCCGGCCTGCAGGCGGGCGACCTCGAGCAGGTCGCCGACGAGGCGGGTGAGCCGCCGGGTGTTGCGCGCGACGACCTCCAGGTCCCCGCGGGCGCGGGCCGGCGCGAGGTCGGGGTCGGCGAGGAGCCCGTCGACCGGCCCGGAGATGAGCGTCAGGGGCGTGCGCAGCTCGTGGCTCGCGTCGGCGAAGAACCGGCGCCGCGCCTCGTCGAGCTCGGCGAGCGCCTCCGCCCGGCGTCGTTCGGACTCCGCGGCGCGGGCGTCGAGCACCCCGGAGGTGACCTGGCTCGCGACCAGCTCGACGAAGTCGCGGTAGAGGTCGTCGAAGGCGAGGAAGCGGGACAGCCCGACGACGAGGACGCCCAGCAGCTCGTCGGGAGCGGCCCCGGGCGGGCGCAACGGCACGAGCGCCACCCGGTCGCAGTCCTCGGGCACCGCGCCGTGCACCCCGGTCGGCAGGTCGATGACGGTGGTGCCCTCGCGGGCTCGGTCCAGCGGCCACGGCCCGATCTCGTCCGGACCCGCCGTCCAGGGCGCCGCCGGGCCGCCGCGGTCGGTGCCGATGGCGGCCACCAGTTCCAGGCCGCCGTCCTCCTGCAGGTAGACGAGCCCGAACGGCACGTCGCGGTGGTCGTCGCCGAGCACCTCCCCGGCCGCGTCGGCGACCGCGCGGGTGGTGCGCGCCGTGGTCATCGCGGTCGCGAGGTCGCGCAGGAACGCCATCCGCCGTTCGGAGAGCACGCGCGGGGTCGTCTCGGCCACCGCGCAGAACAGTCCGCGGATCGTGCCCTGCTCGTCGGCGAGCGGGCTGTAGGAGAAGGTGTGATACGTCTCCTCGGGCCAGCCGTTGCGCTCGAGGTAGAGCAGCAGGTCCTCGTCCCAGGTCGACTCGCCGCGCTCGATGACGGCCGTGACCTGGGGCAGCACGTCGTCGTAGATCTCCGACCAGACCTCCCGGAACGGTCGGCCCAGCGCCCCCGGGTGCTTCGAGCGCAGCGTGTCCCGCCGGTAGGAGTCGTTGTAGAAGAACGTGAGGTCCGGCCCCCACGCCATCCACATCGAGAACCGGGAGGTCAGGAGCACGCGGACCACGGTGCGCAGCTCCCGGGGCCAGGACCGCGAGGGCCCGAGCGGGGTGCCCGCCCAGTCGACCTGGGCCATGGCGGCGGCGACGTCGCCGTGCCCGGCGAACAGCGGATCGACCTCCGCCGGCTCCGCCCCGTCCGCTGCCCCTGCCATCCGCCGTTCTCCTCCGTACCGGTGACGATCGAGCCTAACGCCGGGGGCGTGTACCCGGTTCGCGCGGCGATGCCCCGTGCGGACCGGGAGGATCGGCGCCGTGACGGGTACGGGTGTCGACGGGACGTTCTCGGTGTGGGCTCCGACGGCCGGGACGGTGTCGGTGGTGGTCGACGGCGTCGCCCGGCCCATGAGCGCCGACGAGGGATGGTGGACCGCGACCGTCGAGGGGGCCGGTCCGGGCAGCTCGTACGCCTACGCCCTGGACGGCGCCGACCCGCTGCCCGACCCGCGCTCGCGCCGGCAGCCCGACGGCGTCCACGCGCCCTCGCAGGTGTGGGCGCCGCCGGCCGGCCGCGACGAGGGCTGGACCGGCCGCGGGCTGCCCGGTGCGGTGATCTACGAGCTGCACGTCGGCACGTTCACCCCCGGCGGCACGTTCGACAGCGCGGTCGACCGCCTCGACCACCTCGTCGAGCTCGGCGTGACGATCGTCGAGGTGCTGCCGGTCAACGCCTTCGACGGCACCCGCGGCTGGGGCTACGACGGGGTGCTGTGGTTCGCCGTCACCGAGAACTACGGTGGCCCGGACGCGTTCCGCCGGTTCGTCGACGCCTGCCACGACCGGGGCCTCGGGGTGGCCCTCGACGTCGTGTACAACCACCTCGGGCCGTCCGGGGCCTACCTCGACCGGTTCGGGCCGTACTTCGCGGGCTCCAACGACTGGGGGTCCGCGCTCAACCTCGACGGGCCCGGTTCGGACACCGTGCGGGCCTACATCCTCGAGAACGTGACGATGTGGTTCGTCGACTTCGGGGTCGACGCGCTGCGCCTCGACGCGGTGCACGCGCTGCGCGACACCCGCGCGACGCACCTGCTCGAGGAGATGGCCGTCCACGTCCAGGGCCTGGAGGCGGCGCTGGGACGGCCGCTCACGCTCATCGCCGAGTCCGACCTGAACGACCCGCGGCTGGTCACCCCGCGCGAGGCCGGCGGCTACGGGCTCGACGCCCAGTGGTGCGACGACATCCACCACGCCCTGCACTCGACGCTGACCGGTGAGACGCAGGGCTACTACGTCGACTTCGGCGAGCTGGAGACCCTCGGCCGCGTGCTGCGCGAGGCCTACGTGCACGCCGGGACGTGGTCGACGTTCCGCGGCCGCACCCACGGGCGGCCGGTCGACCTCGACCGTGTTCCCGGCTGGCGCTTCCTCGCCTACCTGCAGGACCACGACCAGGTGGGCAACCGCGCGGGCGGCGACCGGCTCTCCGCGTCGCTGTCCCCCGGCCGGCTCGCGTGCGGGGCGGCGCTGGTGTTCTGCTCGCCGTTCACGCCGATGATCTGGATGGGCGAGGAGTGGGGCGCGTCGACGCCGTGGGCCTTCTTCGTCGGGTTCGACGACCCGCAGCTGCAGGACGCCGTCCGGGAGGGCCGTCGTCGGGAGTTCGCCGAGCACGGCTGGGGCGCCGAGGAGGTGCCCGACCCCACGGACCTCGCCACCTTCGAGCGCTCCCGCCTGGACTGGGCCGAGCCCGAGGAGGGCCAGCACGCCTGGCTGCTCGACGTCTACCGCACGCTCGCCGCGCTGCGCCGCACCGAGCGGGAGCTGGCCGACCCGCGCCTGGACCGGGTGCACGTCGACGTCGACCCCGGCGCCCGCACCCTCGTGGTGCACCGCGGGGCGCTGCGCCTCGTGGTGAACCTCGGCGGCGGGGAGGCGACGGTGCCGATCGACGGCGCCACCGAGGTGGTGTGGGCGCCGTTCGAGGTGGGGCTCTCGGAGGCCGCGGTCGTGCTGCCGGCCGAGTCGTGCGCGCTGGTGCGGACGTCCTGACCCCCTCGTGGCAGGAAAGCGTCGTTGCTGTCATCCAGTGGGTGCAACGCCGCTTCGTCGGTCAGGCCCGCAGCGCCGCCCGCGCCTGATCGAGGGCGGTCGGGTCGACGATCGACGTCGTGTCCCCGGGCTCCCGGCCGGACGCCAGGTCGAGCAGCAGGCGGCGCAGGATCTTGCCGGAGCGCGTCTTCGGCAGGACCGAGACGACGTGCACCTGCTGCGGCCGCGCGACCGGGCCGAGCTCGCGGGTGACGTGGGCACGCAGGTCGGCGGTGAGGTCCTCGTCGGGCGCGGGCTCCCCCCGGGTCACGACGAACGCGACGACCGCCTGACCCGTCGTCGGGTCGGGGGCGCCGATCACCGCCGCCTCGCCGACCCGCGGGTGGCTCACCAGCGCGGACTCCAGCTCGATCGACGAGAGCCGGTGCCCGGACACGTTCATGACGTCGTCCACGCGGCCCTGCAGCCACACGTACCCGTCGTCGTCGATGCGGGCGCCGTCCCCGGCGAGGTACCAGCCCTGCGTGCGGAACCGCTCGAAGTAGGACGAGACGTAGCGGTCCGGGTCGCCCCAGACGGTCCGGGCCATCGACGGCCAGGGCCGGTCGACGACGAGCAGCCCGCCCTCGTCGGGCGCCGCGTCGGTGCCGTCCTCGTGGACCACCCGGACCGAGACGCCGGGCAGCGGGCGGGTCGCCGAGCCGGGCTTCAGCGTCGTCGTGCCCGGCAGCGGGGCGACCATCGCGGCGCCGGTCTCGGACTGCCACCACGTGTCGACGATCGGGCAGCGGCCACCGCCGACGTGGGTGTGCAGCCAGCGCCACGCCTCGGGATTGATCGCCTCGCCGACGCTGCCGAGCAGCCGCAGCGACGACAGGTCGTGCCCCTCGAGGATCTCGGTGCCCCAGGTCATGAAGGTCCGGACGAGCGTGGGCGCCGTGTAGTACACGGTGACGCCGTAGCGGGCGAGTATCTCGAAGTGCCGGCCCCGGTGCGGGGTGTCCGGTGTGCCCTCGTAGAGGACCTGCGTGACGCCGTTCGCGAGCGGGCCGTAGACCTCGTAGGTGTGTGCGGTGACCCAGGCGAGGTCGGCCTGGCACCAGTAGACGTCGTCGTCGCGGTGGTCGAAGCACGCCCAGGCGGTCCAGGCGGTCTGGGTGAGGTAGCCGCCCATGGTGTGCACGAGGCCCTTGGGGCGGCCGGTCGTCCCGGACGTGTAGATCAGGAAGAGCGGCGTCTCGGCGTCGAAGGCCTCCGCGTCGTGCGTGGTGGGCTGCGGGTCGACGACGTCGTGCCACCACACGTCGCGGCCCTCGGTCCACGGCACGTCCTGCCCGGTGCGCCGCACGACGAGGACGTGCTCGACGTCGGTGCCGGCCACGGCGTGGTCGGCGTTCTCCTTGACCGCGATGGCCTTCCCGCGCCGGTACTGCCCGTCGGTGGTGACGACGACCTTCGCCCGCCCGTCGGTCACGCGGAACCGCAGCGCCTCGGCCGAGAACCCGCCGAAGACGAGCGAGTGCAGGGCCCCGATCCGCGCGCACGCCAGCATCACCACGACGGTCTCGACCAGCACGGGCAGGTACACCACGACGACGTCGCCGGTCCCGACGCCGAGCCCGGTCAGCGCGTGCGCGGCCTGCGCCACCCGGCGCTGCAGGTCGGCGTACGTCACCGCGACCCGGTCCCCCGGCTCGCCCTCCCAGTACAGCGCGACCTTCTCCCCGCGGCCTGCGGCCACGTGCCGGTCCACGCAGTTGTGCGCGACGTTCAGCCGGCCGTCGGCGAACCAGGTGACGAACGGGTGCTCGGACCCGTCGTAGCCCTGCGTCGGCTCCCGGTCCCAGTCCAGCTCGCGGGCCCGGGCGAGCCAGAACGCGTCGAGGTCGGCGTCCGCCTCGGCGCGCAGCCGGGCCTCGTCGTCGGCGGTGACGTTGGCGCGGGCGCGCAGGTCGGCGGGCGGGGCGTAGCGGTCGTCGTCCATCGCGTGCCGAGTTCCCCCCTCGTGGCAGGAACGCGTCGTTGCTGTCGTCCAGTGGGAGGAAACCCACACGGTCGGGTCAGTCCGGCGGCTCGTCGATCAGCTCGTCCAGCGTGACGAACAGCGGCTCGCCCCGCTCCTGGGCCCGCGCGGCGGCGCGGCGGGCGGCCGCGGCGATCCGACCCAGTTCGTCGGCGCCCACCACCCGGGTCTGCACGACCTCACCGCTCTCGTCGGTCAGCGTGACGGCGACCAGGCCGGTCTCGCGCTCCTCCGAGAACGACAGCGGCATGCCCCCACCCTAGGCGCCGACGATGTGGCTTCTCCTGTCACTGGGTGCAAGCAGTGACGCATTGCTTGCATCACGAAGGCAGGGCCGCCGCCATCCGCTCCAGCGCCTCGGCCAGGACCGGGCGGGCCGTCGCCAGGGTCAGCCGCATGCCGCCCGGTCCGCCGCAGAGTGCGCCGTCGGTCATGACGACCCCCGCCTCCCGCGCGAAGAACGCCGACGCCGGCTCGTCGAGCCCGAGCCCGGACGCGTCGAGCCACGCGAGGTAGGTGCCCTCCGGGACCACCGCGTCGACCCCGGGCAGGGACGCCTCGCGCAGCAGGGCGCGGTTGCCGTCGAGGTAGGACAGGACGTCGTCGAGCCACGGGCGGCCGTGGGTGTAGGCGGCCGTCGTGGCCAGCACCCCGGGCGTCGCGGTGCTGTGCTCGGCGAGGTAGCCGTGCTCGGCCCAGGTCGCCGCGTCGTCGCTGTTCGAGAGGATCACCTGGCCGCACTTGAGGCCCGGGAGGTTCCACGCCTTCGACGCCGAGGTCGCGGTGATCGCGTGTGCGGCGGTCACGTCCGACAGCGACGCGTACGGCACGTGGGCCCGTCCGTCGAAGGTCAGCGGGGCGTGGATCTCGTCCGCGAACACCCGCGCGCCGTGCCGCTCCACGACCTCCGCCACGCCCGCCAGCTCCTCGGCGGTGAACAAGCGCCCGGTCGGGTTGTGCGGGTTGGTCAGCACGAGCAACCGCGACCCCGACGAGGTGAACGCCGCGTCCAGCGCCTCGAGGTCGAGCGCGAACGGGTCGGTGGTCATCGGTACCGGCACCATCTCGCGCCCGAGCCGCCCCGGCACCGTCAGGAACGGCATGTACGCGGGCATCGGCAGCAGGACCGGGCTGCCGGGCGGGGTGAAGTGCTCGATGGTCGCCACGAGCGCGGTCATGACGTCGGGTACCGGCCGGATCCGCGCCGGGTCGACCGTCCAGCCGAAGCGGTCGGTCCAGAACGCCGAGCACGCCGCCGCCATGTCGGCGACCCACGCGTCGGCGAGGTAGCCGACGCGGGAGGCGTCGACGCTCGCGCGGACCGCGTCGGCGACCGGGCCCGCCGTCGGGAAATCCATCTCGGCGACGAACGCGCCGATCAACCCGCGGCCGTGACGGTCGGTGCCGCCGGCCACGCCCTGGCCCGACCACTTCCACGTGCCGCCCGCCCGCATCACGTCGGCGGTCAGGGCGTCGAACCGGTGCGCCATCGCTCCATGATCGCCCATGCCGGGGGACCTAGTGCGTGTCCTCCCCCAGCCGGTGCACGCGGATCAGGTTGGTCTTGCCGGCCTGCCCGGGCGGCGAGCCGGCGACGATGACGACGAGCTCGCCCGGCGCGAAGCGGCCGATCTGCAGGATGGAGGCGTCGACGCGGGCGATCATCGCGTCGGTGGTCTCCTCCCACGGCACGAGGAAGGTCTCGACGCCCCAGGACAGGGACAGCTGCGAGCGGATCGCCGGCACCGGGGTGAAGGCGAGCACGGGCAGGCGGGTGTGCAGCCGGGCGAGGCGGCGCACGGTGTCGCCGGAGCGCGTGAAGGCGACGAGCGCGCGGGCGTTGAGGCGCTCGCCGATGTCGCGGGCCGCGGTCGTCACCACGCCCCGCTGGGTGCGCGGCACGTGCTGGATCGCCGGGACCGACGCCGGCCCGGACTCGACCGCCTCGACGATGCGCGACATCGTCTGCACCGTCTCGATCGGGTAGTCGCCGACCGAGGTCTCGCCGGACAGCATCACCGCGTCCGCACCGTCGAGGACGGCGTTCGCGACGTCGCTCGCCTCGGCGCGGGTCGGGCGGAAGTTGTGGATCATCGACTCGAGCATCTGCGTCGCGACGATCACCGGCTTGGCGTTCTCGCGCGCGATCTGCACGGCGCGCTTCTGCACCAGCGGGACGTCCTCGAGCGCGAGCTCCACGCCGAGGTCGCCGCGCGCGACCATCACCGCGTCGAACGCGAGCACGATCGCCTCGAGCGCGTCGACCGCCTCGGGCTTCTCCAGCTTCGCGATCACGGGCAGGCGGCACTCGTACTCGTCCATGATCTTGTGCACGAGCTCGGCGTCGGCAGGTGAGCGCACGAACGACAGCGCGATCATGTCGACGCGCAGGCCGAGGGCGAAGCGCAGGTCGGCCTCGTCCTTCTCGCTCATGGCCGGGACCGATACCACGGTGCCCGGCAGCGAGATGCCCTTGTTGTCCGAGACCCGCCCGCCCTCGACGACCCGGCAGACCACGTCGCGACCCTCGACGGCGGTCACCTCGACCGAGACGTTGCCGTCGTCGATCAGCAGCGCCTCGCCGGGGCGCACGTCGTCCGCGAGGCCCTTGTAGGTGGTGGACACGCGGTCGTGCGTGCCGGCGACGTCCTCGGTGGTGATCCGGACGGTCTCGCCGGTGGCCCACGTCTGGGGCCCGTCGGTGAAGCGGCCGAGCCGGATCTTCGGGCCCTGCAGGTCGGCCAGGATGCCGACCGCGCGCCCCTCGGCGTCGGCGGCCTCGCGCACGCGGCGGTAGACCTCCGCGTGCTGCGCGTGCTCACCGTGGGAGAAGTTGAGCCGCGCGACGTCCATCCCGGCCCGGACGAGGGCGCGGATCCGCTCCGGGGACGACGTCGACGGGCCCAGCGTGCAGACGATCTTCGCGCGACGGCTCACGGGGGTCAGCCTACGCCGCTCTGCACCGATCCAGTAGGCCAGGACACCGAGCTTTCCCGACGACGGGTCGCCCGGCGGCCGTCGTCCGTCGCCGACGTGGACGGCGGGCGAACCCGCCCGGAACGTCGTCCGCACGGTCGTCCGGCCCCGCGACCAGCGCAGGTCTACCGTGACGCCCGTGACGGCGCAGCGCGGTTCCGAGCCCGGCGCCCCCGAAGTGGTGGGTGACCGGCTCACGGATCCGGCTGCCGGTCGGGCCACGACGGCCGCGCCGGACGTGGCGCCCGGGCCCGTGAAGCCGGCGCGGCAGCGCTGGACGATCCCGCACGGTCTCGACGTCGCCGCCGGGCTCGCCTGGCGGGTGGTGCTCATCGCGGCCGCCGTGGCCTGCCTGATCTACGTGGCGAGCACGCTGTCGGTCGTCCTCATCCCCGTGGTGCTCGCGCTCATCCTGGCCTCGCTGCTCGCACCCGAGGCGCACCTGATGAGCTCGCGGATCCGGTGGCTCCCGCACGCCGTGGCCACCGCGATCGTCATCATCGCGGGGCTCGCCGTCGTCGGGGGCGTGTTCACCGGCGTGGTCTACGCGTTCATCTCCGGGCTGCCCGAGCTGACCAGCGCCTTCACCGGCAGCCTCGCCGAGATCCAGAACTGGGTGCGCACCGGCCCGCTCGGGCTGAACAACCAGCAGTTCGCCCAGCTCGGTGACCAGATCCTGAGCAGCATCCAGCAGAGCCAGGCCACGATCGCGGCCAGTGCGCTCGGGGCCGTCGGCACCGTCGGCGAGCTGTTCACCGAGGGCCTGCTCGCCCTGTTCACCCTGATCTTCCTCATCCACGACGGCGGGTTGATCTGGCGTTTCCTGCTCCGCGGGGTCCCGCGGGCGGTGCGCAACCGCGCCGACGTCGCCGGCCGGCGCGCGTTCGCCTCCCTGGTCGGCTACACCCGGGCGATCATCGTCGTGGCGTTCATCGACGCGGTGACGGCGGGCATCGGGCTGTGGCTCATCGGCGTCCCGCTGGCCGTGCCGCTGGCCGCGCTGATCTTCTTCGGCGCGTTCGTGCCCACCCTCGGTGCCGTGGTCTCCGGGGCCGTCGCGGCGCTGGTCGCCCTCGTCAGCGGCGGCATCACCGACGCGCTGCTCGTCGTCCTGCTCCTGCTCGCGGTGCAGAACCTCGAGGGCTACATCCTGCAGCCGCTGTTCCTCGGCAAGTCGATCAAGCTGCACCCGCTGGCGGTCGTGCTGCCGATCGCGTGCGGGCTCGTCGTCGCCGGCATCCCGGGGGCGCTGCTCGCCGTGCCGCTGGTGACCGTGATCGACAACGGCGTCCGCTCGCTGACCCGGCGCTCCGACGCCGACGTCGACCCGGCGACGGTCAACCCGCTCGACCCGCGCAGCGCCCGCCCGGAGTTCGGCGCGGATCCGGCCGTGAACGTGGTCCCCGAGGAGGAGCCCGCCCTAGGCTCCCGGTCATGACCTTGGTCGTGGCCTCGCGGTTCACCTGGAGCGACTACCCCGGGCTGCGGCCCGGCCGGGTCTACGCCGGGAAGCCCGACCTGTTCCGTCGGCCCTCCGGCGACGTCCACCTCCTCGCGGACGCGGACGCCACCGCCACCGTGTGCGGCCTGCCGCGGGCCGACTTCCCCCACGAGTTCGCGACCGCCGACGCGATGGTGAAGGCGACCCCGTGCCCGGAGTGCGGCCTGGGGTCACCTACCCCGTGACGTCCCGCCCGATGAGCTGCCGGGCGATGATCCAGTTCTGCAGCTCGTTGGCGCCCTCGAAGATCTCGAGGATCTTCGCGTCGCGGTACATCTCCTCGAGGCGCACCGACTCCCCCGACTCCGAGACCTGCCGGGCGAACCCGACGACGCCGTGGATCTGGATGGCCTCGCGCACGATGTCGTTGGCCAGCCGGGTGCCGGCCTCCTTGGCCATCGCGGCCTCGGGCATCGCGGTCCGGTCGCCGCGGTCGAGCAGCGTCGCCGCCTTCTGGTAGAGCGTCCGGGCGCTCTCGATCTCGGTGGCGCGGCGGGCCATGGTGAACTGCCAGTGCTGCATCGCCCCGAGCGGGCCGCCGAACGCGTGCCGCGTGCGCAGCCGCTCCACCGCCAGGTCCAGCGCCGCCTGCGCCACCCCGACCCCGGCGGCGCCGATCCCGATCCGGCCGCGCACCAGCGACCCCAGCGCGACGCCGAGGCCGTTGCCCCACTCCCCGAGCAGGTTGGCCGCCGGCACGTGCACGTCGTCGAACACGATGTCCGCGGTGATCTGTCCGCGGTGGCCCATCTTCAGGTCCGGCTCGCCGATCCGGACCCCGGGCGAGCGCAGGTCGACCAGCAGCATCGCGGCCCGGTCGGTGTCCTCCGCGCGCACCAGCACCGACACCCAGCCCGCGACGACGCTGTTGGTGATCCACCGCTTGCGGCCGGTCACCGTGAAGCCGCCGTCGACCCGGGTCGCGACCGTCGACATGCGCTCCGCGGTCAGGTCCGAGCTGGTGTCGGGCTCCGTGGTCGCGAACGAGAACGACGTCTCGCCCGAGGTCAGCTGCGGGATCAGCTGCTCCCGCAGCTCGCTCGAGGCGTGCGCGAGGGTCTGCGGGACCAGCAGGCACTGCCCGTCGTAGACCCCCGCCATCGACGAGGAGTGGTAGGCGATCTCCTCGGTCACCGTGCACGTCGCGAGCATCGGGAACTCCAGCCCCGGCCCGAACGGCTCGGCGAACGGGACCGCGAACAGCCCCTCCCCCGCGAGGCCCCGGAACGCCTCCCACGGGAACGAGTCGCGGGACTCCTCCCGCGCCCCGATCTCGCGCGCCACCGGCGCCAGGTGCTTCTCCACGGCGACCCGCGCGCGGGCCCGCAGGTCGACGGTCTCGTCCGGCAGCCAGACGTCGTGAATCATGCGCTCCTGGGTGCGCGGCACGGCGGGAGAGGTCATGGACGCTGGATAGCAGAGCCCTCGGGGCCGGTCCCACGGATCGGACCGAAGGGGGCACCGGTCTCCCCCTCAGGTGCGGTCAGGTGGCCGACGGCCACACCGGTGCGCGCTTCTCCCGCAGCGCCGCCACGCCCTCGTGCACGTCCGGACCGAGGAAGCAGAGCATCTCGTAGGCCGCCGACTGGTCGAAGGTCGGACCCATCGCCCGCAGCCAGTTGTTCAACGACTTCTTCGTCAGCCGGATCGCCTGCTGCGAGCCCGTCGCCAGCACGTCCGCGACCCGCAGCGCCTCGTCGAGCACCTGCTCGCGCGGCAGCGCCTTCGCCACCATGCCCAGCTTCTCCGCCTCCGCGCCGGTGACCATCTCGCCGGTCAGCAGGTAGTAGCGTGCCTTGGCCATCCCGGCCAGCAGCGGCCAGATGATCGCCGCGTGGTCGCCGGCGGAGACGCCGAGCTTGACGTGGCCGTCCCCGAGCTTGGCGTCCTCGGCCGCGATCGCGACGTCCGCCAGCAGCGCCACCACCACGCCCGCGCCGACCGCGACGCCGTTGATCGCCGAGACGATCGGCTTCTCGCAGTCGATGATGTTGTAGACCAGCTCGGACATCTCCTTGAGCATGTGCGAGACCCGCGCGTGGTCGCCCGCCATCCGCTCCACCATCGCCAGGTCGCCGCCCGCGGAGAACGCCCTGCCGGCCCCGGTCACCACCGCGACCCGCACCTCCGGGTCCGCGTCCACCTCGCGCCACACCCGCGCGAGCTCGCCGTGGAGCACCTCGTCGGTGGCGTTGTACTTGTCCGGGTTGTTGATCGTGATGAGCAGGACGCCGTGGTCGCGGCGTTCGAACAGCAGCTGCTGGTAGCTATCGAAGGACATCCGTGCCTCCTCGCACGTCGGTGAACCGACCCGCCGCGACGTCGTCGACCGCCTGTGCGGTCGCCCGGTCGTGAATCTTCTTCCCCGTCGCGATCACCGGCAGCGCGTCGGCCGCCGCGACCCCCGCGGCGAGCCCGGCGAAGGAGTGCTCGACCGAGCGCCGGTGGGCGGTCGGGTCGTCGGTGTCGCTCATGACATCGTCATCCCGCCGCTGACGCTCACCGTCTGCCCGGTGACGAAGCCGGCCTCGTCGGAGGCCAGGAACGAGACCATCGGCGCGAGGTCGGTGGGCTGGGCGAGCCGGCGCATCGGGATGGCCTTGACCAGCGCGTCGCGCAGCCGGTCGTTGCCCTCGACGACGGAGGCGAACAGCGCGGTGTCGGTCGGGCCCGGACAGACGCAGTTGGCGCGCACCTGGTGGCGGGCCGTCTCGCGGGCGATCGTCTTGGTGAACGCGATGATCCCGCCCTTCGCCGCGGAGTACACCGCCTCCCCGGACGACCCGACCCGCCCGGCGTCCGAGCCCAGGTTGATGATCGAGCCGCGCCGCTGCGCGATCATGGTCGGCAGCGCCGCGTGGCAGGTGTTGAGGACACCGACGAGGTTGATCCCGATGATGCGGCCCCACTGGTCGGGGTCGGAGTCGACGAACGGCCCGACGACGTCGAAGCCCGCGTTGTTGACCAGCACGTCGATCCGGCCGTGCTGCTCGAGCACCTGCGCCACCAGCGCGTCCACCGACGCCCGGTCGCTGACGTCGGCCGCGACGCCGAGGCCTCCGACGACGGCCGCCGTGTCCTTCGCCGTGCCCTCGTCGACGTCGGTCGCCACCACCGTGGCGCCCTCGGCCGCCAACGTCTCCGCGATCGCCCGGCCGATGCCGCGCCCGGCGCCGGTCACGATCGCGACGTTCCCGTCGTGCCGTCCCATCGTGGGTCCTCCCTGGGGTGCGAGTGCTCGGCCGACGCGCTTCCGGGCGAGGGCGAGCTCGATGGTCTGGGCGGTGCCGTCGCCGATCTGCAGACCGAGGACGTCGCGCATGCGCTGGTCGAAGGGCAGCTCGGGTCGGGAGGTCCATCGTCGGCCTCCGTCGTGGCGCTGACGAACGTGCCGAAGTTCGACCTGAGAGTCAAGACTTGTCTCTCCGGTTAGGCTCACCGGCGTGAACCGGGTCCAGCGCAAGCGCGACGAGCGCGTGCGGCGCATCGTGGCGGTCGCGGCCGAGGTGTTCGGGGAGCGCGGCTACGAGGCGACGTCGCTCGAGGAGGTCGCCGAGCGCCTCGACGTCACGAAGGGCTCGCTCTACTACTACTTCGCCGGGAAGGACGAGCTGGCGACGGCGGCGATCGAGACGCTCGGGACCGACTGGACGGAGCGGCTCGAGGCGCTCGCGCGCACGCTCGCGGACGTGCCGCGCCCCGAACGGCTGCGGGCCCTGCTCCGCGAGCACATCGCGATCGCGGTGCACGAGTACCCGGCGGCCCTGCGGCTGTTCCTGGTCCCCGACTCCTGGCCGACCGCGCTCCGCGACCGCATCCGGGAGCTGCGGCGGCGCCACGACCTGGTGTTCCGCCGGGAGATCACCGCGGGTGTGGCGGCGGGCGACTTCGCGGTCGTCTCGGTCGACGCCACCCTGCAGGCCATGCACGCGACGATGAGCCAGGCCCCGCTGTGGTGCTCGCACCTCGCCGCGGAGGCGCAGGAGCGGGCGATCGACGACCTGGCCGCGGTGCTGTGCAAGCTTGCCGGTGAGCAGAAAGGGTCGCTATAGCGACCCTTTCTGCTCACGAGGCGAAGCCACCTCAGCTCGCCGAGGTCATCCGGTAGACGTCGTAGACGCCCTCGACGTTGCGGACCACCCGCAGGACGTGCCCGAGGTGCTTCGGGTCGCCCATCTCGAAGCTGAACCGGCTCACGGCGACCCGGTCGCGGCTCGTCGTCACCGACGCGGACAGGATGTTGACCTTCTCGTCGGCCAGCGCCTTCGTGATGTCGGAGAGCAGGCGGTGCCGGTCGAGGGCCTCCACCTGGATCGCCACGAGGAAGACCGCCGTCGACGACGAGGCCCAGCTGACGTCGACCAGCCGCTCCGGCTCCGAGCGGAGGTCGTCGGCGTTGGTGCAGTCCGTGCGGTGCACCGACACCCCGCCGCCGCGGGTGACGAAACCCAGGATGTCGTCGCCGGGCACGGGCGTGCAGCAGCGCGCGAGCTTGATCCACAGGTCGGAGGTGGACTCGTCGTCGGAGTCGACGCCGTTGACCACCACGCCGACGTCGCCGGTGCCGCGGCGCCGCTGGACCGTCGACGGCGTCGCGCGTTCGGCGAGCTCGTCCTCGTTCTGCTCGACGCCGCCGAGCAGGGCGACCAGGCGCTGCACGACGTGGCGGGCGGAGACGTGGTGCTCCCCCACCGCCGCGTACAGCGCGGTGACGTCGGCGTAGCGCAGCTCGCGGGCCAGCGCCCCCATCGAGTCCGCCGAGACGAGGCGCTGCAGCGGCAGGCCGGTGCGGCGCGCCTCGCGGGTGATCGAGTCCTTGCCCTCCTCGATCGCCTCCTCGCGCCGCTCCTTGGCGAACCACTGCTTGATCTTCTGCTTCGCGCGCGGCGAGGCGACGAAGCCGGTCCAGTCCTTCGACGGCCCGGCGCTCTCGGCCTTCGAGGTGAAGATCTCGACGACCTCGCCGTTCTCGAGCTGCCGCTCGAGCGCGACCAGGCGGCCGTTGACCCGCGACCCGATGCACTTGTTGCCGACCTCGGTGTGCACCGCGTACGCGAAGTCCACCGGCGTCGAGCCGGCGGGCAGCGTGATCACGTCGCCCTTCGGCGTGAACACGAAGATCTCGCGGGTGGCGAGGTCGTAGCGCAGCGACTCCAGGAACTCGCCCGGGTCGGCCGCCTCCCGCTGCCAGTCGAGGAGCTGGCGCATCCACGCCATCTCGTCGAGCTCGAGGCCGCCGGTGTTGTGCGACCCCTTCGTCTCCTTGTAGCGCCAGTGCGCCGCGATGCCGTACTCGGCGGTGCGGTGCATCTCGTGGGTGCGGATCTGCACCTCGAGGGGCTGCCCGTCCGGCCCGATCACCGTGGTGTGCAGCGACTGGTAGACCCCGAAGCGGGGCTGGGCGATGTAGTCCTTGAACCGGCCCGGCATCGGCTGCCACAGGGCGTGGACCATGCCCATCGCGGCGTAGCAGTCGCGCACGTCCTCGACGAGGATGCGCACGCCCACCAGGTCGTGGATGTCGTCGAAGTCCTTACCCTTGACGATCATCTTCTGGTAGATCGAGTAGTAGTGCTTCGGGCGGCCGAGCACCTCGGCCTTCACCCGCGCGGCCTCGAGCTGGCCGGACACCTCGTCGATCACCGTGCGCAGGTAGGTGTCGCGGCTCGGCGCGCGGTCGGCCACCAGGCGGACGATCTCGTCGTAGCGCTTGGGGTGCAGGATCGCGAACGCGAGGTCCTCGAGCTCCCACTTGACCGTCGACATCCCGAGCCGGTGGGCCAGCGGGGCGAGCACCTCGAGGGTCTCGCGCGCCTTCTTCGCCTGCTTCTCCGGCTTGAGGAAGCGCATCGTGCGCATGTTGTGCAGCCGGTCGGACAGCTTGATGACGAGCACCCGCGGGTCGCGCGCCATCGCGACGACCATCTTGCGGATCGTCTCCGCCTCGGCCGCCGCCCCGAGCTGGACCTTGTCGAGCTTCGTCACGCCGTCGACGAGGTGGGCGACCTCGGCGCCGAAGTCCGCCGCGAGGCGCTCGAGGGAGTAGTCGGTGTCCTCGACGGTGTCGTGCAGCAGCGCCGCCGTCAGCGTCGTCGTGTCCATGCCGAGCTCGGCGAGGATCGTCGCGACGGCGAGCGGGTGGGTGATGTACGGGTCGCCCGACTTGCGCATCTGGCCCTCGTGGAAGGCCTCCGCGGTGTCGTACGCCCGCTGCAGGATCGCGAGGTCGGCGCTCGGGTGCAGCTCGCGGTGGACCGTCGCGAGCGGCTCCAGGACCGGCTTCACCGGCCCGGTGCGCTGCGCGGTGATGCGGCGGGCGATGCGCGCGCGGACGCGGCGGGTCGCCGAGCGCGGGCGCCCGGTGGTGGTGCCGCCGACCGGCTCCAGACGGCGGGCCTCGCGCGGCTCCGTCGACCCGACCGTCGGCTCCGTCGCCGCGTCGGACGACTCGGGCGTGACCGTCTCGACCGGCCCCAGGTCCTGGCTCACGGTCACCTCCGCTGGTGCGACCCCCTGCTCACCCCGGAGAACGTCGTCGTCCACCGGGATCAGTCCAGCCTAGGTCAGGAGCGGGCACGCTGTCCGGCGGCGTCGCCGTCCGGTCACCTGGGGACGACGGCCCGTGCCCGGCCGGTCCGCCGGTCCGGTGAGCGGTCGCTCAGCGGCGGAGGGCGCGGGACGGGCGCAGCACGACGTCGTGCGTCCCGCCCGCGACCCGCCCGACGTACGGCGCGTGACCGTCGGCCGCGACGACCAGCTGCCACCACCCGTCGTCGGGGAGGTCGAGGGCGAAGCTCCCGTCGGGTGCGGTGGTGACGCGGCCCCGCTGCGCCCCGTGCGGGTCGACCACCGTGACGACGCCCGCGACGCCGGCCCCGGTCTCGTCGTGCACGCGTCCGCGCAGCCCGGTCCCGACGGCGGGTCGGGTCGGCCCGGTGCCGTCGGGCACCTCGCGGTCGTCCCCGCCGGCGTCCGGGTCGATCTCGTGGAGCGCGACGAGGGCGCCGTGGAGGGCGGAGAGCTCGGTGAGCACGTCGTCCGGGGCGTCGTCCCAGACGCGGTGCCGGTGCTCGCCCGGGCCGCGCCCCTCGGCGAGGGCGTCGACGAGCCCCTGCACGGCGCGGGTGGCGGCGCCGACGCGCTCGTGGCGCAGCGCGGGATCCGAGCGTCGGGTGCGCTCGAGCTGCCGGGCGGCCTCGACCAGGGCGCGGACCCGCACCGCGCAGCGCACCCACGTGGCGAGGCGGCGGGCGATCGTCGGGCGGCGGCGGGCGCCGCCGGGCGCGATCCGCAGCGAGAGCGGCACCCCGATGAGGGCGAGCTGGTGCACGGCGGCGTCCAGGGCCCGCGCGCGGGCGTGCAGGTCCCGGCCCGTCTCCCCGCGCACCACGGCGGCCACGTCGGTGGCCGCCGCGCGGAGCTCCTCGGCGAGCCGGGCGCGGGCGGCCCGCTCGGCGCGCACCGCGGTGATCGGCAGGAAGGAGACCGCGACGACGCCCCCGACGATCGCCCCGAGCGCGGTCTCGCCGACGCGCAGGGCGAGCAGGCCGCTGGAGTAGGTGCCGAGCAGTTCGTAGAGCTCGGCGACGATCAGGGTCACCGCGAACGCCAGGGACGTGTACGAGACGCGGAACAGGTAGAAGCCGACGAAGATCGCCACGAGGATCACGGTGAGCGAGACCGCGGTCGACGAGCCGAGCCACGGCACCACGACGAGGGCCACCACGACGCCCACCACCGTGCCGACGGTGCGCTGCACCGCCTTGCGGATGGTCTCCGCGGCGGTGGCGGTGCCGGTGAAGGCCAGGAAGCAGGCGAGGACGGCCCAGTACCAGCGCTGGCCGGACAACGCGTCGCCGAGGGCGATCGACAGGGCGCCCGCGAGGGCGATCTGCCAGGCCTGGCGGGTCGTGAGCAGCATCCCGCCGGCCCGGTCGGACGTGTCGTCCGGGGCGACCATCGGGCCCACGGTGGCGGCGCTGCCGGGCAGGAAGCCCGCGAACAGGTCCGCGGCGGGCTCGAACGGGGTCTCGTCCGACCGGTCGCCGGTGCGGGGACGTCCGGCGCGGTCGTCGTCGAGCACGGCGTCGAGGTCGGCCAGCGCCTCGGTGACGGCGCGGTCGGCCTCGGAGTCGCCGGCGGGATCGCCGTCCGGGTCGTCGAGGGCCCGCGCGAGGGCGGCCTCGACCCGGATGACCGCGGCGCGCACGTCGGCCGCCCGGGCTGCGTCGGCCAGGGCACCCGGGATGGCGAGCTGGCCGTCGACGAGCACGGCGGCCTCGTTGACGCGCAGCACGGCGCGGTCGCGGGCGGTCTCGTCGGCGCGGCGCCAGAGGGGGCGCAGGTCCGGGTCGCGGTGCTCGGCGAGGGCGACGCGGGTGCGCGCGGCGAAGGAGTCGACCATGCGGCGCAGCCGCCGCGCGGGCCACTGCGGGGCGATCACGAGCGCGAGCACCAGGAGCAGCACCGTCGTCGTCGCGACGGCCAGGAGCACGACCGGGAGCTGCGCGAACGACAGCTGCAGGAACAGGGCGATGAAGTAGCCCATCCACGCGACCATGCCGCAGGCGAAGGCCCGCGGTCCGAACCGCCGGACCCACACGACCACGAACATCACGACGACGAACAGCGCGAGCGAGAGCAGCCGGTGCTTGTCGACCAGCGTGCTCAGCGTGATCCCGGCGAGCATCGCCAGCGGCAGGCTCACCTGGGTGAGCGCGCGGCCGGCCGGCGTCGGGTCGGACGCCGTGAAGGTCGTGATCATCGTGAGGACCGCGCCGAGCACGATGACGATCACCGCCTGCGTCCCGGCGAGCCCGAGGGCCCGGGCCAGGAGCGCCGACACCGCGAGGGCGAGCGCCAGCGACGCGGCCGCGCGGGTGGCGAGCGCGAGCCGGACGTGACCCGGGTCGGAGGCGACGAGGCGGTCGCGCAGCCGGACGCGGGGGGTCGTGTCGGTCGTGGTGTGGGTCGACCCGCCGTCCGGGGTCGAGTCACGGATCGTGGGATCCGTGGGGGTGCGGGGCTCCTCCGGCCCGTCCCCGGTGTCCGCGCGGCGCCCGGTCGCCTGGATCGTCATCGCCCTCCCTCGAGTCGGCCGCCAAGAATGTTAGCTGGGCGAACCAATCTGTGGGGCCGGACGGGGAGTTCCCGGACCGGATGTGGTCAATCCCCTAGGACGTCCGGCAGTTCCTCGCGACGTGCCGCTCTCCCGTCCGAGGTGCACACCAGGCAGGCCGGACGGCCCCGGAACCTGCCCCACGTCACTCTCGCGGGCAGGTGCTCGCGGGTGCGAACTCAGGCCCGCCTGCGTGTCAGCGCTCGAGGACGGCGTGCACCGGACGGTCGCCGACCCGAGCGCGGCCGGACAGGGCCGGGAGCTCGAGCACGACCGACAGGGCGACGACCCGGGCCCCACAGCTCTCGACCAGCTCGCTCGCGGCGGCGGCCGTGCCGCCCGTGGCGAGGACGTCGTCGACGAGCAGGGCCCGGGTGCCGGGCGCGAGGACCCCGGCGGGCAGCTCGAGGGTCGCCGACCCGTACTCCAGGTCGTACGACCGGGACGCGGCGACCGCGGGGAGCTTGCCGTGCTTGCGCACGGGGACGATCCCGAGGCCGAGCGCCTGCGCGACCGCGGCGCCGAGCAGGAACCCGCGCGCCTCGATCCCGACGACGACGTCGACGCCGGTCGAGGTCACGGGCTCGCTGAGCAGCCGGGTGGTGGCGGCCAGCCCGGCCGCGTCGGCCAGCACCGGGGTGAGGTCCCAGAACCGGATGCCCGGCTCGGGGAAGTCGGGGACCGCCCGCAGCAGCTGCTCGACGGTCCCGCGGTCGGTCGTCGGGCTCACCGGCGACGCTTGCCGCTCGGGCGACCCGACTTGCCCGCCGGACGGGCTCCCGGACGCGGCGCCGACGCCCGACCGTCGGTGACCGGACGCGACGGCGCGCCCGCACCCGCGGCCGCGACGGCGCGGGTGTCGATCACGTCGGTGTTCTCCCCGCGCGGGGCGTCGGTGGTCCCGGCGCGCCGGGCGTTCTTCTCCCGGCGTGCCTGCACCCGCTGCGCCTGCTGGATCCAGACGCGGTCGCGCATCGCGAGGTCGACGACGATCGGCGTCGCGAGGAGCACCGACGACGCCGCACCGACGATGGTGCCGACCAGCTGGACGAGCGCGAGGTCGCCGAGCACACCGACGCCGAGCAGCACGACGCCGACCACGAAGAGCCCGATCAGCGGCAGCGCCGCGATCAACGACGTGTTCAGCGACCGCATCAGGGTCTGGTTGACGGCGAGGTTGGCCGCCTCGGCGTAGGTGCGCCGGGTCAGGCTCTGCAGACCGCGGGTGTTCTCGCGGACCTTGTCGAACACGACCACCGTGTCGTACAGCGAGAACCCGAGGATCGTCAGGAGACCGATGACGGTCGCGGGCGAGACCTCGAACCCGACCAGCGAGTAGACGCCGGCCGTGATGATGATGTCGTTCGCGAGCGCCACCATGGCGGCGAACGCCATCCGCCGCTCGAAGTAGAACGCCAGGTAGACCGACACCAGCACGAGGAACACGACGAGCGCGATCAGCGCCTGCCGCGTGATCTCCCCGCCCCAGCTCGCGCTCACCGCGCTGTCGCTGACCGCGTTCTGGTCGGGGGCCCCGGCCGCGTCCAGGGGCTGGAACGTGTCGAACAGCGCCTGCCGCAGCGCGACGACCTCGGCCTGGGACAGCCGGTCGGACTTGATGATGACCGTCGCGTTGTCGCCGGTCCCGGCGGTCTGCACGGTCTCGGCCGGGCGTCCGACCGACTGGTCGAACACCTGCTGGACCTGGCTGACCTCGGCCACCCCGGTCGCGCCGCGGGCCGGGAACTGCACCGAGGTGCCGCCCTCGAAGTCGATCGAGAAGTTGAACCCGCGCAGGATCATCGAGAGCAGGCAGACGACGACGACGGCGCCGAAGACCGCGTACCAGGTCTTCGAGCGGCCGACGATGTCGAGCCCGCCGTTGCCCTCGTAGAGCGCGTCGAGCCGGCTGCGCCGCACCCGGCGCGCGGCCGGTGCGTCCTCGGCCCGGTCGTCGGAGGCCTCGTCGGCGTCCTCGGCGTCCTCGGCCTCGAGCTCGTCGTCCTCGGGGAGGGCGTCCTCGAACTCCTCGTCCCGGGAGTCACGGGGTTCGCGGGCGTCACGGCCGGAGCGGCCGCCTGCGCGGGTCATCGGGCACCTCCGCGGCCGGAGCCGCTGCGCGTGGTGGAGCGGTTCGATCGGCTGCCGCCGCCGCGGGAGCCGCCCGCGCGGGCCCCGACCCGGGGCGTGGCACCGGGACGAGGACCGGAGCGGCCGGACTGGTTGGCGACCTTGCCGAGGCCCGACCAGGCCGGGCTCGCGAACAGCTTCGAGTTCGAGGCCAGGGCCAGCAGCGGATGCGTGACGAGGAAGACCACGATCAGGTCGAGGATCGTCGACATGCCCAGGGTGAAGGCGAAGCCGCGGACCTGGCCGACGGCGAGGACGTAGAGGACGACGGCGGCGAGGAAGCTCACCGCGTCGCCGGACAGGATCGTGCGGCGGGCGCGGGTCCAGCCGCGGGGCACGGCCGACCGGAAGCTCCGGCCCTCGCGCATCTCGTCCTTGATGCGTTCGAAGAAGATGACGAACGAGTCCGCCGTGATGCCGATCGCCACGATGAAGCCGGCGACGCCCGCGAGGTCGAGGGTGAAGCCGATGCTGCGCCCGAGGAGCACGAGCACCGCGTAGACGATGAGCCCGGACAGGACCAGCGACAGGATCGTCAGCACGCCGAGCGCGCGGTAGTAGAAGAGCGAGTAGACGAACACGAGGATCAGCCCGATGACGCCGGCGATGAGGCCGGCCTCCAACGAGGCGAGCCCGAGCGTCGCGGAGATCGTCTGGGCGTCCGAGGTGTCGAACGACAGCGGGAGCGAGCCGTAGCGCAGCACGTTCGCGAGGTCCTGCGCGGACTGCTGGTTGAAGTTGCCGCTGACCTGCGAGGTGCCCGCCGGCTGGGCCGCCTGGATGACGGGGGCCGAGACGACCTCCGAGTCGAGCACGAAGGCGACGGCCTGGCCGATGTTGGTGCTGGTGTACTGCGCCCAGACGCCCGCGCCCTCGGACTTGAACGTCACGTCGATGACGTAGCCCGCGCCCTGGGGGTTCGGCGCGGAGTTGGCGCCGGCGACCTCGGTGCCCGAGAGGATCGACGGGCCGAGCACGTACTTCGCGGTGCCCTCGCGGTCGCAGGCGACGAGCGGCCGCGACGGGTCGTCGTACCCGCGCAGCGGGTCGTCCGCGGCGCAGTTGAGCGTCTGCAGCGCCCGTGCCTGCACGGCGGGGTCGGTGCTCTGCCGGGTCTCCCGGGCCTGGGTGATCGCCGCGGCGAGCCGCGGGTCCTGGGAGGTGCCGCCTCCGGGCGAGGGGGACGGCGGCGGGGTCGGCTGCTGCGCGGGCAGCTGGACGGCCTGCCCCGCGGGCGCCTGGCCGGGCGTGGCCGCACCGGCCCCTCCGGTCTGGCCGCCCTGGCCCTGCTCACCGGCCTGACCCGGCTGGCCGGGCTGCACCGGCGGAGTGGCCGCGACCGGTCCGTTGACGACGGGGCGGAAGTACAGCCGCGCGGTCTGCCCGAGGCTGCGGGCCTGGTCGCCGGACGTGCCGGGGACCGTGATGACGAGGTTGTTGCCGTTCTGGACGACCTCCGCGCCCGAGACGCCCAGGCCGTTCACGCGCTGCTCGATGATCTGGCGCGCGAGGTTCAGCTGGTCGGGCGTCGGCGCGGCCCCGGTCTCGGTGCGCGCGGTGAGCGTGACCTGCGTGCCGCCCTGCAGGTCGATGCCGAGCTTCGGGGTGGGCCGACCGTCGCCGGTGAGGAACACCAGGCCGTACAGGATCGCCACGATGGCCACGAAGAAGGCCAGGTAGCGCCCGGGCCGGAACCGGACGGTGGGAGGGGCCACGCTGCGAACTCCTGGGTCGGGCGGGATCGAGTCCTCGGGTCGGCCTCGCTGGCGGGCCCGGCGTCGATCACCGACGCCCGGCCCACGGGCGCCGCGGCACCGGGCCGCGGCGGCCCGCGAAGGACCTCACCGCAGGGTAGGACCACCCTCCGACAGCGACCGCACCCGGCCCGTGACGTCCGGCCGGGTGGCATCCGCTAGGGACGGTCTCAGTTGTTGCGCGACTCCTTCGAGCCGGCGGGGACGCCGTTGCCGCTCGGGTCGGCGGCGGGGTCGGCGAACGCCTGGTCGGAGCGGGCGTCGCCCGACCCGGTGGCCGTGGCGGGCGCGGCGGTCCCGAGGGCCGGCTCGTCCTCGACCTCGTCGGCGAGGGCGACCGCGTCGGCGTCGCTCGAGAGCTTCTCGCGCACCGCGGCGCGCAGCCACGTCGTGATGACGTCGGGGGCGATCTCGAGGTCGATGGTGCGCTCGTCGTCGGTGTCGACCACGGTGCCGCTGATCCCGGAGGTCATCAGCACGACGTCGCCGACCGAGATCGAGTTCTGCAGGTCTTCCTGCTGCTGCTGCTGCTTCTTCCGCTGACGGTTCGAGAAGAAGATCATGCCGATCATGAAGATGATCAGCAGGGGGAAGAGGAGGTCCATCTCTCTCCAATGCGGGTACTCGGTGCGGTCGACCCCGAGTCTGCCAGCTCAGCCGAAGAGCGTCGGCGGGCCCTGCTCCTCCGATTCGTCCCGTGCGTCCGGTTCGGGTGGCGTCTCCCCCAGGTGCCGCCACGCCGCCGGGGTGGCGACGCGCCCGCGGGGCGTGCGCGCGAGCATGCCCGCGCGCACCAGGTAGGGCTCGCAGACCTCCTCCACGGTGCCGGGCTCCTCCCCCACCGCGACGGCGAGCGTGGACACCCCGACGGGGCCGCCGCCGAAGGAGCGCACCAGGGCGCCGAGCACGGCCCGGTCGAGCCGGTCGAGGCCCAGCTCGTCGACGTCGTAGACCGCGAGGGCCGCGCGGGCCACGTCGCGGGTGACCCGTCCGTCGGCCCGCACCTCCGCGTAGTCGCGCACGCGACGCAGCAGCCGGTTCGCGATGCGGGGCGTGCCCCTCGACCGCCGGGCGATCTCCCGCCCGCCGTCGGGCTGCAGGTCCACCTCGAGGATCTGGGCGCTGCGGCGCACCACGAGCTCGAGGTCCGACGGCTCGTAGAACTCCATGTGCCCGGTGAAGCCGAAGCGGTCCCGCAACGGCCCGGTCAGCGAGCCCGCGCGGGTGGTCGCGCCGACGAGGGTGAAGGGCGCGACGTCCAGCGGGATGGACGTGGCCCCGGGGCCCTTCCCGACGACGATGTCGACGCGGAAGTCCTCCATGGCGAGGTAGAGCATCTCCTCCGCCGGCCGCGCCATCCGGTGGATCTCGTCGATGAACAGGACGTCGCCCTCGACGAGGTTCGACAGCATCGCCGCGAGGTCACCCGCCCGCTCGAGGGCCGGCCCGCTGGTGATGCGGACGCCGCTGCCGAGCTCGGTGCCGATGATCATCGCGAGGCTCGTCTTGCCCAGCCCGGGCGGGCCGGAGAGCAGCACGTGGTCCGGCGGGCGGCCGCGGCGCATGGCGCCCTGCAGCACGAGGTCGAGCTGTTCGCGGACCCGGGGCTGGCCGATGAACTCGGTGAGCCGCGCGGGGCGCAGGCGGTTCTCCAGGTCCGACTCGCCCACCTCGCGGGTGGCGGCCAGCGCCCGCTCCAGGTCGGCCGAGAGCTCGTCCCCGCTCACCGGTTCGGACCCAGGCGGTGCAGGGCGGCGCGCAGCACCGCGGACGAACCGGCCGACTCGCCGAGCGCCCCGACCGTCTCGTCGACCGCCTTCTCCGCGGGCTTGGCGGCGAACCCGAGGCCGACGAGGGCCTCGACGACCTGGTCGCGCATCGTGCCGGACGCGACCACGGACGCGGTGCCGCCGTCCTCCGCGCCCGTGGGCAGGTCGGCGACCGGGTCGGGCGGCGCGACCTTGTCCCGCAGCTCCACCACGAGCCGCTCGGCGCCCTTGCGGCCGATGCCCGGCACGCTCATCAGCGTCGTCAGGTTCCCGTCGGCAAGGGCCCGGGAGAGCGCCGCCGGGTCGAGCACCGCGAGCGTGGCGAGGGCCAGGCGCGGGCCGACGCCGGTCACGGTCTGCAGCAGGCCGAAGAGCTCCCGCTCGGCGGCGTCGGCGAACCCGAACAGGGTGAGCGAGTCCTCCCGCACGACGAGGGCGGTCTCGAGCCGGGCGCTCTGCCCCCGGCGCAGCCCCGCGAGCGTGGTGGGCGTGGCCTGGACCGCCATCCCGACGCCGCCGACCTCGACCACGGCGTGGTCCAACCCCACCGAGAGGACCTCACCGCGCACCGACGAGATCATCGTCCACCTCTCCCCGCCCACGACCACCGACGAACACCTGTTCGACGCGGGACGCTACCGCGCGGGTCCGACGATCACGGGGGGACCCGCCGGGCCCCCGTCGGGTGACGGAGGTCAGCGACCGGTCCGACCGCGGGTCGCGGCGGCGAGCTTCGCGGCGTGGACCCGGGTGAGCTCGGCCGCCCGGGCCTGCGCCTCGGCCATCCGCGCGGCCATCGGCGCCCGCCAGCAGTGGCAGACCGCGAGGGCGAGGGCGTCGGCGGCGTCGGCGGGGCGCGGCGGGGTGTCGAGGGCGAGGACGCGGGTCACCATCGCGGTCACCTGTGCCTTGTCGGCCCGGCCGGAGCCGGTGACCGCGGCCTTGACCTCCGAGGGCGTGTGGAAGGCGACCGGCAGCCCGGCCCGGCCCGCGACGAGGGCCACCACCCCGCCAGCCTGCGCGGTGCCGATCACCGAGCGCACGTTGTGCTGGCTGAACACCCGCTCCACGGCCACGACGTCGGGCCGGTGCCGGTCGATCCAGCCCTCCACCGCGTCGGCGATGGCGCCCAGCCGGGCGGCCACCTCGTCGTCG
This sequence comes from Actinomycetospora soli, assembly GCF_021026295.1. Taxonomy (GTDB): domain Bacteria; phylum Actinomycetota; class Actinomycetes; order Mycobacteriales; family Pseudonocardiaceae; genus Actinomycetospora; species Actinomycetospora soli. The sequence continues at coordinate 179,524 of NZ_JAJNDA010000001.1, forward strand.
GGCGGGGTGCGGACGACGTCGACGGCGATCGCGCGGACCTCGCGTCCGCGCACGCCCTCGACCACTCCGAGGCCGCACCGCGTGAGGCCGGGGTCGACGCCCAGAACCCGCATCCGTCCCCCGTCGCTCGGCACCGCTGTCCCCCGCGCACGCTACCCACCGGCACCCGGCGATCCGGTCGGTGACGCGCCCGGTGCCGTCCGGACGTGGTGAGGTGATCGCCATGAGCAGCTCCGAGGAGGCCCGCCCGCCGTTCCCGCCGTTCGACGCCGACGGTGCCGCGGCGAAGGTGCGCGCCGCCGAGAACGCCTGGAACACGCGCGACGCGGAGAAGGTGTCGCTCGCGTACACCGTCGACACCGTGTGGCGGAACCGCAGCGAGTGGGTGCGCGGGCGGGAGGAGGTCGTGGCGTTCCTGACGCGCAAGTGGGAGCGCGAGCTGGACTACGCCCTGCGGAAGTCGCTGTGGGCGTACAGCGGGAACCGAATCGCAGTCCGCTTCCAGTACGAGTGCCGGGACGCGGACGGGCAGTGGTGGCGCTGCTACGGCAACGAGAACTGGGAGTTCGCCGAGAACGGCCTCATGCGCCGACGCGAGGCGAGCATCGACGATCTGCGCATCGACGAGTCCGACCGCCGCATCCACGGCCCGCGCGCGGAGGGCGACGAGTCCGACATCCCGGTGTGAGGACGGCGCTCACCGCAGCGCCCACGCCGGCACCTCGCGGGCACGCTCGGTGCGCGCCGCCACCGGGCCCGGGTCGGAGTGCCGGAAGGTCACGCTGATCCGGGGCCCGGCGCCGGGCTCCTTCGGCACGGTGTGCTGCCACTCGTGCTGGCAGCGCCCACCCATCACCAGCAGGTCCCCGCCGCAGACCGTGAGCCAGCGGGTGCGCCCGCCGGCCACCAGGGGTCGGAGCCCGAACCGACGCGGCGCCCCCAGCGACACGATCGCCACGACCGGCGCCGGGTGGGTGAACCGCACCCGGTCCCCGTGCCAGGCCACCGAGTCCGTCCCGTCGCGGTAGAAGTTGGCGGACACCCGGTCGAACGCCTCGCCGTAGCGGTCGGCGAGCAGCGGGGCGAGCTCGGCCGACGGTTCCGGGGCGTCGGCGAGCGCCCAGCCGGCCGTGAGCCGCGGCTCCACGATCTCCTGCTCGAACATCCGGCGGCGCCGCTGCCGCCAGGGCACCTCCCGGACCAGTCGGTCGAACCACTCCTCGGCGCCCGGCAACCAGCCCGGGACGACGTCCACCCAGGACCGCGCGTCGAGCCGCGTCCGGTGCGCGCCGGACCACGACACGTCCGCGGACGGTCCCGACGCGAGACCGGGGACGTCGAACAGGGAGGGGGTGAACACCGCCGTCATGCGCTAGAGTCGAACACATGTTCGACCAGGGGGCAAGTCGCGTCACGCCGCGACGCGCAGGGTACGGAGCACGCCATGAGCGCGCGTCACCTCGTCGTCCACGGCACCGTGCAGGGTGTCTTCTTCCGCGCGAGCGCCGAGCAGGAGGCCGGGCGGCTCGGCGTGGCCGGATGGGTCCGCAACCGCTCCGACGGCACGGTGGAGATGGTGGTGGAGGGCGACGACGAGGCGGTCGAGGCCCTGGTCCGCTGGGCGCACGAGGGGCCCGCGCGGGCGGACGTCACGGGCGTGGACGTCTCCGAACACGAGCCCGAGGGCCTCTCCGGGTTCACCCAGCGGTGAGGACCGCGCCGTGAGCACGGAGGTCCGCACCGAGCGCGTCCTCGCCCGGCGCGTGCGGCGCCACTTCCTCGCCGGGGCTCCCGCGCGGGACGCGGTCGCGGTCGCCGGCCGCCTGCTCGGGGTCCAGGCGCAGGTCACCGCAGCTGCCGACCAGGCGGTCGCGGTCCGCGGGCCGGCGGTGACGGCGGTGCGCGACGGGCTCGCCGACGGCTCCCTGGTCCGGACCTGGAGCGTGCGCGGCACCCTCCACGTCCTCGACACCGCCCGGGCACCCGACCTGCTCGCCCTGCTCGCCGCCGCCCGCACCTGGGAGAAGGGGTCGTGGCAGCGGGAGTTCGCCGCCGCCGACGAGGTCGCCCGGCTCGCGGAGCTGGCCGGCGGCCTCCTCGCCGACGGACCGCTCACCCGCGAGGAACTGGTCGCGGGATTCGCCCCGCACGTGTCCGACGGGCTCGCCGACCGCCTGGGCTCGGGTTGGGGCACGGTGCTCAAGCCCCTCGCATGGCAGGGACTGCTCGTGAACGGGCCGCCCCGGGGCCGACGCCCCACCTTCACCGCGCCGCCCTGGACGACGCTGCCCGACCCCGACGCGGCGGCGGCCCGCGTGATCCCGGCCTACCTCGACGTGTACGGCCCCGCGAGCCCGACCGCGTTCGACGACTGGCTGCTGCGCGGCGGCACCCGCCGGCCCACGCTGCGGCGGTGGTTCGCGGACCTGGTCGACGCCGGGACGATCACCCCGGTGGACACGGGCGACGGCGAACCCCGCTACGCCCGCACCGTCGACCTCGACGAGCTCGTCGCCGACGAACCGGCGCCGCCCGACCACCTGCGCTTCCTGCCCGCCTTCGACACGTGGGTGCTCGGACCGGGGACGCGCGCCGCCGACGTGCTCGCCCCCGAGCACCGCGGGCGCGTGAGCCGTGCCGCGGGCTGGATCGCGCCCGTCGTCGTGCGCTCGGGACGGGTGGTCGGCACCTGGTCCGGCCGGGACGTGCACGACGCCGAGCTGTTCGACGGCGGCGCGCTGCCCCCGGACCTCGTCGCCCAGGAGCACGAACGCTGGCGGAGGATCCTCACGGAGACCTCCCCGGTCGGAGAGGGCGGTTCCCCGTGATCGCGTTCGGGTAGCCCGGCGGCCGAGCGGGTCGATCCCGATCCGACGCCCATCACCGGAAGGGGACGCCATGAGCGGCGCCGACAAGGCCGAGAACAAGGGCGAGGAGCTCAAGGGCAAGGTCAAGGAGAGCGCCGGCAGCGCGGTCGGCAACGAGTCCCTCGAGGCCGAGGGCAAGGCCGACCAGAGCAAGAGCAGCATCAAGCAGGCCGGCGAGAAGATCAAGGACGCCTTCAAGTCCTGATCGGCACCACCTCGACGGCGCCCGCGGCCCCGGCCCGGGCGCCGTCGTCGTGTCCGGGGCCCGCTCCCGGCGTCGACCGCGTCGACCGCGTCGACCGCGCCGACCGCGCCGACCGCGCCGACCGCGCCGACCGGGAACTCCACGCCACCCTTTCCCGACACCGACGGCACGCGGCCAGGTCGTTCGCAAGACGACTCCCGGTGGACCAGGCTCCGATCCTCGTAGGTCCGTTCGGGTGACCACGGAGGGCTCCGGTCCGCCCCGACGCGCGCCGCCGCTACGGTCCGTCCGTGCCGACCGCCCCGACGCCCCGCGCCGAGGTCGTCGTCGTGGGAGCCGGCGTCGTCGGCCTGACCACCGCCGCCGTGCTCGCCGGCACCGGGCTCGACGTCGAGGTGTGGAGTGCCGACGACCCGCTGGACACCGCGTCGGCCCGGGCCGCAGGGGTGTGGACGCCGATGTCCCAGGCACCCCTGGCGTCGTCGCTCGCGTGGGCGGAACGGTCGTTGCAGGAGTTCTGCGGGTTGAGCCGCGTCCCGGGCTCGGGCGTCGCCCTCGTCGAGGGCCTCACGCTGACGCCCCACGACACCGGCGGCCACCTGCCGCCGCTCACCCGGCTGTCCCCCGACCTGCGCGACGCGCGTCCCGACGAGCTGCCCGCGGGGTTCCCCGCCGGACTGCGCTACCGCCTCCCGCGCATCGACATGCCGCGCTACGTCCCCTGGCTGGTGGACCGGCTCACCGCGTCCGGCGGCCGGATCCGCCGACACAGGGTGGAGAGCCTCGCGGAACCGCTGGCGAGCGCACCCGTCGTCGTGAACGCCTCCGGCCTGGGCGCCCGGGACCTCGGGCCCGACCCGGCGGTGCGGCCCGTGTTCTCGCAGTACGTGGTGACCGACAACCCGGGACTGACCCGGGTCGTGGTCGACACCACCGACCAGCGCCGCTGGGTCTCGATCATCCCCCACCCCGACCGGGTCCACCTCGGGGGCGTGCGCGTCAGCGGGCGCGACGACGACCGCCCGGACCGGGAACTGGCCTCGGACGTCCTGCGGCGCTGCCGCGAGGTGGAACCGGCCCTCGTCGACGCCCGCGTCCAGCGCGTGGACACGGGGCTGCTGCCGAGCCGCCCGACGATGCGGGTCGAGACCGAGCAGCGGGACGAGGGCCTCGTGGTGCACGCCTACGGGCACGCGAGCGGCGGGGTGACCGTCAGCTGGGGCGTGGCCCACGCGGTCGCGGAGCTGGTCGCGTCCGGTCGGGACAGCTAGAAGGGCCGGCGCCCGAGCCCGACGGCCCGCGGCGGCGGGACCACCTCACCCCGGGCACGCTGCCCGGCCCGGCGCAGCACCTCCACCAGCCGGTCGCCGTTGCGGCGGCCGGTGATCGGGTCGAGGCGGTCGTGCACCAGCGGGTTCGGGTGGGGTGCGCGGGACACGGTCGCGCGCGTGAGCTGCCACGGCAGGCCCGACCGTCGCGCCAGGACATCCCACGCCTTCGCCGCCGGCGCACCGAGCAGGACCACCTCGGCGGGTGGGGTCCCGAGCAGGTCGAGGAACTCCCCGAGGCGCGGCTTCGCCCGCACCACCTCGTCGGTGAGCCGCCGGGGCGGGTGGTGGTTCGGGTTCGCGATCCACCACGGCACGAGGTGCCAGTGCAGGGTCACCTCGTGCTCGAGGCCCGCGCGGTCCGCGGCCCGGTAGAGGTTGGCCGAGACCGCGTCGTTGGCGTACCGGCTGACGAACCCGCTGCCGTCCTCGGCGTCGGCGGCCGGTTCGTGCAGGAGCAGCAGGACCCGCGCGCCGTCGGCGGCCGCGGTGGGGTCGACGTAGGGGATGTTCTCCAGCGTCGTGTCGCGGAGCCGGTCGACCCAGCGGTTGAGCCGTCCCGGGCCGCCGTCGTGCCGGCGCGCCCACCAGTAGGCGTGGCGCTCCGGGTCGAGCTCACGGCTGAACAGCTCGCCCCGCCGGTGCGCGAGCCGGTTCCACAGCACGCGCTCCGGCCGGGCCACCGGCCGTCGCTCGTCCTGCGCCACGCACCCCAGCCTAGGGTACGCCACAATGCGCGGCGTGCTGTTCGCCCGGCGCTTCGCGGAGCCGATCGCGCGCGGGGAGGTCGACCTCACCTTCCGGCGGTGGCGTCGCGCGCAGGTCCGGGCCGGGCACCCGTACCGCACGCCGGTCGGCCGGCTGCACGTCGACGACGTCACCGAGGTCGACCCGGGCTCGGTCACCGACGCCGACGCGGCCCGCGCGGGCTTCCCGACGGCGGGTGCACTGCTCGCCGAGGCCGGGCGCCACGCCGCCGACGACACGCCGCTCTTCCGCATCCGCTTCCACCTGCTCGACGAGCCGGACCCGCGCGCCGAACTGGCGGGGAACCCGCCGTCGGGGCCGGAGGCCGCAGCCGTCGCGGCGCGGCTCGACGCGATGGACCGGCGCAGCACCCACGGACCGTGGACGTGGGCGACGCTCCGGGCGATCGCGCGGGAGCCCGGGCGGCGGGCCCCCGACCTCGCCGCCGGGTTCGGCCGGGAGACCGCGCCGTTCAAGGCCGACGTCCGGAAGCTCACGGCGCTCGGGCTGACCCGGTCGCTGCCCGTCGGCTACGAGCTCTCGCCGCGCGGCCGGGCCGTGCTCGCCGACCGGGAGCCCTGATGGCCGACGACGTGGTGGTCCGGCTGGTCGGGGGGCCCGACCACCCCGGGGAGCTCGACGCCGCCGGGCTGCGGGGCCTGCTGGGCGCGCTGCAGCTGCTCAGCACCCGCGTGGCCCGCCACCTCGTCGACCAGGCGCGCCCGGGACGCAGCGCCGGCGTGGTCGAGCGGTCGGCGCGGGTGCGGGTCGTCGGGCTCGCCGCGGAGGGCACGGCCACCGTGCTGCGGTGCGCGGTCGGCGAGGAGGGCGTCCTGGGCGACGGCCTCGAGCACGAGGTCACCGACGCCGTGTTCGAGCTCGTGCGGGGTCTGTGGAACGAGGTGCCGCCCGGCTGGACGACGCCGCTGCTCGGCGAGGCGTGCGTGGACCTGCTCGACGCCCTGGCGCGGGTCGGGCGCACCGCGACGTTCGGCGGGGCCCGGTTCCGCGCGGTCAGCTTCGCGCCGGGCGCCCTGTCCCGGGACGTCTGGCCGCGGGAGGACGCGCCGCGCCGGTACGGGTCGGCCGCGACCGTGCGCGGCCGGCTGGACCGCGTCGACCTGCGGCGACGAATGCTGCGGGTGCTCGACGAGACCGGCGCCGACGTGGTGGTCGAGAGCGTGCTCGCCGGCCTCGACGTCGACGGCGACCCGTTCGTCGAGGCGGCCCGGCTGATCGGCGCGGAGGTGGTGGTGACCGGCCCGGCGAGCCGGGGGCCCGGCGGGCTGCGGCTGCGCGGCGCGACGGTCCGACGGGCCTGAACCCGCCCGGGAACACCCGGGATCCCGCGGGATCCCGCCGGAATCGGCCGGAACCGATCGGCGCCCGGCGCACTCCAAGGGGATGACGGCACCCGCCGACCCCAGGAGGCACCGTGAGCACGACCGTCCGCGCCGACCATCCCCTCCGGCCCGTCCTCGGCCCCACCCGCTTCCCGCTGGCGCTGCCCGGCTGGGACGGGGTGGTCGTCACGGCCCTCGTCCCGCCGGCGGCCCTGCCGCTGCTGCGGCCGCGTCGGCCCGGGGAGACCGTGCGCCTCGCGCTCGCGATCGCCGACCACGAGGTGCGACCCGCCCTCGTCGGCGCCGACCGCTGGCAGACCGACGCCCGGGCCCGCCTGGACGCGCGCGGCACGTTCGGTCGTCGCCCGCAGGAGCTGCTCTGCTCCCCCGGCCACCTCGAGGTGGCCGGCCGCCGGTGGTCGCTCGGCGCGGGTGCCGGCGTCCGGGAGGGCGCCCGGCTCGAGGTCGCCGGCGTGCTCCACGTCGCCGTCGGGGCGGCACCGGACGTCCGGCCCTGGACGATCCGGGGCTGGCGGCGCGTGGGTCGGGCCGCCGTGGTCGACCTGGTCGACGCCACGCCGACCGGTGGACCGGCGTGAGGCGGCCCCGCCCCCGCCGCCGCCCGGTGCGCGTCGCGGGCGACCGGCGCGGCGGACCCGTCGTCGTGCGGCGGGCCCGCACCGAGGAGCTGGCGGTGCAGCTGCCCGGGACGTTCCTCGACGACCCCGACCTCGCGGGGCTCGTGCCGGGGTGCCTGATCGACGCCGCGCCCGCCCTGTTCGTGGCGGAGACGCTCCCCGCCGGAGCGGGCCGGGACGGGTGGAACCACGACGATCTCGGCCTCGTGCGCGCCCAGGGCACCGTGCTGACGGCGCTGCCGAGCACCGACGGGCCCGCGCCGGTCAGCGTGCTCGACGCGGGCGAACGGCTGTTCCCGCTGTTCTGGTCGACCGCCGAGCCGCGCGCGGGCCACCTCGCCGTCGCGGGGGCGCTGTACCTCGACCCGGAGCTGGCGCCGGGGACGGAGCACGGCGAGCAGGTGGCGCTGTGTCGGGAGCGCTACCGGGTCACCGCGATCCGGCTGTCGTCGCGCCTGTCGTGGCGTCCGGAACCGGCCCGGCAGCTCAGCGAGGTGCCGCGCCACGTCGACGAGGACCTCGTGCTGGTCGTCGGGCTGCTGCCGGTCGGGGCCGCCGACACGCGTCGCCGCGTCGGCTGAGCGGGTGGCGGTGCGGTCAGGGCCTACGGTGCACGGCGTGCGGGTGGAGGCGGTCGTGCCGGCGTGGATGCTCGCCGACGGGGAGTACGTCGGGCTGGCGACCGGCGACCCCGTGCGCACCGGCTTCGCGCTCGCCGTCACCGCCACCGGGCCCGGCGGCACCGAGGCCCTCGAGCAGTCCGGAGCGCGCCCGGGCCTGACCACCGTCGGCGGGCGGACGGAGGTGGTCGGCCATACGACGGTGCTCCGCAGCCCGCCGTGCTGCCTGGTCCTCCTCGCGGCGGGCCGGCTGCCGCTCGACGTGGGCCTGCACGTCGAGGGGTGGCTCACGGTGGAGCCGTTCCTCTGGGTTCCCGACGGCGAGCTCGCCCGGGCCCGGCCGGAGGGGTGCGTCGGGTGGACCGTGGCGCGGGTGCGCGTGGTCGGCGGCTCGACGGAGGACCTCGCGCGGCTGCCGGACGAGGCCGGCGTCGACCCGGACGCCGCCTACGTCCTCGACCTCACCCGCTGATCCGCCACCCCGCGTCGCTGCGCCGACCCCCGTCACAGGGCAGGACCGACCACGCCGCGGCGCTCCACCGGAAGATCGCGTCCTGGCCGTGCCGCGCGCCGAGGGCCACGGCCTCGTCGTCGGTCAGTCCCTCGACGAGGACGCCGTGCTCGGTGTGGGAACCGTCGGCGGCGCCGGTCTCGGACGCCCACCGGCGGACGTGCGGGGGCAGTTCCGCCTCCAGCGCCCGCTGCCGGCGGGCGTTCTCCGCGGCGGAGAGCCGGGCCGATGCCGGGTCGTACGCGGTGAGGACGTGGACCGGGGCGTCGAACGGGAACCGGCCCGTGCGCTCGCCCGCCGGGGCGGGATGGACCTCGAGCGGGGCGCCGTCGAGGTCGTCCACCCGCAGGCGGGCAAGGCGGTAGCCGGCGAAGCGGTCCTCGCGCCCGGGCACGCCGCCCATCCTGCCCGATCCGGTTTGACGGATTGCATTCCGTATGTCGCAATCCCGGGACCACCGGCGTGGGTGGCGGGCTCACGGAGGTGCGCATGGGACCGGAGGTCGTCTCGATCCTGGTGCTGGTGGCGATGTTCGTGATCGCCACGCTGCTCCCGGTCAACCTCGGCGCGATCGGCTTCGTCGCCGCGGCCGGGGTCGGGGTGCTCGTGGCGGGGCTGAGCCTCGACGACGCGCTCGCCGGCTTCCCGACGGATCTCTTCCTCATCCTCGTCGGGCTGATGTTCCTGTTCGGCATCGCGCAGCAGAACGGGACGATCGACCTGCTCGTGCACTGGTCGATGCGGCTCGTCCGCGGGCACCTGGTCGCCGCACCCTGGATCTTCTTCACGCTGGCCGCGGTGTTCTCCGCGATCGGGGCGCTGTTCGCGGTCGCCATCGTGGCCCCGCTCGCGATGCCGTTCGCCCGCCGCTACCGGATCGACCTGCTGCTGATGGGCATGATGGTCGTCCACGGGTCGCTGGCGGGGGCGTTCTCGCCGATCAGCGTCTACGGCGTCGTCGTGAACGGGATCGTCGCCGGCACCGCCCTGCCGTCGAGCCCGCTGACCCTGTTCCTCGTCCCGCTGGCGTTCAACGTCGTCATCGCCGCGGTGGTCTTCCTGCTCCTCGGGGGCCGGGACCTGATGGGCGTGCGGTCGCACCACGTCGACGAGGACCGCGCCGACGAGGAGCGCGCCGACGAGGAGCGCGACGGCGAGGACCGTCCCGACGGCGGGTCGGGCGGGGTCGCGGTGCGCGAGCGGACCGGGACGCGGGTGAGCTACCCGCAGGTGCTGACCCTCGTCGCGATCGTCGTCCTGGCCGTCGGCACCGTCGGCTTCGGTCTGGACGTCGGCGTGCTGGCCATGAGCCTCGCCGTCCTGATCGGCGTCCTCTCCCCCGCCGGCAACGCCGAGGCGCTGAAGAGCATCAGCTGGTCCACGGTGCTGCTGGTGTGCGGTGTGATCACCTACGTCGGGGTGCTCCAGGAGGTCGGGACGACGGACCTGGTCGGGCAGGGCATCGTCGCGCTCGGCGTCCCGCTGGTCGTCGCTCTGCTCCTGCTCTACCTCGGCGGGGTCCTCTCGGCGTTCGCGTCGTCGGCCGGGATCATCGGTGTCGCGATCCCGCTGGCGCTGCCGTTCCTGCTGCAGGGCTCGGTCAGCGCGATCGGCATGGTGGCCGCCCTCGCCGTCGCCACCACCGTCGTCGACGTCAGCCCCTTCTCGACCAACGGCGCGCTCGTGCTGGCGAGCACGCCCGAGGACGTCGACAAGGACGCCTTCTACCGCCGGATGCTCGTCTACGCGGGCACCGTGGTGGTCCTGGGGCCGTTGCTGGCGTGGGCGGTGCTGATTCTGCCGGGGTGGCTCTAGATCTTGACGCGGGCAGGTGACGGCGGTCACGCTGGCGCGGATGACCAAGGATCGGATCGTGAACGTGCTCGGCGTCCTCGGGGCGATCTTCTGTCTCGTGGCGGTACTCACCGGCTTCGGCCACGCCGCCGAGGGCGACGATGACGACGACGCCCCGGCGGCCCCGCCGCCGACCAGCCAGATCGCCCCGGCCCCGGCTCCCGGGGCACCGGCGCAGTCCGTGGCGCCGGCCCCGGCCGCGCCCGCCCAGCCGCAGGACGACGACGGGGACGACGACGACGGCTAGGTCCGTCCGCCGTCGGTGGAAGCCGACCCACCCGCCGTCGGTAACGGCCAGGATCACCTCGCCAGACGGTCGCGGCGTTCCTCAGCCGGCAGCTCCGTCGTCGGGGATGAGCGGCAGCGCCCGCTCGCGGAAGAAGCGTCCGTCGGCGGGGTGGGAGAGCAGGCCGGCGACCTGGTCGGCCGGGACCCAGCGCGCCTCCGGGTTGGCCGGGTCGAGCGGGCGCAGCTCGGCGGACCCGCTGCGGAACAGGAAGAGCGTGATCGTCTTGTGCTCGGGCAGGCCGTGGCGGACCGCGAGGCGGCTGAACGACCCGAGCTCGCGGACGTACGCGAGGTCCGCCAGGCCGCACTCCTCGTGGATCTCGCGCCGGGCCGCGTCGAGGACGCTCTCCCCGTCCTCGACGTGACCCTTGGGCAGCGACCAGGTGTTCGACCGCTGCTTCACGACGACCACCCGCCCCGCCGGGTCGACGACCACTCCCCCGGCGGCGTGACTGCGGAACATCCCCGCAGTGTCCCGGACGCCGTCAGGCCGCATCGGGCCACGTGTGCGGCGGGTCGCCGAGCGCCCGGCGGACGTTCGCGATCACGCCGCGCGCGACGAGCGCGTTGCCCACGCCGCCGAGGACCGCACCGAACCCGAACGGCAGGACCTTCCCCCACACCACGCGTCCCTGCGCGGCGCCGTAGGTGGTGACGAACTGCTGCCCGAGCGCGCGCTGGACCTTGAGCAGCTGGCCGGCGGGGACGTGCCGCACCGCGGCGGCGCCCCAGGTGCCGCCGACCACGCCGGCCGCCTCCTCCACGATCTGCGTCCCACGGGCTCCCCCGAGGACGGCCAGCACCAGCAGCCGGCGGCGCTCGACCTCCTCGGGCCGCACGCCGTGCACCGCGGACACGGCCAGGGCGTGCAGCACGGCCGCGTTCAGGGAGAAGGCGAGCTCGCCCCCGCCCAGCGCCACCGCGAGCGTGGTCCCGACGCCGGGTGCGCCCGCCGACGCCCCGACCGACGCGCCGGCGGTGGTGACGGTGGTGAGGTAGGTGCGCTCCAGCACCGTCACGACCTGCGCCGGGGTCCGGTCGGAGCGCGCGCGGACGATCCGGAGCGTCAGGTCGACCTGGGGTTGCTGCAGGGCGATCGCGCGGTCGAGGAGTCCGGGCACCGCGCTCCAGTCCACGCCCCGATCATGCCCGATCGGGCGCTCCGTCGACGTGGCGTTCCTGCCACCGGACGCCGGCAACGACGCTTTCCTGCCACGAGGGCGGGGCGTCAGTGCGCCGGCGTCACCTCGACCGCCGGCTCGTGCACCCCGGCCACCCCCGCGTGCACCGGCCGGGCGGCCTTGCGGGCGCGCTTGTTGGCGTACATCGCGGCGTCCGCGTCCGCGAGGGCCTGGGCGAACCCGCCGTCGACCCGGAACGGCGCCACCCCCACCGAGCACGGGACGTCGGCGTCGGCCAGGACCGCCTGGAGGCGGTCGGCGAGCCGCGCCGAGTCGTCGGCGCCGACGGAGGCGACCAGCCCGAACTCGTCGCCCCCGAGCCGCGCCAGCGGGTCCCCGCCCCGGACCGCCGCGAGCAGCGTCTCCGCGGTGCGCCGCAGGTACCGGTCACCAGCGTCGTGGCCCTCGGTGTCGTTGACCGTCTTCAGCCCGTCGAGGTCGAACATCACCACGGCCGCGGGGTCGCCGAAGCGCCGGAACCGGTGCTCCTCGCGCTCCATCCAACGCTGCCAGCCCCGACGGTTCAGCAGCCCGGTCAGCGGGTCGGTCTCCGCGTCGGACACCGCGCGCTCGAGGGCGCGGGCGGTCTCCACGGCCGCGCTGTCGGCCTCGAGCACGCTCGACAGGAGGCTGGAGAGCAGGTCGAGCAGGGTCTCGTGCTGCAGGAACGACTCGGGCAGCGGATCCGGGTTGAGGCCGACGACGGTGCCGAACAGCGACCCGTCGGCGTGCAGGACCGGCGTGCCCACGTAGGCGCCGACCCGCACCGCGTCCCGCGCCTGCGCGTCGACGGCCTCCGCGAGGTCGGGCACGAGGGCCGTGTCCGGCACCACCCGCGGAGTGGTCCCGAGCGACATCGTCCGGCACAGCGACGTCGACCAGGCCACCTCGGCGCCCGGACGCAGCCCGTACGCCCGGTCCGCCGTGACGAGCATCGTCTGTCGGCGCCCGACCACGCGGGACACCGCCCAGACCCCCATCGGGACGGTGTCCGCCAGGTAGTCCACGACCATGCGGCAGGCCGCGTCGAATGCCTTGGGCGGCACGAGCTCCGCCGCCACCTCCACGAGTCGCGTCGGCACCAGGACCCCCTCGTCGTCGCGGGACGCGATCCCCACGTACCACCTCGGGCCCCCGCGGTACGCCTCCGGAGACCACGACCACCCCGTCGGGCGGCTCCGCGACTACGAACGGGTGCGGCCGCCCTTGCGGGCCCGCTTGTCGGAGTACATCGCGGCGTCGGCCTCCGACACCGCCTCGGAGAAGCCCGTCGCGATCCCCACGGGGGCGACGCCGATGGAGCACGGCGTCCCGGCCTCGTCGAGCACCGCGTGGAGCCGGTCCACGAGCGGGCCCGCGTCGTCCGCGCCCACCGTGGCGACCATCGCGAACTCGTCGCCGCCGAGGCGGGCCAGCGGGTCGCCGTGCCGCGTGGCGTGCCGCAGCGTGTGGGCGGTGCGCTGCAGGTAGCGGTCGCCCGCGTCGTGGCCCTCGGTGTCGTTGACCGTCTTGAGCCCGTCGAGGTCCATCATCACGACGCAGGCGGGGTCGCCGAACCGGCGGAAGCGCTCCTCCTCGCGCTCCAGCCACCGCGTCCACCCACGCCGGTTGAGCAGGCCCGTCAGCTGGTCGGTCTCGGCGTCCGAGACCGCACGCTCGAGCTCCCGCGCGGATTCGACGGACGTCGTGTCGGCCTCGAGGACGCTGGAGAGCAGGCTCGACAGCAGGTCCAGGAGCCCCTCGTGCTCGACGAAGCCGGGTTCCATCGGGTCCCGGTTGATGCCGAGCAGGGTGCCGAACAGCCTGCCGTCGGGCTGGACGATCGGGGTCCCGACGTAGGCGCCGATGGGGAACTCGAGCGCGGCCGCCGACTCGTGCGGCCCCGCCAGCTCGGGGCGGAGGGCGACGTCGGGCACCACCCGCGGGGTCTCGCCCGAGATCATCGTGCGGCACATCGTCTCGGTCCACCGGTTCCCGGCGCCGGGTGCGAGGCCGTAGTCGCGGTCGTGGGCGACGAGCACGGTCTGCCAACCGGCGGCCACGCGGGTCACCGCCCAGGCGCCGATCGGCACGGTCTCGCCGAGGTAGTCGACCACCATCCGACAGGCCTGGTCGAAGGCCCGCGCCGGTGCCACGTCGGTCACGATCATCGTCTCGTCACTGGTGATCACGTCGTCCCCTTGCGAACCCACAGCCGCTCCCCCACCACTCATTGTGACCGATAGTGGCCCTCGGTGGTCAAGGTGGGGTGACCCGTCTGAGGTGGATCAGCGGGTACGGCAGGCCGTCCGCGTCGGTCTCCGCGCGCCCCGTCTCGACGAATCCGCGGCGTCGGTACCAGGCCCACGCCGACTCGTTCTGCTCGTTGACGTCGAGGGTGAGGATCGGGGCGCGGACGTCGTCGAGCAGGGCGGTCCCGACGCCGCGCCCGTGCGCCGCCGGGTCGACGAACAGCATGTCGATCTCACCGCCGCGCGCGGCGAGGAAGCCGAGCGGCCCGTCGTCGGGACCGACCGCCACCCGGACGGCAGCGCGGGGCAGGTGCGTGCGCAGCTGCGACCCGAACCGCTCGAGGTGCGCCGGGTCGAGGAAATGGTGGGTCGCCTCGACGGCCCGGCGCCAGAGGCCGACGAGCGCCTCGAGGTCGTCGGGCACCGAATCTCGGATCTGCACTTGACCCTCACGCGACGTCAGGCCGGAACCTCTCCATCATGACCGGGATGACGGACACGGCGCTGACGGTGGGCCAGCTCGCCGAACGCTTCGGGCTGACGGTGCGCACGCTGCACCACTACGACGAGATCGGGCTGCTCTGCCCGAGCCGTCGCAGCCCGTCGGGCTACCGCCTGTACGCCGACTCCGACATCACCCGCCTGCAGCACGTCGTGGTCTACCGACGGCTCGGGTTCGCGCTGGAGGACATCGCCGTCCTCCTCGACGACCCGGGCGCGGACGTGGCGGCGCACCTGCGTCGGCAGCGGGACGCGGTCACCAGCCGGCTCGACGAGCTCACCGACCTCGTCGTGGCCATCGACCGAGCCCTGGAGGCGGAGATGGACGGAATCGCGCTGACCCGTGAGGAGCGCCGGGAGCTCTTCGGAGACGGGTTCTCCGACGAGTACCAGGCCGAGGCGCAGGAGCGCTGGGGCGACACGGAGCAGTGGCGCCAGTCCCAGGAGCGGACCGCGCGCTACACGAAGGAGGACTGGGTCGCGATCAAGGCCGAGACCGACGAGATCAACGCGGCGTTCGTCGCCGCGAAGCGGTCCGGCGCGGCCCCGGACTCGGAGCCGGCCCGCGCGGCCGCCGAGGCGCACGGGCGGCAGATCCACGAGCGGTTCTACGACCTCTCGCCGGAGATGCACCGCAACCTCGCGTGCCTGTACGTCCAGGACGAGCGGTTCGCGAGGACCTACGACGACCTGGAGCCGGGGCTCGCGCAGTACGTGCACGACGCGATCCAGGCGTACCGGGGCGAGCGGAGCGACGGGGGACCGGACTCGGCGAGCTGAACCGGCCCCACCCGTCGTCGGGGTGCGAGCATGGGCCGTGACCGGGGAGGCGACATGAGCATCAGCGACACCGCTGCCGCGCGGCTGCTCGAGCTCGCCACCCCGGAGGGCGGGACCGGCCTGCGGATCGACCTCGGCTGAGATGCCCACCTATCTCGGCGTCGACATCGGGACGCAGAGCTCGAAGGGCGTCCTCGTCGGCGGCGACGGCACCGTCCTGGCGAGGGCGCAGGTCGAGCACGCGACGTCCCACCCCGCGCCCGGGCACGTCGAGCACGACGCGGAGGGGGTGTGGTGGCACGACCTCGTCCACCTCACCCGCGAGCTCGGCGGCACACCCGACGCGGTCGGGGTCAGCGGGATCGGCCCGGTACTGCTGCCGGCCGACGCCGACGGTCGGCCGCTGCGCCCGGCGATCCTCTACGGCGTCGACACCCGGGCGACCCGGGAGGTCGCCGAGCTGACCGGGCGCTTCGGGGCGGCCGAGATCCTGCGCCGCGGCGGGACGCCGCTGTCGAGCCAGGCGGTGGGGCCGAAGCTCGCGTGGCTGCGGCGGCACGAACCGGAGGTGTGGGAGCGGACGGCGATGCTGCTGATGGCGAGCTCGTACCTCGTGCACCGGTTGACCGGGGAGTACGTCCTCGACCAGCACTCGGCGAGCCAGTGCGACCCGCTCCACGACCTCGACGCCGCCGACTGGGCGCACGATCTCGCCGACGAGGTCGCGCCGGGCCTGGAGCTCCCCCGCCTCGCGTGGTCGACCGAGGTCGCCGGGCACGTGACGGCGCGCGCCGCGGCGGAGACCGGGCTGCGGGAGGGCACACCGGTCACGGCCGGGACGATCGACGCCTGGGCCGAGGCGGCGTCGGTGGGCGTCGCCGGTCCGGGCGACACCATGGTCATGTACGGCACGACGATGTTCCTGGTCCAGACCGCGGAGGGCCCGCCCGCCACGAGACGCTGTGGTCGACCCGCGGGGTCGCCCCGGGCTCCTTCACGACGGCGGCCGGGATGGCCACCGGAGGCGCGGTCACCACGTGGCTGCGCGACCTCGTCGGCGGTGACCACGGGGCGCTGACCGCCGCCGCCGGGGACGTCCCGGCCGGCGCGGACGGCCTGCTGCTGCTCCCCTACTTCGCGGGCGAGCGGACCCCGATCTTCGACCCGGACGCCCGCGGGGTGCTGATCGGACTGACCACGCAGCACGAGGCGCCCGCGCTGTACCGGGCCGCGCTGGAGGGGATCGCCCACGGCGTGCGGCACAACCTCGGGGCGTTCCCGGCGGCCGACCCCCGGCTCGTCGCGGTGGGCGGGGGCACGGCCGGCGGGGTGTGGACGCAGATCGTCAGCGACGTGACCGGCCTGCCCCAGGACGTCCCCGCCGACACCACCGGCGCGGCCCTCGGGGACGCGTGGCTCGCGGCGGTGGCCGTCGGGGCCGAGCCCGACATCGCGGCGTGGAACCCCGTCGTCGGGACCGTCCGGCCGGACCCCGCCACCCGCGAGGTCCACGACGCGATGCACGAGCACTACCGCGCCCTCTACCCGGCGACCCGGGAGACGGCGCACTTCCTCGCCGGCCTCAGACGGTGATCGCGACCTTCCCCGTCATGTGCCCGCCCTCGACCAGCTCGTGGGCCCGCTGCAGGGTCGCGGGCGTCAGTCCGTCGAGCCGCTCGGAGAGCGTGGTGCGCACGGTGCCGGCCTCGACGAGTTCGGCGGTGCGGTCCAGCAGCTCGTGCTGCGCGATCATGTCGGCCGGCTCGAACATGGGCCGCGTGAACATGAGCTCCCAGTGCAGCGCGAGGCTCTTGTCCTTCAGCGGCAGCGTCTCCAGGCCCTCGGGCTCGTCGATCGCGACGATGCCGCCGCCGGGGTTCAGCAGCTCGGCGTAGGTCTCGATCATGCCCTCGGTGAAGGGCGAGAAGACGAGGTCGACGCCGTCGGGGGCGACCTTCCGCACCGAGGCCACGAGGTCGTGGTGGTCGGCCGTGTGGTGGGCGCCCATCGCGGTCGCCCAGTCACGGGAGGCCTCGCGCGACGCGGTGCCGACGAGCGTGAGGTCGGTCAGCGCTCGGGCGTACTGCAGCACCATCGACCCGACTCCGCCGGCCGCACCCATGACGAGCAACGTGCGCGACCTGCCGTCCGGAAGACGGAAGCGGTCGAAGAGGGACTCCCAGGCCGTGATGGCGGTCAGCGGGAGCGCGGCCGCCTCGGCCCAGTCGAGGGTCGAGGGCTTGCGGCCGACGATGCGCTCGTCGACCACGTGGTACTGCGCGTTCGTCCCCGGCCGGAGGATCGAGCCGGCCTCCATGACCTCGTCGCCGACGGAGAAGAGGGTCACCTCGTCGCCGACGGCGGTGACGACGCCGGCCGCGTCGAAGCCCAGGACCTTCGGCTCCCCGCCGGGGTCCACGCCGTGGTGGAGCTTGGTGTCGACCGGGTTGACCGAGACCGCCCGGACCTCGACGACGAGGTCGCGGGGACCGGGGGTCGGCTCGGGCAGGTCGATCTCGGTGAACGGGCCGGACTTCTCGGTGTAGGCGATGGCCTTCATGCGTGTGCGGTACCCGCCCGGGAGCAGGGTCAGCCCAGGGTGAACGGGTCGCGCGTGCCGCCGGTCAGCTCGACCCACACCGCCTTGGTCTCGAGGTAGGCGTCGATGCCGTTCAGCCCGTTCTCGCGGCCCAGCCCGGACTGCTTGAACCCGCCGAAGGGGACGCTCGGCGAGAGCACCCGGTAGGCGTTGATCCACACCGTGCCGGCCCGGATCCTCCCGGCGACCCGGTGGCCGCGGTGGATGTCCTTCGTCCACACCGCGCCCGCCAGGCCGTAGGGCGTGTCGTTGGCGAGCTTGACCGCCTCGTCCTCGTCGGTGAACGTCACCGCGGAGAGCACCGGCCCGAAGACCTCCTCGCGGTACACGGTGTCGGTCGGCTTGACGCTCAGCACGGTCGGCTTGACGAAGTAGCTGCCCAGCGACTCATCGGCCGACCCGCCGTAGGCGATCGTGGCGCCCTCGTCGCGGGCCTTCTCCAGGTAGCCGAGCACCTTCTCGTACTGCGGCTGGTTGGCCACCGGGCCCATCTCGGTCTCGGCGTCCATCGGGTTGCCGAGCTTGATCGAGGCGGCGCGCTCGGCCACGAGCCGGACGAGCTCGTCGTGCACGTCGGCGTGGACGATCAGGCGCGACCCGGCCATGCAGGTCTGGCCGGTCGCGGCGAACACGCCCGCGACGAGGCCGTTGGCTGCGGCCTGCAGGTCGGCGTCGGGGAACACGACCTGCGGCGACTTCCCGCCCAGCTCGAGGGTGACCGGGTTGAGGTTCTCCATCGCCGCCTGGCCGACGTGCTTGCCGGTCGCCGTCGAGCCGGTGAACGCGACCTTGTCGACGCCCGGGTGCGCCGCCAGGTGGGCGCCCGTCTCGCGGTTCAGGCCCGTGACGACGTTGACCACGCCCGCCGGGATCCCGGCCTGCTCGATCAGGTCGGCGAACCCGAGCGTCGACGCCGGGGCGTGCTCGCTCGGCTTGATCACGACGGTGCAGCCCGCCGCGAGCAGCGGCGCCAGCTTGAAGGTCATGAGCAGCAGCGGCGAGTTCCACGGCGTGATCGCGGCGACGACGCCGATCGGCTCGCGCCGGGTGTAGACGAGGTAATTGGGGTTCGGCGAGGGGATCTGCGCGCCCTCGATCTTGTCGGCCAGCCCGGCGAAGTAGTGGTACCAGCCGCCGAGGCCGTTGAGCTGCCCGAGCATCTCGCGGTAGAGCTTGCCGGAGTCGTTGACCTCGAGGGTCGCGAGCCGCTCGGCGTTCTGGCCGATCAGGTCGCCGAGCCGGCGCAGGCACGCCGCGCGGGCGAAGCCGGTCATGGCGCCCCACTCGCCCTCGAAGGCCGAGCGCGCGGCCGCGACGGCGGCGTCGACGTCCTCGGGCCCGCCGTCGGGGATCGACGCCCAGGTCTCGCCCGTGTACGGGTTCTGCGAGTCGAACGTCCTCCCGGAGATCGCGTCGACGGCACGGCCGCCGATCAGCATCCGGAACTGTTCCATGCTTCTCACCTCGGGATCAGATCGGTGACGGCGAGGTCCACGAGGCCCTCGACCCGCGCGAAGGCGGCGGCGGTGACCGCGTCGAGGAGTTCGCCCGACTCCTCGTCCAGCAACGTGCAGAGCACCCCGACCGGCGCGAGCCCGGCGAGCTCGGCCAACGCGGACGCGACGTCGGCGGTGTCGCCGCGACCGGGCCGGGTCGCGGTCGCGACGACGTGGCCGGGCCGGGTGAGGTCGTCGGGACGGGTCGCGGGGTCGGCGAGGAGGGCCAGCGTGCGGGCCCGGTCGGTGGCGCTGATGCCGGTGCTCACGCCGGACGCGGCGTCGAACGGCACCGTGCGGGCGCTGCGGCCGTGCGCCGGCGGCAGGTCGAGCACGTCGAGCAGCGCCTCCGGGGCGGACGCCTCGAGGAAACCGCTGCCGTACCGGACGAGGAACGCGACCGTCGCCGGGTCGATCCCGGCGGCCGCGGCCACCAGGACCGCGCCCTGGCTGCCGCCGTGCAGGACGACGGGTCGGCCGCGTCCGATCGCGGCGACCGCGTGGTCGACGACGTCGACGGCGGGTGCGGCGGCGAGCGTGGTCACGACGGCTCCTTCTCGACGGCGGGTGTCGACGGCGGGTGTCACAGCAGCGGCGCCAGCGCGGTGACGGCGGGCGCGCCGCGGACCGCCCCGGTGAACTGCCCGAACGCGCGACCGTGGGCCGCGACGAGGTCGAGGGCCTCGGCGGTGAGCTCACCGTCGGGGCCGTAGTGCCCGCCGTGCAGGAACAGGCCCGGTGAGAGGACCTGGGCGGCGAAGAACCCGGCCAGGACCGACCGCAGGTCGTCGACGGCGAGGAAGTGCTCGGCGGCGTTCCCGGTGTGCAGGATCGCGGTGGCCTTGCCACGCAGCGGGGCGCGCTGCTCCCCCTCGGCGCCACGCTGGGTGTTCTCCAGGAACGCCTTGATCAGCCCGGACGAGCGGGCGCGATAGGTCGGGGTCGCGAACACGACACCGTCCGCGGCCTGCACGGCGCGCTGCAGGTCCTCGGGGTCCGGACCCTCGCCGAGCTCGACGACCGTGCTCGCCACCCCCGTGGCGTCGAGGAACGCCGCCAGCGCGGTCGAGGAGCGGCCCCCGGCGTTGGGGGATCCGACGAGACCGAGCAGGGACAGGGTCACCGGGCGACCTCCGGGTGCGCGCGACTCACGTGGTGGCAGGTACCCCGCCGACGCTAGGGACCCGTCGTCGTGCGACCCATCCGTCTCGCGCACACCGTCAGCCGATTCGCGCAGGGGGGTGCGCTCGCCCTCTTGGTGGCAGGAAAGCGTCGTTGCTGTCATCCAGTGGGCGGATCGCCGCATCGTCGGACGCCGGGTGTGCGTCCTCGCGCAAGATCTGATTGCGCGGAGCGAGGTGTTCGCTGAGCGATCACATCGCTCCGCACAACAGGATCTTGGGTCGATGGCCGGACCAGAAGCGGGCCGGCGCGCTCCGGCCGCGGGGCGACTCCCTGCGGCTGCAAGATCTCATTCCGCGGAGCAAGGTGTTCGCTGAGCGAGCACATCGCTCCGCAGAACAGGATCTTGGGTCGACGGCCGGACCAGATGCGCGCCGGCGCACGGCGGCCGCGGGCGACCCCCTGCGGCTGCAAGATCTCACTCCGCGGAGCAAGGTGATCGCTCAGCGAGCACATCGCTCCGCAGAACAGGATCTTGGGCGCACCCACGACGCCCAGCCGGGCACCACCCGCCGTCGGGAACGGGACTCACGCGTCGGTGGCGCTCCGGGCAGCGGCATGGCGGGCGCCCAGGATGTGCGAGCGCATCGCGGACTCGGCGAGGGCGGCGTCGCGGTGCTCGATGCCGAGGACGAGGTCGTGGTGGCCGGCGACGCTGCGGGCGAGGTCGGCGTCGGCGTAGTGCCCGAAGGCGAGCGCCACCAGCGGCGTGGAGGACACCGACGCGAGCAGGGAGGCGAGGCGCGGGCTGTCCGCGGCCTCCATGACGGCGCGGTGCAGCGCGTCGTTCGCGTCGACCGCGCGGGCGACGGCGGCCTCCTCGTCGGCGCCCCGGGCGCGCAGGGCGGAGAGCTCGGCGGCCGCGGCGGCGAAGGCGCGGTCGTGCTCGCGGAGGGTCGCGATCACCGAGGCGTCGGCGCGCTCGGCGGCGAGGCGCGCGCCCTCCCCCTCGAGCAGGGCCCGGAGGGAGTAGACCTCGTCGACGTCGCGACGGGTCCAGGAGCTGACCCGCGCGCCCCGGTGCCGGACGATCTCGACCAGGCCCTCGGCGGCGAGCGCGTTGAGGGCCTCGCGCACCGGCGTGCGGCTCACGCCCAGCGTGTCGGCGAGCGGGCCCTCGCGCACCCAGGAGCCGGGCACGAGCGCACCGGCGGCGATGTCGGACCGGATGCGCCGGTACGCCTGCGTACGCGCCCCGTCCGGCTCCACGGCAGAGGACATCGACGGCCACTTCCTGACGATCGAGGGGTCGCCCCGCCGCGGTGCGGTCCACGGCGGGGCGGCTCGTCGCGGCGATCCTACGGCGGACCGCCTGACGGTCGGTTCAGTGCCGCAGACCGTTCTTCTTCATGATCGGCAGCACCTCGTCGCAGAACTCCTGCGTCTCCTTCGCGTAGTCGAGGAAGCCGAAGACGGCGCCCGCCATGCCGGCCTCCTGGTACTCACCGAGCTGCTCGGCGACCTGCTCCGGGGTCCCGACGATGTTCGGCCCGCCCCAGCCGGCGATGAACCGTTCCTGCATCTCGCGGATCTGCGTGCCGAACGACTGGGACTCGATCCCCAGCGTCTCCATGATGATGTTGGCGCCCGGCCAGTCGCCCTTGTCGATGATGTCCTGCTGGACCCGCTTCGCCTCGGCCTCGGTCTCACGGCAGATCACCAGGGCGTAGGTCCACACGTCGATGTCGCGGTCGTACTCGTTCTGTGCGGTGCCCTTGATGCTGCGCACGTAGTCGGGCACCTCCTCGGTCGGCAGTGCGATGAGGTTGATGTCGACGTTCTTCGCGGAGAACTGCTGGCCGCGCGGCGAGGCACCCGCGTTGAGCAGCGCCGGTCGCGGCGCCTGGATCGGCTTCGGGTACGCGTGGGCGCCCTTCGAGGAGAAGAACTCGGCGCCCTCGAAGTCGAAGTCGCCCTCCTCGTTCCACAGCCGCATCGCGAAGTCGAGCCATTCCTGGCCGTACTCGTAGCGCTTGTCGTGCTCGAGCTGCTTGCGCCCGAACATCTCCATCTCGGGCGTGAACCAGCCCATCACGAGGTTCATGCCGAACCGGCCGTTCGAGATGTGGTCGATCGTCGTGGCCATCTTGGCGGCGACGATCGGGTGCACGGTCGGCACGTGGGTGGTGGTGAAGATGCCGATGTTCTCGGTGGCCTGCGCGAGGCCCGCCGCCCAGGTGTAGGTCTCGAAGCAGACGCCGTTGAAGTTCGTGTCGCCCCGGAACCCGGTCCACCGTCCGACGGGGACGAGGGCGTCGAGCCCGCCCCGATCGGCCGCGCGCGCGATCTCGAGCTGCTGGTCCCAGGTGATGCGGAACCCGGTCTCCGCCTCGCTCATGATCATGCCGCCGGAGCAGTTCAGCGAGAACACCCCGAGCTTGAACGGCTGGTCGGAGAAGACCGGGTTGTCGGTGGTGCGCTTCGTGTGGCCGAGCAGGCCGTCCCGGACGTGGGCGGGGTAGGTCACGGCGGTCTCCCGTGGGGTTGAGTGATCGCGGTCACGGGAAAACTAGGCACGGGCGACGGCCGCCCGCCATCCGGAACACGACGCGGAGCAGCCGGATCGCGCACGACCGGATGGCGACCAGTCGTATGCAGTCGAGGCGCGTACGGCGATGGATCTCCGCCGTGACGGCTCTGTTGCGCGCGGATCGTATGCGTGTCACCGTGTCCGTCACCACACGACGGCGTGATCGAGCAAGGGGTCATGCAGGTGAGCGCTCCGACCGACGAACCCCTCGCCGCGCACGCGGTGATGAACACCGACGACGTCGACGAGGCGCGGCACGTCGTCACCGAGGTCTACGTCCCGCACGAGCTGGACTCCCTGGGCGGGCGGCCGCTCGACGCCCGGCTCAACAGCGTCGCCTCCGACCGACTGACGCTCGGCTACCTCGTCTACGGGGCCCACGCGTCGCTGGACCTGCCACCGCTCGAGCACTGCTACCACGTCAACCTCACCCTCTCCGGGCGGACCGAGGTGACACGTCGGCGCGGTCGGGAACGGGCCGTCACCGAGGGCGGGCGCAGTGGCGCGGTGCTGCTGCCCACGGAGGACTCGACGGTCACGTGGACCCCCGAGGCGACCCAGTTCGCCATGAAGTTCCCGCGGGGCCCGCTCGAGGAGCACCTCGGCGGCCTGCTCGGGCACCCGATCCACGACGCCCTCGACTTCGACGTCTCGATGGACCTGACGACGGGTCACGGAGCGGCGCTGATGAGCGCGGTCCGCTTCCTGCAGACCGAGCTCGACCGGCCCGGCGGCATCGCCACCGCGCCGCTCGCCCGTGCCCAGCTCGAGACCTACGTGCTCACCGCACTCCTGCACGGCGTCGGCCACCAGTACACGGACGAACTGCTCGCCCCGCGCACCGAGGACCGGCCGGCCGTGGTGCGCCAGACCCTCGAGTTCATCGAGGCCCACGCCGCGGAGCCGTTCAGCATCCCGCAGCTCGCGAGGCGGATGGGCGTCTCGACGCGGACGCTGCAGGTCACGTTCGCGCGGCACGTCGGGATGACGCCCAGCGAGTACGTCCGCGACGTCCGCCTCGCGCGCGTCCACGCCGACCTCGTCGCCGCCAACCCCGTCGACAGCTCGGTCACCGAGCTGGCCGCTGCGTGGGGCTTCCTGCACCAGGGCCGCTTCTCCGAGCAGTACCGCGCCAAGTACGGGCGCCTCCCGTCGCAGACGCTGCGTGCCTGACGTCGGGTGCTGCGCACTTCGGATGCTCGGCTGCGTCAACCGGATGGATCAGCGGGGCGCGATTTCCTAGCGTGATCGCCGTCACCGACGACGCCCCTGGAGGTTGTCCCCCATGGTCCAGACGATCACGTACGGCCGCGAGCAGACGCTGCCCCTGGAGCACACCCGCACCGGGCCGTCGATCTTCAACGACCAGAAGATGAAGCTCGGTCTGTTCGGGTCGAACTGTTCCGGCGGCCTGTGCATGACGGATGCGCCGACCAGCTACGAGATCACCTGGCCGCACACGAAGTCGATCGCGCAGAAGGCCGACCGCCTCGGCATGGAGGCGATGGTCCCGGTCGCCCGCTGGAAGGGCTTCGGCGGCAACGTCAACTTCAACGGCACGAACTTCGAGACCTTCACCTGGGCCGCCGGCATCGCCGAGTGCACCGAGCAGATCACGGTCTTCACCACCACCCACATCCCGACCGTGCACCCCGTGGTCGCCGCGAACATGGCCGTCACCAACGACCACATCGCCCAGGGCCGCTTCGGGATGAACCTGGTGATGGGCTGGTTCACCCCGGAGATGGGGATGTTCAACCCCAAGCAGCTCGAGCACGACGAGCGCTACGTCTACGGCGGGGAGTGGCTCGAGCTCGTCGAGCGCCTCTGGACCGCCGAGGGCGAGTTCGACTTCGACGGCACGTACTTCCAGGCGAAGAACCTGGAGTCCGAGCCGAAGCCGCTGCAAGACCCGCGGCCGGTGCTCATCAACGCCGGCAACTCGAAGTCAGGCACCGACTTCTCCGCGAAGTACGTCGACATCAACTTCGCCTCGCTCGACATGGACGCGATGAGCGACTACACGAAGGAGATCAAGCGCAAGGCCCGCGAGGACTACCAGCGCGCGATCTCGACGATGACCTACGGCCTGGTCGTCTGCCGCGACACCGAGGCCGAGGCCAAGCGCGACCACCAGCGCATCATCGACGAGGGCGACTGGCCGGGCGCCCGCAACCTCATGTCGATCATCGGCATGGAGTCGCAGTCGTTCAACGAGCAGATCGAGAAGTTCCAGGAGCGCTTCATCGCCGGCTGGGCCGGTCAGCCGCTGGTCGGCACGCCCGAGCAGGTCGTGGAGGGGTTCCAGCAGCTCTCCGACCACGGCATGGAGGGCATGATCATGGGCTTCCTCGACTACAACGAGGAGATCGACCAGTTCGGCGAGCAGGTCATGCCGCTCATGCGCGAGGCGGGCCTCCGGCACTAGGTGCGGAGCAGGTGAGCACTAAGGGTCGCTATAGCGACCCTTAGTGCTCACAGGAGCGCCAGCTCACCTCGCAGGTCGTCCAGGCCCAGGGACCCCTGGGCCAGGGCGCCCGCGTGCCAGGCGGGGAGGTCGAAGTCCGCGCCCGCACGTCGTCGCGCCTCGTCCCGCCCCGCCAGCCACGCCCGCTCACCCAGCTTGTAGCCGATCGCCTGTCCCGGCCCGCCGAGGTAGCGGATGAGCTCGGAGTCGAGCATCTCGACCGATCGACCGCTGTGCCGCCCGAAGAACTCCCGGGCGAGTTCGGGGGTCCACCGCTCCCCCGCCCCGACCGGCGAGTCGTCCGGGATCGGCAGCGACAGGTGCATCCCGAGGTCGATCACCACGCGGATCGCCCGCAGCATCTGCGCGTCGAGGTACCCGAGCCGCGACCCGGGTCGGTGTGGTGTCCGAGCTCGTCCATGAGCCGCTCGGCGTAGAGCGCCCAGCCCTCGACGTTCGCGCTCACCGCCCCCGCCATCGACGTCTGGAACAGCGACAGCCGCTCCGCGTGCAGCGGCCAGGACGCGAGCTGCAGGTGATGGCCGGGGACGCCCTCGTGGTACCAGGTCGAGTACAGCCCCCACATCGGGTAGCGGTCGTCCGACGACGCCGGCAGCCAGGTGCGCCCCGGCCGGGCGAAGTCCATCGACGGCGGCGTGTAGTACGGCGCCGCGGCGCTGCCCACGGGCGCGAGCCGGGCCTCGACGCGCCGGATCGGCCCGGACAGGTCGAACTGCGTCCCGTCCAGCGCCGCGATCGTCGCGTCCATCAGCTCCTGCAGGTGCGCGACGGCCGCCTCGCTGCCCGTGATGACCTCGCCGGCCGTGTCCAGGTGCGCCATGGCCGCGGCGGCGTCCGCGCCGGGCAGCACCCGCTCGGCCTCGACGGCGATCTCGTCGCGCAGCCGCCGGAACTCCGACCAGCCCCACGCGTAGACCTCATCGACGTCGAGGTCGGTGCCGTTCCAGTACCGCGCGGCCACGCGGTAGCGCTCCGCCCCGACCCCGTCCGGCGTGCCCTCGGCCGCGGGCAGGTACTCCTCGAGCAGCCAGTCCCGCAGCCCGGCGAGGCTCGCGGCGGCCGCGGCCGCGCCCCGGTCGAGCTCGCTCCGGACGGCGGGTCCGACCTCGGCCCCGCGGGCGAACCCGGAGAACCAGCCGCGTCCGCCGTCGTCGTCGAGCCAGGCCCGCAGCTGCGCGCCGACCCGGACCACCTGGCGCGGGGCCGCGAACAGCCCTCGGCGCCGGCCCTCCTCGAGCGAGCGCCGGTAGCCCTCGAGCGCGGCCGGGACCCGCGCGGAGCGCCGCGCCACCGCGGCCCAGTCGTCCTCGGTCGCCGTCGGCATCAACGTGAACGCCGTCCGCACGCCCGCGGGCGGGCCGAACAGTTCCTGGACCGCCCGCAGTGGCTCGCCGGTGCCGCTGTGCGCGAGCTCGGCCTCCAGCCGCTCGACCAGGAGCCGCGCGCAGCGGCGCTCGTCGGGATCGATGGGCTCGGGCAGCGCGGCGAGCCGGGCGAGCGTGTCGCGCCGCAGCTCCTCACCGGCTGCGATCCCGTCGGGCGAGAGGTCGGGCAGCTCGTCGACCCGGTCGTCCCACCCGAGGTCCCCGGCGAGGACCGGGTCGAGGGCGGCGAGGCGGTGGACGTGGTCGTCGGCGAGGGCCCGGACGGCACGGACGGCAGGGACGGCAGGGACGGCAGGGACGGCAGGGACGGCAGGGGCGGCGCGCTGCGGATCGGTCTCGGTCATCGCGGTGCAGTGTGCCCCGGTCCGGGCGCGGGCACAGGAAGGGTGTGTCGACGACGCTGCCGGTCACCGCTGACGAGTCCGCCGACCTCGAGACGCTGCGCGACGTCGAGAAGCGGGTCCTCTGGCTCTCGACGGCGATCGTCGACCACGCCAACCGGGTCCGGGAGTCGACCGGCGGGGTGAAGGTCGGCGGGCACCAGGCCTCGTCCGCGTCGATCGTCTCGATCATGACGGCGTTGTGGTTCGGGGTGCTGCGCCCCGAGGACCGGGTCTCGGTCAAGCCGCACGCCTCGCCCGTCCTGCACGCGATCAACCACCTGCTGGGGCGGTTGGACGCGCGGTACCTGACGACGCTGCGGCAGAAGGGCGGGCTGCAGTCCTACCCCTCGCGCTCCAAGGACCCCGATCCCGTCGACTACTCCACCGGGTCGGTCGGGATCGGCGCGACCGCCCCGATCTGGGGCGCGATCGCGCGGCGCTACGCGCACGGCCTGGGCACGCGGGCGGGGACGGGCCGGCAGTTCTCGCTGGTCGGTGACGCCGAGCTCGACGAGGGCGCGGTCTGGGAGGCGGTGCTCGACCCGATCGTGCGGGAGCTCGGCGAGGTCACCTGGATCGTCGACTTCAACCGGCAGTCGCTCGACCGCGTCGTCCCGGACATCTCGGTCACGCGCCTGCAGGGTCTGTTCGAGGCGGCCGGCTGGCAGGTCATCACCGTCAAGTACGGCCGGCTGCTGACCGACCTCTACGCCCGCGAGGGCGGCGACGCGCTGCGCCGGCGCATCGACACGATGTCGAACCCGGAGTACCAGCGCCTGCTGCGCTGCACCGCCGCCGAGCTCCGCGAGCGGCTCCCCCAGTCGTCCGACGACCATCCCGACGACGGGTCCGCGATCGCCTCGCTGCTCGGGGACATCGACGACGACGCCGTCCACGCCGCCATCCGCAACCTCGGCGGGCACGACCTCGGCGCCCTGCTCGACGCCTACGGGCGGATCGACGACACCCGCCCCACGGTGATCTTCGCCTACACCGTCAAGGGCTACGGGCTCGCGACGCAGGGCCACCCGCAGAACCACTCCTCGCTGCTCAGCGAGGACCAGATGCGCGAGCTCGCCGCCTGGGCGGGCACCGACCTCGATGAGCCCTGGGCGCCGCTGTCGCCCGACTCCGCGGCCGCCCGCCTGTGCGCCGAGTCCGCGACGCGGCTCACGCGCCCCGACGAGACCGAGCGCAGCGGCTCCCGCCCGGCGAGCCAGGACCACGGCCCGGCCGAGCTGCCGGAGATCCCCACCGACGTCGGCCGCACCCCGACCGGCACGGGCACCACGCAGCAGGCCCTCGGCCGCGCCCTGCTCGACCTCACCCGCTCCGCCCCGGAGGCCGCCCGCCGCGTGGTGACCTGCTCCCCCGACGTCGCGTCGTCCACGAACCTCGGCGGCTGGCTGAACAAGGTCGGCTCGTGGTCCCCGCGGGAGCGCCGGGACTGGTTCGCCGACGATGCCGAGACGATCCTGCACTGGCGCGAACGGCCCACCGGCCGGCACATCGAGCTGGGGATCGCCGAGACCAACCTCGTCGGGCTCCTGGGCGAGTTGGGCGCGACGTGGTCGCGCTGGGGCGAGCCGCTGCTGCCGATCGGGGTGCTCTACGACCCCTTCGTCGCCCGCGCCCTCGAGCCCTGGGCCTTCGGCATGTACGCGGGCGGCCAGTCGATCCTGGTCGGGACGCCGTCCGGGGTGTCCCTGGCGCCCGAGGGCGGCGCGCACCAGTCGATCACCACGCCGTCGATCGGCCTGGAGCAGCCCGGGTGCGTCGCCTTCGAGCCGGCCTTCGCCGTCGAGGTGACGTGGTGCCTGCTCGACGGGCTGGGCCGCCTCGGCCGCCCGGACGGGTCGTCGACCTACCTGCGGCTCTCGACGCGGCCGGTCGACCAGTCCGCCGCCGCCGTGCCCGAGGACCCGGCGGCGCGGGAGCGGCGTCGTCGTCAGGTGGTGGGCGGGGGCTACCTGCTGCGGCGCGGCGAGCGCCGCCCGCAGGTGACGATCGCGGCCATGGGCGCGGTGGTGCCGCAGGCGCTGGAGGCCGCCGAGCGGCTGGACGCGCTCGGGCACCCGGCCGACGTCGTCGTCGTGAC
Organism: Actinomycetospora soli; assembly: GCF_021026295.1. GTDB lineage: Bacteria > Actinomycetota > Actinomycetes > Mycobacteriales > Pseudonocardiaceae > Actinomycetospora > Actinomycetospora soli. The sequence goes on from NZ_JAJNDA010000001.1 coordinate 208,779, forward strand.
CAGCGGGGACCTGCTCTTCCGGGCGCTGGACACGGGCGACCGGGCCGTGCTCGACGCGGCCCTGCCCGCCGACCGGGCGGCGCCGCTGGTGACGGTGCTCGACGGACATCCGCACACGCTCGCGTTCCTGGCGGGCGTGCACCGGGTGCGGGCGCGGCACCTCGGCGTGCGCGGGTTCGGCCAGTCGTCCGACCTCGCCGACGCCTACGCCGTGCACGGCATCGACGCCGACGGGATCGTGACGGCGGGCCTGGATGTGGCTGCCGCCCTGTGAGTAGTTCTGACGGCTATCACCGTCAGAACTACTCACGGGCGCGAAGCGCACCTATTCGAACGGACCGTCCTTGACGAGGCCACCGGCCGGGCCCTCGACGAAGCGGTAGTCGGCGTTGGGCACGCGGGTGTCGGTGCCGTCGGCGGTGTCGGGACGGTTGCCCTCGACGTTGGACGCGTCGACGCCCTGCGCCAGGAGGTCGGACCCGATGGCGGTCACGGCGGTGACGCCCTGGAGGGGGCTCTGGCTCTCGTCGGCCTGCGCCACGCCCGCCAGCAGCGGCAGCGCGGCGCCGGCCAGCCCGAGGGCGGCGAGCGGCTTGCGGAAGGACACGGTTGCTCCTCGTTCTCTCGCGGTCACATCTTCTCCGCGCCGGCCTTGATGGCCTCACGGATGCGGTTGTAGGTGCCGCAGCGACAGATGTTGCGCAGCTCCTCGATCGCGGCGTCGTCGACCTCGCGGCCCTCCGCCTGGCACTGCCGGACCTTTGCGACGGCGGCCATGATCTGGCCGGGCTGGCAGTAGCCGCACTGGGCCACGTCGTTGTCGATCCAGGCCTGTTGCATCGGGTGCAGGTCGCCGCCGGGGGCGGTGTCCGCGAGCCCCTCGATGGTGGTGACCTCGTCGGTCGGCTTGATCGCCCCGACCGGCACGGAGCACGGGTTGAACGCCTTGCCGTTGATGTGGCTGGTGCACGCCTTGCAGACGTTGATGCCGCAGCCGTACTTGGGGCCGGTGACGCCGAGGAGGTCGCGGATCACCCAGAGCAGGCGGACGTCGTCCTCGACCTCGACGTCCACCGTCTCGCCGTTGAGCTTGAAGGAGTGGTTGGGCATGCGGGTCTCCTCGTCAGAACGTGGTCTCGAGGCCGTTGACCGGCGACGGCGGCACGGGCGGGGACGTCGGGTAGGGCGTGAAGGGCAGCGGGTCCTTGTGGTCCAGCGGGAAGTACGTCGGCGTCTTCCCGGTGGCGCGCACGTACGCGCAGGCGATGGCGCCGCAGGTCGCCGCGACGCCGAACTCGCCGACGCCGCCGGGCTCCGGGGCGTCGGAGTCGTCGACGACGATGATGTTCATCTCCGGCGGGGTGTTCCACTGCCGGGTGTAGAAGTAGTTGTCCCAGCTCGCCTCGACGAAGTGGCCGTCGGTGAGGTGCAGGCTCGACGTCAGCGTCATCGCCAGGGCGTCGTTGATCCCGCCCATCATCTGGGCGCGGACGCCGCGCGGGTTGATGACGAGGCCGACGTCGACGACGTAGGTCACCTTCGTGACGCGCGGCCCGGTGCGGGCCTGCCGGATCTCGCGGTTGACCGTCTCGGGGCGGCAGTCGAGCTCGACGACCGCGCAGGCCACGCCCTTGTACTCGACGTGCATGCCGATGCCCTGGGCGGTGCCGTCGGCCATCGACTTGCCCCAGTCGCCCTCCTGGGCGGCCCGGTCGACGACCTTCTTCCAGCGCTCGAGCTTGGTGAACTCGCTGCGGAACTCGTAGGGGTCCTTGCCCATCTGCGCGGCGATCCGGTCGACCATGAGCTCGCGGGCGGTGGCGACGTCCGGCGAGTAGATGTTGCGCATCGAGCTGGTGTTGAAGCGCATGTCGACCTCGCTGAGGAAGCGGGTCGAGACGCCGAAGTTGTACGGCGTCACCTGGGTCGTCTCCCAGATGCTCTCGGAGACGGTGAGGTTGCCGCCGGGCGCCTTCTGCGCGGTGGCCGTGATCGCCTCGGACAGACCGGGGTTGGTCTCGGTGGCCACGCTGGTGTGGCGGATCTCGAAGCTCGCCACCGCGTCGCCCGCGACGTTCGCCCGGATGCGCGTCGTCGCCATCGGGTGCACGCGGCCCTGGCGGGAGTCGTCGGAGCGGGTCCACATGAGCTTGACCGGCTTGCCCATCGCCTTCGAGACCTCGGCGGCCTCGAGCGCGGCGTCGAAGAAGAGCTTGCGGCCGAACGAGCCGCCGCCCTCCATGACGTGGAAGGTCACCGCGTTCTGCGGGATGCCGAGCTTCTTCGCGATCTCGTTCTGCGCGGCGATCGGGCTCTTGGCGGGGCCCCAGATCGTGGCGCTGTTCGCGCGGACGTCGGCGATGGCGCAGTTCGTCTCGAGCGAGGAGTTGCTGCGGAAGTAGAAGACGGTGTCGCTCTCGAGCGTCTTCCCGACGCCCTTCGGCACCGCCAGCGGGAGCTCGCCGCGGCGCAGCTTGCGCAGCACCGACTCGTCGTCCTCGCCGGAGACCGTGCCGGCGGCCCAGGTGGCCTCGACCGCGTTGACGGCGTCGATGCACTGCCCGTAGGTCTTCGCGCGCACGGCCACGCCGTTGCCGACCTTCACCACGTCGGTGACGCCGGGCATGGCGCGGATCGCCCCGAGGTTGCCGACCGAGCGCGGGAAGCCGTTGAGGTCGGGCGCCCGGCAGATCACCGTCGGCAGGGCGTCCGGGATCTTGAGGTCGGTGGTGAACTTCTTCTTCCCGGTCACCATGGCGAGGGCGTCGGACTTCGTCCGGTTCTTGCCGATGACGGTGAACTTCTCGCGGTCCTTCAGCACGACGTTCGCGGCCTCGGTGATCGGGGCCGCGGCCTTGGCGGTGAGCTCGCCGAAGGGCAGCGACTTCCCGTTCGGACCGGTGATGAGGCCCTGGCGGCTCGTGAGGACCGAGATGTCCTGGTCGAGCTCGTTCGCCGCCGCCCCGAGGAGCCGGCCCTGCGCGAGCGCCGCCGCGACCCGGATCGGCGTGTAGGTGCTGAAGGTGGTGCTGGAGCCGCCGGTGAGCTGGTTGAACACCAGCTCCGGGCGCGCGTCGGCGAGGGTGACCACGACCTGGTCGGGGTCGAGGTTCATCTCCTCGGCGATGATCATCTGGGTCGAGGTGATGATCCCCTGCCCGTTGTCCGACCGGGGCAGCGCGAACGAGACGGTGCCGTCCTTGTTCACCTTGACGGTGATGAGGTTGGCCGTCGGGCGGGCGCTGTCGCGGATGACGTCGAGCAGGTCGTAGACCTCGGCCGGCTGCGGTGCGGACGGCAGTGCCACCGCGGACGCGTCCGGTACCGAGTCGAAGATCGTCTGCCGGCCGATCTCGGCGGCGGTGACCAGGACCGGGGCCGCGACGAGCAGGCCGAGGAAGCTCCGGCGCCTGACGTCGGCGCGATGGGCCGGCTCGGTCGGTCGCGAGCGTGTGGTGGTCGCTCGGTGAGTGGGCATCGTCGTCCCTCCCGACAGCGTCCGATCGGCACAAGGGGGGAGCGACCGTTCGGACGAAGACTGTGTTGGGGACCTCAACGAAGTGGCGTTTTAACGGTCACGCGGCCTGACGACACGTGACTGTTGAAAGTCCGACCACCGAGCATCGTTCTCGCAGGTCAAGCGACGTGAAACAGAGATGAAAATCTGTTACTCACTCGATCGGGTGTCGCGGCGCGTCGCACGTCGACACGCCGCGACACCTCGGGGACTACCGCAACGGGTGGCGTGGGATCGAGCGGAGGTTCGCGCGCGCCAGCGTGACCATCTTCCCGACGCCGCCGGACAGGACCGTCCGCATGCCGGCCAGCGCGAACCCGCGGACCTGCTCGGCGGTGATGTGCGGTGGGATCGACAGCGCGTCGGGGTCGGTCCGGACGTCGACCAGCGACGGCCCGCGGTGGTCGAGCGCCGCGCGCAGCGCCCCGCGCAGCTCGGCCGGGCGCTCCACGGTCACCGCGTGCAGCCCGGCCGCCGCGGCGATCGCCCCGAGGTCGGCGGGCCCGTGGTCGGTCTGGAAGGACGGGAAGCCCGCCACCATCATCTCGAGCCGGATCATGCCGAGCGCGCCGTTGTTGAACGCGACGACGGTGAGGTCGAGGTCGTGCTCGGCGGCGGTGAGCAGCTCCCCGAGCAGCATCGTGAGGCCGCCGTCGCCGGACATCGACACCACCTGACGCCCCGGGTGCGACACCGCGGCGCCGATCGCGTGCGGCAGCGCGTTGGCCATCGTCCCGTGCCGGAAGGAGCCGAGGATGCGGCGCCGGCCGGTCGGGGTGATGTAGCGGGCCGCCCACACGTTGCACATGCCGGTGTCGACCGTGATGACCGCGTCGTCGGCGAGCTCGTCGTCGAGGACGTCGGCGACGTACTCCGGGTGGATCGGCGTGTGCTCGGAGACCTTCGTGGTGTACGCCTCCACCACGTGCTCGAGGGCCTCGGCGTGGTGGCGCAGCATCCGGTCGAGGAACGTCCGGTCGGTCTTCTCGCCCACCAGCGGCAGGAGCATCCGCAGGGTCTCCCCCACGTCGCCCTCCACCCCGAGCTCGAGCACGCTGCGCCGTCCCAGGTGCCGGCCATCGGCGTCCACCTGGACGGTGCGGGCCTGCGGGAGGAACCCGTCGTACGGGAAGTCGGTGCCGAGCAGGACCAGCAGCTCCGCCTCGTGCGAGGCCTCGTAGCAGGCGCCGTAGCCGAGCAGCCCGCTCATCCCGACGTCGTACGGGTTGTCGTACTGGATCCACTCCTTCCCACCCAGCGAGTGCCCGACGGGCGCCTTCACCCGCTCGGCGAGCGCGAGCACCTCGTCCCGCGCGTCCCGGGCGCCGGCGCCCACGAACAGCGTCACCCGGCCGGCCCGGTTCACGTGCTCGGCGAGCGCCTCGACCCGGTCGCGGGCGGGCACGACCACCGACGACGGGGCGACCAGGTCACCGCGCCCGGTCGGGTGCGCGGCCGCCTCCGCGGTGATGTCGCCGGGGATCACCATCACCGCGACCCCGCGGTCGGCGAGCGCGGTCTGCATCGCGATCCGCTGCAGCCGGGGCAGCTGCTGCGGCCGCGAGATCAGTTCGCACCAGCTGCTGGCCTCGAGGAAGAGCCGCTCCGGGTGGGTCTCCTGGAAGTACGTGGTGCCGATCTGCGTCGACGGGATGTGCGAGGCGATCGCGAGCACCGGGGCACCCGACCGGTGGGCGTCGTAGAGCCCCTGCACCAGGTGGGTGTTGCCCGGCCCGCAGCTGCCGGCGCACACCGCGAGCGTGCCCGTGAGCTGCGCCTCCGCCGCGGCGGCGAGAGCGCCGGCCTCCTCGTTGTGCACGTGGATCCAGTCGATCCCGCCCTGCGCCGCGCTGCCCGACCGGCGCACGGCGTCGACGATCGGGTTCAGGCTGTCGCCCACGAGCCCGTAGATGCGCCGGACGCCCGCCTGCACCAGGACCTCGATCATCTGGTCGGCGACGGTGTGTGCCATGGGGTTCCTCCGCGGGCCTCGGGTACGGCCCCGGGGTGATGCCCCGGCACCGGGCGCGTCACGCCCGTCCTAGGCTGACCGGGTCGCGCCACCCGGAGGGAGGACCCCGATCTCAGGCCCGGTGCGCACGTCGGCCCCCGTCCCGCTCGGGCTGCTCCTCGTGCTCGGGGCCCTCGGCCTCGTCGTGGCGGGCCCGGAGGTCTTCGCGATCGGCATCGGCTCCGCCCCCGCGCTGCAGACGTGGTCGACCGTCTTCGTCGCGATCGTGCTGCAGGCGCTGCCCTACCTCGCCCTCGGCGTCGTCGTGGGGGCCGTCGTGACGGTGCTCGTCCCCGACCGGGCCCTCCGGGCGGTGGTCCCGGCGAACCCGACCGCCGCGGTCCCCGTCGCCGCCGTCGCCGGCGCCGCCCTGCCGGGCTGCGAGTGCGGCTCGGTGCCGCTGGCCGCCCGCCTGGTCGACCGCGGGGTCCGCCCCTCCGCCGCCCTGGCGTTCATGCTCTCCTCGCCGGCGGTGAACCCGGTGGTGCTCGTGGCCACCGCCGTCGCCTTCCCCGGCCAGCCGCGCATGGTGCTGGCCCGGGCGGTCTCCTCGCTCGTGGTCGCCACCGTCGTCGGCTGGCTGTGGTCCCGGCTCGGGCGGCCGCTGCCGGTGCGGCGCCGGAGCCACCACCACGACGGCGGGGTGCTCGGCGTCGTCACGCACGACCTCCTGCACGCCGGCGGCTTCCTCGTCGTGGGCGCCGCGTGCGCGGCGACGCTGGACGTGGCCGTGCCCCCGACCTGGGTGGGCGCCGTGGCGGGCGTGCCCGTGCTCTCCGTGGTCGTCCTGGGGCTGCTCGCCGTGGTGCTGGCCGTGTGCTCCGAGGCCGACGCCTTCGTCGTCGCGAGCCTCACCGCGTTCTCCGACACCGCGAAGCTGGCCTTCCTCGTCGTCGGGCCCGCGATCGACGTCAAGCTCGCCGCGATGCAGGCGGGGACCTTCGGCACCCCGGTCGCGGCGCGGCTCGGTCCGCTGACCTTCGTCGTCGCGATCGCGACCACGCTCGCCGTCGGCACCGCGATCCTGTGAGACGCGACCTCGGCGCCGCCCTGCTCGTCGTCACCGGCCTGGCACTCGCCGTGTCCACCCTGACCGGCGGGTACCTCGACTACGTCCGCCCGTCGCACCGCTGGTGGCTGCTCGCGACGGCGGTGCTGCTGCTCGTGGCCGGGGCGGCCGGGCTGTTCGGCTGGGCGCGGCGCCCGGACGATCCCGACGGCGGGTCGGCGGCGGCGCGGCTGCCCACGCACGGACCGCGGGCGGTGGCGCCCGAGGTCGTGGCGGCCGCGCGGGCGGCCGACCGCGAGCGGGGCCACGGGCCCGGCCACCGGCCGGCGGTGGGGTGGTTGCTGGCGGTCCCGGTCCTGCTGGTCCTGCTCGTCCCGGCGAGCCCGCTCGGCAGCTGGGCCGCCGCGCGTCAGGGCACGACGGTCCCCGCCACGACGGTGCCGCCGGGACCACTGCCCGCGACGGGCACGCTGGAGCTCGCGGTCCCGGACTACGCGGTCCGGGCCGCCTACGACGGCGGACGCGGCCTCGCCGACCGCGACGTCGCGCTCGTCGGATTCGTGACCCCCACCGACGACGGCGGGTGGTCGGTCACGCGGACCGCCATCAGCTGCTGTGCGGCCGACGCCCGCAGCTACCTCGTCGCCGTCGACGGGGCACCGGCCCCGCCCCGCGACACGTGGGTGCGGGTGGTCGGGCGGTGGATGCCGTCGTCGACGCCGTCCACCGCCCGCCTGCGGGTGTCCGCGGTGTCCCCGGTGCCGGTCCCCGCGCGGCCCTACGTCACCTGATCAGCTCGCGGCCGGCCCGCGCCGGGACTCGGCGTACACCGCGAAGACCTGCTCGAGGGGCACGCGCTCCCAGCCGGGCGCGACGTCGGGGTGCAGGCCGCGCAGCCGGCACCCGAGGCCCCGGGCGAGCCGGTCGGCGCGGAACCGGCACAGCCGGGCCAGCGCCGACGGCGAGTCGGACCACGCCTCGCTCAGGTCCACGACGACCGCCTGGGGCACCGCGGCCAGCGCGTGCAGGAGCACGTCGAGCCGCTCCCGGGCCGGCCGGTCGAGGTCGCCGACCAGGTCGACGACGACGGTCGGGCCGCCGATCTCACGAGGGACGGGAACCGATGCCATGGAATCTCCCGGTGACCGAGTGGGAGTCGCACGGCATCGCACGTGAACCGCAGGACGAAGGAGTGCATCGTGCACCACGGGCCCGTCCCGGGTCCACGTCCGTGACGTGCCGACCGGTCGGTCAGGCCGCCACGCCGAGGGCGGAGCCGACGGAGCGCGCGACGCCCTTGAGCTGGTCGGTGGGCTTCTGCTGCTCCCCGGCCTGCGCGTTGAGGACCACCAGGGCGCCGGTGAGCGCCGGGATGACCATCTGGAGGACGGTCAGCTGACGCTGGGCCTCGGCCGCGCCGATCGGCAGGGCCTCCGCGGCCGAGCTGACCGCCTGGCCCGCCTGCTTGTCGGCCTCCTGCACGGCCTGCGCCGCGCCGCCGCGCCCCTCCTGGGTGGTGCCGCGGTCGAGGTGGGTGGTGGTGCTCGACGAGACGCCGGGCGAGTCGTGGATGACCGCGTCCTCGACCTTCTTGCCCACCACGCGGGTGTAGGCGGTCACGCCGAGCGCGGCGCCGGTGAGGACGAGCTTGGCGATCGTCGTCCCGGTGGCGCCCTTCTGCGCCGCGGCACGCTTGCGGTTGTTGACGAGGAGGCCGGCCCCACCGACGAGGTGGGCGCCGATGAGCGCGGTGTTGACCGGGCTCCACTTGGCCCAGCCGATGCTGGTGATCCGCGCGGTGGTCCGCTGCTGCTCGGCCTCCTCGGCCGCGGCGTTGAGGCCGGCGACGCCGAACAGCGAGCCGCCGAACCAGGCCGCGAGGCCGATGTCGTGGAGGGCGCGGAAACCGGTGTCGCGAGTGCTCATGCTGGTCTGCTCCTGCTGACGGGGTGCGCGCCTGCGGGGGCGCCGGAATCCGTCGGCCCGGGGGTGGACCGCCGTGCGCGGTGATGCCCCGCGCCCCCGCGGCCCGAATCGTCGTCCTTGACACGGCCCGACCCGACCCGACACGGCCCGCCCCGGGCTCCCGTCCGGCACCATCGCGGCATGACCGGAGCGGGACGGACCGGGATCGCCCTCCGCCTGCCGGGCACCGGCCCGGAGGCGGTGGCGCCGGAGCGCGCGCTCGCCGCGGTCGTCGGGTACGCGCGGGGGCGGCGCTGGCTGCGGTTCCGGTCCCCCGGGCTGCCCGAGGGCCGCTGGGTCGAGGTGCCGGCCTACGGGTGGGCGCGGTTCGACGCGCACCCGGCCAGCAGCGGCCCCGACGCGGACGTGCTGATCGCCGAGGGCCTGCACGGCCGCCTCGACCGGACGGGCTGGCACGAGGTCCACGACACGCTGCTCCGGGTCGCGCCCCTGGTGGAGGACCTGTGCGCCCGGGCGGCGGGCCGGCCCTTCTGGGCGCTGCCCGCGTCCGAGTTCTCCGTGCTGGACGAGCCGGGCACGGTCGGGGCGGCGCTGCGCCGGATCTCCGACGAGGCGGGTCCGCACGGGGCGCACGTCCTCGCGGCCCTGCACCACCGCCACCCCGCGCTGGTCCCGCACCTGACGACCACCACCCGGCGGGCGCTGCTGCCGCACGTCGAGGAGGGCGACAGCGGCGTCGAGGCGGTGGTGCACCGGGAGCTGCGGGCCAACGCCGACGCCTTCGCCGAGCTGGCGGCCGCGCTGGGCGAGGTCGCCGACGACGCCCGGCCCACGCGCCTGCGCCTGCACGACGTGCTGCTCTGGCTCGCGACCACGCTGCGCCTCGCGCACGCGGTGGAGTGCGGGCGCCGCGTGCTCGACCCGCCGTCGTGAGGTCTAGGGCGCACCCACCGTCGACACGGTGAGCTGCGGCTTCCCGACGGTGCCCGAGCAGGCCCTCCCGTCGCGCGGGAGGGTCACCGCCGCGGCGGTCCCGGGCGCGCGGACGCGCAGCCCGGAGACGTCGACGGCGCGGCAGTTCGTCGCGTCGAACTCCTTGACGGGGACGATGCGCAGCGTCGCGGCCGCCGACCCGTTCGGGGCCAGCGTCAGCGCCGGTCCGGCCGCGCCGGCCCGGCTCGCGGCCGCGCCCACCGCCTTGCCGCCCGCGACGAACCGCACCGCCGGGAAGCCCCGCAGGGTGCACGGCGCGTCCCCGCGGTTGGTGAACACGATCTTGACGGTGGCGCCCGCGCCCGCCAGCGAGGACACGACGCTGCGGCAGGCCGCGGGCGGTGCCGGCGCGGGCGGGGCTCCGGGCGGCGCCGCGGGGACGGGCGCGGCCGGGGCCGGGGCGTCGGGCCCGGCGGGGTCCTCGACCGGGGCGTCCGCGCCGCCCGCGGGGTCCGCCGCGACCGGGTCGGCGTCGACGCTCACCGGCTCGGGGGCCGGGTCCGCGGACGCGCCCGGCGCGGCGGGCCCGGGGGGCGGACCGGCCGCGGGGACGGCGGGGGCGGCGGGGAGTGCCGCCGGGGTCGTCGTCAGCGGGGCGGAGCCGCCGGTGAGCACGACCCCGCCGACCACACCGCCCGCGAGCACGAGCACAGCGGCCGCACCGAGGAGCCCGCGGCGCAGCGAGCCGGTGCGGGCGGGCGTGGCGACCGGTCCGGTGGGCGGCTCGGCCGGTCGGACGGCGGCCGGGGCGACGACCGCCGGGGTGACGGCGGCCGGGACGGGCGCCCCCGCCGGTGGCAGGACAGCGTCGTTGCTGCCACCGGGTGCCGGTGACGACGCGTTCCTGCCACCGGGGACGGGGGCCGGGCCGATCACGATCGGCGAGCGGGCCGGCAGCCCGGCGGTGAGGGCCGCCGCGGGGACGGCGAGCGTCTCCTCGTCCAGGCCCAGCGCCGGCGCGAGCGCGCGGAGCCGGGCGCGGGCGGCCTCGGCGGAGGGCCGGTCGACCGGGGCGGCGGCCGTCATGACGCCGAGGAGGTCACGCAGGTCGTCGGGCAGGCCGGCCGGCACCACCGGGTCGCGGTGCAGGCGCGCCACCGACGACTCGACGGGACCGCCCGGGAACTCCCGGCGCCCGGTCAGGCACTCGAGCAGGACGAGCCCGAGCGCGTAGACGTCGGCCGGGGACCCGACCTCGTCGCCGCGCACCTGCTCGGGCGCGAGGTAGGCGGCGGTGCCGGTGACCTGCCCGTGCGCCGTCGTCGCGGTGGCCACGGCGGCGACGCCGAAGTCCGCGAGGACCGGGTGCACGCGGGCGGGGGCGTCGTGGTCCTCGTCGGCCGCGTCCCCGGGTCCCGGGTCGGCCGGGTCGAGCAGGATGTTCGCGGGCTTGACGTCGCGGTGGACGATGCCGAGCGCGTGCACGTGGGCCAGGGCCGCGAGCAGTTCGCCCGCCAGACCGACCACCACCTCCGGTGGCAGCGGGCCGCGCTCGAGCGCGTCGGCCAGGGAGCCGCCGGGGACGAGGCGGGTCACGAGGAACACGCGGTCCCCGGTCTCCCCGACGTCGAACACCTCGAGCACGCCGGGGTGCGAGACCTGGGCCGCCGCCTGCAGCTCGCGGCGCACCGAGGCCGACTCCAGGGTCCCGACGCCGGGCGCGAACAGCTTGACGGCGACCTCGCGCTGAAGGAGGCGGTCGTGCGCCCGGTACACGGTCGCCGTCGCGCCGCGGCCCAGGCGTGCCCCGACCTCAAAGCGGTCGCCGACCAGCGTGGGGACCGCCCCGTCGTCGAGGGTGACGACGGTGCCCGCGCCGTCCGAGGTCCCGTGCTCGGTGTCCGGTTCCACCCCGTGATCGTGACCGATGCCATCCGATCGGGGTCATCCACCCCCCGATCGGAGGCACGGGCGCCCGCCGTCCGTGTTGCAATGACAGCGATAACCATGACCGACAAGGGCCACCCGGAGGTCGTGATCTCGGTCCCGACCTGCGGCTGCCCCAGAGCGGTCGGCTAGCGTCGAGGGTCGATCACGGCGTTCAGCCCCGAGCGGACGAGGAGAAGCGGATGGTGGCGTGGGGTGCCCTGGCGGCGAAGGCGGCCGGGGCCGTGGCGAGCGGCGTGGCCGGCGTCGCCGTCGTCGAGGGCGTGAAGAAGCTGTCCGGGGGCCGGGCGGTGCACCAGTCCGCGGTCGCGGTGACCACCCTCGGCCTGCGCGTCTCGCGGGCCGCGGAGACCGGCGCCGAGCGCGTCCGGCTGAACACCGCCGACGTCGTCGCCGAGGCCCGGGAGCGGCTGGGCGAGCAGGCGCCGCCGCCCGGTGCCGTCGAGAAGCACGACCACGAGCACTGACGTGACGACCGTCCGGCACCTGCACCCGGTGCACGACGACGGGTCCGCCCTGCGGGTCGTCTCCGACGCCGCGGGCCGGGTGCGTTTCGACGCCCCCGACCTGCGCGCCGCGACCGGGCTCGCCGTCGCGGTCGAGGAGGCGCTCGACGACGTCGAGGGCGTCCGCCAGGTCCACGCGTTCCCGCGCACCGGCACCCTCGTCGTCTGGTACGACCGCGACCGCTGCTCCGCCGCGACGATCGCCGCGGCCTACCGGGGCGTCACCACGTCGACCCCGCACGACGAGCCCGCGACGCGGCTCCCGCGCTCGGCGGAGGTCGGCAACGGCGATCTCCTGCGCATGGCGGTCGGTGGCATCGCGCTGCTCCTGCTCGGCGGGCGCCGCTGGGTCCTGCGCCGCCCCCCGATGCTCGGGCCGACCAGCCGCACGGTGGCCACCGGCGTCACGATCTTCACCGGCTACCCCTTCCTGCGCGGCGCGCTGCGGGCGCTGGTCGGCGGCCGGGGCGCGGGCACCGACGCCCTGGTCTCGGCGGCCACGGTGGCCTCGCTCGTGCTGCGCGAGAACGTCGTCGCGCTCACGGTGCTCTGGCTGCTCAACATCGGCGAGTACCTGCAGGACCTCACCCTGCGGCGCAGCCGCCGGGCCATCTCCGACCTGCTCACCGGCGCCCGGACCACCACGTGGATGCGCGTCGCCCCGGCCGACCCCGCGGGCGAGGCCGTGGAGGTCGAGGTGCCCATCGAGCGGGTGCGCGTCGGCGACGAGATCGTGGTCCACGAGCACGTCGTGCTCCCGGTCGACGGCGTCGTCGTGGAGGCGGCCGAGGCGGGCTGCCTCGTCGACCAGGCCGCGATCACCGGGGAGAACCTGCCGGTCACCGCCGAGGTCGGCGACGAGCTGCACGCCGGTTCGGTGCTGCTGCGCGGCCGGCTCGTGGTCCGCGCGACCGCCGTCGGCGCGGACACCGCCGTCGGCCGGATCATCGAGCGGGTCGAGGCCGCCCAGTCCGACCGGGCCCCCATCCAGACCGTCGGGGAGAACTTCTCCCGCCGCTTCGTCCCGCTCTCGTTCGCGCTCTCCGCGGCCACCCTGCTCGTCACCCGCGACGTGCGTCGCGCCATGACGATGCTGCTGGTCGCGTGCCCCTGTGCGGTCGGCCTCTCCACGCCGACCGCGATCAGCGCCGCCATCGGCAACGGCGCCCGGCGCGGCATCCTCATCAAGGGCGGCTCGCACCTCGAGGCGGCGGGTCGCGTGGACGCGGTCGTCCTCGACAAGACCGGGACGGTGACGACGGGCCGACCCGTCGTCACGAACGTCGTCTCCTTCCACGACGACTACTCCCCCGAGCAGGTCCTCGCCCTCGCGGCCTCGTCGGAGATCCACTCGCGACACCCGCTGGCGCAGGCCGTGATCCGCTCCACCGAGGAGCGGCGGATCGAGATCCCGCCGCACGAGGAGTGCGAGGTGCTCCTCGGGCAGGGCATGCGGGTGCAGGCCGACGGCCGCACGCTGCTGCTCGGCTCGCGGGCCCTGTTCAAGGAGCAGAAGGTCACGGTGTCACGGAAGGCGTCGGACTGGGTCCGCCGCCTCCAGCGCCAGGCCGAGACGCCCCTGCTCCTCGCGGTGGACGGCACACTCACCGGGCTGATCAGCCTGCGCGACACCGTGCGCCCCGAGGCCGTCGAGGTGCTCGAGGCGCTGCGGGCCGACGGCGTGCGGCGGATCGTCATGCTCTCCGGCGACCACCCCGACGTCGCCGAGGCCGTCGCCGCCGAGCTCGGCATCGACGAGTGGCGCGCCGAGGTGATGCCCGAGGACAAGCAGGACGCGGTGCGGGCCCTGCAGGCCGAGGGCTACACGGTCGCCATGGTCGGCGACGGCACCAACGACGCGCCGGCCCTCGCGCTCGCCGACCTCGGCATCGCGATGGGGGTCGCGGGCACGGACGTCGCGGTGGAGACCGCCGACGTCGCACTCGCGGGCGACCGGCTCACCGCCCTGCTCGACCTGCGTGACCTCGGCCGCCGCGGGGTCGGCGTCATCCGGCAGAACTACGGGATGTCGATCGCGGTCAACGCGGTCGGCCTCGTCGTTTCCGCCGGCGGGGCGCTCTCCCCCGTCGTCGCCGCGATCCTGCACAACGCGTCGTCCGTGGCGGTCGTCGCGAACTCGTCCCGCCTCATCCGGTACCAGGTCGAGCCCTCCCCGGCGTGACTCCCGAGGACCCGCCGACGGCGCCGATCCCGGCCGTCCCGGAGACGAGCGAACGGCCCTCCCGCGCCGCGAGGACGCGCGAGGGTGCCGGTCGCTCGGCTCCGCGGTCGGGGCCCCGGTCCCGACGGCGGGCCGGGTCGGGTCGGCGTGCGGAGCCCGCCGGGCACGGCCACGGGCACGGCCACGGGCCCGCGCCCGCCGTCGGGCGGACCGTGCGGCGGCTGCTGGCCGCGCTGCTCGTGCCGTGCGGCCTCGCCGTCGTCGTCGGGCTGGTGCTGCTGGCGCCCTCGCCGTCGGAGTACCGGGCGGTCCTGGACGGCAGCCACGCGGCGGCCGCGGGCTCGGGAGCCGGCACGACGACGGGCGCGGCGGCCGCCGTCGCGACGCAGCCGCTGGACGGGACGGTGGTGCGCGCGGGCGCGGAGGCCGACTGCGCCGACCCGACGCTGGCCGTCGAGGCCGGCGCCGGCTGCTTCCCGCTGCAGGTCCGGCTGGACGAGGGCCCGGCGTCCGGGCGGACGATCGACACCCTGCTGCCGGGCGGACCGGCGACCCCGCGGTTCGCCGACGGCGACGCGGTGGTGGTCGCCTGGTCCGGCGGCGATCCCGCCGACGCGTCGGGCTACCAGGTGGTGGACCGGCAGCGGGGTGGCTCGATGCTGCTGCTCGCGGGGGTGTTCGCGCTCGCCGTCGTGCTGCTCGGACGCTGGCAGGGCCTGGCGGCGCTCGGCGCCCTCGGCATCACGCTGCTCGTGCTGGGCCTGTTCGTGCTGCCCGCGCTGCTCACGGGCGCGGCGCCGGTGCCGGTCGCGCTCGTGGCGTCGGGCCTGATCGTCGCGGTGGTGTTCCCGACGATCCACGGGTTCTCCGCACGCACGGCCACGGCGGCGCTGGGCACGGTGATGTCGCTGGGCCTGATCGGGGTACTGGCGCTCGTGTTCGGCGGGCTGACCCGGCTCACCGGCCTCGACGACTCGTCCACCGAGCTCATCGGGGTGCTCGGCGCGGGCATCGACGCGCGCGGTCTCCTGCTCGCCGGGCTGATCATCGGCGCGCTCGGCGTCCTCGACGACGTCACGGTCACCCAGACCTCGACCGTGTGGGAGCTCCACCGCGCCGACCCGTCGTCGGGAACGCGGGAGCTCTACGCGGCGGCGATGCGCGTGGGGCGCGACCACGTGGCGTCGGCGGTGAACACCCTCGTGCTCGCCTACGCGGGCGCGGCGCTGCCGCTGCTGCTGCTGTTCACGCTCTCCGGGCGCGGGGTCGGCGACCTGCTGACGGCCGAGGACGTGGCGCAGGAGGTGCTGCGGACGCTCGTGGGATCGATCGGGATCGTCGCGGCAGTACCGGTGACGACGCTCGTCGCCGCGGTGGTGGCGCGGTCGGGGCGTGCACCCCGACCCGGGAGATCGGCGCTCCCACGCGCGTAGATGCTGCGGAAGTGCCGCTCGCTCGACAGGGTGATCGCGTGCGGACGACCGAGACACGGGTGGCGATCGCCGGGGCGGGCGTGGTGGGCGTCGCGTTCGGCATGGCGCGGTTCTGCTTCGGGCTCACGCTGCCGGAGCTGCGCGTGGACCCCGGGCTCTCGACGACGGGTGTGCCCGAGGCCGTCCTCGGGCTCATCGCGGGCGGGACGTTCGCCGGGTTCCTCGCCGGCATCGTGTGCGCGCCGCTGCTCGCCGCCCGCCGTGGACCGCGGGCGCCGACCACCGTCGGTGGGGTGTGCGGCGCGCTCGGCGCGCTGATCGTGGTGCTCGCGGGCTCGCCCGGGGTGCTCGCGGTCGGGGCCGTGCTCGCCGGCAGCGCCGCCGGCTGGGTGTGGGCGCCCTACTCCGACATCGCCCGCGCGACGGTCGACCCCGACCGCCGACCCCGTCTGCTCTCGTTCATCAGCACCGGCACGTGCGGCGGGCTGGTGCTGATCGCGGTAATCGCGGTCGCGGCGAGCACCACCTGGCGCGCCGCGTGGGCGGCGGTGGCCGTGTGCTCCGCCCTCGCGGCCCTGCTCAACCTGCGCTGGGTGCCCGCGGTGCCGCCGACCCCGGTCGCCGACCGGCGCCCGGTCCCGTGGCGGGCGCTGCGCCTGCCGGCGCTGTACGCCGTCGTCTACCAGGCCGGGACGGCGGTGGCGTTCACCTACTCCGCCGACGTCGCCACGCGGGCGGGCCTGTCCTCGGGGGTCCGCCCGGTGCTCTTCGTGATCATCGGTGTGCTCGGCCTCGCCGGGCTGTTCACGGGCGCGATGACGGCCCGCGTCGGGCCCCCGCGGGTGGCGGCCGGGTGCCTGCTGACGATCGGCGTGGCCCTGCTGCTGCTCGCGTTCGGGGACCGGTCGCCGGTGATCGCCCTGCTCGCGGCGGCCGTCTTCGCCGCGCCCTACATGGTCGGGGCGGCGACGCTCGCGGTCTGGACCGGCAGCGTCGCGTCCTCCGACCCCGGCCGGGCCCTGTCGGTCGCCATGGTCGTCGGCGCACTCGGGGCGATCGCCGCGCCGGTGGTCGTGGGCGCGCTCGTCACCGCGCTGGGCCTGCCGGTGCTGCTGGTGGCCTTCGCGGTGCTGTGCGGCGGGGTCGGCGCCGGTCTCGTCAGGTCCCGCAGTACGTGACGAACGGCCCCGAGCCCGGCTCGGCGTAACGCTCCCGGCCCGGCTGCTCCGTGTACGGCCTCGTCACGACCTGGAGGATCTCCTGGAACGGGCCGAGGTCGCCCCGCTCGGCGGCCGTCAGGGCCTCGTCGACCAGGTGGTTGCGGGGCACGTAGAGCGGGTTGACGTGCTCGCGGTCCAGCTCGGGGTGCCAGCGCTGCGCCCACGCGTCGTACGCGTCGCGGTCGAGGAAGTGGTCGCGCGGGTTCGGCGCGCGGAAGAACGTCGTCCAGTCGACCTGCTGGGCGTGCAGCAGGGCGAGCAGGTCGGCGACGAGGTCGGGGTCGGGCTCGCGCAGCCCCAGCTTCGCGGCCATCCCGGCCTGGAAGTGCCGCTCGTAGACGTCCCCGAACTCCTGCACCACGGCGGTCGCCTGCTCGATCGCGGCGTCCTGGTCCTCGTCGATCAGGGGAAGGAGCGCCTCGCCGAGGCGAGCCAGGTTCCACCGCGCGATCGGCGGCTGGTGACCGTAGGCGTACCGCCCGGCGTGGTCGATCGAGCTGAACACGGTCTGCGGGTCGTAGCGGTCCATGAACGCGCAGGGGCCGTAGTCGATCGTCTCGCCGGAGATCGTGGTGTTGTCGGTGTTCATCACGCCGTGGATGAAGCCGACGAGCATCCAGCGGGCGATCAGCTCGGCCTGCGCGTGCACCACACGGCGGTAGAAGTCGAGGTAGCCGTCGGCGTCGGGGTGGTGCTGCGCGATCGCGTGGTCGGCGAGGGCACGCACGACGTCGGGACCGCCGTTGGCCGCCGCGTACTGGAACGTGCCGACCCGGATGTGGCTCGAGGCCACCCGCGCGAGCACCGCGCCGGGCAGCAGGCCCGTGTCGCGCGGGACGTCCTCCCCCGTCGTCGACACCGCGAGCCCCCGGCTGGTGGGGATGCCGAGAGCGTGCATGGCCTCGCCCATGAGGTACTCGCGCAGCATCGGGCCGAGCGCGGCCTTCCCGTCGCCGCCGCGCGCGAAGGGTGTGCGACCGGAGCCCTTGAGGTGCAGGTCGTGCCGGTGGCCCCGCGGGTCGACGAGCTCGCCGAGCAGCAGCGCCCGGCCGTCGCCGAGGCGTGGCTGGTACATGCCGAACTGGTGGCCCGAGTAGACCATCGCCACCGGCTGCACCCCCTCGGGCACGGTGCCGGTCAGCAGGCCGGACTCCCGCAGCTGCGCCGGGTCGAGCCCCAGCTCACCGGCCAGCTCCTCGTTCACCACCAGGGGGTTCGGGTGCGGCGCGGCCGCGGCGGTCCACGGCGTGACCAGGTGCGGGACGGCGTCGGCGTAGGTGTGCTCGAGCTGCTGCGCGATCGCGGTGCTCACGCCCTCGACGCTACGCGGACGTGCGACGGTGTGCCGGTGACCGCCTACAGCCAGGGGCACGCCGCGAGCGTGCTGCGCTCGCAGACGTGGCGCACCGTCGACAACTCGGCCGCCTACCTCGCCCCGCACCTGCGTCCCGACCAGCGCGTTCTCGACGTCGGGTGTGGTCCCGGGACCATCACCGCGGACCTGGCGACGCGGGTCGGCTCCGTCCTCGGTGTGGACGCCGACCCGGGCGTGGTGGAGAAGGCCCGGGCGCTCGGGGTCGAGGCGGTCGTCGGCGACGTGTCCGCGCTGCCGGACGGGCCGTTCGACGTCGTCCACGCCCACCAGGTGCTGCTCCACCTGACCGATCCCGTGGCCGCGCTGCGCGAGATGATCCGGGTGACCGCGCCGGGCGGGCTCGTCGCGGTCCGCGACTGCGACTACGCCGGGATCGTGCTCCACCCGCACGACCCGCGGCTCGACCGGTGGCTGGAGATCTACCGAGGCGTGGCCCGGGCGCACGGGACGGAGCCGGACGCGGGGCGGCGGGTCCTCGCCTGGGCGCACGCGGCGGGCGCGACGGACGTGACCCCGTCCGCGTCGATCTGGTGCCACGCGACGCCCGACGAGCGCGCCTGGTGGGGCGGACAGTGGGCCGAGCGCATCGTGGACTCGACGATCGCCGAGCGCGCCGTCGCGGGCGGCTTCGCGACCCGCGCGGAACTCGCCGACATCGCCGCGGCCTGGCGGGCGTGGGCCGCGCACCCCGACGGCTGGTTCTCCCTGCCGCACGGCGAGGTGCTGATCCGCGTCCCCGGGTGAGGGGTCAGGAGTCCTCGAGCAGCTTCTCGACGTCCTCGTCGCGACCCACGACGAGGACGATGTCGCCCCGGCGGACGACGGTGTCGTCGGTGGCCGAGGTGAACTCCTCGTCGCGGCGCTTGATCGAGACCACCGTGACGCGGTAGCGGTCCCTGATCTCGGAGCTGCCGAGCGGGACGTCGATCAGACCGCGGGGCGGTCGGAGCTTCGCCAGGGCGCACCCGTCGTCGAGCCGCAGGTAGTCGAGCGCCGTGCCGGAGACGAGGTGGGCCACCCGCTGGCCCATGTCCTGCTCGGGGAAGACGACGTGGTGGGCGCCGATGCGCTCGAGGATCCGGCCGTGGTGGGTGCTGATCGCCCGCGCCCAGATGTCGGGCACCCCGAGATCCACCAGCAACGACGTCACCAGGATGCTGTCCTCGAGGTGGTCCCCGACGGCGACGACCGCGCGACGGTAGTCGCCCACCCCGAGCTGGCGCAGGGTCTCCAGGTCCGTGCAGTCGGCGGTCACCACCTGGCCGATGTCGCGGGAGACCGCCTGCACCACGTCGTGCGAGGCGTCGATGGCGAGCACCTCGGTGCCCTGCCGGGTCAGCTCGAGGGCGATTGACGCACCGAAGCGACCCAGCCCCACGACGACCACCGGCTCGTGCGCGTCACCCAATGATCGTCCTCTCCTCGGGCCGGCGGTACCGACGCGGTCGTTCCCGCAGGGCCAGGGCGGACGCCAGCGCGAGCGGACCGAGGCGGCCGATGAACATGAGCACGACGAGCAGGATCTCCGCGGCGTCGGGCAGGTCGGCCGTGATACCCGTCGAGAGCCCGACCGTACCGAGGGCCGAGAGCACCTCGAAGAGCACGCGCTCGGTGGCGTGCGGGGTGACGCTCAGGACCACGAAGGTGGAGACGACGACGAGGCCGAGGCCGAGCAGCGCCACCGCGAGCGCCTGCCGTTGGTTGGCCTCCGGGATCCGGCGGGTCCCGACGTCGACGTCGGCCTCGCTGCGCATCTCGGCCCACAGCACCAACGCCAGCAGCCCGAACGTCGTCACCTTGATGCCGCCCGCGGTGCTCGCGCTCCCGCCGCCGATGAACATGAGGACGTCGGTGACGAGCCAACTCTCCGGGGTCATGCTCCCGACGTCGACCGCCGAGAAGCCGCCGCTGCGCGGCATGACCGCCGAGAAGAACCCGGCCAGGAGCTTGTCGCCGACCCCCATCGGTCCGAGCGTCGCCGGGTTCCCGTACTCCAGGCCCGTGAGCACCACGGTGCCGAGCACCAGCAGGGTGCCGGACGTGACGACCGTGATCCGGGTGGTCACCGACCAGGTCCGGGGTCGGTACGAGCGCACGAGCTCGAAGATCACCGGGAAGCCGAGGCCCCCGACGATGACGGCGAGCGCCACCGGCAGGAGCATCCAGGGGTCGCCGGCGAACCCGATCATGCCGTCCGGCCAGAGCACGAACCCGCCGTTGTTGAACGCCGACACCGCGTGAAAGAGGCCCTCCCACACCGCGGTGGCGAGCCCGGCGTCGTAGCCGAGATGCAGCCGCAGGGCGAGGACGACGGCGGTGACGGCCTCCCCGGCGAGGCTGAACAGGACGACGTTGCGCAGGACACGACGGACGTCGCTCAGGTCGAGGCTGCCCGACTGGGCCTGTGCGACCAGCCGCGCCCGCAGGCCGAGCCGGCGCGACACCAGCACCACGAGCAGGGACGCCACCGTCATGATGCTCAGCCCGCCGATCTGCATGAGCCCGGCGAGGACGACGTGCCCGAACGACGACCAGTGGGCGCCGGTGTCCACCGTGACCAGTCCCGTCACGCACACCGCCGACGTCGCGGTGAACAGGGCGTCGAGCAGTCCGGCGCCCTCCGGTCCGGCCGCGGCCGTCGGCAGCATGAGCAGCCCGGTCCCGACCCCGATCCCGCCCGCGAAGGCGAGGGCGATCACGACGGCGGGATGACCCGCCCTGGTGGCCACGGCGGGAGTCTCGCACGCGCGGCCGGGCGCCGCGGCCGCTCAGCGGTCGTGGAGCACGGGGCGCAGGTCCTCGAGCCGGTCGTAGGCCCACCAGAGGTAGTTCTCGGTGCCGCCCTCGCGCAGGGGGTGCAGGTCGGTGTGGTCGGGGTCGTCCTTGAACGCCTGGAACGCCTCCGGCGACGGCCACTCGACGAGGACCATCACCTGGCGCGGGGTGTCCCCCGTCGACGGGCAGTCCGCGCTGAGCCTCCCGAGCGCGACGACCCGTCCGCCGTGCTTGCCCACCGCCTCCACCGACCGCTTCGAGTAGGCCTTGTAGTCGTCGTTCGGGGCGAGGTCGAACAGGTTCAGGGCGTAGACGGCGCTCATGGGCCGGAGCCTCGCACGTTCGTCAGCCGGTGATGCCCCGGATCCACCGGTCGCCGCGCACGGGGTGGCCGTGGGTGGACACGACGAGCGCGGGCTCGAGGGCGGCCATCGCGCGCCGCGACGCCTCGGTGGCGGCCGGGTCGTGGTGGAGGCCGGCGGGCAGCGGGAGCCACCGGGGTGCCGCGGGGTCGGCGGCGACGTTGATCGGTCCGTCGCCGACGACCAGGAGACGGTCGGCGGCCCGCCAGAACGCGAGCAGGCCGGGACTGTGGCCGGGCTGGGCGACCACCTCGAACCCGGCGACCGCGTCGCCGGGCGCCAGGCGTCGGTCGACGGGCCGCCGCTGCCGCGCGAGCGGGGCGACGCCGCGCCGGCCGATCGCGCCCGAGTGCCAGGCGACGCTGCCGTGCTCGAACCCGTCAGCCTCGACCGCGCTCATGGCCAGCGGGGCGCCGGTGTGCGCGCAGAGCCAGGCCGAGGACCCGACGTGGTCGCCGTGGGCGTGGGTGACGGCGTGCTCGACGACGTCGCGCCCCCGCAGGAAGCCGGCCAGCCGTCCCGCCGACCAGGGGAAGCCGGCGTCGATCACCACGTCCCCCGCGGGCCCCTCGACGACGACGGTGTTGAACAGGTGACGGGGGAAGAGGGCCCCGACGTGGACCCCGTCGGCGACCGTCTTCAGCGCGGGCGGCATGACCGGTGACCCTGGCACACGGCCGCGGACCGTGGGCGGGCGCGTACGGTGGCCGTACCGGGGGTTTCCTGCACGTCGGCGGTCGAGTCGGCGTCGTCGTCGGCGCAGTCCTCGCCCGGTCGACGACCGGAGACGGGAGTGCCGGCATGAGCCCGGCCCCGGACACGACCACCGCACGCACGCGGCTGAAGCCCCCAGGACCCGCCACCGGATTCGTGGACGGCGCCTGGTGGCCCCGCTCCGAGGACCTGGCGGCCGAACTGCCCCCGCTGCTCGAGGACGTCCACGACCGGGGCGACGTCGCCCGCGTCGCCTACCACCTCGACGACTGGACAGCCGCTCCGCGGCGGCTCGCGCCCGGCCGGGTGCGGCTCGAGGGGTTCCGGACCACCGCCCCGCACTCGGTGACGCTCGTCGGCCCGGCCGGTCTGCGCCTCGTGCTGCTCGTGATCCCGTCGTCGACCCCGGAGGGAACGGCCGAGGCGGCGATGACGGCGGCCGCGGCTCCCGACGACCGACGGTCCCCCGCCGATCTCCTCGACGGGGCGGAGACCGCCCCGTGAGCGACGCAGCGCCGGCCGGGCGGCACGAGGCGATGCAGGGTCCGGGCGCGACGTGTGCCATGTGCCCGCACCCGTGGGCGGAGCACGACGCCCTGGGACGGCGCTTCTGCACCGCCACCCAGGTCGGGGTGTGGTCGCGCGGGTGCATCTGCACCCCGCCGCAGCGACCACGCTGACCGCCCCGGCCGGCTCAGTACTCGTACGCCGGCGACGGCTCGCGCACCTCGACGGCGTCGAGCACCGTCACCGTCGGGACGAAACCGGTCCCGCGGGTCGCCGTGCCCGGGACGAGCCGGACCCGCGCGTCCACCCACCGGTCGCCGCCGACCCCGGGCGGCCCGACCAGGGACCGCGCGTCGTCGAGGTGCACGCGCACGGGGCTCGCGTCCGCGGCGCAGCACGAGATGACCAGCCGGGCCAGATCCGTGCCCCGACCGTCGCGGGCGGGCACCACGAACCCGGTCAGCGTGACCTCCCGCCCGGCCAGCGCCCCGCCGTCCGGGCTCGCCGCCGCCCGCGCCACCAGGTCGACCACCGGGATCGCCGGCGCGTCGCCGGGCGGCAGCGGCTCCTCGGGCGCCCGCCCCACCGCGACCGTGCGCGAACCGGCGAGGTCGACCGCGTCCGAACCCAACGACGGGGGCGCGGCCAGCAGCACCACGAGCGCGGGCACGAGCAGCAGCCAGGCGGACCGGCCGGACCCGTGCTCGTGCCCGTCGTCGTCCGCCGGTTCCGGGCGCCGCCGCAGGTCCCGCGCGACGTCGAGCAGCGCCAGCCCGATCACCACCACGCCCGCCAGCGCCACGAGCGGAGCCATCCCCGGCCGGACGTAGTGCAGCACCGTGCCGTCCGCGACGATCAGCACCAGCACCGCGCCGACGAACACGAGCAGCGCGTTCCGCACCTCGCGCGTCACAGCCCGACCACCAGCCCCGCGCCGACCCCGCACAGCACGGCCACCACGAACGTCAGCGGCGCGAACCGCGCCGCGAAGCCCCGCCCGAACGTCCCTGCCTGCAGCGCGATGAGCTTGAGGTCGACGGCGGGACCGACGACGAGGAACACCAGCCGCGGCAGCAGCGGCAGCGCCGAGAGCGACGCCGCGACGAACGCGTCGCCCTCGCTGCACAGCGACATCACGACGGCCAGCAGCGCCATCACCAGGACGGCGAGCACCACCTGCTCCCCCAGGCCCGCGACCCACGCCTCGGGCACGACCGTCGTGAGCACCGCGGCCGCGAGACCTCCGAGCACGAGGAAGCCGCCCGCGTCCACCAGGTCGTGCCGCGCCGTCGCGGCCGCGACCCGCCACCGGGGGCCGTCACCCGTCGTCGGGACCCGCCGCACCCGCTCGGCCAGCCACTCCGCACGACCGGCGCGGGCCCAGACCCAGCCGACCACGCTCGCCGTCAGGAACGAGCCGAGGAAGCGGGCGCCGACCATCTCCGGTGCGTCGGGGAACGCGACCGCCGTGGCCACCAGCACCACCGGGTTCACGGCCGGGGCCGCGAGCAGGAACGCGAGCGCCACCGCGTCGGGCACGCCGCGCGCGATGAGCCGCCGCGCCACGGGCACCGACGCGCACTCGCACCCGGGCAGCGCCACCCCCGCCGCGACCGCCACCGGGACCGCCGCGCCCGGCCGCGACGGCAGCACCCGACGCAGCGCGAGGGGCGAGACGTAGGCCGTCAGCACCCCCGAGAGCAGCACGCCGAGCACCAGGAACGGGAGAGCCTGCACGACGACGGCCACGAACACCGTCGCCCCCACCCGCAGCTGCGGCGTGACCAGCGGATCCACCCCGAGCACCCGCAGTCCGAGCGCGACGACGAGCACGGCGGCGAGGACCTCCACGCCGCCCGGCCGCCGCACCGCACCCGTCGTCATGATCGCGATGGTGACAGAGGGGTCCGACGGCGTGGGACGGAACGGGCACCTACGGTGGGCGGGTGAGCACGGTGGAGGTGCGTGAGGTCGAGAGCCCGGCGGCTCCCCGCGCACTGATCGTGTCCCTGTTCGGCCTCTACGCCCGGGAGCTGGGCGGATGGATGTCGGTCGCGACGATCGTGCGCCTGATGGCCGACCTCGGGGTCGACGAACAGGCCACCCGCTCGGCCGTCTTCCGGCTCAAGAAGCGCGCCTGGCTGGACGCGGAGAAGGACGGCCGGACGGCGGGCTACCGAGCGTCGCCCGAGGCCCTGGCGATCCTCGCGGAGGGCGACGAGCGCATCTTCGGCCGCCGCCGGGCGACCGCCGACGACGGGTGGCTGCTCGTCGTGTTCTCCGTCCCGGAGTCCGAGCGCGACAAACGCCACCAGCTCCGGACGACGTTGACCCGGCTCGGCCTGGGGACGATCGGGCCGGGCACGTGGGTCGCGCCCGGCCACCTCGACGACGCGGTCCTCGGCGCCCTGGACCGGGCCGGGCTGCGGCAGTTCACCGACGTCTTCCGGGCCACGCACCTGTCGGGGACCTCGGCACGCGAGACGATCGCCGCCTGGTGGGACCTCGAGGCGCTCGAGGGCACCTACGCCGACTACCTGCAGCGGTTCGCGGCCGTCGCCGACCGGCTCGCCGAGGACCCGACCGACGACCCGGATGACGCCGCGCAGGCGTTCGCCGACTACGTCCCCGCCATCACGGCCTGGCGCCGCCTGCCCTACCTCGACCCCGGGCTGCCGCTCGACGCCCTGCCCGAGGACTGGATCGGCCTGCGGGCCGAGGCGCTCTTCGCCCGCTTCCGCGAGCACCTGGCCGGGCCGGCCGCCGCGCACGTCCGGGCGGTCGTGCGCGGCTGAGGCGGGATCGACGACGTGGCGTTCCTGCCACTGGACGCCGGTGACGACGCTCTGCTGCCACACGCGGGCTACACCGACGCGACCGCCTGGATCTCCACCAGCGCCTCGGTCTGCCACAGGCCGGTGACGCCGACCCCGGTCATCGCCGGGTAGTCGCGGCCGACCAGCTCCTTCCACACGGCGCCGATCTCCTTGCCGTGCGCCTGGTAGTCGGGGATGTCGGTCAGGTAGATCGTCACCGACAGGAACCGCTGCGGGTCGCCCCCGGCCCCCCGCAGGGAGACGATCACGTTCGACAGCGCCTGACGGAACTGCTCGACGATCCCGCCCGGCACGATCCTCCCGTCGGCGTCCAGGGCCGTCTGCCCGGAGAGCCAGACGGTGTCCCCGCAGCGCACGGCGTGGGTGAAGCCGCTGGGCTTCGCGAGGGACGCCGGGTTGTGCAGCGAGATGGTCATGAACTCCTCCTGGTGTCGCGGACACCGCTCAGGTTAGTGTGCTTTCGTGACCGCCGTAAAGCAGACGCCATACAGCGGCCGCGACGTGCCCCGCAGCGCCAAGGTCATCTGCTGCGGACGCAACTACCGGGCACACGTCGCGGAGCTCGGCAACGAGCTGCCCGCGCACCCGACGCTGTTCACCAAGTTCGCCGACTCGCTGACCGGCGCAGGAGACGACGTCGTCATCACCCCGGCGATCGAGGAGGCGGGCCTGGACTGGGAGGCCGAGCTCGCCGTCGTCGTCGGGAAGCCCCTCCCCCGGTACGCCACGACGGACCAGGCGCGCGACGCGGTCCGCGGCTACACCGTCGCCAACGACCTGTCGGTCCGCGGCCGGCAGTGGCGGACCACGCAGTGGCTGCCGGGCAAGGCGCTCGACGCGTCGACCCCGGTCGGGCCGCACCTCGTGACCGGCCTCGATCCCGCCGACGGCCTCGCCCTGACCTGCCACGTCAACGGCGAGCTGATGCAGTCCGGGTCGACCGACGACCTCGTCTTCGGCGTCCCGACCCTGCTCGTCGCGATCAGCGAGTTCACCACCCTGGCCCCCGGCGACCTCGTCCTCACCGGAACGCCCGGTGGGGTCGGCGCCGCGCTGGACCCGCCCCGGTTCCTGCACGACGGCGACGTCGTCGAGTGCGCGATCGAGGGTATCGGCAGCACCCGCACCACGATCCACGTCAAGGAGGCAGCATGACCACCTCGGAAGAGGCGCTCCGCACCGACGTCGTCCCGGTCGTCACCCGGGCCGGCGGCGAGGCCCGGAACGAGAACCAGGGCGAAGGCGTCCACCGCATCTCGGGCGTCTCCCCCCAGCACACCCCGGCCACCAGGATCTGGTTCGGGAAGGTCTGGAACGAGCCCGGGTTCCGCTCGCCGCCCCACCACCACGGCGAGGCCGAGACCGGCGGCACCGTGCTCAAGGGCCACGGCCGCATCTACTTCGGCGAGAACTACGCGGAGTACGTCGACATGACCGAGGGCGACTTCGTCTTCGTCCCGCCCTACATGCCGCACGTCGAGGCGAACATGTCGACCACCGAGGAGCTGGTCTGGCTGACCTGCCGCACCCCGGACAACATCGTCGTCAACCTCGACGAGGTCGACGACGCGATCCTCGAGGGGTACCGGCGCGCATGACCTTCGAGCCCACCGTCCGGCCCCTGCTCGACGCGCTCGCGCTCAAGGCCGACGGCACCGACACGTTCCTCGTCGACCCGCAGATCATCCCGTCGGGTCGCGTCTACGGCGGCGAGCTCGTCGCGCAGGCCGCCGCCGCGGGGTCGCTCACCGTCGACGACGACCGACGCATCCACTCCCTGCACGGCTACTTCCTCCGGGCCGGCGACGTGCACACCCCGACCCGCTGGGAGGTCGAGCGCCTGCGCGACGGACGCGGCTTCTCCCAGCGCGTCGTCCGCGGCCTGCAGGGCGACCGCGAGCTCTTCCGCGCCATGGCCTCGTTCCAGGTCCCGACGCCGGGCGCCCCGCAGCACGCGGAGCCCGCCCCGGACCTCCCCGACCCGGAGTCGCTCCCGACCTCGGCGCAGGCCGTGGCCGGGACCGGCGTCCGCGACGAGGCCTACTGGGCCGACGGCCGGTCGTTCGACATGCGCCACTGGCCCGACCCGGTGTACGTGGAGAAGGGTTCCGGCACCGGTCAGGTGGTCTGGCTCCGCGCCTTCGAGGCCCTGCCCGACGACCCCGCGGTCCACCGCGCGGCGCTGGCCTACGTCTGCGACTACACGCTGCTCGAGCCGATCCTGCGTCGCCACGGAGCGGCCTGGTCCGACGACGGGATCATGACGGCGAGCCTCGACCACGCGATGTGGTGGCACGCCGACGGTCGGATGGACGACTGGGTGGCCCTCGTGCAGGACTCCCCGTTCGCCGACCGCGGCACCGGGATCGGCCGCGCCCGGCTGTACTCCCGCGACGGCACGCTGCTCGCGAGCGTCGTCCAGGAGGGCGTCGTCCGCCTGCCCTGAGCCTTCTCGTGTCTCTGCCGTCCGGTGCGGATCACCGACGCCCGTACCGGAACCGAACCACCGACCCGGAGCCGCCCGACCACGGAGGATCGCCGTGAGCGACCAACCCTTCTGGAACCCCAAGACCGAGACCCTCCCGCGGGAGCAGCTGCGCGAGCTCCAGCTCGCCAAGCTGCGCCGGACGGTCGCGTGGGCGAAGGCGCGCAGCCCGCACTACGCGCGCACGCTCGCCGGCGTCGACCCCGACCGGCTCCGCACCTGGGACGACCTCGCCCGCATCCCCTTCCTCACCCGCGAGGAGTGGATGACGAGCCAGGACGCGGTGCCGCCCTACGGCGAGCTCCCGGTGGTCGGGCCGGAGGCGGCGGTCCGCGTGCACACGACGTCGGGCACCTCCGGGCGCACCCCGCTGCGCGCCCTCGACTCCCGCAAGGACTGGTCGTGGGCCGCGGAGATGTGGTGCTACGCGCTGTGGGGCGCGGGGATCCGGCCGCACGACGTCGGCTACGTCGCCTTCGGGTACGGCAGCTTCATCGGCTTCTGGGGCCTGCACGGCGGCCTCGAGAAGATCGGGGCGCTGACCGTGCCCGGGGGCGCGCAGACCACGCCCCACCGCGTCCGCCAGATCGTCGACTTCGGCGCCACGGTGGTCGCGTCGACGCCGACCTACGCCCTGCGCCTGGCCCAGGAGGCCGCGGCGATGGGCGTCGACCTGGCCGCCGGCCCGGTGCACACCCTGATCCTCTCCGGGGAGCCCGCCGGCTCGATCCCGGAGACCAAGAGCCTCATCGAACGGGCGTGGGGCGCGAAGGCGATCGACACCGCGGGCATGACCGAGATCTCGACCATCGTCATGTTCGAGCCCGCGAACCAGCCCGGCGGCTGCCACGTCATCGAGGACCACTTCATCGAGGAGGTCATCGACCCGTCGAGCGGCCGGGCCCTGCCCTACGGCGAGCGCGGCGAACGGGTCTGCACGTCGTTCGGCCGCTCCACCACGCCGCTACTGCGCTACCGCACCGCGGACCTCGTCATGAAGGTCCCCGCCGCGACCGCCGGCAACGGCCGCACCTTCGACCTCTACGAGGGCGGGATCATCGGCCGCGTGGACGACATGAAGCTCGTCCGCGGCACCAACGTCTACCCCGGTGCGATCGAGGCGATCGTCCGCGGCCACGCCGGGATCGAGGAGTTCCAGGTCCGCCTCGAGCACCTCGACGGCCGGGACGAGGTGATCCTCGTCCTCGAGCCCCATCCCACCGTCGGCGACGACGGGTGGGCGCGGCTCGCCGACGACCTCGGCCGCGAGCTCGCCGACGCCCACGAGGGCCTGCGCTTCCTGCTGCGCCGCGCGGCCACCGACGAGCTGCCGCGCTTCGAGCTCAAGGCCAAGCGCCTGACCGACGTGCGCGCCGAGCAGCAGCGCGCCGCCCTCGCCGCGACCGCCGCCCCCGCCGCCCCCGCCAAGGAGCCCGCATGAGCACCGACCTGGTGGGCACCGAGCTCACCGCCACCGAGACCGAGCTGCTCGCCGCATACGACGCGCTGCGCGCCCTGCTCGCCGCCGACGACCTGCCGCCCTGCGCCGCCGCCGGCGTCCGCGCGGCGCTGGCCCCGCTCGCCGTCGTCGTGACCGACCTCGGCCTGCGCTTCGAGCACCTCACCGACCTGGGAGTCTGAGCATGAAGATCGCCTCCATCGGCGGCGGCCCCGGCGGGCTGTTCACCGCCATCCTGGCGAAGAGGACCGACCCGGACCGCGAGATCGTCGTGTACGAGCGCAACGCCGCCGACGACACCTTCGGCTTCGGGGTCGTGTTCTCCGAGGAGACCCTGCAGAACATCGCCGACGCGGACCCGACGTCGATCGACCGCATCCAGGCCGAGTTCCGGCACTGGTCGGCCATCGACACCGACTTCCTCGGCACCGTCGAGCGCTCCGACGGGCACGCGTTCGCCGCGCTGGAGCGCAAGCGGCTCCTGCAGATCCTCGGCGAGCGGGCCCTCGAGCTCGGCGTCGACGTCCGCTACTCGACCGAGGCGCCCCCGCTCGACGAGGTCCGGCGCTCCTATGACGTCGTCCTCGCCGCCGACGGCGTCAACAGCCGCACCCGCGAGGCGCTCGCCGACCAGTTCGTGCCCTCCCGCGAGGGCCGCACCGCGAAGTACGCCTGGTTCGCCACCGAGCGGCCCTTCGACTGCTTCACGTTCCTCATCGTCGAGACCCGGTTCGGTCTGTTCTGGGCGCACATCTACCCGTTCGACGACACCCGCTCGACCTTCATCGTCGAGACCGACGAGGCGACCTGGCGGCGCGCGGGACTCGACGCCCACGCGTCGGTCGAGCGCCGACCGGGCGAGAACGACGAGGCCTCGATGCGCTTCTGCGAGGAGATCTTCGCCGAGCACCTCGACGGCCACCGGCTGATCGGCAACAACTCCGGCTGGCTCTCGTTCACCGTCATGCGCAACGAGCACTGGTCGGCGGGCAACGTCGTCCTCGTCGGCGACGCCGCGCACACCGCCCACTTCTCCATCGGCTCGGGCACCAAGCTCGCCCTCGAGGACGCGATCGCGCTCGCCGGCGCCATCGACAGGGAGTCCGACGTCGACGCGGCGCTCAAGGCCTACGCCGAGGAGCGCAAGCCCGTCGTCGCCTCGCTGCAGCGCTCCGCGCAGACCAGCCTGGAGTGGTTCGAAGGGCTCGCCCGCTACCGCCACCTCCAGCCGCAGCAGTTCGTGTTCCAGCTGCTCACGCGCTCGCAGCGCGTCACCTACGACAACCTGCGGCTCCGCGACCCGGACTACGTCGGCCGGCTGGACCGCTGGCTGGCCGGGCAGACCCGGGCACTCGGCCTGGAGGTCGCCGACGGCACGCCGCCGATGTTCCACCCCTGGCGCCTGCGGGGGCGGACCTTCCCCAACCGCATCGTCATGTCCCCCATGGCGCAGTACTCCGCGGTCGACGGCCTCCCCACCGACTGGCACCTCGTCCACCTCGGTTCGCGCGCCGTCGGCGGCGCCGGCCTCGTCATGACCGAGATGACCTGCGTGAGCCCCGAGGGCCGCATCACCCTCGGCTGCCCGGGCCTCTGGAACGACGAGCAGACGCAGGCGTGGCGCCGCGTCGTCGACTTCGTCCACGGCCAGACCCCGGCGCTCATCGGCGCCCAGATCGGCCACGCCGGGCGCAAGGGCTCCACGAAGGTCATGTGGGAGGGGATCGACGACCCCCTTCCCGACGACGAGGCGTGGGAGATCCTCGGGCCGTCCCCCGTCCCGTACCGGTCGGACTCGCCGGTGCCGCGGGAGATGACCCAGGACGACATCGACGCCGTCGTCGCCGCGCACGTCGACACGGCGCGGCGGGCAGCCGAGGCCGGCTTCGACCTGCTCGAGCTGCACTACGCGCACGGCTACCTCGTGTCGTCGTTCCTCTCGCCGCTGTCGAACCGGCGCACCGACCGCTACGGCGGCTCGCTGGAGAACCGGGCGAGGCTCGGGCTGGAGATCCTCGACGCGGTGCGGGAGGTGTGGCCGGCGGACCGGCCGATCAGCGTGCGCATCAGCGCCACCGACTGGGTGGACGACGGCGGGTTCACCGGCGACGACGCGGTGGCACTCGCCCCGATGCTCGCCGCGCACGGCGCCGACGTCATCGACGTCTCCACCGGGCAGACCTCGGTCGACGCCGACCCGAAGTACGGCCGGCTCTACCAGACCCCGTTCGCCGACCGGATCCGTCAGGAGACCGGCGTCCCCACCATCACCGTCGGGGCCGTCGCGTCGGTGGAGGACGCGAACACCATCATCGCGTCCGGGCGGGCCGACCTGTGCGCGATCGCCCGCCCGCACCTGGTCGACCCCTACTGGACCTGGAACGCCGCGCTGGACCAGGACTACCGCGGTGTCCCGGTGCCGAAGCAGTACCGCTCCGGTCTCTCGGCCCGTCGTCGGGAACAGCACCCGTGATCGTCTCGCGACGACGCGTGGAGTGGCACGACACCGACGCCGCCGGCCACCAGCACCACTCCGCGGTGCTGCGGTGGGTGGAGGCGGCCGAGGCGGAGCTGCTGCGCTCGGTGGGGTGCGCCCGACTGTTCGGGCGCACCCCGCGGGTGCGGCACGAGGTGGACTACCGGTCGCGGGTGTTCTTCGGCGACGAGGTCGAGACGACGCTGCGGGTCGAGGCGCTCGGCCGGTCGTCGCTCACCTACGCGTTCGACGTGGCCTGCTCCGACCGCCCCGTGGCGAGCGGCCGCCTCGTCATCGTGCACGCCCCGTCCGCCACGGGCGGCGCCGAGCCGTGGCCGGAGGACGTCCGGGCGGCCCTGGGGCCGATCGTCACCGCCACCCCGGCTTGAGCGAAGGGCACCTTCGGTCGAGTAGACGGGCCGTGGGCGCCCACCGCCATCCCGGGCTCGACCGAACGAAGGGCACCGTCGGTCGGCCTATTCGACCGAAGGTGCCCTTCGCTCAACGCAGGGAGGGTGGGCGTCAGCCCCGCGTGCGCAGGTACCGCACGAGCAGCGTCGAGTCCTCGACCAGCAACGAGTCGACGGTGAACCCGCGCGGCTCGTCCAACGGGGCGTCCGTGCGCGCCACGCGGCCCGCCTGCCCGGCGACGGCCGTCGGCACGAAGCTGATCCGCATCTCGTCGACGAGGTCGGCGTCGAGCAGCTTGCCGGTCAGTCCCGGGCCGCCCTCGCAGTCGATGCTGCGCAGCCCGCGCCCGGCGAGCTGGCGGACCGCGTCGGCCAGGTCCACGTCGTCGTCCCCGGCGATCAGTACCTCGGCGCCCGCGTCCTGCCACGCCCGCTGCTTGTCGGCCGGCGCCGAGGCGCACGTGATCACGATGGTCGGCACCAGCACATCGACGACGCTCGGTGCGTCGGCGGGCAGCGACCCGGAGGTCACGACGGCGAGCGGCGGCACCGCGGCGAGCCCGTGCCGCTCCCGACGACGGGCCGACTCCCCCTCCGGCCGCAGCCCCGGGTACTCCTCGGCCACGGCCGTGCCGGAGGCGAGCAGCACGACGTCGGCCAGGTCGTGCCCGAGCCCGAAGACCTTCCGGTCGGCGTCGGACGACAGTCCCCGGCTCTTCCCGTCGATCTCGATGCCGCCGTCGAGCGAGCTGACGAAGTTGACGGCGACCCACCCCGACGACCGCTCCGGGTAGACGTAGAGCTCCTCCAGCTGCGCCGGGTCGAGCTCGCCGGCCGGCAGCGGCCACACCCGGTGCACTACATCCACCTCTCGGCGCGCGACGGCGGGCGGTGGCCCAGCACGCTGGCGACCATCTCCAGCGTCTGGCGGGTCTCCTCGACCTGGTGGGCGCGCACCATCGCGACGCCCATCTGCGCGCACAGCGCGGTCGCGGCGAGCGTGCCGGTGAGGCGGCCGTCGAGCGGGACGTCCAGGGTCTCCCCCACCACGCCCTTGTTGCTCATCGCGAGCAGCACCGGCCACCCGGTGTCGATCAGCCGGGGCAGCGTGCGCAGCACCTCGAGGCTCTGCAGCGTGTTCTTGCCGAAGTCGATCGTGGGGTCGAGCAGGACGCCGTCGGCCGGCACGCCCGCCTCCACCGCCCGCTGCGCGAGCGCGACCGTGAAGTCCACGACGTCGCCCATCACGTCGTCGTAGACCGGCTTCTCCGGGTCGGTCCGGGGCGTGAGGCCACCCGTGTGGGCGGCCACGTAGCCGGCGCCGTACCGGGCGGTCACCGGGAGGATGTCCTCGTCCCAGCCGGCCCAGCTGTCGTTGACCAGGTCGGCCCCGGCCGCGAGCAGGGCCTCCGCCGCCTCGGCGCGGTAGGTGTCGATGGAGATCGTCAGCTCCGGGAACCGCTCGCGGGCCCAGACCAGCGTCGGGCGCACCCGGTCGATCTCGTCGGCGACCGTCACCTCCGGCCCGGGGCTCGCGGGCACGCCGCCGAGGTCGACGACGTCCGCACCCTGCGCCACCGCCCGCTCGACCGCCGCCTCGGCGGCCGCGGGCTGCCAGGTGGCCCCGTGGTCGTAGAAGGAGTTCGGCGTCCGGTTGACGATCGCCATGATCAGGGCGCGGTCACGGCGGAGCCGCCGCCCGTGGATCGTCATCTCGACGTTCGCGCGGGTCGGTGCGCTCACCGGATGACCGTGGTCTCGATCAGGATCGGCATGAGAACTTGATACACGGACCGTCGTGGTCCGGCCACCGATCACCCGGTTCATGATCACGACGTCGTGAGCGTGTCGCACCAGGGTGTGCGCGTGTCGCTCCCGGAGCCACGATCACGCTCGCCGCCGGCCCAGCAGCGCCTCCGCCACCAGGTGCCCGGACGCCCCGCCGAGGCCCGGCCCCGGGTGCGTCGACGCCCCGAGGTGCCAGAGGCCCGGCACGCACGTCCGGTGCCGCCCCGCCGACGGCAGCGGCCGCCACGCGAAGTTCTGGTCCAGCTCGGCCGACCCGGCGTACGGGTCGCCCCCGATCGCGTTCGGGTTCCGGCCCTCGAGGTCGGCCGGCGAGATGACGTCGATGCCTGTCCTCCCGTCGCTGCGCTCGCCTTTGACCCCGACGACGAGCTCCCGCAGCCCGGGTGCCCGGGCGGCGACCCGGTCGAGCACGCGGTCGGCGTAGGCACGGGCCAGCGCCGGCGTCCACTCCCCCGACCCGACGTCGAGCACGCCCGCCGCGTCCCCCACCGGGCGCGACGGCACCTCCTGGAGCTGCAGCCAGAGCGCCGCGCACCCGGCCGGGACCCGCGACGGGTCGAGCACGTGCTGCTGCCCGACGACCACCGTGGGCCGCCGCGGCAGCAGGCCCGCCTCGGCCTCGGCGCAGGCGATCCCGGTCGACGACGAACCGTCGGTCAGGTGCACGAGCGGCACCTCGCGCAGCGCCGGGTCGCGCCACGGCACCGGACCCGAGAGGGCCACGTGGATCTGCATCGCGGCGCGGCCCGGCCGGTAGGAGCGCGCCTCCTCGGCGATCCGCGCGGGCACGACCCCGCTGGGCAGCAGTTCCGTGTACAGCGCCCCGGGCGCCACGGAGGCCAGCACCGCGTCGGCCCGCACCGAGAAGCCGTCGCCCTCGACCCCGACGGCCCGCCCGCCGCGCACCACGATCCGCTCCACGCGGCGCCCGAGCCGGACGTCGACCCCGCGCTCGGCGAGCAGCGCGGCGAACGCGTCGACGAACCGCCCCGCCCCGCCGACCACCACGGGCAGGCCCGCCCCGTGCATGGTCGCGGCGAACACCGGCACCATCGCCCCGCCCGACGCGGCGTCCGGCGCCAGGCCGGCGTGCAGCAGCCACGGGGCCCACAGCCGGTCCACCTCGACGCCGGTGAACCGCCCCCGCAGCCACGACCGGCCGCTGGTCAGGGCGTCGCGGGCGTAGGCCGCCGCCCCGCGCCGCCCCGCCGAGCGCAGCAGCGAGAACAGCGGCTTCCCGACGGCGGGTGACCACAGTTCGGAGCCCAGGAGCGTCCCGAGCGCGCCCACGTCGCGCCCGAAGCCGGCGATCATCGCGCGGTAGGCCTCGGCGTCGTCGGGATCGGCGAAGCCCTTCACCGTCTCCTCGACGTCGCGGTAGGCGATCGTCGGCGACCCGTCGTCGGGAACGGTCGCCGTCAACGGCCCGTCGGTGTTCGCGTAGGCGAGACCGTGGCGGGCGAGGTCGTCGCCCAGCTCGGCGAACGCGGGGCCGGTGACGAACAGCGGGTGCCACGACGACCACGTGTCGTGGACGTACCCGGGCACCGTCCGCTCCCCGCTGCCGATGAACCCGCCGAGCTCGTCGGCGGCGTCGAGCAGCGTCACCGACCGGCCCGCGCCCGCGAGCCGCGCCGCCGCGACCATGCCGTTGATCCCGGCGCCGACGACCACCACGTCCGTCATCCGACTCAGTGCTCCCTAGTGTTCTCTGAACGCCTCGGCCAGCCACCAGGACGGCTCGTCCGAGGTCACCTTGGCGTCGAGCAGCAGCGGCCGGTCGCGCCGACCGGCAAGCCACCCGCGCACGATGTCGAGGTCCGCCACCGACCGCACCGTCGCCGCGTCGGCGCCGTACCCGCGCGCGATCGCGGCGAGGTCGGCGTCCGGGAAGCGGACGGTGCTCTGGTCGGCGTCGGTGAAGTGATGGAACTCCGCGCCGTACCCGGCGTCGTCGTAGACCACGACGAGCATCCCCAGACCGAGCCGCACGGCGGTCTCGAACTCGCTGATGCCCATGAGGAACCCGCCGTCACCGCAGGCCGCGACGGGCAGCCGGTCGGGGCGGGCGAGCGCCGCCCCGATCGCCGTCGCGAGCCCCAGGCCGATCGACTGGAACCCCTGGGTGAGGCAGAAGCCGGCCTCGTCGGGCACCCGGAGGTAGCCCGACGGGTAGCCCATGAAGTTGCCGGAGTCGACGGCGACCGTCCGTTCCAGCGGCAGCAGCTCGTCGAGCGCGGCCGTGAGCGTGCGCGGGTCGATCCGGTCCCCGGACTCGGTGTCCGGCACGAGCGTGTGCCGCGGCGCGATCCGCGCGACCACCTCCGGGGTCCGGTAGCCGACCTGCTCGTCGACCACGGCGAGCGCGTCCCGGGCGGTCGCCGCCACGTCCCCGAGCACGGCGAGGTCGACCGGGCGCTGCGCGCCGAGCGCCTCGGGGGTGTCGTCGACCTGGGCCACGGTGGCACCCGCGAGCAGCTCGCCGCCGCGCACCGTCCAGCGGGTGAGCGCCGCGCCCCACGCGACGACGACGTCGGCCCCGGTGATCAGCTCCGCGGTCTCCGGCGTCGAGAAGCCGCCCGAGATGCCGAGCGACCAGTCCGACCCGGTGAACAGCCCGTGGGCGACGGCGGTCGTGGCCAGCAGGGCGCCGCACCGCGCCGCGAGGGCCTCGAGCTCCGCGCGGGCCCCGCGCGCACCTCGTCCCGCGACGAACACGGGCCGCTCGGCGCGGTCGAGCAGGTCGACCAGGGCCACGACGGCGTCCGCGTCCGGGGCCGGGGGCCGCCAGGTGGTCCGGGCGGGAGGGGCGGTCCCGACGGCGGGTTCGGCCTGGACGTCGATCGGGAGGCTGAGCACCACGGTGCGGCGCTGGTCGCGGCACGTCCCGTAGGCCCGAACCACGTCGACCGCCGCCGAGGTCGCCGTGTGCACGCGCTCGGCCACGGCGCCCACCGAGCGGGCCAGTGCGTCCTGGTCCACCCGGAAGTTCGACCGCACGGCGGCGCGCGGGGAGTCCGCGGCCAGCACGAGCAGCGGGGTCCGGCTCTTGGCGGCCTCGGCGATCCCGGTGAGGGCGTTGGTCAGCCCGCACCCCTGGTGCACCGTCAGCACCGCCACCTCCCCCGTCGTCCGTGCCCAGGCGTCCGCCGCGGTCGCGGCCCCGCCCTCGTGGCGCGCCGCGGTGTACGGCACGCCGGTGGCACGCAGGGCGTTGGCGAGCCGCAGGTTGCCGCTGCCCACCACGCCGAACGCGTGCCCCGCGCCGAGCTCGCCGACCAGCCGGCCGACCTGCTCGGCGACGGTGCTGCCTAGCCCTTCTCCACCAGGGCCAGCACCCGCGTCGGGCTGCCCGAGCCGCCCAGAATCGGCAGCGGGCACACGATCAGCACCGCGCCCGTCGCCGGTAGCCGTCCGAGGTTCCGCAGACTGGTCAGTCCCCACTTGTTCGCCCCCATGAGGTAGTGGTGGCAGGAGAAGGGCGGGTCGAAGCCTCCGGCCGCACCGGCGTCCGTCCCGACCGTCTCGACCCCGAACCCGGTCAGCGGGGACTCCTGCGCGATCCAGCGCGCGCACTCGGTCGACACCCCGGGGGTGTGCGGCCCGGCGGCGTCGGCGTTGACGAACTCCTCCTGGGTCTCCCCCCGAGCCTCCCAGCCGGTGCGGTAGAGGAGCCACCCGCCGTCGGGAAGGGGACCGTGCTCGGCCTGCCAGGCCTCGAGGTGGGCGACCTCGAGGAGGAAGTCCGGGTCCTTCTCCACCTCGGCGGTCATGTCGATCACCGCGACGGGGGCGACGAGCGTGCCCATCGGTGCCTGCGAGACGTCGAGGCCGTCGCGACCGGTGACCCAGTGGTTCGGGGCGTCGAGGTGGGTGCCGGTGTGCTCGCCGGTGTGGATGTCGTTCCAGTACCAGGCCGGGCCGCGGTCGTCGTAGCGGGAGAGCTCCTCGAGCCGGAACCGCGAGGTGTTCGCGAACGGCTCGGGCAGCTCGAGGATCGGGGTGGACTCCTGCAGCGGCGTGGTGAGGTCGACGACCTCCACGCCCCCGGAACGGGTGGCCTGCACGAGCGCGGACAGCAGGGACTGCTCGGACACGGGGACTCCTTCGGACGGGGCTCGCTGCGAAGCATGGCGATCCGTGCACCCGAGCGGTATCCACCCTGCGCCCCGGTTGTCCACCCGCCGTCGGGTGCGGCGTCCGACGGACAACGGCGGCGCGGCGGGGATAGCTCCGCCGGGGCCGCCCGGCGAGCGTGTGGCGCACACCCACCACGAAGGAGCCCCCATGGCCGAACGGTCCTTCGCCGCCGAGGTCGCGAAGCTCCGCCTGGGCGCCGGCGAGACCCTCCACGTCGAGGGCATCCTCGCCGTCACCAAGGCGCTGCTGCAGTCCGGCGTGGCCTACGTCGGCGGCTACCAGGGCGCGCCGATCTCGCACCTCATGGACGTGCTCGGGGACGCGAGCGAGATTCTCGACGAGCTCGACATCCGCTTCGAGAACTCCGCCTCCGAGGCCACCGCCGCCGCGATGCTGGCCGCCTCGGTGCACCAGCCGCTGCGCGGGGCGATCACCTTCAAGTCCCCGGTGGGGACCAACGTCGCCTCGGACGCCCTGGCCAACCTCGCGAGCGGCGGCGTGACCGGCGGCGCGCTGGTGATCCTCGGCGAGGACTACGGCGAGGGTTCGTCGATCATGCAGGAGCGCTCGCACGCGTTCGCGATGAAGTCGCAGATGTGGCTGCTCGACCCGCGTCCGAACATCACCGCCATCGTCGACGCGGTCGAGGCCGGCTTCGAGCTCTCCGAGGCCAGCAACACCCCCGTGTTCCTCGAGCTACGACTGCGCTCGTGCCACCTGCACGGCGGGTTCGTCGCGAAGGACAACGTGCGCCCGCCGATGACCGTGCGCGAGGCCGCCGACGCCCCGCGGCGCGCCGTCGACCGGATCGTGCTGCCGCCCGCCTCCTTCGCGCACGAGAAGGAGAAGCTCGCCGACCGCTGGCCGGCGGCGGTCCGGTTCATCCGCGAGCGGGGCCTCAACGAAGTCTTCCCCGGCTCGCCCGAGGCGACCGACGTCGGGATCCTCGTCCAGGGCGGGCTCTACAACACGATGAACCGGGCGCTGGAGCTCCTCGGCTGCTCGGACAGCCACGGCCGCAGCCGGATCCCGGTCTACGTCATGAACGTGACCTACCCGGTCGTCGACGCGGAGGTCCTCGACTTCTGCGCGGACAAGAAGGCCGTGATCATGGTCGAGGAGGGCCAGCCCGACTACATCGAGCAGAACCTCCACGCGATCCTGCGCCGCGCCGGCTCGATCACCACACTGCACGGCAAGGACCTGCTCGCGCCGGGCGGCGAGTACACGACCCAGGTCGTCACCCGCGGGCTCGCGGACTTCCTGACGACCTACGTCCCCGACCTGGTCGCGGCCCGGCCGGCGCTCCTGCGCGACGCGGACGACCCGACGAGCCCGTTCGCCCCGCGCGTCGCCGCCGACGTCGTGCGCCCGCGCCCGCCGGGCCTGTGCACCGGCTGCCCCGAGCGCCCGATCTTCTCCGGGCTGAAGCTCGCCGAGCGCGAGACCGGGCAGCACCACGTCAGCGCCGACATCGGCTGCCACCTGTTCGCGATCAACGCCCCGTTCGACCTCGGTGCCACCACGATGGGCTACGGGCTCGGGGCGGCGGGTGCGGCCGCGCTCTCGGCGCCGGGGTCGGAGCAGCGCGCCATCTCGATCATGGGTGACGGCGGGTTCTGGCACAACGGCCTGACCAGCGGCGTCGGCAACGCGGTGTTCAACAGGTCCGACCAGGTCATGGTCGTGGTGGACAACGACTACGCCGCCGCGACCGGCGGCCAGGACGTGCTCTCCTCGCACGCCGACACCGAGCGCCGCTCCACGCAGCACCCCATCGAGAAGGCCGCGCGCGGGCTCGGCGTCACGAACGCGACGACGATCGACCACACCTACGACGTGCAGCGCGTGAAGGACACGTTCCTGAGGGCGTTCCGGCGGAAGAAGGGGTCGGGACCCGAACTGCTCGTCATGCAGTCCGAGTGCCAGCTCAACCGGCAGCGGCGGGTGCGCAAGGAACGGTCGGACAAGCTGAAGCGCGGCGAGCGGGTGGTCCGCGAGCGGTTCGGGGTGGACCCGGAGACCTGCACCGGCGACCACGCGTGCGTGCGCATCTCCGGCTGCCCGTCGCTGACGATCACCGACAACCCCGACCCGCTGCGCAGCGACCCGATCGCGACGGTGCTCGACAGCTGCGTCGGCTGCGGGGTGTGCGGCAACAACGCCCACGCCGCGGTGCTGTGCCCGTCGTTCTACCGGACCGACGTCGTCGACAACCCGACGCGCGGCGAACGGCTGCGCGGCGCGTTCCGGTCCCGCTGGATCGCGCTCGCCGGGCGTGCCCTGGAGCGGCACGCCGCGCGGATGGAGCCCGTGACCGAGAAGGAGGCCGCCTGATGCCCACCCTGATGCCCGCGCCCACCACCGCGGCGGGCGCCTCCTGGTACGCCGGGCAGCGCCCGATCACGGTCGCCGTCCTCGCCATGGGTGGCGAGGGCGGCGGCGTCCTCGCCGACTGGATCGTCGCCGTCGCCGAGGGGGCGGGCCACCACGCCCAGACCACCTCGGTCGCGGGCGTCGCCCAGCGCACCGGCGCCACCGTGTACTACGTCGAGCTCCACCCGCCCGTGCCCGGGGACGTCGCCGGCGGGCGGCCCGAGCCCGTGCTGAGCGTCTTCCCCGCACCCGGCGAGGTGGACCTCGTCGTCGCCTCCGAGCTCATGGAGTGCGGCCGGGCCGTACAGCGTGGCTTCGCCACCCCCGACCGCACCACGCTGATCACCTCGACGAACCGCGTCTACTCGATCGACGAGAAGTCCCACCTCGGCGACGGCCGCGTCGACACCTCGGCGCTGCTCGACGCCGCCGGGAAGGCCGCGAAGCGTCTCGTCGCGGAGGACTTCGCGGCGATCGCCGGCCGCCACGGCAGCGTCATCAGCGCGTCGCTGCTCGGCGCGGTCGCGGGCTCCGGCGTGCTCCCGTTCGCGCGGTCGGCCTACGAGGACGCCATCCGCGCGGCGGGCAAGGGCGTGGAGCCGAGCCTGGCGGCGTTCTCCGGCGGGTTCGACGCCGCGGCGCCTCCGAGGCCGACCTCCGTGCCGGTGGACATCACGATCGGCCCCCGCCCGGTGTCGCCGCAGGAGCGCAAGGACCGCGAGGAGGCCCGGCGCACCGAGATCGCGGCGACCGACCCGGCGTCGCTCGTCGGGCCCGACCTGGCCGGGCTCGCCGTCGGGACCCTCGAGCTCCCGCGGGCCGTGCGCTCGACCGTGCTGCACGGCCTCGTTCGGACCGGGCTGTACCAGGACGTCGACTACGCGCGGCGCTACCTGGACCGCGTCGTGCGGATCGCGTCGTGCGGGGACGACGAGCTCACGGTCGCCGTGGCCCGGCAGCTCGCGCTCTGGATGTGCTACCAGGACACGATCCACGTCGCGCTGCAGAAGTGCCGCGCGCGGCGGATGGAGCGGGTGCGCACCGAGGCCAAGGCGACCCGGGCGCAACTGTCGAGGGTGCACGAGTACCTGCACCCGCAGGTCGACGAGATCACCGACACCCTGCCCGTGCGCCTCGGGGCCGCGCTGCGCCGCTCCCGGCTCTTCGCACGGGTGGTCGGGCGCGTGACGAAGGACGGGATGGTCCTCGACACCACGTCGGTCCGCGGCTACGCGATGCTCGCGACGATGGCCCGGATGCGGCCGCTGCGACCCCGCTCGCTGCGCTTCGCCCGCGAGCAGGAGGCGATCGGGGCGTGGCTGGACCTGATCGTCGAGATCGCGGCCGACGATCCCGACCTCGCCCGTGAGGTCGCCGAGTGCCAGCGCGTGCTCAAGGGCTACGGCGCCACCTGGGAGCACGGGATGGAGAGCTACACCGCCCTCGTGTCGGCGGCCCGGTCGCTGCGCGGCCGCCCGAGCGCGGCGGCCACCCTCGCCGACCTGCGCGCGGCGGCGCTGGCGGACGAGGACGGCACGGCGCTGAAGGGGGCGCTGGCGGGCCTCTGAGGTGGGCTGGGAGCGCCCCGGACCCGTCACGGAGCGGACGTCCGGAGATCGTGACAGGAAGGCCACGAGCATGCTGCGGAACGACCCCGACCACTTCCTGCTCGGACTGTTCTCCCCCAACTGCTCCTCGGGGCTCGCCGTCACGACGGTCCCCGAGCGCTGGTCGGGCAGCTGGGAGGACAACCTGGCCCTCGCCGTGCTGGCCGACGAGGTCGGGGTCGACTTCCTCCTCCCGATCGCCCGCTTCATCGGTTACGGGGGCGAGACGAACTTCCACGAGGGCGTGCTGGAGCCGGTGCCGTGGGCGGCGGGGCTGCTCGCGCGCACGCGGGACATCCACGTGTTCCCGACGGTGCACACGGCGTTCAACCACCCGGTGGTCACCGCCAAGCAACTCGCCACGGTCGACCGGATCGGCGGCGGACGAGCCGGGATCAACATCGTCGCCGGGTGGAACAAGCCGGAGTACGACGCGATGGGCGTCGACCTGCCCGCCGACCACGACGCCCGCTACGCTCGCGCCCAGGAGTGGTGGGACGTCGTCCGGAAGCTCTGGACGACGCCGGGCCGCTTCGATCACCACGGCGAGTACTTCGACCTCGTCGGCCTCGAGGGCGAGCCCAAGCCGGTGCACGGGACGCTGCCGGTGCTCAACGCCGGCTCGTCGGGACAG
Source organism: Actinomycetospora soli (assembly GCF_021026295.1). Taxonomy (GTDB): domain Bacteria; phylum Actinomycetota; class Actinomycetes; order Mycobacteriales; family Pseudonocardiaceae; genus Actinomycetospora; species Actinomycetospora soli. The sequence goes on from NZ_JAJNDA010000001.1 coordinate 251,429, forward strand.
GGTCGCGGGTTCGCCGCCGGCAACGCCGACTTGCGTTCACCGTGGTCGCAGGCCCGGAGGACGGTGCGGCGATCGTCGACGGCGTGCGCACCGCTGCCCGGGAGCAGCACGGCCGTTCGATGGGCGTGCTCACCCTCGGCCACGTCGTCTGCCGCCCGACCCGGGCCGAGGCCGACGACGCGCTGCACCACTACGCCGAGGAGGGCGCGGACTGGGCGGCCGTCGACAACCTCATGGCGCTGCAGGGCCTGCACGCGCAGTCGTTCACCCCGGAGATGCTCGCGACGTTCCGGTCCCGGTTCGCCGCGGGCCACGGCAGCGCGCCCCTCGTCGGCACGCCCGACGACGTCGCCACCGAGATCGCCCGCTACGCGAAGGCCGGGTTCGCCGGGATGACGCTCGCGTTCCTCGACTACGTGGCCGAGCTGCCCTACGTCGCGCAGGAGGTGTTCCCGCGCCTGGAGCGGCTCGGGGTGCGCTGACGCGCCTGTGAGCACTAAAGGTCGCTATAGCGACCTTTAGTGCTCACCTGCGCAGCACCTCGCTCGGCGAGCACCCGTAGCGGCGCCGGTAGGCGATCGAGAAGCGGCCGAGGTGGGTGAAGCCCCAGTCGCTGGCCACGGCGGACACGCTCGTCGCCGCCGGGTCGGCGGCCTCGAGCTCCGCGTGCGCCCCGGCGAGGCGCACCTGGCGCAGCTGCTCGGTCGGCGTCGTGTCCAGGTGCCGCCGGAACCCCTCCTGCAGCGCCCGCACCGACAGGCCGACGCACTCGGCGACGTCCTCGACCGTCAGCGGTTCACGGGCGTGGGCGACGATGAGGTCGTCGGCCTTGCGGATCAGGCGCGGCACCACGGTTCCCGAGGCCGGGTCGGGGCTCGTCGGGGCGTGCGCCAGCAGCAGCCCCGAGAGCACCATCTGCTCGACCTGCGGCCGCAGCACCGGATGGTCGAGCCGACCGTCGTGCTCGACGTCGGCGCGCAGCAGGTCGAGGGTCTGGCGCCAGGCGCGGGCGGCCGGCGTCGTGAGGTCCATCGCGAGCGGCAGCCGCGCCCCCTGCACGTACCCCAGCAGGGCCGCCTGCCGCTCGAGCGCGGTGCGGTCCATCCGCACGATCAGCTGGGCGTTCCCCTCGCCCCACGTCATCTCGGCCGGGACGTCCGGGTCGGGCACCGACGCGGTCGTCGGGTCGGACACGATCCCCTCGCCACCCGAGCGCACCCGGGCCCGCCCGGCGAGCGGAATCTGCACGAGGACGAACGAGTCGAACGGCTCGGGCGCGATCCGCACCGGCGCGCCGTACTCGAGGTAGTTCAGACCGACGGCCCCGAAATCGACGGCGCTGAAACGGACGCGGTGCCCGCCGGAACGATCTTCGGGACGCAGGGAGTGGGGACAGAAGACCTCGCCGACCCGCTCGCGGGCCTCGTCGAGATCCGGTGAGTCCACGCGGCGGTGGGCGGCCAGCGGGGCGCTGACCTGCATCGTCGTCGTCATGAGCGACCTCCCCGGTGCGCGTCAGCGGGATAGCGTCCGCGTGACGAGGATAGTGGATACGCTAGACGATTCCTACTGTTCCCCGCCATGACCGAACTCGACGGACGCACGATTCTCGTGACCGGCGGATCGACACTTCTGGGCCACGGTGTGATCCGCGAGCTCCGGACGGCGGGCGCCCGCGTGGCGATCGCGGACGTCGACGCCGACGGCGCGAAGCCGCTGCTCGACGACCCCGGGGTCGGCTTCCACCCCACCGATCTCACCGACGACGCCGCGGTCCGGGCGACCGTCGCGGCCGTGGTCGCCGAGCACGGCGGGCTGCACGGCGTGGTCAACCTGGCCTGCAGCTACCTCGACGACGGACGCGACACCACGCGGGCCGACTGGCTCGCCGCCCTCGACGTCAACCTGGTCAGCGCCGTCGTCGTGGTGCAGGCCGCCCTGGAGCACCTCCGGGCCGCCCGCGGCGCCGTCGTGAACTTCGGGTCGATCTCCTCCAAGGTCGCCCAGACCGGCCGCTGGGTCTACCCGGCGTCGAAGGCCGCCGTCGTGCAGCTGACCCGCTCGATGGCGATGGACCTGGCACCCGACGGCATCCGGGTCAACTCGGTCTCCCCGGGCTGGACGTGGTCGAAGATCATGGACTCCCTCTCCGGCGGCGACCGCGCGCACACCGACCGCGTCGCCGCCCCCTTCCACCTCACCGGGCGCGTCGCCGACCCCGACGAGGTCGGCGCCGTCGTCGCCTTCCTGCTCTCCGACGCCGCGTCCGCGGTCACCGGCGCCGACTGGGCCATCGACGGCGGCTACTCGGCGACCGGCCCCGAGCGCGCCGTCCCGGCCATCCCCCAGCTCGCCACCGCCACCGAGGAGTCCTGAGAGATGAAGATCGCGATCGTCGGCGCCGGGTTCGCCGGCCTGTCCTCGGCCAAGGTCCTCCGGGCCGTCGGCCACGACGTCACCGTGTTCGAGAAGGCGCCCGACGTGGGCGGGGTGTGGAGCGCCAGCCGCCGCTACCCGGGCGTGACCACGCAGAACGGCAAGGACACCTACTGCCTCTCGGACTTCCCGATGCCCGCGGACTACCCGGAGTGGCCCAGCGGCGCCCAGGTGCAGGCCTACCTCGCCGACTACGCCCGCCACTTCGGGCTGGAGTCGTCCCTGCGGCTGGACACCGAGGTCCTCGCGGCCGACCTCGGCGACGGGGTGTGGACGGTGCGGACCGCCTCGGGCGGCCACGAGACCACCGGGACCTTCGACCACCTCGTCGTCGCGAACGGGATCTTCTCCGAGGCCGCCGTGCCCGTCTTCGAGGGTGCCGACGCGTTCACGGCCGCGTGCGGGCGCATCGACGCCGCGTCGGACTTCCACGTGCTCGACGACGCCGCGGGGAAGAACGTCGTGGTGGTCGGGTACGGCAAGTCCGCCTGCGACGTCGCGACCGCCCTCGACGAGGTGTCGGCGACGACGACGGTGGTCGCCCGCGAGCTGCTGTGGAAGCTGCCGAAGATGTTCGCCGGGGTACTGAACTACAAGTACCTGATGCTCTCGCGGATGGGCGAGGCGCTCTTCCGCTACGTCGAGCTCGCCGGCTTCGAGCGTTTCCTGCACGGTCCGGGCCGCCCGGTGCGCAACTCGATGCTCGGCTCGGTGCAGTCGCTGATCCTGCGCCAGTGCGGCCTCGAGAAGCTGGGCCTGCGCCCGCCCGGCTCGCTCGAGGAGATCGCGCGCTCGACGGTCTCGCTGGTCACCGAGGGGTTCTACGAGAAGGTCGCGGCGGGCGACATCGTCGTGAAGCGCGACACGCAGATCGCCCGGCTCGAGCCCGGCCGGGCCGTGCTCGGCGACGGCAGCACGATCCCCGCCGACGTCGTCGTCTGCGGCACCGGCTTCCACCAGCGGGTGCCGTTCCTGTCCGAGGACCTGCAGGCGCGCATCACCGACGACCGCGGCAACTTCGAGCTGTACCGCCAGATCCAGCCCGTCGACGTCCCCGAGCTGTCCTTCTGCGGCTACAACTCGTCCTTCTTCAGCCCGCTCTCGGCCGAGGTCGCCGCGCTGTGGATCGCCGCGCGGCTGGACGGCGGCCTGCACCTGCCGGGCCCGGCCGAGCAGCGCGCCCACATCGCGCGCCGGCTCGCGTGGATGGAGGAGCGCACCGAGGGCAAGCACGCCCGCGGCACCAACATCATCCCGTTCTCGCTGCACAACATCGACGAGATGCTCGACGACCTCGGCACCCCGGTCCGCGGTCTGCAGCGGCTGCGGGAGTGGCTGCTCCCGGTCGACCCGGCCGACTACGCCTGGATCACCGACGAGATCGTCGCGCGCCACCGGACCCCGGTCCGCCCGCTCCGGGCGGCCCCGGCCGCCTGAGACCATGCGGCCGTGCGCGCCGTGGTGATCACCGAGTTCGGGGCCGAGCCCGCCGTCGTCGAGCGGCCGGACCCGGTCCCGGACCCGGACGGCGTGGTCGTGGCGGTCGAGGCGACCGGACTGTGCGCCAGCGACCGCTTCGCCTGGCGGGGTCACGACGGCGGGGTGGTGCTGCCCCTGGTGCCGGGCCACGAGCTGGCCGGGCGGGTGGTGGCGGTCGGCTCGGAGGTGCGCCGCGTCCGGGTGGGCGACCGGGTGCTCACCCCCTTCGTCGAGGGCTGCGGGCGGTGCGCCGAGTGCGCCGCCGGGCAGGCCCAGGTCTGCCCGGACCAGTCCCAGCCCGGGTTCACCCACGACGGGTCCTTCGCCGAGCTCGTCGCCCTGCGCCACGCCGACACCAACGTCGTGCCGGTGCCCGAGGACCTCGACGCGGGCGGCGCGGCGCTGCTCGGGTGCCGGGTGGCGACGGCGTACCGCGCCGTCGTCGCCCGCGCCCGGGTCCGGGCCGGGCACCGCGTGCTCGTCCTCGGCGGCGGGGGCGTGGGGCTCGCGGCGGTGCTGGTCGCGGGCGTGCTCGGTGCCGACGTCACCGTCGCGGACCCCTCCCCCGCGGCCCGGACCCGCGCCCTCGCGCTCGGCGCCGGCGCCGCGATCGACCCGGCGGAGGTTCCCGACGACGGGTTCGAGGTCGCGGTCGAGGCCGCCGGCCGCCCCGAGTCGCTGACGACGGGGGTGCACGCGCTGCGGCGCGGCGGAACGCTGGTGCAGGTCGGGCTCCTCGCAACCGACCCCGTGGTGCCCGTGCCGGCCGTGATCGCGCGGGAGCTCGCCGTCCTCGGCAGCCACGGCATGGCCGCCGCCGACTACCCGGCCCTGATGGAGCTCGTGACGACGGGCCGGCTCGACCCCGCCCGCCTGGTCACCCGCCGCATCGGCCTCGACGCGGCCCCCGCGACGCTGGCCGCCCCGCCCGCCCCCGGCGAGGTCGTCGTCATCGAGCCGTCCGGGCCGGTGCGCCGATGACCGTCACGAGACCGAACCGGTCGGCGTCCGGGCGCGGAAATCGTGTGGGACGTCCGTCGCCGACCGATGTCCTCCTGATGTCTACGCGTGAGGGACATCCGGTGCGTCCATGACATAGCCACCCGAATGCCGGAGGCATAGCGTCAGCCGCTCACGCATCGCGACCGTGCCGGAGAGCGCGGAGACGGAGCTGTCATGGGGGATGTCGACGGACGGGTCGTGCTCGTCGTCGGGGGGACCCGGGAACCCGGGCCCACGATCATCGACGCGCTGGTCGCCGGTGGTGCCGGCGTCGAGCTGCTCGACGAGGACGCCGAGGCGGCGCGGGCGGCGCGCCGACGGCACGGGGGGCCGCTGTCCCCGGTGTCCTACCGGCCGCTCGCGCCGGAGGCGTGCGCGGAGCTGGTGCGCCGGGCGGTGGCCGCGGTGGTCGCCGACCGCGGTGTCCTCGACGGCATCGTCACCGTCGGTCGGGCCGAGAACGAGATCCTGACGATCCTCAAGGCGGCCCACGCGCCGTTGCGCGCCTCGCGGCACGCGGCCGTCGTCCTGGTCGGCGACGGGACCGACCAGGCGCCGGTGCTCGCCCGCTGGCTCGGCGACGAGGGGGTCCGCGTCAACGCGGTCAGCCCCGACCAGGACGCCACCGACACCGCGCACGCCGTTCGGTTCCTGCTCTCCGAGGCCGCCGAGGGGGTCACCGGCCTGCAGTGGCCCTCCGCCGACCGCGACGCGGCCCTCCCCCGCCGACCCGGACCGGTCCCCGGCTGACCCGGCCCCCGGCGACCGGCCACCCCCCGCACGGTCGCCGGGTCGCGCGGCTCCCGGTCCGTCACTCCGCGCGGACCGGGAGCCGTGCACCTGGCTCGCCCGCTCACCGCCGGAGCGGCGGCACCTTCGCCCACACGCCGGGCAGCCGGTCCTCGGCCTCGTGGGCCCGCGCGACCTCCGAGGCGTGGAGCACGCCGAGGGTGAAGTCGTGCGCGACCTCGCGGCGGTCGCCCTCGCCCGCGAGCTCCAGCAGGGTCGCGCAGGTGACCGCGGCGTCCTGGTGCACGCCCAGCAGTTCCTGGACGGCCTTCATCCGCCGCTTCAGCCGCCGCGCCGGCTTCCCCAGCACCGGCTGGGCGAGCTCGGTCGCGTACCGCAGCCGCTTGGCCTTCTTCCGCGTCTCGTGCAGCGCCTCGTCGCGCTCGCGGCCGCGGGGGTACCGGTCGGCGACCGCCATCGCGGACACCACCTTCCGGTGCGCCCGGTCGACCTCGCGGGGCAGTTCCCGGCGCGCGGACCGGGCCGCGCGGGTCGTCAGCGGCGGGTCGGCCAGCAGGGCGTCGAGCTCCTCGAGCAGCGCGACGTAGCGCTCCGAGTCGAGCGCCCCGAGCACCCGCTCCCGGGCCGCCGCCGCACGGCGTCGGAACGCCTGCGCCACCTCGGCCGCCACCGGCCCGACGACGAGCGTCGCGGGCACCCCCGCCAGCAGCTCCTGCAGGCGGGCCAGCATGACCTCGGTGTCGCGGGCCGGGGCGAGCTCTCCCGCGAGCCAGCGCAGCTCGTCGGTCAACGCCCGCGTCCGCTCCCGGTCGACGACGCGCCCGAAGCCCTGCAGCGCGCTGCGCAGCCGCCGCGCCGCCACCCGCATCTGGTGCACCGCGTCCTCGCGGTCGAGCCGGACGAGCGGGTCCCAGCCGCGCAGCACCCGGGCCTGCTCGGCGAGATAGCGCAGCACGACGCCGGCCGCGTCGTCCTCCGGCGGCATCGGCGGGAGCGTGCGCTCGCCGAGCACCCGGCCCACCTTCGACGCGCTGGCCGACCGCCGGATCCCCAGCGCCGCGAGCCGCTCCTCCACCACGTCGAGGAAGCCGGCGGGCGCGGCCGGCCCGAGCTCGACCTCGATCTCCTGCCACGCCTGCAGGTCGCCGGCGTCGCCGCCCCGGTCGAGCGTGCGGGCGGTGACCTGGTCGACGACGAGCTCCGCCACCACCCGTCCCCGCTCGTCGGTGGCCTCCCACGCCCGGCGCCGGACCAGCAGTTCGGCCACCGGCGCGAGCGGGCGACCCCGCGCGAACGCCCGGACCAGCGCGGCGATCCCCGGCGGCGGGGCGGAGCCCGTGGGCGTGAGCGGCGCGCGCAGTTCCTCCCGCCGGTCGCCGACGCCGGGCAGCTTGACGTGCCACCCGTCGTCGGGACCGCCCGTCCGGCGCCGGAACGTGACGCGATCGCGGTGCAGCGCCCGGTCGTCGGTGTCGAGGTAGACCGCCTCCTGCAGCCGTTCCTCCGGCTCCTCGGGGACGGGGTGGCCGAGCACGTCCCGGACCTGGGCGGCGTCGAGCACCTCGACCCCGGACACCTCGAACTTGCGCTCGACCTCGCCGGCCGTCGTCACGGGCATCGTCGCCACCTCCGTCCGCGGATGTCCGAATCCAACATCATGCGAGGTGCCGCGGGGCAGGGTGCGGGAACGGTTCAGCCCGTCGGCTCGAAGCGGTACCCCCGCCCGGGTTCGGTGATCAGGTAGCGCGGACGGGACGGCTCGGGCTCGAGCTTGCGACGCAGGTGCCCCAGGTACACGCGCAGGTAGTGGCCCTCGGTGCCGTACTGCGGGCCCCACACCTCCTGCAGCAGCTGCTGCTGGGTGACGAGCATCCCGGGGTGGCGCACGAGGTGCTCGAGCACGCCCCACTCGGTCGGCGACAGGTGCACCTCCTCGCCGTCCCGCACCACCTTCTTCGCGACGAGGTCCACCTCGAAGTCGGGCGTGGTGACGCGCGGCTCGCCCTCTCCCGGCACGGTGGCCGCCCGACGCACGGCCGCCCGGATGCGCGCGAGCAGCTCCGGCATGCCGAAGGGCTTGGTCACGTAGTCGTCGGCGCCGCCGTCGAGCGCCGCCACCTTGTCGCCGGCGTCGGTGCGGGCGGACAGCACGATCACCGGCATCGCGCTCCAGCCCCGGATGCCCTCGAGGACCTCCAGACCGGGGACGTCGGGCAGGCCGAGGTCGAGCACGACCACGTCCGGTGCCGGTCGGTCCGCGGCCGCGCGCAGCGCACCCGCCCCGGTGGCCACGGGCACCACGGTGTGGCCGTGGGCGGTGAGGTTGATCCGCAGCGTGCGCAGCAGGTGCGGGTCGTCGTCGACGACGAGGACCCGGCTCACGAGACCGCTCCCGCCACCACCGGCCGCACCGGGCGCGGCACGTGCGCCCGGGGCAGCGAGAGCACCATGGTCAGCCCGCCACCCGGCGTCTCCTCCGGTTCGAGCGTGCCGCCCATCGCCCGCGCGAAGCCCCGCGCCACGTGCAGCCCGAGCCCGAGTCCACCCGCGGCCGCGGACGAGTCGTGGTCGCCGAGGTGCTGGAAGGCGGTGAACAGCTCCGCGTCCCGGGCCGCGCCGGGCCCCCGGTCGACCACGCGGAGCTCCACCCGGTCGGCGTGCGCGCTGGTGCGCAGCGACACCGGACCGTCGCCGCCGTGGCGCACCGCGTTGTCCACGAGGTTCGCCACGATGCGCTCGGCCAGCCCGGGGTCGGCGACGACCTCGTCGGGCTCCCCCGGCGGCGACGACCGGATCTCGACCCGGTCGCGGACCTCGGCGGTGGGCAGCGCGGCGACGGCCGCGTCGACGATCTCGGCCACGCCCACGGTGGTGCGGTGCGGGGTGACCGCGCCGGTGGCCAGCCGTGAGGAGTCGAGCAGGTTGTCGACGAGGGCGACCAGCCGGTCGCCGGACTCCTCCACCGTGGCGAGCAGCTCCTCGCGGTCGGCGGGGTCGAGCGCCAGCTCGGGATCGCGGAGACTGGACACCGCCGCCTTGATCGCCGACAGCGGCGTCCGCAGGTCGTGTCCGACCGCCGAGAGCAGGGCCGTCCGCAGGCCGCTCGCCTCCGCCCGCCGCGCCGCGTCGACCGCCTCCGCGCTGATCCGCCGGTTGCGCAGCGCGAGCAGCGCCGGGCCCGCGACCGCGGCGAAGAGCCGGTTCTCCGCCGCGGTCAGCGTGCGCCCGCACCCGACCAGGTGCGAGCCCTCGTCGATCTCGACGTCGGCGTCGGTCTCGGCCGGGTCGCGCCCCGTGTCCGCCGCGTCGTCGGGCACCCGCGCCGTGACCGTCCACGACGACTTCGGGCCCCGCTCCAGCACGGCCACCGACGTGAACCCGAACGCCTCGCGCACCCGCTCGAGCAGACGCGGCAGGGGATCCGAGCGCGAGATGACCACGCGCGCGAACGACGCGAGCAGGGTCGCCTCCGCGCGCGCCTGGGCGGCCTGCGCGGCGCGCCGGTCGGCCCGGTCGACCACCGCGGCCACCAGCACGGCGATGAGCAGCATCGTCGTCACCGCCACGAGGTCCTCGAAGCGGCCGATGGTGAAGGTGTGCAGCGGCGGCGTGAAGAAGTAGTTGAGCAGCGCCCCGGCGAACAACGCGGCGACCACGGCGGGCACGAGCCCGCCGATGATCGCGGTGAGCACCGTGGCCAGGAAGAACGCGACCGTGTCGGTGGACAGCCCGACGGCCGGGAAGAGCCACCCGAAGCAGGCGGCCAGGATCGGCAGCACGATCGCCGCGGGCCAGCCGCGGACCGCCCGCCGGCCGCGCAGGAGCCGCACGAGGCGTGGCCACCAGCCGGCGTCGTCGTCGGCGCCCCGCCCGTCGGCGGCCGGCTCGACGTGCGAGACGAGGTGGACGTCGATCGCCCCGGACGCCGCGACGGCCCGCGCCCCGATCCCGGGGTCGGCCAGCCGGGCCAGACGCGAGCGGCGCGACGTGCCGAGCACGAGCTGCGTGGCGTTGGCGCCGCGGGCGAAGTCGAGCAGCGCCGTCGCCACGTCGTCCCCCACCACCGTGTGGAAGGAGGCGCCGACCTCCTTGGCGAGCCGGCGCAGGTCCCGCCCGGCGCCGCGACCGGCGTCGCGCGTGGCGACCCCGTCCCCGCGCAGGACCTGCACGCAGAGCAGGTCGGCGGCCCCGGCCCGGCGGGCGATCCGCGCGGCCCGGCGCAGCACCGTGAGGCTCTCCGGCCCGCCGGTCACCGCGACCACCACCCGCTCGCGGGCCTCCCACACCTCGTCGATCTGCTCGTCGGCGCGGTAGCGGCGCAGCGCCACGTCCACCTGGTCGGCCACCCACAGCAGCGCGAGCTCGCGCAGCGCGATGAGGTTCCCGGTGCGGAAGTAGTGCGCCAGGGACGCGTCGATCCGCTCCGCCGGGTAGACGTTGCCGTGGGCGAGGCGCCGGCGCAGCGCCTCCGGGGTGATGTCGACCAGCTCGACCTGCTCGGCCGCCCGGACCACCTCGTCGGGCACCGTCTCCTGCTGGCGCGTCCCGGTGATCCGCTCGACCACGTCGTGCAGCGAGGCGAGGTGCTGCACGTTCACCGTCGAGATCACGTCGATGCCCGCCGCGAGGATCTCCTCGACGTCGGAGTAGCGCCGGCCGTGCCGGCTGCCCGGGGCGTTGGTGTGCGCCAGCTCGTCGACCACGACGACCTCGGGCGCCCGCGCCAGCACCGCCTCGACGTCGAGCTCGGAGAGCGCCGTGCCGCGGTGCACCACGGTGCGCCGCGGCAGGACCTCCAGCCCGTCGAGCAGGTCGGCGGTGCGGGCGCGCCCGTGCGTCTCCACCAGCCCCACGACGACGTCGGTCCCGCGGTCGAGCCGGCGCCGCGCCTCGCAGAGCGCCGCGTAGGTCTTCCCGACGCCGGGCGCCGCCCCGAGGTGGATCCGCAGCTCACCCCGGGCGGGGTCGCTGCGTACCGACTCCCGGCCCGCCGGCCGGGAGTCGTCGCGCGCGGTCTCGTCCACGGCGTCCATCATGGACCGCACCCCCGACAACGTCCGCTACCGCAGCCCCGGGCGGGCGGCCACCAGCGCCGCGTTCAGCTCGGTCGTGTTCACCGTCGGCTCGCCGAGCACACCGAGGACCCGCCCGTCGGTGGCGTCGGCGACGAGCGCGCGGACCTGCGCCACGGGCAGCCCGGTCACCCGGGCGACCCGGGGCACCTGCAGCGCCGCGTAGGCCGGGCTGATGTCCGGGTCGAGCCCCGAGGCGGACGCGGTCACCGCGTCGTCGGGCACCGCCGCGGGCGCCACGCCCTCCCGGCCCGCGACGACGGTGCGGCGCTCCGCGACCGCCCGGGCGAGCCCCTCGGCGGTCGTCGCGAGGTTCGACCCGCCGGAGGTCGACGGGTCGGCCGGGCCGAGCCCGGCCGTCGCCGTCTCCGGGGCGGAGGCCGAGGGCCGCAGGTGGAACCAGGGGTCCGCCGCGGGGTCGGCCGGGACCGGGTCGATGCCGATCAGCGTGGAGGCCCCGGCGGCGGTCGTCGACCCCTCGGCCGGGCCGTGGAGCCCGGGCACCCGGCTGATCCCCCAGACGACGGCGGGATGGACGACCCCGAGCAGGACGGTCGCCACGAGCATCAGCCGCAGCGCCGGCCCGAGCTGGCGCAGCAGGCCGCGCAGGACGGGCGTCCGGGGTGCCTCCGCGGCCGCGTCGGCGATGGTGTCGGTGGTCGGGTCGATGGTGGTGGTCATGAGGTCACCCGATCCCCGGGATCAGCCGGACGACGAGGTCGATGAGCGGGATGGCGAGGAACGGCACGATCACGCCGCCGACGCCGTAGATCAGCAGGTTGCGCCGCAGCATCTGCTCGGAGCTCACCGGCCGGAAGCGGACGCCGCGCAGGGCCAGCGGGATGAGCGCGATGATGATCAGCGCGTTGAACACGACCGCCGAGAGGATCGCCGACTCCGGGGTCGCGAGGCCCATGACGTTGAGCAGGCCGAGCTGCGGGTACAGCGCGGCGAACATCGCGGGCAGGATCGCGAAGTACTTGGCGAGGTCGTTGGCCACGGAGAACGTCGTGAGCGCCCCGCGGGTGACCAGCAGCTGCTTGCCCACCTCGACGATCCCGATGAGCTTCGTCGGGTCGGAGTCCAGGTCCACCATCGACCCGGCCTCCTTGGCCGCCGTGGTGCCGGTGTTCATGGCGACGCCGACGTCGGCCTGGGCGAGCGCGGGCGCGTCGTTGGTGCCGTCGCCGGTCATCGCGACGAGCCGGCCGCCGCGCTGCTCACGCCGGATCAGCGCGAGCTTGTCCTCCGGGGTGGCCTCCGCGAGGACCTCGTCCACGCCGGCCGCGTCGCCGATCGCCCGGGCGGTCACCGGGTTGTCGCCGGTGACCATCACGGTGCGGATGCCCATGGCCCGCAGGTCGGCGAACCGCTCCGCGATCCCGGGCTTGACCACGTCCGACAGCTCGATGGCCCCGCCGAGGGTCGCGGTCGACCCCGAGACCTGCCCGCACACCAGCGGCGTCCCGCCCCGCGACGAGATCTCCTCAGCGGTCCGGCGGACCCGCTCGCCGTCCGCCGGGTCGACCCCGCCGTGCTCGTCGAGCCAGGCCAGGACCGACGCCACGGCCCCCTTCCGGACGGCGACGGTGGTCCCGTCCGGGCGCGCGACGTCCACCCCCGACATGCGGGTCGTCGCGGAGAACGGCACGAACTCGGCGCGGGCCTCGTCGGCGGACGCCTCCGCGGGCAGGCCGTAGCGTTCCGCGCACAGCTCGACCACCGAGCGGCCCTCGGGCGTCCCGTCGGCCAGGGAGGCGAGACGCGCGAGCCGGGCGAGCTCGTCGTCGGGAACGCCGACCGGGTGCAGCGCGGTGGCGCGCCGGTTGCCGTAGGTGATCGTCCCGGTCTTGTCGAGCAGCAGCGTGGAGACGTCCCCGGCGGCCTCGACGGCGCGACCGGACGTGGCGAGCACGTTCCGTTGCACGAGCCGGTCCATCCCCGCGATGCCGATCGCGGAGAGCAGCGCGCCGATCGTCGTCGGGATGAGGCAGACCAGCAGCGCCACCAGCACGACGAGCGACTGCGGCCGACCCGAGTAGACCGCCATCGGCTGCAGGGACACCACCGCGAGCAGGAAGACGATCGTCAGCGCCGAGAGCAGGATCGACAGGGCGATCTCGTTCGGCGTCCGCTGCCGCTGCGCGCCCTCGACCAGCGCGATCATCCGGTCGACGAAGGACTCGCCGGGCTTGGCGGTCACCTGCACGACGATGCGGTCGGAGAGCACGGTGGTCCCGCCGGTGACCGCGGACCGGTCGCCGCCGGACTCGCGGACCACGGGCGCGGACTCGCCGGTGATCGCGGACTCGTCGACCGTGGCGATCCCCTCGACGACGTCGCCGTCGCCGGGGATCGTCATGCCCGCCTCGACGACGACGCGGTCGCCCGGGCGCAGCTCGGTCGCCGGGACCTCGCTGCCGTCCTCCCGACGCGCGACCGTGCCGGTGCGGGTGCGGCGCAACGCGTCGGCCTGGGCCTTCCCGCGGCCCTCGGCGACGGCCTCGGCGAGGTTGGCGAACAGGACGGTGAACCACAGCCAGATCGCGACGAGCCACGCGAACACGCCGGGATCGACGACCGCGGCCACCGTGACGACGACCGACCCGACCCACACCACGAACATGACCGGGTTGCGGAGCTGGACGCGCGGGTCGAGCTTGCGCAGCGCGAGCGGGGTCGCCTCGAGCAGGGCCCGCGGCCGGAAGGCGCCGGCCGGGACGGACCGTCCGGTGCCCGACGGACGCTCCGGCGGGGTGTCGGTGCCGGAGGGCGGGGTGAGGACCGAGGAGGTCACGGGAGCGCTCCGATCTGGGCGGACGCCGCCAGGCCCTCGGCGATCGGGCTCAGGGCCAGGGCGGGCAGGAAGGTGATGGCGCTGACGAGCACCACGGTCGCGGTGACGAGGCCCGCGAACAGCGGCGTGCCCGTGCGCAGGGTCCCGGCCGACTCCGCGCGGCGGGGCTGCGCCGAGAGCAGGCCCGCGAGCGCGAGGACGGCGAGGATCGGCAGGAACCGCCCGAAGAGCATCGCCGCGCCGAGCGCGATCTGGAAGAACGGCGAGGTGGCGGTGAGCCCGCCGAACGCCGAGCCGTTGTTGTTGGCCGCCGACGCGAACGCGTACAGCACCTCGGACAGTCCGTGCGGGCCGCTGTTCGTCAGCGCCCCGGCCGTCCCGGGCAGCACCACGGCGGCCCCCGTCCCGAGCAGCACCAGCGTCGGCATGACGAGCACGACCACGGCCGCGCAGGTCACCTCGCGGCGCCCGAGGGACTTGCCGAGCAGTTCCGGGGTGCGACCGACCATCAGACCCGCGAGGAACACGGCGATGATCGCGATGACGAGGATCGAGTACAGCCCGGTCCCGACCCCGCCCGGCGAGAGCTCGCCGAACAGCATGTTGAGCAGCGTCCCGCCGCCCCCGAAGGCGGTGTAGGAGTCGTGCAGCGAGTTCACCGCGCCGGTCGACGTGCCGGTGGAGGTGTCGGCGAACAGCGCGGACGACGGGATCCCGAAGCGCGCCTCCTTGCCCTCCAGGCCCGACCCGGTCGCTCCGGGGGCGTGCGCCTCGGCCGCCCAGATCACCGCGAGCATCCCGCCCCACAGGACGGTCATGACGGCGAGCAGGGAGACGCCCTGCCGGATCGAGCCGACCATGCGGCCGAAGGTGCGGGTGAGCGCCACCGGGATGATCAGCATCGCGAGGATCTCGAGCAGGTTCGACAGGCCGTTGGGGTTCTCGAACGGGTGCGCGGAGTTGGCGTTGAGGATGCCGCCGCCGTTGGTGCCCAGCTCCTTGATCGCCTCCTGGGACGCGACCGGCCCGATCGCGGCGGGGTGGGTGCTCCCGTCGGCCGCGGTCAGCGTGAGCCCGGTGCGCAGGCTCATCACCACGCCGCAGGCCACGAGCGCGACGGCGAGGACGGTCGCCATCGGCACGAGGACGCGGACCAAGCCGCGCGTGATGTCCACCCACGCGTTGCCGATCCGGCCGCTGCGCGAGCGGACGAACCCGCGGACCAGGGCCACCGCGACCGCCATGCCCACGGCCGCCGACACGAAGTTCTGCACGGCCAGTGCTGCGGCGTTCGAGACGTGGCTCATCGTCGACTCGGGGACGTAGGACTGCCAGTTCGTGTTCGTGACGAACGAGATCGCCGTGTTGAAGGCGACCGCCGGGTCCACCGCGCCCTTCGCGTCGCCGCCGGCGGTCGCGTCGAGGGGCAGGAAGCCCTGCAGCCGCTGGATCGCGTAGACGAGCAGCACCCCGACCAGCGAGAAGGCGAGGACCGCCAACGCGTAGGTGCCCGCGCGCTGGTCGGAGTCGGGGTCGACGCGGCCGACCCGGTAGATCACGCGCTCGACGCGCCAGTGGTGCTCGGTGGTGTAGACGTGCGCCATCCAGTCCCCCAGCGGCCGCCAGGCGGCGGCCAGGAGCACGAGCAGCACGACGAGTTGCAGCAACCCGGCTGCGGTGTCCGACATCAGAACCACTCGGGGCGCAGCAGGGACACGACGAGGTAGAGCAGCAGCGCGAGCGCCACGATCCCGCCGACCACGTCGCCGGTCACGCCGCTCACAACCGCTCCAGCCCGCGCGCCGCGAGCACCAGGACCGCGAACATCACGATCACCAGGCCCACGTAGAGGAGGTCCGCCACGTCCGCCGTCCGTTCCGGAGGGGCGGCCCTCGGGGCGGGCCGCCGTGTGGACGCCACCCTGCGTCGGACCCGGGCCCGGTACGCGCGCGTTGACGCGTCGTTGACGCCGGCCCGGGTCCTCTTGACGGTCCGCGCACGGTCGGTGTGATCGTCCCGACGGCGGGTGGGGCGGGTCCGTCGCCGCCTCTCGCGCCGGCGGACGAACCCCGACCTCACCCCCGCAGGAGCGCTGCGATCACCGGACCCTTCGCGCGGCGGTAGGCGCCGAGGTCGCCGTACTCCCCCGCCAGACCCCGACGCACGTCGGTGTACCGCCGCGCTGCGGCTTCGTCGGCGCGCAGGAGGTCCCGGAACCGGAGCACGGGCTCGACGGCCGGGTCGTGCGGGCGCAGGAGGCGCACCTCGACGGCGGTCGGGCACGAGCCGTCGTCGGGCAGGGCGGGCCGGCGCCACGTCCCGGAGCCGACCTCGACCATGTCCCACGCCTCGAGCGTGGAACGCGCCGCCTCGTCGTCGGGGTCCAGGACGAGCAGGTCGATCTGCGGGTGGGCCGGGAGACCGGGCACGGCGGTGGCGCCGACGTGGCGGACCGGCCGGGCGAGGCGCTCGGCCCAGCGCGCCGCCTCGTCGGGCCACCCGGGGTCGGGCGGGACGAGGCCGACCCGCACCGGGCGTGGCCACGCGGCCGACGCCCGCTGCAGGTCGACGTCCAGCGACTCCTCGCTCACGCGACGGCGGGCTCCAGCGTGCCGACCTGGTCGACCTTCGACTGCTGCACGACCTCGGGGCGGTAGTGCTCGATGATCTGCATGAACTCCGCGGTCTCGGCCTCCGGGACGCCGAGGAAGCGCAGCGTCGCCTCGATCTCGAAGTACACCGCGTTGAACTGCTCGTCGGTGATGTGCAGCGTCGTGTGGGCGGCGATCATGTCCAGCCCCGGGTAGCACTTCGGCCCGCCCGCGGCCTCGATCGACCACGCGGTCACGAGGAACTTGTAGCCCGGGCCGTTCGCGGGGTTGCCGTGGTGCTCGTGCACCGCCTCGTTGGCGTTGACGCCCGCGTTCTCGAAGAGCCGGTCGACCAGGACGTCGACCGCGCCGGCGATCGCGTAGGTCCCGCCGAGGCGCTCGTAGAGAGAGGTGCTGCTCATGGGTGGTGGCCTCCACAGCATCGTGAGTGAGCCACACCACTGTGGCACCCGAGCCGATCGCGCACAACCGCAGACGTTGATCGAGCGGCGGCGGTCGACGAAGCTCTCGGACCGTGCCGATCCGCGTCGCGACCGACCCCGACGACGACCGCGTCCTCGTCATCACCATCGACCGCCCGGAGGCGCGCAACGCCCTCGATCCGGCGCACCAGCAGGACCTCGGCGCCGCGGTCGCGGACTTCGAGGCCGACGACGCCCGGCTCGTCGCGGTCCTGACCGGCGCCGGGGACACGACGTTCTCCGCGGGCGCGGACCTCAAGACGCTCATCCCGGCCTACCGGGAGGCCGTGCGGGCGGGCGAGGACCCGCCGTGGAACTTCGGCGGCTTCACCGCCACCACCCGACACAAGCCGCTGATCGCCGCGGTGAACGGGCACGCCCTGGCGGGCGGGCTGGAGATGGCGCTCGCGTGCGACATCCGGCTCTGCTCGCCGAACGCCACGTTCGGGCTGGCCGAGACGAAGTGGGCGATCATCCCGGGGGCGGGCGGCACCGTGCGACTGCCGCGGGCCGTGCCGCTGGGCCTCGCGATGGAGATGATCCTGTCCGGCGAGCCGATCGACGCCGCGGAGGCGTACCGGTCGGGCCTCGTCAACCGGGTCGTCGACCTCGCCGAGCTGGTGCCGGCGGCGTGCGCGCTCGCCCGGTCGATCGCCGCGAAGGGTCCCCTCGCGGTGCGCGCGGCGCGCGAGCGGGTGCTCGACGGGCTCGGTCTGGACCACGCGACGGCGATGGCGCGCGAGCACGAGGCGTTCCTCGCGGTGATGCGCACCGACGACGCCGTCGAGGGCCCGGCGGCGTTCGCCGAGAAGCGCCCGCCCCGCTACCGCGGCGCCTGAGTAGTTCCCCGGTCCCGACGTCGGGTCGGCGCGAGCAGGGTCTGCGCCATGCTCCTCGAGACCCCGCCCCGACCCGCCGTCGTGATCGCCTCCGCCGTGCACGCGGCCGTGCTCCTGGCCGCGGGCGGCTTCGTGGGGATGGTCGCCCTGCTGCCGATCGCGATGGCGGCGGACTCGTGCACGTCCTCGAGCACGGCCCTGCTGTGCACCGGGCTCCCCCAGCTCGTCGCCCTCGTGCTGATCGGGCTGGGGGTGCTCGGCTCCGGCGTCGTGGCCGCGCTCGGCGCCCGCCGCCGGGGGTGGGGCGCCCTGGCCCACGCCCTCGGCGGCTGGCTGACCCTCGCGACGAGCCTCGTCCTCGCGGGGCTCGTCCTCTGGCTGTCGACCTAGTCGTACTTGAGCGACCCGTCGTCGAGATCGGCCGCGGGCAGCGTGTGCCGCTCCTCGGCGAACTCGTGCATGTGGGTCCACGGGGCGCGGTCGCCCTGCTTGAACATCTTGTCCTGCGAGCGCATGACGTACCCCGGGTTGAAGTTCTCCGGGTCCGACCAGGGCCGCAGCTCGACGTCCGGACCGGCCACCGGGGTCACCGAGCGCACCCCGAGCGAGTCCATGTGCTGCAGCAGCCGCGTCACCAGGTCGGAGATCAGGTCGGCCCGCAGCGTCCACGAGTGCCGGAAGTAGCCGAACACGAAGGCCATGTTCGGCACGCCGTCGATCATGATTCCGCGCCAGGTGACCCGCTCCGAGAAGTCCACCGGCTCGCCGTCGACGGAGAACGCGACGTCCCCGAAGCAGGAGAGGTTGAACCCGGTGGCCGAGACGATGATGTCGGCCTCGAGCTCCTCCCCCGACGAGAGCGTGATGCCGGTCTCGGTGAACGTCTCGATCGTGTCGGTGACGACCGAGGCCTTGCCCTCCTTGATCGAGGCGAACATGTCGCCGTCGGGCAGCAGCGCGATCCGCTGCTGCCAGGGCCGGTAGGCGGGGTTGAAGTGCTTCTCGATGTCGAAGCCCTCGGGCAGGTGCGGGCGCATCTCGTCGAGGAGGTACTGCCGCGCCGTGTCCGGGTCCTCCGCCGAGAGCCGGGTCAGCTCGTTGAACTGCTCGATGTAGGTCCGGCGGAGGATCTCGTAGGTCCACTCCTCCGGGATGTCGAGCGCGCGGAGCTGGATCGCGAGCTCGTGCGTCTTCGGCGCGGCGATCATGAAGGTCGGGGTGCGCTGGAGCATCGTCACGTGCTCGGCGGTCTCGGCCATCGCCGGCACCACCGTCGCCGCGGTGGCCCCGGAGCCGATGACGACGACCTTCTTGCCGGTCCAGTCCAGGTCCTGCGGCCAGCTCTGCGGGTGCAGCACCGGGCCGGTGAAGCGCTCGCGGCCGGGGAACTCGGGCGTGTAGGGCTCGTCGTGCTTGTAGTAGCCCTGGCACATCCACAGGAAGTGGCAGCTGACCTGCACGGTCTCGCCGGTGTCCTCGCGGTGCACCTCGACGGTCCAACAGGCGTCGTCGGACGACCAGCTCGTGGAGACGACCCGGTGCTGGTACCGGATGCGCTCCTTGAGGTGGTCCTCCTCGATCACCTCGTCCAGGTAGGTGAGGATCTCCTCGGACGACGCGATCGACGGGCCCCGCCACGGCTTGTGCCGGTAGCCGTAGGTGAACAGGTCGGAGTCCGAGCGGGCGCCCGGGTAGCGGTGGGTCCACCACGTCCCGCCGCGGTCGGGGTGGGCGTCGAGGATGAGGAAGCTGCGCTCCGGGAAGTTCTCGCGCAGGTGGTGTCCGGCGCCGATCCCGGCGACACCGGCGCCGACGACGAGGACGTCGACGTGCTCGGTCGCACCGGAGCCGGTGGTCTCGGGGCGGGTCTCGGTCACGGTCATCGTGCTCACCTCTCCAGGGCGGAACGCAGGGCGGCGACGGAGTCGTCCACGAGCCGGGCACCCGACGGCGTGGCACCGAGCGTCCACAGGAAGCCGTGGATCATGCCGTCGTAGCGGGTGTTGCTGACCTGGCCGCCGGCCGCGCGCATCGACTCGGCGTAGGCCTCGCCCTCGTCGCGCAGCGGGTCGAACTCGGCGGTCGCGACGAAGGCGGGCGGCAGGTCGGCGAAGGACGCGGCGCGCGCCGGGAAGACGGTCTGGTCCTTGTCCGGGTCGGACGCGCCGAGGTAGTGCGCCCAGAACCACTGCATCGTCGCGCGCTGCAGCAGGTAGCCCTCGCCGTTCTCGGCGTGCGACGGCGTGGTGAAGGCGAAGTCGGTGACCGGGTAGATCAGCAGCTGGAACGCGATGGCGGGGCCGCCGTGGTCGCGGGCGTGCAGGGAGACCGCCGCGGCGAGGTGGCCGCCCGCGGAGTCGCCGCCGACGGCGAGCCGCGACGGGTCGACGTTCAGCTCCTCGGCGTGCTCGGCGACCCACGCGGTCGCGGCGAAGCAGTCCTCGAAGGCCGCGGGCTGGGGGTGCTCGGGTGCGAGCCGGTAGTCCACCGACACCACGACGACGTCCGCGGCGTTGGCGATGGAGCGGCACGGCCGGTCGACGGTCTCGAGGTCGCCGATCACCCAGCCGCCGCCGTGGAAGTACACCAGGACGCCGCGGACCTTCTCGCCCTTCGGCACGTAGATCCGCACCGGGATGTCGCCCGCCGGGCCGGGGATCGCCCGGTTCGAGATCGTGCCGACGTCCTCGGCCGGCGGCTGCAGGTCGAGGAACGCCGCCGTGGCCTGACGGGCCTGCGGCACCGTCATGCACTCGAAGGGCGGGCTGCCCATCTCGGCCAGCGCGTTCAGCAGGGCCTGGGCCTCGGGGTGCAGGGGCACGGAATCTCCTCGTCTCGTCGGGACCCCAACCGTGACCCGGGACACATTCCGCCGCTTCGTCCCCGGGAGACGAAGCCCGGCCGCTGGTTCGTCCGCGGCTGCGGGTCTACCGTCACGGTGGCGGGCGTCACAGGGGACGGTGGTCTGGTGCGGGAGCTCAACGGCACGCTGCCCCGTCCCGACGACAGGTCGGCCGCGGTCGCCGCGGTGGCCGCCGGTCTCGCCCGCCACCGGGACGAGATCTCCGACGCCATCCGCGACCTGCTCGCCGCCCGCATCGACGAGCTGCGCGGCGATCCCGGCCTGATCGACCTGCTCGGGGCGAGCGTCGGCGGCAACGTCGAGACGATCCTGCACGTCCTGGCGCACGACCTGCCCCCGCGCGAGGTCGAGGCGCCGCCGGCCGCCGTCGAGTACGCCCGGCGGCTCGCGCAGCGCGGGGTGCCGGTCAACGCCCTCGTCCGCGCCTACCGCCTGGGGCAGGCCCACCTCATGGAGTGGGCGTTCTCCTGCGTGGAGGCCGCCGTCGAGCGGGACCGGGTCGCCGCGGTCTCCCAGCACGTCGTGCTGACCGTCTTCGAGTACGTCGACCACGTCTCGCAGCACGTCGTCGCCGTGTACGAGGCGGAACGGGACCGCTGGCTGGAGAACCGGCACGCGATCCGCGTCGCCCGCATCCGCGACGTGCTCGACCGCCGGGCGCCGTCGGGGGCGGACGAACGCCGAGCGGTCGAGTCCGTCCTCGGCTACCGCTTCGGGCGGGAGCACCTCGGGCTCGTGCTCTGGCTCGACGAGCCCCCGACGGCGGGTCCGGCCCTGGTCGCGCTCGAGCGCTGCGCCGACGCGCTCGCCCTGGCCCTCGACGCGCAGGGGCGCGCCCTGGTCGTCCCCTGGGACACCACGAGCGCGTGGGTGTGGCTGCCGGGCGTCGTCGAGGTGTCCCGGGAGACCGTGTCGGCGGTGGTGCGCCGGGGCGGGGAGCCGGTCCGGGTGGCGTGCGGGGCACCGGCCGCCGGCGTCGAGGGCTTCCGGGCGACGCACGAGCAGGCGCTGCGGGCCCGGGCGGTCACGCTCGCCGCCGGCGAGGACGCCCCGGCCGTGACGTTGTTCGACGAGGTGGGGGCGGTCGCCCTGCTCTGCGCCGACCTCGACGGGGCCACCGCCTGGGTGAAGCGGGTGCTCGGTCCGCTCGCCGAGCCCGGTCAGACGCGCGCCCGGCTGCGCGAGACGTTGCGGGTCTTCCTCGCGACCGGCGGCAGCAACGCGGCCACCGCGACCCAGCTCGGGGTGCACCCCTCGACGGTCAAGTACCGGGTGCGCCGGGCGAAGGAGATCCGCGGCCGCCCGGTCGACGGCGACCGCCTCGACGTCGAGCTGGCCCTCCTGGCCTGCGCGTGGCTGGGGGCGGGCCGGTAGGTCCCGCTCCCGGGAGTCGCACCAGACATGCCCGACGCCCCGCGAACCTGCCTCACGTGCACCTCGCCGTCCGCCGGCCGACCCGGCGGACCCTGGCGCATGATGGTCCGGTGACCTCCCGGATCCTCGACCGCGCCGACCTGGACTTCCTCCTCCACGACTGGCTGCGCGTCGGAGACCTGCTCGACCGCGCGCCGTTCGCGGAGCACGACCGCGAGACGATCGACGCCGTGCTCGACCTCGCCGAGCAGATCGCCACGGAGCGCTTCGAGCCGCACAACCGGGCCGCCGACCTCGCCGAGCCCCACCAGGGACCGGACGGGAGGGTCGTCCTCGTCGACGGGGTGAAGGAGGCGATCCAGGCCTTCGCCGAGGCCGGGTTCCTCGCCGCGTCCGTCCCGGCCGAGCACGGCGGCACCGGGCTGCCGTTCACCGTCGCCCGCGCCGCGCTCGCGTGGTTCCAGGCCGCCAACATCGGCACCGCGTCCTACCCGTTCCTGACGACGGCCGCGGTCAACCTGCTCCTCGCCCACGGCACGCCGGAGCAGGTCGAGGCGTGGGTGCCGGGCATGCTCGACGGCTCCACGTCCGGGACGATGTGCCTCTCCGAGCCCCAGGCCGGCTCGTCGCTCGCCGACATCACCACCCGCGCCGAGCCGCAGCCGGACGGGTCCTACCGCGTCGTCGGCACCAAGATGTGGATCTCGGGCGGCGAGCACGAGCTGACCGACAACATCGTCCACCTGGTGCTCGCCAAGATCCCCGGTGGTCCGCCCGGGGTGAAGGGCATCAGCCTCATCGCGGTGCCGCGCGTCCTCGACGACGGCACCCGCAACGACGTCGTCCTCGCCGGGCTGAACCACAAGATGGGCTACCGCGGCACGGTCAACACGCTGCTGAACTTCGGTGAGCGCGAGGGGGCCGTCGGCTGGCTGGTCGGCGCCGAGCACGGCGGCCTCGCCGCGATGTTCCACATGATGAACGAGGCACGGGTCGGCGTCGGGATGGGCGCGACCGCCCTCGGCGTCACCGGCTACCTGCACTCCCTGGAGTACGCGCTCACCCGCACGCAGGGTCGCGCCGTCGGCGGCCGCGACGTCTCCACCCCGATGATCCCGATCGCGCAGCACCCCGACGTGAAGCGGATGCTGCTCGCGCAGAAGTCCTACGCCGAGGCCGGGATGGCGCTCGGGCTCTACTGCTCGCGGCTGGTCGACGAGAAGGACACCCACCCCGACGACGAGTCGCGGGCGCGGGCCGCGCTGCTGCTCGACGTGCTCACCCCGATCGCGAAGAGCTGGCCCTCCCAGTGGTGCCTGGCCGCGAACGACCTCGCGATCCAGGTGCTCGGCGGCTCGGGCTACACCCGCGACTTCCCCGTCGAGCAGTTCTACCGCGACAACCGGCTGAACCCGATCCACGAGGGCACGCACGGCATCCAGGCGATCGACCTGCTCGGCCGCAAGGCCGTGATGCGCGGCGGGGCCGGCCTGGACCTGCTGCTCTCGACCGTCCGCGACACGATCGGCCGAGCGGGCGACCAGCAGGAGTACGCCGCCGCCCTGGAGGCCGCGCTCGTGCGGATCGAGAAGACCACCGCCACCCTGCACGCGGCCGGCGACCCGGACGTCACCCTCGCGAACGCGAGCGTCTACCTCGAGGCCGTCGGCCACGTCGTCGCCGCGTGGATCTGGCTCGAGCAGCTGCTCGCCCTCGGGCAGCGGGACGACGCGTTCGCCGCGGGCAAGCGCGCCGCCGCCCGGTTCTTCTACCGCTTCGAGCTGCCCCGCACCGGCCCCTGGTTCGACCTGCTCGACTCGCTCGACACCACCACGCTGGAGTGGGACCCGAGCTGAGCCGCGCACCGTTCCAGCAGGTACGCCGCGTAGGCATCGGCCGGGTGGTCGGCCAGCAGCCGCCGCAGGTGGGCGGCGGCCGGCCGCCACTGCGCCGACGACATCAGCGCCTCCACCAGGAGCACCCGCGGCACCGGGCTCGAGAGGTCGTCCTCGACGACCGTCCCGAGCAGCCGGGCCGCCTCGCCCCACTCCCCGCGCTCGCCGTGCCGCACCGCGGCACCCCACCCGTCGTCGGGATCGTCGGATCCGTTCCCGACGACGGGTGGTGCCACCGGGCCGGCGGGCTCCGCCGGCCGCACGTCGAACGCCGTGAAGCGGCGCAGCGTCAGCCGCCACTCCCCGCTCACGACCGCATCCGCGCCGCGAGCACGACCACGTCCCCCAGATCGTCGAGGTCGAGCTCCGCCGCGCACCACAGCTGCAGCCGCTCCGCCTCCTGCCGCGAATAGGGCCCGAAGCTCTCGATCCCGCCCGTCTGCGGGTCCGAGAGGACCACCACCCACGGCTCCCCCACCTGCGTCATGCCACTCCCTCGCCGTCGTGTCGACGAGCCGGATATCGGCGGGGGACGGCCGGACGTCAGCCGCGTGACGCGGGACGCTCACATCGAGTAGTGCGCAACCGACCTCGGCGTGTCGTTCACTCACACGGCCCAGCGAGAGGCTAGGCAGCCGCGCCGAGCGCGGCGGCGAGGCGCAACGGGCCCGTCGCCTCGTCGTGCCTCCCCTGCCGCTGCAGCGACCGACCGAGCAGCAGGTGGGCGTACCCGTCGTCGGGACGGTCGGCGACGAGCAGGCGGGCCTGCTCCTCGGCCCGGCCCAGCTGCGCGGAGTGGTAGTAGGCACGCGCGAGCAGCAGCCGCGCCGCCGAGGCGTCCGGCTCGGCCTCGACGAGCTCGGCCAGCACGCGGGCGGCGTCGATCCACTGCCCGAGCTCGGCGTGGAAGGTGCCCCGGTCCCAGAGCGTGGTCTCCATGTCGCCTCCTCGCTTGACGTGTCAACCCTCCAACCGGGAGTTCGCCCACGTTGTTCCAGTCGCCGGTGGAGCCGGCGGCCCCGGCGGGTACGGCTCGACCATGACCGCTCCGCTGTCCCCCGACGAGGCCCGCGCGCGCCTGCGCACCCTCGTCCCGCCCGGGGCCGACGTCATCGTGCCGATCGGACAGGGCGAGCCGCAGACACTGCTCGACCTGCTCGAGTCGATCGCCGACGAGCTCGACGGCGTGCGGGTGCACCGGATGGACCCGTTCGTCGAACGGCCGTACATCCGCGGGGAGTTCGGCGACCGGCTGCGCCACGTCGACTACTACCTCGGCCCGGGCTCGCGCGAGGCCTACCGGAAGGGGACGTGCGACCTCGTCCCCAACCACTTCTCCGAGATGCCCCTGCTGCTCCGGCAGGCCACGAAGCGCACCGTGGTCCTCGCCGCGGCCGCCGGTCCCGACGACGAGGGCCGCTTCAGCCTGGGCACGAACGCCGACTACGTCGCCTCGATGATCGGCGAGGTCCCCTTCCTGCTGGAGGCCACCTCGGCGATGCCGTTCACCCGCGGCGAGAACCTGCTGCGCGCCGACCAGGTGGCCGGGTGGATCGCGACCGACCGCGCCCTCCCGCCGGTGCGCCACCGCGACCCCTCCCCCGCCGACCACGCGATCGCGGAGCTGGTGGCCGACATGGTCCCCGACGGGGCGTGCCTGCAGATCGGCGTCGGCGGCACCCCGGGCGCGGTCACCGCGGCGCTGACCGGTCACCGTGACCTCGGCATCCACACCGAGTGCCTCGCGAGCGGCCTCGCCCACCTCGTCGACCTCGGCGTCGTCACGGGAGTCCGCAAGAAGCAGCGCCCGGGCGAGCACGTCACCACCTTCTCGATCGGCGACGAGGCGATGCACCGCTGGCTCGACGGGCGCACCGACGTCATGTTCCTGCCGGTGGAGTGGACCAACGACCCCCGCGTGGTCGCCGAGGAGCCGAACTTCGTGTCGATCAACGCCACCACGGAGGTCGACCTCATGGGCCAGGCGGCCAGCGAGACGATCGCCGGCCGGTACTGGTCGTCCTCGGGTGGCCAGTCCGACTTCGCCCGCGGCGCCATGTACTCCGAGGGCGGCCGGGCGTTCCTCGTGACGCACGCGGCGACGTCGTCCGGGATGTCGCGCATCCGCGCCCAGCTCACGGCGGGCAGCGTGGTCACCACGCTGAAGAACACCGTCGACCACGTCGTGACCGAGTACGGCGTCGCCTCGCTGCGCGGACGCTCGATCGCCCAGCGCGCCCGGGAGCTGATCGCGATCGCCGCCCCGGAGCACCGCGACGAGCTGCGGTACGAGGCGAAGCGGTTCGAGCTCCTGCCGTAGTCAGCCGGCAGCGCCATCGATCAACGCCCGGGCGGCCCGCCGGGCCCGGGTCGCGGTCGGCACGTCGGTGACGCGGTCGGCGGTGAGGAAGCCCTCGGCGTCGAGCGTGGCGTAGCCGTGGGCGAGGGCGACGACCTGCTCGGTGAGCTCCAGCGCCCCGTCGCCGGCGATCTCGCGGGCGGGGTCGAGGAACAGCGCCATCACCGCGCGTCCCGCCGCTGCGAGGTCGGCGTCGCGCGCCGCCCGGAGCGCCGGCGCGTAGACGACGTCGAAGCCGGTGCGGTGCTCGGCGACGAACACCGCGTACGCGCCCGCCGCCGCGGCGAGCCGGTCGCGGGGGTCGTCGTCGGTCGCGGCCGCCGCGACCGCCGCCGCCAGGCGCTCGGCGGCCCGGGCGGCGACGGCGGCGAGGAACCCGTCGCGGTCGGTGAAGTGCCGGTACGGGGCGGCGGTGCTGACACCGACGCGCCGCGCGACCTCCGCCACCGAGAACCCGGCCGGACCCGCCGTCGCGAGCTGCTCGAGCCCGGCGTCGAGCAGGGCCGACGGCAGGTCGCCGTGGTGGTACCGACCGCGCTGTCGCGGGCCTCCGGGCATCGACCCTCCAACGATGTGAGAGGGCTGTTACTCTAGCAAGTGATAGACCTATCACATCAAGGAGCGCACCATGGACGCACCCGTCGTCGTCATCACCGGGGCGAGCAGCGGGATCGGGGCGGCGACCGCCCGGCTGCTGGCGGGGCAGGGCGCGCGGCTGGTCCTCGGCGCCCGGCGGGCCGACCGCCTCGAGTCGCTGGCGGCCGAGCTCGGCGGGGAGGTCCGCACCCGCGCGACGGACGTGCGCTCGCGCGCGGACGTCGCCGCGCTCGTGGACCTCGCCGTCGCGGCGTTCGGGCGGCTGGACGTGTTCGTCGCGAACGCCGGCATCGCGCATGTGGGCCCGCTCGACGAGCAGCCCGTCGACGCGTGGGACGAGATGATCGACGTCAACCTGCGCGGCGTGCTGCACGGCGTGGCCGCCGCCCTCCCCCTGTTCCGGGCGCAGTCCGCGGGCCACCTGATCAGCATCGTGTCGACCTCGGGGCTGCGCATCGTGCGGACCAGGTCGTCTACGCCGCGACGAAGAACGCGGTGCGGACCCTGTGCGAGGGGCTGCGGCAGGAGGCCGGACCCCACCTGCGCGTCACCGCGATCTCCCCCGGGTTCACCGCCACCGAGTTCGTCGACGCGGTGGCCGACCCGACCCGTCGTCGGGAGTACCAGCGGCAGATGACGGAGATCGCGATGCCGCCGGACGCGATCGCCCGTGCGGTCGCGTTCGCGATGGCGCAGCCGCCCGGGGTGGACGTCGGGGAGATCGTCGTCCGGCCGACCGCGCAGAATTGAACGTCGACCTCACGGCACGAACGCCGATCCGGGCGCACCATGGAGGCATGGACCACGACCCCGCGGACCGGCCGGCCGAGACGCCCCGCCTGCGGGTCGGCCACGACGAGCGCACCGCCGCCATGCAGGCGCTCGACACCCACCTCGAGGCCGGGCGCCTCGACGTGGCCGAGTACAGCGACCGCTCGGCCGCCGCGGGCGCGGCGGTCTACCGCGACGAGCTCGACGCCCTGTTCCGCGACCTGCCGGAGCCGCACCTCGCCCCGGCCGGACAGGTCGTCCCGGCGCAGCCGCACCTGCCCGTACGGCACACGGTGTGGCCGGTCGCCCTGATCCCGGTCGTGCTGGCGCTGGGCATGGTGACCCTGACCGTGCTCGGGCACCCGGTGGGCTTCGTGATGTTCCCGCTGCTGTTCCTGCTGATGGGCACGCTCGGACACCGCCGCCGCCCGTTCTGAGGCAGTAGGTTCCTCCCGCCGCACCGTCGAGGCCAGGAGGTCCGTACATGAGCCGCGAGATCCGCACCGTCGTCGACGGCCTGTCGTTCACCGAGTGCCCGCGCTGGCACGAGGACCGGCTGTGGTTCGTCGACTTCTACACCCACCGTGTGCTCTCGGCCCGCGAGGACGGCGCCGACCTGCGCACCGAGCTCGAGATTCCGGCACAGCCCTCGGGCATCGGCTGGCTCCCCGACGGTCGGCTGATCGCGGTGTCCGCGCTCGACCGCCGGATCCTGCGCCGGGAGGACGACGGGTCGGTCGTGACCCACGCCGACCTCTCCGACCACGTGCCCGCGCAGCTCAACGACATGGTCGTCGACTCGACCACCGGCCGCGCCTGGGTCGGCAACTTCGGCTTCGACCTCATGGGCGGCGCCCCGGTCGCCCCGACGACGGTCTTCCGCGTCGATCCCGACGGCTCGGTGACCGCCGCGGCCGAGGACCTGTGGTTCCCCAACGGCAGCGTCGTCTCCGGCGGCACCCTGCTCGTCGACGAGACCTTCGGCAACCGCATCAGCGCCTTCGACATCCACGACGACGGGTCGCTCGGCCCGCGCCGCGACTGGGCCACGTTCGGCGCGCTGCCGACGTCGTCCGACCTCGGGACGGTGCTGGGCGGCCAGCTCGTCGTCGGCCCCGACGGCTGCTCGCCGCGGCTCGACGCCGAGGGGTGCCTGTGGGTCGCGGACGCGCTGGGCAACCGGGCGATCCGGGTCCGCGAGGGCGGCGAGATCGTCGACGCCGTGGAGGCGGGCACCGGCGTGTACGCGTGCGGACTGGGCGGGTCCGACGGCCGGACCCTCTACCTCTGCACCGCGCCGGACTTCCACGCCGAGGCCCGGCGCGCGGCCCGGGAGGCGGCCGTGCAGGCGGTCACCGTGGACGTGCCGGCCGCCTAGACGACATCGAGCGCGGCGCCCTCCCGGGCCCGGGCCAGCACCCGGCCGTACAGGTCGAGGTAGGCCCGGGCCATGATCTCCGGCGTGTGGCGGGCGGACGCGGCGGCCCGGCACGCGGCGCGGTCGAGCGCGGTCTCGCCCCGCGCGGCGAGGAACCCGGCGAGGGCGTCCTCGTCGTCGGGCGCCACGAGGTGGCCCGTCCGGCCCGGGTCGAGCAGCTCGGGCAGGCAGCCCCGCGCGTAGCCCACGACCGGTGTGCCCAGCGCGAGCGACTCGACGACGCCGGTGCCGCCGGGCTCGTCCCAGTGCAGGGGGCAGAGCTGCGCGCTCGACCCGGCGAGCAGCCGGTCGCGGTCCTCGCCGTGCAGCGCACCCGCCCACCGCACGAGGTCGTCGTCGAGCAGCGGGGCCACCGCCTCGAGGAACCAGGTGACGTCGGGGTGCTCCCGCGCCCGCGGGTCGGTCGCGAGGGCGTGCCGGAGGGCGGCCGGGTCGCCGTACGGGCCGACGGGGCCGGCGAGCACCACCCGCCGTCCGGTCCGCCGGGCCAGCCGGGCCGCGACGTCCTGCCCCTTCGCCGGGGTGAGCCGCGCGAGCACCACCAGCCGGTCCTCGACGACGTCGGGCGGGCGGCGGGTCGTGGCCAGCGGCGTCGCGAGCGGGACGTGGCCCAGCGCGTGGGCGCGCAGCGCGGCGGGCGCCCGGGCGAGCTGGTCGGCGGACACCCCGTTGACGAGGACGCGGCCCCGGCCGTCGAACCGGCCGTACAGCTCGGGGTGCTTCGTGAGGTCCCAGTGCAGGGTGTGCAGCACGGGCGGCCCGGCGTCGGCGTAGGCCACCAGCCCCCACGCCTCGAGGTGGGAGTGCACGAGATCGATGTCGGAGCGGGCGCGCAGCTCGGCGCGGACCCGCTCGACGTGGGCGGCGGCGATCCCCATGACGCGGTTGTAGGGCGCGGCGAGCGCGGCGAAACGGGGTTCGTCGAAGGCGGACAGCCGCTCGTCGACCGCCAGCCGACTCGTCCCGACGGTCGCGAGCACGACGCGCACCCCGAGCCGGCGCAGCTCCGGAACCAGGGTCGCGACGACGGCCTCGATCCCGCCGTAGCCCTCCGGGGGCACCGGCAGCCACGGTCCCGCGTCGAGCAGGACGGTCGGGCCGGCCCCGGAGGTGGTCATCACGCCACCGGCCGCCCGGCGAGCAGCTCGCGGACCGGCGGACGTTCGGTGACGGCGACGTCGGTGACCACCACCTCGCGGTCCAGGACGTCCGCCGTCGGCGTGTCGGCCCGGTGGAACTGCACGAGCGTCGGCGCGACCGGCAGGCGGACGAGGACGCCGTCGCGCTCGAGGCGGACGGCGGCCGCGAGCTGGATCTGGGCCGCCATCCGCCCGAGGGTGTGCAGGTCGTGGTGGCGGTGGACCCGCACCCCGAGGTCGACCTGGGCCATGGCGTCGAGCCCCACCCGGTCGAGGACGTCGACGAGCATGCCGAGCTCGACGCCGTAGCCGGTGAGGAACGGGATCGCCTCGAGCAGCTCGCGCCTCGCGGCGAACTCCCCCGCCAGCGGCTGGACGAACCCGGCGAGCGCGGGCCACGCGAGGTTGATCAGCGGCCGGGCCAGCAGCTCCGACACCCGGCCCCCGCCGTCGACGTCCACGCCGCCTCCGACGATCAGCGGCCGGTGGTAGAAGCCCTTGACGAAGGCCACGCCCGGATCGTCGAACAGAGGCCCGAGCAGGCCGGTCACGAACCCCGGACCGAAGTCGCGCAGGTCGACGTCGACCGCGACGACCAGGTCGCCGGTGCAGGCGATCAGCCCCTTCCACAGGGCCTCGCCCTTCCCCTCGGCGGCGGGCAGGTCCGGACGCACCGCGTCCTGCGCCACGACCCGCGCGCCGGCCGCGGCCGCGACGGCCGCGGTGGCGTCGACCGAGCACGAGTCGACCACCAGGATTTCGTCCACGAGGCCGACGCGCTCGACCAGCACGTCCCGGATGACCGCCACGATCGCGCCGACGGTCTCGGCCTCGTCGCGGGCCGGGAGCCCCACGCTCACCCGCCGGTCGTCCTTGCGCTCCACCAGCTGGTCCAACGACCAGTCGTCCACGCGACCGGACCGCCGGGAGAGCCAGCTGCGTCCCTCGGGAAGCATGTCCCGTGGTGCCCGTTTCACCCGTTCGGGTACCAGCGTGTTCGTGACGGTGACCAAGAGCGACGTCGGCGTCCGTGTAGGTCTCGTCGGGGCGGGCGGGGTGGCGCGGCGCCACGCCGGGACGCTCGCGGCGATGCCGGAGGTGGAGCTCGTCGGGGTGGTCGACCCGGACGCCACCCGGGCCGCGGACCTCGCCGCGGAGGTCGGGACGACGCCCGCGGCCGACGTCGACGGACTGCTCGCCCGCGGCCTCGACGCGGCGTGGGTCTGCGTGCCGCCCGCTGCCCACGGCGAACCCGAGCGGCGCCTCGCCGCCGCCGGCGTCCACCTCTTCGTCGAGAAGCCCCTCGGTCTCGACGTCGCCCTGGCCGAGGACGTGCGGGACGAGGTCCGGGCGGCGGGCGTCGCGACCGCCGTGGGCCACCACTGGCGGTCCTCGGCCGTCGTCGCCCGCGCGCGACAGCTGCTCGCGGGGCGGAACGTCCGGCTCGTCGTCGCGACCTGGCTCGACCGGGTCCCGCCGGTGCCGTGGTGGTCGCAGCGGGCCGCGTCGGGCGGGCAGGTGGTGGAGCAGGCCGTGCACGTCCTCGACGTGGCACGGCTGCTCGCCGGGGAGGTCGTCGCGGTGCACGCCGTGGTGGACGCCGCGCCCCCGGCCGGCGGCGACGTCGACTCCGCCACCGCGGGCACGCTGCTCTTCGCGAGCGGGGCCGTGGGAACGGTGGCGGCGACCTGCCGTCTGGGGTGGAAGCACCGCGCGGGCGTGGAGGTCTACGCCGACGACCTCGCCGTGACGATCACCGAGGACAAGCTCGAGGTCCGCGACCCCGAGGGGACGTGGTCGGTGGAGGTGGACCCGGCCGTGGCGCGCGGCGCCGCCGACCGCTCCTTCGTCGACCACCTCCTGGGGCGGCCGGGTCCCGGGACGGTCGTCGACTACGACGAGGCCCTCCGCACCCACCGGCTGGCGTGCGCGCTCGCCGACGCGGCCGCCTCCGGCGCGACGATCCGGCTCGATGGCTGACCGCGCGCAGGTCCTCGTCGTCGAGGCTCCCGGGCGGGTCCGCCTCGTTCCCGACGACGAGCCGGGCCCGCTCCCCGACGACGGGCTCGACGTCCGCACCCGGTACTCCGGCCTGTCCGCGGGCACCGACCTGAGCTGGGTCAAGGGCACCAACCCGATGCTGCACCACGCGTGGGACCCGGAACTCGGCCTGTTCGACCCGGACCGTCCGGGGACGGGCTATCCCGTCCGGAAGGTCGGCTACATGCAGGTCGGCGAGGTCGTCGCGGCCGGGCCCGCGGCCCCGCACACCGTGGGCGCGCACGTCGCCATGACCTACGGCCACCGCACCGCCCACCGGGCCGACCCGGCCCGCGAGCGGATCGTCGCGCTACCGCCCGACCTCGACCCGGTGCTCGGCATCTACGCCGCGCACATGGGCCCGATCTGCGCCAACGGGGTGCTGCACGCCGCCGCCGAGGAGGGGTCGGACGCGCTCGGGGGCGGCGTCGTCGACCGGACGGTGGCCGTGGTCGGTGCGGGGGTGGTCGGGCTGCTCGTCGGCCTGTTCGCCGCCACGCTGGGCGCGGCGTCGGTGACCGTGCTCGACCCGACCGCGGAGCGTCGCGCCGTGGCCGGGGCGCTCGGGCTCGCCACGCGCGACCCGGGGGACGTCTCCGACCTCAAACGCGGGTGGCGGCACGGCCCCGGCGACCACGGCGCGGACGTCGTGTTCCAGTGCCGCGGGCGGTCGGCCGCCCTGGCGCTGGCCCTGCGGCTGCTGCGCCCTCAGGGCACCGTCATCGACCTCGCCTTCTACGCCGACGGCGCGGACGCGGTCCGGCTCGGCGAGGAGTTCCACCACAACGGGCTGGGCGTGCGGTGCGCGCAGATCGGGCGGGTGCCCCGGTCGCTGCGCGGGGCCTGGGACCGCGACCGGCTGTCGGCCGCGACCCTCGACCTCCTCGCCGCGCGGGGCGCCGACCTGCTCGCGCACGTGATCACCGACCGGGTCCCGCTGGCGGCCGCCCCCGAGCACCTGACCGCCCTCGCGGACGGCCGGCGCCCGGTGGGCGTGCAGACGGTGTTCACCGCCTGACGTCAGGCCTTGGCCGGCTTCTTCTTCGGCAGGTACAGGTCGGTCAGCGTGCCCTCGAACGCGTCGGCCGCCATGCCCACGGTCTCCGACAACGTCGGGTGCGGGTGGATGGTCAGGCCGATGTCGGCGGCGTCGGCACCGAGCTCGATGGCCAGGGCCGCCTCGGTGATGAGGTCGGCCGCGGCCGGCCCCACGATCCCGGCGCCGATGATGCGGTCGGTCTCGGTGTCGAAGAGCAGCTTCGTCGACCCCTCGGAGCGGCCCAGCGACAGCGACCGCCCGGACGCCGCCCACGGGAACGTGCCGGTCTCGTACGACAGCCCCTGCGCCTTCGCCTCGTTCTCGGTGACCCCGACCCACGCGACCTCGGGGTCGGTGTAGGCCACCGACGGGATGACCTTGGCGTCGAACGCGCTCGGCTTCCCCGCGGCCACCTCGGCGGCGACCTTGCCCTCGTGCACCGCCTTGTGGGCCAGCATGGGCTGCCCGACGATGTCGCCGATCGCGAAGACGTGCCCGACGTTCGTGCGCATCTGCTCGTCCACGGCGAGGAAGCCACGGTCGTTCACGTCGACCCCGGCCGCGTCGAGGCCGAGCACCTTCCCGTTCGGGACCCGGCCGACCGACACGAGCACGGCGTCGAACGTGTCCTGCTCCGGCGCCTTCTTCCCCTCCATCGACACGACGAGGCCCTTCTCCGTCGCCTCGACGTTCGTGCACTTGGTGGAGAGGAAGACGTTCTCGTAGCGCGACCCGATGTGCTTGGCCAGCGGCTTCACGAGGTCCTTGTCGGCTCCCGGGATGATCTGGTCCATCAGCTCGACCACGGTGATCCTCGAGCCCAGCTCGGCGTACACCGTGGCCATCTCCAGGCCGATGATGCCGCCGCCGAGCACGAGCAGCCGCTCGGGCACCTCGGCGAGCTCCAGGGCGGAGGTCGAGTCGAGCACCCGCGGGTCGTCGTGCGGCACGAACGGGAGCTTCACCGGCTCCGAGCCGGCCGCCACGATCGCCTGGTCGAACCCGACGGTGGTGGTCGACCCGTCGGCCGTCGTGACCTCGACGCGGTGCGGGGAGACGAACCGGCCGACGCCCTGCAGGGTCGCGACCTTCCGCTGCTTGGCCAGCCCGGCGAGGCCGCCGACGAGCTTGCCGACGACGCCGTCCTTCCAGCTGCGCAGCTTGTCCAGGTCGATCTCGGGGGCGCCGAACGAGACGCCGTGGTCGGCCATCTCCTTGGTCTCGGCGATGACCTTGGCCGCGTGCAGCAGCGCCTTCGAGGGGATGCAGCCGACGTTGAGGCAGACCCCGCCGAGCGTGTCACGGGAGTCGACGACGAGGACGTCCATCCCGAGGTCGGCCGCCCGGAACGCCGCGGTGTAGCCGCCGGGTCCCGCGCCCAGCACGAGCAGCCCGACGTGCCGGTCCTCGGCGCCGTCCGACGCGGGCGTCGGCGCGGTGCGGTTCCGCTCCTTCGCGCCCGGCTTCTCGGTCTGCGTCGAGGCCTTCTTCGTCGGCGCGGGCGTGGCGGGCTCCGGCGAACCGCTGCCGACCGGCGTCACGACCAGGATCGCGCTGCCCTGCGAGACCCGGTCGCCGACCGCGACGCGCACCTCGGTGACCGTGCCCGCCACCTCGGCGGGGACGTCCATCGTCGCCTTGTCCGACTCCAGGGTCAGCAGCGGTTCGTCGAGGGCGATCTCGCTGCCCTCGGTCACGTGCACCTCGATGACGGGGACGTCGGTGAAGTCGCCGATGTCGGGGACCTCGACGACGACGGTGTCAGCCACAACGGAACCTTTCCGGAAGACGAGGGGTGGCCTGCGGCCAGGTGAGCACTAACGGTCGCTATAGCGACCTTTAGTGCTCACCTGCGCGAAGCGCACCTAGAGGAGCAGGCGGCGCTCGTCGCCCATGGTGTGGGCGACGTGCCGGGTGAAGCGGGCGGCGAGGGCGCCGTCGATGACGCGGTGGTCGTAGGAGAAACACAGCGGCAGCAGGGTGCGGGGCTCGAACTCCGAGCCGTTCCACACCGGCGCCACCCGCGACCGCACGACACCGAGGATCGCGACCTCCGGGGCGTTGACGATCGGCGTGAACGCCGTGCCGCCGATCCCACCGAGCGAGGAGATCGTGAAGGTGCCGCCCTTCATGTCGTCGCCGGTCAGCTTGCCGTCGCGGGCCCGCGCCGAGACCTCGCCGAGCTCCTTCGAGATCTCGACGATGCCCTTGCGGTCGACGTCGCGGATGACCGGCACCACGAGGCCGCCGGGCGTGTCCACCGCGACGCCGA
The DNA here is from genome assembly GCF_021026295.1 of Actinomycetospora soli. GTDB lineage: Bacteria > Actinomycetota > Actinomycetes > Mycobacteriales > Pseudonocardiaceae > Actinomycetospora > Actinomycetospora soli. The sequence continues at coordinate 286,664 of NZ_JAJNDA010000001.1, forward strand.
TGTGGTAGTAGCGCTTCAGGATCAGCGCGTCCTTCTCCGGGGTGAGCGAGGCGTTCACCGTCGGGAAGGCCTTGAGCGCCGAGACGCTGGCCTTCATGAGGAACGCGAGCAGCGTGACCCGGTAGCCCTCCGCCTTCGCGGCGGTGTCGAGCTCCTTGCGGTACCGGTCGGTGTCGGTGATGTCCGCGTCGTCGTTGTGCGTGACGTGCGGGACGTTCAGCCACGACCGGTGCAGGAACGGCCCCGAGATGCGGGTGATCCGCGAGAGCGGCTGCGTCTCGACCTCGCCGAACACCGAGAAGTCCTGGGCGGGGATCTCGGGGATGCCCGAGCCCCCCGCCGGCGCGGCGGCCGGGGCGGCCGGCGCCGAGGCCCCGTCGCCGCCGCGGACGAACGAGAGCAGGTCCTCCTTCGTGATCCGCCCCTTCGGCCCGCTCGCGCTGACCTGCGCGAGGTCGATGCCGAACTCGCGCGCGAGCTTGCGCACGCTCGGACCCGCGTGGGCGGGCAGCTCGGAGGCCGCGGGGGTGGCGGTCGACCGGGCGTCGGCCGGGGCGGACGACCCGTTCGACCCGCTGCGCGCGGACCCGTTCGACGACGGGCGCTCGGTGTCCGGCTCCTGCGCGGCGGCCTCGGTGTCGGCCTGCGCGGCGGCCCCGGACGGGGTCGGGGCGTCGCCGCCGTCCTCGGTCGGCTCGCCCTCCCCCGCGTCCAGCACGACGACGGGGGTGCCCTCGCTGACGGCGTCGCCGACGGCGACGAGCACCTCGGCGACCGTGCCGGCGTGCGAGGACGGCACGTCCATCGTCGCCTTGTCGGACTCGAGGGTGAGCAGCGGGTCGTCCACGGCGATGGTGTCGCCGGGCGAGACGTGGACCTCGATGATCGGGACGTCGGAGAAGTCGCCGATGTTGGGGACGGTGACCTGGGTTGCGGCGGGCGCCGACATCGTCTGTTGCCTCTCTGGCCGTACGGGCGGGGTCAGGCGTGCGCCGGGGCGGGACGCTCGGGGTCGATCTCGTACCGGGCGATCGCGTCCGCGACCACCGAGGCCTCGATCCTCCCGTCGCGTGCCAGCGCCGAGAGCGCCGCCACCGTGACGAAGCGCCGGTCGACCTCGAAGAAGTCGCGCAGCGCGGCGCGGTAGTCCGAGCGACCGAACCCGTCGGTGCCGAGCACCTCGTAGCGCCGTCCGACGACGAACGCCCGGATCTGGTCGGCGAACGCCCGCATGTAGTCGGTCGCGGCGACGACGGGCCCCTCGGGCCGGCCCTCGAGCTGCTGCTCGACCCACGACTTGCGCGGCGTCTCGGTGGGGTGGAGCAGGTTCCAGCGCTCGGTGTCGATGCCGTCGCGGCGCAGCTCGGTGAAGCTGGGTGCGCTCCACACGTCGGCCACGACGCCCCAGTCCGACTCCAGCATCTCGGCCGCGGCCAGCACCTCGTTGAGGATCGTGCCGGAGCCCATCAGCTGCACCCGCGGCTTCTGCGCGGCCTTCGACCGCGACTTCCGCGCGGGGACCGGCGCCCCCTCCTGCAGCAGGTAGAGACCCTTGATGATGCCCTCGCGCGTCGCCGCCTCGGCGGCGTCGTCGCCCAGCCCCGGCAGCGCGGGGTGGTGGTAGTTCTCGTTCATCAGGGTCAGGTAGTAGAAGACGTCCTCCTGCTCGGCGTACATCCGCCGCAGGCCGTCCTGGACGATCACCGCGACCTCGTGGGCGAAGGTCGGGTCGTAGGACACGCAGTTCGGGATCGCCGAGGAGAACAGGTGCGAGTGCCCGTCCTCGTGCTGCAGGCCCTCGCCGTTCAGCGTGGTCCGCCCCGCCGTGCCGCCGAGCAGGAAGCCCCGGGCGCGCAGGTCACCGGCCGCCCATGCGAGGTCGCCGACGCGCTGGAAGCCGAACATCGAGTAGTAGATGTAGAACGGGATCATCGGGACGTCGCTGGTGGAGTACGCCGTCGCCGCGGCGATCCAGGACGACATCGCGCCCAGCTCGTTGATGCCCTCCTGGAGCAGCTGGCCGTTCTCGGCCTCCTTGTAGCTCATCAGCTGCCCCTCGTCCTCGGGCGTGTAGAGCTGCCCGACCCGGGAGAAGATCCCGAACTGCCGGAACATGCCCTCCATGCCGAAGGTGCGGGACTCGTCGGGGACGATCGGGACGACCCGGTTGCCGATCTTCTTGTCCCGCAGCAGCGTGTTGAGCACGCGGACGAACGCCATCGTCGTGGAGATCCTCCGGTCGCCGGAGTCGGCGAGCTGCGCCCCGAACGCGGAGAGCTCCGGCACCTCGAGCGACTCCGACCGGGCGCGCCGCGCCGGCAGCGACCCGCCGAGCGCCTCGCGGTGCTCGCGGAGGTAGACGGCCTCCTCGGAGTCCGGCGCGAAGCTCAGGTAGGGCAGCGAGTCGATCTCCTCGTCGGAGATCGGCAGGTCGAACCGGTCGCGGAAGATCGTGAGCTGCTCGCCCGCCATCTTCTTCTGCTGGTGGGAGATGTTCTGGCCCTCGCCGGCCTCGCCCATCCCGTAGCCCTTGACCGTCTTCGCGAGGATGACGGTGGGGCGGTCCTTCTGGGCGGTCGCCGCCGCGTAGGCCGCGTAGATCTTCGACGGGTCGTGGCCGCCGCGGGTCAGGCCCCAGATCTCCTCGTCGGACCAGTCGGCGACCAGCTCCGCGGTCTCCGGGTAGCGCCCGAAGAAGTGCTCGCGGACGTAGGCGCCGTCCTTGGACTTGAAGGTCTGGTAGTCGCCGTCGACGCACTCCTCCATGAGCTGGTGGAGCCGTCCGGTGGTGTCGCGCTTGAGCAGCTCGTCCCAGCGGCTGCCCCAGATCACCTTGATGACGTTCCAGCCGGCGCCCCGGAACAGGCCCTCCAGCTCCTGGATGATCTTGCCGTTGCCGCGGACCGGCCCGTCGAGGCGCTGCAGGTTGCAGTTCACGACGAAGACGAGGTTGTCCAGGCGCTCGCGGCCGGCCAGCGAGATCGCGCCCAGCGACTCCGGCTCGTCCATCTCGCCGTCGCCCAGGAACGCCCACACGTGCCGGTCGGCGGTCTCGGCGAGCCCGCGGCCCTCGAGGTACTTGAGGAAGCGCGCCTGGTAGATCGCCATGAGCGGGCCGAGGCCCATCGACACCGTGGGGAACTGCCAGAAGTCCGGCATGAGCCACGGGTGCGGGTACGACGACAGGCCGTTCCCCCCGGTCTCCTGCCGGAAGGCGTCCATCTGCTCCTCGGACAGGCGGCCCTCGAGGAACGCGCGGGCGTAGATGCCGGGCGAGGAGTGCCCCTGCATCATCACCAGGTCGCCGCCGTGGTCGGACGACGGCGCGTGCCAGAAGTGCTGGAAGCCGGTGTCGTAGAGCGTCGCCGCCGACTGGAAGCTCGCGATGTGCCCGCCGAGCTCGGAGGACTCCTTGTTCGCCCGCAGCACGGTGGCCACCGCGTTCCAGCGGATCGCCGACCGGATGCGGTGCTCCACCGCGCGGTCGCCCGGGTGCGGCGGCTCGTCCTCGACGGGGATGGTGTTCACGTAGGGCGTCGTCGCCGAGTACGGGACCGGCGCGCCGGCCCGACGGGCCTGGCCGATCAGCTCGTCGAGCAGGTCGTGGGCACGCTGCGGCCCCTCCACCGCCAGCACCGACTCGAGGGCCTCGCGCCACTCGTCGGTGCCCTCGGGGTCGGGGTCGCGCTGGGTGTCGTCGAGCATGCGGAGCAGTCCTCGTTGATCGCTGTGGGCCGGAGCACCCACCCTGCCGTGCGAGCGGTCACGACGGAAGGTGAGCGGCGTTTCGCCTGAGCCATCGTTGAGCTTCGCCCTGTTACCGGCCGGTTGGAGGGGGTGCGGCGGGCCGTGGTGTGGGCTGGATCTACTGGATCGAGCGAGTCGGGCCCTGCGCCGGTCGGGGCATGGCCTCCATCCGCGTGACGTGCCACGTTCTCACCGGGTGTGTCGGTGGACCGGAGGGGTGGGCGATGACCAAGTACGTGTACGACTTCGCCGAGGGCGACAGGGACCAGCGCGACCTGCTCGGCGGCAAGGGGGCGAACCTGGCCGAGATGACCAACCTCGGCCTCCCGGTGCCCCCGGGCTTCGTCATCACGACGGACGCCTGCCGCGCCTACCTCGCGGGCGGCGCCGAGCCCGAGGGCATGGCCGACGAGGTCACCGAGCACCTGACCGCGCTCGAGTCGACGATGGGCAAGCACCTCGGCCAGGCCGACGACCCGCTGCTCGTCTCGGTCCGCTCCGGTGCGAAGTTCTCGATGCCCGGGATGATGGAGACCGTCCTCAACGTCGGGCTCACCGACACCTCGGTGCACGGGCTCGCGTCGCAGGCGGGCGACGACCGCTTCGCCTGGGACTCCTACCGCCGCCTCGTGCAGATGTTCGGCGCCACGGTGCTCGGGATCGACGCCGAGCACTTCCACGACGCGCTCGAGGCCGCCAAGGCGGCGAAGGGCACGAAGAACGACCTCGACCTCGACGCCGGCGACCTCGCCACCCTGGTCGAGACCTACAAGGGCCTCGTCCGGGAGCACGCCGGGCGGGACTTCCCGCAGGACCCGCGCGAGCAGCTCGACCTCGCCGTCCGCGCGGTCTTCGACTCGTGGAACTCCGAGCGCGCCCACATCTACCGCCGCCAGGAGCGCATCCCCGCCGACCTCGGCACCGCGGTCTCGGTGTGCTCGATGGTGTTCGGCAACCTCGGCATGGACTCCGGCACCGGCGTCGCCTTCACGCGCGACCCGGCGTCGGGCACCCGCGGCGTCTACGGCGACTACCTGCAGAACGCGCAGGGCGAGGACGTCGTCGCGGGCATCCGGAACACCTTGCCCCTGACCGACCTCGAGCGCCTCGACCCGAGCTCCTACCAGGAGCTCATGGGCATCATGACGACGCTCGAACAGCACTACCGCGACCTCTGCGACATCGAGTTCACCATCGAGCGCGGCAAGCTGTGGATGCTGCAGACCCGCGTCGGCAAGCGCACCGCCGCGGCCGCGTTCACCATCGCGACCCAGCTCGTCGACGAGGGCCTCATCGACCTCGACGAGGCCCTGCTGCGGGTCACCGGCCACCAGCTCGCGCAGCTGATGTTCCCCCGCTTCGACCCGGACGCCGAGAAGGAGCTCCTGACGACGGGGATGAACGCCTCCCCCGGCGCGGCCGGCGGGAAGGCGGTCTTCGACTCGGAGACCGCGATCGCCTGGGCGAGGCGCGGCGAGAAGGTCGTCCTCGTGCGCCGCGAGACCAACCCCGACGACCTCGGCGGCATGATCGCCGCGGAGGGCGTGCTGACCAGCCGCGGCGGGCGCACCTCGCACGCCGCGGTGGTCGCCCGCGGCATGGGCAAGACCGCCGTGTGCGGGGCCGAGGAGCTCGAGGTCGACGTCCGGGCGAAGAAGTTCACGACGGCCTCGGGCCGGGAGGTCCACGAGGGCGAGGTCATCGCCATCGACGGCACCTCCGGCGAGGTCTACCTCGGCGAGATCCCGGTGTCGGCGAGCCCCGTCGTCTCCTACCTCGAGACCGGCGAGGTCGATCCCGACGACGAGCTCGTCGTCGCCGTCGACCGGCTCATGTCCCACGCCGACGCCCGCCGGCGGATGAAGGTCCGCGCGAACGCCGACACCGGCGACGACGCGGCCCTGGCCCGCCGGTTCGGCGCCGAGGGCATCGGGCTGTGCCGCACCGAGCACATGTTCCTGGGCGAGCGCCGCTCGCTGGTCGAGGACCTCGTGCTGGCCGAGACCCGCGACGAGCGCGAGAAGGCGCTCGCCGCCCTCCTGCCGATGCAGATCGAGGACTTCACCGCGCTCTACCGGGCGATGGCGGGCCTCCCGGTGACGATCCGCCTGCTCGACCCGCCGCTGCACGAGTTCCTCCCCGACCTCACGGAGCTGTCGGTGGAGGTGGCGGTCGCCCGCGAGCGCGGCGAGCTGACCGACGAGCAGGAGGCGCTGCTGGAGAACGTGCGCCGGCTGCACGAGCAGAACCCGATGCTGGGGCTGCGCGGCGTCCGGCTCGGGATCCAGGTGCCCGGTCTGTTCGCGATGCAGATCCGCGCGATCACCCGGGCGGCGGCGACCCTGGCCGAGGAGGGCGTGAACGTCCTCCCCGAGATCATGGTGCCGCTGGTCGGCACGGTGCAGGAGCTGCAGGCGGTGGCGGCGGAGATCGCCCAGGTCGTGCAGGAGCCGGAGTCGCTGGTGGGCGGCGCCCCCGTCGAGCACCAGGTCGGCACGATGATCGAGCTGCCGCGCGCCGCACTGGTGGCCGCCCAGATCGCCGAGGTCGCGCAGTTCTTCTCGTTCGGCACCAACGACCTCACGCAGACGACGTGGGGGTTCTCCCGCGACGACGTCGAGAGCTCGTTCTTCTCCGCCTACCTCGACCACGGCATCTTCGGCGTCTCGCCGTTCGAGTCGCTCGACACCGTGGGCGTCGGCGAGCTCGTCGAGATCGCGTCGTGGCGCGGCCGCGAGGTGCGGCCGGACCTCAAGCTCGGCATCTGCGGCGAGCACGGCGGCGACCCGGACTCGGTGCACTTCTTCCACCGCGCCGGCCTGGACTACGTGTCCTGCTCGCCGTTCCGGGTGCCGGTCGCCCGTCTGGAGGCCGGCCGCGCGGAGGTGCAGCACGGCTGAGCACCCCCTGGGTGCAAGCAATGCGTCACTGCTTGCACCCAGTGCTAGGAACGCCACATCGTCGGACCCCGAGCGAAGTTAGGGCAGCCTGTCCTTTTCGTCCGGGATCCGCCACGATGCGTGTGTGATCAGCCTGGCCCGCGAGCTCGCGCGACACGACGGGCGGATCGCCCTCGTCTCCGACGACGAGTCGGTCACCTACCGTGAGCTCGCGGCCCGTGCGGACACCGTCGCGCGGGCGCTCGGGCCGCGCCGTCGGCTGGTCCTCGCGGTGATGTCGATCGACGTGGCGTCGGTGGTCGGCTACCTCGGGGCCCTGCGGGGCGGGCACGCGGTGCTGCTCGCGCCGCCCGACCCGGCGCGCGTCGCGGCGCTGCGGGCCGCCTGGGACCCGGACGCCGTGGTGGTGGCCGGCACCGTCACCGAGACCCGGCCGGGGTCCGCGCACGAGCTGCACCCCGGCCTCGCCCTGCTGCTCGCGACGTCGGGCTCCACCGGCTCCCCGCGTCTGGTGCGGCTCGGCGCGGCGGGCGTCGACGCGAACGTCGCCGCCGTCGCCGACCGGTTCGACGTGCGGCCCGACGACCGCGCCGTGGCGATGCTGCCGCTGCACTACTGCTACGGCCTGTCCGTCCTGCACACGACGCTGGACCGCGGTGCGGCCCTGCTGCTGCGCCCCGACGCGGTCACCGAGCCGTCGTTCTGGGCCGGGGTCCACGCGGGTCGGGCCACGAGCCTGCACGGGGTGCCGCACACCTTCGGGCTGCTCGACGGCGCTCCCGCGCTGTCCTCGCTCACCGACCTGCGCTACGTCACGCAGGCCGGCGGCCGCCTCGCCCCCGAGGACGTCACCCGCTGGACCGAGCTCGGGCGGCGCCGCGGCTGGCGCTTCCACGTCATGTACGGCCAGACCGAGGCCACGGCCCGCATGACGATCTCCGATCCCGACCTCGCCGCCGTGCGGCCGGACTCGGTCGGACGCCCGCTGGCCGGCGGGCGCTTCACCGTCGCCGGGAACGGCGAGCTCGTCTACCACGGCCCGAACGTCATGTTCGGCTACGCCGACTCGCCCGCCGACCTCGCCCGGGGCCGCGAGGTCGAGGCCCTGCGCACCGGTGACCTCGGGCGGGTTCACGACGACGGGTCGGTCGAGGTCACGGGTCGGCTGCGGCGCGTGGTGAAACCGGGCGGGGTCCGGGTCGACCTGGACGCGCTCGAGCGGCTGCTGCACGACGGCGGGGTACGTGCGGCCTGCGCGGGCGACGACGGCACGCTCGTCGTCGCGGTCGTCGGCGACGCCACGACGGTCGACGCGGCGCGGACCCTGCTCACCGGGCTGCCGGCCCGCCCCCTCGTGGTCCCCGTCGCGGAGCTGCCGCGGCTGACGAACGGCAAGGTCGACCACGTCGCCGTCCGCGCCCTCGGGCGGGCCGGCGGCGTGCGCGGGCGCCCGCGCACGGTGCGTGAGGTGTTCGCCAGGGCCCTGCCCGGCACGCCGCTGCGCGACGACGCGAGCTTCGTCGACCTCGGCGGCACCTCGCTGACCTACGTGCGGGCCGCCGCCGATCTGGAGCGGGTCCTCGGTCGGCTGCCGGAGGGCTGGGACCGAATCCCGCTCGGCGAGCTCGGCGTCGCGACGCCGGCCGTCCCGCCCCGGGGCCGCGCCGGCCGCCGGGAGATCGAGACCGTGGTGGCCCTGCGCGCGGCCGCGATCGTGGCGGTCGTCGGCACCCACGCCGAGGTGTGGGAGGTGCTCGGCGGCGCGCACCTGCTGCTGGTGCTGGCCGGGTTCACCGTGGCCCGCTTCGCGCTGGCCGCCCCCGATCCGACGCGCCGGCTCCTGCGCGGTGCCGCCGCCCTCGCGGTCCCGTCCGCCGCCTGGATCGCGCTGCGGTCGGTGACCGAGCCCGACGCGGCGCCCGTGGACGCCCTGCTCCTCGGCTCGGTCGTGACGCCGCTGATCCCGGCCTACTGGTTCATCGCGGCGCTCCTGCAGATCGTGGTGCTCCTCGCCCTGCTCCACGCCGTGCCGGCCGTACGCCGGCTCGACCGCCGGTACCCGTTCGGCCTCCCGGTCGCCGTCCTGGCGGGCGCGCTGGTCGGGCGGTTCTGGCCGGTGGACACCGCTTTGGAGGGCATCTTCGACACCCACCGGGTGGCCTGGCTGGTGGTGCTCGGCTGGGTCGTCTTCCGGGCGACCACGCCGGCCCGGCGGGGTGCGGTCGGCCTCGCGGCGCTCGTCCTCGCCGGGACCTTCTTCCCGGTGGAGCCGTGGCGTGCGGCGCTGGTCGCGGTCGGGGTGCTGATCCTGCTGTTCGTCCGCCGGGTCGCCCTCCCGGCGGCGATCGCGTCGGTGGCCTCGACCCTGGCGGCGGCCTCCCTCGCGATCTACCTGACCCACTTCGCCGTGCTCGGCCTCGCGGACCGCGGGGTGCCCGGTCCGGTGCTCGTCGTCCTCGCCCTGGCCGTCGGGGTGGCGGCGTGGTGGGTCGGGGCCGCCGGGGTCGCGGCCGTCAGCCGCCGGCGGGGACGGGCTCGGCCCGCGACGGCTCCGGTGCCGGCAGCCAACGCACCGGCGCGGTGACCGCCACCCCGACGACCGCGCCCGGGTCGGGCGCCGGGCCGCCGGTGGTCAGCCGTACCGACCCGCCGTCGGGCAGGCCGAGCACCACGGTGCTGGTGGCCCCGGCGAACAGCACCTCGCGCACCGGCAGCCGGACGGCCGCGGGGTCGTCGACGAGCACGAGCTCCTCGGGACGGACGACGACGTGGCCGCCGCCCTCGCCGGGCCCGCGGACGGCGAGCCGCCCGAGATCGGTGTCGGCGTGGTCGCCACGTCGTAGGGCGGCCAGCAGGACCCCCTCGCCGACCAGGAGCGCCACGTCGGCGTCGGGCGGGTCGCGGTAGACCGTGCGCGGGTCGTCGTCGGCCACCACCCGACCCGTCCGCAGGACGACGAGGCGGTCGGCGAGGCCGAGCGCCTCCGACCGGTCGTGGGTCACGAGGACGGCCGCCGCCCCCGCGGCGCGCAGCACACGCCGGACCTCCTCCCGCAGCTCCTGGCGCAGGCTGGCGTCGAGGGCCGAGAACGGCTCGTCGAGCAGCACCAGGCGGGGCTGCGGGGCGAGGGCCCGCGCGAGCGCGACCCGCTGCTGCTGACCGCCGGAGAGCTCACGCGGCCGGCGGGCGGCGAGCTCGGCGAGCCCCACGAGGTCGAGCATCGCGGCGACCCGCTCGCGGCGCGCCGCGCGGTCGAGGGAGCGGAGCCCGAACCCGACGTTGCCGGCCACGGTGAGGTGCTCGAACAGCGCACCGTCCTGGGGCACGAGGCCGATGCGCCGCTGCTCGGGCGGCACGGTCGTGACACCGGACCCGGCGACCGGGCGCCCGCCCAGCCGGACCGACCCGTCGTCGGGACCGTGGAAGCCCGCGACGACGCGCAGGAGGGTCGTCTTCCCGCAGCCGGAGGGGCCGAGGACGGCCGTGAGCGAGCCGGGGGCGACGGTGAGGTCGACGTCGTGCAGGACGACGGCGCCCGGGTGGGAGGCGCGCAGCCCGCGGACCTCGAGGGCGGGGTCGGTCATGTCTGCCTCCTCCGGTCGACTCCCCGCAGCAGCACGACGACGGGGAGGGCGGCCACGAGCACGAGCACGGCGGCGTAGGGGGCGGCCGCGGCGTAGCGGCTGACCGAGGACAGCGACCACAGCCGCACGGCGAGCGTCTCGGTGCCGGTGGGACGCAGGAGCAGCGTCGCCGGGAGCTCCTTCGCGACGGTCAGGAACACCAGCGTCGCGCCCGCGGCGATCCCGGGCGCCGCCCGCGGCGCGGTGACCTGGGCGAGGGCTGCGAGCGGGCCGCGCCCGAGTGACCGCGCGACCTCCTCGAAGCGCGGCGGGGTGGCCTCCACCGCGGAGCGCACCGCGCCGACCGCGAGCGGGAGGAAGAGGACGGCGTAGGCGAGCACGAGCAGCGTGGTGGTCTGGTAGAGCGGGCGCAGCCAGGCGACGCCGAGCGCGACGACCGCGAGCCCGACCGAGAGGCCGGGCAGCGCGTGGCCGAGGTAGGAGAGCTCCTCGAGCCCGCGGGTGGTGCGGCCGGGCCAGCGGGCGCCGAGCACCCCGACCCCGACGGCGAGCACGGTGGTCACCACGGCCGCGGCGAACGCCACCCCGGCGGTCGCGACCGCGGCGGCCGCCAGGTCGGCGACGTCGAGCGACGACGCCCCGAGCGCCGACCACCGCACCAGGCTCACCACCGGCACCCCGAGGGCGACGAGCAGGACCGCGACCAGACCCGCCGTCGCGAACGGACCCGCGACACCCAGCGCGACGCGGGGGGCGGGGCGGCCGGCGGCCGAGGAGACCGGCGCCTCGGCACGGCCGCGCGCGCGGGCCTCCCCCCGCGCGACGGCGACCGCGAGGAGCACGAGCAGCAGGCCGAGCACGTAGGCCGGGGTCCGGTCGAAGGTGCCGCGGTAGCTGGTGAAGATGCCGAGGGTGAGGGTGTCGAACCGCAGCAGCGACACGGCGCCGAAGTCGGAGAGGACGTACAGCGCCACGAGCAGCCCGCCCGCGGTCGCGGCGGGGCGGACGCGCGGCCAGGTGACGGTCCACGCCACCCGGAGCGGGCCGTGACCCAGCGAGCGGGCGACCTCCTCGGTCGTCCCGTCGGCGGCGGTCAGCGCGGCGAGGACGGGCAGCAGCACGTAGGGGTAGCTGACCGCCGTGAGCACGGCGAAGGCGGCCGGGAAGCCGGCCAGCCACGGCGCCTCGGCCGCCCACGTGAACCCGGCGACGTACGAGGGCACCGCCAGCGGCAGGGGCAGCAGCACCGCGAGGACCCGGCGTCCGGGGAGATCGGTCCGGGCGACGAGCCACGCGGCGACGGTGCCGAGGGCGACGCAGGCGGCGGTCACCGCCGCCGTGAGGGCGGCCGACCGCACGAGCAGGTCGAGGGTGCGCGGGGCGGTGAGCGTGGCGACGACCGCGGGCCCGCCCGCGCCGACCACGCGGGTCACGAGGTGGACCAGGGGGACGGCCGCCACGACGGCGGCGGCCGCACCCCAGACCACCAGGGGCCACGGCGGACGTCGAGCGCTCAGAGCAGCCCCGTCTCCTGCAGCATCCGCTGGGTGACGTCCACGGAGTCGAGGTCGGCGAGGCGCACCGGCGGCGGGGAGAGCGTCTCGATCGGCGGCAGCGGCGGCACCGCCCGGGAGCGGGCCACACCGGCGACCGTCGGGTACTCGTTCGTCTCGTCGACCAGGTACTGCTGCGCGTCGCGGGAGAGCAGGAACTGCACGGCGCGGTTCGCGAGCTCGGGCTGGTCGGTGGCCCGCAGCACGCCGGCACCCGCGACGTTCACCAGGCCGAGCGGGTCGTTCGGCACGTAGTGGTTGGCCACCCGGTAGGTCGCCGGGTCGATGTCGTGGGTCTTCTCGTAGAGGTAGTAGTGGTTGACCAGGCCGAGGGTGACGGTGCCCTGGTTGATCGCGTCGACGATCGCGCCGTTGCCGTCGAAGCGCTGCGGCTGCTGGCCCGCGAAGGCGGTCAGCCACTGCCGCGCCCCGTCCTCGCCGCGCAGCAGACGCAGGCCGGTGACGAACGAGAGCCACGACGCGTTCGACGGGGCGTAGCCGATCTGGCCGCGCCAGCGCGGGTCGAGCAGGGCGTCGACGTTCGGCGGGAGCTGGTCGGCGGGCGTGCGGTCGGGGTTGTAGGCGACGACGCGGGAGCGGCCCGAGGTGGCGACCCACGTGTTGTCGGCCGCCCGGTACTGCGGCAGGGCATTCGCGGTGGTCTCCGCCGGCAGCGGCGCCAGCAGGCCCGCCTTCGACAGCGCGCCCAGCGCGCCGGCGTCCTGGCCGAAGAACACGTCGGCGGGGGTGTCCGCGCCCTCCTCGAGGAGCTGGGCGCTCATCTCGCCGGTGCTGCCGTAGCGCACCTCGACGTTGGCGCCGATCGCGGTCTGCATCCGCTCCAGCAGGCCGCCCACGAGCTCCTGGTTGCGGCCGCTGTAGATCGTCAGGGTGGGCGCACCCTCGATGCGCGGCGCGGTCTGCTCCGCCCCGCTCCCGCAGCCCGCGAGCACCGTCAGTGACAGTGCCACCGCGAGGATCGTCCGGATCGTCACCAGCACCCCTTTCGTCCGTGAGGGGAGCCTAAGCTATCCCACGATCGGCGCCGTCGAGTGCGCGCTCTGTGTCACTGGTTCCTGGGTGCAAGCAATGCGTCATTGCTTGCACCCGGTGACAGCAACGCCACATCGTCACGACCGCCGCGACACCGCCACCCCGACCAGGCACAGCGCGCTCCCGACGAGTCCGACCACCCCGCCGGAGCACCTTGTCGCGGTCTGCCGACCGGACCGCGCCACCTTGTCGTGGTGATCACGACGACAAGGTGACCGGCCACGGTGAGGAGCCCGCGACAAGGTGAGCCAGCACCGGCCGGTCGGTGCTCGAGACAGCGCGTGATGCTCAGGCCAGATCGACGCATGGCTGCGTCACGATCCGCTTTCCGCACCGCACGCCGGCCTGCCGGGAGGGCAGGTGCCGGTTCGACCGCCCCGCAGCCCGAGGACCGGACATCTCGAGACCGTCGCCACAGGGCTCGCGCCGCCTGTTGACCCGATGTCGAGGAGCCGGTGAGGATCGGGCGAGCCCACCGGCGAGAGGATCACGATGCGCGTGCTGGTCAGCCGCCGTTTCGTCGACCTCATGCGCACGTGCAGCTGCGCCTGTCGACCCTTCTGATCGATCCGGTCCGCCGCCCGGGTCCGTGCCCGTGGCGTGCGTCCTCCCGCGCCCCGCGACGTCCGTCGCCGCGCCCCGCCGATCCGAAGGACTCCTCCTCGTGCCGCGTCAGCTCCACCTCGGTGGCTTCCAGATCGCCTCGCACGTCCCGCACTCGCACGCCGCGTGGCGCCACCCCGCCTCCGACCTCGACGTGTTCGGCCCCGACTACTGGCACCGCGTCGGCCGCACCCTCGAGCGCGGCCTGTTCGACTTCGTGTTCTTCGCCGACCTGCTCGCCGTGCCCACCAACTTCGGCGGCGACGAGGCCGAGGCGCTCCGGCGTGGGACGCAGGCCAGCGCGACGATCGACCCGTCGCTCGTCGTCGCGAGCATCGCCGCGGTCACGCGGAACCTCGGCGTCGCCGTCACGAAGAGCACCACCTACTTCCACCCCTTCGAGGTCGCCCGCGTCTTCGCGAGCCTCGACCACCTCAGCCGGGGCCGGGCGGGCTGGAACATCGTCACCTCGCTCTCCAGCGCCGAGGCCCGCAACTTCGGGCTGGACAAGGCCCTCGACCACGACCTGCGCTATGACCGCGCCCAGGAGTTCGTCGAGGCCGCCGTCGCCCTCTGGGAGAGCTGGGAGCCCGACGCGCTCGTCGGCGACAAGTCCTCGGGGTTCTTCGCCGACCCCGACAAGGTCCACCGGGTCGACCACGACGGGGCCTTCTACCGGACGCGCGGGCCCCTGCCGACCCCACGCTCGCCGCAGGGACGGCCGGTGCTGTTCCAGGCCGGCTCGTCGCCCAAGGGCAAGGCGTTCGCCGCTCGCTGGGCCGACGCGATCTTCGAGATCGACCCCACGCCGGAGGGTCGTCGGGCGTACTACGACGACGTCAAGAGCCTCGCCTCGAACGCGGGGCGCAACCCCGACCACGTGAACGTCCTGCCGTCGTTCATCCCCTTCGTCGGGGAGACCAACTCGATCGCGCGGGAGAAGCAGGCGTTCCACAACGAGCTCGCCGACCCCGTGTCCGGGCTGATCACGCTCTCCGTGCACACCGACCACGACTTCTCGGCCTACGACCTCGACGCGCCGGTCGAGCAGGTCGAGGTGCCCGGGTCGCAGGGGCTGTTCGACGTGGCCCGCCGGCTCTCCGAGCGGGACAGCCTCACCCTGCGCGACATCGGGCGGCTCTACGCGCAGGGCATCCTGCTCCCCCAGTTCGTCGGCACGGCCGCCGAGGTCGCCGACCAGATCGAGGCGTCGTTCACCGGCGGCGAGGCGGACGGGTTCATCCTCTCCGCCGCCCAGCTCCCGGGGACGTTCGACGACTTCGTCGACCAGGTGGTCCCCGAGCTGCAGCGTCGCAAGCTGTTCCGCGAGGAGTACGCGGGCACGACGTTGCGCTCGCACCTGGGGCTCGACGACTGAGCACCTGTCGCGGGCTGCCGACGCGGCTGCGCCACCTTGTCGTTGTGAACGACCGCGACAGGGTGGCCGACGGCGGCGAGGAGCCCGCGACAAGCTGGCCGGCGGCGGCGAGGAGCCCGCGACGAGGTGGCCGACGGTGCTGCTGCTGCTCGGGACGCGGGGTCTCCCGCCGGAGCTCTGCACCGTCCGGGTGGTGCGGCCGACCCCCGTGCGGACCATCATGGCCGTCGTCCGCGACACGGCCACGCACAGGCCGCCGGTCCGCGCCGCGGTCGAGAGCCTGGAGGGGGTGGCGGCGGCGTGCGGGTGACGACGGAGGACGGGGTCGGCCTGGCGGTCTACGACACGGGCGGCGACGCACCGCCCGTGCTGTTCCTGCACGAGTTCGGCGGGGACCACCGCTCGTGGGCGCCGCAGTTCGGCCACCTCACCGGCCGCTACCGCTGCATCACCTACGACGCCCGGGGCTACCCGCACTCCGACGTCCCGACCGATCCGGCCGCCTACTCGCAGGACCGGGCGGTCGCGGACGCGGTCGCGGTGCTCGACGCGCTGGGGATCGAGCGGGCGCTCGTCGTCGGGAACTCCATGGGCGGGTTCGCGACGTTGCACCTGGGCCTGACGCGTCCCGACCGGTGCACCGGTCTCGTCGTCGCCGGCTGCGGCTACGGGGCGGCGCCGGACCGCGCGGAGGCGTTCCGCGCCGACGCGCTCGCCCTCGCCGAGGCCTACGAGTCGCAGGGCAGCGCCGCCGTCGCCGCCGAGTACGGCAACCGCCCGGCCCGGCTGTCGCTGCGCGAGCGCGACGAGCACGCCCACGACGAGCACCTGCGCATCCTCGCCGAGCACGACCCGGTGGGCGCGGCCCTGACGATGCGCGGGGTGCAGGCGTCCCGGCCGTCCCTCTACGACCTCACCGAGCGGCTGGTCGCGATGACGGTGCCGACGCTGCTCGTGGTCGGCGACCGCGACGACGAGGCCATCGACGCCACCCTCATGCTGCGGCGCACGCTCCCCGTCGCCGACCTGGCGGTCCTCCCCCGCGCCGGCCACCTGACGAACCTGGAGTACCCGGAGATCTTCACGCGGCTCGTGGAGCTGCACGCGACGAGCGTCCGCTGAGGGCCGCTCAGCCGTCCGTGCGTCCACCGCACTCGCGGACGAGGGCGGCCATGATCTCGCGGTCCTCGTCCCCGACGTGGTCGGCGTAGTACTGGTACAGGCTCTCCCGGGCCAGGCGCGAGGCCGCGAGACCGTCGCCGGCCTCGACCGCGTCGAACACCGCCGCGTGGTGGCGGATCGAGCGCAGCTTGTGCGCCTCCTGGTCGTCGGCGTCGAGGATCGTCTGCTGGATGAGGTCGAGGACCGCCTCCCGCACGGCCTCGCCGTAGAGCCGGACGAGTTCGTGTCCCGCCGCGTCCGCGAGGATCTCGTGGAACTCGAGGTCGGCGTGGCTGAACCGGGCATAGCTCTCGTGCAGCAGGCCCCGCATCCGGGCCATGTTCCGCTCGAGCGCGACGAGGTGCGCCGGTGTCCGCCGACGGGCCGCGATGAGGTTGGTCGACGCGTCGATGACCATCCGCAGCTGGACCAGCTCCGGCAGCGTGATCGTCCGGCTCGCCGTCATGAGCCCGAGGGAGCGGCGCAGGGGCGCGGCCGTGACCGGCAGGACCAGGGGCCCGCGGGGGTCGCGCGGGGCCGACCGGACCAGCTCGAGGCTCTCCAGGACGCGCAGCGCCTCCCGGACCGAGGACCGGGCGATCCCGTACCGGTCGACCAGCTCCCGCTCGCTGGGCAGCCGGTCGCCGGGGCGCAGGTCGCCGGAGGCGATCCGGGCCTCGACGTCGTCGACCACCCGTCGGTACGCTCGGTGCTCGCCGGCCGCGGTCCCCGCGCCGCCCCCGGTGTCGGTCATCGGCGCGTCCTCACGGACGTCCACGGTAGCCGCGCCGACGACGGTGCCCGCTCACGTGGGCGGGGTGAACCGGCCGTCGACCGCGGTCCACCCGCCGTCGACGCTGAGCGTGGAGCCGGTGACGAAGCTGGCCGCGTCCGAGGCGAGGTAGACCACCGCGCCGGCCAGCTCCGGGGGGAAGGCCCACCGGCCCAGGGCGCCCTTGGTGGCGTAGGCGCGGTACCAGTCCTCGTCGGCGCGGATCTGCGCCGTCAGCGGCGTCTCCACGACGCCGGGGGCGACGGCGTTCACGCGGACCCCGGCCTCCCCGAACTCCACCGCCGCCGCGCGCACGAGGGACTCCAGCCCCGCCTTCGTCGCGGCGTAGACGCTCTGGCCCGGCTCGACGGTGCGGGCACGGATCGAGGAGAACGCGATGATGCTGCCTGAGCCGCGGGCGACCATCCGGGCCCCGACCGCACGCAGCACGACGAAGGTCCCGCGCAGGTTGAGCCCGACCACCCGGTCGAACTCGTCGAGGTCGTAGTCGAGGATCCGCTTGCGGACGTTGATCGCCGCGGTGAGCACCGCGACGTCGAGGTCCCCGATCTCGTCGAGGTGACGCTCGAGGTCGGCGGGGTCGGTGATGTCGAGCGCGACGGCGCGGGCCCGGCCCCCGTCGCCGGAGATCGCGGCGGCGGTGGCCTCGGCGGTGGCGAGGTCGCGGTCGGCGCAGACCACCTCGGCCCCGTGCGCGGCCAGGGCGAGCCCGGCCTCGCGTCCGATCCCCCCGGCGCCGAGGAGCAGCGCCCGCCGGTCCCGCAGGTCGAACAGCTGTCGGTAGTCGGTCACGTCGGTCTCTCCCGGGGTCACTGGGGCCGGATGACGGCCATGCGGGTCACGGTCAGTTCCTCGATCGCGAAGCGGGGCCCCTCCCGCCCGATGCCGGAGTCCTTCACCCCGCCGTAGGGCATGACGTCCGACCGGAACCCGGGGACCTCGTTGACGATCACGCCGCCGACCTCGAGCTCGTCGATGGCCCGGAAGGCGGTCGCCAGGGAGCGGGTGAACACGCTGGCGTGCAGCCCGTAGCGGGACCGGTTGGCCGTCGCGAGGGCCGCGTCGAGGTCGGGCACGGAGTTCACGGCCACCACGGGCGCGAAGATCTCCTCGCACCAGGCCTGCTGGTCCTCGGGGACGTCGAGCAGGATCGTCGGTTCGATCGAGCGGCCGGCCGCGCGCCCGCCGTGCACGATCGTCGCCCCGGCGCGCTCGGCCTGCTCGATCCAGTCGAGGACGCGGCGGGTCGCCGACTCGTCGATCAGCGGCGCGATACGCGTGCCCGGGTCACGCGGGTCGCCCGTGGTGAGCTCGCCGATGCGGGCGGTCAGCCGGCCGAGGAGGTCCTCGCGCACCGGCTCGCAGACGATCACCCGCTGCACGGCGATGCAGGCCTGGCCGTTGAAGTAGAAGCCGCCGCGCAGGACCGCGTCGACGGCGCGGTCGAGGTCGGCGTCGGTGTCGACGACGAGCGCGGCGTTGCTGCCGAGCTCGAGCAGGGTCTTGCGCGGCGCCGCGTCGCGGGCGATCCGATGCCCCACCGCGGCCGACCCGGTGAACGACACCGCCGCCACCTCGGGGGCGGTGACCAGCGTCCGCCCGACCTCGGCGTCGCCGGTGACGACCTGCACCATCGCGGCCGGGGCGCCGTGCTCCACCGCGACGCGCCGGACGATGTCGGCGAGCCAGAGCGTGGTGAGCGGTGTGGCCGGCGCGGGCTTGCAGACCACGGGGCAGCCGGCGGCGATCGCCGGGGCGATCTTGTGCGAGGCGAGCAGCACCGGGCCGTTGAACCCGGCGATCCCGATCACCAGCCCGATCGGCCGGCGCGTCCAGTACCCGACCATCCCCTCGCCGGAGGGCTGGAGGTCCAGCGGCACGGTCTCGCCGTGCAGGTGCGCGACCTCCTCCGCCGTCGCGGTCCAGGTGAACACGGTGCGGGAGAACTCGACGGTGCAGTCCGCGCGGGTCTTGCCGGTCTCCGCGATCAGCAGCTCGACGAACTGCTCCGCGTGCGCGGCGAGCTCGCGCTCCACCCCGAGGAGGATCGCGCGGCGCGTGGCCGAACTCAGGGCGGCGACCTCCCGGCGGACCGCGGCACCGGCCGCGAGCGCCTCGCCGGCCAGCTCGACGGTGCCCACGGGCGCCTGCGCGACGGTCGACCCGTCGAACGGGAAGACCACGGGAGCGTGGGCGACGTCGGTCCGCCATCCGGGACCGATCGGGAGCCCCGCGGGGATGTCGGGCAGCACGAACGCGGGTCGCGAAGTCACGAACCCCTCCTGACGACGACGTCGTTGCTGGTCTGACCAGCAGGCGGTCCAGCGAGCATGCAGCGCGCACTCGCCGCCGTCAAGAGACGTCGTCGGCACCGCGCACCGGGCTTCCCGAGGCCACGACGAGCCCTCTCATCAGCGGGAACAGGTGGACTCCTTGACTATCGTCCGCGTCACAGTCCACTCTCTGGCCGCTGTATCCAGAGCTACCGGACGACGCCGACGACGGCAGGAGGTCACCGTGGACCGACGGGTGTCCGCCGCCACCGGCCTCGTCGACGAGCTCGCCGCGGTGCTCCGCGAACGCATCTACGCCGGCCGCTACCCGCCCGGGGCGCGGCTGCCGCAGGAGAGCCTCGCCGCCGAGCTGGGGGTGAGCCGCACCCCGCTGCGCGAGGCCCTCCGGGTGCTCGAGCAGGACGGCCTGCTCCGGGTCGAACCGGGTCAGGGCGCCCGGGTGGTGACCGGCGACGTCGACACGCTGCTGGCCGCCTACGAGGTGCGTGCGGTGCTCGACGGGCTCGCCGCCCGGCTGGCCGCACGCTCCCGGCCCGCCCCGGCCCGGTGCCGGGACCTGCGGCGCGTCATCACCACCCAGCGCGCCGCGCTGGACCCGTGGTCACCACGGGCCTACACCCGGGCCAACGTGGACTTCCACGAACAGATCCTGCACCTGAGCGGCAACGAGTTCCTCGTCGCGCAGGCGCCCGTGCTGCGCATGACCGCGCAGGTCTTCGCCCCCGTCGCCCTCGTCGAACCGGCCACCGCCACCCGCACGATCGGCGAGCACGAGGCCATCGCCGGGGCGATCGAGGACGCCGACGAGGACGCCGCCGAGCGCCTGGCCCGCGCCCACATCCAGACCACGATCGACGAGCTCCGCGGAGTCCACGAAGGAGTGACCCCATGCCCACCTACTACGTCGCCTCGGACATCGGCGGGACGTTCACCGACACGGTCGTGATCGACCAGGACGGCCACGTCGGGCGCTACAAGTCCTCGACCGTCCCCGACAACCCGGCCGAGGGCGTGCTGGACACGCTCGTCGACGCGGCCGCCGAGCGCGGCGTCGAGCTGGGCGACCTGCTCGGCCGGGTGGAGGTGTTCGCGCACGGCACGACCATCGCGACCAACGCGATGCTCGAGGGCCGCGCCCGCCGCGTCGGGCTGCTCCAGACCCGGGGGTTCGGCGACACCCTCACGATCATGCGCGGGTTCAAGAGCATCGGGCTCGACGAGGAGGACATCAAGCGTTTCCGGACGCTCGTCAAGCAGCCGACCGTGGTCCCGCGGGCGATGACCGAGGAGATCACCGAACGCATCGACTACGCCGGGCGCGTGGTCTGCCCGCTCGACGAGGACGACGTCCGCCGCGCGGTCCGCGCGCTGCGCGACGGGGGCGCCGAGGTCATCGCCGTCGCCCTGCTCTGGTCGTTCGCGAACGACGCCCACGAGCGTCGCGTCGCCGAGATCGTCGCCGAGGAGGCCCCCGAGCTCGGCGTCACGCTCTCCAGCGAGTTCCTGCCCCGCATCGGCGAGTACGAGCGCACGCTCACCACCGCGGTGAACGCGAGCCTGCGCCCCGTGCTCAAGGGGTCCCTGGACAGCTTCGAGCACACCCTGACGAAGGCCGGTCTGCGCAGCGGCCCGCTGCTGATGCAGTCCAACGGTGGGCTCGCCACCTTCGACGAGGTCGAGAAGCGGGCCGCCGCGACGGTGATGTCCGGGCCGGTCGGCGGCGTGATCGCCTCCCAGTTCCTCGGCACCCGTTCCGGGCACCGCAACGTCGTCACCACCGACATGGGCGGCACCAGCTTCGACGTCGGGCTCGTCCTCGACGGCCTGCCGGTCATGTCGAACACGACCCTGATCGGCCGCGACCAGCTCGCCCTGCCCTCGGTGGCGGTCCGCGCGATCGGCGCCGGGGCCGGGTCGATCGCCTCGGTGCGCAACGGGGTGCTGCAGGTGGGCCCGGAGAGCGCCGGCGCCCGCCCGGGACCGGCCTGCTACGGCCGTGGCGGCGACCGCCCGACCGTGGCCGACGCCGACCTCGTCCTGGGCTACCTCAACCCGGACAACTTCCTCGGCGGCCGGCTCACGCTCGACGTCGGGAAGGCCCGCGACGCGATCGCGACCCACGTGGCCGAGCCGGCCGGGCTCACCGTCGAGCAGGCCGCCGAGGGCATCAAGACGATCGTCGACTCCCGCATGGCCGACCTCGTCCGCCAGGTCACGGTGGAGCAGGGCTACGACCCGACCGACTTCGCCGTCTTCGCCTACGGCGGGGCGGGCCCGCTCCACGCGTTCTCCTACGGCGCCGAGCTGGGCTGCCCGCAGATCATCGTGCCCATCACCGCCTCGGTGCACTCCGCGTTCGGGATCGGCTGCTCGGACCTGACGATGGTCGAGGAGATCTCCCAGCCGATGCAGACGCCGCCCGGCACCACGGACCACGCCGCGGCCCTCCCGCCGGACACCCTGACCGCCACGTTCGAGACGCTCGCCCGCCGGGCCACCCGCGACCTCGTCGCGGCCGGCGCCGACGAGGACACCGTCACCGTCGTCCGGTCGGTCGAGATCCGGTTCCGCGCCCAGATCCACGTCCTGACGGTGACGCTGGAGGCCGGGCGGCGCGCCCTGACCGCCGACGACGTGAACGGGATGGTGGAGCGGTTCGTCGAGCAGTACGAGGGCCGCTTCGGCAAGGGCGCCGCGTTCCTCGAGGGCGGCGTGGAGATCACGACGTTCCGGGTCGTCGCCACCAGCCCGGTCCCCCGCGCCGAGTTCTCCTCGGTGGCCGGACCGACCACCGGGTCGGGCGGCGCCGCCGGCACCCGCCGGGTCTTCCACGGCGGCGGCTGGCAGGACGCCGCGGTGTGGCGCGGGGAGCAGCTGCACGACGGCATGACCATCGACGGCCTCGCGATCGTCGAGCTCGCCGACACGACGGTGGTGATCGGCCCCGACCAGGACGCCGTCGTGGACGGCACCGGCGACCTCGTCATCCAGACCCGCGCCTGAGCACCCGGAGGATCCCCGTGAGCACACCCGTGAGCACCCCCACCGGCGGCGTCGACCCCGTCACCTACGAGGTCATCCGCCACAAACTCTGGTCGATCAACTCCGAGGGCGCCACCACCGTCGAGCACGTCTCGGGCTCGCCGGTCGTGCACGCCACGGACTACAACTTCGGCATCTACACCGCCGCGGGCGAGATGGCGATCATCGGCGTCTACCTGCTGACGCCGCTCTACACCGGGGCGATGGGCGTGCAGGAGTTCCTGGCGCGCTACTCCGACATCGAGCCCGGCGACGTCTTCATCATCAACGACCCGTACCTCGCCGCCATGCACCAGAACGACGTGCAGTTCTGCAGCCCGGTGTTCCGCGACGGCGAGATCGTGGCGTGGCTGGGCTGCATGGCCCACCAGGTCGACCTCGGCGGCATGGACCCCGGCAGCTGGTGCACCACCGCGACCGACGTCTTCCAGGAGGGCATCCGCATCCCGCCGGGGCGCATCGTGCGCCAGGGGGTGGTGAACCAGGAGCTGTGGGACACGATCGTCCTGAACTCCCGCATGCACGACACCGTCGCCAACGACTTCCGCGCCTTCCTGGCCGGTCTGCGGGTCGCCGAGCAGCGCTTCGGCGAGCTGTGCGACCGCTACGGCACCGATGCCGTCCGCGCGACGATGGAGAAGACGCTCGACAACTCCGAGGCCGACCTGCGCGCCATGCTGCGCGAGCTGCCCGACGGCACCTACGAGCACACCTCCTACCTGGACCGGCCGGACGGCTCGGGCCGCGCGGGCGACGCCGGGGTCGAGCTGCTGCAGGTGCCCTGCGTGATGACCAAGGCCGACGACCGGCTCGTCTTCGACTTCTCCGGGTCGAGCCCGCAGAGCCCGGCCTACGGCATGACGACGCGCGGCGGGCTGCTCGGCGCGGTGGCCACGCTGATGCTGTGCACCTTCGGCGGGGAGATCCCCTGGAACCACGGCATCATGCGGCCGGTCGAGGTGATCGCCCCGGACGGCCTGTGCGTCACCGCCGTCGAACCGATGCCGGTCTCCGGCGGCACCGCGGGCGCGAACTGGACCGCCACCTGCTCCGCGGGCGGGGCGATCGCGAAGATGCTGAGCTTCTCCGAGCGCTACGAGGGCTTCGCCTTCGGCCCCAGCGACGGCTCCTGGCAGCTCTCCCAGTTCGGCGGCGTCGACCAGCACGGCGAGCCCTTCGCCTCGATGTACATGGACTCCCTGCTCTGGGGCGGCCCGGCGTTCTCGTTCCGCGACGGCGTCGACTCCGGCGGAGCGATGGTGATCCTCGGCGGCGGCGCCACCGACGTCGAGCAGCAGGAGATGCGCCACCCGCTGCTCTACCTGTGGCGCCGGCAGGTGCCCGACTCCGGCGGCGCGGGCACCCACCGCGGCGGGAACGGGGTGCAGTTCGCGCTCACCCCGATCGACACCGAGGAGGTCACCGGCGTGCTGGGCACGCACGGGGTCGCCCTCCCCAACCGCACCGGCCTGTTCGGCGGGCTGCCCGGGTCCTGCGCGCGGTTCGAACGCGTCATCGGCAGCGGCGTCCTCGACCGGCTCGCCTCCGGGCGGCCGGTGAGCGACCTCGCCGAGCTCGACGGCGACCACGGGGTCCTGCCCGGGGTCGCACCCGCCGCCCGGATCGCCCACGGCGACGTCTTCGAGTGCAGCGTCCAGAACGGCGGCGGCTACGGCGACCCGCTCCTGCGCGACCCCGCACGGGTCGCCGCCGACGTGGCCGCCACGGCGGTCAGCCCCGAGGCCGCGCTCCGGCTCTACGGGGTCGTCCTCACCGGGGACGGCGACGTCGACGCCGCGGCCACCGAGGCCCGCCGCGACGCCGTCCGCGCGGACCGCCGCGACCGGATGACCGCCCCGTCGGCCGGCGCCGTCCCGTCGGTCTCCGGCGAGCCCGACGGCCGGTGGGGCACCGCGCTGCTGATCTGGACCGCCCGGGGCGCGTCGGTCGCCGGGTGCGCGCACTGCCGTACCCCGCTGGGCGACCTGTCCGGCGGCTGGGAGTCCCTCGCCGGCCGGATCACGCTCGGCCCCGAGGACCTCGGAGGACGCGTCGACGTCCACGCGTCCCTCGACGCCGTCGCCCACGTCTGCCCGCACTGCCTCACCGCGCTGTGGGTCGACACCGAGCCGGGCACCGGCAAGGACTGGCGCGACTTCGCCCTGGCCTGAGCGCCCGGTGCCGGGCCCCGGTCACCCCGGGGCCCGGCACCGACGTCTCCCGAGAGGAACCGCATGCGCACGCACGACCTCGCCGTCATCGGCGGCGACGGCATCGGGCCCGACGTGACCGCGGAGGCGCTGCGCGGCGTGCACGCCGCGGCCGGCCGCTTCGGGTTCGGCGTCACCACCACCGACCACGACCTCGGCGCCGAGCGCTGGCTGCGCGACGGGGTCGCCCTCGACGACGCGGCGGTGCAGCGGCTGCGCCACCACGACGCGATCCTGCTCGGGGCCGTCGGCGACCCGCGGGTGCCGCCCGGGGTGCTGGAGCGGGGGCTGGTCGTCGCGCTGCGCGTCGCCCTGCGCCACGCGGTGAACGTCCGGCCGGTGCGGCTCTACCCCGGCGTCACCAGTCCGATCCGGGACCTGACCCCGGAGCGCTGCGACCTGGTGATCATCCGGGAGAACACCGAGGGGCTCTACGCCGGCGGGGGCGCGACCGTGCACCGCGGCACCGACGACGCCACCGCGATCCAGAACTCGGTGACCACCACGTCGGCGACCCGGGCCTGCGTCGACTACGCGTTCCGGCTCGCCGCGGCGCGGCGCGGCCGGCTGACGCTGTGCCACAAGACGAACATCCTGGTCGAGGCCGGGGCGCTGTGGAGCGACGTCGTCGAGTGGCTCGGGGCCGGGCACCCCGACGTCGTCCGGGACTACGTGCACGCCGACGCGATGTGCCAGCACCTGCCGCTGACCCCGGAGCGCTTCGACGTCGTCGTCACCGACAACCTCTTCGGCGACATCATCAGCGACCTGGGTGCGACGGTGCAGGGCGGGCTCGGGCTCGCCGCGAGCGGCAACATCGATCCCACCGGCGAGCACCCGGCGATGTACGAGCCGGTGCACGGCTCCGCCCCCGACATCGCCGGCACCGGGCGCGCCAACCCCGCGGCCGCCGTGCTCTCCGCCGCGATGTGCCTCGCGGGCCTCGGCGAGCACGAGGCCGCCCTCGCCCTCGAGGCCGCGACCGCCGGCGTGCTCGCCGAGCTGCCGGCCCTCGCGGGGCCGGCCATGGGCGACACCACGGAGGGCGTCGGCGCGCGCATCGCCGAGCGGGTCCGCACGGTCGACCCGGCCGCGCTCGGCGACCCGACCACGTCGCTCATGACCGCCCTGGCCCGTGCCGGGGGTCGCGGGTCGGGGTGACGTCTAGACCGACGCCGCCACGCCGGCCGCCGCCACGTGGAACCGTTCGAGCTCGGAGCGGGTGTCCGGGCCGCACGGCTGGTAGACGATCTCGGTGACGCCCCGGGCTCCGAGGGCCTCGAGGTGGCGCCGGACCTCGTCGGGGGTCCCGGTCAGCGTCGCGTCGCGCACCATCACGTGGCCGCCCGCGTCCCACGCGGCGCGGTCCTCCTCGTTGAGCTCCACGCAGTGCCCGGCGTGCACCGCGAGATGCCGTTCGTCGGCCGGCGTCCGCTCCACGACGTCCATCCACGCGTCGCCGCCCGGGAGCTCGCGGACCGCCTCGGCGCCCGCGAACTCGTAGGCGCCGTGGTAGGCCAACGCCCAGCCCGGCCCGGCGGCCACCCGCGCGTGCTCGGAGTCCTGGGGCTCGTCGTCGTCGAGCACCGTGCCCCAGGCCGGCTAGGGCACCCAGGAGTACTCGGTCATGAAGTCGGGCTGCGCCAGCGTGACGAAGAGGCCGTCGCCGAGCTCGTTCGCCACCTTGTTGCCCTTCGGGCCGAGGGCGCCGACGAGGACCGGCACGTCGACCGGGCGGGCCGGGGCGTGCCCGTCGGGGTGCAGCATCCGCATGCGGGCGCCCTCCCACTCGATCACCTCGCCGCGCAGCAGCGCGCGGTAGGCCCGGATGTAGGCGTCCATGAACGACCAGGTGATCGCGCGGTGCCCCATGGCGCGTCGGCCGGTGAAGCCCGTGCCGAACGCGACGGCGACCCGGCCCGGTGCGAGCGCTGCGAGGGTCGCGGTCCCGGCGGCGTTGACCATCGGGTGGCGCAGGCTGGGCACGAGCACGCCGGGCCCGAGGCCGATCCGCTCGGTGCGCTCGGCCGCGAGCGCGAGGGTCATCCACACGTCGGGGCTCTGCTGGGGCGTGTCGTTGACCCAGGCGCGCGCGTAGCCGAGCTCCTCGGCCACGGCGATGTCGTCGGGCGTGCTCAGGGCGGTCGGGAAGGCACAGGACACCTGCACGGGAACCTCCTCGTCGCGGGTCACGCGCCGACGACGGGCGGGGCGACGGCGCCGTCGCCCGAGCGTCCCACGGCGAGGGCCCGCGGACGAGGAGTCAGGTCCAGACGACGTTGCGGCGGACCACCTTCGCCGGGCACCCGGCGAGGACCGTGCCGGGCTCGGTGAACACGCCCGCGACCACCGCGCCCGAAGCGACGGAGGTGTCGTCGGGGATGACCGAGCCCTTGAGCACGGTCGCGCGCGAGCCGATCCAGACGTGGTTCCCGATGCTGATCGGGGCGCCGGTGGCGCGGACGTCACCGTCGACGATCACCTCGTGGAAGTCCTCGTCGAGCAGCTGGACGTCCCACGAGATCGCGCAGTCGGTGCCCACGGTGATGCCGTTCATGGCGACGATGCGGGTGTTCGGCGAGAAGTAGGTCCGCGCCCCGATCACCAACCGGGCGCCCTCCCCCACCGTCCACGCCGCGCCCACCCCGACCTGCACGTTGCCGCTCAGCTCGAGGTCGCCGTCGAGCCGGAGCAGGCCACCCTGGTCGCCCCGCGCGAAACCGAAGGGGTGGGTGCCGAGGCGGAGCCGGGCGTCCGGGGTGGCGAGGTGGATGCGGTCACGGTGGCAGACCCGGAACCGTCGGGACGCCGTGATCCGGCCCGGACGGCCGAGCGCGAGCGTGCGCCACGGCGACACCCGGAACTCGCCGACGACCTTCTCCGCCCAGCTCATGACTCGACCGTCGGTCGAGACTCGAGCAGTGTTACACAGCGTGACGATTCGCGAGGTTCGTCCGGTTCTCCGCCAGCCCGAAGCCGGGATAGCCGGCCGCCGCCTCGTCGTCGCAGGTGGCGCGGTAGCGGGCGTAGCCGCCCGCGTACGGGAGGAAGACGCGCGCCTTCCCCGGCACGTTCGCGCCGAGGTACCAGGAGCTGGCGGCCTGCGGCAGCAGCGTCGCGTCCGCGGCGCGCGCCACCTCGGACGCCCACGCCGCCTCGGCCTCCGGGGTCGGCTCGGCCGTCTCCCCCGTGTCGCGCAGGCGCTCCAGCAGGTCGGCGATCCAGTCGACGTGCTGCTCGATGGCGGTCGGCATGTTGGTCAGCACCGACGGGCTGCCGGGCCCGGTGATCGTGAAGAGGTCGGGGAAGCCGGCGACCCCCAGCCCGAGGTGCGTGCGCGGGCCCTCCCGCCACGCCTCGCGCAGCGACACCCCGTCCCGCCCCCGGAGGTCGAAGGACAGCAGCGGGCCGGTCAGGGCGTCGAACCCGGTGGCGAACACGATGACGTCGAGCTCGTGCTCCACGCCCGAGGCCAGGCGGAAGCCGCGTCCGGTCACGCGCTCGATCGGATCGGCCCGCACGTCGACGAGCGAGACGTTCGGGCGGTTGTAGGTCTCGAAGTAGTGCGTGTCGATCGGCGGCCGCTTGGTGGCGAACGGGTGGTCCCGCGGCGTCAGGAGTTCCGCCGTGGCCGGGTCGTGCACCGTCTCCCGGATCTTGTCCCGGATGAACTCGCTGGTGTCGGCGTTCACCTCCGGGTCGGTCAGCACGTCCTTCACCGCGGCGCGGAACCGCAGCCCGCCCCGCTCCCAGGCCTGCTCGTAGAGCGCGCGCCGCCGGTCGGCGGGGAGATCGAGCACGTCGACGTCGGACAGGACGAACGGGTGGCCGTTGGTCGACCCCTGCTGCACGCGCCGGATCGCCGGGTAGTCGGCCTTCGTGGCGGCCATCTCCTCCTCGGACAACGGCGCGTTGCGGGCCGGGATGGAGTAGTTCGCGGTCCGCTGGAACACCGTGAGATGCCCGGCGTCCGCGGCCAGGACCGGGATCGCCTGGATGCCGGTGGACCCGGTGCCCACGACCCCGACCCGCCGGCCGCGCACGTCCACCCCGTCGTGCGGCCAATGCCCGGTGTGGTGCCACTCCCCCGCGAAGTCCTCGAGCCCCGGGATGTCGGGCACGTTCGCCGTCGACAGGCAGCCGACCGCCGTGACGAGCCAGCGGCATCGTCGGGACGACCCGTCCGCGGCGGTCACGGTCCATCCCTCGCCGTCCCGCTCCGCGCGCTCCACCCGGACCCCGAAGGCGATGTCGCGGCGCAGGTCGTAGCGGTCGGCGACGTGCTCGAGGTAGCCGCGGATCTCCTCCTGCCCGGGGTAGCGCTCCGACCAGCGCCACTCCTGCTCGAGCTCGGGGTCGAACGAGTAGCAGTAGTAATAGCTCTCCGAGTCGCAGCGGGCGCCCGGGTAGCGGTTCCAGTACCAGGTCCCGCCGACGCCGTCCGCCTGCTCGAGCACCTGGACCGAGAAGCCGCGCGAGCGCAGCCGGTGCAGCGCGTAGAGGCCGGAGAACCCGGCGCCGATCACGATCACATCGGTGTGCCCGCCATCACCGTCGCTCATGTCCTCGAGGGTGCCCCAGGATCGCGTCCCCGGCATGCTGTCGGCCGTGCGCCTGTCCCACCGCGTCGCCGCCGGGGTCGACTCGCCGATGGCGGCCGCCTACGACGCGGTGGGCACCGCGGGTGGCCGTCGACCCCTGCTCGACCTCGCCCGCGCCGCGCCCGCCTACCCGCCCGCCCCGGAGGTCGTCGAGCACGCCGCAGGCGTCGCGGCCGACGCCCGCTACGCCGCCCAGGCCGGGCTGCCGCACCTGCGCGAGGCGTTCGCCGAGGCCCTGCGCGCCGAGCACGGCGGCGACGTCGGCGCCGAGGACATGGTCGTGACGGCGGGCTGCAACCAGGCGTTCTGTCTGGCCGCCGACGCCCTGTGCGCTCCGGGCGACGAGGTGATCACCCCGCGCCCGACCTACTTCAACCACACGATGTGGCTGCACATGCGCGGGGTCGAGCCGGTGATCGTCGAGCCCGACGCGGACCTCGTCCCCCGCGCCGCCGACGCCGAGGCGCTCGTCTCCCCGCGGACCCGCGCGATCGTGCTCGTGACGCCCGGCAACCCGAGCGGCGTCGAGATCCCCGCCGACGAGCTCGCGGCCTTCGCCGACCTCGCCCGCCGGCACGACCTCGCGCTCGTCCTCGACGAGACCTACCGCGCCTTCCGGGCCGGCCCCGCGCACTCGCTCTACTCCGACCCCGGATGGCGCGACACCGTCGTCGGCCTGCACAGCTTCTCCAAGGACCTCGCGCTCGCCGGCTACCGCGTCGGGATGCTCGTCGCGGGCGGGGCGCTGCGCCGGCAGGCCCTCAAGCTCTTCGACTGCGTGGCCATCGGCGCCCCGAGGATCGGGCAGGAGGCCGCGTGGGCCGGCCTGGTGAAGGCGCAGGGCTGGCGGGCGGAGCGCGCGGCCGAGGTCGCCGCGCGGCGGGCGGCGTTCGCGGAGGCGATGCGCGCCCGGCCGGGCGGGTTCGAGGTCGTCGCGCTCGGCGGGTTCTTCGCCTGGGTCCGGCACCCGCGCACCGGGACGGACACACCCGCCGTCGTGCAGGCCCTCCTCGCGGAGCAGGACGTGCTGGTCATGTCCGGCACCGACTTCCAGGCCGTCGACGACGGTGCGATGCGGGTCAGCGTCGGGAACCTGACCGAGGTCGACGACCTGGTGACGCGGCTGCGGGAGTTCGGCGCGTGAGCGTCGGGGTCAACGTCTCGATCCGCTACCCCGACGTGCCCGTGCTCGAGCGCCCGGCC
The DNA here is from genome assembly GCF_021026295.1 of Actinomycetospora soli. Taxonomy (GTDB): domain Bacteria; phylum Actinomycetota; class Actinomycetes; order Mycobacteriales; family Pseudonocardiaceae; genus Actinomycetospora; species Actinomycetospora soli. The sequence goes on from NZ_JAJNDA010000001.1 coordinate 316,786, forward strand.
CGCGCCCACGCGGACGGCTTCGACGTCGTCGAGTCCTGGTGGCCCTTCGCCTCCGCCGATCCGGGCGAGGCGGAGGTCGACGCGTTCTGCGCCTCGATCACCGACGCGGGGGTGCAGCTGATCGCGATGAATCTGTTCGGCGGCGACATGGCGGCCGGCGAGCGCGGGATCGTCGGGGACCGCCCGGCCGAGTTCGCCGACTCGCTGGCGATCGGCCTCGAGATCGGGCGCCGGCTCGGCTGCTCGATGCACAACACGCTCGTCGGGCGTGGCCCGGTGTCCGAGGCGGCGACGGAGCGGCTCGCAGCGGCCTGTGCGACCGCGCACGCCCAGGGCTCGACGCTGCTGATCGAGCCGCTGTCGGCGGTCGACGACTACCCGGTCCTGACGACGGGTGACGCGTTCGCGCTGGTCGGGCGGCTCGGCCCCGGGTCCGGCGTCCTCGCCGACCTGTACCACCTGGCGGTGAACGGCGAGGACGTCGACGCCGCGATCGCGGCGCGGGGCGCGGAGTTCGCGCACGTGCAGATCGCCGACGCACCGGGTCGCGGGGAGCCGGGGACGGGCTCGTTGCCGCTCGCGCGGTGGCTGCGCGCGCTGCGGGCCGTCGGTTACACGGGGTGGGTGGCGCTGGAGCACGTGCCCGCGGCCGGTGAGCGGGAACGGTCGCCGTGACGACCGTTCCCGCTCTACGACGGAGCGCTCATCCCACCGCGGTCCGCACGAGGTCCGCGATCCTCGCGAGCGTGGCGTCGTCGACGTCGTCGAGGTACCAGGCGGACGGGCGCAGCGTGGTGCCCCGTTCGCGCTCCACGGTCGCCTTGTCGGACAGCCCCAACGACATGACCCCGTCGTCGAGTCGGAAGAACACCAGCACGGGGGTGCTCCGCCCGGTCGCGTAGCCGGGCATGCCGTACCAGATGCGGGGCTTCAGCCGCGGTGCGGCAGCGAGGATCGTCTCGTGCAGCCGCGCGGCGATCGTCGTGTAGGGCTCCGGCATCGCGGCGATCTTCTCCAGCACCGCGTGCTGGTCCTTCGTCGCCCGGTCGGTCAGTGGCACGTCGGGCCACCTCTCTCTCGCGCCGCATCCGCGGCATGGTGGACAACCGCCCGGCGGAACGGTTGAGCAATCTCCACCGCGGACGTGTCCTGACCGAGGTCAGACCTCTCCGCCGATGTGTCAGACGACCGGTCGTCATCGACTGCGCGAGGGCACCGAGGTGCCGGGGCGGACGCTAGCAGTGGTTCACGAGGTGAAGCCACCCTCGAGCACGATCCGCAGCAGCACCACGACCAGGCCGACCGCGAAGGCCCCCACGGCCCCGAGGACGGCGCCCCACCAGCGGCGCAGCGCCCGCCACCCGCCGACGGCGCCGAGCACCACCAGGGCGACCCAGCTCAGGTCGATCGTGATGTGCGCCGACTCCTCGGGGCCGAGCGGACCCATGTAGCCGGTCGTCGCGATCACCGCGACGATCACCAGCGGCGCCAGCGCGGGGAGCAGGTACTGCGCCGCGTGCCCCGTGAGCGCCAGCAACCGCCGGCCCGAGGGCAGGGCGTGCTCGGCGTGGACCGCCTTGAGCGTCGTCGCGAAGAGATGGGCCGCGAACGTCGCGAGCAGCGGGCCGAGGGTCAGCTCGAGGACGTCGCCGAAGTCGGTCAGACCCCGGTCGATCGCCACGGCGAGCACGGTCATCATCACGACCGTGCTGTTGACCGCCGGCTCCACGTCGAGCGCGACCCGCCGCACCGTCGTCGTCATGCCGCGGACGCTAGCCAGGCCGTGGGGTCAGCTCCAGGAGTGGAAGCCCTGTCCGCTCTTGCGGCCCAGCTCCCCGCGCTCGACCTTGTCGCGCAGCAGCTGCGGCGGCGCGAACCGGTCGCCGAGCTCGGTGGCGAGGTGCTCGGCGATGGCCAGCCGGACGTCGAGTCCGACCACGTCGGTGAGCTTGAGCGGCCCCATCGGCCACCGGTAGCCCAGCTCCATGCCGGTGTCGATGTCCTCGGCGGTCGCCACGCCCTCCTCGACCATGCGGATCGCCTCCAGCCCGACGACGAGACCGAGCCGGGAGGTCGCGAACCCCGGGGAGTCGTCGACGACGATCGGGGTCTTGCCGAGGTCGCCCACCCACTGCTGCACCCGCTCGACCACCTCCGTCGACGTCTGCGGCGTCCGGATCAGTTCGACGAGTTTCTGGGCCGGGACGGGGTTGAAGAAGTGCATGCCGATCACGCGCTCCGCGGGCAGCTCGGCGCCGATCGCGGCGACCGAGAGCGAGGACGTGTTCGACGCCAGCACCGCGTCCGGGCAGCGTCGCGCCACGTCGCCCAGGATCTGCTGCTTCAGGTCGATCTTCTCCGGCACGGCCTCGACGACGAGGCCCGCGTCCTCGGGCAGCTCCCCCGCCCCGACGACGAAGCCCGCCCGGTCCAGCAGCGACTCCACGGTCTCGCCCTCGGGCAGCTTCCCGCGGTCCGCCGCGCCCTGCAGGCTCGTCCCGACGGCGGACCGGGCCGCCTCCGCGCGCTCGTCGTCGCTCTCCACCACGGTCACCCGCGTCGCACCCGCCGTCAGCAGGACGTGGGCGATACCCGCACCCATCGTGCCGCCGCCGATCACGCCGACGCTCTCGGGAATCGTCATGGCGAGCACCCTGGCGCAGATTGCTCCGTTCGACAGGACGGAGGATGGCGGCGCCACCGATCCCGACCTCGTCCTGCTCTGCCGCTACCACCACCACCTCGTGCACCACGGCGGCTGGGAGATCCGCATGGTCGGCCGCCGCCCCTGGTTCACCCCACCCCGGTGGATCGACCCCGACCGACGACCCGTCCCGGGTGGCGGCGGTCCACCCGGCACCGCCGCTGCGTGACGAGGGTCAGTGCTGCACGTCGACCAGCTGCCGGAGGCACCGCGGGCGGTCGGTGATGATCCGGTCGAGCCCGAGCCCGAGCTCGAGCATGCGCCGCATCTCCGCACCCTCGTTGACGGTGAACACGCCCGGCGACATCCCGCGTTCGCGGATCGCGGCGACCAGGTCGGCGGTCATCGCACGGTGATCGACGGTGAGGAGCTCCGCGTACGTCGCGATGTCGTCGAGCAGCGCGGCGTCGGGCGCCGCGGCGAGGAGCTGGCCCACCCGCACCCCCGGCGCCGCGAGTCCCCGGACAGCGGTCGGGTCGAAGGACATCACGACGGCGGGGCGCCCCGCCAGCTCCGCGACCACCTCGTCCCCGATACCCGGGTAGTGCCACGGGTCCTTCAGTTCCAGCAGCACCGGCAGGTCGCCCGCCGCGTCGAGGAGCTCGGCGAGCGTCGGGATGCGCTCCCCCGCGCCGGCGTCGAACGTGCGCAGGTCGGCCAGCGTGAGCGCGCCCAGGGGCTGGTCGGCGAGCGCCTCCCCGGCGTCGGTGGTGCGCCGCGGGGTGGCGTCGTGGTGGATCACGAGCGCGCCGTCGACGGTGCGCTGCACGTCGACCTCGAGACCGTCGGCGCCCTGCCGGCGGGCTTCCGCGACGGCGGCGAGGGTGTTCTCGGGGGCGTCGGCGGACGCTCCCCGGTGGGCGACGACGTCGGGCATGCTCACATCCGACCAGAGCGGGGTGACGACGAGACGAACGGCTTGCGTCGGGGCCCCGCCGTCGGGCACCATCGGCAACCGAACGAACATTCGGGAGGGCTTGTGGACCGGGACGAGCAGCAGCTGGCCGAGGCGTTCGACGCCACCGTGGCCGCGGAGGGCCGGATCGAGCCGCGCGACTGGATGCCCGAGGGCTACCGGAAGACCCTGATCCGGCAGATCGCGCAGCACGCGCACTCCGAGATCATCGGCATGCAGCCCGAGGGCAACTGGATCCTCCGCGCACCCAGTCTGCGTCGGAAGGCGATCCTGCTCGCCAAGGTGCAGGACGAGGCCGGTCACGGGCTGTACCTGTACTCGGCCACCGAGACCCTCGGCGTCGACCGCACCGAGCTCACCGAGAAGCTGATCGACTCGAAGCAGAAGTACTCGTCGATCTTCAACTACCCGACGCTGACCTACGCCGACATCGGCGTCATCGGCTGGCTCGTCGACGGCGCCGCGATCTGCAACCAGGTCCCGCTGTGCCGCTCCAGCTACGGCCCCTACGCCCGGGCGATGGTGCGGATCTGCAAGGAGGAGTCCTTCCACCAGCGGCAGGGCTTCGAACTGCTCATGACGCTGATGGCGGGCACCGACGCCCAGCGCGAGATGGTGCAGGACGCGGTGAACCGCTGGTGGTGGCCCTCGCTGATGATGTTCGGCCCCGCCGACGGCGACTCCCCCAACACCCAGCAGTCCATGGCCTGGCGCATCAAGCGGCACACCAACGACGAGCTGCGCCAGCGCTACGTCGACATGACCGTCCCGCAGGCCGCCGCGCTCGGCGTCACGCTGCCCGACCCGGAGCTGCGCTGGAACGACGAGCGCCAGGCGCACGACTTCGGCGACATCGACTGGAACGAGTTCACCGCGGTCGTGAAGGGCGCCGGCCCCTGCAACGCGCAGCGCCTGGCCCACCGCCGCGCCGCGCACGAGGGCGGCCAGTGGGTCCGCGACGCCGCCTCCGCCTACGCCGCGAAGCAGGCCGAGCGCGCGACCCGTCGTCAGGAAGGGGAGGTGGCCGTCGCATGAGCATGGCCGACGACGTCACCGCGCACCCCGAGGGCGAGCCGGACATCCGGCCCGGTGTCACCCCCGACCGCACCTGGCCGCTCTACGAGGTGTTCGTCCGCGGCAAGCGCGGGCTGAACCACGTGCACGTCGGGTCGCTGCACGCCCCCGACGACCACATGGCGCTGCACAACGCCCGCAACCTCTACACCCGGCGCAACGAGGGCGTGTCGATCTGGGTGGTGCGGGCCGACGCGATCACCGCGTCCAGCCCCGACGAGAAGGACCCGTTCTTCGCGCCGTCGGGCGACAAGGTCTACCGCCACCCCACGTTCTACGAGATCCCCGAGGACGTGCCGCACCTGTGAATGCATCGCACGACAACGTCTACGACGCCCTCGGCGAATCCGACCACGAGGGCCGCTGGGCCTACGGCGCCGGGTTCGACGAGACGGTCGTCGAGGTCACGGCGCCCGCACCGGAGGGCGTCGACCGCGCCGACCTCGCCGCCTACTGCCTCATGCTCGCCGACGACGCGCTCGTCGCGAGCCAGCGCCTGTCGGAGTGGGCCACGCACGCCCCGGAGCTGGAGGAGGAGGTCGCGCTCGCGAACATCGCGCTCGACCTGCTCGGCCAGGCCCGGGTGCTCCTGTCCCGCGCCGGGCACCTCGGCGCGGCGGAGCGCTTCCGGACGCCGGGTCTCGCCGCCGGCCTGTCCGACGAGGACGTCCTGGCCTACTTCCGGGACGACCGGTCCTTCCGCAACGTCACGCTCGCCGAGATGGATCTCGGCGACTTCGGGCGCACCATGGCCTGGATCCTCGTCTACTCCTCGTGGCGCCTGGCGCTCATGACGACGCTGCGCGGCTCGGCCGACCCGGTGCTCGCCGCCGTCGCAGGCAAGGCCGTGCCGGAGCTGGCCTACCAGCGCGAGTACGCGGCGGGCTGGGTCGTTCGCCTCGGCGACGGCACCGCCGAGTCCCACGCGCGGATGCAGGCCGGCCTCGACGACGTGTGGCCGTTCGTCACCGAGCTCTTCCTCGCACACCCGGTGGAGACGCGCTTGGTCGAGGCCGGCGTGGCGGTCGACCCGGCGTCGCTGCAGGCGGCCGTGGACGCCGACCTCGCGCAGGTCCTGCCGGTCGCGACGCTGACCGAGCCGACCCGACCCGCCGTCGGGCTGGTGGGCGGCCGGGGCGGCCGCGACGGGGTGCACACCGAGGCGCTCGGCAAGGTCCTCGCCGTCATGCAGTCGCTGGCCCGCGCGCACCCGGACGCGACGTGGTGACCGCCATGACCGCCGAGCTGTGGGACGCCGCGGCCGAGGTGACCGACCCCGAGATGCCGATGCTGACGCTGGCCGACCTCGGGGTGCTGCGGTCGGTGTCGCAGGACGACGGGCGCATCACCGCCACCATCACCCCCACCTACGCCGGATGCCCCGCGCTCGACGCGATGGCCGACGACCTGCGCTCGAGGCTGGGTGCGTTCGGCGAGGTCGAGGTGAAGGTGAGCCTCACGCCGCCCTGGACGACCGACCTCATCTCCGACGAGGGCCGGCGCAAGCTCGCCGAGGCCGGCGTCGCGCCGCCCGCCCACATCGGGCCGCGGTCGACCGGCCCGGTGCCGCTGACACTGGCGGCGCCGCCGAAGCGGGTCGACTGCCCGCGCTGCGGCAGCGCCGACACCGAGGAGCTGTCGCGCTTCGGGCCCACCGCCTGCACCGCCCTGCGTCGCTGCCGCGCCTGCTCCGAGCCCTTCGAGCACATGAAGGACATCTGATGACCACGGCCGTCGGGAGCGGGTTCCACGCGCTGCGCGTCGCCGCCGTCGAGCGCCTCACCGACGACGCCGTCGCGGTCACCGTCGACGTTCCGCCCGACCTGCGCGAGCACTACGCGTTCCGCGCCGGGCAGTACCTGACGCTCTCGCACGACGGCGAGCGCCGCTCCTACTCGATCTGCGCCCCGGAGGGAGCGGCGCCGCGGATCGGGGTGCGGCGGGTGGAGACCGGGATGTTCTCGGAGTGGCTGGTCGACCGCCTCGCGGTCGGCGACACGCTCGAGGTCGGCCCGCCCGACGGCCGGTTCACGCCGGACCCGCAGCCGGGCGAGCACCACACGCTGATCGCCGCCGGGTCGGGCATCACGCCGGTGCTCTCGATCGCCGCGACCGTGCTGGCCGCCCACCCCGACACCCACGTCACGCTGCTCTACGGCAACCGCCGCGCCGACACCGTGATGTTCGCCGAGGAGCTCGCCGACCTGAAGGACCGCTACCGCGCGCGGTTCCAGCTCGACCACGTGCTCTCCCGCGAGCCCGTCGAGGCAGAGATCTTCGCGGGGCGGCTCGACCGGGAGAAGCTCCGGACGCTGCTCACCCACCTCGTGCCGACCCCGCAGGTCGACCACTGGTGGCTGTGCGGACCGCTCGAGATGGTGACCGGCGCGCGCGAGGAGCTGGCCGACCTCGGCGTCCCGCGCGAGAAGGTGCACGCGGAGCTGTTCTACGTCGACACCCCGCCGCCGCAGCCGCGCCGCCATGAGGACGCCCCGGCCGAGGGCGCGACGGCGACCATCGTGCTCCACGGCCGCAGCGTCACCGCCACGATCCCGCCCGACTCCTTCGTGCTGGACGCCGCGCAGAAGGTGCGCTCCGACCTGCCGTTCGCCTGCAAGGGTGGCGTATGCGGGACGTGCCGCGCGAAGGTCGTCACCGGCGAGGTGGCGATGCAGCGCAACTTCGCGCTGGAGACCGAGGAGGTCGAGGCCGGGTTCGTGCTGACGTGCCAGTCGGTCCCGGTCTCCGACGAGCTGACCATCGACTACGACGTCTAGGAGCGACATGCCGGTCGAGAGCTTCCTGCAGGGCCGCTGGCAGGCCGGGTCCGGCGAGGGCCGGCCGATGTTCGACGCCGTCACCGGCGACGAGGTCGACTGCCTCTCCACCGACGGCCTCGACTTCGCGGGCGCCGCCGCGTACGCCCGGTCCGTCGGCGGTCCGGCGCTGCGCGACCTGTCGTTCCACCAGCGCGCCTCCCTGCTCAAGGCCCTCGCCGGGCACCTGCGCGAGCACCGCGACGAGCTCTACGCCCTCTCCGCGCGCACGGGCGCGACCCTCGGCGACTCGAAGTTCGACGTCGACGGCGGCATCGGCGTCCTCCAGGCCTACGCGTCGAAGGGCAAGCGCGAGCTCCCGGCCGGCACGGTGCTCGTCGAGGGCGACGTCGAGCCGCTCTCCAAGGACGGCTCCTTCCTCGCCCAGCACGTGCTCTCCCCGCTGCACGGCGTCGCCGTCCAGGTCAACGCCTACAACTTCCCCTGCTGGGGCCCGCTGGAGAAGCTCGCCCCGGCGTTCTTGGCCGGGGTCCCGTCGATCGTCAAGCCCGCCACCCCCACGGCCTTCCTGACGGCGGGTCTGGTCCGGTTGATCGTCGACTCCGGCCTGCTGCCCGACGGCGCCGTGCAGTTCGTCGCCGGCAGCGTGGGCGACCTCTTCGACCACCTCACCGGGCAGGACCTCGTGTCCTTCACCGGCTCGGCGTCGACCGCCCGGCAGCTGCGCACGCACCCGAACCTCGCGGCCCGCGCCGTCCGGTTCACCGCCGAGGCCGACTCGCTGAACTGCTCGATCCTCGGACCGGACGCGACGCCGGGGACGCCGGAGTTCGACCTGTACGTCACGCAGCTCGTCACCGAGATGACGGTGAAGGCCGGTCAGAAGTGCACGGCGATCCGGCGCGCGTTCGTGCCCGGTGAGCACCTCGACGCCGTGGCCGAGGCCGTGTCCGAGCGCCTCGGCCGCATCACGATCGGGAACCCCGCGAACCCGGACGTGCGAATGGGCGCGCTCGCGGGCCTGGAGCAGCGCGAGGAGGTCCGGCGCTCGCTCAAGGCCCTGCTCGACGGCTCGCGGGTGCTCTTCGGGTCCCCGGACACCGTGGAGGTGACCGACGCCGACGCCGAGCGCGGCGCGTTCCTCTCCCCCGTGCTGCTCGCCGCCGACCCCGACTCGGCGGCCGTGCACGAGGTCGAGGCGTTCGGCCCCGTGTCCTCGCTGGTGCCCTACACCTCGACCGAGCAGGTCATCGAGCTGGCCGCCCGCGGTCAGGGGTCGCTCGCCGGGTCGGTGGTCACCGGCGACAGCGACTTCGCCCGGGAGGTCGTGCTCGGCGTCGCCCCGTGGCACGGTCGCCTGCTGGTGCTCGACCAGGCCGACGCGACGACCTCGACCGGCCACGGCTCGCCGATGCCGCAGCTCGTCCACGGTGGCCCCGGCCGGGCCGGCGGCGGCGAGGAGATGGGCGGCGTCCGCGGGGTGAAGCACCACATGCAGCGCACCGCGGTGCAGGGCTCGCCGGAGATGCTCACGGCGATCACCGGGCGGTGGGTGCCGGGCACCGAGCGCCGCGTCACCGACGTCCACCCGTTCCGCAAGCACCTCGAGGAGCTGCGGATCGGCGACACGGTCGTCGGCGGTCCGCGCCGGGTGACGCTGGAGGACGTCGAGCACTTCGCGGAGTTCACCGGCGACACCTTCTACGCGCACATGGACAGTGCAGCCGCCGAGGCCAACCCGTTCTTCGGGGAGCGCGTGGCGCACGGGTACCTGGTCGTCTCGTTCGCGGCCGGACTGTTCGTCGACCCGGCGCCCGGGCCCGTGCTGGCCAACTTCGGCGTCGACTCCCTGCGGTTCCTGACGCCCGTGAAGTTCGACGACGAGCTGACGATCACCCTGACCGCCAAGCAGATCACCCCCCGCGACACCGCCGCGTACGGCGAGGTCCGCTGGGACGCCGACGTCACGAACCAGAACGGCGACTCGGTGGCGCGCTACGACGTGCTCACGCTGGTGGCGAAGCAGGCGGAGACCTCGTGATCGCCGCCTCGGTCAAGCGCATGTGGGACGACGACGCCGCGTCCCGCAAGCTCGGCATGGAACTGCACGCCGCGGCCGACGGCGAGGCCCGGCTGACCATGCGCGTCACCTCCGACATGGTCAACGGGCACGGCATGTGCCACGGCGGCTACCTGTTCCTGCTCGCCGACTCCGCCTTCGCGTGCGCCTGCAACTCCCCCGGGCCGGTGACCGTCGCCGCCGGCGGCGACATCGTGTTCGTCGCCTCCGCCCGGGAGAACGACGTGCTCGAGGCCGTGGCCGTCGAGCGCACCCGCTACGGCCGCTCCGGGGTCTACGACGTCACGATCACGCGCCCCACCGACGGGCTGGTGATCGCCGAGTTCCGTGGACGATCGCGTGTGCTTCGCTCGTGAGCAGAAAAGGTCGCTATCACGACCCTTAGTGCTCACGAGGCCGGAGGCCACATGGAGATCCGCTACGAGGTCGCCGACGGGATCGCGACGATCACCCTCGACCGCCCGGACCGGATGAACGCGTTCACCCCGACCATGGCGACCGAGCTCGTCGCCGCGTTCGACGCGGCCGACGCCGACGACGCCGTCCGCGTCGTGGTGCTCACCGGAGCGGGACGCGCCTTCTGCGCGGGCGCGGACCTCGGCCGGGGCGGGTCGACGTTCGACTACGAGGCCGTCCGGGACGCGCGGCTGCGCGCGGGCGGGACGATCGACGGGATGCCCCGCGACCTCGGCGGGGTCGCGGTCCTGCGGATCGCCGCCGCCGTGAAGCCGGTGATCGCGGCGGTCAACGGGCCCGCCGTCGGGATCGGGGCGTCGATGCTGCTCCCGGCGGACGTTCGGATCGCCGCGGAGTCGGCGCGCTTCGGCTACGTCTTCACGCGCCGCGGGATCGCCCCGGACGGCGCGTCCAGCTGGTTCCTCCCGCGCGTCGTCGGCATCTCGCAGGCGATGGAGTGGGTCGCCACGGGGCGGGTCTTCCCCGCCGCCGAGGCGCTGGCCGGGCGGCTGGTCTCGCGGGTCGTCCCCGACGACGAGCTGGGCGCGGCCGTGCGGGCGCTGGCGGCGGAGATCGCGGAGAACACGTCCGGCGTCTCGGTGGCGCTGACCCGCCGCATGATGTGGTCGATGCTCGGCGCCGAGTCCCCGTGGGACGCCCACCGGACGGACACGCGCGTGATCGCCGCGCTCGGGGCGGGGCCGGACGCCGCCGAGGGCGTGACCTCGTTCCTGGAGAAGCGGCCGCCGTCGTTCACCGCCTCGCCGGGTGACTACCTCGACCTCGTCGACCCCTGGCCGGGTGTCCCGGACGATCTGGTGCCGCCCGCCCCCGACGCCTGACGATCGAGTGCGGCGATGTGCGTCAGCAGTGGTGCACATCGCCGCACTCGATCATCGGCCGGGTCGGGCCGCCGGTCAGTTCGCCGGGCGCACGGACGTGAGGTGGAGGCGCCGCTGCACGACGGCGGCGAGGATCACGGCGACGCCCGCGGCGGCGATCAGGACGACGAAGCCGGGGTGCATGGCCTTCGTGAGGCTGGCCGGGCGGTCGGGGTCGAGCACGTACAGCGCGAACGGGACGGCGTAGGCGACGGCGAGCCCGGCCGCCCACCACCGCAGCGCCCGGAGGCGGGCCTCCTGCAGCGTCCCGATCAGGGCGAGGGCCACGGGGACGACCGCCAGCAGGGCGAACCCCCCGACGACCATCAGGGCGGCGAGGCCCGCCGAGACGACGACCAGGCGCGGGAGTCGGGGGGTGGGGCGGGAGGACGGGGAGGTCGGGGCGGCGTCGTGCGTCGGAGCGGACACGGTGGTTCTCCTGGGCGGTGCGGAGGTCGCGACCCGACCTCGTGAGTGAGCAGTGCTCTCACCCTGACAGTGACCGTCCAGGAAAACAAGAGCATTGCTCTCGCTTCTCACCGCACCAGGGGCACCTCGGTGAGATCGAACGGCCGCCCGCCGAGCCGGCGCAGCCGGATGCGCAGGCTCCGCTTCGGCGCCACGACGGTGAAGGCCACGCCCCGGGCGTGGGCGTCGCCCGCGACGGCCGGGATCGCCCACAGGCCGAGGTCGTCCTCGGCCACGACGTCGGTCAGGTCGAGCACCACGGCCGCCGACCCGTCGTCGAGCGCACCCTCGACGGCCTCCCGCAGCACGCAGGCGGTCGCGGCGCGCAGGCCGCCGGCGAGCCGGACGACGGTGCCGGTCGGGTGGTCGACGACGGTCGACGCCAGCCCGTCCGCGCCCCCGGACCGCGCACGGCGCCCCGGCGGTGGCGCGGCCGGCTCCATGACCATCACAGCTCCCCCTCGTCCCCGCGCGGGCGGCATCGTCTCCTCGCCCGGGGGCGATGACGTGGTCGCGGCGTCCGGATCGCCCGGCGGCGGGTGGAGTCCCGGCGGCGTCGGTGCGGCGATCGGTGTCGTCGGACCATAGGCGGCAGCGGGTTCGTCCGGAAGGGGCCGCACCGCGGTGCAGGTGACCGGAAAACGAAGAAGCGTAAGCGATTCACCCACCCGCGCTGTGCCGAACGGGTGTGGCGCACGCCGCTCACCAGCGTCGATTGACCCACCTGGTCGAGTCGCGCCGTGTGCACACGTGCACGTGTGCAGGAGTGCTTGTGAGCACGCCTGCGTGGGTGTCACTGTGCATGCCCGGCACCGCTGCACCGAGCAGGCGCGCCGCCGGGTCGGGGAGCTCGGGCGGGGGTGAGGCGCGATGCGCATCGCGGTGGCCAACAACAAGGGCGGCGCGGGCAAGACGACCGCCATCGCCCACCTCGCCGAGGCCCTGGCCGCCCGCGGCCGCCGGGTGCTCGCCGTCGACCTCGACCCGCAGGCCAACCTGTCCCGGCGCCTGGGCTACGGCGAGGCCGACCTCGCCGAGATGGTCACCGCGGCCGAGGTGGTCGCGGCGAACCAGAAGGGCTGCGCGGCGGACGCCCTCGTCGGCTGCCGGTGGGCCCCGGCCGACCTCGCCGAGCGCATCGACCTCGTCCCCGCCCGCTACGACCTCGAGGCGCGGGTCGCCGAGGCGGGCCAGCTCGGGTCGCACGAGCGCCTCGACGTCGCCCTCACCGGCGTCGCCGAGGACTACGACGTGACCCTCCTCGACTGCCCGCCGTCGCTGGGGCACCTCACCCAGCTCGGGCTCGCCGCGGCGGACACCGTGGTGCTCGTGCTGCGCCCGGAGTACGACCACCTGCAGGGCGCCATCCGCGTCCGGGACTTCGTCGCCGCCTACCGCCGCCACCTCGGGCGGCCCGATCTCGCGGTGTCGGGCGTGATCGTCAACGAGCACGACCGGCGGCGCGGCCTGCACGCCTGGCACACCGACTCGGTCGCCGACACCTTCGGCGACCTCGTCTGGTCCCCGCCCGTGCCGTCGCGCGCGGTGCTCGCCGAGGCCATCGACGCCGCGCAGCCCCTGCGGGCCCGCGGCGCACCGGCCCGGCCGCTCGTCGAGATCTTCTCCACCCTCGCCGACCAGCTGGAGGTCCGGCTCGATGCCGCCGTCTGAGCCCCGCGCGACGCCGCCCTCCGGGCGGTCCGCACCCGATCCGGCCCAGGCCCGTCGTCGGGGGAACCCGCCCGAACGCCGGCGCCCCGAGCCGAGCTCGATGCTCGCGCCCTCCCCCAGCCCGCTCATGCCCGCGGCCGGTCGCCGGCAGCACAAGGGCTCGGGACCCACCCGCCAGGAGCTGGTCTACCTCTCCGGGCGGGTGCCGCGGGCGCTGCGCGACGAGCTGCACATCCGGGCGATCGAGGAGGGCCGGCCCGTGGTCGACCTCCTGCGCGACGCGATCCGCGGCTACCTGGACGTGCCCCCGCCGCGACCGTGACCGCTCAGCCCGGCCGCCGCCAGGCGCCGCGCTCCTGCATCAGCTCGACCTGGCGCGCGAGGATCTCGCGCCGGTACTCCTCGTGGTGCGGGGGCGTGCGGTCGAGGTAGAGGTTCTTCGGGTAGATCGGTCGCTCGTAGACGATCTGCGCGAGCTCGGCGCGGATGTCCTTGGCCCAGCTGCTGATCTGCGCGGACGCCCGGTGGTGGCGCAGCGCCTCGATGTCGACGACCCCGCTGACGAACGTCGAGCCGTTGGTGTCGAACTGCTTCCCGACGATCTGCCCGCGGTGGTTCACGATCATCGAGGCACCACCGCCCGCGTCGATCGGCGTCGGGCTCTCGCGGTGGAGGTGGTAGCCGCCGATGTTCGGGGCGACCACGTAGAAGTTGTTCTCCAGCGCCCGCGCGCGGTTGGTGATCTCGAAGACGTCGTTCTCGGTGAACGGCACCGGCAGCGAGGCGCGGTAGACGACCTCCGCCCCGTTGAGCGCGAGACCGCGTCCGTTCTCCGGGTAGCAGCCCTCCATCGCCATCATGACGCCGAGCCGGCCGATCGGGGTGTCGGCCACCGGCCAGAAGGCGTCGAGGGTGCGGCCGTAGCGGTCGACCCACCAGTCGAACAGGTCGTGCGGCGACACCGACCGCTCCACCGGCAGCAGCGCGTTGAGCTTGTAGTGGACGAGCACGAGTTCCTCGTCGGGCGAGAGCACGAAGCCCGCGTTGAAGAACAGGTCGGGCCACTCGGGGTGCCGCACCTTGGCCTGCGCCATGATCCAGACGCCCCAGCGCGACGCCAGGCGCCCGAGCCGTTCGGTCTCGGGCCCGGGCAGGTCGATCGCGCAGTGGTGGGCGAAATCGACGTGGTCGACGTCGAGGATCTCGTCGTTGAAGCCCTGGAGGGCGCCCTCCGGGATCACGAGCAGCTTCACCGGGACGTCGAGGTTGGAGAGCCAGAACGCCGCCGTTGTCAGGCTCTCGAGGTGCTCGAGGTTGTGCGCGATGTCGGCGCGCTCGCGGATGCCCCAGAACGTCGGGATCAGTCCGACCGCGGTGTACGGCTCGATCACGAGAAGTGGCTCCGCCCTGTGCGTACTCGTCCGTGTCCTGCCACGGGACGGTACTCACGGGCGCGCTGCGCACCCAGCGGCTGAGCGAGCGTGGCGGCGGCCGGGCTCAGGCGAGGTGCCCCACGATCAGCTCCGCCAGCTCGCGCGGCTTCTCCTCCGGCACCCAGTGCCCGCACTCGGGGAGGACGTGGCCGGTCACGTCGTGCGCCATCCGCCGCAGCGACTCCTCGACCTCGCTCCCGCGCCCGAACGACGTCGCTCCCCCGACGGCGAGGACGGGCACGTCGATCTTCCCGAGGGTCTGGTGGGCGGCGATGTCCTGCGGCACCGTCCGGTACAGCTCGAAGCCCGCGCGCAGCGCGCCGGCGGCGGTGTAGCAGCGCAGGTACTCGGCCACGGCGTCGTCGGGAAGGACCCGCTGGTGGTGGCCGTAGTGCTCGTAGAACCAGCGCAGGAAGACCTCCTCGCGCCCGGTGATCAGGGCCTCGGGGAGGTCGAGCGTGCCGAGGAAGGCGTGATGCCAGCGGCGCCCGCCCTGCGAGATGTCCGGTTGCCCGTCGCCGGGGATCGCGACGTCGACGACGCCGAGCCGGGTCACGCGCGCCGGATGTCGCGCGGCGATCGAGAAGGCGACGACGCCGCCCCAGTCGTGCCCGACGACGGCGGCCCGGTCGATGCCCAGCGCGTCGAGCAGCCGGACGAGGTCCTCGCCGAGGGTCTGCTTGTCGTAGCCGTGCAGCGGTCGCGTGGAGTCGCCCAGCCCTCGCAGGTCCGGGATCACGCAGCGGTACCCGGCCTCGACGAGCCGCGGCGCGACCTGCGTCCACGAGTACCAGGTCTGGGGGAACCCGTGTATCAGGAGGACCGGCGCACCGTCGCCGATCTCCGCGACGTGCAGGACGACCTCGCCGACGTCGACG
The DNA here is from genome assembly GCF_021026295.1 of Actinomycetospora soli. GTDB lineage: Bacteria > Actinomycetota > Actinomycetes > Mycobacteriales > Pseudonocardiaceae > Actinomycetospora > Actinomycetospora soli. The sequence goes on from NZ_JAJNDA010000001.1 coordinate 332,124, forward strand.
TAGGTGTGGGCGTACTCGACCATGAGCGACCTCCGCGGACACGGTTCCCCGGTCGGTCGGGCGCCATGCCCCCGCCGTGCGAGCGGGCGCGGCCGGGGCCGCGACGGCCCGGGCCGTGGTGGTCGATCGTGTCCGGTCCTGCCAGGGTGGGCGACCGTGCCGATCTTCCCGCCGGGTTTCCTCTGGGGCAGCGCCACCGCCAGCCACCAGGTCGAGGGCAACAACACCAACAACGACTGGTGGGACTGGGAGCACGACCCGGCCTCGCCCTGCGTCGAGCCCTCCGGCGACGCGATCGACCACTACCACCGCTACGACGACGATTTCGCCCTGCTCGCCTCGCTCGGCCAGAACGCCCACCGGTTCTCACTCGAGTGGTCGCGCATCGAGCCGGCCGAGGGCGAGTTCTCGACGGCGGCCCTGGACCACTACGCCCGTGTGCTCGACTCCCTCGCCCGGCACGGCCTCACGGCGTTCGTGACGCTGCACCACTTCACGCTGCCGCGCTGGTTCGCCGCCCGCGGCGGCTGGCTCGCGGCGGACGCGCTGGACGTGTTCGCGCGGTACGTGGGTGTCGTGTCCGCGGCGCTCGGCGACCGGATGCCGTTCGTCTGCACGATCAACGAACCGCAGATCGTCGCCCGCGAGTGCTACCTGTCCGGCCAGTTCCCGCCCGGGCACCGCGACCTCACCGAGGCGATCACCGTGAACGGCGTGCTCGCGACGGCCCACCGCAGGGCCGTCGAGGTGCTGCGGGCCGGGCCGGGCTCGGCACAGCTCGGGACGTGCCTGCACCTGCCCCACCTCGAGCCGCTGCGCCCCGGCGACGAGGCCGACGAGGGGGCGACGGCGGCCGCCCGGATGGTCATGGTCGACACCCACCTCGACGACCTGTGGGCCGGCGGCGACGTCGGGGACTTCGTCGGGCTGCAGTACTACTCGCGGGCCCTGATCGACGCGACGTCGCCGGACCTGACGGCGGGTCCGCCCGAGGGCGCGGAGACGACGCTCATGGGCTGGGAGGTGTACCCGGCCGGCTTCGGGGCGGTGCTGCGCCGGATCGCCGAGGCCGGGCTGCCCGTCGTCGTCACCGAGAACGGGATCGCGACGACGGACGACGACCAGCGGGTGCGCTACCTCGCCTCCCACCTCGCGGAGGTCGCGTCCGCGCTCGCCGACGGCGTCGACGTGCGCGGGTACCTGTACTGGTCGTCGTTCGACAACTTCGAGTGGGCCGTGGGCTACCGGCCGACGTTCGGGCTCGTCGGGATCGACCGCGCCGACGGGTGCCGGCGGACCCCGCGCCGCAGCGCGGAGCTGTTCGGCGAGGTCGCCCGCACCGGGGAGCTGACGGCCCTGCAGCCCTGATCAGGGCGGGCCGAGGGCCCGCTCGATGAGGACGTCGAGGAATCTCCTGGGAGGGGTGCTGCTGCCGCACGGGACGCGGCAGCGGCACCGTCGTGGTCACCGTTCGAAGACCGCGGTGATCCTCGCGCGGGCCAGCGTGTGGCTGAACAGCACGAACCCCAGGTAGGCCGGCGTCGCCCCGCGGGGCACCCCGAGCCGCGGCACGTCGACCGCGTGCACCACGAAGTGGTAGTGGTGCACGCCGTGGCCCTCGGGCGGCGCCGCCCCGAGGTACTGGTGGATCCCGGCGTCGTTCGGGAGCGCGATCGCCCCCTGCGGAAGCCGGGAGCCGTCCGGGTCGCCCGCACCGGCCGGGAGCGAGGTGACGTCGGCCGGGACGTCGGCGACGGCCCAGTGCCAGAAGCCGCTCGCCGTCGGGGCGTCCGGGTCGTAGCAGGTCACCGCGAAGCTGCGCGTGGCGCTGGGGAACCCGTGCCAGCTCAGCTGCGGGGACCGGTCCTCCCCACCGGGGACGCCCATGATGCCGCTGGTGTGCGGCGCGGCCAGCGGGACGCCGTCGGCGACGTCGGTGCTCGTGACGGTGAAGGTCCCGACGTCGGGGAGGAAGAGATAGGGGTCGGGGGGCGCGGTGGCCGTGGTCATCGGTGCCTCTCCTGGTCAGTCGAGGGTCTTGTGGAGCTCGGTGGCGATGTACTCCGCCTGGCGGGTCGCGAGGGCGACGATCGTGAGCGTCGGGTTCGCCGCTCCCCCGGTCGTCATGACGCTGCCGTCGGAGATGAACAGGTTCGGGACGTCGTGGGCCCGCCCGAACCGGTCGACGACGCCGTCGCGGGGCCGCTGGCTCATCCGGCAGGTCCCGAGGTTGTGCGTCGAGGGGTACGGCGGCGTCTCGATCGTCCGGTGCGCCCCGACCGCCTTGTAGACCGCCGCCCCCTGACGCTGCCCGTGCCGCCGCATCGCGGTGTCGTTGGGGTGGTCGTCGAAGTGGACGTTGGCCACCGGCAGCCCGTGCTGGTCGACGGTCTCACCGGAGAGCGTGACGCGGTTGTCGGCGCGGGGCATGTCCTCGCCGATGACCCACATCCCGGCGGTGTTGCGGTAGTCGTCGAGCAGCTCGGTGACCGGCGTGCCCCAGCGTCCCGGCGCGATGAACTTCGCCAGGAAGGCCGGCCCGAGCGAGATGGTCTCCATGTAGTAGCCGCCGACGAAGCCGCGGTCGGTGTCGAGCCGCGACTCGTCGGCGATCACGCCGGCCATCGTCTCGCCGCGGTGCATGTTGACCGGCTTGTCGAACTGCCCCCACACGGTGCCGGTGGTGTGCCGCATGTAGTTGCGGCCCACCTGCCCGGAGGAGTTGGCGAGACCGTCGGGGTGCTGCGCCGACCCGGAGAGCAGGAGCAACCGGGGCGTCTCGATGGAGTTGCCGGCCACGCAGACCACCGCGGCGCGCTGGCGGCGCAGGGTCCCGTTGCGGTCGACGTAGAGCACGCCGGTGGCCCGGCCCGAGGCGTCGTGCTCGATCTGCGCGACGTGGCTGTCCGGGCGGAGGTCCAGGTTCCCGGTCCTCTCTGCCTTCGGCAGCTCGGCGACCAGGGTCGACCACTTCGAGCCGTGCTTGTCGCCCTGGAAGTTGAAGCCGTCCTGGACGGTGGCCGGGCGCCCGTCGTAGGGCTCGGCGTTCGTCGCGTAGGGCCCGGTCGAGTAGTAGCGGTAGCCGAGCTTCTCGGCGCCGTTGGCGAACACCTTGTAGTTGTTGTTCGCCGGCAGCGGCGGGCGGCCGTGGCGATGGCTGACCCCCATCTTGATCTCGGCCCGGTCGTAGTACGGCTCGAGCTCCGAGAGCGTGATCGGCCAGTCGAGCAGGCTCGCGCCGTCGAGGTCGCCGTAGGTGCTGCGGGCGTGGAACTCGTGTGCCTTGAAGCGCGGGCAGGCGCCGGCCCAGTGGGTCGTGGTGCCGCCGACCGCCTTGACGATCCACGCCGGGAGATCGGGGAAGTCGGTGGCGACCTGCCAGCTGCCCGAGGTGGTACGCGGGTCGCTCCACGCCATCTGCCCGAACGCGGCCCACTCGTCCTGGTGGTAGTCCTCGCCGGTCAGGTGCGGCCCGGCCTCCAGGACGACGGTCTTGAACCCGCGCCGGCAGAGCTCGTTCGCGACGGTGCCGCCGCCCGCCCCCCGAACCCCGCGCCCCGGCGTCGTCGCGCCGCGCGGGGACCCGGACGACCCGACCGCGACTGGCCGGTCGCGGCGCGTGCCCCTGGCCGCGGGCGAGCACGAGCGCCTCGGTGGCGGTCGCCGCGGACCGGGCCAGCGCGAGCAGCAGGGTGTGCGACCGCTGCGACCAGGTGGTGAGGTTGACGCTGCCGAGCAGGTCGCCGGACACGGGGTCGACGACCGGCACCGCCGCGCAGGTGTAGCCCCACAGGCGGGTGCAGTAGTGCTGGTCCCCGCGGACGAGGGTGGGGACGCGGTCGGCGAGGGCGAGGCCCAGCCCCGTCGTGCCCGTCGTGCGCTCGGAGTAGTCGAACCCCGGGGCGAGGGAGACGCCGTCGAGGGCGGCCAGCAGGCGCCGGTCGTTGCAGAGGCGGTCGAGGACGAGGCCGTCGACGTCGGTCAGCATCAGGCTGACGGGCTCGTCGGCGAGCGAGGCTCCCATCTCGGCGAGGATCGCGTGGCCGGCCTCGTAGAACAGCGACTGGTCGTCGACCGCACCGGCGAAGGCGGGGTCCACGGTGTCCAGCGCGATGCCGTAGCCCGCGCTGCGCTTCCAGGAGGCGACGACCCGCCGCGAGGCCGGCACCGCGTCGCGGGCGAGGGCGAGCCGCTCGCGCTCGCACAGGTCCGTCGTCATCCCGCCCTCCCTCGCACGCGCCGTCGCGGTCGGTGAACGCTGTCGACTGTGACAGAGGTGACTCCGGCGGGGACCGGGGTCGCGGTGTCAATCTGAGACGGACGGTCGCGACCTCGCGGCGCGGGCCCTCCTGGTCCGGTGCGTCGTCCGGACACGCGGACGGCCCCGCCGTCGTGCGGGCGGGGCCGTGCGCGGTCGTGCTCCGGGCGTGCTCGGTCGTGGGCCGGGCGTGGTCAGCCGCGGGACATCGGCACCCCCGTGCCCGGATCGATCCGGGTGGGCCCGTTCGCGCCGGGCTTGACGTCGAAGTCGAAGATGCCGGTGGGCAGGTAGACCGTCGAGCACGAGTTCGGGATGTCGACGACGCCGGAGAGCCGGCCCTCGATCGGGGCCGCCCCGAGGATCATGTAGGCCTGGATCGGCGAGTAGCCGAACGTCGTCAGGTAGTCGATCGCGTGCAGGCAGGCCCGCTGGTAGGAGAGGTGGGAGTCGAGGTAGCGCTGCTCGCCGTCGAGCGTCACCGACGTGCCGGAGAAGGCGATCCACTCGCTGTACTGCGGGTCGGTGTTGCCCGGGATGAAGATCGCGTTCTCGGAGACGCCGTAGGTCTCCATGCCGCCCTTGATCAGGTCGACGTGCAGGTCGATGAACCCGCCCATCTCGATCGCGCCGCAGAAGGTGATCTCGCCGTCGCCCTGGGAGAAGTGCAGGTCGCCCATCGAGAGGTTCGCGCCGTCGACGAACACCGGGTAGAAGACGCGGCTGCCCTTGGTGAAGTTCTTGATGTCCTGGTTGCCGCCGTTCTCGCGGGGCGGCGCGGTGCGGGCGGCCTCGTTGCGCGCCCGCTCGTAGTCGTCGCCGGTCAGCGACCCGAGGATCGCCGAGTCCGGCTGCGGCGGGAGGGCCAGCGGGGGCACCGCGCCCGGGTTCGTGTCGATCAGCGCCTGCTCGCGGGCGTTCCAGCGGCGCAGCAGGTCGTGCGACGGGGCCGTGCCCATGAGGCCGGGGTGCACGATGCCGGTGAACTCGACGTGCGGGACGTGCCGGGACGTGGCCTTCCCGCCCCGGAAGTCCCAGATCACCTTGTAGGCGTCCGGGAACTGGTCGGTGAGGAAGCCGCCGCCGTTGGACTTCGCGAAGACCCCGGTGTAGCCCCAGCCCTGCCCCGCGAGCGGTCCCGAGTCCTCCTGCGGGATCGGCCCGACGTCGAGGATGTCGACGATGAGCAGGTCGCCGGGCTGCGCGCCCTCGACGGCGATCGGGCCGGAGAGCACGTGCACGCCGTTGAGCGGGGCGTTCAGGATGTCGTCGGCCGAGTCGTCGTTGTGGATCGCGCCGTCGAACCACTCCCGGCAGTCCACCCGGAACGAGTCGCCGGGCTTGACGTGCACCTGCGCGGGGATGTCGGGGTGCCAGCGGTTGTGGCCGACCTTCTGCTGGTCGGTGAACGCCTTCGTGCTGTCGAGCGGGAACACCTGCTGGGGCATCGGTCTCTCCCTGGGACGGGTCGGGCGGGGGCTCAGGCGGGGACGTGCTCGGTGGACGGCGTCGACGTCGGCGCGGGTCGTGCCCGGCGCGCCCAGGGGACGAGCGCGACGAAGACGACGACCCCGAACACGGCGAGGGCGATCGCGAGGGGCGTGCTGACGGCGGCGTAGGCGCCGGTCAGGAGGAGGAAGGCCGGGACCCACGCGGTCACCCAGCCCTGGATGGCGCAGACGGCGCCGGTGTACCGGCCGATGCCCTCGCGCTTGCGGCCGAGGAGCAGGAAGAACAGCAGCCAGAGGAAGGCCCAGTACAGCCAGATCACGCCGAACGCCGGGTCGGCGAGCCGCGTGAAGTTCAGGGCCGAGAAGACGACCGCGGTGACCGCGACGAAGAGGCAGAAGTAGCCGAGGCCGGTGCTGTCCAGGTCGAACGTCAGGTTCACCGCGACGTAGAGGTAGGTGAACGAGAACAGGAACAGCCCGGACGCGGAGAGGATCGTGTCCGCGTCGCCGTCGGCGGTGACGATCAGGTAGATCGGGGTGATGACCTGGAGCCCGCCCACGAAGAAGTTCATCGGCGCGGCCGAGCGGGCCTCGACCCACCCCAGCAGCATGGCGCCGTTGATGAACAGCACGGCGCCGACGAAGAGCAGGCCGACGCTAGCCACGGGGCGGGGTCGGGTCGGAGGGCAGCACGGGATCGGCTCCTGTCGTGGTCGGGGCAGGGCGGGGCGGCACGGCACCCGGTGGGCGCCGTGCTCGTCGGGGCGGGGTTCGGGACCGGGTCAGGGCCGGGGCAGGGACGCGGTGCGCGGGTCGAGCCGGGGGGCCGGCCGGGCGGCCGGACGCGGCGGCGGCGCGGACACCACCGCCGGCTCGGTGCGCGACGCCTCGGCCCGGTCGATGGCCGCGACGAGGTCGCGGCGGGCGCCGCCGAGGCGCGGGGCCGTGATCACCCGGACCGCACCGGCCCCACAGGTCGGGCACGGGACCGTCGGGGTCGCGGCACCCATGGGGGCCATGACCTCGACCGGGCCGTCCGCGTCGCACCGGTACGCGTACAGGGGCATCGGGCCGGCTCCGTCCCTCGTGACGCCGGCCTGCCGGGTCGTCGCCTCCGGAAATGATTTCCCAGGAAAGTTATCCAGACCACATCGGGGTGTCAACGACCGTCACGCTCCGGCTCCGGACGGTCACAGCTGCTGGACGACGTCCCAGCTGAGGCCGTCCGCCACCGCCAGGTAGACCGACTGCTGCAGGTGCCGGTCACGCAGCTCCACCGTCCCGCGCGGGCTCTCGTAGGCCAGCCCGTCGGCCACCGACATCAGCGCCGGCACCCGGGTGGACCCGGCCCGCCGCATCAGCTCGGTGAGCAGCCGGACGCCCTCGTAGCAGGACTCCCCCAGGCTGTTCAGCACCGGCGCGTCGTCGCCGAACTCGCGGAAGTAGGTGGCGGCGAAGTCCAGCCCGGCGCTCGTCGCGAGGTCCTCGAAGTACCCCGCCGAGGTCATCAGGCCGCGGGTGGCGCCCGGCCCGGACGCCAGCAGCACGTTCTCCTCGATGAGGGAGCTGAAGCGCAGGACGTCGCGGTCGAGGCCCGCGGCGGCGAAGGCCCGGTTGAACGCCACGGCGTCGTCGCCGATGAGCAGCATCAGCACGGCCTCGCAGCGGCTGGCCTCGACCCGCCGCACGACCTCGGCGAAGTCGGTGGTGCCGAGCGGGACGTACATCTCGTCGCAGACCGTGCCACCCCGCCGCCGCAGGTGCCGGGCGGCCGTGGCCGCCGACCGGCGGGGCCACACGTAGTCGTCGCCCACGATCGTCCAGCGGCGCACGCCGGCGGTGCGGTCGAACCAGTCGAGGGCCGGGCCGAGCTGCAGGTCGGGCGTCTCGCCGGTGAGGAACAGGCCCGGGCGGTGCTCGCCCCCCTCGTAGAGCGCGGTGTAGGCGTACGGGACGCGACTGCCGATGCGCGGCGCCACCGCCTCGCGCACGGCCGAGATGTGCCAGCCGGTCACGGCCTGGACCGCTCCGGCGCTGACCAGGGCGTCCACCTCGATGGCCACCTCCGCCGGGCTGCGGCCGCCGTCGACGGGGACGAGGTTGAGCTCCCGCCCCAGCACGCCGCCGTCCGCGTTGATCTCCGCCACGGCGAGGGCGGCACAGCTCTCGCACGACGGCCCGAAGAGACCGGCCGGGCCCTGCAACGGCACCACGAGTGCCATGTCGAGGACGTCCCGCGCCCGCGCTCCTCCCCCGTGCGGGCGCAGCGGGTCGGCCATGCCACGACGCTAGCGAGCACGGTGCACCGCGCCAGTGCTCCGATCGTACGAGTTCTCGTCCGTCGGCCCCGGACGGTGTCGCGGCTACGATCCGGGACGTGGCAGCGAGCGCGGAGGGGTGCGTGCCGGACGGCGACGAGCCGCTCCGTCTGCTCTCGCTCGTCGAACGCACGCTCACCGCGCGCCTCGAGGAGGCACTGCGGGCCCGCGGGTCGAGCCTCGACCAGTGGCGGATCCTGCGCCTGCTCGCCGACCGCGGCGGGTGCACGATGACCGCCGTCGCCGACCACGTGCTCCTGCTGGCCCCGAAGCTCAGCAAGCTGGTCGACCGGATGGTGGCGGCCAACCTCCTCCTGCGGCGCCGCGACCACACGGACCGACGGCGGGTGCTGATCGTCCTGTCCCCGCGCGGGCGGGCGGCCCTCGCGGACTGGGACGAGGCGACCGCCGCGGTCCGGGCGCAGTTCCGGGACCTGCTCGGGCCCGACGTCGAGACCTTCGAGGCGCTCCTGCGCCGCCTGCAGGGCGGGCTCCTCCCGGCCGCGGTCCCGCTCGAACAGCCCAGGGCCTGACCAGCGCTGGGCCGAGCGGGTGGCCGCCGGTGCGAAATTCGGGCGGCGGTCGTCGCTCGGCGTTGTCCGGTGCGGCCGTCCGGGGCCACGGTGCCCGGCACGCGCCGCCCGCCCGGGTGGCCGGGGGTCACGTCACGGGGAGACGACCATGGGTACGGACACGCAGATGCAGGTCACGCGGACGATCGAGGCTCCGGCCGGGCGCGTCTTCGCCGTGCTCGGCGATCCGCGGGAACACGCGGCCATCGACGGGTCGGGGCTGCTGCAGGGCAGCGACAGCGATCGGGTCACCGCGGTCGGGCAGGTGTTCACCATGCGGATGTACCGCGACGACCTGGGTCCGTGGCGGACGTTCAACACCGTCACCACCTTCGAGGACGGCCGCCGCATCGGCTGGGCGCCCGAGCTCGACCCCGACTCCGAGCTCGGGCCGAAGCTCGCGCACCTCACCACCGGCGGCCACACCTACGTCTACGAGCTCGAGGAGCGCGACGGCGTCACCGAGGTGACCCAGACCTACGACTGGTCGACGTTGCGCGACCCGCAGTTCGCCGCGTTCTGCCCTTTCGTCTCCGCCGACGACCTGCGGGCCACGCTCGACCGGCTCGCCGCGGCCGTGGAGGGGGCCCGGCCGGTCACGCCGGCCTGACCCACCCCGTCACGAAGGCGAAGTGGTCCTCGAAGCGCAGCACCGGCTCCTCGCGGTAGGCGTGGCGGAACTGGGCGATGCCCTCGGCCAGCTCCGCCTCGGAGAACTCGCCGAGCACCGACATGTACCGCGCCTCGAGCATCCGGACGTAGCGCTCGCGGTCGATCGCGACGTGGAAGGTGCGGTAGCTGACCGAGGCGCGCAGACCCGTCGTCGCGATGGCCTCGGCGACGTCGGCGGGATCGGGCTGGAGCTCGGTGAACCGGTCGTGCGCGGCCGCGAAGAGCGGGTGGCCGATCGTGCGCGGCAGCATCACGACGAGCATCCGACCGTGGTCGGAGAGCAGTCCGGCCAGCCCGCGCAGCGTGCCCGCCCGGTCCGTCACGTGGTGGATCGCCTCCTTGACGACGATCGCGTCGAACGGCCCGGGCAGGGGCAGGGACACCCGGCCGGAGGCGACGTCCTCGGCGCTCGCGAGCACCGGGCGCAGCGCCGGGGTCGCCGGCACCTGGTCGAGCATGGCCGGCGTCGGGTCGACGCAGACGATCGGGCGCAGCGGGGCCACGTCGTCGGCGAGCTGCCGGGTGTAGAGCCCGGTGCCGCACCCGACGTCGGCGATCGCGTCGCCGGGGTGCAGCCGGAGCGCGCCGGACATCGCCCGCACGACGCCACGGACGTACTCCGGGTCGTGGGTCCAGTGGTCGTCGTACGTGGCGGCGAGCCGGCCGTAGTGGTCGGCGATCTGTCCGGTCATCCGGCGCAGCGTGGCACGCCCGGGTCCCGGGCGGGGACATCTGATCGGGTCAGGTCGCCGGCCGCATCCGCAGCACCGAGCCCGCGGTCCCGGCGCCGACCAGCAGGACGACGACGCCGCAGAGCACCGAGGCGACCGCGGCCAGGCCCCAGACCTCCACCGCCACCCCGGCGAGCAGGCTCGAGACGGCCGCCGCGAGGTAGCAGAACAGGTAGATCGCGGAGAGGGTCCCGGCGTGGGCGCCGGCGGGGCTGCGGTCGAGCAGCACCCGCATGGCTCCGGCGAACGCGACCCCGAAGCCGGCCCCGGCGACGACCGCCGCGGCCAGGTAGGCGCCGAAGCTGCCGACGGCGATCGCGACGACGAACCCGGCCGTTCCGGCCGCGAGGACGGCGGCCCCGCAGGCCAGGGCGTGGGTGGCGCGCAGCCGGTTGGCCGCGAGACCCGCGGTCGGGCCGGCGAGGTGGTAGACCGCCACCGCGAGGGCACCGCTGAACAGGTCCTCCCGCCCGAGGACCGACACGGCCAACGACGGGGCCAGGGCCTGCTGGAACCCGCCGAGCACGTACGTCGCCGCCACGAGCAGGCACACCGCCGGGAAGACCGGGCGGACGCTGTGCGGGACCCGGACGACGGGCCGCAGCGAGCGGACGGCACCTGGCCGCCGGGCGACCGTCTCGGGCAGCAGTGCGACGGTCACCGCCGCGGCCGCGAGCAGCGCGGCCGTCCCGAGGAACGCCCCGACCGGCGCCGACGCGGGTGCGAGCTGGACCGCCGTGCCGGAGGCGAGCGCCCCGAGGGCGATGCCGCCGGGCGGCGCCCCGCTGGTCACGGCCCCGGCGAGCCCGGGCCGCGAGGGCGGCACCAGGTCCACGACGAAGGCGCCGAGCGCGCTCAGCGCGAGCCCCACCGAGAGACCCTGGATCGCCCGGCCGAGGATGAGCGGCGCGGCCGAGTCGACCGTCGTGAGCACCAGGGCGGCGACCGCGCCGGTGAGGATCGCGGGGACGGCGACCCGTTTCCGTCCGACGTGGTCGGAGAGGCCGCCGCAGCAGAGCAGCGCGGCGAGCAGCGGGACGATGTAGATCGCGAAGGCCCCGGTGAGCGCCACCGGCGGGAGGCCGTAGGTCTGCTCGTAGACGACGTAGAGCGGGGCCGGCACGCCGGCCGCGCCGCAGACCGCGACGAGCGAGACGGACGCCGCGGTGAAGGCGCCGGCCGAGGGGGTGCGGGGCACGGGGTCTCAGACCGTCCCGGCGGGCGGGACGAGGAACGTCACGGACGTCGAGCCTACGCGGCACCCGGAGTGTGGGCGGACGGTCACGTGCTGCTGACCGAACATCGCATCCGGGTCACGGAACCGTCGCAACCCTCCCGCAGGAGACGTACGGAGTGTGACGATCGGCTCGTCCGATTCCGCCTCGACCCGAGGAGTGCTGGTGCAGAAGATGTCGGTGGTACTCGGGTTCGTCCCGTGGATCGTGTTCAGCGTGCTCTCCGGTCCCTCCACGTGGCAGTGGGCCGCACCCACCGCGCTCGTCGCCACGCTCGTGCTCGCGGTGCCCGACTGGCGGCGCAGCGGCGAGATCGGCGTGCTGGACGCGGGCGGCGCGACGTTCTTCGCGGCGCTCACGGTGCTCGCGCTGATCCTGGAGCGGAGCCGGCTCCAGTGGCTCGAGGACCGCGCGGCGCTGATCTCCGGGATCGCGATCACGGTGATCGCCGTGGCCTCGCTGCTCCTGCGGCGTCCGTTCACCGAGCACTACGCGCGACAGAGCACCCCGCGCGAGTACTGGGGCAGCCCGCTCTTCCGGCACGTCAACGTGATGATCACCGGGGTCTGGGCCGCGACCTTCGCGCTGCAGGCGGTGAGCGCGCTGATCGTCCTGACGACCCCCGGGCTCGCGGACCTGTTCGGCTGGGTCGTGCCGACGTTGCTGCTGGTCGCCGCCGTGAAGTTCACGATGTGGTACCCCGACCACGCGACCGCGGACGTCCGGGCGGACGCGGCACCGCGGGTGGCGTCGTGACCGCCGCATCGGGGAGCACCACGGCACGATCGCGCTCGGGGGCGACAGCGGCCGGCAGGACCTGCCGGGCGGGGACCACGACGCCCTGTTCTGGGTGGATCCGGCGTCGGGGGCCACGTCCTCCTGGTTCGCGGGCGACCTCGCGGTCGGTGAGCCGTGCTTCGTGCCGCGCCCCGGGGACCCCGACGAGACCCGCGGCTGGTGGGTCACCTTCGCGACCGACCGGACCGACGGGGCGAGCTCGTTCCTCGTGATCCCGGCGGCGGACCCGGCGTCGGGACCGGTGGCCCGGGTGCACGTCCCCACCCGCGTCCCGCTCGGGCTGCACGGGGCCTGGCTGCCGACTCAGGAGTGAGTGTCGGGGGGCCTCGCTAGTCTCCCGTCACGTTCCGGGGGCGGACCGGGTCGAGTCGTCGGACGGTCCGCGAGCGAGGGAGACGACCATGAGCACGGACACCCGGCACGCCGCCGACGCGCACGAGCGGATCCGCGTGCTCGGCGCGCGGGAGAACAACCTGCGCGACGTCGACGTCGACCTGCCCAAGCGCCGGCTCACCGTGTTCACGGGGGTGTCCGGCTCCGGCAAGAGCTCGCTGGTGTTCGCCACGGTGGCCGCCGAGTCGCAGCGGCTGATCAACGAGACGTACTCGACGTTCGTGCAGGGCTTCATGCCCTCGCTCGCGCGGCCCGACGTCGACGTCCTCGACGGGCTGACCACAGCGATCATCGTCGACCAGCAGCGGCTGGGGGCCGACCCGCGTTCCACGGTGGGCACGGCCACCGACGCGGGCGCGATGCTGCGCATCCTGTTCAGCCGCCTCGGCGAGCCGCACATCGGCTCGGCGCAGGCGTTCTCGTTCAACGTCGCCTCGGTGAGCGGCGCGGGCGCCGTGACCACCACGAAGAACGGCCAGCAGGTCAAGGAGCGCCGCGAGTTCTCGATCACCGGCGGGATGTGCCCGCGCTGCGAGGGCCGCGGCGCGGTGTCCGACTTCGACCTGACCGCGCTCTACGACGACTCGAAGTCCCTCGACGAGGGCCCGTTCACCATCCCCGGCTACAGCATGGACGGCTGGTTCGGCCGCATCTTCAAGGGCAGCGGATTCTTCGACACCGCGAAGCCGATCGCGACGTACACGCAGCGCGAGCTGCACGACCTCCTGTACCGGGAGCCGACGAAGATCCAGGTCGAGGGCATCAACCTCACCTACGAGGGCATCATCCCGAAGATCCAGAAGTCGATGCTGTCGAAGGACCGGGAGGCGATGCAGCCGCACATCCGCGCCTTCGTCGACCGCGCCGTCGTCTTCACCACGTGCCCGGAGTGCGACGGCACGCGGCTCACCGAGGCCGCCCGGTCGTCGCGCATCCGCGGCGTGAACATCGCCGAAGCCAGCGCGATGCAGATCAGCGACCTCGCCGACTGGGTGCGCGGGATCGACGAGCCCTCGGTGAAGCCGCTGATCGAGTCGCTGTCGCACACGCTCGACTCGTTCGTCCGCATCGGGCTCGGATACCTCGGCCTGGAGCGGCCGTCGGGCACGCTCTCCGGCGGCGAGGCCCAACGGACGAAGATGATCCGGCACCTCGGCTCCGCGCTGACCGACGTCACCTACGTCTTCGACGAGCCGACGATCGGGCTGCACCCCCACGACATCGCGCGGATGAACGAGCTGCTGCTGGCGCTGCGCGACAAGGGCAACACCGTCCTCGTGGTCGAGCACAAGCCCGAGACCATCGCGATCGCAGACCACGTGGTCGACCTCGGGCCCGGCGCCGGCACCGACGGCGGGACGATCCAGTTCGAGGGCACCGTGGCGGGGCTGCGCGCCAGCGGCACCGTCACCGGGCGCCACCTCGACGACCGCGCCGCCCTCAAGGACACGGTGCGGACGCCGACCGGGCAGCTGGAGATCCGCGGAGCCGACACGCACAACCTGCGCGACGTGGACGTCGACGTCCCGCTCGGTGTGCTCGTGGTGCTCACGGGCGTGGCGGGGTCGGGCAAGAGCTCACTGGTCACCGGGTCGATCGCAGGGCGCGACGGCGTCGAGGTGGTCGACCAGACCCCGATCCGGGGCTCGCGGCGCAGCAACCCGGCCACCTACACCGGGCTGCTGGAGCCGATCCGCAAGGCGTTCGCGAAGGTCAACGGCGTCAAGCCCGCCCTGTTCAGCGCGAACTCCGAGGGGGCCTGCCCGAACTGCAATGGCGCGGGCGTGATCGACACCGACCTCGGGCCGATCGCCTCGGTCGCGGTCACCTGCGAGGTCTGCGAGGGCAAGCGGTTCTCGGCCGACGTCCTGGAGTACCGGTTCGGCGGGCGGGACATCAGCGAGGTCCTCGCGATGTCGGTCGCGGAGGCGGAGGGGTTCTTCGCCGACGGGCCGGGGAAGCTGCCGGCGGCGCACAAGGTGCTGGCCCGCCTGGTCGACGTCGGGCTCGGGTACCTGCGGCTCGGGCAGCCACTGAACACGCTGTCCGGCGGCGAGCGGCAGCGTCTCAAGCTCGCCGACCAGCTGGGGACCAAGGGCGGGACCTTCGTCCTCGACGAGCCGACGACGGGTCTGCACCTCGCCGACGTCGAGGCGCTGTTGGGGTTGCTCGACCGGCTGGTCGACGGCGGGACGTCGGTGATCGTCATCGAGCACCACCAGGCGGTGATGGCGCACGCGGACTGGATCGTCGACCTCGGGCCGGGCGCGGGTCACGACGGCGGGCGGATCGTCTTCAGCGGCACGCCCGCCGAGCTCGTCGCGGCCCGCTCGACGCTGACCGGCGAGCACCTGGCCGACTACGTGCGGTCCCCCGCGACGTAGCCGGGCGCGATCCAGGGCGGGAGCCGGTCGGGCACCTCGACGACCACGCGGTGCTCGCGGAACACGACCTCGGCGAGCCGCCCGTCGAGCGTGACCTCGACCGGCTCGAGGTTCTCCGGCTCGCCGGGGTCGCTCCCGATCGCGGCGGCGACGAACGCGCGCATCGGGCCGGAGTGGGTGCTGACCAGCGCGATCTCGTCCTTCGCCGCGAGCGCGGTGACCCCGGCCCAGAGCCGGTAGACCGCGATCTGCGGCGGTTCGAAGCGCAGCGTGGTCGAGGTCAGCCACCGGTCGATGGGCCCGCCGGTCTTGGAGAGCTCGCCGTAGTTCGAGTCGAAGCGGTCGAACTCCAGCGCCCAGTCCGGGTCGGCGCCGCTGCCCGGGTCCAGCGCGCGACGGTCCTTCGCGACCCCCGAGGACTCGCGCGCCGCGCCGTCGTGGAAGAACTGCAGGCTGTCGAAGTGCGTGTCCGGCTCGAGCTCGCCGAGGTCGAGGCCGTGCCCGTCGGGGAGCGCCTCCGCCACGGTCGCGCGCAGCGTCACCGCCGTCGCCGTCCCTCGCGCGGTCGGCGCGTGCGGGAAGCGCACCCGGGTGCCGGGCGGCGCCGTCGTCGCGAGCTCCTTCGCGAGCTGCCGGCCCCGCTCGCGGGCCTGGGACTCCCCGAGCTCGGTCAACCCGAGATCGCCGAGGTAGCCGTGGGTCTCGCCGTGGCGCAGGAGGACGACGCGGTACACGGGGCCCACCGTGCCCGACGGGGCGGCCGGTGTTCCACCCGCCGGTTGCGCCGGGGCGAACGCCGGCCGCGAGGTGCACAGCAGGCAGGCCGACGGGCCCCGGAACCTGCCCCACGTACCACTCGCGACGGAGATCGGCTCCCACCTTGGAGGGAGGGCGCGCGGAGATCTCAGGCGTTCCTCAGCAGGCGTCGCCACGATCCGGACACAACCGACAGAACGGACTCCTCGTGGACACACTCTGGTTGATGTGCGGCGTCGCCGTGGTCGCCGTCGGGCTGCTCATGATGTTCGGCGGCTCGAAGGCGCGGTCGCTCGACGACGTGTACGCCCGCCGGGCCGAGGCGAGGGCCCAGGCACCGGCAGCCGCGCCCACGGACATGGACACGGACATGGACACGGCCACCGACACGACCCCGACCACCGTCGTCGTCGCGACGCCGGTGGCCGAGGCCGGGCGGCACCGGATGGCGACCTGAGAGGTGGGCGCAGCAGGATTCGAACCTGCGACCGACGGCTTGTAAGGCCGGCGCTCTACCGCTGAGCTATGCGCCCCGTCCGGGCCCCGGGAACGCTACCCGGGGCCCGTCGTCGGGAACGGGGATTTCCTCAGGCGGACGCCTTGAGCTGCTCGATCGCGTCCTTCCAGCCCTGCTGGTCACGCGCCTCGCCCGGGCCGTTCTGCTCGGCGAAGCGCACCACGCCGTCCCGGTCGATGAGGAACGTGCCGCGGAAGGAGAAGCCGAGGTCGGCGGAGAACACGCCGTAGCTCGCGCCCACGGCCCCGTGCGGCCAGAAGTCCGACAGCAGCGGGAAGCGGTAGCCCTCCTGGTCGGCCCACGCCTTCAGGGTCGGCGCCGGGTCGCAGGAGACGCCGATGAGCTGCACGTCGTCGTTGACGTACGCGGCGAGGTCGTCGCGGGCCTCGCAGAACTCCCCGGTGCAGATCCCGGAGAACGCGAACGGGTAGAAGACCAGGAGGACGGCCTTCTTCCCGCGGTAGTCCGCGAGCGAGACCTCCTCACGGTCCTGGTTCGGGAGCGTGAACTCGGGGGCCTGGGATCCGACCTCGACCGTCATGGGGCGTGCGTCTCCTCGTGAGGGTGTTCCGGCTGGTGCCGGCGCCACCCTAGCGACCTCAGCGCCGTCCCTTGCTCCCCGACTTCGGCGCGACCAGGCGGGTGCCCACCCAGCCGTCGGAGATGCTGACGTTCGAGGTCTGCGACAGCCCCGCGGTCGGGGCGGCCTCGGCGATCTCCGAGGGCTCGACGTGACCCTCGTGACCGGTCTTGGGCGTGAGCACCCAGACCACGCCGTTGTCGGCGAGGGGCGAGCGGGCGTCCATGAGGGCGTCGACGAGATCGCCGTCGTCGTCGCGCCACCACATCAGCACCACGTCCACGACCTCCTGCGCGTCCTCGTCGAGGAGGTCCTCGCCGCAGCGTTCCTCGATCGCGGACCGGACGTCGTCGTCGACGTCGGAGCCCCAGCCCACTTCCTGGACGATCATCCCCGGCTCGACCCCGAGCTTGCTGGCCAGATCACTCCGGCTGCCGTCGGAGTCCCCCGCGGCCGCGACCACGTTCCCCGTCCCTCCTCCGTGTCGTGGGCGCACCCCGCTGGGCCCGCCTCGCGAGCGCCCCGCCGGGGCCTCGTGACGCACAGCGAACACGGCCGGGGTGCCGGACGCAACCAGCCACGCGGCCGGGGCTCACGACGACGGCGGGTCGTCGCGGTTCTCGACACGACGCGACTACCCGGCGGTAGAGATGACGACCCGGCGACACGGGGTGACCATGGAGGGGCGTCGTGGTGAACCCACGGGCAGAATCGGTTCCGATCGTCGGCATCACATCCGATCGGCGGGACCACGAGCACGAGGAGTGGCAGCAGTTGTCAGCGCAGAACGGCTCCCGGACCGACAACCGCGTGCACGTCATCCGTGACGGGCTCTCCACGCACCTGCCCGACATCGATCCCGACGAGACCGCCGAGTGGATCGAGTCCTTCGACGGCGTGCTCGACTCCGCCGGCCAGCAGCGGGCCCGCTTCCTGATCCTGCAGCTGCTCCAGCGCGCCCGCGAGCGTCGCGTGGCGGTGCCGTCGTTGTTCTCGACCGACTACGTCAACACCATCCCCACCGACCAGGAGCCCTGGTTCCCGGGCGACGAGGACACCGAGCGCCGCTACCGCGCCTGGATCCGCTGGAACGCCGCGGCGATGGTCCACCGGGCGCAGCGGCCCGGCGTCGGGGTCGGCGGGCACATCTCGACCTACGCCTCCGCGGCCTCGCTCTACGAGGTCGGCTTCAACTGGTTCTTCCGCGGCAAGGACCACCCCGGCGGCGGCGACCACGTCTACATCCAGGGCCACGCCTCCCCCGGCATCTACGCCCGCGCCTTCCTCGAGGGCCGCCTCGGCGCCGAGCACCTCGACGGCTTCCGCCAGGAGCTCTCGCACGCCGGGCCGGGCGGCGGTCTGCCGTCCTACCCGCACCCCCGCCTCATGCCGTGGTTCTGGGAGCACCCCACGGTCTCGATGGGCCTCGGTCCGATCAACGCGATCTTCCAGGCCCGGTTCGACAAGTACCTGCACAACCGCGGCCTCAAGGACACCTCCCAGCAGCACACCTGGGCGTTCCTCGGCGACGGCGAGATGGACGAGCCGGAGTCGCGCGGCGCGATCCACGTCGCCGCGGCCGAGGGCCTCGACAACCTCACCTTCGTCGTCAACTGCAACCTCCAGCGCCTCGACGGGCCGGTGCACGGCAACGGCAAGGTGATCCAGGAACTCGAGTCGTTCTTCCGCGGCGCCGGCTGGAACGTCGTCAAGGTGATCTGGGGCCGGGAGTGGGACCGGCTGCTGCACGCCGACCGCGACGGCGCCCTGATCAACCTCATGAACACCACGCCGGACGGCGACTTCCAGACCTACAAGGCCAACGACGGCGCCTACGTCCGCGAGCACTTCTTCGGCCGCGACCCGCGGACCAAGGAGCTCGTCAAGGACCTCTCCGACGACGACGTCTGGAACCTCAAGCGCGGCGCGCACGACTACCGCAAGGTCTACGCCGCCTACCAGGCCGCGATGGAGCACGAGGGCCGCCCGACGGTCATCCTCGCCAAGTCGATCAAGGGCTACACGCTCGGCCCGACGTTCGAGGGCCGCAACGCGACCCACCAGATGAAGAAGCTGACCCTGCAGGACCTCAAGACCTTCCGCGACGAGGTCCGCGTGCCGATCAGCGACGCCGAGCTGGAGCGCGACCCCTACCTGCCGCCCTACTACCACCCCGGCAAGGAGGCGCCCGAGATCCAGTACATGCTCGAGCGCCGCCGCCAGCTCGGCGGCCCCGCCCCCGAGCGCCGGCTGCGCCACCAGCCGCTGGTCCTGCCCGGCGACAAGGCCTACGACGTGGTCAAGCGCGGCTCGGGCAAGCAGGAGATCGCCACGACGATGGCGTTCGTCCGCCTGGTCAAGGAGCTGACCCGCGACGAGGGCATCGGCAAGCGGGTCGTCCCGATCATCCCGGACGAGGCCCGCACCTTCGGGATGGACTCGTTCTTCTCCAACCTGAAGATCTACAACCCGCTCGGCCAGCTCTACACCTCGGTCGACGCCGACCAGCTGCTCGCCTACCGCGAGTCCGAGACCGGGCAGCTGCTGCACGAGGGCATCAACGAGGCCGGGTCGGTCGCCTCCTTCACCGCCGTCGGGACGTCCTACGCCACCCACGGCGAGCCGATGATCCCGATCTACATCTTCTACTCGATGTTCGGCTTCCAGCGGACCGGCGACGGCATCTGGGCGGCGGCGGACCAGATGGCCCGCGGCTTCCTGCTCGGCGCGACGGCGGGTCGCACCACGCTGGTCGGCGAGGGCCTCCAGCACAACGACGGGCACTCGCTGCTGCTCGCGGCGACCAACCCCGCCGTCGTGGCCTACGACCCCGCCTTCGCCTTCGAGATCGGGCACGTCGTCCGCGACGGGCTGGCGCGGATGTTCGGCCAGGACGAGCAGGAGCACCCGCCGGCCGAGCCGGACCACGAGGCGGCCGCGTCGACGCGGCGCGACCCGAACGTCCTGTACTACCTCACCGTCTACAACGAGCCCTACCGTCAGCCGGCCGAGCCGGACGGCGTGGACGTGGACGGGCTGCTGCGCGGGCTCTACCGGTACGCGCAGGCCCCGGGCGGCCCCGGGCCGCGCGCGCAGATCCTCGCCTCGGGGGTCGCGATGAGCTGGGCGCAGCGCGCGCAGGAGATGCTCGCGACCGAGTGGGGCGTCCAGGCGGACCTGTGGTCGGCCACCTCCTACGGCGAGCTGCGCCGCGACGGGGTGGCCTGCGAGCAGCACAACCAGGCCCACCCCGAGGCCGAGCCGATCACGCCGTACGTGACCACCGCGCTCGCCGAGGCGGCCGGACCCGTCGTCGCGGTGTCGGACTGGATGCGCGCGGTGCCCGACCTCATCCGCCCCTGGGTGCCCGGCGACTACACGACGCTCGGCACCGACGGCTTCGGCCTGTCCGACACCCGGCCGGCCACCCGCCGGCACTTCGGGGTGGACGCCGAGAACGTCGTCGTGGCGGTCCTGGCCGCGCTCGCGCGGCGGGGCGAGGTCGACCAGTCCACGGTCCGGGACGCGGCGGCGCGCTACCAGATCCACGACCCGCAGGCCGCCGGGCCGCAGACCTCGGACAGCGGGGTGGCATGAGCCCGACCCGGGAGGACCGCCCCCGTGACCGGGCGGTGACTTTTCAGGGCTCGGGGCTGGATTCCTCCCCAGGGGATCCCGCTAGGCTGTCGCCGACCGCCCGGTCCACCTCGTAGCCAACGGGGCCACCGGCGGGTCCGGCGGTTGGAGTACATCGCTCCGGCGGCGGCTCGAAGGCCGGGGGAGGAACGAACCCCCGGGACATCGGTATGAGGAGCAGGAATGGCAGAAGGCACCGTCAAGTGGTTCAACAGCGAGAAGGGCTTCGGCTTCCTCGCTCCCGACGGTGGTGGCGCTGACGTCTTCGTCCACTACTCGGCGATCCAGTCTCGCGGGTTCCGGACCCTGGACGAGGGGCAGCGCGTCTCGTTCGACGTCGAGCAGGGCCAGAAGGGCCTGCAGGCCGTTCAGGTCACGCCGCTGTAAGTAGCGCGCAGACGCGTCTACCCGAACGGGGCTCCGCCCGGCAGGCACTGCCGGTCGGGGCCCCGTTCGTCGTTGTCGACCACGAGGGTGTGGTGAGGGATGGCCCGGGTCTCCGCGGACACCTACCGGCGCCTGGAGCTCGCCACGGGCGGCGTCGCGAGCGCCGGGGTCGCCGAGATGTCGGCCCGCCTGCCGTGGTTCGACCGCCTCACCGCCGAGCAGCGCGCCGGGGTTCTCATGGTCACCCAGCTCGGCGCCGCGAACTTCGTCGCCTGGCTCCGCGACCCGGACGCCACGCCCCGCCTCACCGCCGAGGCGTTCCGCAGCGCCCCGCCCGACCTCGCCCGGCAGATGACGCTGCGCCAGACCGTCGAGCTGGTCCGCATCGCCACCGAGGTCTTCGAGGAGCGCATCCCGGCCCTGGCGGGCAGCCGCAGCGAACGCGCCACCCTGGTCGCCGCCGTCCTGCGCTTCGGCCGCGAGGTCGCCTTCGCGGCCGCCACCGTCTACGCCTCGGCCGCCGAGGCCCGCGGCGCGTGGGACGCCCGGCTGGAGGCGCTCGTGGTCGACGCGGTGGTCCGCGGCGACCCCCACACCGCGGGCGCGGTCCTCTCCCGCGCCGCCGCCCTCGGCTGGGACCCCGCGGCCCGGGCGCGCGTGCTGGTCGGCAACCCGCCCGCCACCGACCCCGACCCCCGCCGGCCCTCCGGGCCCGATCCGCTCCACGGGGTCCGGCGCGCCGCGTACCGCGCGGGGACCGCGGTGCTGCTCGGCGCCCACGGCCGGCACCTGCTGATGATCATGTCCGCCGACGAGGAGCGTCCCGACGACGCCCCCGACCCCCGCGAGGAGCGGTGCGGGTCCCTGGCCGTCCTCACGCTCACCGACGCCTTCGGACCCGGCGCCGTCGTCGCGGGGCCGGTGGTGGCCGGGCTGCTCGAGGCCCACGAGTCCGCCGCCCGCGCGCTCGCCGGACACCGGGCGGTCGCCGCCTGGCCCGGCGCACCCCGCCCCGTCGACGCGGACGACCTGCTCCCCGAGCGCGTCCTCGCGGGCGACCGCTCCGCCGCCACGACGCTCGTCGAGGAGGTCGCCCGCCCGCTGCGGGAGGCCGGGGGCTCGCTCACCGAGACCGTCGAGTCCTACCTCGACCACGCGGGCGTGCTCGAGGCGTGCGCGCGCTCGCTCTACGTCCACCCCAACACCGTGCGCTACCGCCTGCGGCGAGTGGCCGACCTCACCGGGTCCCATCCCGGTGACGCGCGCGGCGCGACGTTGTTGCGAACGGCCATCGCGCTCGACCGTCTCCGTGCGAGCGGCGCCACACCGGAACCCGACACGACGCCGTGAGCTGCGACGATGCGTGGGGACACGGGGCTGGAACCGCAGCCCGGACGCTCCGTGCCGGCGGCGCGACCCGTCGTCGGGAAGCGTTGTTGTAGGAACCCGACAACGAACACCGGGGAGGATTCGTGACCCGAGTTGCTGCTGCCGACCACCCGGCCGTGATGGAGTACGTGCTGTGATCGCGATCCTCGCGCCCGGCCAGGGCGCCCAGAAGCCGGGGATGCTCGCGCCGTGGCTGGAGCGCCCCGGTGTCCGCGAGCGGCTGGCCGAGTTCTCCGAGGCCGCGGGCCTCGACCTCGAGCACCTCGGCACCGAGGCCGACGCGGACGCGATCGCCGACACCGCCGTGACGCAGCCGCTGCTCGTCGCGAGCGCCCTGCTCTCCTGGGAGGCGCTGCGCGACGAGGCCGGTGACCTGCCCGAGGGCACCGTCGTCGCCGGGCACTCCGTGGGCGAGATCGCCGCCGCCGCGATCGCCGGCGTCCTCGCCGCCGACCGCGCCGTGGCGCTCGCCGCCGTCCGCGGCCGGGAGATGGCCGCCGCGTGCGCGGTGGAACCGACGAGCATGGCGGCGGTCCTCGGTGGGGACTCCAGTGAAGTGCTCGCGGTGCTGTCCTCACACGACCTCGAGCCGGCCAACCGCAACGGGGCCGGTCAGGTCGTCGCGGCCGGACGCACGAGCGACATCGAGGCGCTCGTCGCCGAGCCGCCGGAGGGGGCGCGGGTCCGCCCGCTCGCCGTCGCCGGCGCGTTCCACACCCGCTTCATGGAGCCGGCCGAGAAGGCGCTGGGCTCCTGGGTCACCGAGCACCGCTCCGAGCTGGCCCCGGCCGACCCGACGACGCCGCTGCTCTCCGACGCCGACGGCGCCGTCGTCACCTCCGGGGACGACATGCTCGACCGGCTCGTCGCGCAGGTGACGCTCTCGGTGCGGTGGGACGCCTGCATGGACACCCTGCGCGAGCGCGGCATCACCGCCGCGATCGAGCTCACCCCCGCCGGCACGCTGACCGGGATGGTCAAGCGGCAGATCAAGGGCACCGCCACCGTGAACGTCTCCACCCCCGACCACCTCGGCTCCGCCGTCGAGACCCTGCGGGGCACCTCGTGACCTCCCTGCGCACCGCTCCCCCGGTCGCCGGGGCCCGCATCATCGGTCTCGGCAGCTCCCAGCCCGACCGGGTCGTCACCAACGACGAGCTCGCGCAGCGCGTCGAGACCAACGACGCGTGGATCCGCAGCCGCGTCGGGATCGCCGAGCGCCGGTTCGCCGCCGACACCGACTCGGTGGTGTCCATGGGCGCCGACGCCGGGTCGAAGGCCCTGGCCGACGCCGGGATCGCGCCCACCGACCTCGACGCCGTCATCGTCGCGACCTGCACCATGCCCACCCCCATCCCGAACGCGGCGGCGCAGCTCTCCGACCGCGTCGGGGTCAACGGCATCGCGGCCTTCGACCTCAACGCGGCGTGCGCCGGCTTCTGCTACGGCGTGGGCGTCGGGGCCGACATGATCCGCGCCGGCAGCGCCCGCAACGTGCTCGTCGTCGGGTCGGAGAAGCTCACCGACTGGCTCGACATGGACGACCGCTCGGTCTGCATCATCTTCGCCGACGCCGCGGGCGCCGCGGTGCTGACGGCGGCGGAGACGCCCGAGGAGGTCGGGGTCGGCCCGGTCGTGCTCGGGGCGGCCGGCGACCTCGTCAAGACCATCGGCATCGACGAGCAGAACTACCTGCGCCAGGAGGGCCAGGCGGTCTTCCGCTGGGCCACCACCAAGATCGCGCCGGTGGCGCTGAAGGCGATCGAGCGGGCGGGGCTGACCCCGGCCGACATCGACGTCCTCGTGCCGCACCAGGCGAACCTGCGGATCGTCGAGGCGATCGCGAAGAAGCTGCGCTCCGAGGGGGCGCGGGACGACATGGTCGTCGCCGACGACATCGTGCACTCCGGCAACACCAGCTCCGCGTCGATCCCGATGGCGATCGACCACATGCGCGCCGCGGGGCGCGTGAAGTCGGGGGACGTGGCCCTGCTGGTCGGGTTCGGAGCCGGCCTGTCGTACGGCGGCCAGGTCGTCGTCCTCCCCTAGTCTCCGGCTGCACCACACCCACGAGAAAGGAAACCGAGTGGCTTCCAAGGAAGAGATCCTCCCCGACCTCGCGAGCATCGTCGAGGAGGTGGCCGGCGTCGACGCCTCCGAGGTGACCCCGGAGAAGTCGTTCGTCGACGACCTCGACATCGACTCGCTCTCCATGGTCGAGATCGCCGTGCAGGCCGAGGACAAGTTCGGGGTCAAGATCCCGGACGACGAGCTGGCGAAGCTCACCACCGTGTCCGACGCCGTCGACTACATCTCCTCCCACTCGTGAGCGCCGCCGGCCAGGGGGTCGTCGTCACCGGGATGGGAGCGACGACCCCGCTCGGCGGAGACGTGCAGTCCACCTGGGACGGTCTCCTGGCCGGTGCCAGCGGGACCCGGGAGCTCTCCGAGGACTACGCCCGCTTCGAGCTGCCGGTGAACTTCGCCTCGCAGCTCGCCGTCGAGCCGTCCGAGGTCCTCAAGCGCGTCGAGCTGCGTCGTCTCGACCGGTCCGAGCAGGTCGCCATCATCGCGGCCCGCCAGGCCTGGGAGCACGCCGACCTCGGCGACTACCCCTCGACCGACGGCGGCTCGCCGAAGGTCGACGGGCTCCGGCTCGCCGTCATCATCGGCACCGGCATCGGTGGGGCGACGACCCTGCTGAACCAGGACGACCTGCTCGAGCAGCAGGGTCTGCGCAAGGTCGCGGTCCTGACGATCCCGATGCTCATGCCCAACGGACCCGCCGCGCACGTCGGGCTGGAGTTCGGCGCGGCCGCCGGTATCCACGCGCCCGTGTCGGCCTGCGCCTCCGGCGCCGAGGCGATCGCCTGGGCGTGGCGGATGCTGCAGGCGGACGAGGTCGACGTCGTCGTCGCCGGCGGCGCCGAGGCGTGCATCGCGCCGATCACGCTCGCCGGCTTCTGCCAGGCCCGCACCATGGCGCACGACTGGGACGACCCCACGCAGGCCTCCCGCCCGTTCGACGCGAAGCGCAACGGCTTCGTGCTCGGCGAGGGCGCCGGCATGGTCGTGCTGGAGCGCGCCGAGTTCGCGCAGGCCCGCGGCGCCACGATCCACGGCCGTCTCGCCGGCATCGGCACCAGCGCGGACGCGTACCACATCACGGCCCCCGACCCCGAGGGCACGGGCCAGTCCCGCGCCATCGCGGCGGCCCTGCGGACGGCGGGCCTCGACCCGGCCGACGTCGGGCACGTGAACTGCCACGCGACGTCGACCCCGGTCGGCGACGTGGCGGAGACGGTCGCGGTGCGCAAGGCGATCGGTGACCACCCGGTGCTCACCGCGCCCAAGGGCTCGCTCGGTCACCTGCTCGGCGCCGCCGGTGCCGTGGAGGCGATCGCGACGATCCTCGCCGTCAAGGAGGGCCAGATCCCGCCGACCGCGAACCTCACCGACCTCGACGGCGACGTCGAGCTCGACGTGGTCTCCGGCGAGGCGCGGAAGGTGTCCCTCGACGCCGCGATCAACGACTCGTTCGGCTTCGGCGGGCACAACGTCAGTTTGTGCTTCGCTCGTGAGCACTAAGGGTCGCTATAGCGACCCTTAGTGCTCACCTGCACACCGCGGGCACTCGATGAACTCGCCGTCCCAGCCGAGCTGGACGAGGCGGGTCCACAGGGTGCGCGCGGTGCTGCAGGCGTCGCCGTGGACCTCCTCGTACCCGAAGGTCAGCCGGGCCCGACCCTCCAGCTCGGCCGCGTTGTCCCGCGCCCGGTCGTTGCGGGCCGTCGACCGGTTGGCGTGGAAGATCCAGCCGTCGAGCCGCACGGTGAGGATGCCGAGCGGCATGCGGTACTCCACGTCCTCGTAGCGATTCGTCTCGCCGACCCGGTGCAGCACCTGACGGGCGCCGACCGGGAGGCCGTGCGCTCGTTCGACGTCGATCGCCCAGTCGCCCTCGAGCACCGACCCGACCCCGCTGACGAGCAGTTCCGCTGCCGCCACGAGGGCCTTCCGGTACCGACGCGGTCGTCGGACACCGAGACTCTCGACGAGCTTCGCCGGATCGACTCGCGCCGCAGCCGCACCCGCGGTCAGGCTCCGCATGCCGTCGCGTGCCGTCGGCGCCTCCACCGCCAGGTCGATCAGCGTGACGACCTTCGACGTCAGCGCGAGCCCGTCCCGTTCGATTCCCAGGTGCGCGAAGGCGCGGCTCCGATGCACGACGAGGTCCGCGCAGCCGCGCGCCGACGATCCGTAGGGCACGGTCACGTGGACGGGCAGACCGTCCCTGCCCCCTCGGAGCCCGAGCACGGCGGCCGCCGACTCGTGGCTCAGCAGGGCGGGTCCGCGGATGAAGAGCAGTGCCGCCCAGCGCCACATCTCCGGAGTGGGCTCACCGGTGACCAGGGCGTAGGTGCCATGGAACAGCGGCACCCACCGGCCGGCGGCCACGTGCGCGCGGACCGTGGCCCTCGTCAGGCCCTGGGCGAGGAGTTGTCGGAGGCACGCCACGTCGTGTTGGCCGGTCCGGAGGGTCTGCCATGCCGTCAGTTCGTCCACATGGGCTTGGAGTGACGACCAGGCGAACCGGTTCCATGTGCTTCGCAGGTGAGCACTAAAGGTCGCTATAGCGACCTTTAGTGCTCACCTGGCGTCAGCCACAGGGCGTCCGCAGACTGCTCCCCGCCAACGGCTCGACGATCTTGAGCTGCCCGCGCTCGGTCACGACGGTCAGCGACACCTGCCAGCACAGCCGCGCGGCGGGCACGTCGGGCGGGGCGGCGGCCGGATCCTGCGTGGTGATCCACCCCGTGGGCACGACGTACTCCCCGCCGCCGACCGGGTCGATGCGCCGCAGGATCGGCGACCCGACCTGCACGGTCCGGTTCCGCTCGGCGAACTGCGCCGCGGACACCGATGCCACCGAGGTCGCCGACGAGGTGGACACCCAGCCCACGAAGTCGCCGGCATTCCGGGCGTCGACCTGGCGCTGGACGAGGTCGCGGATCTCGGCCGCGCGGGGGAAGGCGGCGGCCGAGGGCGTGAGGACGACGGTGGGCGGGCCGGCGGACCCGTCGTCGGGAAGGTCGACCCCGGCCAGGGCGGGCCCGGTGTCGCCGAGGGCGTCCCGGGCCGTGCCGGCGGCCCGGGCGGAGAGCAGTGCGGCGACCGTCCCGAGCGTCGCGAGCACGAGCACCAGGGCGATCGGCACGATCACGGCGGGCCGCAGGAGGCGCATGAGGACATCGAACCAGCCCGGATCACCCGACCTGGTGCAGCCACCCCACGGCGGAACCCTCACCGGCGAAGCGGTAGGGCTCGAGGGCGTCGTCCCAGCGGCGGCCGAGCAGCTCGTCGAGACGGTGGTGCAGGGCGTCGGGACCGGTCCGGCGCGCGGCGGCCATCGCCGACCGGAGCTGGTCCTCGCCGATCACGACGTCGCCGTTGGCGCTCGTGCGGCCGTGCCAGAGGCCCAGGCCGGGGACGTGCGAGTACCGCTCACCGTCGGTGCCGGGGCTCGGGTCCTCGGTCACCTCGAACCGGAGCATGCCCCAGGCCCGCAGCGCGCTCACCAGGCGCGCGGCGGTCCCGACCGGCCCCGTCCAGGAGCACTCGGCCCGCATCTGGCCCGGAGCGGCCTCCTGCTTGCTCCAGTCCAGCTGAACACGGGCGTCCAGGACGCCCGAGATGGCCCACTCGACGTGCGGATTGACCGCAGGCGGCGACGAGTGGACGTAGACCACGCCACGGGTGCTCACTGCTGACCTCCGAACGAGACGAGAAGCGTCTTCCCCAACGTCCTCGAACTCGGTCCGCGGCTCGCGATGACCAACCGGTGCAGCAGTGTGCCCTGTGGTGCCCCTGATACGCCAGTGCACCGCGTGCCTCGGCGTGTCGCGGCCGGGGCACCCGTGGATCTCGACCGGCCGTTCGCCTAGCGTCGACGGACGATGACGGGGGGCGACGAACGGAGCGGGGACCGTCCGGCGACCTTCCGCGACGCGCTCGCGGTCCCGGCCTTCCGGCGGCTCTGGCTCGGGCAGCTGCTGTCGATCCTCGGCGACCAGGTCGCCCGCGTCGCGCTGTCCGTCCTCGTCTACCAGCGCACCGCGTCCGCCGCGCTGACGGCGCTGACCTACGCGCTGACGTTCCTGCCCGACCTCGTCGCCGGCCCCCTGCTCTCCGGCCTCGCCGACCGGTACCCGCGGCGTCGGGTCATGGTCGTCACCGACGTGGCGCGGGCGGTGCTGGTGGCCGCCATGGCGATCCCCGGCACCCCGTTGCCGGCCCTGGTCGTCCTCCTCGTGGCGGGCCAGCTGCTCGCCGCCCCGTTCCTCGCGGCGCGCTCGGCGATCCTCCCCCACCTGCTGAGCGGCGACCGGTACGTCGCCGGCAACGCCGTCATCAGCACGACCTACCAGCTCGCCCAGGTCCTCGGCTTCGCCCTCGGCGGCCCGCTCGTCGCCCTCCTCGGGGTCTCCCCCGCGCTCGCCGTGAACGCGGCGACCTTCCTCGTCTCCGCGCTCGTCCTGCGCTTCGGGGTGCCCGAGCAGCAGGCCGCGACTCCCGACGACGCAGCCGAGCACGCCGACCGGGGGTCGGCGCGGGGCGGGCTGCGCGGCGAGGCCGCGCGGGTCGTCGCCGGGGCGCGGATCGTCGGCTCGGACCCACGCCTGCGGTCCCTGATCGGGCTGGCGTGCATCTCCGCGTTCGTCGTCACCGTGGAGGGCCTCGCCGCGCCCTACGCCGCGGAGCTCGGGGCGGGCACCGTCGCCGTCGGCCTGCTGCTCGCGGCCAACCCGCTGGGTCAGGTCCTCGGCATCCTGCTGCTGACCCGGCTCGTCGCGCCCCACCGACGGCCACGGCTCATCGGGCCGCTCGCGGTCGCGTCGTGCGTCCCGCTCGT
This sequence comes from Actinomycetospora soli, assembly GCF_021026295.1. Lineage (GTDB taxonomy): Bacteria > Actinomycetota > Actinomycetes > Mycobacteriales > Pseudonocardiaceae > Actinomycetospora > Actinomycetospora soli. Next base: position 361,114 of record NZ_JAJNDA010000001.1, read on the forward strand.
GGTGTCGGCCCTCGGTCCCCCGCTCTGGGTGCTGCTGCTCGCGTGGGTGGTCTCGGGGATGGCCTGCGCCTACCAGGTCCCGGCCAACGCGACCTTCGTGGTGAGCGTCGACGACGCCCGGCGGGGTCAGGCGTTCGGACTGGCGGTCACGGCCCTGCGGGTCACCCAGGGGGTCGGCGTGCTGCTCGCGGGGCTGCTCGCGCAGCGCACGGCCCCCTCGACGGCGGTGGCGATCGGAGGGGTCGTCGGGATCGTCGTCGCCCTGCTCGCCGCGCGCGCGTGGGCGCGGGCGTCCGCGGAGCCCCCGGCAACCGTGGCCGAACCCGAGGAGGACGTCGCGGACGAGGCGGCATGAGCAGCCGGCCTCCGACGCACGAGAGCCGACCGGTCGCCCGTGGGGGCTCCCGGCCGGCGGCTCGGTGGTGTGCGACGTCGTGCGCGAGGTGCTGCGCGACCCTCTGCGCGACGTGGTGCGACCTGCGGTCAGCGCCAGTGGGCGTCGCGGCTCCAGTTCGAGTCGGCGAAGCTCCAGTTCGAGTCCCGGCTCCAGTTCGAGTCCGCGAAGCTCCAGTTGGAGTCCCGGCTCCAGTTCGAGTCGCGGGTCCAGTTCGAGTCGGACGAGATGCGCATCCGTATGCCTCCGGCAGTCGCAGTGCGTTGTCGTGTGCCCCATCACAGGACGGGTCGGGACGACTCCATCGCGTGACGCTGTCACCTTGCGTGACAGATCCTGGATCCCTCGGCCGAGCGGGCCGCGGGCGGGGCGTGCGGTCGGACGCTCTCAGCCTGAGCGTTGTGGCTATGGGTCACCAGACGGCGACTGGGCGTCAACCATCCAGGTGAGATGACACCAAAGGGTGATCCACTGACCCTCGCCGCGGTGTCGCGCGGTACCGTTCACGGGGTCGGAGGGGGGCTCCGGGACACCGGTGGGACCGCGCGCCCCCGCCCTCCCGGACCCGCCGGAACACGATGCGCAGATCGTCGGAGGCTGCAGAACGTGACCACGCCGCGTGCCCGGCCGGACGGTGCGGGCACTCCGCAGCGTCACCGTGGGGCCCCCGGACGTCGTCCCGATCGCTGGGCGCTCTGGTCCCTGCCGCGGGCCGCGCTGGTGTACGTCCTGCTCATCGACCTCGCGGCCGTGGGCGCCGTGGTGGCCACGGTGAACCTCACCCCGCCGGCACCGCAGGCGTGGCTGATCTGTGCCCTGCTGTTCCTCGGCTCGGCCCTGCACGCGGAGGCCGCCCGCCACATCGAGCGGGTCCGCATCAGCCCCGGCGACAAGCCCTTCATCGACCTCAAGTCGATGTGGACCTTCGCGGGCCTGCTGCTCACCCAGATCGGCCCCTCGCTGGTGCTCGTCACCGCGGTCTTCGCCTACTGGTGGGCCCGCAACGAACGGCGCCCGCCGCCGCACCGCTGGATCTTCTCCTGGGCCACCGTCGTCCTCGGGACCACCGCCGCGGGGCTGCTCCTCGACGGCGTGCAGCGCGACACGCTCCTGCGCGTGGCCGCCGGGCCCGCGGGGCTCGCCCTGATCGCCGTGGCCGCCCTGGTCCGCTGGACGGTCAACCACGGCCTCGTCGTCGGGATCATCCGCCTCGTGTCACCGCGCACCTCGCTGCGCCGGCACTTCGCCAGCCCCGCCGACACCCTCCTCGGGCTCGGCGCGCTCGCCCTCGGGGCCGCGCTCGCCGTCCTCGCGGCGGCGTCGCCCTGGCTCGTCCCGATCCTGCTCGTCCCGGTGATCATGCTGCACCGCGGCGTGCTGGTCGACCAGTTCCGGCACGCGGCCCGCACCGACCCGAAGACCGGCCTCGCCAACGGCGCCGCGTGGGCCGAGGTCGCCGCGAAGGAGATCGCCCGCACCCGGCGGCACGACGGCGGCCTCGCGGTGCTCATGGTCGACCTCGACGAGTTCAAGGCCGTGAACGACCGCCACGGCCACCTGGTCGGCGACGAGGTGCTCCGGGCCGTCGCGGCGGCGCTGTCGGCGGAGGTCCGCGCCTACGACGCGGTCGGCCGCTTCGGCGGCGAGGAGTTCGTGGTGCTCCTGTCCGGGGTCGACGCCGAGGCGGCGACGCTGACCGCGGAGCGCCTGCGCGGCCGCATCGCCGCCATCGACCTCACCGTGCCGACCGCGACCGGGACGCACGCCCGGGTCCGTGGCCTGACCGCCTCGATCGGCTGCGCCCCCTGCCCCGACGGCGGCCGCTCGGTCGACGACCTGCTCGCCGCCGCCGACGGGGCGCTCTACCGCGCGAAGCACGCGGGCCGGAACCGGACGGTCACCGCCGACCCGGCCCGGCCCGACGTCGGGTGAGCTAGCGGAACGCGGCGAGGCCGGTGAGCGCCTGGCCGATCGACAGGGCGTGCATCTCCTCGGTGCCCTCGTAGGTCAGCACGGTCTCGAGGTTCGTCATGTGCCGGAAGACCGGGTACTCGAGGGTGATCCCGTTGCCGCCGAGCACGGTGCGGGCGGTGCGGGCGACGTCGAGGGCCGCGTGCACGTTCGCCATCTTCCCGAAGCTGACCTGGGCCGGGTGCAGCTCGTGGGCGTCCTTGAGCCGGCCGATGCGGGCCGCCGTCAGCGACGCCTGGTTCACCGCCACGACCATCTCGGCGAGCTTGCGCTGGGTGAGCTGGAACCCGGCGATCGGCTTGCCGAACTGCTCGCGGTCCAGCGCGTAGGCCAGCGCCGCCTCGTAGCAGGAGCGGGCCGCGCCCACCGCGCCCCAGAGGATGCCGTAGCGGGCCTCGTTGAGGCACGAGAGCGGGCCCTTGAGGCCGGTGACCTCGGGGAACATCGCATCGGCCGGCAGCCGCACGCCCTCGAGCACGAGCTCGGCGGTCAGCGACGCGCGCAGCGAGAGCTTGTGCTTGACCTCGTTCGCGGTGAACCCGGGGGTGTCGGTCGGCACGACGAAGCCACGGATCCCCGTGCTGCCCTGCTCCGGATCGGTCTGCGCCCACACCACCGCGACGTCGGCGAGCGTCCCGTTCGTGATCCACATCTTGGAGCCGTCGAGCACCCAGTCGTCGCCGTCGCGGCGGGCGCGGGTGCGCATGGAGCCCGGGTCGGACCCGGCGTCGGCCTCGGTGAGCCCGAAGCAGCCGAGCGCCTCGCCGGTGGCCATCCGCGGCAGCCACTGCTGCTTGTGCTCCTCGGAGCCCCAGCGGTGGATCGCGAACATGGCGAGCGAGCCCTGCACCGAGACGAAGGACCGCAGCCCCGAGTCGATCGCCTCCAGCTCGCGGCAGGCCAGGCCGTAGCTGGTCGCGTTGGTGCCGGCGCAGCCGTACCCCTCGAGGTGCATGCCGAGCAGGCCGAGCGCACCGAGCCCCTTCGCGATGTCGCGCGGGAGCGTGTTCGACTCGTACCACTCGGCGATCCGCGGGGCGAGCTCCGCGGTGGCGTAGTCGCGCACCGCGTCGCGGATGTCGCGCTCCTCCGCGCTCAGCTCGGCGTCGACGGCGAGGAAGTCACTGGGGTCCGGAGCAGCCATGGTCCCACGCTAGGTGCTGGGCCCAGAACGCGGCGAATCCCGGGTGGAGGTCCAGGTCACCCACCTCGGCGAGGGGGACCCACCGCAGCTCGGACGCCTCCCCGTCCTGCGGCGTGAGCGGCACGGGCGCGTCCAGCGAGGCGTGCACCGTCGCGTAGCTCCACCCGCCGTGGTCGTCGGTCGAGACGGTCCCGACGACGGGTCGGGCCGGGTCCAGCCCGGTCTCCTCCGCCGTCTCGCGCAGGGCGGTCTCGACGGCGGACTCGCGCTCGTCGCGGGCGCCGCCGGGGATGCCCCAGGTGTTGCCGTGGTGGCTCCAGAAGATGCGGTGCGCGAGCAGCAGGTGCTCCTCGGCGACGAGGAGGAGCCCCGCCGCCCCGTAGCGACCCCAGTGCCGGTGGCCCTCACCGCAGACCACCCAGCCGTCCCCGTTCGCGCCCCGCGCCACCCGAGTCTCCCGTTCGTCCGCCCGTCCCTGCTGGGAACATCCCCCGTCGTGGACGCATCGACACGGCGCATGGGCGTCGAGGAGGAGCTGCTGCTCGTCGATCCCGACGACGGCACCCCGCTCGGCCTCGCCCCCGCGGTCCTGCCCGCCGCCGACGACCTCGACGGGGAGATGCGCGCCGAGCAGGTGGAGACGGGGTCGGTCCCGCACGTCGACGCCGGGGCGCTCGCGGCCGACCTGCGTCGCCGGCGGGCCGACGCGGCGCGCGCCGCGAGGACGTCCGGCGCGGCGGTCGCGGCGCTGGCGACCTCGCCGGTCCCGCCCGGCCCCGCCACGTCGGTCGAGGGCCGCTACGGGCGCATCCTGGAGCGCTTCGGGGCGATCGCCACCGCCCAGCTCACCAACGGGCAGCACGTCCACGTGGAGATCGCCTCGCGCGAGGAGGGCGTCGGGGTCCTCGACCGGCTCGGGGCGTGGCTGCCCGTGCTGCGTGCCCTGTCGGCCAACTCGCCGTTCTGGCGGGGCGAGGACACCGGGTACGCGAGCTACCGGTCGCTGGTCTGGGCGCGGATGCCCTCGGCCGGACCGTCCGCGGTGTTCGGCTCGGTGGACGCGTACGACGCGGCCGTGACGGCGATGGTCGCGACGGACACGATCGTCGACGACGGGATGGTCTACTTCGACGCCCGGCTGGCCGCGCACTTCCCGACCGTGGAGGTCCGGGTCACCGACGTCTCGCTCACCGTCGACGACGCGGTGACGATCGCCCTGCTGGCCCGGGCCCTCGTGACGACCGCCGCGACCGCGTGGGCGGAGGGCGGGCCGCCGACCCCGACGCCGGTGGAGGTGCTGCGGCTCGCGCACTGGCGCGCCGCGCGCTCCGGGTGCGTCGGGTCGGGCGAGACCGGGGTCCTCGTGCACCCCGTGTCGGGCCGCCCGGTCCCGGCCCGCGAGGCGGTGTCGGCGCTGCTCGAGCACGTCGACGCGGCGCTCGGGGCCGACCGGGACTCGGTGCACGACGGGGTGCGGCGCGTCCTGGACGGGACGACGGGCGCGGCGGCCCAGCGGACGGCGTTCGCGTCGGGCGGCCTGCAGGAGGTGGTGCGCTCCGCACAGGTGGGCACGGACGGCCGCTAGGACGACCCCGTCCGCTCTCCGGCGCGCAGCGCACCGCGCGCCATCGGTCCGAACACCAGGGGCGCACCGACGCGCAGCCCCGCGCCGTAGGCGACGCCCGCGAGCCCGGAGGGGGCGAAGGCGACCTCGAGGGTCAGGGCCGCCCCTCCCCCGCCGTCGGGACGCACCGTGAAGGTGAGCCAGAGGCGCCCCGGCACCTTGAGGTCGGCGCGCAGCCGCAGCGAGCGCAGGCCGTCGTCGTGGGTGAGGGCCTCGACCCGCCACCCGTCGATGACGTCCCCGACCACGAGGTCCCGCCCGTGCGGGCGCCCGCGGTAGCCGCCGACGCCGCCCAGCAGCTGGTCGGCCCAGCCGAGGGCGCCGAACACGCCGGGCGGGGCGTACCAGCCGGTGTCGCCGCCGATACGTTGCACCGCGGCCCACACCCGGTCCGCGGGCGCGCTGCCGCGGGCCGTCGTCGACCACCGCCACGTGGCGCCGCCGGAGCCGACGGGGTCGGACGGCAGCGCGAGCGCGGCGGGGCGGCCCGGCTGGCCGAGCACGGGGGTCGGGTCGCGGTCCGCGGGGTCGACGCCGTCGCGCCGGCGGCCGAGCGCCGCGCGCACCGCGGCGCCGTAGGTGGTCGGGCCCCCGGGTGGGTCCCCGAGCAGGCGCCGGGCGTCGGCGAGCGACTCCGGGTCGCACACCAGCTCGTGGCGCAGCGACTCGATCAGCGGCTCGACGAGGCGGCGCGGCAGCGGCGAGAGCAGCTCCATCGCCATCGCCGCCACGGTCGGCCCGCCGGGCGGGACGGGGAGCGGGACCGGGACGGCGACGCGCTGCGGGAGCCCCGCGAGGCGGGCGTAGCGCTGCACCAGGTCGAGGTAGGTCAGCACGTCGGGGCCGCCCACCTCCAGGCGCCGGTCCACGTCGGCCGGCAGGTCGGTGGCGGCGACGAGGGCGTGGAGCACGTCGTCGACCGCGATGGGCTGCGTGCGGTGCGCGAGCCACGGGATGCCGGGCAGCACGGGGACCCGTTCGGCGAGGTAGCGGATCATCTCGAAGCTCGCCGAGCCGGACCCCACGACGATGCCGGCCTCCAGCGCCGCCGTCGGGACGGGCGAGGCGAGGAAGATGTCGGCGACCTCGGCGCGGGAGGCGAGGTGCCGCGACGCCGGGGCGCCCGGGCCGGGACGCAGGCCCCCGAGGTAGACGAGTCGACCCACGCCCGCGGCGGAGGCCGCGGTCGCCACGGCGTGCGCGGCCGCGCGGTCCCGCTCCGGGAAGTCGGACTGCTCCAGGGCGTGCGCGAGGTGCACGACGACGTCGGCGCCGGCCACCAGGTGCTCGATGGCGTCCGGCTCCTCGAGCGAGCCCGGGACCACGTCGACCTCGCCGGCCCAGCCCGTCAGCGCGAGCTTGCGCGGTGAGCGCACGAGCACCGCGACCGCGTCCCCCCGGGCCAGCAGGCGGGGCACGAGACGGGTCCCGAGGTAGCCGGTGGACCCGATGACGGCGCAGCGCATCCGATCATCCTGGCGGGAGCCGGCCGGTCGCGTCATCCGCGGACGTTCGGCTTGCCCTCCCGGTCCGCCCAGCGCTGGTCGATGCCGATGATGCTCGGCCGCCCGTTGAAGATGCGGACCACCTGCCAGAGCCCGACCACGCCGAGCACCAGGCCGATCAGCGGGTGGTGCAGGACGAAAGCGACGAGGGAACCGGCGCAGATCCCGCCGACCACGATGTCACGCAGCGCCAGGACGATCGCCCGCATGTCCACGCTCCGCCCGGGTCGGGTGTCATCGGTATCACCGGTCAGTGTGCCCCCCGACGGGAGTTGATGCACGTACGGTGGTCCACGCGAGATCGTCACCGACCGCGACCGTGATCAGTGGTGCGAATCACAGTTCACCCGGACGCCGATCGGGACGACACTCGTTTGTTCGCGATGTTGTCCGGATATTCATGAAGGCCGGACGGCGCCGCGAGCGCTGTCGGTCCGAGATCGCTGTGCATCGACGGGAAACCGTTGGACGCGCACGCGGATCGGGCGGCTTGATGTCACAGGCGGCAGCGGTTCCATCCAGGGATCGTTCTGCGGCCGGCATCGGCGTGTCCTGGCTGGCAGCACCCATCGACGACTGACCCCGTCACGGCGTCCGTACCACGGCGCCGGGCGCGTGAGCGTGCGCACGCGCCTCGACGGACGCACGACCGCGCGCGGCGACACGACAGGCGACACAGGCGACATCGGAAAGGACAGCAGGACCCATGGACTGGGAGCTCGCGGCCTGCCGCGACCACGACCCCGAACTCTTCTTCCCCGTCGGCACCGAGGGCCCCGGGGCGGAGCAGCTGACCGCCGCGAAGTTCATCTGCGGTACCTGCCCGCTCCAGGCCGCGTGCCTGCGCTGGGCGCTCGACACCGGCCAGGAGGCCGGCGTGTGGGGCGGCACCTCGGAGGAGGACCGCCGCGACATGCGTCGCGCGCGCCTCTCCGGCCGCTCCGTCGGCGTCAGCGCCTGACGGTTCGACTCGCACGCAGGGCCCGCCCCCGGTTCGCCGGGAGCGGGCCCTTCGTCGTGTCCGGGGTCGCACACGGCGCGGGGTCCGACCCCGGACGCGCGAAGGGCCCCTCCGGTCGGACACGTCGACCGGAGGGGCCCTTGGCGCAGAGCGGGATCAGCGGCGGCCCGTGACCTTCCGGGCGGCGCCGGAGAGCACCTGACCGCCGGCGGAGACGACGGCGCCGGTGACGCTGAACGCCGTGCGGACCGCGAAACTCGCGACCTGACCGGCGATGCGCACCGGGTTGTACGACGGCGCGGCCGCGTTCGCCTGCCGGGTGGCCTCCTCGACCGCGGCGTCGACCTTGCGGGCCTGCGCCTCGGTGACGCTCGCGATGTTGCCGGCGAGGTCGTCGCCGACGGTGTTGAGCTCCTGGTCGACGCCCTGGCTCACGCGGGCCGCGCGGTCGCCGCCCTCGACGGCCTTCTCGCCCGCCTCCTCGGCGGCCGCCCCGACCGTCTGGCCGGCGCGCTTGCCGGCCCGCGCGGTGTCCTTGGCGATGCGCTCGCCCGCCCGGCCCGTGGTCTCGGCGACCTGCTTGCCGCTGGTCTGCGCGATCGTCGCGGCGTCCTCGGCCGCGGCCTTCGGGGCCTTGCCGTTCGTGGCGGCCTTCGCCTCCTCGACGACGCCCTCGGCCCCGGCCTGTGCCTGGGCGGAGGCCTTCTTCGCCGAGGTCTCGGCGCGGTCGGCGACCTTCTCGCCGGTCGCCTTCGCGTCGGACGTGACCGCCTGCGCGGTCCTGCCCGCCTTGTCGGCGGCGGCCCGACCGGTGGCCCGGGCGCCCGCTGCGGTGGCCTTCGCGGCGTTCTTCGGCGCCTCGGTGGCGGTGTCCGCGCCCGCCTTCACCGTCTGGGTCTCGCGGACCTTGCCGTCGGTGCCGTAGACGACGACCTTGCCGCCGCCGTCCTTCGACACGATCTCGGTCGCCCGGGCGACGGCCTCGACCTGCGTCGGCGCCTTCGCGCTCGCGCGCTGGGCGCCCTTCTTCAGCACCTGCCAGCCGTCGTCGGTCGGCTTCACGTCGCGGTCGGCCATGGCGGTTCCCACTACTCCCTGGTTCCGGGTGCGTTGTCACGCACAGTGTTCCCCGCCTGCGACCTGCACAAACACCGTGGGGTGATCAGCGCCACTCACCCGGTCAGTGCAGCCGTGGCCTTCTCCTGCAGCTCCAGGTACCGCGCGCCCGCCTCGTCCCGGACCTCGGCGAGCCGCTCGAGCAACGCCGCGAGCGCGGACCCCTCGGGGGCGACCACGTCGCCGTAGCGGCGGACCAGTTCCGGCCCGACGATCGACGCGGCCGTCGCGACCGCGGCCGATCCCGCGGCCTGGCCCCACGCGATCGGGCCCAGCGGGGTGCAGCCGAAGAACTGGCTCACGCCCGGCGTCTGGACGACCGCGAAGAGCGCCCCGGCCGAGACCACGGAGGCCCCGACCACCAGCGGGCTGCGGTGCCCGCCCGCGGCCACGGTCTGCCCCAGCTGCGTCCCGACGAGGGCCGCCAGCGCGACCGTGCGGGCGCGGGCCGGGCTGCCGTACGGGGTGGCCTGGGCCTGGATCCACGCCAGCGAGGCGCCGCCGGCGGTGGCCGCGGCCCGCAGCCCGATCTCGCGGTTCAGGGCGTCGCCCAGCGAGGCCTCGGGCCCCTCGGCGAGCAGCGACCGGGCGTCGCCGGGCGCCGGGGCGCGGACGGCGAGCGCGAGCGACGGCGCGAGGTCGGTGAGCAGGTTGACCAGCAGCAGCTGCCGGGCCGTGAGCGGTGACGTGCCCGTCGTCGAGGCGCCCAGCACGGTGAAGGCGATCTCGCCGATGTTGCCGCCGACGAGCACGCCGAGCGCCTCGCGGACCGACGCCCACATCGCGCGGCCCTCGACGAGCGCCGCGAGGATCGTCTCGAGCCGGTCGTCGGTGACGACGAGGTCCGCCGCCGCACGGGCCGCGGGGGTGCCGCGGCGGCCGAGGGCGATGCCCACGTCCGCCAACCGGATCGCCGGCGCGTCGTTGGCCCCGTCGCCGGTCATGGCGACCGTGCGGCCGAGGCGCTGGAAGGCCTGGACGGCCCGCACCTTGTGCGCGGGCGTGCCGCGGGCGACCACGCGCACGGAGGGCAGGACCGCGTCGAGCGCGTCGTCGTCGAGCTCGTCCATCTCCTGGCCGGTGATGACGATGCCGCGCGTCGGGTTCCCCGTCGCTGCGCTCGCCCCGCCGAGGACGTCGAGCTCCTCCGCGACGGCCTCCGCGGTCGAGGGGTGGTCCCCGGTGATCATGACGACCTGCACCCCGGCCTCGCGCAGGTCGCGGACCGTGGCCTGCGACCCGGCGCGCACCGGGTCGGTGAAGCCGACGAAACCCACGAAGCTGAGGTCGGCCACGTCGTCGTCGGTGACCTCGAGCCCGTCCTCGGGGCGGTCCCCCCACGGCTCCGACCGCTCGGCCACCGCGAGCACGCGCATGCCCTGGCCGGCGAGCAGGTCGGTGTGCTCGACGAGCCGCTGACGGGCCTCGTCGTCGAGCTCGGTCCCGGCCCAGTCCACGCACCGGGCGATGACGACCTCGGGGGCGCCCTTGACCGAGAGCACCTGCTCCTTGACGCCCTCCTCGGTCCGCGCCTCCCCGAGGGTGGCGTGGTAGCCGCGGCTGGGGTCGAAGTCGAGCGACGCGACCGGCCACCAGGCGGTGCGCTTGTGCTCGGGGTCGACGTCGAAGGACTGCGCCCCGAACACGACGGCACGGTCGGTGAGGTGGGCGAGCCGCTCCCCCGGCTTCGGGCGCGGGGTCGCCCGCAGGGCCGCGGCGAGGACGCGTCGCTGGCGCTTGCGGAGCCGGTCGGTGGGCCGCAGCTTGACGCCGTCGGAGATCGCGGAGAGCGCCAGCTTGCCCTCGGTGAGGGTGCCGGTCTTGTCGAAGCACAGGACGTCGACCCGGCCGACCGCCTCGATGGTCTTCGGGTTCCGGACGAGGGCCCCTTCCGCGCTCAGGCGGCGCGCGGAGGCCAGCTGGGCGGCGGAGACGATGAACGGCAGACCCTCGGGCACCGAGGCGACGGCGAGACCGACGCCGGAGTGCAGGTTCTGGTTCATCGGCAGCCCGCGGACGGCGCCCGCACCCACCACCGCGGCCGCGGAGGCCAGCGCGAGGGGGGTGGTGATCTTCGTGATGCCGGAGAGCCGCTGGTCCACCCCGGCGACCGGGGCGTTGGCCCGGGCCGCGGCGGTCGAGCGGCCGACCTCGGTCGACGAGCCGGTGGCCACGACGACCGCCCGGCCACGACCGGTGGCCACGGTGGTGCCCTCGTAGAGCATCGAGCGCCGGTCGGCCACCGAGCGGGCGATGACGGGCGCGGCGGTCTTCGGCACCGGCAGCGACTCGCCGGTCAGCGACGACTCGTCGAGCTCGAGCGCGTCGGCGCGCAGCACGCGGCAGTCGGCGGGGACGACGTCGTCCGGGCCGAGCTCGACCACGTCGCCGACGACCACGTCGTCCGCGGTCACGGTGGTGGGCACGCCGTCGCGCAGGACGCGGGTCCGGGTGGACGAGCGCTCCAGGAGCCCGGCCACGGCGCGGTCGGTGACCACGCGCTGCACCCCGCCGATGAGCGCGGACGCCGCGGTCACGCCGACGACGATCGCGGCGTCCGCGATCGCGCCGATGGCGGCGGAGAGCACGGCGCCGCCGGCCAGCACGGGCGTGAGCGGGTTGTTGAGCTCGTCGATGAAGGCCCGGCCGAGCGAGGTGGACTCCTCGGCGGCCGCCGGGTCCTCCCGGACGCGGCGGGCGGCCTCCGCGGACGACAGCCCGCGATCGGAGGCGTCCAGGCGGGTCAGCACGGTCTCGGCGGGCATGACGTGCCACGGCGTCCGCGAGACCCCGGGGACGAGCGTCTTGCGGCCCAGTTCGGAGGCCGACCAGGCGCCCGCGCCGAGCGCGACACCGGCCGCGCCGTTGACCGCGAGGCCGGCGAGGGACGCACCGCGGGGCGCGGTGCCCGCCGTGGCCATCGCGGCGCCGAGCACGGTGCCGGCGCGGGCCAGCGCCACGGAACGCCCGGACGTCGCCTTCGCGACCTTGACACCCTCGATCAGCAGCGCCGCCGTGGCCAGGTCGTCGCCGACGAGGACGTGCGCGCCCCAGGCCGGGATCCCGTCGGCCCGGGTGACGCCGATGCCGAGGTCGGCCGCGGCGAGCGCCCGGCGGTCGCGGGAGACGACGAGCACGCCGGCGCCCTCGACCTGCAGCATCCGCACTGCGGCGGCCAGGCCCGAGCCGCCGGGGACCTGCCGGTCGACGGTGCGTCGGGTGGCGGGCACGGCGCCGTCCGCGCCCGGCAGCCCGGCGGCGTCGTCGGCCGCGTCGGCGGCGGGCGCGGGCTCGTCCGTCCCGACGACGAGCGTCAGGCCGGCCCGGCGGGCGGCCGCGCCGAGCGCCTCGGCGGCCGCGGCGGGCTCGGGCAGGGCGCCGACGACGGCGACCAGGGCCCGGTCGCCGGGGCTGCCGTGGGACAGGCCGAGCACGACCGTGGCCCCGTCGGTGTGCAGCGCGTCGACCGCCTCGGCGACGACGGGCTCGTCCTCCCGGCCCACGGGCAGCGGGGCGAGCGACCAGCCGGCGTGGTGGGTGACGGTGCCCGACGCGTCGGAGGGGTCGAACAGCTCGTGCACCAGCGGCGTGAGCGACTCGACCGAGACGGGCGTCCCGTCCGGGGCGGTGAGGCCCTCCCCGTCGACGAGCACGAGGTCCCCGAGCATGAGTGCCCCGGTGGTCAGCGCGGACGCGTCGAGGACGACCGTGTCGATCCGGTCCATCCGCCGCAGCACGGTGGGCTCGACGACGACGGCGCCGCGGCGGGACAGGACGCGACCGAACGTCGTCGCGAATCCCTCGCGGCCCATCCGGCCGGCCTTGGGCAGCGTCGACAGGGCCACCCCGACGGCCCGGCGCGGGCCGCCGAGCGCGAGCGTGGTGCCGAACCCGCCGAGCGCGGCGAGACCCACGTGGTCGCCGTGGCGCTCGACCGGACCGGTCGGGAACGGCACGGGGCGGGCGTCGAGCGTCAGCGCGTCGTCGGCGGGCACGCCGACCTGCTCGGGATCGGCCAGCAGACGGGGCTCGGCGCGCGTGAAGGCGTCGGCGGCGGCGCGGGCCTCGGCGATCTGCAGGGCGCGGTAGGCGGCGTCGACGAGCAGGCCGGTGGAGCCCTGCCCCAGGCCCTGGCCCGCGGCGTTGGTGAGCGCGAGCAGGATGTCGGCGCGCTGGCGGCCGAGCGCCCGCTCGACGGCGGCCCGCAGCCGCGGCTGGTGGTCGACGAACGAGGCCGCCGACGCGAGCTCCACGGGCAGCGGGGTGCGGCGCAGGACCGAGCCGATCCCGGCGGCGCCGAGCCCGGCGAGGTCGGCCGCGAAGGTGGTCAGGGCCTGCGACACCGCGGTCGGCGAGTGCCCGCCCGCGGGGTGCGCGGCGCCGTCGGTGACGGCCTCCTGCTCCTCCAGCACCTCGACCAGGTCGACGAGGTCGTCGACGGTCTCGTCGAGCCCGTCGGGGGCCGGGCCGTCCTCGGCCAGCGACACGACGACGACGCCCAGCGCGGCGTTCACGCTCGCCCAGTCGACGGCGGGGTGCGCCGTCAGGGCCTTCTCCACCGCCCGCAGCAGCTCCGAGCCGGCCTCGCGCGACGTCGCGGGCACGCCGATGTGGACGCGGCCGTCACCGCGCCACACCCGCCGTCCCCGGTACCGCGAGGGGTCCAGGGCGTCGACCGCGGCCCGGGCGACGCCCAGGGGGTCGGCCAGCCGCGCCAGCAGGGAGCGGGGGCGGTGCGGGGCGTCCGTCGGGTCGGGGTGCATGGGGGTGGTGACTCGTCCTCTCGACAGCACGACGTGCGGGGTCGGGGCGCCCCTGCGGTGAAGCGCGCGATGGCGGTACCGGGGTGGTTCTCTTCCCGGTGTACTCGGCGGTGGAAACGCCGGTGTCCTGCGGCGATCGGAGATCCAGGCTACTCCGGGACCCTGCAGGACCGATCGAGCGACAGTCTACGGACGGCGGCGCCCGGAGGACCCGGACGACGCGGTGACCGTCCGGTGAACGTCCGCGTCCCGGGTGCGGGCGCCGCTGCCGAACAGGCGCGAGGCGATCGGCCACGAGGCGACGCGCAGGGCCACGGCGCGCAGCGCCGTGACGACCCGGTTGCCCGGCAGGAAGAAGTGCCGGGCCCGGCGGGCCGCGGTGCGCGCGGTGCGGGTGCCGGGGCGTCGCTCGGCCTCCCACGCCGCGAGGGCGGCCGGCACGTCGAGCCGGGCGGGCTCGTCGTCGGCGGGGACGCGCAGGTGCCGGCCCAGTGCCTCGCCACCGGCGAGGGCGAGCGCCGACCCGTGTCCGGAGTAGAGCGTCGGGCACCAGGCCGAGTCGCCGAGCAGGACCACGCGACCGCTGCTCCAGCGCCGCAACTGGATCTGGCCGACGGTGTCGGCGTGGGTGGTCCCGGCCTCGGCGACGAGGTCGAGGATCTCGGGCATCAGCCCGTCGAAGTCCCCGTAGACCGCGCGCAGGGCCTCCTCGGGCCGCGCGGCCGGTTCGGTGCCGGCCGTCTGCTCCAGGTCGGCGCGGTAGGTGAAGAAGACGACGGGGTCGTGGCCCGCCATCGCCATGAGGTGCGCCGTGCGGCCGGGTTCGACGAGCACGACGTAGTCGCCCTCGACGAGCCGACCCGGCAACCGGGGCAGCACCGCGGAGATGACGACGTGGTCGAAGTCGTGCCGGAAGGCGGCCTCGGGGCCGAAGACCATCTCGCGGACCGCCGAGCGGACGCCGTCGGCGCCGACGACGAGGTCCCAGCGGGTCGTCGTCCCGTCGAGGACGACGGTGCCGTCGTCGGCGACGCCGGTGGGTGCCGTGGCGAACCGGACCTCGACCTCGTCGGGCAGACCGGCCCAGAGCGCGGCCTCCAGGTCGCCGCGGACCAGCGCGAGGCTGACGCCGTCCTCGACGATGGCCGCGTCCACCCGCGAGGTGGTCCGTCCCCGGCCGTCGACGCCGGTGATGATGCCGTCGGCCGGGAGCCGGCTGCGCAGCGACTCGTCGACGCCGAGCCGCTCGGCCGCCTCGACGCCCTCCGGTGCGAGCCGGACGAAGTAGCCGCCGGTGCGTCGGGCGGGGGCCCGCTCGCAGACGGTCACCCGCCAGCCCGCGCGGTGCAGCGACGTGGCGGCGGCGAGCCCGGCGATGCCCGCGCCCACGACGAGGGCGCGCGGACGCGGCGTGCGCGCCGGGGCGGGGACCGTGAGCGCAGCGGCGGGCGCCGGTTCGTCGACGGTCGTCACGAGGATGAGGGTAGGTGGCCCGCGCGGAGGGCGCCGTCGGAAGCGACACGGGTCTCCCGGGCCCGGGACGCACGAAGGCCCCCGGCCCGCCGTCGGGCGACGGTGGGGCGAGGGCCTCGGATCAGCACGCGGGAGACGGGCTCAGATGGCCGCGGGCTCCCAGCGGACGAAGGTGCGGCAGTCGCACTGCGCGCAGTCCTCGGAGGCGTGGTAGTGCTCGTGGGACTCGCGGGGGTGCTTGCAGGTGCACAGGTCCACGAGCGGGATGCGGGCCAGCGACGGCGGCATCGGGCGGCGGAGCACGGCCGGGCGGTGGGTGCGGAGGGGATCGATGAGCTTCATGGCGAGGTGATGTCCGTGGTGGTCGCAGGGGTGGTCGACGAGCACGCGCCGGGGGACGACGTCCCGGTGACGCGCGGGAGCCCGGGCACGCGGTTCACGTGCACGGACGACCCGGACCGGCTGGTGGTCCCGGTGCGGGCCTTCACTGCCTCGGCCGACTCCCGGCGCACCCGGGCCAGTTCCCGGCGGGTGCGGTCGAGCTCGGCCAGGGCGACGTCGCGCTCGCGCTCGACCTCGCCCACCCGGTCCTCCAGCGAGACGACCTTCCAGGCCGCGGTGAGGGTCAGCCCCTCGTCGAAGAGCGCGCGCACCCTGGCGGCGAGGGTCAGCTGCCGGCGTGTCCAACGCCGGTGCCCGCCCGCCGATCGCTGTGGGCGGAGCATCCGACCCGCGTCCAGACTGCGCAGGAACGCCGGTTGCACTCCGAGCACGTCCGCGGCCTGACCGGTGGTCAGGGCGGGTACGTCCTCGTCGTCGAGGCCCTCGGCGCCCACTGCTCGTCGCGTCCTTGCGGTCGTCCCCCGGGTGGCCCGGGACTGCTTTCGGTGCAGGTCACGACCGGCTCGACGCCGCGCGACCCGTGGCAAAGTTCTACTCGGGACTGCAACTTCTGTCAACGATTCAGACGGCCCGGTCACGCCTGCGCGAACCGCCTCACATCTTCGGGCGAATTCTGCGGTGCGAATGGGCCGACCGGGGTAACCGCACGGGACGATGCCGTGGCCCGCGAGCGGTGGAGGTTGACCCGGCATGACGACGGTGGGCGTTCCGACGTTGCCGACACGCCTGTCCGAACGCTATGCGTGCGGGCCGGTCCTGGGGCGCGGCGTGGGCTCGGTGGTGATCCGGGCGCACGACACCCTGCTCGGCCGCGACGCGGCGGTAAAGATCTTCCGGGTCGAGTCCGACCCCCGGGCGGACCGCGAGCTCAGCCTCCTCGCCCGCTTCGACCACCCCGGTCTCGTGCCGGTCTACGACGTCGAGGAGCACGACGGCCGCGCCTTCGTGGTCATGGCCCTCCTCGGCGGTGGATCGCTCGTCTCGCGGCTCGCCGCGGCGAACACCCCCGACGGCGGGCTGGGGCTCGCGGACGCCCTCCGGACGGCGGCCACCGTCGGCGGCGCCCTGGACCACCTGCACCGCGCCGGGGTCACCCACCGCGGCGTGACGCCGGCCAACGTCCTCTTCGACTCCGACGGCCGGGCGCACCTCGCCGACTTCGGCGTCGCCCTCGTCGCCGACGCCCCGCGGATCACCGACACCGGCCTGACCGTCGGTGCGGCGCCCTACCTCGCCCCCGAGCAGGTCCGCGGCGAGCCGGCCGGGGCGCCGGCCGACGTCTACGCCCTCGGGCTGGTGCTGATCGAGGCGCTGACCGGGCGCCGGGCCTTCCCCGGCGACCCGCTCTCCGCGGCGCAGGCCCGCCTCGACCGCGGGCCGGTACTGCCCGACGGGCTGCCGCCCGAGCTCGCGACGCTGCTCACCGCCATGACCGCGACCGCGCCCGCCGACCGCCCCGACGCCGCGACCGCTTCGGGCACGCTGCGCCGGGCCCTCGTCGAGGCCGAGCCGCCGACGGCGTCGCTGCTCACCTCCCCCGAGGTGGTCGCCACGGGCCCGGCGTCCTCCACGGGCGTCGGCTCCCTCGCGATCGTCGGCGGGGCGCTGACCCGGTCCGCGCCCAACCGCGCGGGCGTGCCGCGGGCGACGGGGACGCGCGGGGTCCTGGTGCTGGCCGGGCTCGCGGCGAGCGCGGTGCTCGCGGGCACCGTCGCGATCGCGTCGTCCGGCCCGGTCGCCGAGGTGTCGGCCGACGACCGGCCGAGCGTCGTCGCGGGCGGGGCCACGGTGGGCGCACCGGAGTCGCCCGGACCGCCCGCCTTCGTCCTCCCGGCGCCGGCGTCCCCCGCGGAGCCGGGCACGGACGCACCGACCACGGACGCGCCGAGCACGCGGTCGTCGGACGCCGCGACCGCGGCGCCCGTGCGCCGCACGACCGAGCCCACGACCCGGTCCACCCGCGCCGAGCCGACCCGCACGGCGGAGAGCACGCGCGAGACCGCGGACCCGGAGCCGACCCGCACGGTCGAGACCCCCGACACCGGGGACCAGGACGACGCGGTGGCGGCGGACCAGGACGACACCCCGACCCGCACGCAGCGGCCCGGCGCCGTCGGCGAGGTCCTGCAGGGCGTCGGCGGACTGCTGGGCGGCGTGCTCGGCACCGGCCGCTGATCAGCGCTCGATCGCCTCGACCACGACCTCCCCGCCGGACTGGCGGGCGAGCCGCGCCTCGATCCCGGCCAGGGATGCGGCCGCGCGACCGCACGGGAAGCCGTACGCCGCCCGCACCCGCTCGCTCGCCTCGGTGAGGGCCTCCCGACTCCGCCGCCCGAACTCCTCGAGCGGGTAGGCCGCCCCCTCCTCGAGATGCTCGGCGAGCACGAGGGAGGGCGAGTAGACGCGGTCGGTGGTCCCGTCGGGCCAGCGCAGCCGCACGTGCATCTCGGGCATGGCGCCCATCCTCGCCGACCCGGCCGCTCCCGTCGTCGGGACCGTCAGCGGCCGGCCGGGAAGGGCTCGCCGGGCCGGGCGCGGCAGGGCGCGCCCCAGATGCCGCGGTCGTCGGTGACCGCCTCGGCCTGCTCGCGGGCGAACACCGGCGCGTACCAGAGCGGCCGGGACGTGTCGGCGGCGACGACGCCCGCGAGCAGCGCCGCGTCGGTGTAGCTGAGCTGCGAGGGCAGCACGACGTAGGCGAGCCGGCGGCCGGCGTCGTCGCTCTCGGGGATCGTCGGGTCGGGCACGAGGGTGACCGTCTGCCCGGAGAGCGTGCGGTCGGCGAAGCGCAGGGCGTCGGCGGCGCCGCACTCCCCCGTGGTCCGCTGCGGTCCCGCCATGCGCGGGGCCGTGATGCCGAGGACGGCGACGACCATCTCGCGCTCCCCGACCCGGACGACCACCTCGTCGCCGGAGTCGACGCGCACCACCTGGCCGAGCATCGTCGGGTGGGACGCCGCGGGCGCGGCCGAGACCGGGGACGTCACGACGCTCGTGGGCCGCGGTGCGGCGGTGTCGGCGCCGCGCGGCGCGACGAGCAGCCCGACGCCGACGCCCAGGGCCAGGAGGGCGAGGGCCGCCAGGCCGACCCGCAGCGGCGAGGGGCCCGGGCGGACCGCCCGGTGCGCCCCCGTCGAGGGCCCGATCCGGTTCGCCATCGCCCTCCTCGTCCTCGTCCCGTCGCCGGTCCTACTCCTTGCCGCTCTCCGCGCCCGCCACACCGGCCGGTTCGGGGGCAACCAGGTGAGCCCGGAGGCTGAACGGGTGATCCGTCCGGGTACCCCCGGGTCGTGAAGAAGCTGATCAACGACGCCGGTGACGTGGTGCGCGAGGCGCTCGAGGGCGTGGTGCGCTCGACGCCGGGCGCGGCGCTCGTCGAGGGCACCACCGTGCTCGTCCGGACGGACCTGCCGACCGACCAGGTGGCGGTGCTCTGCGGCGGGGGCTCGGGGCACGAGCCCGCCCACGCCGGCTACGTCGGCCCGGGGCACCTCGCCGGCGCGGTGTGCGGGGAGGTGTTCGCCTCGCCGTCGGCCGACGCGGTCCTCTCCGGCATCCGGGCCTTCCGCGACCACCCGGGCGTGCTCCTCGTCGTCATGAACTACACCGGCGACCGGCTCAACTTCGGGCTCGCGGCGCAGCTCGCCCGCGCCGAGGGCATCGCGTGCGAGATGGTCACGGTGGCCGACGACGTGGCGCTCGACGCCGACGACGACGTCACCGCCGGGCGGCGGGGGCTGGCGGGCACGGTGCTCGTCACGAAGGCGGCCGGGGCGGCCGCCGCGGACGGCGCGTCGCTGGAGGAGGTCACGCGCACGGCCCGCGAGGCCGCGTCGGCGGTGGGCACCATGGGCGTCGCGCTCTCGGCGGCCACCGTCCCGACGGCGGGTGAGCCCGGTTTCGTCCTCGACGCCGACCAGATCGAGATCGGCCTGGGCATCCACGGGGAGCAGGGCGTGCGGCGGGAGTCGCTGCGTCCGGCCGACGAGCTCGTCGACGAGGTGCTGGACACGATCCGCGCCGACCGCGGGTTCGGCGAGGGCGACCGGGTCGCGGTCCTCGTCAACGGCACCGGCGCGACCCCGCCGATGGAGCTGTCGATCCTGCTGCGCCGGGCGCTCGAGCACCTGGACGGGCGCGGTGTCACGGTGGAGCGGGCGTGGGCCGGCACGTTCCTGTCCTCGATCGACATGGCCGGCTTCTCGATCGCCGTGCTCGGGCTCGACGACGAGCGCCTCGCCCGGCTCGACGCGCCCGCCCGGTCCGCCGCCTGGCCCTCGGGGTCGGGCGTGGTGGCCGGCGGGGTGCCCACGGTGCCCGACGCGGCCGGGGAGGCGACCGCCGCGGGACCGTCCGGCGTGGCGGCGCCGGAGGGGATGCGCGCGACCGTCGAGGCGGTGTGCGCGGCGGTGCGGGACGCCGAGCCGCACCTGACCGAGCTCGACACCGCGACCGGTGACGGCGACCTCGGCACGTCGCTGTCGCGCGGGGCGGACGCGATCACCGAGGAGCTCGACTCCTACCGCTGGGACGACGCGGTCGCGGTGCTGCAGGGCCTGGCCGCGACGCTGCGCCGGGCGATCGGCGGGACGTCCGGCCCGCTCTACGCGACGGGACTGCTGCACGCCGCGGAGCACCTCGCCGACGGCGGGTCCTGGGCCACGGCGCTGCAGGCCGGCGCCGACGGCGTCTCCGACCTCGGCGGGGCGAAGGCCGGGGACCGCACGATGCTCGACGCGCTGCTGCCGGCGGCGTCGGCGCTCGCCTCGTCGGGGTCGGTGTCCGACGCGCTCGAGGCCGCCCGGGAGGGAGCGGCGTCGACGGAGACGATGGCGCCGCGCCGCGGGCGGTCGTCCTATCTCGGGGACCGGGTGCAGGGGCACCGGGACGCGGGCGCGGAGGCGGTCACGGTGTGGCTCGCCGCGCTCGCCATGTGAGCACGTCCCGTGGCCGGGGCCACGGACTCACATGGCCAGGCTGCGGACGTCGAGCCGGCGGAGCACCCGGTCGGCCACCTCCGGGTCGACGCCGGGCTCGGCGCGGGCCGCGACGACCTCGCGGCGAGCGGCGGCGAGCGCCACGGCCTGCAGGCGCTGCCACTGCTCGCGGCGCCGCTGGATGCGGGCGAGACGCTCGGCGTAGTCGCGGTCGACGTCGTCGACCTCGCCGCCGGGGCGCGGCACGTCGTCCCCGGCGAGCGTGCGGCCGATGCGGGCGAACCGGCCGCGCAGCGCGTCGAGGACCTGCTCGCCCTGCTCGTCGTCGATGCCGAGGGCCGCCCGGTCGACGGCCGAGAGCTCGTCGAGGGCCGCCCGCCGGGCGCGGTCGGCGAGCCGGCGCTCGGCCTCGACCGCCACGCCGTCGTCCTCCCGCAGCCCGAGCCGGCGCACCAGCCACGGCAGCGTCAGGCCCGGGCCGACGAGGGTCACGACGAGCACGCCGCAGGCGATGATGACCAGCTCGGCACGGTCGGGGAACGCGGAGCCGTCGTCGAGGGCGAGCGGGATCGCGAGGGCCAGGGCGAGGGTGGCGAGCCCCCGCATCCCGGCCCAGGTGAGCACCACGGTCTCCGCCGCCGTGGCCGGGGCGCGTTCCTCGCCGCGCCGCACGGCCGGGCCGGCCGACGTCAGCCAGATGACCGTCATCCACACGGCCCGGACCCCGATGACGACCAGGCACACGATGCCGGCGTGCGCGAGGATCTCTCCCAGTGAGCGGTCGGCCTGCTCCACGACGGTGCGCAGCTCGAGGCCGATGAGGGCGAACGCCACGCCCGTCACGAGCAGCTCGACGACGCTCCAGAACGACGCCGCGGCCAGGCGGGCCTCGGAGGCGTCGGCGTCGGAGTGCTGCTGCATCTGCAGCGCCGTCACCACCACGGCGATCACGCCCGACGCCCCCAGCGCGTCGGCCGCGAGGTAGACCGCGAACGGCAGGACGAGGGTGAGCCCGTTGCCGGCGACGACGTCGGTTAGCCGGTCGAGCAGCCGGCGGGCCAGCCACGCCGCGACGAAGCCGAGCGCCACCGCCACGACCGCGCCGTAGACGAACCGCAGCACGATCGCCACGCCCCCGAGCTCGCCGCCCGCCGACGCCGCCGCGATCGCCGTCGTGAAGACGACCAGGGACGTGGCGTCGTTGAACAGCCCCTCGCTCTGCAGGGTCGCGACCAGCCGGCGCGGCACCCGCAGCGGCCCGGCGACCGCCTCGACGGCGACCGGGTCCGGCGGCGCCACCGCGGCCCCCAGCGCGATCGCCGCGGCGACCGGGACCGCGGTCAGGGCGACCAGGGTGCCGGCCACCGCCGCCACGGTGGCGACGACGAGACCGACGGCGAGGAACGCGATCGCGCGCCAGCGCTGCCGGAACAGCGCCCAGGACGTGCGCTGCGCGGTGGCGTAGAGCAGGGGCGGCAGGAACAGCGGGAGGATCAGTTCGGGGTCGATGTCCGGCGCCTCGATGCCGGGGACGAACGCGGCGACCGCGCCGAGGAGCAGGAGCAGCACCGGCCAGGGCAGGCGCAGCCGGTCACCCGCCCCGGCGAGGAGCACCGCGGCGAGCATCGCGCCGACGACCACGAGGAGCACGGTCACCGCCCGACCCTAGGGGCGTGGGCGGGCCGGCGCGTTCGGCATGCTGTGCGCCATGGCCGGATTCGGGGACTTCGTGGGCAAGGCGCTGCAGGTCGGGCTGGACATGCTGACCTCCACCGACGAGAACGACTCGGGACGTCGGCAGCCCGCCGGCCCGCCCCCGCCCATGCCCGGGGGCGTGCGCACGGTGCCCTCGTCCGAGCGGGCCCGGCAGATCAGCTACGCCCCGGACCTCGACGGCGCCGCCGACCCGGGCGAGATCGTCTGGACGTGGGTGCCGTTCGAGGAGGACGCCTCGCAGGGCAAGGACCGCCCGGTGCTCGTCGTCGCCCGCGCCGCGGAGGCCGGTGAGCTGCTCGGGCTGATGCTCTCCTCCCAGAGCCACCGCGCCGACGACGCGAACTGGCTGCCGATCGGCTCCGGGCCGTGGGACCGCGAGGGCCGGGACTCCTACGTCCGTCTCGACCGGGTGCTCGAGGTGCCCGAGCACGGCATCCGCCGCGAGGGCGCCGTCATGCCGCAGGACCGGTTCGATCGGGTGGCCGCGGAGCTGCGCTCGGCCTACGGCTGGCACTGAGGGTCAGGAGAGGCTGAACCACGCCAGACAGGCGGCACCCGCGACGATGCAGTAGACGCCGAACGGGCGCATCGAGCGGTGCTCGAAGTACCGGGTCAGGAACCGGATCGACAGGTAGGCGCCGACCCAGGAGAGCACCGAGCCCAGGAGCACCTGGCCGCGGATGCCGTCGCCCGCCGGCCCGAACAGCTCGGGCAGCTTGAGCACGCCGGCCGCGAGGATCACCGGGGTCGCGAGGAGGAACGCGAAGCGGGCCGCGTCCTCGTGGGAGAGCCGCCCGAGCAGGCCCGCGCCGATCGTCGCGCCGGACCGGCTGATGCCGGGCAGCAGCGCCAGGACCTGGGCGGCGCCGATGAGCACGGCGGTCAGCAGCGGCAGCCGGGCGAGCCGCCCGTCGGCCTGCTCCTCGGCGGTCGGTGCCGTCGCGACCCCCACCGACCCGCCGCGCAGCACCTGGGTCGGGGCGTCGAGCCGGACGGTCGGGGCGTCGACGGACGCGGCAGGGGCGTCGACGGAGGCGGCCGGGGCCGACCCGCCCCGCCGTCGGGCGAGCTGCTCCACCGCGATCAGCAGCACCCCGTTCGCCACCAGGAAGGCGGCGGTGGGCACCGGCCGGGCGAGCAGCGTCCGGAACAGCTGGTCGAGGACGAGCCCGGCGAGCCCGACCGGGATGGTCGCGATGACCAGCGTCCAGGCCAGCCGCTGGTCGTCGGTGACGACGCGACGGTCGCGGATGCTCGTCACCAGTCCCGTGAGGATCCGGACCCAGTCCCGCCGGAAGTACACGATCATCGCGAGGGCGGTCGCCACGTGCAGACCGACCACGAACGCGAGATAGGGCGAATCCTTCGCGGTGACGTCGAGATCGCGCGCCCACGAGCCGCCGATGACGGCCGGCAGCAGAATGGAATGGCCCAGACTGGACACGGGGAACAATTCGGCGACGCCCTGCAGCGCGCCGATCACCGCCGCTTCCAGCCAGCTCAGGTGTGCCGACACGAATGGCCTCTCATCTCGACGTCGTCGCCGCCGAGCCTAACGAGAAAAGAATTCGCAAACTCCCGGCAGGCGACACGGAAAGGAATCGGGGCCGAGGCGCGAATCACGAACAGGTTGCTATCGTGCCCCGGTCGGATCACGGCCCGGTCACGCTCCCCCGCTCCCCACGCCCGGGCCGCCGTCGGAGGAAGGTGACCCCGCACCATGACCGCTGCCCTCGCCGCCCCGTCCCTCGGTGTCCACCCGCTGACCGCCGTGCTCGGCATCGCGGCCGGCGCGGTCGGCGCCGCCGCGCTCGGCGGGGCCGGGACCCACGCCCCCGCCGTGTCGTCCTCGTCGGTCACCACGGTCACCACGGTCGCCGCCGACCTGCACCTCACCGCCGGGAGCACCCCGGCCGGGGCCGCCGCCGTCGCGCCGGTGACGGCCGACGCCACCTCGGCCGCCGCGACGGTGCCGGAGCTGACCAAGGCCGCGGGGCTGCAGGCGCAGGCGCGCAAGGTCGACGCCGCGATCGAGCGCTTCGAGTCGAAGATCGGCTCCACGACCTACGAGAACTGGTGCGAGCGGGCGGTCGAGAACGCGTTCGGCACGCAGGGGCACTACGCCAGCGCGATCCAGGACTGGGAGTCCCAGCAGCAGCACACGGACTGGCGGCACGCCCCGCGCGGGGCGATGGTCTTCTACGACACCTCCTCCGACGGGCACGTCGCGCTCTCGCTCGGCGACGGCCGCGTGGTGTCCTCGAGCGCCCACCACCAGGTCGGCATCGTGCCGGTGGACTACTTCCAGCGTCCGCTGGGCTGGGCGTACGCGCCCTACTGAGGGGGCCCGTGCCCGCCCCGTCGACGCGGCCACGTCGTCGGACCCCTCGGTTAGGGTGATCGACACCACGACGGGAGGGGGTGGACACCGGTGAGCCTCACCGCGCCGGCACCCCCCGACGCCGGGTCGTCCCCCTCCTGGCGGGCCCGGGCCGCGGAGCTGGCCGAGCTCGGCCGCACCACCCGCGTCGGCCAGCTCGCCCGCGCCGCCCTCGTCGCGCTGCTGCTGGTGCTGCTCGCCGGGGTGCTCGCGCTGGTCGCCGCCCTGCGGACCGGGGCGGCCGCGGACGACGTCGTCACCCGCAGCGGCCCGCTCACCGCCTCGGCGCAGGAGCTCTACCGCGCCCTCTCCGACGCCGACACGAGCGCCGGGCAGGGCTTCCTGCTGGGCGCCGACGAGCCGGCCACGCTGCGCCTGCGGTACCAGACCGACCTCGCGGCCGCGGGCCGCGCGCTCGCGGTCCTCGGGTCGGCGTCCACCGGCGCGGGCGCCGACGCCGCGGCGGTCACCACGCTCGCGCAGGGGATCCCGGCCTACACGGGGCTGGTGGAGACGGCGCGGGCGGTCGACCGGCAGGGCCTCACCTACGGCTCGGCCTACCTGCGCGAGGCGTCGGCCTTCCTGCGCGGCGACCTGCTGCCCGCCGCCCAGCAGATCTACGACCTGCAGTCCGCCGCCCTCGGGGACGAGCAGGACGGGGCCGACGGCGGGGTGTGGACCGTGCTCGCGCTTGTCGCCCTGATCGCCGCGCTCGTGGCGACGTGGCGGCTGCACCGGCGGATCGCGTACACCACCCGACGACGACGGACGCCCGGTCTGGTCCTGGCCGGCGGGGCGCTCGCCGTGCTCGGGCTGTGGGGCGTGGTCGCGCTCGGCGTCAGTGCCGTGGCCACCGCGGCGTCCCGCGACGACGGGATCGGTCCGAACCGCGAACTGGTCGCGGCCCGGTTCGCGGTGCTGCAGTCGCGCAGCGACGAGATCCTCACGCTCGTCGCCCGCTCCACCGGCGGGGCCTACGAGCAGGACTACGTGCGGCGCAGCATCGCCCTCTACGGCTGGCAGGGCCTGCTCGACCGGGCCCGGGCCGCGGCCGGCGAGGGGCCGGTCGCCGACGACGCGCTCACCGCGCAGGTCGCCGGGCGGCGCAGCATCACGGTGCACGAACTGGTCCGCACCCTCGACGTGGCCGGGGAGTACGAGCAGGCGGTCGCCCTCGCCCTGTCCTCCGGTGCCAACGGCGGGCAGGGTGCGGTGACGCAGGTCCTGGACGCGC
Source organism: Actinomycetospora soli (assembly GCF_021026295.1). Lineage (GTDB taxonomy): Bacteria > Actinomycetota > Actinomycetes > Mycobacteriales > Pseudonocardiaceae > Actinomycetospora > Actinomycetospora soli. Next base: position 386,734 of record NZ_JAJNDA010000001.1, read on the forward strand.
TGGACCGCGGGGTCGCGCGCACCGCCACCGCGGCCGCGGACGACGCCACGCTGGCCCGCGACGCGACGGTGCTGCTCCCGCTCGGGGTGGCGGTGCTGACGCTGCTCGCGGCGGGCGGGCTCGTGGCCGGCGTGTGGCCGCGGCTCCAGGAGTACCGGTGAGCGCGTCCGTCCGGCGGGCCGGGCTGCTCGTGGTGCTCCTCGCCCTGCTCGCGGCGTGCTCGGCGACGCCCCCACCCGGGCCGGTCGAGCCGGTCCGCCCCGTCCCCGCGGGCACCACCGTCGTCACCGGTCCCCCGCTGCCGGGTCGTGACACCAGCTGCGGCGATCCCCGGCTCAGCCTCACGCCGACACCGCCACCGCCTCCCGGCGCGATGCCCCCCGGGTCCACGATGGCGGCGATCGTCGCGCGCGGTGCCCTGGTCGTCGGGATCGACCAGTCCACGGTGCCGTTGAGCTACCGCGACCCGCGGACCGGACAGCTCACCGGGCTCGACGTCGCCGTCGCCCGGGAGATGGCCCGCGCGATCCTCGGCGACCCGGAGCGGGTGCGCTTCCGCATCGAGAGCTCCGCACAGCGCATCCCCAACCTGCTCGACGGGTCGGTCGACATGGTCGTGCAGGCCATGACGATCACCTGCGCGCGCAAGCGGCAGGTCGGCATGTCGGCCCCCTACTACGAGGCGGCCCAGCGCCTCGTCGTGCCGCGCACCTCGCCGGTGACCGGGATCGCCGACCTCGGGGGCCGCCCGGTGTGCGCGCCGCTGGGCACCACCTCGCTCGCCACCCTCCAGGCGACCCGCGGGACGAACGGGCGGCCGCCGACCGTCGTCGGGGTGCCCGAGAACAGCGACTGCCTCGTGCTGCTGCAGCAGGGCCAGGTCGACGCGGCCACGACGGACGACGCGATCCTCACCGGCTTCGCCCTGGAGGACCGCCGTCTCGAGGTCCGCGGCGCCGCGCTGAACGCCGAGCCCTACGGCATCGCGATCGCGCCGCAGCGCACCGACCTGCTGCGGTTCGTCAACGGCACGCTCGACCGGATGCGGGCCGACGGCACCCTCGCGGCGATCGCCACGTCCACCGTCGGGAGCGCCGCCGCGGTCCCGACCGTCGCGGCCTACGCCGGGTGACGGCCGTGGCACCCTCCACCGCCGTGTCCGGCGTCCACCCACCCGCGGACCCCGTCGCGGTGCGGTCCGGCCGGACGACGAGCGCCGACGGGGCCGCCCGGTGACCGGCTCCCCCGCGCGGTGCGCCCGGGCAGGCTGCGACGGCACGGCGGCGGACGACGGCGGCTGCGAATCCTGCGGCCACGGGCCGACCACGACGTCCCCGCCCGCCACGGCAGCCTCCGGTCCGGTCACGGCAGCCGGCCCGGCGACGGCAGCCGGTCCGGCGACGGCGGCCTCCGGCGGCTCGGGGTCGACGCCGTCGGGTCGCAGCGACTCCGGCTCGCGGCGGGGATCGGGACGGGGACCGGGTCGCGGCTCGGGGCGCGGTTCCGGGCGCAGCCGGTCGGGGTCCGGGCGGCGGACGATCGGCGCGGGCCTCGTCGCGATCGACCCGGAACCGGCCGCCGATCCCGCGGACGCGGTGCTCGCCGACCCGACGGTGCCGGAGCGCAGCCGGTACTGCGGGGCGTGCGACGCGCCGGTCGGGCGCGCCCGCGGCGGGCGCCCGGGCCGCACCGAGGGGTTCTGTCCGCAGTGCGGCACCCGCTTCTCGTTCACGCCGGGGCTCGCGGCGGGCGACCTCGTGGCCGACCAGTACGAGGTGCTCGGCTGCCTCGCGCACGGCGGCCTGGGCTGGATCTACCTGGCGCGCGACCGCCGGGTCCGCGACCGGTGGGTGGTGCTCAAGGGCCTGCTGAACACCGGGGACGCCGCCGCCCTCGCCGCCGCGGACGCCGAGCAGGGCTTCCTGGCCCAGCTGGTGCACCCGCACATCGTCCGGATCTACAACGTGGTCGCGGACGGGGACGCGACCTACATCGTCATGGAGTACGTCGGCGGGCGGTCGCTGCGGACGATGCGCGACCCGCACGGGCCGATGGACCCCGAGCACGCGCTCGCCTACGTCCTCGAGGTCCTGCCGGCGCTCGCCCACATGCACGACCGCGGCCTGCTCTACTGCGACTTCAAGCCCGACAACGTCGTGCAGACCGGCACCGACGTCACCCTGATCGACCTCGGTGCCGTCCGCCATGTCGACGAGCCCGGCGGCGACGTGTGGGGCACGGTCGGCTACCAGGCCCCGGAGATCGGCCCGGACGGCGTGGGGCCGTCGGTCGCCTCGGACGTCTACACCGTCGGGCGGACGCTCGCGGTGCTCGTCGCGGACTTCGACTTCCACGGCGCGATGCGCGACGTGCTGCCGCTGCCCGAGGACGCCCCCGCCCTGCAGCAGGAACCGCTGCGGCGGCTCCTGGAGCGGGCCACCGCCCTCGACCCGTCGGCCCGCTTCGGAGACGTGGAGACCCTCGCCGACCAGATGGAGGGGGTGCTGCGCCAGCTCACCGCCGTGCACACCGCCCCGCCGCCGCGCCTGTCGACGATGCTCGCGGCCCCGCCGGCGGCGGTGGGGGTCGACGCGCCCGCCGGCCCGGAGGAGCTCGCGGCCGCCCTGCCCCCGCCGCTGCCCGACCCCGACGACCCGGCCACCCCCGAGATCGTCGCGGCGGGCGCCCAGGGCCCCCGCGCGGTCCTGGCCGCGGTGTCGGCCACGGGGGCCCTCGACACCGACCAGGCCCGGCTCGCGGCCGTGACCGCGCACCTCGACGCGGGAGAGACCGAGGCCGCGGGCCGGGCCCTCGAACGGCACGCGCTGCCCGGGGAGTGGACGTGGGCGTGGCTGCGGGCGCGCCACGCCGCCGCGACCGGCGCCGCCCGGGCGGCGGCGCGCCTCGCCGACGAGGTCGCGGACGCGCTGCCGGGCGAACTCGCGCCGACGTTCGCGCTCGCCGTGCTCGGTGAGCACGCAGCGGCGGCGGCCGGGGAGCTCGCCGACGAGGTGACCGTCGAGCGGTTCGAACGCGTCTGGCGCACCGACCGCACGTGGACCGGGGCCGCCTTCGCCCTGGCCCGGCTGCGAGTGGGCCGGGGCGACCGCGCCGGTGCCGTCGCGGTGCTCGACGAGGTGCCGCCGACGTCGGTGCACGCCCCGGACGCGCGGGTCGCGGCCGTCCGGGTGCTCCTCGGCGCGCCGCGTCTGACACGCTCGACGGTCATGGAGGCCGGAGCGCGCACGGGGGAGGTCGACCTGGACCCGTTGCGTGCCGCGACCCTGCAGACCGAGGTGCTCGAGGCCTACCGCGGACTGGACGACGCCGGGACCACCGGCAGCCTGTTCGGCTGCGCCCTCGACGACCACGCGCTCGGGCTCGCGCTCGAGTCGCGGTACCGGTTGCGGGCCCGCTTCGCCCGCACGACGGCGGAGCGGTTCGCCCTGGTCGACGCGGCCAACGACGCCCGCCCCTGGACCGCACGATGACGGCCGCGGGCGCCACGGACCGGGCCGCGGACCCCGGGAGCGACGTGGACGGGGACGACCGGGGAGCGCTCTGCGGCGCGTGCGGCGAGGCCGGGGAACCCGGAGACCGGTTCTGCGAGGCCTGCGGGGCACCCCTGGCGGAGACGGCGGGACCACCGCCGGAACGGCGGCCCGGGACGCGGGCGCGACCGGTCACCGCGCGGGTCGGGCCCGCGGTGCCGGAGGATACCGACGGACGGTCGCCGACGGCCGGGGACGAGACGCCGCACGCGGCGTGCGGGGAGGGCACCATCGCCGACGGAGCAGCCGACGAGGCCGCCGAGCGGGCTGCCGACGAGGCAGCCGGACGGGCCGCCGGGGACGGCGGGGACGGCGGGCCGGCCGGGGACGACCTGGCGGCCGGGACCGTCCCCGCCGACGCGCGGGAGCACGCCGAGCACGCGGTCCCGGGGGCGGCCGCGATCACCGACCTGGGCCGGGTCCGGGCCGCCAACGAGGACGCCTACGGCCTGGCCCGGCTGCCCCTGGCCGGGGACGCCGGGGAGCTCGTCGTCGGGGTGGTCTGCGACGGGGTGGCCTCGGTGCCGGGCAGCGAGGCCGCCTCGCTGGCCGCCTGCACCGCGGTCCTGGACGCCGCGCACGACGCGCTCGCCCACCCGGACGTCGACGACCCGGACCTCACCGCGACCGGCGGGGTCGACCTCACCGAGCTCGCGCACGTCTGCGCGGACGCGGCGACGGACGCGGTGGCGGCCCTCGCCGTCGGCCGGGACGCGCCGGCCTGCACCTACGTGTCGGCGCTGGTGGTCGACGAGATCCTCGTGATCAGCTGGATCGGCGACAGCCGCGCCTACTGGCTGGTGCCGGACGACCCGGAGGAGTCGGTGGTGCTGACCACCGACGACTCCTGGGCGGCCGAGGCCGTCGCGATCGGGCTGCTGGACGCGGAGGCGGCCTACGCCGATCCGCGCGCGCACGCGATCACCCGCTGGGTCGCGGCGGACGGACCGCCCGGTCCCGCCCACGTCGTGGCGCACGCGGCCGACCGGCCCGGCAAGGTGCTGATCTGCAGCGACGGGCTCTGGAACCACGTCCCGGTGCCCGCCGACCTTGCGCGGCTGGTCGCCGACCGCCCGGCGGACACGGCCACGGCGATGCTGCACGCGGCCCTCGACGACGGCGGCACCGACAACACCACGCTCGTCGTCGTCGACGTGGCCGTCCCGGAGCGGGACACGCCGTGACCGGACCCCACCCGCCGTCGGGGACGGGGGCGTGGACGGTGACCGTGGAGGCCGACCGCCGCTACTACGAGACGGTCGTGGCCCGCGAGGGCCCCGACATCGCCGCCGTGACCTTCCCGGACGGGTATCCCCGCGCCGAGGTCGCGCTGACCGGCGCGGAGGTGCGGATCGGGCGGCGCCGGGTCAACGGCTCCACCCCGCCGCCGCAGATCGACCTCGCCGGGCCGCCGCTCGACCCCGGGGTGTCCCACCTGCACGCGGTCCTGCTGCCGCTGCCCGACGACGACGGCTGGTCGGTGCTCGACCCCGGCTCGACGAACGGCACCACGATCAACTACGCGGACGACCCGATCGCGCTCGACACCGTGGTCCCGCTGCGGGCGGGCGACCGGGTGCACGTGGGGGCCTTCACGACGCTCGTGCTCGGCCGCGTCTGACGCCGACGGCTCAGGTCGTGCCGGCCTGCCACTGCGGGAACGGCATCTCCCAGTCGCCCCACCGGTCCCACAGCGGGAGCGCGGGGCCGCCGGAGTTCGTCACCTCGACGACGTCGCCGACGCCGAAGTGGTCGTAGAACCACTGCGCATCGGCGGGGCTGAGGTTGACGCAGCCGTGCGAGACGTTGTCGTTGCCCTGCTGGCCGACCGACCACGGGGCCGAGTGCACGAACTCGCCGTCGTCGGAGATGCGCTCGTCGAGCAGCACCGTCTCCCGGTAGTAGCCGGGCTGGCCGGGCATGACCCCGTAGGTCGCGGAATCCATGACGACGCTGGGCTGCTTGTCGGAGATGACGTGGGGGCCGGTGTGGGTCGGGAACGTCGGCGACCCGAGGCTGATCTTCATCGTCCTCACCACGGCCCCGTTGTCGAGGATCTGCATCTGCTCGCTCGCGCCGTCGGCCTTCGCGATCCAGGCGTCGTGGACGTGGAAGGTCTCGTGGACGTCCCGGGCGCCGAACGCACCGCCGCCGAGGTCGGTGCCGTAGAGCTTCCCGTCGAGCCGGACGGTGCTGCCGGGCTTCCAGTACTCCGCCGGGCGGTAGTCCACCTGGGTGGCCGAGATCCAGTGCCAGGCGCCGGTCTGGGGTGGCGTGGAGGTGATGCGGAGCGCGGCGACAGCGTTGTTCCTGTCGGTCACGGCGTGACTGAACGTCACCGCGATCGGCTGGCCGACCCCGACGTCCGTCGTACCCGGGTCGACCGCGGCGGTGTCGGTCTGCTTCGGGTCGAGGGTGGTGACGGTGGACTGCAGGTGCGTCGGCGCGCCCTGGGGCGAGACGGCGTCGGTGACGACGGTGTAGGTCCGTCCGTACGCGAGCGGCTCGGTGGTGGTCCACGTGGTGCCGTCGGCGGCCGTGGTCCCGGCGACCCGGTCGCCCGCCGGGTTGGTCATCCGCACCGCGGTGAGCCGCCCGCCGTCGGCGTGCACGCGGATCGGGGTGGCCGGGTTGACGGCGACCGCCGGGTCGACGGTGACCCGCGGGCCGGGTGGCAGCGCCGGCGCGGCGGACGCCGCGGGCGACGCCCCGCCCGCTCCCGGCGCGCCGGTCGACGAGCAGGCCGTGAGCGCGGCGACGAGGACGAGGAACGTGGTCAGCAGGACGCCGCGCGCCCGGACACCCCTCGGATCGGTCCCCTGCACGTCCGTCCCTCATTTCCCGGCGCGAGGTACGCCGGGGTCCACAGTGGCACACCGTCCCGGGGGCACGGGTGCTCGCCCCGTGCTGTTTTCGCAGGTCCAACGCCTGATTCGTCCCCGGATCGGCCTCGGGCGTGCGGTTCGCGCGGTACGTCTACAGGGGTCGACGCCCACGGAAGTGGGCCGGGGTGGACGAGAGGGCGACCACGATGTCGAAGACGTCGGTGTACGCACGGTCGGGCAACTGCTCGATCTTGCGCTGCATGAGGGTGTCGACCCCGTGGTCGGCGGCCGCCGCCGCGATCTCCTCGCGCCGGAGCGGGAACGCCACGTCGCCCAGGACGGCGGCGAACGCGGAAGCTCTCACGTCCTCCAGTGGTACCGGCGGTAACAGGTACTCGTCAACGTGAGTACCGCCCCGCTCCGGGCTGGCTTCGAGTGCACTCGAAGTCGTAGCGTCGACGACCGTGACGAGCACGCTGGAGCACCCCCACCCGGCCACCCGCCTGCGGAGCGTCCTCGAGTCGGCCGCGGCCGAGGACGGCACGCTGCCGCCGCTGGACCAGGCCCTGGTCCGCGCGATGGCCCTGCCCGAGGACCTGCCCGAGACGCTCGGCATCGCCGAGGTCGCCGAGCTGACCGGCATCACCGCCCACACGCTGCGTTACTACGAGCGCATCGGGCTCGTGACCGTCGCCCGGGACGCGGCGGGCCGCCGGACCTACGACCGGGCCGCCCTCGGCCGCGTCATGTTCGTGACCTGGCTGCGCCTCTCGGGGATGCCGATCGCGACGGTGACGCGCTACGTCGAGCTGGCGCAGGAGGGCCCGCACACCTCCGACGCACGCCTCGACCTGCTCCTCGAGCACCGCGCCTCCGTGGTCTCGCACCTGCGGGACCTGCAGACCGCCCTCGCCGTCGTCGACTACAAGATCACCACCTACGGGGGGTCGTGCGGGAGCTGACCCGCCACAGAGGGTAAAGCTCGCTCGACAGGGTGTCGTGATACACCCTGATGGCCTAGAACGATGGGCTGAAGAGTGGTGCGACCCGGGGGTGGACATGGAGCGGATCGAGGCGGACCTGGCGTCGACCGACGACCTCGCCGCCATGGAGGCCCCGAACCTCGCCCGGGCCACGAACTACCTCGTCGGCGGCGGCGCCAACTTCGCCGCCGACCGCGCCGCGGTGAACGCCCTCCTCGCGATGGACCCGGACGTCGGGCTGCGCTTCCTCGCCTCCCGGGCCTTCGTCGCCCGGGCCGTGCGGACGGCGCTCGACGGGGGCTGCGACCAGTTCCTCGACCTCGGGTCCGGCATCCCCTCCCCCGGCGGCCTGCACACGCTCGTCGGGCCCGCGGGCGCCCGGGTGGTGTACGTCGACGTCGACCCCGTCGCGATCGCGCACACGTGCGAGCTCCTCGTCGACCAGAAGGAGGCCGACCGCACGGCGGCCGTCCGCGCGGATCTCCGGGAACCGGACCACGTGCTCGCCGCGGCCCGCGGCACGGACCTGATCGACCCCGACCGCCCCGTCACCCTCGTCTGCAACGCCGTGCTGCAGTGGCTCGCCGACAGTGACGACACGGAGCTCGCGGACGTCCTCGAGCGCTACCGCGCGGCGCTGGCGCCGGGGAGCCGGCTCGTGCTGGCCGTGGCACACCCGGACCTGCTCGAGGGCGCCGAGCTGGTGGAGCGGCCGCCGACGATCGAGGCGGTCGTCGCCCCGCTCCGCCTGCGGAGCCGGACCGAGCTGACCCGCATCCTCGGGCGCTGGGAGGTCCGGCCCCCGGGCATCGTCGACGTCGTGGACTGGCCCGTCGTCTCGGGCACCGACCCCGCCGGCTTCTACGCGGTGTACGCCACGCGGTGATCGGCCGGACCCACGGACGGGTCCCGGGTCACCCCATCGTGTAGGCGCGACGACCGTGTCGTCACGAGCAGACTTCGCGCCGCGACCCGACCGGGCCGCGCGGGGATGCAGGGGGCGATGGCGATGCGGGCTGGACGGTTCCGGAGGGCGGTCCTGGCGGGGGCGATGGGGATCGCCTGCGCCGTCACGACGACGGGTGTGGCGGCGGCCGCTGCGCCTGCCCCCGCGCCGGCGGGCGCGACGGTGGTGGGGACGAAGACCGCCCGCTGCCCGGCGACGGTCGCGACGATCCAGGCGGCCGTGACCGCCGCGACGCCCGGCTCGACGATCTTCGTGTGCGCGGGGACGTACCCGGAGCGGGTGTCGATCACCAAGCCGGTGCGGCTGCTCGGGGCCCAGTACGGCCGGGACGCGCGGGGCGGGCGGACGAACGCGGCCGACGAGTCGGTGGTCACCGGGGCGACCGGGGGCTTCGCCGTCGGCACCGTCTCCGGCGTCGTCATCGACGGCTTCACGATCTCCGGGAGCGGCGCGAACGGCATCGATGCCTTCTCGAAGGGCAACGGCTTCACGATCGTCAACAACGTGATCACGGGCAACGCCAACGGCATGAACGTGAACGCCACCGGTCCGGCGCCCTCGACGATCGCGCGGAACCGGATCGTCGCGAACAACGCCGTGCCCGACCCGCAGGGCGGCACCGGCGTGCTCATCACCTCGGGTGCGGCCAACGCGCTGACGATCTCCGACAACCTGTTCGGCGGGCACACCAGTGCAGCCGTGAACTCGATCGGCGATCCGGGCAACCGCTCGAGGGGGCTCGTCGTCCGCGACAACCGCAGCGTCGACGACGCCACCCTGGTCGTGATCAACAACGCCGACGGTGCGCTCGTCACGCGAAACATCGCGACCAAGTCCCCGACCGCCGTCGCGGGGACCGGCATCTTCGTCGTCGGCAACACCGACCGGCTGACGGTCAGCCGCAACGTCCTGACCGGCGGGAAGGGCAACGGGCTCTCGGCCAACGGCGCCGTGCCGTTCGGGGCGGCGCCGAGCACGAACCTCGTGGTCGACACGAACACGATCAGCGGCCGCACGGGCACCGGCATCCTGATCAACGAGGGTGCGGGCACCGTCGTCGGGAACGTCGTCGCCGCATCCGGCGCGAACGGTGTCGCCGCGGCCGCGACCGCCACGGGGGTCCGGTTCGAGCGCAACGTGGCCACGGGCAGCGTCGGGAAGGACTGCGCCGACGCCTCGACGGGCGCCGGAACGCTGGGCACCGCGAACACCTGGGTGCGCAACGTCGGGCGGACCGCCACGCCGACCGGGCTGTGCCTTCCAGGCAGGTGAGCAGAAAAGGTGGCTATAGCGACCTTTTCTGCTCACCTGCCGTCAGGCACCTTCGGCGTCGCCCTCCGCCTCGAGGAACGCCTCGCGCAGCGACTCCACCATCGCCGGGTCCGGGTTCTCCCAGAGTCCCCGGTCCACGGCCTCGAGGAGCCGCTCGGCCATCCCGTGGAGCGCCCACGGGTTGGCCTCGCGCAGGAACTCCCGGTTCTCCGGGTCGAGCACGTAGTTCTCGGTCAGCGAGCCGTACATCCAGTCGCTGACGGTGCCCGCGGTCGCGTCCCAGCCGAACAGGTAGTCCACGGTCGCGGCCATCTCGAAGGCACCCTTGTAGCCGTGCCGGCGCATCGCGGCCATCCAGCGCGGGTTGACCACGCGGGAGCGGAACACCCGCGCGGTCTCCTCGATCAGCGAGCGGGTGCGCACCGACTCGGGGCGGGTCGAGTCGCCGACGTAGGCCGCGGGTGCCGCCCCGGTCAGCGCGCGGACCGTGGCGATCATGCCGCCGTGGTACTGGTAGTAGTCGTCGGAGTCGGCGATGTCGTGCTCGCGGGTGTCGATGTTCTTCGCCGCCACCGCGATCCGCCGGTAGGCCGCGTTCATCTCCTCGACCGCCGACTCGCCGTGCCGGTCCCGACCGTAGGCGTGCCCGCCCCACGTCGTGTAGATCGCCGCGAGGTCGGCGTCGCCGCGCCAGTCGCGGGAGTCCATCGCCTGCAGCAGGCCGGCGCCGTAGGCCCCGGGCGGCGAGCCGAAGATGCGGGTCGTCGCCTGCTGCCAGCTCGAGCCGGTCGCGGCGTCCGCGCGGGCGTGGGCGGCCACGAAGTTGTCCTCGTCGGGCTCGTCGAGCCCGGCGACGAGCTGCACCGCGTCGTCCATCGTCGCCACGACGTGCGGGAACGCGTCGCGGAAGAACCCGGAGATGCGGAGCACGACGTCGACGCGGGGCCGGCCGAGCTCGGCGGCGTCGACCACCTCGAGCCCCGTCACGCGACGGGACGCCTCGTCCCACACCGGCCGCACGCCCATGAGCGCGAGCGCCTCGGCGACGTCGTCACCACTGGTGCGCATGGCCGCCGTCCCCCACAGCGACAGGCCCACGCTCGTGGGCCACTCGCCGTCGTGGTCGTCGCGGTACCGCTCGAGCAGGGAGTCGGCCAGCATCTGGCCGGTCTCCCAGGCCAGGCGCGACGGGACCGCGCGCGGGTCGATCGAGTAGAAGTTCCGGCCGGTCGGGAGCACGTTGACCAGCCCGCGCAGCGGCGACCCGGACGGCCCCGCCTTGACGTGCCCGCCCGCGAGGGCGTGCAGGACGCCGTCGATCTCCTCGGTGGTCCGGTCCAGCCGCGGGACCACCTCGGTGGCCGCGAAGCGCAGGATGCGCTCGACCGTCTCGTCCTGGCGGGACAGGACCTCCAGGGTCACGTCCGCGGCCTCGTCGGGAAGCCACCTGCGCTTCTCCATCCCGACGACGAGCGAGTGCGCCAGTTCCTCGGCGCGGTCGACGTCGATCCGGCTGGCCGCGCCCGCGGACTCGTCGAGCCCGAGCGCCTCGCGCAGCCCGGGCAGCGCCTGCGTGCCCGACCACATCTGCCGGGCCCGGAGCACCGCGAGCACCATGTCGACCCGCTCCTGGCCGGCCGGCGCCCGGCCCAGGACGTGCAGGCCGTCGCGGATCTGCGCGTCCTTGATCTCACAGAGCCAGCCGTCGAGATGCATGATGAAGTCGTCGAAGCGCTCGTCGTCGGGCTGGTCGTTCACCCCGAGGTCGGAGTCGAGCTTGGCGGCCTGGATGAGCTGCCAGATCTGCCCGCGGATCGCCTCGATCTTGCCCGGGTCCATCGCCTGGATCGACGCGTACTCGTCGAGCAGCTGCTCGAGGCGCGCGAGGTCGCCGTAGGACTCGGCCCGCGCCATCGGCGGCACGAGGTGGTCGACCAGGGTGGCGTGGGCCCGGCGCTTGGCCTGCGTGCCCTCGCCCGGGTCGTTGACGAGGAACGGGTAGACCAGCGGGAGGTCGCCGAGGATCGGGTCGGGGGCGCAGCTCGCACTGCTCGCGACCGTCTTGCCGGGCAGCCACTCCAGGTTGCCGTGCTTGCCGACGTGCACCACCGCGTGCGCCCCGAAGCCGGACTGCAGCCAGCGGTAGGCGGCGAGGTAGTGGTGCGAGGGCGGCAGGTCGGGGTCGTGGTAGATCGCGATCGGGTTCTCCCCGAACCCGCGCGGCGGCTGCATCATGACGACGACGTGGTCCCGCTCGAGGGCGGCGAGCACGATCGCGCCCTGGTCGAGGAACATCGAGCCCGGTGCCTCGCCCCAGTGCTCGGTCACGCCGGCGCGGAAGTCCTCCGGCAGCGTCTCGAACCACGCCGTGTACTCCGCGGCGTCGATGCGGACCGGGTTGGCCGCCATCTGCTCCTCGGTGAGCCAGTCCTGGTCGTAGCCGCCGGCGTCGATGAGGGCGCGGATGAGCAGGTCGCCGTCGCGCTCCTCGAGGCCCGGGACGTCGCCGATCCAATAGCCCGCGTCGCGCATGGCATGCAGCAGGGCGACCACCGACGCGGGGGTGTCGAGCCCGACCGCGTTGCCGATGCGGGCGTGCTTCGTCGGGTAGGCCGACAGCACCAGCGCGACCTTCTTGTCGGCGTTGGTGAGGTGCCGCAACCGGCCGTGGCTCACCGCGAGGCCCGCCACCCGGGCGGCGCGCTCGGGGTCGGCCACGTAGACGGGCAGACCGTCGGCGTCGGTCTCCTTGAACGAGAACGGCACGGTGATGATCCGGCCGTCGAACTCCGGGACCGCGACCTGGTTGGCGGCGTCGAGCGGGCTGACGCCGTCGTCGTCGGAGAGCCACTCGTCGCGGGAGCGGGTGAGGCAGAGCGCCTGCAGGATCGGGACGTCGAGCGCGGCGAGCGCGCCGGTGTCCCACGACTCGTCGTCCTCCCCGGCGGACGCGGCGGCGGGCTTGGACCCGCCCGCGGCGAGCACCGTCGTGACCAGCACGTCGGCGGTCTTCAGGACGTCGAGCAGCTCCGCGTCCGGGCTGCGCAGGCTGGAGCAGAACACGGGCTCCGGGAGGCCGCCCGCCTCGACCACGGCGTGGCAGAGGGCGTCGACGAACGCGGTGTTCCCGGCCATGTGGTGGGCGCGGTAGTAGACGACGGCGATGCGGGGCTTCTCGCCCTGTGACAGGAAAGCGTCGTTGCTGGCGTCCAGTGGCAGTTTCGCCACATCGTCGGCGGTCCAGCCCGGCAGGCGGCCCCACGTCGGCAGCTCGGCGGGCGGCGCGAAGCCGTGCCCGGTGAGCAGCACGGTGTCGGAGAGGAACGCGGCGAGCTCGCGCAGGTTGTCCGGGCCGCCCTGGGCGAGGTAGAGGTGCGCCTGGGTCGCGACCCCGATCGGCACGGTGGAGGACTCCATCAGCTGCGCGTCGGGCGTCTGCTCCCCGCCCAGCACGACGACGGGTCGTGGCCCCGCGGCCAGTAGGTCGAGCCCGGTCTCCCAGGACTGGCGCGACCCGAGCAGGCGCACGACGACGAGGTCGACGCCCTCGAGCAGGCCGGGCAGGTCGGCGTCCGGGTCGATCCGCGACGGGTTCGCCCAGCGCCAGGCCAGGGCCCCGTCGGCCGCCCCCTCGCTGCCGGCCCGGGCCGAACGGAGGTCGGTGTCGGAGGTCGAGAGAAGGAGCAGCACGCGCAACATCTCATCATCTGCGCACACCGTGTGTCATCGGCCGTACTGTGTGGCCGATGCCCCGCACCCGATCACGGCCCGACGCCTGCCCCGGCGCCTGGCGCCGGCACGACGCCGCCGACGGCGCGCTGGCCCGGTTCCGACCGGTCGGCGGGGCCACCACCGCCACCGAGCTCCGCCTGCTGGCGGGCGCGGCCGCGTCCGGCGGGTCGCCGATCGAACTGACCTCCCGAGGATCGTGGCAGGTGCGCGGGCTCGCCGGAACCACCGCCGACGACCTCGCCGACGCGCTCCGCGACGACCGCCCCGACGCCCTCGTGGACGCCCGCGGCCGCGACGTGCCCTGCTCCATCATCGCCTCCCCCCGCTCGGCGGCGGTCGACCCGGTCGCGAGGGCGGTCGCGGACGGGCTCCGGGGGCGCGTGGACGTGCCCGGGCGGCTGCTGGTGGCGATCGAGGATCGACGGTGTGGCTCTCCTGGCGTCGAGTGCCGGCAGCGACGCACTGCTGTCACCGGAGGTGACGTCAGCGGCCAGGGCGCCGACGTCACGGTGGTGCTCGACGGGCCCGCGGCGCTGCTGCTCGACGGGGTCGACACCGGGCTCCGGCACGACGACCCCGCGGCCCTCGCCCTGGCGGCCGTCGACGCGTTCACCACGCACCGCGGCTCGGCCTGGCGGGTGCGCGAGCTCGACGACGCGGCCCGCGGCGCGATGCTGGAGGCGCTCGCGGACCGCACCGCACCCGGCGTCGGGACCGTGCGGCCGGGACCGGCGGACCCGACGCGCCTGGGGCGGGACGGGACCGCGCTGGAGGTCCTCCCCCGGCTCGGCGAGGTCGACCTGCCGACGGTGACGGCGCTGCTCGAGCTGCTGGACCGCGGCGCCACGCTGCGCGCGACCCCGTGGCGCACGCTCGTGCTGCGCGACGCGCCCGCGGACGCGGAGGCCCGGCTCGACGGGCTCGTGGAGATCGACCCGGCGTCGCGGTGGCGCGGGGTCTCGGCGTGCGTCGGGGCGCCGCGGTGTCGGAAGTCGTTGACCGACGTGCGGGGCGACCTGGCCGCGGCCGTCGCGTCCGGGCACGTCGGCGGGCAGGTCCGGCAGCACTGGGTGGGCTGCGGGCGGGCGTGCGGGACCCCGGGTGGCAGGGTCGCCGTGGTGGAAGCGGTCGGGCAGACGGACGAGACGAGCGGCACGTACCGGACGGTCGTGCGCTCGGGGAGGGTGAACGGATGATCTCGGGCGACGTGGCCCCGGCGACGGGCGTGATCCAGACCGGGCAGGCGGAGCGACGGGAGATCCACACGCCGGACTCGCGGGCGGTGCCGGCCCACGTGGTCGACGGCGACGAGATCTACCGCCGCTCGTTCGCGATCATCCGGTCCGAGGCCGAGCTCGGGCACCTGCCGGCGGACGCCCACGACCTCGTCGTGCGCATGATCCACTCCTGCGGCATGACCGACCTGGGCGCGGACACCGCGGTCACCCCCGGGGCGGTCGCGGCCGCGCACGCCGCCCTGCGCGCCGGCGCCCCCGTGCTCTGCGACGCGATGATGGTCGCCTCCGGGATCACGCGGCGGTTCCTGCCCGCCGGCAACGACGTGGTCTGCACGCTCAACGACCCGGACGTCCCGGCCAAGGCCGCGCTGCTGGGCACGACGCGCTCCGCGGCCGCCCTCGACCTGTGGCTGCCGCTGCTCGAGGGCGCGGTGGTGGCGATCGGCAACGCCCCGACCGCGCTCTTCCGCCTGCTCGAGATGATCGAGGCGGGCGCGCCGCGACCCGCCGTCGTGCTGGGGCTACCCGTGGGCTTCGTCGGCGCGATGGAGTCGAAGGCCGCCCTGGCCGCGCACCCGTCGGAGCTGGAGCACGTCGTCGTGCACGGGCGTCGCGGCGGGTCGGCCATGACGGTCGGGGCCGTGAACGCGCTCGCGCTCGGGGCGACGGCGTGACCGGCCGACTGTTCGGGGTCGGCGTCGGTCCGGGCGACCCCGGGCTGATGACGGTGAAGGCGGTGGACCTGATCCGCGCCGCCGACGTCGTCGCCTACCACTGCGCGCGGCACGGCCGGTCGAACGCGCGGCGGATCGCGGCGCAGTACCTCGGCGCGCAGATCGAGGAGGCGCTGACCTACCCGGTCACCACCGAGGACACCGACGACTACCAGGGCCGCATCGACGCCTTCTACACCGAGGCGGCCGCCCGGCTGGCCGCGCACCTCGACGCCGGCCGCGACGTCGTGGTGCTCTCCGAGGGCGACCCGTTCTTCTACGGCTCCTACATGCACCTGCACAAGCGGCTCGCGCACCGGTATCCCGCGGAGGTGGTCCCGGGCGTGACCAGCGTGTCCGCCGCGGCCGCCACGTTGGGCACGCCGCTGGTGGAGCGCGACGAGGTGCTCACCGTGCTCCCCGGGACGCTGCCGCCCGACGAGCTGGCCCGGCGCCTGGCCGACACCGACGCCGCCGCGGTGATGAAGCTGGGCCGCACGTTCACGGGGGTCCGGACGGCGCTGCGGACCGCCGGCCGCGCCGACGAGGCCCGCTACGTGGAGCGCGCCAGCCAGGTCGAGGAGCGCCAGGGGCTGCTCGAGGACGTCGACCCGGCGTCGGTGCCGTACTTCAGCGTCGGGATCGTGCCGTCGCGCGTGCACGTGGCGACGACGGAGCAGGCGCGGGCGGACGGGGCACGGGGTGCCAGCAATGCGTCACTGCTTGCACCCAGTGACAGGGACGCCACACCGTCGACGGGCCTCGTGACCGTCGTCGGACTCGGCCCCGGCAGCCGCGACCGCCTCACGCCCGAGGCGTTCAGCGCCCTCGCCGGGGCGGACGACGTCGTCGGCTACGCCACCTACACCGCGCGCGTGCCGCACAACCCGCGCCAGCGCGTGCACGCCTCGGACAACAAGGTCGAGTCCGAGCGTGCCGCTTACGCTCTGGATCTGGCGCGTTCCGGACGACGGGTCGCGGTGGTCTCCTCGGGTGACCCCGGGGTCTTCGCGATGGCGTCGGCGGTCGTGGAGGTCGCGGCGGAGGACTACCCCGACGTCGAGGTGCGGGTGCTCCCCGGGGTGACCGCCGCCCACGCCGTGGCCGCCCGGATCGGGGCGCCGCTGGGCCACGACTACGCGACGATCTCGCTGTCGGACCGCCTGAAGTCGTGGGAGGTCGTCGAGCGCCGGCTCGCCGCGGTGGCCGACGCCGACATGGTGATCGCGCTGTACAACCCGGCGTCCCGGTCCCGCACCTGGCAGGTCGAGGCGGCCAAGGAGATCCTGCTCAAGTACCGCGACGAGTCGACCCCGGTGATCATCGGGCGCGACGTCGACGGGCCCGAGGAGTCGGTGCGCGTCGTCGAGCTCGGCGCCCTGGAGCCGTCGGAGATCGACATGCGGACGCTGCTGATCGTCGGTTCGTCGCAGACCCGGTGGGTGGCCGACCGGGTGTTCAGCCCCCGCAGGTGGCCTTCGGCCCCGTGAGTAGTTGTGACGGGTATGACCGCCACAACTACTCACGAGGCAGAGCCACCAGCCGTGCGCCGTGTCCTGATCGCCAACCGTGGCGAGATCGCCGTCCGCATCGCCGACGCCGTCGCGGCGCTCGGGCTCGAGGCGGTACCGGTCCACGCCGCCGACGATGTGGCGTTCCTGGCGTCCAGTGCCGGCAGTGACGCATTGCCGGCACCGCAGGTGCTCCCCGGCACCGGACCGGCCGCCTATCTCGACGTCGAGGCGGTCGTCGCCGCGGCGACGGAGGCCGGCGCGGACGCCGTGCACCCGGGCTACGGGTTCCTGTCGGAGAACCCGGCCCTCGCACGGGCGTGCGAGGAGGCGGGGATTGTCTTCGTCGGCCCCTCCCCCGACGCCCTCGCGCTGTTCGGCGACAAGGCCCTCGCCCGGTCGCGTGCCGCGGAGCTCGGCGTGCCGGTCCTCGACGACGACGGGACCACCCCCGTCGTCGTGAAGGCCGTGGCCGGCGGCGGGGGCCGGGGCATGCGGGTCGTCCGAGACCGGACGGAGCTCGACGAGGCCCGCCGGGCCGCCGCGGCCGAGGCGCGGGCCGCGTTCGGCGACGACCGTGTCTTCGTCGAGCGCTACCTGGAGGGCGCCCGGCACGTCGAGGTGCAGCTGCTCGGCGACGGCCACGACGTCGCGGTCCTCGCCGACCGCGATTGCAGCCTGCAGCGGCGGCACCAGAAGATGGTCGAGATCGCTCCGGCGCCGGACCTTCCCGACGAGGTCCGTACCCGGCTCCACGCGTACGCCCACGCCCTCGGCGCCTCCGCGGACCTGCGCGGGCTCGCGACCGTCGAGTTCCTCGTCGCCGGCACCGCGATCGCGTTCCTGGAGGTCAACCCGCGGCTGCAGGTCGAGCACACGGTCACCGAGGAGGTCCTCGGCGTCGACCTGGTCGCGGCCGGGCTCCGGGTCGCCGCCGGCGCGCGGCTCGCGGACCTCGCGCTCGCCACCGAGCCGCGCGGGGTCGCCGTCCAGGCCCGCGTGAACGCCGAGACGCTCGGCGCCGACGCCTCGGTCCGCGCCGCGGCGGGGACGCTGAGCCGGTTCACCCCGCCGTCGGGCCGGGGCGTGCGGGTGGACACCCACGGACGGGCCGGGCTCACGGTCGATCCGCGGTACGACTCGCTGCTGGCCAAGGTCGTCGTCCACGACGCCGATCTCCCCCGCGCCCTCGCCCACCTCGACCGGGCGCTGGCGGGCTTCGACCTCGACGGCGTCCCGACGACGATCCCGGTGCTCCGCGCCCTGCTCGCCCGGCCCGAGGTGCTCGCGCCCGACACGGGGCTGGTCGAGCGGCTGCTCCCCGAGATCGTGAGGGGAGGATCCGAGCGCTCTTTCGGCACGAGGGTTCCCCTGCCGACGGGAGACGGCGACCCACTGACAGCCGTCACCGCCGGCACGGTGGTCGCCGTCGAGGCCGCACCCGGCAGCACGGTCGCCGCGGGCGCGGCCGTCGTCGTGCTCGAGGCGATGAAGATGGAGCACGTGGTCGCGGCGCCGGAGGGCGGCACGGTCGTGGAGATCGCGGTGGCGATCGGCGACGTCGTGGCCGAGGGCGACGTGCTCGCCGTGCTCGAGCCGGGCGGGGCGGCGGCCGGGGACGGCACGGCGGAGGCCGTCGACCCCGACCACGTCCGCCCCGACCTCGCCGAGGTCCTCGACCGGCGCCGCCTCACGCGCGACGAGGCCCGCCCGGCCGCCGTGACCCGTCGTCGGGAAGCAGGCCGGAGGACGGCCCGGGAGAACGTGGCCGACCTGTGCGACGAGGGCAGCTTCGTCGAGTACGGCGCGTTCGCCGTGGCCGCCCAACGGAAGCGCCGGTCGCTGGAGGACCTGCGCGAACGCACCCCGGCGGACGGCATCGTCACGGGGATCGGTGCGGTCGACGGGCGACGCGTCGTGGTCCTCGCCTACGACTACACCGTGCTCGCCGGCACCCAGGGCGTCCTCTCGCACGCGAAGACCGACCGGGCCCTGCAGCTCGCGCTCGACCACGACCTGCCCGTCGTCCTGTTCGCCGAGGGCGGCGGCGGACGGCCGGGCGAGACCGACACGATCGCGGTCGCCCAGCTCGACGTGCCGACGTTCGCGCTGTTCGCGCAGCTGTGCGGGCGGGTCCCGACGGTGGCCGTGGTCGCCGGCTACTGCTTCGCCGGCAACGCCGCGCTGGCCGGCTGCGCCGACCTCGTCGTCGCCGTCGAGGGCGCCAACCTCGGCATGGGCGGCCCGGCGATGATCGCGGGCGGCGGCCTCGGGGAGGTCGACCCGCACGACGTCGGGCCGACGTCGGTACAGGTGCCGAACGGAGTCGTCGACGTGCTGGTCGGCGACGAGGCCGAGGCGGTCGCGGTGGCGCGGCGCTACCTCGCGCTGGACCGGGTCGTCCCCGGCCCCCGGCCCGATCCGCGGGTGCTGCGCCACGTGGTGCCGGAGAACCGGCTGCGGGTCTACGACGTGCGCGCGGCGGTCGACGGGCTGGTCGACGTCGGGTCGCTGCTGGAGCTGCGGCCGCGGTACGGGGTCGGGATCGTGACGGCGTTCGCACGGCTGGGCGGCCGGCCGATCGGGGTGATGGCCAACGACCCGCGCCGGCTCGGCGGCGCCGTCGACGCCGAGGCGGCCGACAAGGCGGCCCGGTTCCTGCAGCTCTGCGACTCGCGCGGGCTGCCGGTGGTGTCGCTGTGCGACACCCCGGGCTTCATGGTCGGTCCCGACGCCGAGGCCACCGCGACGGTCCGCCGCTTCTCCCGGATGTTCGTCACGGGCGCGAACCTGCGGGTGCCGGTGGTGTGCGTCGTGCTGCGCAAGGCCTACGGGCTCGGCGCGATGGCGATGGCGGGCGGCTCGATGCGGGTGCCGGTGGCCACGGTGGCCTGGCCGAGCGGGGAGTTCGGCGGGATGGGGCTCGAGGGCGCGGTGCGGCTCGGGTACGCCAAGGAGCTCGCGGCCCTCGGGCCGGACGAGCGCCAGGCGCGGTACGACGAGCTCGTCGCGGCGCTCTACGAGCAGGGCAAGGCGCTCTCGGCCGCCGAGGTGGTGGAGATCGACGACGTGATCGACCCGGCCGACACCGCGGCGGTCGTGCTCGCGGCCCTCGACGCCGCCGACGGACCGCTGCCCCCGCGACGCCCGGTCGTCGACACCCGGTGAGTCGGCCCGCGGGCACCCGCGAGGCGATCCTCGCGGGTGCGGAGGGCGTGCTCGTGCGCCGCGGCCGTGGACGCCGCACCCGGTGCCGGACCACGTGAGGCTTGAGTGTGCCGCCACGTCATGGCGTCTCCTCACGCCCATGTCACCCGAGACGCAACCGCTCCCCGAGGTCCGCCCGCTGACCGTGCTCGACCGCCTCGGCGGCTGGTGGGGCATCGTCGGCACCGGCGGGCCGCAGGTCGTGTTCGCCATGCTCACGAACGTCACGTCCCTGCCGGTCACGGCCGGCGTCGCGCTCGCGGTCGCGGTGGTCTTCGGGGTGATCCGGAAGCTCCGCGGCGAGGAGACCGCGGCCGCGCTCGGCGGGGTCCTCGGCGTCGGGATCGCCGCCGGGATCGCGCTGTGGACCGGGTCGGCGAGCGACTTCTTCCTGGTCGGCGTCGTCACGTCCGCCGCGTTCTTCGTCCCGACGGCGGGTTCCTTCGTCCTCGGCCGCCCCGTCACCGGCGTGCTCTGGAACGCGCTGCACGGGGGCGGGCACCCGTGGCGGGAGGACCGGCCGTCGCGCCGCGCGCACGACCTCGCGACGGCCGCCGCCGCGTCGATGTTCGGCGCCCGGGCGCTCATCAGCGGTCTGCTGTGGTGGACGGAGTCGGTCGCGGGGCTCGCGCTGGCCCGGATCGTCCTCGGTGTCCCCTTGACGGCGCTGGTCGCCCTCGTGGTCTTCTGGGCGTTCCGCCGGACCACCCACCGTCTCGTCACCCCGGCGCGGGTGGCCGCCCGCAGCACCGGGAGCAGCCGATGACCTGGAGCACCCGGGAGATCGCCGACCTCGCCGGGACGAGCCTGCGCAGCGTGCGGCACTACCACGACGTCGGGCTCCTCCCGGAGCCGGAACGACGGTCGAACGGCTACAAGCAGTACGGCGTGACGCACCTGATCCGGTTGCTGCGGATCAAGCGGCTCGTCGACCTCGGGTTCGGGCTGGGCCGGATCGCGGAGCTCGGCGACCGCGACGAGCACCCCGAGGAGGCGCTGCGCGCGCTCGACGCCGACCTCGTCGCGCAGATCGAGCGGCTGCAGCAGGTCCGGGCGGAGGTCGCCGCGATGCTCGAGCAACGCCTGCCGACCGACCTCCCGGCCGAGTTCGCGGTCGTCGGGAAGGCCGCGGCGCTCTCGGAGCCGGACCGCCGGTTCGCGACCGTGATGGGCCGGCTCCTGGCGCCGGAGGAACGCAGCGTCTACGCGGAGCTGCTGACCGACGACGCGCGCTCCGCGAGCGACGACGAGTTCGACGCCCTGCCGGCCGACGCGGACGAGGCCGCCCGCGACGGCCTCGCCCACCGGATGCTGGCGGACCTCCACGTCCTCCGGGAACGCTTCCCCGGGATCGACGCGCTGGGCTCGGGGAACCCGCAGCGCTACCGGCGTACCGTGGAGCAGGTGTCGGCGGAGGTGTTCAACCCCGCCCAGCTCGACGTCCTCCGGCGGCTGCAGGCGCTCGGCCGGCGCGAGCGAACTAGGGCCGCCCGCCCAGATGCCGCGCGAGGAACTCCCCCGCCTCCCGGAACATCGTCATGAGGTTCTCCGGGTTGACGAAGGCGTGGCCCTCGTCGGCGAAGACGCGGTAGGCGACCTCGACGCCGCGGGCGCGGAGCCGCTCGACGACGTTGTCCGACTCCGACTGCCGGACCCGGACGTCGTTCGCCCCCTGGAAGATCATGAGCGGTGTCTCGACGCGGTCCAGGTGCGTGATCGGCGAGCGCGCGAGCATGTCGGCCTCCTGCTCGGGCACGTCGGGGTCGCCGACGTAGCGGTGGAAGTTGTGCCGCAGGCCGGGCCGCACCGCCTCGGGGAAGCTGCGCATGGTCGCCGCGAGGTCGGACACCCCGACGTAGTCGACGGCCGCCGCGAACAGGTGGGGCGTGACCGTCACCCCGACCAGCGTCGCGTAGCCGCCGTAGGAGCCGCCGAAGATCGCGACGCGGGCCGGATCGGCGTACCCCGCGGTCACGGCCCACTCCACCGCGTCGACCAGGTCGTCGTGCATCGCGCCGGCGAACTCCCCGATCGCGGCCTGCATGTGGCGCCGGCCGAAGCCCGTCGAGCCCCGGAACTGGGGCCGCAGCACCGTGTAGCCGCGGGTGGCGAAGTACTGGGTCTGCAGGTCGAGGCTCCACAGGTCGCGGAACCACGGTCCGCCGTGCGGCATGAGGACCAGGGGCGGCGGGGTGTGCTCGTCGGGGTCGAACCCGACGGGTGGGGTGAGGTAGGTCGGGAGCTCCAGGCCGTCGCGGGCGATGACCGACACCGCCCGCGTCGGGGGCAGCGCCTCGGGGTCGATCCGCCCGAGCGGACGGAACAGCAGCCGTGCCCGTCCGGTCGCGTGGTCGTACAGCCACGACGACGGGTCGCGGTCGTCGGCGAACGTCGCCAGCCAGAACCGTCCGGAGCCGTCCGAGGAGACCGCGCCGAGGTCACCGTCGGCGAGCCCCTCCAGCGCCGCGAGGACCTCGGCGAACCCGGGGGTGAGCGGGTGGATCACCTGCCGCTCGCGGGAGTAGCGCACCCCGATCAGCTCGCCGGTGCGGCGGTCGGTGATCCACGGGGACGGCAGGAGCGGGGCGACCACCGAGATCGTGTCGAGGTCGTGGGTCGGGTGCCGGTCGAGCTCGGTCACCTCCCCCGTCGCGAGGTCGAGGCGCGCGGGTGCGAGCTGGTCGTGGTCGCCGTAGGTGCCGAACCACAGGCCCGCGCCGTCGGGGGCGGGCCGCGTCATCGGGCCGTACGGGAAGTCGTCCCCGGCGAAGGTCGTGACCACGCGGCGCTCCCCGCCGGGAAGGCCCTGCCGCAGCTCCCACCCGGCCTCGGTGACGGTGACCTCGTAGAGCTCGCGCCGGCTCGTCACGAACCAGGAGGCCCCGTCGCCGCCCTCGGCGAGGACGGTGAGCTCGCCGGTCCCGACGTCGAGCTCGCACAGGTCGATGCGGGCGGGGTCGACGTGGTTGAGGCTCACGACGACGGAGCCGGGCAGCCCGGGCACCTCGACCATCTCCCAGACACGCGCGCCCGGGAAGGGCGTCAGGTCGACGGCGTCGGCGTCCGGGTCGTCGAGGTCGACGCGGAACACGTGGTGGTTCTCGTCGCCGTCGTCGTCCTGCAGGTAGAGCAGGTAGCGCGGGTCGTCGGTCCACCGGTGGTCGATCACGGGGCGGTGGTCGTCGGCGGTGACGCGGCGGGCGCGGTCGAGGTCGACCCCGCCGTCGTCGTCGAGCTCGACCACCCACACGTTCAGGCGCGTGCGCCACGGGGCGAGGAAGGCGAGCCACCGCCCGTCGGGCGAGATCGACGGGCGGCCGCGCTCGGGCGGGGCGAACAGGTCCTCGACGGACACGGGCTGGGACTCGACGGGGGAACGGGTCATGCCCGCAGGAGAAACGATGCCGTCGCGGCACCCTCAAGCCCCGCTGTGGCATGGACCACTCCTGCTGGAGGATGCCGCAGCGGCACGGGCGAGCGTCGTCGGCATGCTCACGACCTACCGCCGCCGGCGACAGCTCGCCCGCGTGGAGCCCGGCGACGGGAGCGCCCTCCCCGAGCTCCGCGTCTGGCACCTGTTCACCCGGACCCGCTTCGGGCTGGACCTCGAGGGCCACCGGTTCGACGTCGACGTCCGGTACGGGGCCGACCCGAACACCGGGCACGGCGTCGCCCGGCTGTACCGCGACCGCGTCCAGGTCGCCCGCTCCCGCCTGCCCGCCACCTTCGTGGTGCCCGGTGGGGTGGTCGAGCTCGCGGAGGACGAGCACGGCCTGAAGCGGGTGGCGCACGTGGCGCACGACGGCACGGAGCGCACGCTGGATCCGCACCCGTCCACCCTCGAGGGCAGACGAGCGCGCTTCGGCCGGCGCTTCCCGGTCGCGAGCCGCGGACTCGGCGTGCTCGCGGTCCTCCTCGTCGTCGTGTGCGGTGCGATCGAGCTGGCGCACGCCGCGCAGTCGGTGACCCGCAACCCCGAGATCGCCGCGCGGATCGGCACGATCACGCTGCCCCACACCCTGTCCGCGGGGTGGTTGACGGCCATCGGCATCGTGGGGGCGCTCACCGCCACGGAGCGCGCCCTCACCCTGCGGGGCCGGCTCGTCGGCCGCAGGGGGTGACGGCCGTGCCCGTCGTCGCCCTCGCCTACCTCGGCGCGCACCTGCTCAGCCTGCTCGGCAACGGGCTCGCCGCGGTCGCCCTGCCGCTCATCGTCCTGCAGGCCACGGGGAGCCCCGCGAGCGTCGGCGCGGTCTCGGTCGCGACGGCGGGACCCGCGCTCGTCATCGGGTTGGGTGCGGGCCTGGTGATCGACCGGGTCAACCGCAGGACGAGCTCGATCGTGAGCGACGTGGTCTCGGCCCTGGCGGTCGCCGCGATCCCCGTCGTCGACCTGCTCACCGGGCTCACGCTGGGCTGGCTGGTCGCGCTGGCGATCGTCGGGGCGTTCGGCGACGTCCCGGGACTCACCGCCCGCCAGGTGCTGGTGCCCGCCGTCGCCCGGCACACCGGGGTGTCACTCGAACGGCTCGTCGGGCTGCGCCAGGCCATGACCTCGATCGCCCTGGTCGTCGGGCCGGCCGCCGCCGGGACGCTGCTGACCCTGGTGGACGGGAGCACGGTCCTCCTCGTCACCGCCGCCACCTCCGGCGCCGCCGCGCTGCTGACGCTCGTGCTGCCCCACCGCCTCGGACGCGTCGGCGAGGTCGCGGCGCGCGGCTCGGTGCTCGCCGAGCTCGCGGCGGGCGCGCGGGTCCTGCGCCGCAGCCGGTTCCTCTCCGGCACGGTCGGGCTCACCCTCGGCCTCGCCGTCGTCCTCGGCGGGCTGCAGGGGCTGGTCCTGCCCGTGTGGTTCAGCGCCCTCGGCCGGGCCGACCTGCTCGGGCTCGTCCTGACGGCCCTCGCCCTCGGCATGCTCGTCGGGACCGCGGCCTTCGCGACGGCGGGTGTGCGCGGCTCGCGGGGGTGGTGGACGGTGGGCGCCCTCGCCGGGACCACGGCCGGCTTCCTGACGATCGCCTCGCTCGCCTCGCCGGTCGTGGTCCTCGCCGGGGCCGCGCTGCTCGGGCTGTCGAACGCCACGCTCGGTGCGATCCTGGGGGTGCTGCAGGCCGAGCGGATCCCCGACGCCACGCACGGCCGGGTGCTGGGCCTGCAGAACGCGTTGCTGCAGGTCGCGGCACCAGCGGGGATCGGGCTGGCGGGCGTGGTCGCGGAGGTGGCCACCCCGGTCGCGGCCGGGCTGTCGGTGGTGGCCGTGTGGGTGGCCGTCGTCCTGGCGGTCGCGGCCTCGGGCGCGCTGCGCGACCTGGAGCCGGCCGCCGTGCCGTGAGGCCCGTCCCGACGGCGGGTCGTGCCCCGACGGTGCCGGGCGCGTGCACGACGCCCGGCACCCGTCGTCGGGACGGATCAGACCAGGGCAGGCTCCTGCGCGTCGCGGGCGGCGAGCAGGGAGGCGTGGGTCGGCGCGTCCGGCACGTGGGCCGGCTTGAGGGCGGCGAACTCGCGGCGCAGGACGGGCACGACCTCCTCGCCGAGCAGGTCCATCTGCTCGAGCACGGTCTTCAGCGGCAGGCCGGCGTGGTCGATGAGGAACAGCTGGCGCTGGTAGTCACCGACGTAGTCGCGGAACCCGAGGGTGCGGTCGATGACCTCCTGCGGGGAGCCGACGGTCAGCGGCGTCTGCGAGGAGAAGTCCTCCAGCGACGGCCCGCCGCCGTAGACCGGCGCGTGGTCGAAGTAGGGCCGGAACTCGCGGACGGCGTCCTGCGAGTTCTTCCGCATGAACACCTGGCCGCCGAGCCCGACGATCGCCTGGTCGGCCGAGCCGTGGCCGTAGTGCTCGAAGCGGCGCCGGTAGAACTCGACCATCTGCTGCGTGTGCGACGCGGGCCAGAAGATGTGGTTGTGGAAGAAGCCGTCGCCGTAGAAGGCGGCCTGCTCGGCGATCTCGGGCGAGCGGATCGAGCCGTGCCAGACGAACGGGGCGACGCCGTCGAGCGGGCGCGGCGTGGAGGTGAAGCCGTGCAGCGGCGTGCGGAAGCGGCCCTCCCAGTCCACGACGTCCTCGGTCCACAGCCGGCGCAGCAGGGCGTAGTTCTCGAGCGCGAGCGGGATGCCCTGGCGGATGTCCTGGCCGAACCACGGGTAGACCGGGCCGGTGTTGCCGCGGCCCATCATGAGGTCGACGCGGCCCTCGGCGAGGTGCTGCAGCATCGCGTAGTCCTCGGCGATCTTGACCGGGTCGTTGGTCGTGATCAGCGTCGTGGACGTCGAGAGCACCAGCCGCTCGGTGAGGGCGGCGACGTGGCCGAGCAGCGTGGTCGGCGACGAGGGGACGAACGGCGGGTTGTGGTGCTCGCCGGTGGCGAAGACGTCGAGCCCGATCTCCTCGGCCTTCCGCGCGATCGTCACCATCGCGCGGATGCGCTCGGCCTCGGTCGGCTCGCGGCCCGTGGTCGGGTCGGGCGTCACGTCGCCGACGGTGAAGACCCCGAACTGCATGGCGACCTCCTGCGAAGTTGAAGTGTCAACTACTGTAGCCGCCGCAACTCCGCGCGGTCCATCCGCATTCCCCACCGGCCCGTGAGCGCTGTCCGTGGCCCCGGCCACGGGACGTGCTCACATGCGCAGTCCCCGCAGGCGCAGCGCCAGGTGCAGCTCCAGGGTCCGTTCGGGCTCCTGCCAGTCCGGGCCCAGCACGGCGCGGACCCGGTCCAGGCGCTGGGTCACCGTGTTGACGTGCACGTGCAGGGCGCTCGCGGCCCGCGTCGGCGACCGGCCCGCCGCGAACCAGGCCGCGAGGGTGCCGACGAGGTCCGTGCCGCGGCGCCGGTCGTGCTCGAGCAGCGGGCCGAGCACGCTCTCGACGTACCCGCCGACGTCGGGGGCCCGCGACAGCAGCAGCGCCGCGAACCCCAGCTCGGCGACCGACCCCGACCGGCCCTCCCGGCCCAGCGCGACGAGCGCCTCGGCGGCCCGCCGGGCGTCCGCCGCGGCCCCCACCAGGCCGTCGGCGGGCAGCACCGCCTCCGACACCCCGACCGTCACCGCCGCCGACTCGTCCGACGCCGGACGGGCGAGGTCCTCGGCCAGCCGCCCCGACCCGTCGTCGGGAACGAGCACGACGACGGCGTCCGGGCGTTCCGCGACGAGGCCGACGCGGCCGACCGCGTGCGCGGCGTCGACCGCGAGCCGCGCGCGCTGGTGTTCGGCACAGCGGGCGACGAGCACCCGGTGCGGGCGGCGGATCTCGACGCCGAGGGTCCGGATGCGGTCGCGCAGCGCGGCGGTCGG
Organism: Actinomycetospora soli; assembly: GCF_021026295.1. Classification (GTDB taxonomy): domain Bacteria; phylum Actinomycetota; class Actinomycetes; order Mycobacteriales; family Pseudonocardiaceae; genus Actinomycetospora; species Actinomycetospora soli. The sequence continues at coordinate 414,029 of NZ_JAJNDA010000001.1, forward strand.
GGTCTCCCCGCCGAGCAGCTCGAGCAGGGCCTCGCCCCGGTGGCGCTGCTCGGACTCCGAGGCCTGGGCGCGGAACAGCAGCACCAGCGCGCTGACGGTGGCCGCGCGCTCGACGATCCGCGACCGCGGTCCCTGCGAGGCGGCGCCGGGCGCGGGCGGCGGGACCACGATCGTCGCGAGCTGCTGGTGGGCCGCGACGACCGACACCGCCTCGGCGCCCTCCACCGCGACGAGACGTCCCGGGTCGGCGGCCGCGGCACGCACGCAGGCCGGGACGTCGAGACCGTCCGGGACCGGACCGGCCGACGCGATCGGCACCCCGGCGTCGTCGACCACCCGCACCCACCCGTCGAGCAGGTCGGCGAGGGCGGCCGCGAGGTCGGTGACGTCGCCGCCGCCGAGGACGAGGGCGGCGAAGCGGTCGTGCGCGTCGGCGGCGCGGGCGAGGTCGGCGTGCGCGGCGCGCAGTCCGGCGAGCGCGGCCGCCGTCTCCGCGGCCGCCCGGGTCTGGGTGAGCGAGACGGCGGCGAGCGCCGCGAGCGAGCCGAGCAGGGCCACGTCGTCGGGGGTGAAGGGGCGCGCGGAGCGGTTGGCCGCGAACAGCACGCCGACGAACTCGTCGCCCACGAGCAGCGGGGTCCCGCAGATCGCGACGATGCCCTCCTCCCCCACCGCCGCGTCGATCTCGTCGGTGTGGCGGTAGCGGGCGTCCGCGGGGTAGCGGGTGGTCCAGTGGGCGTGCCGGGACTGGGCCACGAGCCCGCCGAGGCCCGCGCCCACCGGCAGCCGCAGCGCCTGGAACGCGGCCGACACCGAGCCCGCCGTCGCCCGCATGAACGTGTCGCCGCGCTCTGGGTCGTAGAGCGTCAGGTAGGCGACGTCCGTGCCGAGCAGCGCGCGGGCCCGGCGCACGATGGCGTCGAGCACCAGGCCCGGGTCGGACTCCGCGGCGAGGTCGCGGGCGGTGTCGACCAGCGCCGCGAGCTCGGCCTCCCGCCGCCGGCCCGCCTCGATCGTCGAGCGCACCCGCAGCACCAGCGCCGCCGTCTCCGGGTCGGAGCCGGCGAGCGCGGCCGCCGCCCGTTCCAGGTCGGCGGCCGGACCGTCGTCGGCGAGCAGCCGCAGGGCGTCCACGAGCACGGTGCATGGGAGCACCCCGGACGCCCCGCGCACCAGCCCTCTCCCCGTCGCTCCGCTCGCCCCGGCTGCTACTTCCCGACGGCAGGTCGGGTCGGCTCCGCCTCGACCACCCCGTCGTCCGCCCCGAGGTCGCGGTCCCGCGTCTCGGAGTAGGAGAACACGGCGACGAGCGTGATCACCGAGCACACCGCGAGGTAGGCCGCGATCGACTGGCCCGACCCGGTGGCCCCGAGCAGGGCGACGGCGATGATCGGGGCGAGCCCGCCGGCCGCGACCGAGGCGAGCTGGTAGCCGATCGACACCCCGGAGTAGCGCACCCGCGTGCCGAACAGCTCGGAGAGGAACGCCGCCTGCGGCCCGTACATCGCGCCGTGGAACACGAGCCCGATCACGACGGCGACCGCGGTCAGCGCGAAGCTCTGCGTGTCGAGCAGGCCGAAGAAGGCGAAGCCCCACAGGCCGACCCCGACGGCGCCGATCACGTAGGTCGGGCGGCGCCCGATGCGGTCGGACACCGCGCCCCACAGCGGGATCGTCACCACGTGCACAGCCGCACCGATCAGCACGGCGTTGAGCACGAACGACGACGGCAGGTCGTACTGCTGCTTCATGTACGTCGAGATGACGATCGTGAACAGGTAGTACGAGACGTTCTCGGCGAACCGCGCCCCCATCGCGACGAACACCTCGCGCGGGTACCGCTTGAACACCTCGAGGATGGGCGGCGCGGCCGGGGCGTCCTGCGCGGCCGCCTCGGCCTTCGCGCGCGCGGCCTGGAAGATCGGCGACTCCTCGACCGAGAGCCGGACGTAGAGCCCGATCAGCACGAGGACGGCGGAGAGCAGGAACGGGATGCGCCAGCCCCACGCGAGGAACGCCTCCTCGGACTGGAAGACGGCGAGGGCGGCCAGCAGGCCGTTCGCGAGCAGCTGTCCGGCGGGCGCTCCGGCCTGCGGCCAGCTGGCCCAGAAGCCGCGGTGCCTCGCGTCGCCGTGCTCGGACACGATCAGCACCGCACCGCCCCACTCGCCGCCGAGCGCGAAGCCCTGGATCAGGCGCAGCAGGATGAGCAGCGTCGGCGCGAGCACGCCGGCCGTGGCGTAGCTCGGGAGCACGCCGATGAGGAACGTCGAGATCCCCATCATCAGCAGGCTCAGCACGAGCAGCTTCTTGCGGCCGATCTTGTCGCCGTAGTGACCGAAGACGAGGCCGCCGAGCGGCCGGGCGATGAACCCGATGGCGAACGTGCCGAACGAGAGCAGGGTGCCCGCGACCGGGTCGGCGGCCGGGAAGAACACGGCCGGGAAGACGACCGCGGCGGCGACGCCGTAGAGGAAGAAGTCGTACCACTCGACGGTGGTGCCGAGCATGCTCGCGGCGACGATGCGCACGACGGAGCGGCGTTCGGTGGGAGCGGGACCGGGTGGACCGGGGGTGCCGGATTCGGACACGGAGGACATGACCGGCGACACTAGGGCGGTCGTGAGGCCGAGCACCGTGGGCGCCGGACACACCGACCCGTCAGTTCGGTGTGCTCTCCACCCAGCCTGCGGCGGCGTCCGCGCTGCTGACGATCTCCGCTCCCCCGGGCGGCGCAGGGCGATCCACCAGCACGACGACGACGCCCGCCTCCCGGGCCGCGACCAGCTTCGCCTCCGTCGCCCCACCCGAGTCCTTGGCGACGATCGTGTCGATGCGGTGCTCCGCGAGCAGGGCCCGTTCGTCGTCGAGGGCGAACGGGCCGCGCGCCAGGACCAGGTGGGCGTGCGGCGGGAGCACGTCGGGCGGCTCGATGGCGCGCACGAGCCGGACCTGCTCGAGCGCCGCGAAGTGGTGCACGCCCTGGCGCCCGATCGCGAGGAACACGCTCCCGGCGTCGCCGAGCGCCCCGGCCGCCGCACCCGTCGTCGGGACGCGGGCCCAGCGGTCGCCCGGCTGCGCGCTCCAGCCGGGCCGCCGGAGCACCACCCAGGGGACGCCGGTGGCGGCGGCGGCCCGGGCGGCGTGGTCGGTCATGCGCGCGGCGAAGGGGTGGGTGGCGTCGACGAGCAGGTCGATGTGGCGCAGGGCGGCGGCGAGCCCCTCGGCGCCGCCGAACCCGCCGCTGCGGACCTCGCCGGCGGGCAGCCGCGGGTCCCGGGTGCGCCCGGCGAGCGAGGTGGTGACGTGGTGGCCGCGGGTGGTCAGGGTGTCGGCGAGTTCGCGCGCCTCGGCGGTGCCGCCGAGGACGAGCACGCGCCGCGATCCGGGACGAAAGGGTCGTTCGACCCCGCCGGCCTGCTCGCTCACGGACGAACGCGCTGCGCCGAGTAGAGGTGCGATTCGCACCCGGCGTCCTGCCCGACGACGGGTCCGACCACGATCACCGCGGTCCGGCGCACCCCCGCGGCCTCGACCTGCCCGGCGATGTCGGCGAGGGTGCCGCGCAGCACGAGCTCGTCGGCCCGAGACGCCCGGGCGACCACGGCGACCGGCTCGTGCGGCGGGCGGTGCTCGAGCAGGGTCGCGACGACCTCCGCGCACCGCTGCACGGCCAGGTGCAGCACGAGCGTCCCGCCGGTGGCGGCCCAGACGTCGAGGGACTCGCCCGCGGGCATCGGCGTCGCGTTCGCCGCGTCGCGGGTGAGCACCACGGACTGCCCGACGCCGGGCACGGTCAGCTCGGTGCGCAGTGCCGCCGCGGCGGCGGAGAACGCGGGGACGCCGGGCACGATCTCCCAGGCGATCCCGGCCTCGTCGAGCCGGCGGGTCTGCTCGGCGACCGCGGAGAACACGGCCGGGTCGCCGGAGCACAGGCGGGCGACGTCGTGCCCGGCGGCGTCCGCGGCGACCAGTTCGGCGACGATCTCGTCGAGGGTCAGGCGCGCGGTGTCGACCTTGTGGGCGTGCGGCGGACACTGCGCGAGCAGGTCCTCGGGGACGAGGGACCCGGCGTAGAGGCACACCGGGCTCGTCGCGATGGCCCGGAGCCCGCGGACGGTGATGAGGTCGGCCGCGCCGGGGCCCGCGCCGACGAAGCGGACGGTCACTGCTGCCTCCAGGGGGGCGGGGTCAGCGGTGGCACACCACTGACGTCGGGTGTCGGCCGTGTGCCACCGCTGACGCTGCGCGCGCCCACGTGCAGCACCCACTGGGTGACGGGCGCGAGGGCCTTCCAGCCCAGGTAGCGCCCGACCGGACGCCCCCGGGACACGGCGATCCGCCGGACCTCGCCGCCGTACTCGGCGCGCGCCGCCGCGAGGGCCGCCTCGCCCTCGAGGGTCACCGCGTTCGCCACGAGCCGCCCGCCCGGGCGCAGCGCCCGCCGGCAGGCCTCGAGCATGCCGGGCGCGGACACACCGCCGCCGACGAAGACGGCGTCGGGGGCGTCGAGCCCGGCGAGCACCTCGGGCGCCCGGCCCGGGACGACCCGCACCCCGGGCACCCCGAGCGCCGCCGCGTTCTCGCCGATCCGCGCGGCCCGGTCCTCGCGGGACTCGACGGCGATCGCGCGCGCCGTCGGCTCGGCCCGGCACCACTCGATGCCGATCGAGCCCGCTCCCCCGCCGACGTCCCACAGCAGCTGCCCGGGCAGCGGTCGCAGCGCCGCCACCGACAGCGCGCGCATCTCGGCCTTCGTCAGCTGGCCGTCGTGGGTGTACGCGTCGTCGGGGAGGCCGGGGGCCCGGCCGAGCCACCCGTCGTCGGGAAGGGCGGGGCAGTCGACGGCGACGACGGCGAGCGGGTCGGTGTCCGGGGCGTTCCAGCTCGCGGCGACGCCGTCGACGCGCGACTCGTGCTCGGCGCCGAGCGAGCCCAGCACGCTGAGCCGGGCCTCGCCGTAGCCGGCGCCGACGAGCAGCGCGGCGAGGCGGCCGGGCAGGGTGCCGGAGTCGGCGAGCACCAGCAGCCGGCGGCGGGGCGCGAGCGCCGCGCGGACGGCCTCGAGCGGGCGCCCGACCGCCGACACGACGACCGTGTCCTGCTCGGCCCAGCCCAGACGGGCGCAGGCGAGCGCGACCGACGACGGGTGCGGCACCACGGTCGCGTCGGGCCGCAGCCGCAGGATGCTGGTCCCGATGCCGAAGAACATCGGGTCGCCGCTGGCCAGGACGACGAGCTCCTCGCCGCCGAGCCGGTCGAGCAGGCTCGGCAGCGACGGCATCATCGGCGCCGGCCACTCCTCGCGGCGGGCGCCGAGCGTGGCGGGCAGCAGGTCGAGCTGGCGCGGCGCCCCGAGCACGACGGACGCCTTCTCACAGGCCGTGCGCGCGGGCGGGGCGAGTCCGGGCCACCCGTCGGCGCCGATGCCGACGACGGTGACGGTCACGAGGCGCGGGCAGCCGGTCCGGTCGGGCGAGGCACGGTGCCACCCTAACGGCCGGGCCACCCGCGGCGGGCGTGACGATCACCGCGGGTGTCCCGGCTCGACGGTGCCGGTTCTCCCGGCGCCCGCGCCCGGCGTGCTCAGCCCTTCGACGCCACCTCGTCGGCGTACTTCTGCGTCATGTGCTCGACGGCGGAGAGCTGCGTGGCCGCGTACTCGTCGCGCTTGAGGCCCGCGCGCTCCTTGGCCTGCTGGGTGGACTCGGCGTGCGACACCCCGCCCCAGGTCCGGCCCTGGAAGTGCGGCATGACGTACTGGGCGAGCAGCTCCCAGGACCGCTTCGTCGCCTCCGGGTTGGCCCACTCGTGCCCGAGCAGCAGCATCGCGCCGAACCCGCCGGACTGGTCGGCGAGCCGCTGCACCTGGGCGCGGGCGTCCTCCGGGGTGCCGATGGCGCCGATGCCGGCCTCGTTGATGAAGTCGATCATCTCCTTGACGTCGCCGCCCTCGACCGCCATCTGCGGGAACGCCGCCGTCTTCTGGAAGTACCGGAACCACGACTCGATGCCGTACTCCACGTCGCGGTAGGCCTGCTCCTTGGTCTCCGCGATGTGCATGAGACCGACGAGGCGCCACTTGTCCCGGTCGGGCTCGGGCTGGCCGTAGTGCTCGGCGCGCTCCTTGACGACGTTCCAGTGGTGGGCCAGGGCGTCGAAGCCGTCCTGTGTCATCGTCGCGCCGATGTTGAGCAGGCCCACGCCGTGGCGACCGGCCATGCGCGGCCCGGTCGGCGAGGCGACCGCGGCGACGACGATGTCGAAGCACGGCTCGGTGAAGGGCCGCAGCTGGAGGCGGGCCTCCACGAGGTTGTGGGTCTTCGTCTGTGCGGTGACCGTCTCGCCGGCCAGCAGCCGCATGATGATGTCGAGGTTGACGTCGAGCAGCTCGCGCGTGTCGGTCGGGTTCAGCCCGATCATCGACGAGTCGCTGGGCAGCGAGCCCGGCCCGACGCCGAGCATCGTCCGGCCGCGGGTGAGGTGGTCGAGCAGCACCATGCGGTCGGCCACCCACAGCGGGTTGTGGTACGCCGCCGACGTCACGCCCGTGCCGAGCCTGATGCGCTTCGTGCGCTCCGCCGCGGCCGCGATGAAGATCTCGGGCGAGGCGATGATCTCGCTGCCGGCGGAGTGGTGTTCGCCGATCCAGGCCTCGTCGACACCGAGGGCGTCCAGGTGTTCGATCAGTTCCAGGTCGCGCTGCAGCGCGAGCGTCGGGTTCTCCCCGGCGCGGTGGAACGGGGCGAGGAACGTGCCGAAACGCAGCCTGCTCACGAGCTCTCCTCCACGATGAGTGTCAGCCACGTCACGCTAGGTCGAGCAACTGTCGACTGTCCATGGGGGGATTCCCGACGACGGGACGGCGCGGGTCGGGCCACGGCGCCTCCGTCGACCCCGCCGTCGACGATGTCCCGCTGCTCCCACCCGGTGCGTGCAGCGCGCCATCGTCGCCGGGCGACGCCGCGGTCAGTGCCGGAAGGACGTCCCCTGGGCGGTGGCGAGCAGCCGCCCTCGGTCGTCGACCAGCTCGGCCCGCCCGACCCGCATGCGCCGGCCGCGGTGCTCCACGACGACCCGGCACATCACCGGGTGGTCCCCCGGGCGCACCGAGCGCACGAAGCTGATCGCGAAGTCGTCCGGGATGACGTCGAGCGCGTGCGCGAGGCCCCGGGCGGCCAGGCCCGCGAGCGCGCCGCCCTGCACCACGCCCGCGGAGTTCCGGGTCGCGGGGTCGGGGTGGGCGATCATCGTCGTGCCGTCGCGGGTCGGGTCCTCCCCGCGGTGCGGCATGAGCAGCCGCCAGCCCGAGGGCCGGTTCGACCAGTGCGGTGCGGTCCGCCCGTACTGCTCGGCCAGCCCGTCGGTGAGCACGGCGTTCCGCCCGACGCAGCGGGCGACGGTGTTCCCGTCCCGGTCGGTGATCGTCGCCGAGCTCAGGCCGACGCCGTTGCTCGCGTCGTCGAGGGTGCCCGTGGCCCCGAGCTCCTCCCCCGGCAGCGGGCGGCCGAGCAGCTGGACCGCGAGCCGCACCGTCACGATGCGGTCGCCCGCGCGCAGGCTGCTCGAGTAGGACACCCCGAGCACGAAGTCGGCGAGGATGAGCAGCGACTCGAGCAGCCCGTCACCGATCGTCGTGGGCATCCGCGCCTCGGCGCAGCCCCGCTCGATCCGCGTCAGCCGCGCGTGCGTCGCGGCGTGGACCGGGGCGAGCGGGGCCTTCTCGTCGACGAGCCGGCGCAGGGTGGCCAGCGGGGTCGGGTCGTCCGCCGTCTCACCGCCGTGCTCCGCTCGATCGCTCACGCGCCGATCATGCCCAATCGAGCTGACGGTGCGACGCTCGGGCGGCGTTCTGGGCGCTTCATCCCTCGAACGGCCGCATCACCCCACGGAGACGGTGACGCCGGTCAGCTCCTCGCACGCCCGGACGAGGGCCTTCTGGACCTCGCGGTCGTGCGAGGCGGCCGTCGAGCCGACCGGGATGGGGTGGCCCCACGACTCCGCCGGGCCGTCCGGGCCGATGTAGACGCCGCCGGGCAGGTCCGGCACCGTCGCGGCGTACAGCTCGGGCAGCGCGCCCATCTCCGGGCCCTGCGCGACGATCCGGTTGAGCACGCCCATCACGGCGTCCTGGAACGACTCGGTGCGCGACTGGAGGTTGGTCGCGCTGTAGCCCGGGTGCGCGGCCATGGAGCGCAGCGACGAGCCGGCCGCGACGAAGCGGCGCTCGAGCTCGTAGGCGAACATCAGGTCCGCGAGCTTGGACTGGCCGTAGGCGAGCCAGCGCTGGTAGCGGCGGCGCTCCCAGTTCAGGTCGTCGAGCCGGATCGACCCGAGCCGGTGCGCCTGGCTGGACAGCGTCACCACGCGGTCGGTGAGCCGGTCGAGCAGCAGGCCGGTCAGCGCGACGTGGCCGAGGACGTTGGTGCCGAACTGCATCTCGAAGCCGTCGACGGTGCGCTGGAACGGGATCGCCATGAGCCCGGCGTTGTTGATCAGCACGTCGACCGGCCCGTCGAGCCGCGCGGCGAACTTGTGCACGGAGGCGAGGTCGGCGAGGTCGAGCTCCTCGACGGCGGTGGTGCCCGGGCCGCCGCTCTGCGCGATCCGCGCCGCGGCCTGCTCGCCCTTGTCGGTGTTGCGGCAGGCCAGCACCACGTGCGCGCCGTGGGCCACGAGTTCGGCGGCGGCGACGAGTCCGAGCCCGGAGTTCGCCCCGGTCACGACGAACGTGCGGCCGGTCTGGTCGGGGATGTCGGCGGAGGTCCAGGGGGCCATGGATGCGTAGGTACCCCGCATCAGGCGAGCAGACGCGCGATGTGGGAGTACACGTCCGCGTTCACGCAGAGCCCGATGTGACTCCCCCGCACCGCGACGTTCTCCGCCCCGTCGACCAGGCACGACTCCGGGCGCACGATGCCGTCCTCCACCGTCCGGATGCTGGTGAGCGGCACGGGCGGCGGCTCGCGCAGGTCCCGGCCGAAGGCGCACGGGCAGTCCACGGTGAGGCACTGCGGCCGGGCGGGGCGCAGCAGGTTCTGGCCGAGCCGGGCGCCGCCGACCGCCGCGAGGGTGAGCACGGAGGCGTCGAACGGGGACGACAGCGGGCTGCCGAGGGTGATCACGCGCCGGACCCGGCTCGGCCGTCGGGCGGCCACCGCGTGCGCCAGGAGACCGCCCCGGCTGTGTCCGATCACCGTCACGGGCCGCCCCGAGCGCTCGGCGACGTCCGCGAGCCGACGGTCCAGGCGCCGCACCGCGGCCTCGGAGCAGTCGACGTTCCAGGCGATCCCCGACCGGTAGGCGCGGTACCCGCACCGGCGCAGCCAGGTCCGCAGCACCGCGAGCGAGGCGTCGCCCGCGAGGAAGCCGGGCACCGTCAGCACCGGGTCGTCGGCCCCGGGCCGGACGCCCTGGCCCCGGTACACCCCGGACGCGAGCAGCCCGAGGAACTCGACCTGGAACCGGGCCTCGCCGAGCAGGTTCCCGCGGAACGGCGGCACGACCGGGGTGAGCGCGGGCGTCGCCGGTTCCGCCGTCACGTCCCGGCACGCTACCGGGGCCACCTCGATCCGACGACCGTGTGCCGCCGCTGACGCTCGACGTCCGCCGTGTGCCACCGCTGACGTCCGGCGCCGCGACCCGGGCCCCGTGGGATACTCCCGCCCGTGCACCTCACCGGGGATCCGGACGCCGTCGGCGTCGACGGCGACCACCGCGTCTGCGCGGCGGTCGAGGCGCTGCCGGACGCGGCGACGATGCACGGGTGGGTGTCGCGCTTCGCGCTGCTGGCCGACCCCACGCGGCTGACGCTGCTGCTCTGCATCCACGAGGTCGGCGAGATCTGCGTGTCCGACCTCGCGCTGGCGGCCGGCCTCAAGGACTCCACGACGAGCCAGGCCCTGCGGCTGCTGCGCGCGCAGAACCTGGTCAGCGCCCACCGCGACGGGCGGGTCGTGCGCTACCGGCTCGCCGACGCGGTCGTGAAGGATCTGCTGGACCGCATCCACGACGCCGGGTCGGTCGAGCCGTTCGCGCCCCTCACCCCAACAGGGTCGACAGGATCTCCGCGAGGCGCCGCGTCTCGATGAGGAAGGCGTCGTGCCCGTAGGGCGACTCGATGCGTTCCACCGGGCCGGCGCCCGGGATGAGCTCGGCCAGCTCCTCCTGCTGCGCCAGCGGGTAGAGCCGGTCGGTCGTCGACCCCGCGACGACGGTGCGCGCGGTGACCCGCCCGAGGGCCTCGGCCATCGTGCCGCGGCCCCGGGAGACGTCGTGGCCGTTCATCGCGGCCGTCAGCGCCACGTAGGACCCGGCGTCGAACCGGTGGACCAGCTTCTCGGCGTGGTGGTCGAGGTAGGACTCGACGGCGAACCGTCCGGGGGCGGTCGCGTCGTAGGGGTCCTCGCCCGGCTGCGGCCGGCGCCCGAAGCGGGTGTCCAGCTCCTCGGCGGTGCGGTAGGTGGCGTGGGCGATGCGCCGCGCCACCCCGAGGCCGACGTGCGGCCCCTGCCCGCGCCCGCGGTCGTGGTAGTCGCCGCCGCACCAGTTCGGGTCCTCGCGGATCGCGGCGAGCTGCGGTGACGCCCAGGCGATCTGGTCCGCCGACGCCGCCGCGCAGCACGCGAGCAGCAGCAGCCGCTCCACGCGCTCGGGGTGGGTCACGGCCCACTCGACCGCCCGCATGCCGCCCATCGACCCGCCGAGCACGGCCGCCCACGAGCCGATGCCGAGCTGGTCGGCGAGCCGGACCTCGAGGGCGACCTGGTCCCGCACGCTCGTGCGCGGGAAGCGGGAGCCCCACGCCCGGCCGTCCGGCGCCGTCGACGCCGGCCCGGTGGTCCCCTGGCACCCGCCGAGGACGTTGGGGGCGACGACGTACCAGCGGTCGGTGTCGATCGTCAGGCCCGGCCCGATGATCCCCGCCCACCAGCCGGGCGTCGGGTGCCCGAGCCCCGTCGTCCCCACGACGTGCGAGTCCCCCGTGAGGGCGTGCAGGACGAGGATCGCGTTGGAGCCGTCGTAGGTGCCCCAGGACTCGTAGGCCACCGTGACGTCGGGCAGCGCCGCACCGCTCTCGAGCGGGAGCGGGTCGGGCAGCGTCACGAAGCGGCGGCCGCCGACCGGGTCACCCTCCCGCCACGCACCGGTGGCGGGAGGGAGGACCGGCACCGATCCGTCGTCGGGACGAGGTCCCGGCGATCCGGCCGGCACACCGCCGGGGAGGAGCACCGGAGACGCAGCGGAGCGGAGCTCGACCGAGGAGTCCGTCACGCAGTCTTCGACTTCGCCGCGGTGAACCCTGCCTCGAGGTCGGCCTTGAGGTCCTCGACGTTCTCGATCCCGACGGCGAGGCGCACCAGGCCGGGGGTCACGCCGCTGGACTCCTGCTCGTTCTCCGAGAGCTGGCTGTGCGTGGTCGACGCCGGGTGGGCGATCAGCGAGCGCACGTCACCGATGTTGACCAGCTGCGAGTGCAGGCTCGTGCCGTCGACGAACGCGCGGCCCGCCTCGACCCCGCCCCGCAGCTCGAACGACACGATCGCGCCGACACCCTGGGGCAGGTACTTCCGGCCGGCCTCGTACCAGGGGCTCGAGGGCAGGCCCGCGTAGTAGACCTTCTCGACCTCGTCGCGCGCCTCGAGCCACTCGGCCAGGGCCTGGGCGTTCTCGACGTGGCGCTCCATGCGCAGCGAGAGCGTCTCGATGCCCTGGATGATCAGGAAGGAGTTGAACGGGGCGATCGCCGCGCCGGTGTCGCGCAGCAGCTGCACGCGCAGCTTCGCGGCGTAGGCGCCCGGGCCGAGGGCCTCCCAGAACTTCAGGCCGTGGTAGCTCGGGTCGGGCTCCGTGAAGCCGGGGAAGCGGTCGCCGTGGGCGCCGAAGTCGAACGTGCCGCCGTCGACGACGATGCCCGCGACGGTGGTGCCGTGGCCGCCGAGGTACTTGGTGGCCGAGTGGATGACGATGTCGGCGCCGTGCTCGATCGGGCGCAGCAGGTAGGGCGTCGGCACGGTGTTGTCGACGAGCAGCGGCACGCCGATCTCGTGCGCGACACCGGCGACCCCGGAGATGTCGAGGACGTTCGAGCCCGGGTTGGCGATCGTCTCGGCGAAGAACAGCTTGGTGTTCGGCCGCACGGCGTTGCGCCACTGCTCGAGGTCGTCCTGGTCCTCGACGAACGTGACCTCGACGCCCAGCTTGGGCAGCGTGTAGTGGAACAGGTTGTACGTGCCGCCGTAGAGGCTCGGGCTGGACACGAAGTGGTCGCCGGAGTTCGCGATGTTGAGGATCGCCGCGGTGGTGGCGGCCGAACCGGAGGCGAACGCGAGCGCGGCGACGCCGCCCTCGAGCGCGGCGAGGCGCTGCTCGAAGACGTCCTGCGTCGGGTTCATGATCCGCGTGTAGATGTTGCCCGGCTCGGCCAGCGAGAACAGGTCGGCGCCGTGCTGGGTGTCGCGGAAGACGTAGGACGTCGTCTGGTAGATCGGCGTCGCCCGGGCGTTGGTGGCCGGGTCGGGCTGCGCGCCGGAGTGGATCTGCTTGGTCTCGAACGACCAGTTGGCGGCGAGGTCCTCGGGGGTGGTCATGCTGGGTGACTCCTGGGTACGTGGGTTCTGACGGGTGACGGACGACGGGTCGGACAGCGTCTCAGCGACGACAGAACTCGTCGAACGCGTCGATCCGGCGACTGGGCCAGAACTCGTCACGCACGGGCTCGAGCACGGCGGTGTGGAGCACGTCCGACACCTTAGAGGTCACGGGTGCTCCTCAGCGCGGGAGCTTCACCACCGTCACGAAGAAGTCGTCGATCTGCCGGATGATGTCGATGAAGCGCTCGAAGTCGACGGGCTTGGCGACGTAGGCGTTGGCGTGCAGGTCGTAGCTGCGCAGGATGTCCTCCTCGGCCTGCGAGGTGGTGAGCACGACCACCGGGATCGCCCGCAGCGTCTCGTCGGACTTGATCTCCTCCAGCACCTGCCGGCCGTCCTTCCGCGGCAGGTTGAGGTCGAGCAGGATCAGGCCCGGCCGGGGGGCGTCGGCGTGCGCGCCCTCGCGGCGCAGGAACTCCAGCGCCTCCACGCCGTCGGAGACCACGTGCAGGGTGTTGCGCAGCTTGTGGTGCTCGAACGCCTCGCGGGTCATGAGGACGTCGCCCTCGTCGTCCTCGACCAGCAGCACGTCGATCTCGTCAGGCGGCGTCGTCACGGTGGTTCTCCTCGGTGGGGTGGTCCAGGGCGGGCAGGGCCACGACGAAGGTGCTCCCGGGCCCGGGGGTGTCCTCGAGCCAGATCGTCCCGTCGTGGTGCTCGACGATCTTGCGGCACATGGCGAGGCCGATGCCGGTGCCCGGGTAGGTCGACTTGCCGTGCAGGCGCTGGAAGATCGTGAAGATCTGCTCGGCGTACTCCGCGTCGATCCCGATCCCGTTGTCGGTGAACCGCAGCAGCCAGCGGTCCCCGTCGCGCTGCGCGCCCACGTGGACCCGCGGGGCGTCGTCGCCGTGGAACTTGAGCGCGTTGCCGAGCAGGTTCTGGAAGACGGTGGTGAGCAGGGCCGGTTCGGCGTGGATTCGCGGCAGCTCGTCGCGGGTGATCTCGCCCCCGGTCTCCTCGAGCGAGCCGGCGAGGTTGCGCACCGCCCGGTCGAGCAGGTCCCCGCAGTCGAGCTCCTCGACCGGGCCGTCCGCCCGCCCGACCCGGGAGAACGCGAGCAGGTCGTTGATCAGCACCTGCATCCGCTTGGCGCCGTCGACGGCGAACTCGATGTACTGGTCGGCCCGCTCGTCGAGCTGCCCGCCGTAGCGACGCTGCAGCAGCTGGCAGAAGCTCGTGACCTTGCGCAGCGGCTCCTGCAGGTCGTGCGAGGCGACGTACGCGAACTGCTCGAGGTCGGAGTTCGAGCGCTCCAGCTCCCGGCCGCGCGCGTCGAGCTCGCCGCGCGCCCGCTCGATCGCCGCCATCTCGCCGAGCAGCGACCGCCGCATCGCGTCGACGTCGCGGCTCAGCGAGGTGATCTCCTTCGGCCCGCGGACGCCGATGGGCCGCTCGAGGTCCCCGGAGGCCACGTCGCGGACGGCGGCGGCGAGCTGCTCGGTGGGGCGGACGACGGCGCGCCGCAGCCACAGCAGCAGCCCGACGAGCCCGGCGGCGAGCACCAGCAGCGCGACGAGCCCGACCACGTCCACCATCCGGGCCGCGGCGTTCGCCCGCTCCAGCCCGCCGGGACCGACACGGTCCAGCAGGGCCGCCCGCTCGCGGGCGAGGGCGGTGAGCGCCAGGCCGGTGACGACGCCGACGACGACGAGCAGCAGCGCGCCGACGGCACCCGCCGTGACGAGCAGGCGGTGCAGCGACCGGCGGGCCAGTGGGTCGCGCTCGGGGGCGGTCCGCGCGCTCACCGGCCCGACACCACCAGCACGGCCGCGACGTCGTCGGCCCGCTCGACGGTGAGCGTGCGGACCTGCTCCAGGACCCGGTCCAGCAACCGCTCCGCCCCGGCGGCGTCCAGGCCGCCGGCGGGCTCGTCGCGCAGGCAGCGTTCGAGGACGGCGAGCAGGCCGTCGGTGCCGAGCACGTCGTCGTCGGGCAGCGCGGAGGCGACCGGCCGGCCCTCCACGAGCCCGTCGGTGTAGAGCAGCATCGCCCAGCCCGGGGGCAGCGCCACCTCGAGTTCCTCCCAGCGGTCGTCGGACACGATCCCGATCGGGCGCCCGAGCCGGGTGACCGGCAGGGGCTGCACCTCGCCGCCCAGGTCCATCAGGACGGGCGGCGGGTGACCGGCGAGGCGCAGCCGGGCCCGCCGTCGGTCGGGGTCGACGGTGAGCACGGCGAGGGTGGCGAAGATGCCGGTGCGGGCCCGCTCGTGGACGAGCAGGCGCCCGAGGACGGGCAGCATCTGCGTGTCGGCGGTCTCCGCGAGCACCACGGTCCGCCACGCGATCCGCAGGTTCACCCCGAGCGCCGCCTCGTCGGGCCCGTGGCCGCAGACGTCACCGATCACCACGTGCAGGGTGCCGTCGGAGGCCTCGACCGCGTCGTAGAAGTCGCCGCCGAGCAGCCGCCGCCCACCTCCGGGCTCGTAGCGCACGGCGATCGCGACGTCGGGGTCGGTCACGAGCGGGGTGGGGAGCAGCCCGCGCTCGAGGCGGACGTTCTCCTCGGCGCGGGTGTGGGCGTCCCAGAGCTGCTGGCGGACCCGCTCACCCCGCACCCGCTCGACCGCGTAGCGCAGGGCCCGCGAGAGCGACGCACCGTCGACGTGGTGCTTGAGCAGGTAGTCCTGCGCGCCCGCGGCGACGGCGCGGGTGCCGAGCTCGTGGTCGTGCCGACCGGTCAGGACGACGACGGCCGGCCCGCCGTGCGCCCGCAGCACGTGCGCCAGCGCGTCGAGCCCCTCGCCGTCGGGCAGGGCGAGGTCGAGCAGGACGCACTCGACGCCGTCGAGCATCCGGTCGGCCTCGGCGAGGGTGCGGGCCCGGTGCAGCGTCGCCCGGAACCCGCCCGCGATCTCGGCGTCGGCGAGGTGCTCGGCGACCAGCAGGGCGTCCGCGTCGTCGTCCTCCACCAGGAGGATCGCCAGGGGAGCCGACGCACCGTCGAGCGAACCCGACACTCCGCCCACCTCCCGCTGCGCATCGACGCGCCACGGGGTCGAGCGCCTGTCACCGGGCAGCCTAGAGAACGACGCTCGCGGGTTCCGACGCCCCTCCCGGGTGGGAGGTGGCCGGGCGCCGGCCACCCCACGTCGTCGCTGCACGGCCGCGGCAGGACCCGCGGTCGACGTGCCCCGCGGACCACGCCGTGGCGCTCGCGGCCGTCAGGTCCGCGTCCGAGGGCGTCGGTTCCGGCGCCGTCGGCGGCCGGGCGTGTCCACCGCGGGCGCGCCACGCGTCGTGACCGACCCGCAGGGCCGGCCCCGCGGGTGGGTACACCGACCACGTGACGGCGACGAAGGAATGGCTCGACGCGCAGTACGACGCGCGGGCGCAGGTGGACGACGCGGACGCGATCATCGCCGACTGGCTCGCCCGCAGCGACGCCCTGCGCCGCGAGCACCCGGCCCTGACGATCCGCTACGGCGACGATCCCCGGCAGGCCGCGGACGTCTACTCCCCCGCCCCGGGCGGCGGGACCTCGCCGTTGGTGGTGTTCGTCCACGGCGGCTACTGGCAGGCGCTGGACAAGGAGACCTTCGGCTTCCTCGCCGAACCCTTCCTGACGGCGGGTGCGGTCTTCGCGTCGCTCGACTACCGGCTGGTGCCCGACGTGGCGATCGCCGAAGTGATCGCGGACGTCCGGGCCGGGATCGCGGAGCTGGCGCGGCGGGCCCCCGATCTGGGCGCGCAGGCCACCGACATCGGGCTCGTCGGGCACTCCGCCGGCGGCCACCTGGTCGCCGCGGCGATGGCCACCGACTGGGCGGAGCACGACCTGCCCGCCGACACCGTCGGACCCGTCGTCGGGATCAGCGGGCTGTACGACCTCGAGCCGATCCGGCGGTCCTACCTCAACGACGTGCTGGCGATGAGCGAGCAGGACGCCCACGCCGCGGGCCCGGTCCACATGGCCCCGACCGGCCCCGGACCCCTGCTCCTGACCTGCGGCGGGGACGAGCCCGGGGAGTTCGACCGCCAGCAGCGGCTGCTCGTCGACGCGTGGCCGGGCGTCCCCACCGACGTGCTGGCCCAGGACGGCGGCAACCACTTCGACGCCTGCGAGCGGCTCGCGCTCCCGGGCCCGCTGCGCGACCTGGCGGTACCGATGCTGGTCCGCGGCTGATCAGCGCAGGGAGCCGGTAGGGAGACCGAGCGCCTCCACGACCCGCTCGATCGCCCCGCCGACCCGCAGGAAGTCCTCCCCGAGCGGGTCGACGACGAGGCGCCGCACCTCCGCCACGTGGGCGGGCGCGGCGGCCTCCAGGTGGGCGCGACCCGCGTCGGTGAGGGTCGCGACCGTGAACCGCCGGCCCTGCCCGGTGCAGACCGTGCGCGTCACCCACCCCCGGGCCTCGAGCCGGGCGACGGCGTGCGAGGTGCGTGGGAGCGAGCCGTTCGCCATCTCGGCGATGTCGCTCATCTGCTTCGTGCCGCCCTCGGACAGCGAGAGCCGCGCCAGGATCATGTAGCCGAACAGCGTGAGGTCCGCGTCGCGCAGCAGCTGGCTCTCCAGCGCGCCCGGCAGCGTCATCAGCGTCTTGCACAGCGCGATCCAGGCCGGGCGCTCCTCGTCGGTGAGCCAGCGCGGTTCGTCCTCCACGAGCGTTGACTTTAACACGCAACCTCGCACAGACTCCGAGTTGCACACGCAACCCGAGGGAGCGCCCGCCATGACGACCGCCGTCCGCACCACCCCGATCCCCGCCCGGCTCGGCGTCGCCCTCGTCGCGGCCGCCCTGGTCAACCTGGTCGTCGCGCTCGTGGCGAGCACCCTCGACGCGGGCGGGATCGGCGTGGGCCTGCAGCCCGCCGCGTTCCTCCCGGCCACCGTCGTGGGCGTCGGCCTCGGCACGGCGGGATGGTTCGGCATCCGCCGCCTCGCACCCCGCGCGCTGCCCGTCGTCGTCCCGGCGGTCCTGGCGCTCACCTGGATCCCCGACCTGCTGCTCTTCGGTCAGGGCGCGACCGTCGCCAACGTCGTCGGCCTCATGGTGATGCACGCGGTGGTGGCGACGGCGGTCGTCGTCGCACTTCGCCCGACGGTGCGGTGATTGCCGGATCGGCAAGGACGTTTGCCGTTCCCGACGGCGGGTCGGCAGGCTCGGGTCCATGCCCACGACGACCGGCGAACTGGACGCCGTCACCGCGCTGATCGACGACCACCGGCAGCGCCTCGTCGCCTCGCTGGACGGACTGACCGAGGAGGAGGTCCGGCGACGGCTCGTGCCGTCGCGGACGACCCTGCTCGGCCTGGTCCGGCACCTCGCCTTCGTCGAGGTCGTGTACTTCCACGAGGGCATCACCGGCACCCCGCGCGCCGGGTACGGCCTCGGCACCACCCCGCACGCCTCGTTCGGCCTGGCCGCGACCGACACCGTCGCGAGCGTGGTCGCGCGCTACCGCGAGATCGTCGAGGGCTCGCGCCGCAACGTCGTCGGGCTCTCCCCCGACGACGGGCTCGACCGCGGCCGGACCGTCCGTGGCGTGCACCTGCAGGTCCTGCGCGAGCTCGCCCAGCACCAGGGGCACGCGGACATCCTGCGCGAGCAGCTCCTCGCCGCCCGCGATCAGTAGGTGACGGGGCTGCCCACCTCGACCACGCCCGACGTCAGGACCCGGCAGATCGCGCCGCCCCGGTCGTGCATCGCCCGGGCGGCGCCGGGTCCCACCGACGTCTCCAGGACGCGGCACGGGGCGGCCCTGCGGACCACCTCCAGCTCGACGTCCCCGAGCCGGAGGCGCGCGCCGGGCGTCGTCGGGACCCGTCCCGCGTCCACGGTGACCGTGCGGCGGGTGTCCCCGGCGGGCACCGGCGCGCCGCGGTCCGCCGCCGCCTCGGCGAGCTCCTCGAGCGACTGCACGGAGACGTGGCGGTGGCGGGTGCCGAAGTAGCGGTCCCCGACGACGCCCCGCCCGGCCTCGCAGACGATGCGCTCCACGGCCTGTGTCGGCGCCTTCCGCTCGGGGGCGACGTGGAGGGCGGCGACGATCACGGGCTCCAGGGTAGGTAGTCGTACGGAGGTCCGACGGCGACGCCGTGACCAGGGTCGACGCCATGAGCGAGTACGACGAGGTCGACCTGTCCGAGCAGCTCGCGGTCCTGGCCGCGCTCGGGGGGCCCGCCACCCGGGGCGAGGCGGTGGCGCGCGTCCTCGCCACCCCGGAGCGCTGGTGCCCGGCGGTGCTCATGGCGATGGCGTCGGTGGTGTTCGCCGACGGTCACCGCGAGACCGGGGCGTTCTGGTTCTACGCCGGCCAGCTCCGCGCCCGGTTCGACGCGCACCGGTGCACCGACCCCTCCGCGTCGGCCGCCTGCGGCGCGCTCACCGAGGCGCACGGCCCGCCGATCAACCGCTGGGCGTTCGCCGAGCCGGGTCTGCTGCCGGGGCTGGTCGAGCGGGTCGGGGTGTGGGACGCGGCGACCGCGAGCACGTACGACCCGCGCTGGATCGCGCTGCACGGGATGAACGCGTTCCTCGGGTCGGACGGCCCGTTGTGCGTGCCGCGCGAGCGGTGGCCGGAGCTGGCCGCGCGCACCCGGGCGGAGTTCGTCGACGGGTGCCGCGAGCTGTTCGACGCGGACGGCCGGCTGCGCGTCGAGCTGTTCCGGTAGGCCGGCTCCACCGCACGATCCTGTTCCGCCGCGCGACGTGCTCGCTGAGCGACCACTGCGCACGGCACGACAGGATCTCGTCCCCCCGCGTCGGGCCCGAGACGCTGCTCTGAGCAGCACGGCGCTGCCGCCGGCGGAAGGCGCGGCAGGACCCGGCGTCGGGAAGCCAGGGTCGGGGCCATGACCGACCCGACGTCCTTCTCCCCCGACCTGCGGGCGCAGCTGCTGCGCCACCGGGTGCTCGTGCTCGACGGCCCGCTCGACGACGACAACGGCACCGCCCTCGCCACCCACCTGCTCACCCTCGCCGCGGAGAACGACTCCGCCGACATCGCGCTGTGGATCCACTCCCCCGGCGGCTCGGTGCCGGCGATGCTCGCGATCCGCGACGTGATGCGCCTCGTCCCGGTCGACGTCTCGACCCTCGCGTTGGGCCTCGCGTGCAGCGCCGGGCAGTTCCTGCTCTCGGCCGGGACACCCGGCAAGCGGTTCGCCCTGCCGCACGCGAAGATCCTGATGCACCAGGGGTCGTCCGGGATCGGAGGATCGGCCGTGGAGGTCGAGGTGCAGGCGAACGACCTCCGGCACACCCGCGACACCGTGCTCGGCCTCATCGCCGACGACACCGGACAGCCGCCGGAGCGGGTGTTCGAGGACTCGCTGCACGACCGGTGGTTCACGGCCGACGAGGCGCGGGACTACGGCTTCGTCGACGGGATCGTGTCGAGCTTCGACCAGGTCATGCCGGTGCGGCGGCTGCGGGTCGGCATGGGGGTGGCGGCATGAGCAGCTACACGATCCCCAACGTCCTCACCCGCGACTCGCGCGGCGAGCGCATCACCGACGTCTACTCGCACCTGCTGAGCCAGCGCATCGTGTACCTCGGTACGGCGATCGACGCCGGGGTCGCGAACGCCCTGATCGCCCAGCTGCTGCACCTGGAGTCCGACGCCCCGGACCAGGAGATCGGGCTGTACGTCAACTGCGAGGGCGGCGACACCGCGGCGATGCTGGCGGTGTACGACACCCTGCAGTACGTGCGCGCGCCGATCGCCACGACCTGCGTCGGCCAGGCCGTCGCGGCGGGTGCGGTGCTGCTCGCGGCCGGGGCGCCGGGCCGTCGCTCGGCCCTCCCGCACGCTCGCATCGTGCTCCACCAGCCCGCCGCCCAGGGCCGCGGCGCGATCCCCGACCTCATCCTCGCCGCCGACGAGGTGGTCCGGGTCCGCGCGGAGATGGAGGCGATCCTCGCGAGGCACACGGGACGGGACGAGGCGACGCTGCGGCGCGACACCGACCGCGACCTGGTTCTCACCGCCACCGCGGCCCGCGACTACGGGATCGTCGACCAGGTGATCGAGCGGCACTGAGGTCGGTGATCCCTGTGCGTCGCGCACACACACCGACCGACCCGGCGATCGACCCGCGTGATCCCTGCGCGTCGCGCACACATCCCGGTGGCCCCGGGTCGGCGTCCCGCCGCCCTCGGGTCGTCCGGTCCGCGAAGTGTGTGCGCGACGCGCGGGTCGGCCGATCGCCCGGAGCACCGAGCGCTCACGCGGCGAGCAGCACCGGCCCCCGCGACCCGGCCCCGCGGGCGAGATCGGTGTGGGCGAGCCCGACGAGGTCGCGCAGCGGGAGGTCGAGCGCCCCGGCCACCGCGGCGAGGATCTCGCTGGACGGATCCTTCACGCCGCGCTCGATCTCGGACAGGTACTGCGGCGAGATCCCGGCGCGCTCGGCGACGTCGGCGAGGCGCTCACCCCGTTCCCGGCGCACCGCGCGCACCCGCCGGCCGACCACCTCGCGCCACAGGGGCTCGGGGCCACGTGCGGCGCGCTGCGGGCCCCTGCCAGACGGGACGAACGCATCGTTCGTGGCCTCGACGTGCACGGACGAGTCGTTCGTCCCGACCGCGGCAGGCCTCGCCGCGCGACCCCGGCGGTGCGCGTCCAGCCGAATCAGCTCACCCATGTGAGCACGGTCGCAGACCCGACCGGCACCCGTCCCACGCTTCTGCCGTGAGCAGAACGCGAGCATTGTTGACAGCCTGCCAACAAGAGCGCAGAGTGCCCGCCATGGACTACGACGTCCTCGTGATCGGGTCGGGGTTCGGCGGCGGCGTCGCGGCGCTGCGGGCCACCGAGAAGGGCTACCGGGTCGGGGTGCTCGAGGCGGGTCGCCGCTTCGCCGACCACGAGTTCGCGCGCACCTCGTGGCACCTGCGCGACTTCCTCTGGGCCCCGCGCCTGGGCTTCCACGGGATCTTCCGGATCGACCCGCTGCGCCACGTGCTCGTGCTCTCCGGGGCGGGCGTCGGCGGCGGGTCGCTGGTCTACGCGAACACCCTCTACCGGCCGCCGGCCCGCGTGTTCGCCGACGGCACCTGGCCCGCGGGCGTCGACTGGGACGACGAGCTCGACCGCCACTACGACCAGGCCTCGCGCATGCTCGGCGTGCAGACCTACCCGCGCACCTCCGCCGCCGACGCCGTGATGCGCGACGTCGCCGAGGAGCTCGGCGTCGGGCACACCTACCGCAACGCCGACGTCGGGGTGCTCTTCGGCGACGAGCCGGGCGTCGAGGTGCCGGACCCGTACTTCGGCGGGGCCGGCCCGGCCCGCCGCACCTGCATCGACTGCGGCGAGTGCATGACCGGCTGCCGCCACAACGCGAAGAACACGGTCGCGAAGAACTACCTGCACCTCGCCGAGGGCGCGGGCGCGGTCGTCCACCCGATGACCACCGCGACCCTGATCCGCCCCCGCCACGGCGACCTCTCGGGCGCCTCCGGCTACGAGGTCGAGGTCCGTGAGACCCCGCGTCCCGGCCACCGTTCCCGACGACGGGTGCTGACGGCCGGTCAGGTGGTCGTGTCCGCCTCCGCGCTGGGCACGCAGCGCCTGCTGCACCGGCAGCGCGACAAGGGCTTCCTCCCCCGCGTCTCGCGCCGGCTCGGCCAGGGCGTGCGCACCAACTCCGAGGCGATCCTCGCCGCCCGCACGCCCGACCCCGGCGCGGACTTCACCGACGGCGTCGCCATCACGTCGTCCCTGCACGTCGACGAGAACACCCACGTCGAGCCGGTGCGCTACGGGCACGGGTCGAACCTGCTCGCGCTGATGTCGGCGATGCTGATCGACGGCACGGCCGACCCCGACGACCCGACCATCGGGCGGCAGGGCCCGGGCTGGCGCCGGGTCGCCCGGGAGTTCCTGACCCGTCGTCGGGAACTCCCGCTCATCCACCGGCCGAAGCGCTGGTCGGAGGAGTCGATCGTCCTGCTGGTGATGCAGACGCTGAACAACTCGCTGACGCTGCGCCGGCGGCGGTTCCTGCCGGGGCTCACCAGCGCCGCGGCCGACGGCGAGGCGAACCCGCCGTGGATCCCCGCGGGGCACGAGGTGGCGCGACGGGTCGCGCGACGCATCCGCGGCGTGCCGGTCGGTGCGGCGTCGAGCCTCGCGAACATCCCGGTCACGGGGCACTTCCTCGGCGGGGCGCTGCTCGGGTCCACCCCCGACGACGGCGTCGTCGACGCCTACCACCGGCTGCACGGCCACCCCGGCGTGCACGTCATCGACGGCTCGACCATCCCCTCGAACCTCGGCGTGAACCCGTCGCTGACGATCACCGCGCTGGCCGAACGGGCGCTGTCGCTGTGGCCGAACGCGGGCGAGTCCGACCCGCGGCCGGCACCGGGCGAGGCGTACCGCCGGGTGGAGCCGGTCGCCCCGGATCGACCGGTCGTCCCGGCCGAGGCGCCCGGCGCGCTGCGGCTGCCGCTCACGGTGCTGCGGTGACCGAGCTCGCCGCGCGGCGCCGGCTCGACCCCGACGCCCGCCGTTCCGAGATCCTCGACGCGGCGCTGCGCCTGTACGCCGAGCGCCCGTACGCCGAGGTCTCGACGACGGACCTGGCGCGGGAGGCCGGGGTGGCGCGCGCCCTGCTCAACCACTACTTCGGCACGAAGCGCGCCCTGTACCTCGAGGCGCTGCGCGAACTGCTGACGATCCCCGAGCAGGCCGCGGCCGACCTGGCCGGGCACCGCCGCGAACAGCGGGCCGCGGCGGCGGTCGACTGGTTCCTCGACACCGTGGAGGACCGGCGGACGCTGTGGCTGTCGGTCGGGATGGGGCTCTCCGGGGACGCCGAGGTGGACGCCGTCGTGGAGGACTCCGACGAGACGGCGGTGGACCGCGTGCTCACCGCCCTCGACCGCGACCCCTGCGACGAGCCCCTGCGCGCCCGGGTGCGCGCCTTCTTCGGCATGGTGCGGGCGGCCTCGCGCGAGTGGCTCGTGCGGGGCTCGCTGGACCGACCCGCCGTCCGGAAGCTCCTGACCACCGCGCTCGTGACGATCTTGGAGGACTGATGGATCTCGGCAATCGCGAGTTCTGGGCGCTGCCCTGGAAGGACCGCTACGCCACGTTCGCCGAGCTGCGCGCGACGGAGGGCCTGCCGTGGTTCGAGGAGCCGGAGTTCCCCGGGTTCCCGAAGGGCGACGGGTTCCGGGTGGTCGCGCGCCACGCCGACGTCGACGAGGTCAGCCGCAACCCGCAGCGATTCTGCTCCGGGCGCGGCGCGGTGTCGATCCTCGACCTGCCCGCCGAGGCGCACGAGTTCTTCGGGTCGCTCATCAGCATGGACGCGCCGCGCCACACGAAGATCCGGCGGATCGCGGCGGCGGCGTTCACCCCGAAGCGGGTGTCCGGCCTGATCGACGACGTCGAGCGGATCGCCGACGAGGTCCTCGCGCGGGCCCAGGCGAAGGCGGCGGCGAACGGTGGTGAGTTCGACCTGGTCAGCGAGATCTCGGCGCCGCTCCCGCTGCTGCTGATCTGCGACATGATGGGCATCCCGGAGTCGCGTCGCGAGGACGTCTTCACCTGGTCGAACATGATCCTCGCCGGCGACGACCCGGAGTACGTCACCTCCGAGAACCCGCTCCAGGACTACCTGACGGCGGGTGCGGGCCTGTCCGGGCTGATGACCGAGCTCGCCGCGTCGGTCGAGGACGACCCGCGCGACGACGTGCTGTCGGCACTGGTCCACGGCGAGGTCGACGGCGAGCGGCTGTCGCACCAGGAGATCGCCTCGTTCTTCATCCTGCTCTGCGTCGCCGGCAACGAGACCACCCGCAACGCGGTCACCCACGGCGTGTGGGGCATGCACCTCGACCCCGCGGCGCGCGCGGTGTGGGCGGCCGAACCGGAGCTGCCGACCGCCGTCGACGAGGTGGTGCGCTGGGCGTCACCGATCAACTGGATGCGGCGCACGGTCGTCGAGGACACCACGGTCGGCGACGTGCCCGTGCAGGCCGGCGAGAAGCTGCTGCTGCTCTACGGGTCGGCGAACCGGGACGAGTCCGTGTTCACCGACCCCGACCGGCTCGACCTGCGCCGCTCCCCCAACCCGCACCAGGGCTTCGGCGCCCACGGCCCGCACTTCTGTCTCGGCGCGCACCTCGCGCGGCGCGAGGCGGGCGTGATGTTCCGTCGGCTGCTGACCGAGATGGGCGACCTCGAGGTCGTGGGCGAGCCGGACCGACTGCAGTCGATCTTCGTGAACGGGATCAAGCACCTGCCGGTGCGTCTGGCCGGCTGACCTCGCGCGGGTCCACGCGCAGACCGCGGGCGGTGAAGCAGACGCTGCCCGCGACGAGCACGCCGGTGACCACGGCCGCGACCGCGCCCACGTCCTCGGGGAGGCCGGTCGCGTAGGACAGGACGATGGTGGTCACGGCGCCGATCCCGAGGAACGCGGGCACGCCGGACAGCGTGCGTGCGAGGACCGCCTGCCACGCCCACACCGGGCTGCGGAGCAGGCGGTGGGTGAGCACGGCGCAGACCAGGGGGATCACGAGCAGCCCGAGGCCGAGCAGCACCCAGCCCGCGACGGAGTTCATGGCGGGTGCATCGCCCGTTCGGCCTAACACGTTACGTCAGGGGATGGCGTACCCGGCGGCGGCGACGAGGCGGTACCACTCCGGGCGGGTCAACCGAAGGTCCGCGCCGGGCGCCGCTTCCCGGATGCGCTCGGGCCGCGTGGAGCCGACCACCACCTGCATCCCCGCCGGGTGCGTGGTGATCCAGGCGGTGGCGACGGCGGTCGGCGTGACGCCGTGCGCGGCCGCGATCTCGTCGAGCGCGTCGTTGAGGTCGGCGTGGTGCTCCCGGTCGCCGAGGACGATGCGTCCGCTCGCGTCGGCGAAGGGAGACCACGCCTGCACGGTGATGTCCCTCAGCCGGCAGGCGTCGAGGACCCCGCCGTCGCGGTCGACCGACTGGTCGAGGCCTGCCACGTTGGCCGCCAGCCCGGCGGCGATCATCGGCGCGTGGCCGAGGCCGAGCTGCATCTGGTTGGCGACGATCGGGTGCGGGAGGGCGCGCTCGAGCAGCGCGATCTGGCCCGCCGTGTGGTTGGAGACCCCGATCGCCCGGACCTTCCCGGCGGCGACCAGCCCGTCGAGGGTCTCCGCGACGTCGTCGGGATCGGCCAGCGCGTCGGGCCGGTGCAGCAGCAGCACGTCGACGTGGTCGACGCGCAGCGCCTCGAGGGACTCGTCGACCGAGCGGCGGACGTGCTCGCGGGAGAAGTCGTAGTAGCCCTCGCGGATGCCGACCTTCGTCTGGACGACCGCCTTCTCGCGGCGCGCGCCCGTGAGGCCCGCCGCCTCGCCGAAGCGGCGCTCGCAGGCGTGGCGGGTGGAGCCGTAGATGTCGGCGTGGTCGAAGGTGGTGATGCCGACGTCGAGGGCGGTGTCGACGAGGGACCGGATCGACCCGTCGTCGAGACCCTCGATGCGCATGCAGCCGAGGACGAGCCTGCTCATGTCGGACTCCAACCCGCCGGCGGGTCCTCGCCCGTCCGGCCGTCGACGTACTCGCGGATCAGGTCGGCGTGGCCGGTGTGCCGGCCGTACTCCTCGATCAGGTCGCAGACGATCCGCCGGAGGCTGACCTCCGCGCCGTCGGGACCGGCGAGGTGGACGGTGCGGTCGAGGCCCCCGTCGGCGAGTGCTTCGTCGAGGGCGGCGCGGGACCAGGCGACCGCGCGGTCGTACCGGGCGTAGAGGGTGGCCGGGTCGTCGGCGGCGGCGGACGTGAACTCCCAGTCGGGGTCGTCGTCCCAGGGGGCGTCGTCCCACTCGTCGCCGAGCGGCTCGCCGTGCAGCTTGGCGTGGAAGGTGAGCGCCTCGACCCACGCCAGGTGCTTCAGGAGCCCGCCGAGGGTGAGGGCGGAGACGCCGATCGTGGCGGCCAGGCCGTCCTCGTCGAGCCCCTCGGCCTTCCACCGGAACGTCGCGCGCAGCCGCTCGAGCGCGCCGACGAGGTGCTCGGCCTCGGTGCCGGCGAGGGGCGGCTCCCAGGGCGTGTCGTTCACGGCCGCCGAGGCTAGCGGCCGCGGGACCCGGGGTCGGCGACGTAGGTCGACCCGGGGCCGAGAGCCCGGCGGCGCCCAGGGGAGGTGCACCGCCGGACCCTCGGTGGCCGGGGGCAGGCCGGCCGTCGGAGCCCGGTCGGTCGGCGCGGACCGACCGGGCTGTGGCTTCGCCCTGTGAGCACATTCCGTCGCTGTCGCGACGGAAGGTGCTCACAGGTACTCATCGCCGGGTCAGCACCACGAGCGTCCTCGCCTCGTCCGCCGGCGGGGTGGCCGAGGCGCCCACCAGCTCGGTGGGCGACTCGGCTTCCGGCGCCGCGTGGCGCGGCCGGTACTCCGCGACCGGGAGCTCGCGGGCCTTCATGCGGCTGATCACGCGGTGCCGCACGGCGAAGCCGATCAGGCAGGCCAGGATGATCACGCCGATGGTCGCGGGCGTGCCGTAGCCGCCGCTCCCGGTACCGGCGAGGGCCTGTGCCTGGCTCACGGTCGTGACCGCCGAGTCGGCCTGCGGGTTGAACAGCGCCGACGCGGCGTTGCCCAGCGGGGAGCCCATGAGCAGGCCCGGGTCGTAGGTGTTCGCGCTGAACAAGCTCGACGCGAGACCCGCCGGCGCGATCCCGGGCATCGGGGGCAACGCGGGCAACGCCCCGACGGGCCCGGCGGCGGCGAGCGCCGCGGGGAGCGCAGGCCCGGGTGGCGGCAGGTCCGACCCATTGACCTGTGGCTGGCTTCCCGACTGCGAGCCCTGCGCGCCGGTGCCGTTCGTGGCGCCTGTGTTTGTACCCGCGCCGGACCCGGTTGGGGTGTCGGTACCGGCGCCCAGTCCTGTGCCCGGGCTAGTCGAGCCATCGCCGTTGCCCGGGGCGGCATCGCCCGTGGACCCGGGTGGCGTCGTACCGCTGTCACCTCCGGCACCGGTGTTCGTGGGCTCGGGGTCTGCGGCCTTGTCCTCCGCCCCGTTGAGAAGTGCGGTGACGGCCGCGTCGAGCGTGCCGTAGGTCTGAGCCCCGAGAGCCGTCAGCTCGCACGCGCCATTCGCGCCCGCCTTGATCGTCACTCCGAGGTTCGGGACGTCCTCACCTGCGGCGGACTTGCACGTCGCCGCGCTCGCAGTGCCGGCCCCCAGGGCCAGTCCGGAGATCAGTAGTCCGCCGACGATCACACTCGGCAGTAACCGCCCGGGACGTGCACGCATCCTTGCGACCTCCTCAGTCGTTGGCCCCGACGACCGGTCCTGCGCCGAATCTGGCCGACTCATCGGTAGCCACACGACCGCGTTACACCCGCTTGGCCGAGCGTGATCGCTTCACTGAGTTGGCCTAGTACTCACCCCCTGTGCTTGCTCCGCCCAGACGCGCAGGTCAGGCCGTATGCCTGATCAAACTAGTCGGATCACGATGCGGTAACGGGCGGAGTGTCGACACCCGTCCGGCCGCTATCTGTGTCCTCCGGAGTCGCGATCGGTCGCAATGAGTGAGACTCGACGCATGACCGGCGAATCTCTCCGCGTCGAGTTCCGGCGCCAGGTGCGCGAGCGCGTGCTCGACACCGCGGCCACGCTGGCCGTCGAGCACGGGTGGGACCGCGTGCGCATCGGGGAGGTCGCGACCGCCTCGGGGGTGTCCCGACCCACCCTCTACCGGGAGTTCGGCACGAAGGACGGCGTCGGCGAGGCCCTGGTGGCGCGCGAGGCCGAGCGCTTCTTCAGCGGGATCGGCTCGGTCCTCGAGAACAGCGCGGACGTCCCGGACGGGGTCCGCGCGTCGGTCCGGTTCACCCTCGACGAGGCCGCGGACAACCCGCTGCTGCGCGCCATCCTCACCGGCAGCCGCAGCGGCGACACCGGACTGCTGCCCTTCCTGACGACCCGCGGCGACGCGATCATCGCCGGCGGCTCCGGCCTCGTCGGCGAGTGGGTCCGGCGGCGCCTGCCGGAGGTGGACGGGCGGGTCGTCGACGACGCCGTCGACGCGATCGTCCGCCTCACCATCAGCCACCTCGTCTCCCCCGGACTCGGCCACGCGGAGGCCTCCGACCGCCTCGCCCGGATCGCGAGCTGCCTGCTCTGCCTCTCGTGACCCCGTCGACCCGGGTACTCCGCCGCGCGTGATCACCTGCGTCGTCCGCTACACGATCGACCCGACGAAGATCGACGCCTTCGAACGGTTCGCGAACGCCTGGATGGAGCTCGTCGACCGCCACGGCGGCACCCACCACGGCTACTACCTGCCCGGCGAGGGCGCGAGCGACGAGGCGCTGGCCCTGTTCAGCTTCCCGGGCCTCGCCGAGTACGAGATCTACCGCCGGCGGTTCGGCGAGGACCCCGAGTTCCTCGCGGCCGACCGCATCCGCGACGAGTCGGGCTGCGTGCTGCGCCACGAGCGCACCTTCATGCGCCCGCTGCTCCCACCGCACGGCCCATGATCACGTCGAGGGGACGGTGGTGGCTGTCTTGAAGATCGACATCAGCCACCTGCGTCCCGCCGACGTGATCACCGGCGCCTTCCCGACGGCGGGTCGTCCCCGATCTGCCGCGCACGCCCTGTCGCGGCGAGCCGCAGCCGCCCCCGAACCTTGTCGCGGGGAAGCACCACGACGAGGCCAGGCCGCAGGGGTGGCACACCACGACAGGGCCCACACCGGACGCCCCGACCGGACGCACGATCCCGATCCGCACCGACCCGGCGTCGGGAAGAGATCGACGATGTGGCGTTCCTGGCGCCCAGTGACAGCAACGACGCTTTCCTGTCACCCGGAGAGCCGCACCCGAACTGAGACAAAAACTCGGTCTTGTTTCAAGCGCGACACGCTGTCACAGTTACCGGTGTACGGGGAGCGTGAGGAGACCGACGATGACCATCGAGCAGGCACGAGAGCCCGAGCTGAACGACCAGGAACCGTGGCGCGACAAGCGCCGCTACCTGTGGCCGCTGGGCACCGTGATGCCCGCCCTGCCGATCGCCGGCTACGGCCTCGTCCACGCGACGGGCCTGAGCCTGTTCTGGTGGATCGGCCCGATCATCCTGTTCGTGGTGCTGCCGGCGCTGGACCTGCTGATCGGCAAGACGGACGACAACCCGCCCGAGTCCGAGCGGGCCCGCCTGGAGGCGGACCGGTACTACCGGTGGATCACCTACCTGTTCCTGCCGGTGCAGTACGTCAGCCTCGTCTTCACCTGCTGGGTGTGGGCCACGCAGGACCTGCCCTGGTACAGCGACCTGGGGCTCGCCCTGACGATGGGCATCGTCTCGGGAATCGCCATCAACACCGCGCACGAGCTCGGGCACAAGCGCGAGGAGAACGAGCGCTGGCTCTCGAAGATCGCGCTGGCCACCTCGGCCTACGGCCACTTCTACGTGGAGCACAACCGCGGCCACCACGTGCGGGTCGCGACCCCCGAGGACCCGGCGAGCTCGCGTCTCGGGGAGAACTTCTGGCTGAGCTTCCTGCCGCGCAGCGTCTGGGGCTCCCTGACGAGTTCGTGGCACCTGGAGAAGAAGCGTTTCGCGCGGCACGACAAGAGCCACTGGACCTGGCGCAACGACATCCTGATCGCGTGGGCGATGACGATCGTCCTGTTCGGCGCGCTCGTCGCCGTGTTCGGCCCGACCGTCCTGCCGTGGCTGCTGCTGCAGGCGTTCGTCGGATTCAGCCTGCTCGAGGTCGTGAACTACCTGGAGCACTACGGCCTCAAGCGGCAGCGACGTGACGACGGCCGGTACGAGCGGGTCGACCCGCGCCATTCCTGGAATGCCGACCACACGGTGTCGAACCTGCTGCTCTACCAGCTGCAGCGCCATTCCGACCACCACGCGAACCCGATCCGCCGCTACCAGACGCTGCGCCACTTCGAGGAGTCGCCGCAGCTGCCCAGCGGCTACGGGACGATGATCGTCGTCGCCGTGATCCCGCCGCTCTGGCGCGCGATCATGGACCCGAAGGTGAAGGCGCACTACGACGGCGACCTCGAACTCGCGAACGTGCTGCCCCGCAAGCGCGCCCGCTACGGCCTCAGCGCCTGATCCTTGCCCAGGAGCTTCCCGACGAGGGCCCGTACCCGGCTGCCGGGTGCGGGCCCGTCGTCGTCCCGGCCCGCCGGCTCGAACAGCGCGGTGTAGTAGATCGGCGCGAGGAGCCCGTCGACCACCGCGTCGAGCTCGGGCACCGCTCCCCCGCGGGCGGTCTCCCGCTCGAGGATCGCCGCGATCTGGGTGCGGCGGTCGGCGGTGCAGGCGCACGACGCGGTCTCCCCGGCGCCGATCGAGGCGCGCATGAGGGCGATGGTGTCCGGGTCGGCGAGGTCGCGCGCGACGTCGGTGGCCCAGCGCTCGAGGTCCGCGCCGAGACCGCCCGTGTCGGGCACGACCACGTCCCCGGTGAACCGGTGCTCCGCCACCGAGGCGATCAGCTCCGCCACCGACCCCCAGCGCCGGTAGACCGTCGTCGCGTGCACCCCGGCGCGCGCCGCGATCACCGGGATCGTCAGGTCCTCGGTCCGCACGCCCTCGGCCACGAGGTCCTCGACCGCCCGGTGCACCGACGCCCGCACCCGCGCGGACCGACCACCCGGCCGCGACCCACTCGCCTCGCTCATGCCCCGATACTAACGCAGCGATCTTTGCTGAACTCGTGCTAGCGTCGCCCTCGTGCAAACGCAGCGATCTGTGCGTAGCGAGGACCGGACCCGCGCGCGGCTGTTCGCGGCCGTCGGCGGGATCGTCGTGCTGTTCCCGGCCGCCTCCAGCGTGCCGAGCCCGTTGTACCCCGTCTACCAGCAGCTCTTCGGGTTCTCGGCCGCGACGCTGACCGTCGTCTTCGCGGTCTACGTCCTCGGCCTCCTGGGTGCGCTCCTCGTCGTGGGCGCGCTCTCCGACCACGTCGGACGCCGCCCGGTCCTCGCCGGGGCGATCGCCCTCGAGGCCGTCTCCTTCGTCGTCTTCCTGACGGCGGGCGGGGTCCCGGCACTGCTCGTCGCGCGCCTGCTGCAGGGCATCGCGACCGGGGCCGCGATCACGACCCTCGGTGCCACCATGGTCGATCTCGCCCCGCGCGAGGCCCCGCACCGCGCCGGGATGGTCACCGGCGTCGGCACGCTCGCCGGGCTCGCCGCCGGGGCGGTCGGCGCCGGCGCTCTCGTCCAGCTCGCCCCTGCCCCGACCCGGCTCGTCTGGGTCGTCCTGCTCGTCCTGCTCGCGCTCTCCGCCGTCGTGGTGGCCGTCCTCCCCGAGACCTCCACGCGGCGCGCCGGGGGGTGGGCGTCCCTGGTGCCCCGGGTGGGCGTGGCGCCGCGGCTCCGCGGTGAGGTCCTGGCACTGACGCCGGTCCTGATCACGAGCTGGGCCCTCGGCGGGCTCTACCTCTCGCTCGGGCCGTCGATCGCGTCGACGCTGCTCGGGGTGCAGTCGCGGCTCGTCGGCGGGCTGGTCGTCACCCTGCTCTGCGGCACCGGCGCCGTGGCCTCCTACCTGCTGCGGGGGCGCCCCGTCCGCTCCCTGGTCGCCCCGGCCGCCGGGCTCCTCGCGGCCGGGACCGCCGTCACGCTGCTCGGCGTCGCGCTGGTGTCCGTGCCCGTGGCCGGACTCGGCACCGTGCTCGCGGGGGTCGGGTTCGGCGCCGCCGCACTGGCCTGCTTCGGGGTGTTCGCCGAGATCGCGGCCCCGGACGAGCGCGGCGAACTGTTCGCGACCTTCTACGTCATCTCCTACACGGCCTTCTCCGTGCCCGCCGTCCTCGCGGGGATCGGCAGCGGAATGGTCGGACTCGCGACCGCCGCGGAGGTCTACGGCGGCGTCGTCGTGGCGCTCGGAGCGACCGCGACGGTGATCAACCTGGTGCACGCCCGCCGTCGTCGTCCCGCCTTGACAACCGCAGCCTGAGTAGATTCTGAGAAGGTCCGCCCTTGACGGCTCTGTGGTTCCGGGGCCGGTTCCTTGACCGAATGATTGATGCATTCACAGACATGTGCGCATCACACGATCGGGGGACAGCTCACGCACAGCTCGTTCACAGGTCGTGATCCGATCGTGACCGGGCCTCACCGACCGGCGAGGCGATGGTTCCTTCCCCCGAGAGGATCGATCATGGGCTTCTTCCTGCTGGACGGCTGCGCTCCCCCGAAGCACCGCCACCACCACCACCGTGGGTGCGGCTGCCACGAGTGCAAGCCGCAGCACTGTGAGCCGAAGCGCGAGTGCAAGCCGAAGCACTGCTGCGACGACTGACGTCGTCCACGGCGCCGCGGCCCTGACCGGGTCGGGCGCCGGACACCGCGGCCGGTGACCCGTCACGGGTCACCGGCCGTTTCCGAGCACGGACGAGGGAGACGGTGGGCGCGCACTCGACGTCGGGGGACCAGCAGGACGGCACCGCCGAGGCGGCCGCCGGCGCGCCCGCCCTCACCCTCCGCGCGATCGTCCGCCGGTTCTGGACCTACACGCGCGGCGACCGCCCGGAGCTGGTCCTCGCCTTCGCGTTCATGGCCGCGTCGACGGCCTGCGACACCTACGTGGTCACGATGTTCGCCCGCATCGTCGACGGCGCCACCGTGGCCCGGTCGATGTCGGCGGTGTGGCCCTCCGCCGTGGAGTGGATGGTCCTCACGGCCGTGGGCGGCCTGCTCTCGGTGATCGGCGGTTGGCTGATGGTCGGCGCCGCGGAACGCTTCGTCTTCCGGCTGCGCCACCAGGTCTTCGCCCACCTGCAGCGGCTCGGGCCGTCCTTCTTCTCGCAGCACGCGACCGGGGACCTGATCTCGCGGCTCTCCACCGACATCGACGGGGTCGAGGCCCTCGCCTCCTCCGGCATCGTCACGACGATCATCGCGGTCGGCACCGCGATCGCCTACGCCGTGGCCGCGGTCCTGGTGCAGTGGCAGCTCGCCGTCATCGTCGTCGCCCTCGCGCCGCTGATGTGGCTGACCAGCCGGATCACCGGGCGGTTCACGCGGTCCGCCGCGCGCACCGAGCGGGCCGCGGCCGGCGAGGTCGGCACGTCCATCCAGCAGTCCCTGCAGAACCTCCCGCTGGTGCAGTCGCTCGGCACCGAGGCGGTCGAGAGCGCGCGGCTGGACCACCACGGCGAGGTGTGGTGGCGGGCCCGCGCCCGCGAGAGCCGTCTGCAGATGATCTACGCGCCGATCTCCACCATCATCCAGAGCGGCGCGCTGCTCGCCGTCCTGATCGCGGGCGCCGCCTTCATCGCGGCGGGCGAGCTGACCGTCGGCGGCCTGTTCGGCTTCGCCGCCTACCTCGGCTACCTCTACCCGCCGCTCTCGCAGCTGGGCTCGCTGCACCTGACCGTGACCTCCGCGTCGGCCTCCTGCGAGCGGCTGCTCGACATCCTCGGCGCCGACCCCGACGTGGTCGACGCCGAGGACGCCGACGACTCCCCCGTCACGCACGGCCGGGTGCAGCTGCGGGACGTCCGGTACGTCTACCCCGGCACCGGGTCCGCCGGCGTCGACGGGGTGTCGCTCGACGTGCAGCCGGGGCAGTTCGTGCTGGTCACCGGCCCGAGCGGGGCCGGGAAGTCCACGCTGACGAGGCTGCTGCTGCGCTTCGTCGACGTCCAGTCCGGCGCGATCACCCTCGACGGCGTGGACGTGCGGGACCGCGCGATCGCCGCGGTGCGCGCCGCGGTCACGCTGCTGCCGCAGAAGCCGATGCTCTTCGACCTCACCGTCCGGGAGAACATCGCCTACGCCCGCCCGGACGCGGACGACGCCGAGATCGTGGCGGCCGCCCGCGAGGCCGGGGCGCTCGAGTTCATCCGGGACCTGCCGGACGGCTTCGACACGCTCGTCGGCGAGGACGGCGCCACCCTGTCCGGCGGCCAACGTCAGCGGCTCGCGATCGCGCGGGCCCTGCTGCGCACCTCCCCGGTCCTGGTCCTCGACGAACCGACCACCGGTCTCGACGCGCCCACCGCCCGCGCCGTGCTCGACCCCCTGCGCCGGCTCTCCGGCGGTCGGACGACGATCGTCGTCAGCCACGACCTCACGCCCGCCCGCGACGCCGACCTCGTCGTCGTCCTCGACGCCGGCCGCGTCGTGGCGCAGGGCCGCCACGCCGAGCTCCTCGCCCGCCCCGGGGTCTACGCCGACCTGTGGGCCGCGCAGCAGGGCGACCGTCCCGACGCCGAGCCGGTCCCGGTCCCGGTCCCGGCCGCCCGCCCGGTGCCGCCCCGTCGGCCGCAGCCCGTGCCGGCGTTCGTCGACGCCACGACCAACCCGCTGCGCCTGCTCGCCCTCGCCGCCGCCGACGCCGCGATCTCCGCCTCCGCCGCGACCACCCGGCCGACGGCCCTGCACTCCCGTGCCGGCAGTGCGTCACGGCGTGCACCCGGTGACAAGGAACCCGGCACCGTCGCCCCGGCCGCGACCGCTCCGCCCGCCGGCCGCGGCGCCCGCCAAGCCCCGGCGCCCGCCGCCGTGCGGTCGCCGACCGCCCGCCCCACGCCCGCCCCCCGCCGGACGCTCGTGCCCGGGCCGCGGGACCCGGCGTCGGGACCGACCCCGGCGAACCGGCCGCACCCGCCGTCGGGACCATCCCGGCACGACACCGGGCCGCGGCGGCGCACCGTCGCCGACCTCGTCAGCGACGTCCCGGCCGGCCGCGCCGCCCACCGGCAGCCGGACGCGGACACCGCTCGTCCACGCTGACCAGGCCATCGCTGCTCCGTCCGAGTGATCTGGTCACGGACGTGTGACGAGACGGTCTCGGGCGTCCCTTCCCTCGTGACACGGTCGACGAGGCCATCGGGGAGGCCCACATGGACGAGCACCGCAGGACGTCGCGCCGAGGGGGCGACACGCCCGCTCCGGACGCGCGGTGACGCCGGGCCGGGACGCGCAGGACGACGATTTCGACGCGTTCGTCCGCCGCTGCCAGCCGAGGCTGGTCCGCCGCGCGTGGTCGGTCGCGGTGCAGTCCGGCACCGACCACCACGCCCTGCTCTCGCACGCCCTCGAGGTGATGTGGCTGCGGTGGTCGGGGATCGACGCCGACGACGGGGTCCGGCTCCGGTTCGCCGGCGTGGTGATGGTGAACCGCTCGCGCGACCTGCGCCGGTCCGCGATCCGGCGACGCGAGGTGCCCGACGAGGGGGACGACGACCGCGAGGTCCCGCCCGGGCAGTGGGGTGCGGACCCGGTCGCCGAGGTGCTGCAGCGGGAGAGCCGGTTGGCGTTCCACCGGGCCGTGGCCCGCCTGCCCGAGGAGGAGAAGAGGATCATGATGTACCGGACGCAGGAGATCGGGCTCGCGCGGATCGCGCTCGAGACCGGGTGCTCCGTCGGCGAGGTCCGCGCCGGGCTCGCCCGGGCGAAGCGGGCGCTGCGTCGTGACCTGGGGCTGCCCGCGCGGGGAGGCACCGATGGGCTCTGACCACGCCACCGCCCGCCCGCTCGCGGCCGTCCCGCGGAAGCCGGCGACGCGGGAGACACCGGAGACGGACGACCGGCTCGACGCCCTCGTGGCCGCCGCCGTCGCCGGCGACCGCGCCGCGCTCGGGGCGGTGCTCGCGGCGATCCGACCCGTCGTCGTGCGCTCCTGCCGGGCGCGGCTCGGGCGCGGCGGACCGGGTGCGGCGGACGCGGACGACGTCGCCCAGGAGGTCTGCCTCGCCGTGCTCCGCGCCCTGCCCGGCTACCGGGACCAGGGACGACCGTTCCTCGCGTTCGTGCACGGCATCGCGGCGCACAAGATCGTCGACGCCCGGCGCGCGGCCGTCCGCCGGGCCGCGCCCGTCGCCGACCCCGGCGACCGGCCGGACCTCGACGACGGCCCGGAGACCCTCGCCGTGCGCCGGGCCGGGGAGCCCGGGCTGCGACGCTCGCTCGCCGCGCTCCCACGGCGTCAGCGGCAGATCCTGCACCTGCGCGTCGTCGTGGGACTGTCGGCCGAGGAGACCGCGACGGCGGTCGGGTCGACGGCGGGGGCGGTGCGCGTCGCCCAGCACCGGGCGCTCACCGCGCTGCGCCGGTCCTACCCCGCCGGCCCGGAGCGGGAGGGCCCCACCGGCGACCCCGAGCTCGACGCGCTGTTCGTCGACGCGGAATCGGCGCTCGGCGACGTGGCCGCGGCGGGTACAGACCCCGTGTGAGCTCTGATCCACTCGAGGGTTACGTCCCCGCCCACCTCCGCGACGACCGGGTCGACGAGGCCCCGCCCTGGCCCGCCGACGAGGTGGTGCCCGGACTCTGGCAGTCCGGGCACCCCAGCCCCGGCGAGCCGTGGGACGCGGTGTTCGACCTCTCGGGCGAGGAGCCGCCGCTGGAGGACGTCGAGTTCTACGTGCACTGGCTCATCGAGGACGGCCCGAAGCCCGACCGCGACACGCTCGTCGCCCTCGCCGACCTCGTCCGCTCGATGCACGCCAGCGGCAAGCGGGTGCTCATCCACTGCGCGGCCGGGATGAACCGCTCGGGGCTCCTCTCGGCGGCGGCGCTGATCCGGGAGGGCTACACCGCCGACGACGCGATCGCCACGGTCCGCGAGGCCCGGCACGGGGCGCTGAACAACCCGGAGTTCCTGGAGATGCTCTACGAGCTGTGACGCCAGCTCAGCGGGGCCGCGCCCCGGGCGTCCAGCACCGGGTCGTAGGCGCCGGGCGTCACCGACATCGCCACCTGGTCGGTGACGCCCTGGTACTCCCCCAACGGCGTCGTCGCGGTGAACGTCTCGGGGTCCAGGTACTCGTGCTCGCCCGGCGACCCCGCCACGGAGTGCGCCCACTCCCGGTCGAGGATGCCGAGCGAGAGGATCCACAGTGCGACCCGGGTCAGCGAGACGTGCACGTGCCACGACCCGCCCTCGTCCGCCCGGCGCCGCAGCGCCGCGGCCACCCCGGCCTGGGCGAGCCACGGGACGATGTAGTCGTTCACCACCATGATCGGGGGCAGCCGCGGTCGGTCGGTCGACCCCTCGAGCAGCATCATCCCGGTGACCGAGCCCGCGGACTGGTCGAACCCGGGCCGCCCCGCCCACGGGCCGGTCAGCCCGTGCAGGGACACCGACACGTAGATCAGCCCGGGGCGCTGCGCGCACGCCTCGGCCGGCGTCAGCCCGATCTCGGACAGGAACTGCTGGCGGCGGTTGTGGAAGAACACGTCGGCGCCGGAGAGCAGCCGCGAGAGCTCGGCGCGGTCGCCGCGCGGGTCCAGCCACGCCGAGCGCATCCCGACGTTGGCCGACGCGTACGTCGACTCGTGCTCCCCCTCGTTCGGCCGCCACAGGTTGAGCACGTCCGCGCCGTGCAGCGCGAACGACCGCCCGAAGCCCGCCCCGGCGATGACGTGCCCCATGCCCAGGGCCCGCAGGCCGTCGAACGGGTTCGTCCCGACGGCGGGGAGGGGCTGCGGGTCCGCCTCCCCCACCTTCGTCAGCTCGATAAGCGGCAGGTCGGCGAGGTGCGGGTACTGCTCGGAGGCGAGGAACTCGGGCAGTGTCCGCAGCATCGGCATGACGACGCCGGCCTCGGCCGCCGCGGCCTCGAGCTCGGGCGCGGTCCACGCCGCGATCGCGTCGCGCACCCGCTCCTTCGTCAGCGGCACCCCGAGCAGTTCCTGGGCCCGTTCGCGCAGGCCGGGGTACATGTTCTGGGGCATCACCCAGCGGTCGTCGGCGCACCGGAAGAAGGAGAACGCCATGGCGTTGCCGCGCTCGAGCGACGACCCGACGGGATAGCGGCCGAGCCGTTCCCACCGGCGGTCGTAGAACGGGCACAGCCGGTGCGGCGCCCGGCGCAGGTCGACGTGCACGTCCTGGCCCGGACCGCCGCGCCACCGGTGCACGGCCGCGGCCGCCACCGACTTGGCCAGCAGCCCGATCGTCGCCGCCCCGCCGATCCGCATGGGCGAGGGCACCACCGGGTCCGCACCCGTCGTCGTGATCGCCCCGCCGGCGTCCGCGGCGGAGAGCCCGACCCCGCCGAGCACCGTCTCCAGTTCGCCGAGCAGGTCGAACCCGTCGGAGGTCGCCGGGTGCGCCCAGGCGTGCTCCAGCCGTCCGGTCAGGTCGCTCACGGCGCCTCCTCCACCCGCGCGAGGGGAACCCTCGTGCCACGAGAGCGCTCGGATCGTCCCCTCACGACAGCACCTCCTCGGGGATCTCGACGTGCCGGGCACGGAGGAACTCCGCGACGGCCTTGCCCGCGATGTCCGGGCGCCCGTTGGACGAGGCGCCCTTGCCGAGGATCCCGTGGATCACCAGGTGGACCGCCCGCAGGCCGGGGAACTCGTGGCGCTCGATCGCGGCGCCGGGGTAGACCTCGGCGACCCACTCGGCGGTGATCGCGGCGCGCAACCACGCCCACGCCGCGTCGGAGGAGCCGCGGGGCCAGAACCCGACGTTGGAGTTCCCGCCCTTGTCCCCGCACCGGCCGTGCACGGCGAGCCCGAGCGGGGCCCGCCGCGTCGTCGCGGACGAGCCCGGGGACGCCGGGACCGACGGCGGCTGACCGCGGAACTCCGCCCGGACCGGCGTGTCCTTCACCGGCAGCCGGGATCCGTCGGCGAGGACCACCTCGTGGTGCAGCGCCTCGGTGGGCACGAGCGTCGGCCAGTACTCGACGACGGGGTTCGCCACCCGCAGCGGGTTGACGTAGAGCCCCGGGTAGCCGGGCAGGAACAGGCCGGTGAGCGGGGCGATGAAGCGCTCGGCGCCGACCTGGCGCCGGTCCCGCGCCTGCGCGGTCACGAGGATCTGCTGCGCGGCCTCCCACTGGTCACGCGGGTCCTCGACGGGCGTGCCGATCCGGTCGACGCGCAGCAGCGAGAGGTCGAGCGGTGCGGTGATGCGCTCGACGTGCGTGCGCAGGAGGTCGGCCTTGGCCTCGAGGTCGAGCCCGGTCGCGTAGAACGACACGCTCGACTCGAACCCGCCGGGCGCGGTGATCGCGAGCTTCGTCGTCGGGCTCGGCGGGGTGCCGCGGACCCCGGTCAGCGCGACCCGGTCGGGCGCCTCCTGCGTCACGGTGACGTCGGTGAGGTCGACGGTGACGTCGGGGTTCAGGTAGATCGGGCCCTGGATCTCGTAGAGCAGCTGGGCGGTCACGGTGTCCGTGGTGACCGTGCCGCCGGCGACGTCGTGCTTCGTGATGACCGCCGTGCCGTCGGCGGCGATCTCGGCGATCGGGTAGCCGAGGTCGTCGACGCGGGGCACCTCGGTGAAGCCCGAGAAGTTGCCGCCGGTGGCCTGGGGGCCGCACTCGATCACGTGGGCCGCGGCGACCGCGCCGGCCAGCGCGTCCCAGTCCTCCGGGGCCCAGCCGTGCCACCACGCGGCCACCCCCGTCGTCAGGGAGGCGTCGGTGACGCGGCCGGTGATCACCACGTCGGCGCCCGCGGCGAGCGCCGCGGTGATCCCCCAGCCGCCGAGGTAGGCGTTCGCGGTGCCGGCGTCGTGACCCCAGTCGGCGAGCGGACGCCCGTCGTCGAGATGGGGCAGCGCGCCGAACTCGCCGAGGCGACCGAGCACGTCGTCGCCCTCGACGTGCGCGACGACGAGGCCGTGCCCGGCCTCCGCGAGGATGCGGCGGCACTCCTCGGCCAGCCCCGCCGGGTTCAGGCCGCCGGCGTCGACGACGAGCTTCGCCCCGCGCTCGACCAGCAGGTCCACCGCGTCGGTGAACTGGGCGAGGAAGCTCCGCGCGTAGCCCAGCGCCGGGTCCTTCGTCCGCTCCAGGGCGAGCTGGCGCAGCGTCGGCTCGGCGAGGTAGTCACCGGTGACGACGTCGACGGGGCCCGCGAGCGCGTCCCGCAGCCCGGAGAAGCGGTCCCACAACCACCCGGCACAGTTAGCGATGCGAACGGCCGCCATGGGTGATCACCCTAGCTGCTGCGGTACCAGCCCGTCCGGGGTCGGGAGCTCCGCGAGGCCCAGGAGGAGCGCGAAGCGCCGCCGCAGGGCGTCGGTGTCCATCGGGCGCAGCCGGGACTGGAAGCCGATCAGCGAGTCGATGGCCAGCTCGGCGATCTCGTCGGCGTGGTCCGAGCGCAGCACCCGCACGCAGGCGGCCACGACGTCGCGGCGGGCGTCGTCGACGCGCCGCTGCACGCGGGCGACCCGCGCGTCGACGTGGGCCCACGCGCGGATGGCGGCCTCGGCCTCGTGCGGGAACGTCAGCGCGAGCAGGGTGAGCAACCCGAGCCGGTCCGCGGCGTCGACCTCGCGGGAGGCCGCCTCGACGAGCCGGGCGGTCTCGGTGGTCTCCCAGTGCTCGAGCAGCGCGACGACGAAGCCGTCCCACCCGTCGAAGTGGTGGTAGAACGACCCGGTCGTCACGCCGACGGCCCGGCACAGCGGCGCGAGCTTGAGGCCGGCGCGGGCGGCGATGTCGTGCTCCGACCCGTCGTCGTGCGCGGCGGCCAGGAGCCTCAGCGCAGCGTCGAAGAACGCCTCCCGTGTGGCCGACCCCATGCATTCATCCTGTCACGGCCCGTTGCGTGTCGGGGCCAACGGGTGCGGAACGGGG
The DNA here is from genome assembly GCF_021026295.1 of Actinomycetospora soli. GTDB lineage: Bacteria > Actinomycetota > Actinomycetes > Mycobacteriales > Pseudonocardiaceae > Actinomycetospora > Actinomycetospora soli. The sequence continues at coordinate 455,161 of NZ_JAJNDA010000001.1, forward strand.
TCAGACGGTCAGACCGTCCGTGTAGAGCGACGATGCCGCGCGCAACCACATCGCGCGCCGCTCATGGACGTCCGGCTCGGGGTAGCGCTCGCAGGTGTGCGACCGGCCGCCCGCCTCCTCCGAGGGCCCCCACACCTCGACGTACTCGAACGGCCGCGCCGGCACCGTCGCCAGCCCGAGCCCGCCGTCGGGACCGCTCCCCGCGACCAGGGCGTGCGCGATCACCACGGCGTCGTCGTGCGACGGGCAGAAGGCCACCGTGTGCCAGCCGGTCTGCTCGTCCGACGGCGGGGGCGGCGGCTGCCAGCCGCGGACCTCCCAGCAGTGCGACGGCGGAGCCGGCACCACGTGCTTGCGGTCGGACATCGGGCGTTCGGACATGGCGACGCTCCCCGGAGCAGCGGTTCGTCCCCCTGGGATACACCTCGGGGACACCCCGCGGCCACGGGACGTTCGTCGTCATCCGCCCAGCTCAGGGCGTATGGGACGGTGATCCGCCGAACATCACCCGGCTGCGCCCCAACGCCACGCGGCGGCGTCGACGACGTCGAGACCCAGGCCCTCCGCGCAGGCCCGGACCGGCTCGCTCGCCGCGACCACGAGCGCCATCCACACCGGGTAGCGCTCCCGCTGGCGCAGCGCGACCTGCTCCTGCCCGGCGATGAGCAGGCCCGGCAGCGGCGGGCGGCACCAGCAGCGGGACAGGTCGGGCGTCGCCGCGTCGGGGTCGTGCGGGCAGTGCACGAGGGTGTCGAACGGGTTGCCCGCCCGCTCGTGGATCGTCCAGAGCAGGCGGACCGCCACGTCCTCGCCGAGCTCGCCGCGCGCCACCGCCGGGAGGTGGGCGAACCCGATGGCCCGCCCGCCCCCCGCCTTCCACAGCCGCAGCCGCTCCACCGCGTCGAGGTGGACCTCGACGTCGAGCGGGCCCCGGTAGGGCCGACCGAGGTCGGCCTCGGTCCGGCGGATCGCGTCGAGCTCGACGAACAGCATCGGCACCTGGGGGGCGGAGAGCACGCTCACCGCCCGATTATCAGGCGGGCACCGGGGCCTGCGCCGCGTTCCGCAGCAGCGGCTTGACCCGCTCGCCGAACTTGGTGACGCCGTCGACGAAGTCCGGCCAGGTGAGCAGGGCGCCCGTGATCCCGGTGGTCACCGCGATCTCGTCGAGCTGCGCGGCGACGCGCTCGTAGGACCCCTTGATCACCGGCAGGGACAGGAACGCCATGTTCCCCTCCGCCGCCGGGCGCTCCAGCGACGCGAGCAGCTGCGCCGAGGTGCCGTCGGGGTTCGTGTCGAGCGAGGCCCCCGTCGTCATGTAGCTGATCGCCTCGAGGTCGGCGTTCGCGACGATGTGGTCGCAGAGCGCGTCCGCGGCCTCGTCGGTCTCCTCGGCGATGATGCAGTAGAGCGCGAACGTGCCCACGTCGCGGCCCTCGCCCGCGCTGAGGTCGCGCACCCCGCTCGCGATGTCCCCGACCTTCGAGCGCTCGGCCATGATGAAGTTGCGGTCGCCGTGCTTCGCGGTGAACGCCTGCCCCGCCGGCGACTGGCCCGCGCACACCACGGTGGGCGTGTGCAGCGGCTTGGGCCGCATGTCGGCCTCGTCGAGGTCGAAGAACTCGCCGTGGAACGTGGTCGGGCCCTCGCTCCAGAGCGCCCGCAGCACCTGGACGTACTCGGCGGCGTACTCGTAGCGCCGGGTGAAGTACTCGTCGCCGGGCCACAGGCCCATCTGCGTGTACTCCGGCTTGTTCCACCCGGTGACGATGTTGAGCCCGCAGCGCCCGCCGGAGATCTCGTCGATCGTCGCGACCATCCGCGCCGCCATGATCGGGTGCGTCGCGAGCGTGGTCACCGACGGGTAGAGCCCGATCCGCTCGGTGACCGCCGCGAGCCCGCCGAACAGCGTGAACGACTCGAGGCACTCGCCCCAGAAGTCGCTCGGCCCGCCCGAGCCCCGGTGCTTCATCATCGAGAGCACGAAGTCCAGGCCCTGCTTCTCGGCCTCCTGCGTGATCGCGACGTTGTGCGCGAAGCTCGGCCGGTACTGCGGGCTGCCCGTGGAGAGGATGTAGCCGTTCGTGGCGTTGGGGATGAAGACGCCGTACTGCATCAGTCTCGACCTCCGAGGTGGGTGAGCGCGTCCGCGAGTCCGACGACGTCGGCGTACTTCGCGTCCAGGTCGGCCAGGTTGTTCTCGTGGAGCGCCTCGCTCCGGTCCCCGCACGCCTCGCGCACGACGACGGGTCGGAACCCCTCCGCCAGCGCGTCGGTCGCGGTCGCGCGCACGCAGCCCGACGTCGAGACCCCGGCGACGACGACGGTGTCCACCCCGCGGGCCCGCAGGCTCCCGGCCAGCGAGGTCCCGGCGAAGGCGGAGGCGTGCTGCTTGACCACCAGCGCGTCGTCGGCCGCGGGCGCCAGCGCGAGCTCGCCCCACCCGCCGTCGGCCCCCTCGGCGAAGCAGGCGAGCGCGGGCACCTTGGCCGGGAAGAACCCGCCGTCGGCGAGGTCCGGCGCGTAGCGGACCACGGTCCACAGGACGGGGACCGCGGCGGCCCGGGCGGCGGCGAGGAGGTCGGCGGTGGCGGCCAGGACCCGGTCCTGCTGCCCGTCGAGGAAGAACGGGCCGCCGGCGTCGGTGTAGGCGCGGACGAGGTCGACCACGACGACGGCGGGCCTCGACCCCCACCCGACGCGGCCGGCGAAGTTCGAGCCGTGCGGACTGCTCATGCGTTCCTCACCATCACGGCGCGGGCGTTGCGGATGTGGCTGCGCATCACGGCGCTCGCCCAGTCGGCGTCGGCGACCCGCAGGGCCGCGACGATCTCGGCGTGGTGGGCGAGGCTGCGGGCCAGCGACGCCGGGTCGTAGGTGTGGAAGGTGCGCAGGACCACCGGGAGGTGCACGACGTTCGCCAACGCCGCCGACAACGCGGGCGCCGCGGCCACCTCGAGCAGCCGCGCGTGGAAGTCCCGGTTGAGCCCGACGAGCGCGTCGAGGTCCTGCTCCGGTCCCGGGGCGCCGATCGCCAGCATGTGCGTGGCGAGGTCGTCGAGGGCGTCCAGGTCCTCCGCGGTCACCCGCGTCGCCGCCCGGCCGGTCGCCCGCGGCTCGAGGGCCAGGCGGACGTCGAAGATGCCGTCGAGATCGTCGGCCGAGAAGCTCACCACCCGTGCCCCGCGGTGCGGCAGCACCTCCACGAGCCCCTCGGCGGCGAGGCGGGAGAGGGCCTCGCGGATCGGGGTGCGCGAGACGCCCAGCCGCTCGGCGAGCTCGACCTCGCCCAGCCGGGCGCCCGGCGGGAGCGCGCCGCGCAGGATCTCGTCGCGCAGCGCATGGTGCGCGCGCTCGCTCGCCCGGGCCGTCAGCGTCGTCGCCATCACACCTCCCGCTCCGCGTTGTGTGCAACGTAGGGTGACCCACGCCGGAAAGCCAGCAGAACTTCGGCGGTTGTACACAAACCTGGAGGGACCGACCATGGCCGACCTGCTCAGCCACCCCACCGGCCGCCGCGCCCGGTTGCGCGAGCTGCTGGCGTCCGACCGGCCCGTCGTCGCGCCCGGCGCCTACGACGCCCTGTCCGCGCGCCTCGTGGAGCAGGCCGGCTTCGACGTCGTCTACATGACCGGCTTCGGCACCACCGCCTCGCTGCTGGGCCGGCCCGACGTCGGGCTCCTCGGGCAGGCCGAGATGGTCGACAACGCGCGGCGGATGGCGTCGGTGGTCGACGTGCCGCTGATCGCGGACGCGGACACCGGCTACGGCAACCCGATCAACGTCATCCGCACCGTCCGCGAGTACGAGCAGGCCGGGGTCGCCGCGCTGCACCTCGAGGACCAGGTGATGCCGAAGAAGTGCGGGCACCTCGCGGGCAAGGAGGTCGTCCCGCTCGAGGACATGACCGCGAAGATCCGGGCCGCCGTCGACGCCCGGACCGACCCCGACCTCGTGCTCATCGCCCGCACCGACGCCGCGCAGTCCTTCGGCGTGGACGCGGCGATCGAACGCGCCCTCGCCTTCGCCGAGGCCGGCGCGGACGTGCTGTTCGTCGAGGCCCCCACCTCCGGCGACGACCTGGAGAAGGTCGCCTCCGCCCTGTCCGGGTACACGTTGCTGTTCAACGGCGCCGAGGGCGGCCGCACCCCGCTCCCGCCGCTGTCGCGGCTCACCGAGCTGGGCTTCTCGCTCGTGCTCTACCCCGTCTCGACGCTCCTGGCCGCCGCCTCCGGGATCCGCACGATGCTCGGCCACCTCGCCGAGCACGGCTCCCCCACCGGTCCCCTCGAGCAGCTGGACGTGTCCGGGCTCGACCAGTTCACCGAGATCGTCGGGATTACCGAGGTGCGGGAGCTGGAGGCGCGCTACCGCTCGTGAGCGCTCCCCGCATGCGGTCGATCTCGGCCTGCTGGGTGCGCGTCAGCGTCCGGGCGAACTCGGTGAGCGCCCCGCCCGGGTAGTCGCGCGCCATCGTGATCGCCCCCTCGTGGTGGGCGATCATCGTCTGCAGCCAGCGCCGGTCGAAGTCGGCGCCGCTGCTGCTGCGCAGTCCCTGGAGCGTGGCGGCGTCGGCCATACCGGGCATGTCGTGCATGTCGTGCATGTCGTGGTGCATCGCCGTCGGCGCGGCCCCGCCGCGCAGCGCGAGGAGGCCCTGGAGCTGGCCGATCTCCTCGACCTGCTCGCGGTCGATGCGGAACGCGAGGTCGGAGACGGTGGGGTCGGTGGTCCGCCCCGCCACCAGCGCCGAGAGCTCGAGGGCCTGCTGGTGGTGCGGGATCATCATCGCCGCGAACGCGACGTCGGGGTCGTTCCCGACGGCGGGGGCCGCCGCGCAACCCGCCGTCAGGACGAGCAGGACCAGGAACGCGCGGAGCACGGAGGCCACCCTGCCCGATCACGTGTGGGCGCGCCGTGCTGGTGCGGACACGCCGCACGGTGTACGCAACGAGGCGTGACCTCCTCGATCGACCTGCGTCAGGTGTCCAAGCGCTGGGGCTGGATCCTCGCCGACGGCATCCTCGGGGTGATCGTCGGTCTGATCGCCCTCGTGTTCCCCATCGCCACCGTGCTGGTCCTGGCGGTCTTCCTCGGGATCGGCCTGCTGATCTCCGGGGTCATCGAGGCCACCGTCGCACTGCGCGTGCAGCACGGCGCGCCGGGCCGCTGGTGGGTGGTGATCTTCGGGGTCATGACCGCGCTCGCCGGCATCCTCGTGATCTTCTTCCCGGGCACCGGGGTGACGATCATGGTCGTCGGCCTGCTGCTCTGGTTCCTCTTCGCCGGGATCAACGACCTCTTCGTCGCCGCCCGGTCGAAGGAGCACCGCGGCTGGAACATCGGCATGGGCGTGCTCGCCCTGCTCGCCGCGGTGATCCTGCTGTTCTCGCCGGGCGCGGCGGTCGGCACGATCGCGCTGCTCGCCGGGTTCGGGTTCCTGCTGCGCGGCGCGTCCGAGATCGGCCTCGCCCTGAGCCTGCGCCGCGCCTCCCGCTGACCGGTCCCACCCGAACGGACCACGCCACGAGCACGGCGACCCTGCCTACGGTGATCGTCGTCCCGGCCCCGGCTCCGAGGAGGACCCCGAGATGATCGAGCAGGACACCACCGGTCTGACGCACGTCGCCACCTTCTGCGGCCAGTGCAACTGCGGCTGCCCGGAGCTCTACCTCGACCCGGCCGCGGACGAGGACCGCCGCGTCGTCATCACCGACGACTTCGGCCAGCGCATCCAGATGAGCCTCGGCCAGCTCGCCGACCTCGTCGCCGACGCCCGCAACGGGGTGCTCGACGAGGTGCTGGCACAGGCCTGACCCGGCACCCCCCGGACCCGGACGGACGACGCGTTCGTGCGGCGAGAGGCCACGAACGCGTCGTCCGTCCGGTGTGGGACGCCTACGTGCCCCGCAGCTCGCGGCGCAGCAGCTTCCCGGTGACCGTCTTCGGCAACTCGTCCCGCAGCTCGATCTGCCGCGGGTACTTGTAGGCCGACATGCGCTCCTTGCAGAACGCGATGAGCTCGTCGGGCTCCACCGACTGCCCCGGCCGCAGCGAGACGAACGCCTTGACCGTCTCGCCCCGGTACTCGTCCGGGACCCCGACGACGGCCGCCTCGCGGACCGCCGGGTGCTCGTAGAGCACGTCCTCGACCTCCCGCGGCCAGACCTTGTAGCCGCCCGCGTTGATCTGGTCCTTCTTACGGTCGACGACGTAGAACCAGCCCTCGGCGTCCATGTAGCCGACGTCGCCGGTCTTGAGCTCGACGACGCCGCCGGGCCCGCGCAGCGCCTTCTCGGTCTCCTCGGGCTTGCCCCAGTAGGCCGGCACCACCTGCGGGCCGCGGGTGGTGATCTCCCCGACCTCGCCCACGTCGGCCTCCGTGCCGTCGTCGCGCACGATCCGCACGACGGTGTCGAAGATCGGCACCCCCACCGACAGCGCGCCCGAGGTCTCGTCGACCGGCGCCGTGGCGCCCAGCGGCACCCCGTGCGACGGCGAGTTGGTCTCGGTCAGCCCGTAGAAGTTGTGGATGTAGTGGCCGAACTGGTCCTGGAACGCCTTGACCGTCGACGGCGGGATCGGCGCGCCACCCGAGTACACCTTGACCATGGACGAGAGCGCGTCCCGGTCCACGCCGGGCGCGTTCATCATCGCGATGAACACCGTGATCGAGCCGATCGAGAACGTCGGCCGGTGCTCCCGGATCGCGTCGACCACGACGCCGGGCTCGAAGCGGTAGGCCAGCACGAGCGGGCAGGGCAGCAGCAGCGCGATCGCCATGTGCCCCACGACCCCGGTGATGTGGAACAGCGGGGCGACCCCGAACACCGAGTCCTCGCGGGCGAGCTGGATCCAGTCCCGGTAGGTCTGCGCGTTGAACACGATGTTGGCGTGCGTGTTCATCGCGCCCTTGGGCGGACCCGTCGTGCCGCTCGTGTAGCCGAGGAAGGCCACGTCGTCGCCCGTCAGCGTCACCGGCTCCGGCGTCCGGCCCCGGAACCGCCCGAGCACCGTCGTCAGGTCCTCGGCACCGTCGCAGTCGACCCGCTCCATGTCCCGGAAGAGGCGCTCGTCGTGCCGGGTCTGGAACTCCAGCGGCGACGTGGTGAAGGCGATGCGGACGCTCGTGTTCGGCACGACCTCGCTCGCGATCGCCCACAGGTCCTCCTGCGCGACGATCGCCGTCGCCGCGCAGTCGGTGAGGATGGTCGTGAGCTCGCGCTGGCGCGACATCGGGTTGACGCTGACGACGATGCCGCCGGCCTTCCACGTCCCGATCACGACCGCCAGCACCTGCGGGATGTTCTGCAGGTAGGTGGCGAGGCGGTCGCCCCGGGCGAAGCCGCGCTCGGTCAGCGCGACGGCGAACGCGTCGGAGAGCTCGTCGAGCTCGCGCATGGTCAGGGTGCCGTCGAAGTAGCGGACGATCTCGCAGTCCGGGTCGCGCTCCAGGGCGGCCCGGAACATGTCCAGCGCGCTCGCGAACTCGATGGTGACGGCGCCGTGGTTGTAGTCGTCGCGGTAGCGCGCGAGCCACGGCTTCGACTCGTACGCGGACGACTGCGTGGTCGTCATCGGATCACCACCGGGTTGACGGGCGACCCGGTCGCCTCGTGGATCTTCAGCGGGGCGGCGGTGTAGAGGAAGTCCCAGCGCCCGTCCGCGGCGCACGCGTCGGCGAGGTCGTCGAGCCAGATGATCTCGGCGAGGCTGACGCCCAGGTTGCGCAGCAGCGATGCGTGCAGCGGCAGGAGCACCCCGGTCTCCGGGTCGGCGGTGACCTCGTTGGCGATCGTGTCCGTGACGAGGTTCGGGATCTCCTTGTTCTGGAACCACTCGACGAGCTCGCGGGAGTAGGTCAGGCCCGGCTCCACGAAGTCGTCGTAGAACTCCTCGGCGGGCGTCGCGTAGAAGTACTTCAGGAAGCCCGTGCGCACGAGCAGGATGTCGCGGTCCTCGATCGAGGTGCCCTGCTTCGCCGCCGCCTCCTCGAGGTCGGTGTGGGTGAACGTCTCGCCCTTGTCCAGCCACTCCTTGCCGCGGTGGCGTGCCATGTCGATGAGCACGCCGCGGCCGGCGATGCCGCGCTCGGCGATCGGCAGGACCGAGGCCCAGCTCATGCCGCCGCCGTTCGTGGTGTCGGCGGACCGGCCGTTCCACAGCGTGTCGTCGTACCAGGCGTGGCCGAGCGCGTCGTACTGCGACGACCCCTGGAGGAAGATCTCGGCCTTGTCGTCGGTCGCGCGGATCCCGCCCGGGAACGACGGGCCCTGCCCCGACTCGAACAGCTCCTGGTCCCACACCATCTCGCGCTTGATGCCCTCACGGCCCGGGAAGACCGGGTCGCCGTGCGGATGTCCCATCGGGCACTGCAGCGTGAAGACCTGGCCGTTCTTCACACTGGCGACCCCGCGAAGCACCTGGGCGGCGTCGAGGTAGTTGAGCGAGCCGACCTCGTCGTCGTCGCCCCACTTGCCCCAGTTCTTCGGGGGGTTGTCCCCGAGCAGCTCCGCCATCGAGGGTGCGTCGGCCATCGTCTGTCTCCTCGTCGTCGAGTGCGTGACCCGGGTCTCACGGTGCCATGCGCATGCGGCGGCGGGAAGCGAGCAGCGGAATGGATTCGATCTTCTCGTCGGTGAGCTCGTCCCAGGCGATCGCGGGGTCGTGCCGGGCGTCCCGACGGCACGTGTGGGTGCGTTCCGGCGTCACCAGGAGGTCCAGCGCGACGTCGTGGTCGACGGTCGGGATCGCGTCCACGACCTGCAGCTCGTGCACCGTCGTGACGACGGGGGTGTCCCGCCCGACGAGCCCCGCCGCGAAGGCGACCGCGTACTCGAGGTCGGAGAACCCGCCGCCCTTGCCGAGGCGGGCGCCGTCCTCGGTGACTGCGACGCAGCCGGCGACGACGAGGTCCACCGGCTCCAGGTCCTCCACCGCCACCGTGCGACCCGCCGCGCTCGCGCCCTTGATCGACGACGCCTGGCGCGGGGTCCGGCCGCCGAGGTCGTCGGGGTCCAGCAGGAAGAACGGGTGCTCCTCGGCCAGGCGCGGGACCGCCATGTAGACCGTCTTGCCGTCCTCGAGCGCGCGCTGCCGCACGGGCCACTGCGCGGAGTCCGGGTTGCACTTGAGTGTGCGGGCGTTCTGCCAGACGTCGGTGTCGCGGAGCCGCTCGGCCGCCTTCTCCGCGCCGACGAAGTTCGGGATCCGGTTGCGCGCCCCGGGGAACCGCGCCTGCTTCTCCTCGGACAGGCGCGCCCACACCTGCTCGCGCAGCTCCTGCTTCGCGGCGAGGGTCGCGGGGTCGCCCCCGGCGTCGTGGTCGTGGGCCTTCGGCATGCCCGGATCCTCGCGCGCCGGCGAGCCCGTCCCCGCCTGCCACCCCGCGGAACCGGTGCGACCGGTCCCGGTTCCGCGGCCTGTCTCGCGCTCCCGGGCGACGGTCGGTCACCGCCGACCGACGGCCGGACGCGGGATTGGGTGCTCACGCCCGGAGGCATCCGCCCCGATGAGCATCCCGACGACGGCCCTCCCCGACGGCACGCCCGTCCCGGTCCTCGGGGCCGGGACCTGGCACTACGCGGAGGACCCGACCCGCCGTCGGGACGAGATCGCCTCCCTGCACGCCGCGCTGGACGAGGGGATCACCCTCGTCGACACCGCCGAGATGTACGCCGACGGCGGCGCGCAGGAACTCGTCGGCGAGGCCCTGGCCGGACGGCGGGACGAGGCGTTCGTGGTGGACAAGGTCCTGCCCTCGAACGCCTCGCGGCGGGGCACCGTCGAGGCCGCCGAGCGTGCCCTGCGACGGCTGCGTACCGACCGGATCGACCTGTACCTGCTGCACTGGCGGGGGCGACACCCGCTCGCCGAGACCGTCACCGCCTTCGAGGAGCTGCAGGCCGCCGGGAAGATCGGCGCGTGGGGCGTCAGCAACCTCGACACCGACGACCTCGAGGAGCTGGTCGGGCTCGCCGCCGGCCGCGCCGTGGCCACCGACCAGGTCCTCTACAACCTCACGCGGCGCGGCCCCGAGTACGACCTGCTCCCCTGGTGCGCCGAGCACACCGTCCCCGTGATGGCCTACTCCCCCGTCGAGCAGGGCCGGCTCCTCGGCGCCCCCGCGCTGCGCACCGTGGCGGACCGGCACGGTGCGACGCCCGCCCAGGTCGCGCTCGCGTGGGTCCTGCGGCGGCCGGGCACGATCGCGATCCCCAAGACCGCGACGCCGGAGCGCATCGTCGAGAACCGCGGCGCCCTCGACGTGCACCTCACCGACGACGACCTCGCGGAGCTCGACCGGGCCTTCCCGCCCCCGGACCGCAAGCGCGCGCTCGAGCTCCTCTGAGGACGACGGCGGGCTACAGCAGCCCCGCGTCCATCCCGCCGTCGAGGACCAGCTCGCTCCCGGTGCACCACGAGGACCGCTCCGAGGCGAAGAACAGGGCCGCCTCGGCCACCTCGTCGGGTCGGCCGTACCGCCCCTGCTTCTGGGCGATGAGCTCGTCGAACCCGCCCGAGGGCAGCCCCAGGGCGGCCTCGAACCCGGGACGGGCGGCGGTCACGAGGTCGGTGTCGATGAACCCGGGGAGCACCGTGTTCACGCGGACGCCGTAGGGGCGCAGCTCGACGGCAGCGGTCTTGGTCAGGTTGACCACGCCCGCCTTCGCCGCGGCGTAGTGCCCGATCAGCGGCGAGCCCGCGTGGGCGGTGATCGACCCGATCGTGACGATGCTGCCGCCGCCCGCGGCGATGATCGCGGGAGCCGCGTGGCGCAGGGACAGGAACACCCCGTCGAGGTTGACCGAGACCACGTCGCGCCAGGCCGCGAGGTCCATCTGCACCAGCGGCAGCGGCGCGCCGACCCCGGCGTTCGGCACCATCACGTGCAGCGCGCCGCACTGCTCCACGGTGCGTTCGACGAGCGCGGCGACCTGCTCCTCGGACCGGACGTCGCACGCGATCGCCACCGCGCCGGGCAGGCCCTCCGCCACCGCGCCGGCCGCGTCCGCGTCGAGGTCCGAGACGACGACGGTCGCGCCGGCGGCGGCGAAGCGGGTCGCGATCGCCCGCCCCAGCCCCTTCCCCGCCCCGGTGACCACCGCGACCCTGCCCTCGAGCTCCGTCGACATCGCACACCTCCGATCGGGCGCGACCGATCGGCCGCGCGGAGCGCGACGCTAGAGGTCCGTCTGTGACCCACGCCATGTCCCCCGGGTACCAACCCGACGCCCGGGGTTGTGCCGTCGGCCCGACCCGCGGCGCACCTACCGACGGGTAGCCCGACGTGCTTCGATCGGGCCATGGCGCCCACCCACGTCGTGACCAACCAGGCTCCCGACCTCGTCGGGTTCGACGCGGCCGCCGACCCGCCGCTGCTCGAGGCCCTCGAGCGCGAGGGCGCGGGGTGGGCGCTCGACGAGCTGCACGAGACCGGCCGCCGGGTCGGCAGCGCCGAGGTCCGGGCGTGGGCCGACGCCGCGCACCGCAACGAGCCGGTGCTGCGGACGCACGACCGGATCGGGAACCGGATCGACGAGGTCGACTACGACCCGGGCTACCACGCGCTGCTCGGCGAGGCCGTGTCCCGCGGGTTCGCCGGCGCGGTGTGGGAGGGCCGGCCGGGACAGCACGTCGCGCGGGCGGCCGGGTTCCTCGTCTGGTCCCAGGCCGAGGCCGGCCACGGCTGTCCGGTGTCGATGACGCACGCCGTGGTGCCGGCTCTCCGGGCCGCTCCGGAGCTGTTCGCGCAGTACGGGCCGGGGCTCATGGCGCGGAGCTACGAGCCCGGCCTGACCGACCCGGCGTCGAAGTCGGGCCTGCTGGCGGGCATGGGCATGACCGAGAAGCAGGGCGGCTCGGACGTCCGCACCAACACGACCACCGCGACCCCGAACGCCGACGGCACCTGGTCGCTCACCGGGCACAAGTGGTTCACGAGCGCCCCGATGTGCGACGTGTTCCTCGTGCTGGCGCAGACGGCGGCGGGCGTCACCTGCTTCCTCGTGCCGCGGGTCCTGCCCGACGGGACGCGGAACCCGTTCGCGATCCAGCGGCTCAAGGACAAGCTCGGCAACCGGTCGAACGCCTCGAGCGAACCCGAGTTCGACGGGACGGTCGGCTTCCGTGTCGGCGACGAGGGCCGCGGGGTCCGGACGATCATCGAGATGGTCGCGTGCACCCGGCTCGACAACGCCCTCGGCTCGGCCGCCGGGATGCGCGACGCCGTCCGCCGGGCGGTCTGGCACGCGCGGCACCGGTGCGCGTTCGGCGCCGCCCTGATCGACAAGCCGCTGATGCGCGCGGTGCTGGCGGACCTGACGGTGGAGTCGGAGGCGGCGGTCGCGCTGGCGATGCGGTTGGCGGGCGCGCAGGACCGGGCCGCCGACGACGAGCACGAGGCCGCGTTCCGGCGGATCGGCGTCACCCTGGGCAAGTACTGGATCTGCAAGCGCCAGACGGCCGTGGTCGGCGAGGCGCTGGAGTGCCTGGGCGGGAACGGGTTCGTCGAGGAGTCGGGGATGCCGCGGCTGTTCCGCGAGTCGCCCCTGAACTCGATCTGGGAGGGCTCCGGCAACGTCAACGCCCTCGACCTGCTCCGGGTCCTCGCCCGCGAGCCCGCCGCGGTCGACGCGTACCGCACGGAGGTCGAGCTCGCCGCCGGTGCCGACCACCGGCTCGACGCGGCGTGGAAGGCCGTCCAGGACGACCTGCGCGACGTCTCCGAGGACCGCGCCCGCTGGCTCTCCGAGCGGCTCGCGATCGTGCTGCAGGGGTCGCTGCTCGTGCGCCACGCGCCCACGGCCGTCGCGGACGCCTTCGTCGGTTCGCGGGTCGCCGGCGATCACGGCGCCGCCTTCGGGACGCTCCCCCGGGGCGTCGACGTCGACGGCGTCCTCGCCCGGGTCCCCCTCGGCTGACCCTTCCCGACGGCGGGTCGCGCGCGTCGGTCCCGGGGCCCGGTGGATCGCGCGCGTCCCGCACACACTCCCGGGCGGGGCCGGAACGACCCGGCCGACTCCTGCGCGTCACGCACACACCGGAACCCGGATCCGCTGCGCCGAGGACGGCCGCGTCCGGAGCGTGTGTGCGTCACGCGCAGGACTCACCCGGACCGAGCACGAGGTGACCGGCGGTGTGTGCGGGACGCGCAGAAGTCACCGGGACCACCAGCGGCGCCACCCGGGGTGTGTGCGCGACGCGGGGGACCCGTCGTCCGGAGAGCGTTCCGCCCACGCCCCTCCGGCACTAGCGTTCCGCGCACCATGAGAGAGCTCCTGCCCGGTGTCGAGGCCGGGACCGTCGACGCCCGCATCCGCATCCACCACCTGACGTCCGGGCCGGCCGACGGGGAACCGGTCGTCCTGGTGCACGGGAACCTGTCGACCGGCCGGTTCTTCGAGCACCTGATGAGCCCGGCGAGCGACCGCTGGCGCTTCCTCGCCCCCGACATGCGCGGGTTCGGGCGCACCGAGCCGGCGCCGATCGACGCGACGCGCGGACTCGGCGACTGGGCCGACGACCTCGTCTCCTACCTCGACACCCTCGGGATCGAGCGGCCGCACCTCGTCGGGTGGTCGACGGCGGGCGCGGCGATCGCCCTGGTCGCGCGGCAGCGCCCGGTGGCGAGCCTGCTCTTCCTCGACCCCGTCAGCCCCCACGGCTACGGCGGCACCCACCCCGACGGCCGCCCCTGCTTCGACGACTTCGCGGGCTCCGGCGCGGGCGTGGCCAACCCGCAGTTCGTGGCGAAGCTGCGCGAGGGCGACCGTTCCGGCGACGACGCCCTGAGCCCGCGCAACGTCATGGCCGGCACCTACTGGTCCCCCGACTTCCGACTGCCGCGCGAACGGGAGGACCTGCTCGTCGACGAGATCCTGCTCTCGCAGATCGGCGACGACGGCTACCCCGGCGACGCCACGACCTCGTCGAACTGGCCGGGCGCGGCGCCCGGCACGCGCGGGCTGCTGAACGCGCTGTCGCCGAAGTACTGCGACTGGTCGTGGCTGCCCGAGCTGGACCCGAAGCCGCCGGTGCTCTGGACGCACGGCACGCGGGACGTGGTGGTCGCCGACGGATCGATGCTCGAACTGGGCACCCTCGGGCAGGCCGGGATCGTGCCGGGCTGGCCGGGCGCGGACGTCTTCCCGCCGCAGCCCATGATCAGCCAGATCCGCGCCGTGCTGGAGCGCTACGAGCAGGCCGGCGGGCGGGCGCGGACGGAGATGTTCGCGGAGTCCGGGCACGGGCCGCACGTCGACGCCGCGCCGCGGTGGCTCGAGATCGCGACGGAGTTCTGGGCGAGTGCGTGACTCCCGGGAGAAGGTGCGGGTGGTCGTCGCCGACGACCACGAGATGTACCGCGACGGGGTCGTGCGGGCGCTGGTCAACAGCGGCTGGATCGACGTCGTCGGGGAGGCCGACGACGGCGACGCGGCGCTGGCGGCGATCACCGAGCACCGTCCCGACGTCGCCCTCGTCGACCACCGCATGCCCGGGCTCGACGGCACCGAGATCGTCCGGCGGGCCGCACGCGACGGCCTGCCGACGCGCATCGTCGTCCTCTCGGCGTTCACCGACCCGAACCTCGTCTACGGCGCGCTCGAGGAGGGCGCGGCGGGCTACCTGCCGAAGGAGACCCGTCGTCGGGAACTGGTCGAGGCGGTCCGGACGGCGGCCGACGGCGGCACGGTGCTGCCCGCCGACCTCGCGGCCGGTCTCGCCGGGGAGATCCGGCACCGGCGCGCCGACCGCGGCCCCGCGCTGTCCGAGCGCGAGACGGAGATCCTCCGGCTGATGGCGCAGGGGCTCACGACGCCCGCGATCGCGAAGCAGCTCTACGTCGCGCCGAGCACCGTGAAGACCCACGTGCAGCGGATGTACGAGAAGCTCGAGGTCACCGAGCGGGCGGCCGCGGTGGCCGAGGCGATGCGGCGCGGGCTGCTGGAGTGAGCACCCCGGCCGAGCGGGCGCTCGCGCAGTTCCAGGCCGAGGCGTCGCGGACGACGAGCCTGATGCGCTGGGGACTCGTCGGGCTGCTCGGGCTGGCCGGGGGTCTGGACCAGACCCGCGTCGAGGGCGTCGGCTTCTGGCTCGTGCTGGCCGCCTACGGGCTGTTCGCCGTCGGCTGGTTCGTCAAGGTGCGGCGGCGCCCGGTGTCGCCGACGACCGGGCTCGCCGCCACCACCGTCGACCTCGTCGCCGTCACCGTGCTCTCCCTGCTCGCCGGGGGCGGCGGCACGCTGCCGACGCTGGCCTACGTGGTGATCCCCGTGATGGCGGCGTTCCGGTACCGGCCGACGCTGTCGGCGGGGGTCGGGATCGCGACGATCCTGTCGTTCGCGCTCACCGCCGCCGTCGAGCGCCCGCCGATCGACACGACGACCCTCGTGGCCGAGGCCGCGGTCCTGACGCTCGTGGCGGTCGCGACCTTCCTGCTCTCCGTGGTGCTCGCCCGCCGTGCGACGCGCATCCGCGCGCTGCTCGCCGACGCCGACGCCCTGACCGCCCAGGTGCTCGACGCCGAGGCCCGCGAACGCCGCCGCCTCGCCGAGGACCTGCACGACCACGCCCTGCAGACCCTTCTCGTCGCCGGCCAGGAGCTCGACGAGCTCGACGGCGCCGAGGCCGCCGAGGAGGCACTGCGGGCGGGCATCCGGGAGATCCGCGAGGTCGTGTTCGCGCTGCACCCGTACGTGCTCGACGAGGCCGGGCTGGTGGTGGCGGTGCGCCGGGTCGCGGAGCGGGTGGCCGGGCAGGCGGGGTTCGCGGTGACCGTGGACGGGGAGCCGCTCCCGTCCGGCCCGCACGACCGGCTGCTGTTCGGGGTGGCCCGCGAGCTGCTCACGAACGTCGCGAAGCACGCGCGGGCGGAGCACGTGACGGTCGCCCTGCGCGACACCCCGGACGGTCGTCGGCTGGAGATCGACGACGACGGCGTCGGGATCGACCGCGCGGTGCTCTCGGCGCGCCTGGCCGACGGGCACATCGGGCTCGCCTCCACCCGCGCGCGCGTCGAGGGCGTCGGCGGCACCTTCACCCTCGACACCACGGCGCCCGGGACCCGGACGGTGGTCCGCGTCCCGTCCGGGGAGCCCGATGCGAGTACCGGGGCCCGCGTCGGGGCCTGACCAGCGGGACCCGTCGTCACCGAACGCGAGTTGAAGCCGACCGCCGCGGCGTGTGAGCGTCGTGGCATGACCGCCGACGCCGCGCCCGCCCGGGCGCTCCCGACGTGCCCGACGCGGTTCCGCGGCGCGCCGTCCCGCAACGCCCGGATCGCCCGGCCGCTGGCGCTGCTCGGGCGCGTGCGGGAGGTGGACGAGGGGCTCGTGGACGAGATCGGGCGGCGGATGATGCTCCGCGACGAGGTCGGCGCGGCCCTGGCCCGGGCGATGCGCCCGGACGCGCCGCAGCGGGTGACGATGGCCGCGGTGGAGCGGGCGCTCGGGCAGGGGCCCACCGACGCCGACCCGCCGGCCCTCCGGGCGTTCGTCGCCGCCCTGGAGCGGGAGCCGGCGTGGCTCGACCGCGACCTGCTGGAACGCGGCGCCGCCGTCTACCGCCGGATGGGCTCGACCCGCGACGACGTGCTGCTCGCCCTCGCGCTGATCGGCGGGTACCGCTACGAGGGGCCGGCCGACCTGCTGGTCGCCACCGGCGGGCTCGCCGGACGCGCGGCGATGCGGCGGCTCGGCGAGACGCTCGTCTGGGGCCGTGCGGTCAGCGCCCCCGGCGGGATGGCCCGCGGCGGCGAGGGCTTCCGGCTCACCGCGCACGTGCGGGCGATGCACGCGGTGGTCGACGACCGGTTCGGGCGGTCCCCGGACTGGGACACCGGGCGGTACGGGCTGCCGGTCAACCGCAGCGACCTCGCCGGGACGCTCGCCCTCTTCAGCGCCACCGCCATGCTCGGCGCCCGGGTCCTCGGGCACCGCATCCCCCGCGCCGACTCCGACGCCGTGATGCACCTGTGGCGCTACGTCGGGTTCCTGCTCGGCGTCGACGAGGACTGGCTGTTCACCACCGAGCGCGCGCAGCACGCGTTCGACCACCACCTGCTCCTCGCCCAGGGCGGCCCCACGCCCGCCGGCGTCGAGCTGACGACCGCGCTCGTCGAGGGGCAGCGCACCAAGCACGGCGGCGGGCTGCGGGGGTGGTACGCCCGACGACGGGTCCTGGGCCACCTCCGGCTCTTCCTCGGCCGCGACGGGCTGCGCGACCTGGGGCAACCCGTCGTCGTGCCGTGGACGGTGGTGCCGCAGGTGGCGCGGAACCTCGTGGAGTCGTGGGTGGTGGCCCGGTCCGCCGCCGGTCGGCGGTGGCTGGAGCGCCGCTCGGACGCCGGGGTGGACGCCGAGCTCGCGCTGCTGCTCGGGTCGCGGCGGTCGTTGGCGGCGGTCACCTGATCCGTGGCTCAGGAGAACCGCGGCGGCCGCTTCTCGGCGAACGCGGTGAACGCCTCCTGCAGGTCGGCGCTGGGCAGGAACGCCGCGTTCCACGCCGCGACGTAACGCAGCCCCGCCTCCACCCGGGGGGCGCGCTCGGCGTCGAGGACGTCCTTGATCCCGCGGGTGACGAGCGGCGAGTTGGCGGCGATGCGCCCGGCCAGGGCGAGGGCGGCGGCGTCGAGCTCCTCGGCGGTCGCGTAGGTGCGGTTCACCAGGCCGATGCGCTCGGCCTCGGCGGCGGACACGTCGTCGCCGGTCAGGGCCAGCTCGCGCAGGAACCCGTCCCCGACGATCCCGACGAGCCGCTGCAGCGACCCGATGTCGGCGACCATCGCCATGCGCACCTCGCGCACGGAGATGAGGGCGTCGGCGCTCGCGAGGCGGACGTCGCAGGCGGTCACGAGGTCGACGCCCCCGCCGACGCACCAGCCCTGGATCGCGGCGACCGTGGGCGTGCGGCAGTCGGCGACCGAGGTGATCGAGGCCTGCAGCTCCCGGACGTGGCGCAGGAACCACTCGCGGTTCTTCGCGCTCGGGTCGCCCAGCACCCCGCCGAGACTGCCGGCGGCGGCCTGGAGGTCGAGGCCGTAGGAGAACCGCCCGTCGGCGCCGGTGATCACGATCGCGCGGGTGTCGGCGTCGGCGTCGAGTGCCGCCATCACCTGCGGCAGCTCCGCGAAGAAGGTCGGCGACATCGCGCGCGCCACCAGCGCGACCCGGGCGACGTGCTCGGCGGGCCGGTCGACGGCGAGGGTCTCCAGGGACTCCGGGAGGGTGGTCATACGACGGACTAGATCACCCGCCGTCGGGACCGTTCAACCCGACCCGTCAGACGCCGAGCACCCGGTCCAGGCCGGTGAGCCGCAACGCGCGGGACGGCTGCCCGTGGACGCCCCGCAGCCCGAACGAGCCCCCGGTCGCGGCCACGCGCTGCGACGCGCCGAGCAGCGCGCGCATGCCGCACGAGTCGCAGTAGGGCACCGCGGTGAGGTCGACGACGAGGTCGAGCCGCCCCGTGGCGCGGGCGACCTCCTGCTCGAGGGTCGCCTCGAGCTCGCCGACGTGGGCGTAGTCGACGTCGCCGCTGACCACCACCAGCACGCGGGGCCCGGCCCCGGGCACCTGCTCCTTCTCGACGCGGACGCCGAAGTCGGGCTCCTGGCCGGTCACGCCGCCCCCGTCCCGGAACACGCCTCCTGCACGGGCTCGGACCGGAGCAGCGCGACGGTGCGCGGCGAGTCGGCGAGGCGTTCGGTGAGGTCGTCCACGGCGCCGCGCAGCTCCTCGCGGGTGAGCCCGCCGGGGACCGCGACGGTGCCGACCCAGCGCAGGAAGCGGGCGAGCAGCCCGGGGTCGTCGACGTAGACCGCGGCGGCGAGGAAGTCGACGAGGTGCCCGAGGTCGTCGGCGAGCTGGTCGTCGGGCCCCGCACCCGCGCGGACCCGCGCGGCGAGTCCGGCCACGAGTTCCGGACGGCGGGTGTGCAGCAGCGCCTGCTCCTCGCGCGAGGCGTCGTCGACCCGCCCGGCGTCGGCGCGCGGCAACGGGCCCTCGAGCAGCGCGGCGGCGGCGCGCGCGTCGGGCGCCCAGCCGTCCGCGCCGACCGCGGTGGCCCACTCGCCGCACGGCCCGAAGGCCGCGCCGCCGGCGAGGATCGGGATGCCCGACGCCCGGCAGGCCTCGACCATCCGCCGCGCCGCGGGCAGGCGGGAGGGCAGGGAGCTGGACACGGCGACGACGTCGGGCCCGGTCTCGTGCAGGTGCACCGCGAGCTGCGCGGCGGGGACGCTCGACCCGAGGAACGTCACGTCCCAGCCGTGCCGGGTGAGCACCTCGGCGAGCAGGCGGGCGGGCAGGGCGTGCCACTCGCCGTCGAGGCAGGCGACCGCGATCCGCCCGACGCCGCTGGACGGACCCGCCGGCCGGTGCCGCGCGACCGCGGAGACGACGCGCTCGGAGATGTGGGTGGCGATGTGCTCCTGGACCACCGACCACGCCCCGGCGGCCCACCGCTCCCCCACCTCGCGCTGGGCCTCGGCCACCACGTCGAGCAGGACCGCCTCGACGTCGAGGCCCGCGTCCACGGCGCCGAGCGCCACGTCGATCGCGCCCTGCTCGTCAGAGGCGCCGAGCCGGTCGAGGTACTCCGCCCGCAGCGTCGCGGGCGCGACGGCGGCGGTGCCGGGTGCGGTCACGGGGCCTCCCGGGTCCGGCGGGGAGCGGCCTGCAGGGCGAGCAGCGCGACGTCGTCGTGGTCGCGCCCGCCGAGCCACTCGGAGAGCAGCTGGAGCACGCGCTCGCAGATCACCTGCGGCGGCGCCCCGACGCAGCCGGCCAGGGCGGCCTCGAGCCGCTCCTCGTCGTAGAAGTCGCGGCCGGTCGGGCCGCCGCGGGCCTCGGTGACGCCGTCGGTGTAGAGCAGGCAGGTGTCGCCGGGTGCGAGCAGGACCTCGGTGGCCCCGACCTCGGCGTCGCGCAGCGCCCCCACCAGGGACCCGATGACGTCGACCTCCTCGACGCGACCGTCGGCCCGCAGCACGTAAGGCGGCGGGTGCCCACCGGTCGCCAGCCGCAGCCGCGACCCGCCGTCGGGCCGGGCCTGGGCATCGCCGAGCACCATCGTGGCGAAGCGCGGCATGGTGACCGAGGAGCCCGCGGCGTCGAGGTCGGCGGCGTCGAGGAGCGCGACGTTGAGCAGGCGGAGCAGCGTCGCGGGGTCCTGCTCGACGAGCCGCAGGGCGTGCAGCGACTGCCGCACGCGCCCGGAGAGCACGGCGGCCTCGATGCCCTTGCCGCAGACGTCGCCGAGCAGGAACGGCGTGCGGCCCGCGGCGGTGCGCGGCAGCACCTCGTAGAAGTCGCCGCCGACGCGCAGGCTCTCCCGCGCGGGGCGGTAGGCGCTGCCCACGAGCAGGTCGCCGGAGGTGTCGGCGGGCAGGGGCGGGGGTTCGAGGCTCGCCTGCAGCACGTGGCCGAGGTGGGCCTGCTCGCGGTAGAGCGCGGCCGCGGAGAGGGCGGTGCCGACGCGGACGGCGTACTCCTCGCCCAGCGGCAGCACCTCGGCGTCGGGGTCCGCGCCCACCAGGACGAGGACGCCCTGGACCACGGTGCCGGGCACCGGGACCACGAGCACCGGCCCGTCGGGACGCTCGTGCCACACCGGGAGCTCGGTCAGCTCGACGCCGACCCACGGGTCGATCGGGGCGCGGCCGGTGAGCGCCTCGTGCAGCCGCGGGGCGGCGCGCAGGTCGGCGCGGGCCATCTCGCCGGTGTGCGGGCGGGGGGCGCCGGCGTCGGCGCGGGCCCAGCGCACGGTGTCCGAGCCGTCGGCGAGCATCACCAGCACGGTCGGGGCGAGGAACCCGGCGGCGAGCGAGGCCGCGGTGCGCAGGGTGCGCTCGAGGTTGAGCACCCCGTGCAGCGCCCGTCCGGCCTCGGCGAGGAACTGGGCCCGCGCCTGGGCCCGCGAGAGCGACGCCGAGCCGCGCCGCTCCTCGGTCACGTCGGTGAGGTACCAGCAGGTCAGCGCGTCGACGACCGCGCCGACCGTGCCGTCGTCGTCGAGCCGGACCGCGCGCGCGGACAGCAGGCGCCCCGCGACCTCGGCCTCGAAGCCCGGCCGGGCGCGGACGACCGCGTCGGTGAACGCGTCGTGGCCCGCGTCCGCGACACCGACCCCGACGACGAGGCCCGGCAGCAGCCGGCCCGCCGCCGGATTCGCCGCGTGCACGATCTCCTCGCCGCCCGGGTGCGTGCGTCCGGTGACCACCACGGCCTCGGACAACCCGGCGAGCATGCGGGCGTGCAGGCTGCGCAGCCCCCTCGGCGGCGTCGGCGAGGGAGCCCCCGCCGGCATCGTCGAGTCCATGCGATCCACGGTATCTCCCGGAGAGGGCCCGGCTCACGGGCACGGTGGGTGACGGACGGCGCGGCGGGGAAAGGGAAGGCCATGACCCTGACCTACGAGCACGCCCGCACCATCGTCGCCGAGGCCCTCGAGCACGGCGAGTCGGCGGGCTACAAGCCCCTGACCGTGGCGGTCCTGGACACCGGCGGGCACCTCGTGGCCCTCGGCCGCGCCGACGGGTCGGGCTTCCTGCGGCCCGACGTCGCGATCGCGAAGGCGCACGGCGTGATCGGGCTGATGATGGACAGCCGCGCGATCGCACAGCGCGCGTCGGACTCCCCCGAGTTCTTCACCTCGGTGGCCTCCCTGGCCGGCGGCAAGGTGTTCTCCGTGCCGGGCGGGGTGTTCATCGTCGACGCCGACGGCGCGGTGATCGGGGCCGCCGGGGCGTCCGGGGACGCCTCGCTCGCCGACGAGGAGGCGGTCGTCGCCGGGATCGAGGCGGCGGGACTGGTGGCGCGCACGGGGGCGTAGCGCGTCGACCGGGTGGCGGCGACGACGCCTCGCCGCCACTCGGCGCCCCGCGCGCCTGTGCGGCGGACCACGACCGGTTGAGCACGACGAACCGTGTCGGCTACGTTGTATCTATGTCGTCCACCAGTGGTGCCCCTGCGGTGTCCGCTGCCGACCTCGTCTACCGCCACGTCAAGGAGCGGGTGCTCACCGGCGAGCTCGAGGGCGGGCGGATGGTCAGCGAGGGCGAGATCGCGTCGACGCTCACGGTGTCGCGCACCCCGGTCCGCGAGGCGTTCCTGCGCCTCGAGGTCGAGGGCTGGCTGCGCCTGTTCCCGAAGCGCGGCGCGCTCGTCGTGCCCGTCGCGCCGCGCGAGATCGACGAGGTGCTCGACGCCCGTGCGGTGCTCGAGTCGCACGCGATCGCCGACGTCGCCGGGCGACCGGACGACCTCGCGGCGCTGGTGGCGGCCCTCGACACCGCGATGCGGGTCCAGCAGCAGGCGCACGACGCCAGCGACCTGCCCGCGTTCGCCGAGGCCGACGCCGAGTTCCACCGGCTGATCGCCGACGCCGGGCGGAACTCGTTGCTCAGCGGGTTCTACCGCGGGCTGCGGGAACGCCAGCAGCGGATGACGGCGGAGTCGGTGCGCGGCCGCGGGGCCGCCGCCGCGTGCGTGCTCGCCGAGCACCGCGCCCTGCGCGACCTGGTCGCCGCGGGCGACGTGGACGGCTTCCGCCGCGCGCTGGTGACCCACCTGGACAACACGCACCGCGGGGGCCGCGGCCGGTGACCGCGACACTCGGGACCCGACCCGTCGTCGGGCGGACCGTCGGCTGGCTGCCGGTCGGACTGGCCCTGTTCACCGTCGCCTGGGGCGGCAACCAGTTCACGCCGCTCATGGTGATGTACCGCGAGCTCGGCGGGTTCTCCCTCGCCACGGTCGACGTCCTGCTCGGCGCGTACGTGCTCGGGATTGTGCCGGGCATGCTCGTCGGCGGCCCGCTGTCCGACCGGCTGGGACGCCGGCCGCTCATGCTGGCCGCGCCGCCGCTGGCGATCGCCGGCAGCGTCGTGCTCGCCGTGGGCGGGGACACGGTGCCGCTGCTCCTCGCCGGCCGGGTGCTCGCGGGCCTCGCGCTCGGCGTCGCGATGGCGGTCGGCTCGACGTGGATCCAGGAGCTGTCGGGCACCGGCGGCGCCTCGCGCGCGGCCCTGTCGTTGACGCTCGGCTTCCTCCTCGGCCCGGCCGCGGCCGGGGTGCTCGCCCAGTGGGCGCCCGCCCCGGAGGTCCTCTCCTACGCGGTCCACGTCCTCGTCGGGATCCCGCTCGGGCTCCTGGCGCTGCGCGCCCCGGAGACCCTCACCCGTCCGTCGTCCGGACGCCTGCGCGACGACCTCCGCATCCCGCTCCGCGGGCAGCGGGAGTTCTGGACCGTGGTCGCCCCGGTCGCGCCCTGGGTCTTCACCTGCGCGGGCGTCGCCTACGCCGTGCTCCCCTCGCTCGTCGCCGCCGCCGTGCCGGGTCACGCGATCGCCTTCGCGGCCCTCATGACGGCCGTGACCCTCGTCGCCGGGGTCGCCGCCCAGGCGGCCGCCCGGCGCCTCGGGCTCGACGACGCGCGGGGCGGGATCGTCGCGGCGGCCGTGGCGGTCGTCGGGATGGCCCTCGCGGCGTGGACCGCGGCCACCCCGGGCGTGGTGCTCGCGGTCGTCTCCGCCGCCGTGCTCGGGGTCGGCTACGGCTTCGCTCTGGTGGGTGGGCTCGCCGAGGTCCAGCGGATCGCCGCGCCGCGCCACCTCGCGGGCCTGACGGCCGTGTTCTACGCCCTCGCCTACGTCGGCTTCCTGGTCCCCGCGGTGCTCGCGGTCGCCTCGCTCGCGGTGTCCTACAGCGTGCTCTTCGGCGTGCTCGGGGCCCTCGCGCTGGTCTCGCTCGCCGTGGTGGCGCGGTCGGTCACGACGACGGGTGCACCACGGCCTTGAGCGCGAGGGGGTCCCGACGGGCGGCGAGCAGCGCCCCGACGGCGTCCTCGAGCGGGTGGTGCGAGGTGACCATGTCGTCGAGCCGGATCCGTCCGGTGGCGGCGAGGTCGATCGCGGCCGGGTAGACGTGCGCGTACCGGAACGTCCCCTTGATCGTGAGCTCGCGCGCCTGCACCACGTCGAGCGGCAGGGTGACGCTCGCGCCGGTGCCGACGAGCACGACCGTCGCCGCCGGGGCGGTCGCCGCCACCGCGAGGTCGATCGCGGGCTGCACGCCGGTGCACTCGAGCACGACGTCGGCCTGCCCCAGCACCTCGCCGATCGCGGCGAGCCCCGTCTCGTGATCGTTGGCGTCGACGACGGCCGTCGCGCCGTACTCGGTCGCGGCCTCCCGGCGCAGGGCCATCACGTCGGTCACCACGACCGCCGAGGCCCCCCGCGCCAGCGCCACCTGCAGGCACAGCAGCCCGACCGGCCCCGCGCCGCTCACCAGCACCCGCGACCCCGGCCCGATGTCGGCCTTGGCCGCCGCGTGCAGCGCGACCGACAGCGGCTCGATCAGCGCGGCCGCCTCGTCGGAGAGGGTGTCGGGCACCGGGTGGGCGCGGTGCGCGGGAACCACGACGTACTCGGCGAACGACCCGTCGACCGGCGGGGTCGCGAAGAACGCGATGTCCGGGCAGAGGTGGTAGCGGCCCTGCCGGCACTGGTCGCAGCGGCCGCACTCGGCCTGCGGCTCCACGGCGACGCGGGTCCCGACGGCGGGTGCGCTCACCCCGGGGCCGACCGCGCTGACCACGCCGGAGGTCTCGTGCCCGAGTACCAGCGGGGCGTGCATGACGAAGCCGCCGATGCGCCCGTGGTCGTAGTAGTGCACGTCGGAGCCGCACACGCTGACCGCGCGCACCTGCACCTGCACCTGGCCCGGTCCCGGTTCCGGGACGTCCCGGTCCTCCAGGACGACGTTGTCCGGCTCGGTCAGGACGGCGACGCGCTGCATGCCGCCCAGTGTGCGCGCCTCAGGGCACCTGCGTGCGGATGCGGCGGGCGGGGGTGAACACGCGCAGGTCGAGCATGCCCGGCGGGTCGGCCACGCCCGGCCCGCCCGCCTGCACCCAGGCGACGATCTCGTCCTCGGTGTCGCGGTCGAGCACGCCGAGCAGCCAGACCGGCTTCCCGCCCGCGGCCCGGCCCTCCCGCGACGGGGAGACCACCGCGACCGTGGACTGCGCGCACGCGTCGAGGCAGTCCGACAGCGTCACCCGGCCCACGCCCGCCGTGCCCTCGCGGAGCCGCTCCACCTGGCCGGCGTGGTCGACGCCCGGGTGCTTGCGGGTGGTGCCGCAGCAGCAGCCCCGGCAGAGGGTGACGGTGGGGCCGTTCGCGGGACGCTTCATCGCGTCCACCGTAACGATCTCGGCTACGCGGTCAGCGTCACGCAGGCCAGGCGGCCGCCCGCCGTCCCGGCCTGGCCGGGCGCCGTCGCCGTCATCTCCTTCTCGTGGATGATCATCGAGGCGGGCAGACGGTCGGTGAGCGCGAACGGGACGGAGGTGCCCGAGGTCCCGGCGCCGGACGCGTCCGTGCGCAGGTCCAGCCAGAACTCGTTCTCCGGGTTCGCGTACGCCGGGTCCGACGACGGCTTCTCCGGGGTCGCGGCCGGGTCGACGCGGTTCTGGAAGTGCGGACCCGCGTCGGCACCGGACGCCCCGCACGGGCGCGTGTGCAGGTGGACGGCGTAGCCGCGGTTCGGCAGCAGGCCGGAGACCGTGAGCGTCGCGGAGGTGCTGTCGGCGGCCCGCACGGTCTCGACGGCGACGTCCGCACCGACGGGCGCGGCCGCCGGGTCGTAGGTCACGGCGGTCGCGTTCGGCGTGCCCGGCGTCGCGAGGGCGCCGCCGCTGGCGCGCCGGGTCTCGGAGGTGCTGCTGCATCCGGCGAGGACGAGCGCGGCACTCAGCGCACAGAACAGGACGATTCGGGCGATCACCCCGCGGATCATGCCAGCCTGCAGGTGCGCTTCACGCTCCCCCTCGGATCCGTCGCTTCTCCGGCGGTCGCCGCCGGGCCAGGGTCCGACCATGGTCGATCTCGACGGACTCTGGGTCCCGCTCGTCACCCCGTTCACCGCCCGCGACGAGGTCGACCTCGACGGGCTGCGCCGCCTCGCCGGGGAGGTCCTCGACGACGGGGCGCGGGGCCTGGTCGCGCTCGGCACCACCGGCGAGCCGACCTCGCTCACCGCCGAGGAGCGGCGCGACGTGGCCGCGGTGTGCGCGGAGGTGGCCTCCGCGCGCGGGGCGGGCCTCGTCGTGGCCGCGGGCACGAACGACACCCGCACCACGCTCGCGCGGCACGCCGCCCTCGCCGACGTCCCCGGCGTGACGGCCGCCCTCACCGTCGTGCCGTACTACGTGCGCCCGACCGAGGCGGCGGTCGTCGCGCACCTGACCCACGTCGCGGACCGGTCACCGGTGCCGCTGGTGGTCTACAACGTGCCCGTGCGGACCGGTCGGGGGCTCGGCGCCCCGGCCCTGCTCGACCTGGCCGCGCACCCGCGGATCGTCGGCCTCAAGCAGGCCGTGGGCGCGTTCGACCTCGACACGGCCGCGGTGCTCGCCGCCGACGCCCCCGACTTCGCGGTCCTCGCCGGCGACGACGCGTTCATCGCCCCGACCGTGCTGCTCGGCGGACGCGGGGCGATCGCCGCCTCCGCGCACGCGGCCACCGGGCGGTTCGCGACGATGGTCGCCGACGGGCTCGCGGGCCGCGCGGCGGCCGCCCGGGCCCAGCACGCGGCCCTCCTGCCGCTGGTGACGGCCCTGTTCGCCGAGCCCAACCCCGTCGTCGTGAAGGCCCTCCTGCACGCGACGGGGCGGATCGCGTCGCCCGCCGTGCGGATGCCGCTGACGCCGGCGTCGCCGGCCGCCCTCGAACAGGCGGAGGTCGCGGTCGGGCGGCCCGTCCCGGTCGCCCCGGGTCACCACGTGTGATCGGTCTCCGCGGGTCACGCCGGGTCCGTCGTCGCGAGCGACCGTGATCGTCGGGGGGCCGGGTTACGGTGAGGACCGATCCCCCCACCGACCCGCGGAGGTCTCCCGTCATGACGACCGTCGCCCCGGCTCCCGTCGTCGCCGCGCTGCGCGCGTCGCTGCCCGCGGACCGGGTCGTCGACGACCCGGACGTGCTCGCGTCCTACGCGCACGACGACGCGGAATGGGCGCCGTGGGAGCTGCCGGCGGCGGTCGTGCGCCCGCTGGACGCGGCCCAGTGCCAGGCCGTGGTGCGCGCGTGCCTGGCCCACGGGGTGGCGGTGGTCCCGCGCGGGGCGGGCACGGGGCTCTCGGGCGGGGCGAACGCGACGGCCGGCAGCGTCGTCGTCTCGACCGAGCAGATGACGCGCATCCACGAGATCGACCCGGCCGAGCGCCTCGCCGTCGTCGAGCCGGGCATCGTCAACGACGACCTGCGGGCCGAGTGCGCGAAGCAGGGCCTCTGGTACCCGCCGGACCCGGCGTCGAGCCCGTGGTCGACGATCGGCGGCAACGTCGCCACGAACGCCGGCGGGATGTGCTGCGTCAAGTACGGCGTCACCCGCGACTACGTGCTGGGCGTGCAGGTGGTCAACGGGCTCGGGGAGCTCGTGCGGCTCGGCCGGCGCACCGCGAAGGGCGTGGCGGGGCTCGATCTCGCGGGCCTCATGGTCGGCTCGGAGGGCACGCTCGGGCTGATCACCGAGATCACGGTCAAGCTGCGCCCCGCCCGCGCGCCGGAGCAGACGGTCGCGGGCTACTTCGCGAACCTCGTCGACGCCGGCCGGGCCGTCGCCTCGATCACCGCGGCGGGGCTGACGCCGAGCGCGCTGGAGCTCGTGGACAGGACCTGCCTGACGGCGGTCGACGACTGGAAGAACCTGGGCATCTCCGCCGAGGCCGACGTCCTGCTGCTCGGCCGCTCCGACGCCCCCGGCGCCGCCGGGCAGGCGGAGGCCGAGGAGATGATCCGGCACTTCGACGCCGCCGGCGCCTCGTTCTCCGCCCGGGCCACCGACGCCGAGGAGGCCGACGCGCTGTTCGCGGCCCGCCGCCTGGCCTACCCGGCCCTGGAGCGGCTGGGCCCGGTGCTCACCGAGGACGTCTGCGTGCCGCGCGCCGCGGTGCCCGAGATGCTCGCCCGCATCCAGGCGATCGGCGAGGACCACGGGGTCACGATCGCCAACATCGCCCACGCCGGCGACGGCAACCTCCACCCCCTGCTGGTCACCCCGGTCGGCGACGAACCGGCCCGTGAGCGCGCGCAGGCCGCGTTCCACCGGATCATCGCCGACGCCATCGACCTCGGCGGCACCGTCACCGGCGAGCACGGCGTCGGCCTGCTCAAGCGCGACGGTCTGGTCGCCGAGCAGTCGCCCGAGAACCTCGCCATGCAGCGCGCGGTCAAGGCCGCCCTCGACCCGCACGGCATCCTCAACCCGGGCAAGATCCTGTGAGGCGGGTGCTCGCGGCGGTCCTCGCCGTCCTGGTCGGGGTCTGGGCGGCGGGGGTGCTGCGCGCGCTCGCGCGGGTCGCGCCCGAGCTGCGGACCCCTCGTCTGCTGATCTCGTTCGCGTGGGTGCCGCTCGGGGTGCTCCCCGCGATGCGTGCCCGGATGCGGCAGGACACCGCGGTCCCGCCGGGGGTCGAGGTCACCGAGCGGTCGGCGGACGGGGTGCCGGTCCTCGTGTACGACGACGGGTCGCGTCCACGTCCGAGCGGCGCGCTGCTGTGGATCCACGGTGGCGGGCACCTGGTCGGGCACCCGGGCATGGACCACGACCTCGCGGGCCGGTTCGTCGCCGAGGCCGGGGTCCTGGTCGTCAGCGTCGACTACCGGCTCGCCCCGGAGGACCCGTTCCCGGCCGACCTCGACGACTGCGTGGCCGCCCTGCGCTGGCTGCAGGACCACGCCGACGAGCTCGGCGTCGACCCCGCGCGGATCGCGGTCGGCGGGGCGAGCGCGGGCGGCGGGCTCGCCGCGGCCACCGTGCACCGCGCCCACGACGACGGGCGCCCGGTCGCGTTCGCGCTGCTCGAGTACCCGATGCTCGACGACCGCACGGCGCTCGCGCGCGTCCCGGGCGGCCGCGGCCGGTTCGTCTGGGACGCGCGGATGAACCAGCGCGCGTGGACCGCCTACGTCGGGCGGCCCGCCGGCGACCCGGGCGTGCCGCCGGGAGCCGCCCCGGCCCGTCGTCGGGACCTCGCGGGCCTCCCCCCGACGTGGATCGGCGTCGGCGACCAGGACCTCTTCCACGACGAGGACGTCTCCTACGCCGGGCGCCTGCGCGCGGCCGGGGTCCCCGTGCAGCTGCACGTCGAGCCCGCGATGTACCACGGCGCCGACGCGAACGTCCCGGGTGCGGCGTCGATGCGTGCCTTCCGGGGGCGGATGGTGACGGCGGTGCGCGCGGCGGTGGGCTGACGCCGCCCCCTCAGTAGGCGATCGCGCCGGCCTGGCCCGACCTCGCCGCCGCGAGGAACGCCTGCCACTCCGCGCGGGAGAGCACGAGCGTCCCCTGCTCGGCGTGCCCGCCGTGCCGCAGCTCGACGCGGCCCGCCTCGACCCGCCACTCGACGCGCTCGGTCCCGGTCGCGAAGCTGCTGGACCGCCAGGTCGTCTCCACGTCGCCCACTCCTGCCGTCGATGATCCGGTGACCCCGACGCTAGGTGTCCCGCCGCCCGGGTCCTGCGGCCTTGACGCGCCGTTGACGTCGGTCGCGGCGGCCTTGTCGCGAGGTGTACGTCAGGCATCTCCGGGTGCCGGGAAAGCTGCCTCCTGTGCACCTCGCGGCGGGGCGGCCGGTGTCGACCGCCCGACGATGTGGCTTTCCTGGCGTCCAGTGACAGCAACGACGCTTTCCTGCCACGGAGGGGGCGGGGCGCTCACACCGCCGCCGGCACCCCCGGGTGCTCGACCCGGTCGGCCATCCACGGCAGGACGAGCTGGAACGCCGTCGTCGCGAACTGCCAGGAGTGCCGCCCGGGCTGCGTGGCCACCGTGCACGCGATCGCGCGCGTCCGCGCCTGCGCGCACAGCTGTCGGGCCGCCGGCAGTTCCTGCCCGGTCGCTCCCCCGCCGCCGCGGCCGCCGATCCCCGCCGTGCCCGATGGCGGGTGGTACCCGCCCGGCCGCCGGGCGCCGGGCGGGCGGTGCGCGCCGGCGGCGGTGTCGGACGAGTCGTCGAACCAGCCCGCGGTGTCGGCGTACGGCGCGTGCGCGGCGAGCACGGTCGCCGGGTCGTAGGCCGCCCAGGCCGCGGCGTTCCCGCCGTAGAGCCGGTCGATCGTCTGCTGCTCCGTGCCCACCTCGGGTCCGGCGTCACCGGCGATGTCGTCGAAGGAGTCGAACAGCTCCGGGTGCATCACGGCGAGGTCCACCGCGCAGGTCCCGCCCATCGACCAGCCCACGACGCCCCACGCCCGCGGGTCGTGCGAGACACCGAAGGCCTGCTCGACGTACGGCACCACGTCGCCCGTCAGGTGCGAGGCCGCGTTCCCGCGGGGCCCGTCGACGCACTCGGTGTCGTTGTTGAACGTGCCGCCGGCGTCCGCGAACACGAGGACGGGCGCCGTCCCGCCGTGCGCGGCCGCGACGGCGTCGGCGGTCTGCACGGCGTCGCCGACCCGGATCCAGTCGGCCGGGGTGTTGAACTCCCCGCCGATCATCACGATCGCCGGCAGGGTCGGGCGCGGCCCGGGCGCGAACCACGCGGGCGGCAGCCACACGTCCTCGTCGCGGTGCGCGAACCCGCTCGCGGTCGACGGGATCGACACCTCGACCACGGCGCCCGTCGTCCGGGGGTGCCCGACCAGCGCCGGCAGCGCGGCCGCGTCCACCTGGTCGGGCAGCGGTCCGGCGTCCAGCTCGGACCAGCCCTCCTGCACCGTCGTCACGTAGCCGACCCACTGGTTCGCCACCAGCGCCACGCACACCACCGCCAGCGGGACCACGAGCACCGACACCCCGCGCCGCCACCACGGCGCCGACCCCCAGGCGACGACCACCGCCACCACCGCGGCCACGGTGATCCCGACCCACACCCACAGCAGCGCGGGCGCCGGGTCCGACGCCAGGCCGCTCCCGGAGAACGCCCACAGCGCGGCGAACGCCCCGACGACGCCGAGCACGACGACCGCACCCAGGCGCAGCCACCGGCCGCGGACCCGTCGTCGGGACACCACCAGCGGCACCAGCACGACGAGGAACGCGACGAGCACGACCGCCTGCACGGTCCACGGCAGCCAGCCGTCGAGCAGGGACAGGCCTCGCTGGTATCCCACGGCGGTCAGCGTGCTCGGCGACCCTGTACGTGTCGTGTGGCCGGCTGTGCGTCAGCTGTGGAGGTCACCGCGGTCGACCCGCGATCTGGTCGCGCAGGAGGCTCAGGCCCACGGTGCCGGCCGCGATCGCGAACACCCCCGCCCCGAGTCCGATCAGCCGCAGGTCCACCGCCACCCGCTCGGCGAAGACCGTCAGCCCCCACGTCACGGCCACGATCGGGTTCGCGAGCGTGATGCCGGGCTGCGCCCAGATCAGGTCGTGCGCCTGCAGCGCCTGCTGGAGGTAGAGGAAGGAGACGACGCCCCCGACGAGCACGCCGTAGGTCTGCCAGGCGGTCAGCACCCCGCCGAGGCCCGCCGCGTACGCGGGTCCGAGGCCCGCGAGCAGGGCGGCGTTGAACCCGTACATGACCCCGGCGGCGATCCCGAACCACAGGGCCCGCTGCCGCCCCCGACCGGCCCGACCGAGGACCGTCAGGACCGCGAGGAGCACGACGACGACCGTCGTCCCCACGACCCACCCGCCGGTGGTCGCGGCCTGCGGCCCGCCCCGGTCGGTCTCCAGGCACGCCAGGAACAGCGCGACGCCGCCGGCCATCACCCCGACCGACAGCCACGCCCGCCGTCCGAGCGGGGTGCCGAGCGCGAGCGCCCCCAGCAGGAGCGTGAACGGCAGCTCGACCACGAGCACGGGCTGCACCACGGTGATCGGGGCAAGGGTGAGCGCCAGTGCCTGCAGCACGAACCCGACGACGTGCGCCGCGATGCCGCCGAGCCACGCGGGACGGCGGGCGAGCGTCAGGAGGCCCTGCCACCACCGGGCCGTCGGGTCGTGGTGGCGGGAGGCCGAGCGCTGCAGGGCGGAGCCGACGGCGTTGCCCGCGGCTGCCGCCACGGCCACCAACACCCCGGCGAGCAGCATGGGCGCAGTGTGCCCGAGGCAGGTGAGCACTAATGGTCGCTATAGCGACCGTTAGTGCTCACCTGCCGGAGGCACACGGCGACAGCCACAGTCCCCGCTCCGCCTGCTCGGCCCGGTCCTCGGCAGCGCGGACGGCCGGCATCCGCTCGGGCGGGGCGTCGGCGGAGTACGCGCGGACGGTGCCGGCCTCGGCCGCGAGCACGGCGTAGTCGTCCTGCGGGAGCGACACCCACGCCAGGGCGCGGGAGAAACGGTCGGAGCGGCCGTCGCCGCTGAGGGTCACGGCCTTGCCGGTGAGGGTCTTGCGGGCGAACTGCAACGCCTGCTCGGCGTAGCAGCGCTCCGGGGGTTGGACGCCGAGCGCGCGGACCCGCAGCGTGCGGCCGCCCTCGAGGCGGACGTCGATCGTCACCGGGTCGGCCACGGCGAGCACCGTCGCCGGCTCGCCCGCGGCGAGCAGTTCGGGGGCGGCGGCCACCGACACCGAGGGCGGGGCGGGCGAGGCGGCCGGCCCCGGCGGGTCCGCCGACACCGGGACCGCCCCGGACAGCACCCCGACCCCGCCGAGCAGGGCGACGAGGCACGCCGCCGCGAGGAGCACGCGCGGTGCGGTCCCGGTCGTCACGCGCGCCAGTGTGACGCACCGTGAAAATCCACCCGCAACCGGTCACCTTCAGTAGCTTCGGACACCATTCACGGGCAGCCGTCGCACGCCGAGCACCCCACGCGGGTAGGGCTCGAGCGCCTCCATCGAGCCACTCGCCGGCGACAGCGCGTCGTACCGGGCCGTCAGCTCCTCCAGGGCGACGCGACCCTCCAACCGGGCCAGCGGCGCGCCGAGGCAGAAGTGCACGCCGTGACCGAACGCCGTCTGCGCGCCCCCGCCGATCCCCCGGTCCAGGACGAACGCCTCGGGGTCGGCGAAGGCCCGCTCGTCGTGGTTCGCCGCGAGCATCCACACCACGACGAAGCGGTCGGCCGGGATCGTCGTGCCCGCGAGCTCGACCGGCTCGGTGGTGACCCGGGCC
This sequence comes from Actinomycetospora soli, assembly GCF_021026295.1. Lineage (GTDB taxonomy): Bacteria > Actinomycetota > Actinomycetes > Mycobacteriales > Pseudonocardiaceae > Actinomycetospora > Actinomycetospora soli. The sequence continues at coordinate 488,231 of NZ_JAJNDA010000001.1, forward strand.
GTCATCGTGAACGGGCTCCGCAGCCGCAGCACCTCCTCGATCGCGGCCGGGATCGTCGTCGGGTCCGCCCGCAGGCCCGCCCACACCCCGGGGTGCTCGGCGAAGGTCCGCACGGCGTTGCCGAGCAGCACCGTCGTTGTGATGTGGCCGGCGAGCAGGAGCAGCAGCGAGAAGTTCGCGGCCTCCTCGTCGTCGAGCCCGGCCTCGACCAGCGCCGAGATCAGGTCGTCGGTCGGGGCCGACCGGCGCTCCTGCACCCGCGCGGTCAGGTAGGCGGCGATGTCGGCCATCGCGGCGGCGACGCGCTCCCCCAGCGCCGGGTCGGACGGATCGTCCACCTGCATCGAGAAGAGGCGGTCGGCCCACGTCCGGAAGAGCGGGTGGTCGGCCTCGGGCAGGCCGAGCATCTCCGCGATCACGGTGACCGGCAGCGGGAAGGCGAGGGCGTCGACCAGGTCGAACGACCCGTCGTCGGGAACGGCGTCGAGCAGCCGGCGCGTGATCTCGCGGATGCGCGGCTCGAGGTCGGCGACGCGCCTCGGGGTGAAGGCGGTGGAGACGATCGAGCGCAGCCGGCGGTGCTCCGGCGGGTCGATCTGGGTGAGCATCCCGCGCGAGACCTGCTTCGCCGAGGGCGCCAGACGCGAGGTCTCCGACGAGAAGCGGGCCGGGTCGCGCAGCACCGTCTGCACGTCGGCCTGGCGGAACACGTGGTACATCCCGTACCGGTCGCGCCAGACGGGGTGGTCGCGGCGCATCTCCGCGAGCCACGCGAGCAGGGCGGGTTCGTCCGTGGTGTCGGGGGCGACGGCGTCGGCCGGGGCCATCTCGGTGGTGGTCATGGTTCCTCCGGATCCGGAAGGACCCCGCTCAGGACACTGAGCCGGGCGTCGTAGAGGTCGGCGATCTCGGTGGCCGCGACGGCGAGCGCGTCGGGGCCGGGCAGGTCCGCGGGCTCGAAGGCGCGGCGGACGGTGGTGGCGAGGGCGTCGGCACGGCCGTCGAGGTCGAGGGGGACGTCGGTGATCGCGTCGAGCGCGAAGAAGCCCCACACCGTCGCGTCCAGGCGGTAGCCGAGCTCGGGGTCGTCGGCCGGGTCGTCGGCCAACAGGCCGTGGTGGTGCATGAGGGCCAGGTGGCGCGCGTCGTAGCCGGCCTGCCCCCGGCGCATCGCGAGACCGGTCTTCGTGTCGGAGACGAGCGCGCCGAGCAGCGCCGTGTCCCCGGTGTAGAGCGCCTTGGCCAGCGGCCGGCGCATGACCAGCAGGAACGACGAGCGCATGCTCCGGTGCAGCAGCACCTCGCGCGGGTCGCGGCGCAGGCTCGTCACGAACTCCCGCCCGAGGTCCACGCCCTCGCGGACCAGGACGGACGCGAACAGCTCGGCCTTGCTCGGCCAGTGCAGGTACACCGTCCCCTTCCCGACGGCGGCCCGCTCGGCCACGTCGGCGACGGTCACCTTCCGGTAGCCGTGGGCGAGCAGCAGCTCCCCGGCGGCGTCGAGCACCCGCCGGCCCCGCTCCTCGGTCACCGTGACCAACTTTCGAATATGGTCATGCGGTCACGCTAGACCCGCCCGGCCTGCCCGGGAAGAGGGTGCGGGCGGCCGGCTCCCCCGCAAAGATCGGCAGCATGACGAGGACGGTGCGGTTCTCCGAGCTGGGCGACCCGTCGGTGCTGGAGGTGGTCGAGCGCGAGGACCCGGTTCCAGCGCCCGACGAGCTGGTCGTCGACGTCGCCGCGATCGGGCTCAACCGGGCGGAGTCGATGTTCCGGCGCGGCACCTATATCGAGGAGACCCGCCTGCCCGCGGGGCTGGGCTACGAGTGCAGTGGGACGGTGTCGGCGGTCGGGGCGCCGGGGCGGTTCGCGGTGGGCGACCGGGTCAGCGTGGTGCCGGGGTTCTCGATGAACGACTACTCCGTCTACGCCGAGAAAGCCCTCGTCCCGGCCCGGGCGGTGGTGCCGCTGCCGGAGAACACCTCCTGGGTCGACGGCGCCGCCGTGTGGATGCCCTTCCTCGTCGGCTACGGCGGGCTCGTCGAGACCGGGGGCCTGCGCGCCGGCGACCACGTGCTCATCACCGCGGCGACCTCGAGCGTCGGGCTGGCCGCGATGGCCGTCGCCCGCCGGGTCGGCGCGATCCCGATCGCCACCTCGCGGTCGTCGTCGAAGGCGCAGCAGCTGCTCGACGCGGGGGCGGCGCACGTCGTCGCGACCGGGGAGGAGGACCTCGTCGGGAAGGTCCTGGAGATCACCGGCGGCCGCGGCGTGGAGCACGTCTTCGACGCCGTCGCCGGACCCGGGGTCGCCGACCTGTGCCGGGCGACCGCGACGGGCGGCATCGTCACGATCCACGGTCTGCTCTCGGGGCAGCCGACGATCTTCCCCGCCGAGACGTTGCCGGATCTCTGGATGCGCAGCTATACCCTCTTCGCGATGACGCACGACGAGGAGCGACTGCGCCGTGCGGGCGAGTTCGTGGGCGCGGGACTGCGCTCCGGGGACTTCGCGCCGCAGGTCGACCGGGTGTTCGCCGGGCTGGACTCGATCGTGGAGGCGCACGAGTACCTGGAGTCGAACGCCCAGGTCGGGAAGATCGTGGTGACCCCTTGAGCCGTTCCGGAGATTCCGGTGTCCCTGACGAGGCCGTGACCTGGTTCCTCGACCACGTGCCGGGCGTGGTGGGCGAGCCGGTCTTCCGGCGCATCACCGGCGGGCGTTCGAACCTGACCTACCGGGTGTCCGACGAGGCCGGCACCACCTGGGCGCTGCGCCGCCAGCCGCTGGGCGGCGTGCTCGAGACCGCCCACGACATGGGTCGCGAGTGGCGCTTCCTCACCGCCCTCGCCCCCACCGACGTCCCGGTGCCCCGCCCGGTGGCGTTCTGCGACGACCGGGACGTCGCGGGCGTCGACTTCTACGTCATGGACTTCGCCCCGGGCCGGGTGCTGAACAGCGTCTCCGACGCCGCGTGGGTGACGTCGTCGGAGGTGAAGCAGCGCATCGGCGAGTCCACGATGGACGTGCTGGCGGCGCTGCACGCCGTGGAGCCGGCCGAGGTCGGACTCGACGACCTGGCCCGCCCGGGCAACTTCGTCGAGCGTCAGCTCAAGCGCTGGCACCGGCAGGCGCACCAGTCCGCGATGGAGGACCTCAGCGCGATCGACCGGGCCCACCAAGCGCTCTCCGAGCGGGTCCCCGAGCCGCCGGCCAACCGGATCGCGCACGGCGACTTCCGCACCGGGAACATCTCCTACCTCGACGACGGGACCGCCGCCGCCGTCTTCGACTGGGAGCTCGCGACGATCGGCGACCCCTACTGCGACCTCGGGCACATCCTGGTCTCGTGGTCGCAGGAGGGCGACACGGTGCCGGCCGCGCTGCCCAACCCGACGCAGCTCGGCGGCTTCCCGACCCGCGAGGACCTGATCGCGCGCTACGAGCAGGCGTCGGGCACCAAGCTCCCGGACATCGACTTCTACATCGCCTTCGCCCGCTGGCGCGCCGCGTGCATCCACGCCGGCGTGTGGACGCGCTACCAGGCCGGCGACATGGGCGACGCCGCCGACGCCGACGAGGTCACCGGCCCCGAGGCGATCGTGGCGCAGGCCGAGTCGGCCCTGTGGCAGCTGGGGCTCTGACCCCCTGGCAGGAAAGCGTCGTTGCCGGCACCCAGTGACAGCAACGACGCTTTCCTGTCACACCAGCCGGCTCAGAACCGCCGCGCCCGCCGCATCCGGGCGGGCCGCTCGACGAGGCTGCGCACCCAGTCGCCCACGCTGTAGTCGATCCCGGCGAGCAGGGCCGGCAGGCGCAGCGCGGGGCCCCGCCCCCGACTCGTGCGCGCGAGCTGGATGCGGTGCCACCCCGCCCCGACCGCCGCGCCGAGCAGCGCCCGCACCGGCGCCGGGCCGCCCAACCGCGGGGCGGGCCGGTCCAGCGTGTCGACCTCCCCGCGCACGAACCGGCCGGCCAGGTCGGGTCGCACCGCGAGCGGCCGCCCCACGCCGACCGCGGCGCACACACCCGACGCCAACGCCTCGTCGACCTCCGCCCGGGACCGGAACCCGCCGGTGAGCACCACCGGCACGTCGACCTCCTTCGACAGCACGGCCGCGGAGTTCCAGAACGGCGACTCGTGCTCCCCCGCGAGGTCGCTCCCGGACGCGTCCAGCCCCACCATCGCGGGTTTCTCGTAGTTCCCGCCGGAGACCTCGAGCAGGTCCACGCCCTCGTCGTCGAGCCACCCGCCGAGCTCGACGAGCTCGTCGTCGTCCCGGGCGTCGAGCTTCACCGCGACGATCGCGGAGTCCGGCAGCGCCCGGCGCACCCCCGCGACGATCCCGAGCAGGAACCGCGCGCGGTTGGTCAGGGAGCCGCCGTGGGGATCGGTGCGCCGGTTCGTCTCCGGGTCCAGGAAGCTCGACAGCAGGTAGCCGTGCGCGGCGTGCACCTCCACGCCCGCGAAGCCGGCATCGACCACCCGGCGGGCGACCTCGACGAACCGCTCCTGCAGCTCGGCGATCTCCAGCACCGAGAGCGCCCGCGGCCGGGCGTACGCCCCGCCGAGCGCCACCGCCGGGCCGGACGAGGGCCCCACCGGGTGCGGGTTGACGAAGCGGGTCGTCTGCCGCCCCGGGTGCGAGAGCTGCACGATCGTCGGCACCGCACTCGCGGCCTCCGCCCACCGGCGCAGCGCGCGGTCGTCGGTCCAGGAGTCCACGACGACGTTGCGCGCCCGCTCCAGGTGCGCCCGGTCCACCATGACGTTGCCGGTGATCACGAGGCCCGGTCCGCCCGCCGCCGCGGCACGGTAGAGCCGCTCGTGGCGGTGCGAGGCGTCGCCGTGCCGGTCGGCGATGCTCTCGGTCATCGCCGCCCGCACCAGGCGGTTCGGCAGCACCGCACCGCACGGCAGCGCGAGGGGCTCGGAGAGGTTCACACCAGGAGTAACCGTCCGCGACGGAAAACGGTGCGGGTTGTGCGAGCACTGACCGATCGGTCAGACTCCTGACCGTGCGGAGATTCGCGGTCGGGCTCGTCGTCCTGGCGCTCGTCGCCGTCGTCCTCCTGACGACGACGGGCTCGGCGCCGGTCGGGCACTTCACCTCGGCCGCCGGGAAGGACCGGTTCGACGCGGCGTACGGGGCGGCGATGGCCCGGATGCCGCCGCCGGACGCGACGCTCGACGTCCGGACGGGCTTCGGCGTCGTCCGGATGTACCGCTACGACGGGGCGCCCGGGGACCCGCTGGTCCTCCTGCCCGGCCGGGCCGCGCCGTCGCCGTTGTGGGCGGACAACCTGGCGACGCTGCGTGCGGTGCGCACCGTCTACCTGATCGACCTGCTCGGGGAGCCGGGCGCGTCGGTCCAGTCCCGGCCGATCACCGACGACGCCGACCAGGCGGCCTGGCTCGCCGAGGCCCTCGCCGCCGTCGGGGCACCGCGCGTGCACCTGGTCGGGTACTCGATCGGCGGCTGGACCGCGGCGAACCTCGCGACCCCCTATCGGCGTGCTGCTGGAAGGTCCGGAGAACGGCTGGCGAGCGTGGTCCTGCTCGACCCCGCGATGACCTACGCCTCCCTCCCGCTCGGCACCGTGCTCCGCTCCGTGCCCGCGTCCGTCCGCCGGCTGCCGCGCTCCTGGCGCGACGCGTTCGCCTCCTACACGGCGAACGGCGCGCCGGTCGAGCACGAGCCGGTCGCCGAGATGATCGAGGCCGGGATGCAGACCTACCCCCTCGCGCTCCCGCAGCCCGGGCTGCTCGAGCCCCGCCTCCCGGTGCCGACCCTGGTGATCCTCGCCGGCCGGTCCGTGATGCACGACAGCGCCGTGGCCGCGGCGACGGCCAACCGGCTCGGCGCCCGGGTGCTGACCTACCCCGACGCCTCGCACGCCCTCACCGGCGACTACCCGGACCGGGTCGCCGCCGACGTCGCTGCTTTCCTGACGTCGTGACCTTCACCGAGGAGGCCCGGCGCCGTCAGCTCGTGGACGTGACGATCGGGATGCTCGCCGAGCACGGGTACGGCCGGTGCTCCCTCGCCCGGATCGCCGAGGCCGCCGGGGTCACCAAGGGGGCGGTGCTCTACCACTTCCGGTCGAAGGACGCGGTGGTCCGCGCGGCCTACGAGCACGTGCTCGGCGAGCTCGTCGGGGCCGTCGGGGCGGCCGTCGACGCCGCCCCGACGCCGGGCGCGGCCGTCGACGCCTACGTCACGACGATGCTCGCCCACCTCGGCGCCCGCCCGGACCACGCGCGGGTGCTGGCCGACTCGCTCGACGCGGCGGTCGTCCGCGACCGCGAGGACCGCCCGGCCCGCTGGCGGCCCGTCGCCGCGTTGATCGAGGCGGCCCAGGCCGCCGGTCAGTACCGCCCCGGCGACCCGCGCGTGCTCGCCGTCGCGCTCGGCGGCGCCGTCGACGGGCTGGTCGCGGAGAAGCTCGCCGACCCGTCGTTCGACCTCGACGCCGCCGCGGCGACGCTCAGCGGGCGAGCGCGATGAGCTCGCGGAACCCGGCGTCGGGCAGGTAGGCCCGCCCGATGCCGATCCCGACCCGCGGCAGGTCCGCCTCGTCCCGGTACACCAGGAACATCGGTTCGGGCCGCGGCCGGAACTTGGCCTTGAACTGGTGCAGCGAGCGGAACCCGTAGTACGGCTCGAGCATGGCGCCGAGCTGGTCGAGCGCCCGGTCGAGCACCGGCTCGGCGTCCGTCCGCTCGGAGCGCGCGAGCGGCGCCCCGGACAGCGACACGAACCGCGCGCCCTCGGCCTGGAACGCCAGGCAGGCCGAGGCGATGAGGTACTCGACGACCGCGCGGAAGCCCTCGGAGCGCCGCCGCATGACGTCGAGGGTCCACCCGACGACCACCCCGTCCGGCCCGTACACGGGCAGCCACGAGGTCACCCCGTGCACCGTGCCCTCGGCATCGACGGCGAGCCCGGTCCGCACCTCCGGGTCGAGCGCCTCCTCCACGCCGCCGAGCGTGAAGCCCATCTCCGGCAGCCCCTTGTCCCCCACCCACTCCTCGGAGATCGCCCGGACCTGCGCCAGCACCGACCGCGGCTCCTGGTCCAGGTGGACCAGCCGGTGCTCGATGCCCGCCTTCGTCGCCCGGTTGAACGCGGAGCGCACCGCCTGCCACGGCTTCCCCGTGAACGCGAGGCCCTCCAGGTCGACGACGGTGTCCTCGGCGACCTGCAGCGCCCGCCACCCGCGCGCCTGCGCCGCATCGGCGAGCGCACCCGTCGTCGAGAAGAGGCACGGGACCTGGCCCGAGCGTTCGGCGAGGGCGCGGAAGTCGTCGAGGGCGGTCGGGAGGTCGTCGGTGATCGGGTCCCCGAGCGCCACCGCGACGCCCGCGTGCACGCGGTAGGCCACGACGCCGCCGTCGCCGGTCGGCAGGTAGCGGTTCTCCGGCCACGTCGTCATCCACGAGATCGTCGGGCCGCCGTACCGGTGCAGCGCCGCCCGGGCCAGGTCCGGCCCGTCGGTCGTCGAGCCCATTCCCGACGACGGGTCCTTCCGCCGCCGCCGTCGCGACGGCACCGCGAAGGCGCGCCGCCCCGCGATCAGCCACCCCGTGAGCGCCGACCACAGCACCGCGTTCGGGACGAACACCGCGAGCCCCACCAGCTCGACCTGGTCCATCTGGTCGGTGGCCCGCGCCCAGGCGACGACGCCGATCACGAGCAGGCCGAGCAGCAGGTAGAGCACGCCCACCACGAGCCCGAGCACCCAGGCGAGGCGCCGGCCGCGGCGCAGCCCGTCGGCGAGCAGCAGCGCGATCACCACCGACACGACCGTCTCCGCGACCGTCGAGTCCGACGCGGTGTTCCCGAGCGGGCCGACCACCGGGACCACGAGCGTGACCACCCGGATCGCGGCGATGACCACGAGCGCGCTCGCCGCGACGAGGCGCCACTCGCGGCGGCCGAGCGTCGCACCGACCGGACGGACCCGGTGCGGGCCGGCCAGCCGGGCCGCCAGCGGCAGCGCGACGGCGACGGCGAGCGCGTGCTCGAGGTCGGCGAGCCCGCCGAGGAAGAGCAGCCCGACCACGCCGACCGCGACGAGCAGCAGCCGCAGGCGCAGCCGCCACGGGGCGCGGACGGTTGCGGACGCCATCGCGAGGGCGGCCATCATGCCCGCCGAGAACCCGGTGTCGACGTCCGCGGCGAGCGTCTGCGCCCACGGCCAGTCGGTGGCCGCGACGGCGAGCACGAGACCCGCCGTCAGGAGGACGGCGCCGACCTGGAAGCCGATCGTGACGACGGCCGTCCGGAGGGTCCCGCAGCGCAGCTCGACCCATCCGGTGGCGACCGCGAACAGGCCGAGCGTGAGCACGTACAGCGCGGGGTGGCCGGCGACCAGCGAGCCGGTGACGACCGTCCACCACTTCCCGTCGGCGAACGACGGCACGCCGAAGGCGAGGTCGGCGCCGAGCGGACGTCCCGCGAGCGGGCTCCAGAACGCGCCGGTGACGAACCCGCCGATCACCATCAGCACCACGACGACCGCGGTGAACGGGACGCGGCGGGCGACGGCGAGGACCGCGTGGCCGCGGTGGGCGCTCGGGGCGGGCGCCGGGGCCGAGGGGGCCGTGACGGTCATGCGATCACCCGGTGCAGTCAGAGGGTCGGCATCTGAGTGAAGTGTCGGTCGCCATACCCGCTCGTGGCAACCGTCGGTCAGCGCTTCGACGGGATACAGCTCACCGGGTGCCCGCCGTCACGAACCCGCTACGCAACGCGCCGGGTCGGGCAGCCTCGGACGTCAGCCGGGTTCGACGAGGTGCCCGGGACCCCTGCAGTCGTCGTCCACCACCGACGGCCCGATTGCCGGAGGTGGCCGATGTTCGGCACCTGTTCGTTCTGCTCCGCCATCCGCCCGGGACGCCTCTCCCCCGTCCCGCACGCGGCGCACTGCCCGACCGCGTCCCACGCGCCGCGCCGCCTCGACCGCGACGACGCCCTGTTCTGGCGGCACCCCGACCTGGTCGACCTCGACCTCGCGTGCGCCTTCTGGTGGCCGTCGACGACCTGAGTCCGGTCGTGGCATCGCGCGCGCCGTGACACCTGCGCGGCGCGCACACACACCGGCCGGCAGCACACCCAGCTGCCGTGACACCCGCGCGGCGCGCACACACTCCGGCGGGCAGCAAACCCAGCTACCGCGACACCCGCGCGGCGCGCACACACTCTCCGACGGCGGTCGCCGCCCTCGGATCACGCCCCCGGCGGCACCGGTCCGGCCTGCCGTCGGAGCATGATCGCGATCTCGGGAGCGACACGCGCAAGCGTCGCGGCGACTCGCTCACGAAGAAGGGTCGCCCGACCCGAACCCGGACGACCGCGCGTTCTTGTGTGCGCCACGCGCAGGAATCGCCAGGGTCGACCCTCACCACCGCCGCAGCGTGTGCGCCACGCGCAGGAATCGCCAGGATCGAGCACCCGCTCCTACGAACGGGCGCCGACGACCTCCGCCAACCGCGCCGCCGCGAGCTCGCGCACCAGGAACCGCTGCACCTTCCCGGTCGCGGTGCGCGGGACGACGTCGATCTCCAGGACGTGCCGGGGCTTCTTGAACGACGCCAGGCCCTCCCGGCACCAGGCGATGAGCGCCTCGGGATCGACCACCGCGCCCTCCGCCGCGACCACGCAGGCGACCGTCCGGTCGAGCCCGTCGTCGTCGGGAACCCCCACGACGACCACCTCGGCCACCGACGGGTGCAGCACCAGCCGCTCCTCGACCTCCATCGGGGTCACCCAGATGCCGCCGACCTTGAGGACGTCGTCGGTGCGCCCGAGGCACTGGTAGGTGCCGTCGGGGTTGCGGACGTAGGTGTCGCCGGTGCGCATCCACTCGCCCTCGAACACGCGGCGGTTGACGTCGGTGCGGCACCAGTAGCCGGTGCACAGCGAGTCGGCGCGCAGGTAGAGGGTGCCCTGCTCGCCGTCGGCGACCAGCGAGCCGTCGTCGGCCCGGATCTCCACCTCGTAGCCGGGGACCGGCACGCCCGAGGTACCCGGCGCGACCTCGCCGGGCCGGTTCGACAGGTAGATGTGCAGCGCCTCGGTCGAGCCGATGCCGTCGAGCACCTCGAGGCCGAAGCGGTCGCGCATGCCGATCACCATGCGCGCGGGCAGGGCCTCCCCTGCGCTCACGCCCTGGCGGACGCGCGCGAACGTCGAGTCGGGCAGGTCCGAGGCGAGCAGCGGGCCGTACACGCTCGGGCTGCCGTAGAACAGCGTCACGGGGTGCTCGGTGACCACCGAGGCGATCGCCGCCGGCGACGGCCGTCCCGGGGAGAGCACCGACGAGGCGCCCACCGCCATCGGGAAGAACATGGAGTTCCCGATGCCGTAGGCGAAGAACAGCTTGGCCACCGAGAAGCACACGTCGTCGGGGCGGATGCGCAGCACCTGGGCGCCGTAGGTCTCGCACACCGTGCGGATGTCGGCGTGCCGGTGCATCGCGGCCTTGGGCGTCCCGGTGGTGCCCGAGGTGTAGAGCCAGAGCGCGGGCGACTCGTCCCAGGTGGCGTAGAGCCCGTCGTCGAACCCGAACCCGGACGCGGCCAGGTCGGTCCAGTCCCGGGTGCGGACCGGGTAGCCGTCCAACGGCGCCTCGTCGTCGATCGGCACGGCGGCCGACGTGATGACGACGTCCGCGAGGTCCGGCGCCCCGTTCTCGACGGCCAGCGCCGTCGCGATCCGCGTGACCCCGCCGAACTCCGGCGAACAGATCAGCACCGCGGCGCGGGAGTCGATGATCAGCTTCGCGAGCTCCGGCCCGCGCAGCATCGTCGACACCGGCACCGCGACGGCGCCGATCCGCATCGTGGCGAGGATCGCGGTGAACAGCTCGACGCCGTCCGAGCAGCACATGACCACCCGCTGCTCGGGGCGGACGCCGAGCCCGCGCAGCCCGGCCGCGACCGTGCGCACCTCGGCCGCGACCTCGGCGTACGTCAGCTCCCGCACGCCGCCGGGCGTCAGCGCCCGGACCGCGACCCTGGACCCGGCGTCGGGAAGGTGCCGGTCGAGCAGGTAGTGCGATGCGTTGAACTGCTGGTGGTGGGACAGCACATCGACCACCTTGCGGGATCGTCGGGACCGGTGGAAGTGCTAGTGGAAGTGCACGTACTCGAAGTCGACGGGCTTGTCGTTGATCCCCGTCGACGGCGGGGCGATCCAGCTCGCGATCTTCCCGGGCTCGAGGACCGGGTGCATGAGGCTGCGCACGTGGGTCTTGTCGAGCTCGGTGGGCAGCCACGCGTCCTTGCGGGCCTTCCAGTCGGACTCGCTCACGACCTTGCCGTCGGGCGTGATGTGCGCGCCCGCGAAGGCGCCGACCTGTCGGTTGAAGCCCACGTGGGGCAGGTAGAGCTCGGCGTCGATGCCGGCCTTCTGCAGGATGCGGTTCCAGCGCTTGAGCCCGGTCTTGCAGTCGTTGATGTACTCGTGGCGCAGGTCCTGGTTGAGCGCGAGCAGCGCCGGGACCTCGTTGCGGGTGATCTGCCCGTCGCGGAAGGCGTCGACGTGGCCGGCGTCGTCGGCGAGCCGGTGGTCGTCGTCGCGGCGCTCCTCCTGCCAGCGGCCCTTGATACCCGCGGTGAAGTAGTTCGCGGCGTTGGTCGACGACTCGTTGCCGAACAGGTCCAGCGACACCGTGTAGTGGAAGTTGATGTACTTCTGGATCATCGTCAGCGGGATGCCGCCGGCGCCCGCGACCTCGTCGGTGTCGTGGGTCTGCATGAGCTCCGCGGTGCGGCGGACCACGCGGTCGATGCCGGTGGTGCCCACGAACATGTGGTGGGCCTCCTCCTTGAGCATGAACTCGCAGGTGCGCGACAGCGGGTCGAAGCCCGACTCCTTCAGCGTGCCGAGCTGGTACTTGCCGTCCCGGTCGGTGAAGTAGGTGAACATATAGAACGACAGCCAGTCCGGGGTCTCCTCGTTGAACGCCCCGAGGATGCGCGGCGAGTCGTCCGAGCCGGAGTTGCGGGCCAGCAGCTGGTCGGCCTCCTCCCGGCCGGCGCGACCGAAGTAGGCGTGCAGCAGGTAGACCATCGCCCAGAGGTGGCGGCCCTCCTCGACGTTGACCTGGAACAGGTTGCGCATGTCGTAGAGCGACGGCGCGGTGGCCCCGAGGAAGCGCTGCTGCTCGACCGACGCGGGCTCGGTGTCGCCCTGGATGACGATGAGCCGCTGCAGGTCGGCGCGGTACTCGCCGGGCACCTCCTGCCACACCGGCTCGCCCTTGTGCTCACCGAAGGCGATGGTGCGGTCCGGGTCGTGCTCGGAGAGGAAGACGCCCCACCGGTACTCGTTCATCGGGACGTGGTCGAAGTGCGCCCAGCCGTCGCGGCCGACGTCGACGGCGGTGCGCAGGTAGACGTCCTTGGTGTCGACGGCCGGGCCCATGTCGCCCCACCAGTCGAGGAAGTTCGGCTGCCACCGCTCGAGGGCGCGCTGCAGCTTGCGGTCGCCGGCGAGGTCGACGTTGTTCGGGATCTTGGCGTCGAAGTCGATCTTCGGTCGCGCGCTGGTCATGCTGCTACACCCGCTTCTGGTCGAAGTCGGCCTTGCGGCCGGTGCCGTACTTGCGCAGCGCGCCCTCGGGGCCGCTCGCGTTGGGCCGGACGAAGATCCAGTTCTGCCACGCCGTGAGGCGGCCGAAGATCCGGGTCTCCATGGTCTCGGGGCCGACGAACCGGTGGTTCGCCTCCATGCCGGTGAGGGCGTCGGGGCTCAGGGAGGCCCGCTCCTCGAGCAGGATGCGGATCTCGTCGGTCCAGTCGATGTCGTCGGGGGCGTCGGTGACGAGGCCCGCGTCGTCGGCGTCGGCGCCGGTCAGCGGCGTGTCCCGCGGGACGTCGTCGAGGGACTCGCCGTAGAACCGGGACTCCAGCCGGGAGAGCCCGTTGCCCATCGGGAACGTCCCGAACTGCGCGTTCGTGACGACGAGCGTGGCCGGCTCGGTCGCCTCGGCGCCACTGGGCAGCGTGGCGTCCTCGGCCTCCTCGAAGGTGCCCTCGAGCATGTACTGCCGGTCGCAGGCCAGCGCGAGCTCGAGGAACGGCCCGGCGAAGCAGCTGCCGGGCTCGATCAGCGCGATGAGGCTGCGGCTGGTCACGTCGAGGCGCTTGAGGGTGCGCTTGAGGAACCGTGTGGTCTCGGCGACGAGCCAGTCGTCCTGGTGGTCGGCGATCAGGCGGTCGGCCGCGAGGGCGTGCTCGACCGCGCCCTCGGTCAGGATCAGCCAGGTGCCGATCTCGAGCTCGTTGGTGCGCAGACGCAGGATGGCGTCGTCGAGCTCGCGGGTGATGGCCAGCAGCGGGTGGGCCGCGCCCTGCTCGTGGAGGGCGGCCGGGTCGTCGGTCATCTCGGGCACCGCGACGACGAGCGTGGCGGTCCGGGCGCCGCGGTCGATCGTGACGCGCACGTGGTCGTAGGTGATGGCGTCGTCGGCCTCGGTGCGCGCGAGCGGGCTGAGGGCGATGCCCTGCGCGTCGGCGGGCCGGTCGCCCTTCAGCTCCTCGGCACGCTCCGCGACGACGCGGTCCCACTCCCGGCGGGCCACGGCCTCGTCGACCAGCTTCCACTCGACCGCCTTGCGCCCGCCGAAGCCCTCGGACTTCGTCGCGAAGACGTCGGCGCGGTCCTTGCGCACCCGGCGCTTGTCGATCACCCGGGTCAGGCCGCCGGTGCCGGGGAGCACGCCGAGCAGCGGGACCTCGGGGAGGCTGACCGCGCTCGAGCGGTCGTCGACCAGCAGGATCCGCTCGCAGGCCAGCGCCATCTCGTACCCGCCGCCGGCCGCGGTGCCGTTCAGTGCCGCGATCCAGGTCTGCCCCGCGGCCGACATGTCCTCGATGCCGTTGCGGGTCTCGTTGGTGAACTTGCAGAAGTTCACCTTCCACGGGTGGCTCGACCCGGCCAGCATGCGGATGTTCGCGCCCGCGCAGAAGTTCGAGTCCTTGCCGCTGGTCAGCACGATGCTGCGCACCTGCGGGTACTCGAAGCGCAGTCGCTGCGTGAGGTCGTGCAGCTCGATGTCGACCCCGAGGTCGTACGAGTTCAGCTTCAGCTCGTAGCCCGGGACCAGTCCCCCGCCCTCGTCGACGTCGAGGTAGACCGTCGCGGTCTCGCCGTCGACGGTGAACCGCCAGTGCCGATAGCGGTCCGGGCTCGTGTCGAAGTCGACGTGCGGGACCCGCTCGGGAGCGACGGTCTCGTTGACCGGCTCGTCCAGGACCGTCACCGTGGGCCTCCCCCTTGTCGTCCGGCCCACATTCTACGACGCTGTGACGCAGTGGGGAAGACCCGTAGACAGTCGTGGAGGTGCTCGACGGTGACCGAGTGGACGTGGACGGCCGAGACGACGCCGCAGTGGGACGCCGCGAAGGCGGACGCCTTCTCCCCCGCCGGCCCGGGGTTGCACGGCCTCGGCGCCCCGGCCGAGGGCGACGCGCTGGGCGACGCGTGGTGGCGGGTCGGGACGGCCGACGGCGAGGTCGCGGCGTTCGGGCGACTGGACGACACCTGGGGCGACGCCGAGGTGCTGGTCGCCGTGGTGCCGGCGTTCCGCGGGCACGGGGTGGGTTCGTGGGCGATGAACCGGCTCGCCGAGGAGGCCGCGGCCCGCTCCCTGAACTACGTCTACAACGTGGTGCCGGAGAACCACCCCGACCGCGAGGGCGTCCAGGCGTGGCTCGCCGCGCAGGGGTTCGACGCCCGCGACACCGGGGAGCTCCGGCGCCGCGTGCGCGTGACCGACCGGGCGGTGACGCCGTCGTCGTGAGTCGCCGTCCCGGACGCGGTCACATCGTCCGCGCGCCGTCGATCGCCTCGCGCAGGAAGTCGGCGTGCCCGGCGTGCTGCGCGGTCTCCGCGACGATGTGGACCGCCACGCGCCGCACCGACCGCGTCGCCCCCGGCGTGAACCACGGCGCCTCGGGCAGCGGCCACGAGACGTCGAGGTCCGCCGTCGCGAGGTGGGCGTCGGTCTCGTCGGCGACCTTCGCGTAGTAGGCGAGCATCCCGTCGAGCGTCTCGTCGCCGAGCAGGTTGAACTCGTCGTGGCGCATGTCCCCGGTCGCGATGCGCTCCTGGATCACCGGGTCGTCCATGTCGACCTCCGGCCACTCCATCGGCATCGCCGCCGGCCCCTCCTTCGCGAACGCCAGCCACCCGGCCTCGGTCTGCGCGACGTGCTTGACGAGCCCGGCGAGGTTGAGCAGCGAGATCGTCGTCCGCGCCCGCGCCTGCTCCTCGGTGAGCCCCTGCACGGTCTGCAGGAACAGTCCCCGGTGCATCTGCAGGGCCTCGACGAGGTCGCGCCGCTCGCCGGACAGGGTGCTCGGGTCGGTGCTCATGGGTGGTGGCCTCCCTGATCGCTGCTGGTAGGAGGAACGGTAGCGGCGGAGGCGGTCAGGTCCGGTCCTCGTCACGAAGGACTTCGCGGGAAGTGGGGGGGGGTGGGGGCGC
>NZ_JAJNDA010000020.1 GCF_021026295.1 Actinomycetospora soli
AGACGGTCATCCGGCAGGCGTTCGACATCGTCGGCAAGGGCTCGACCGTGGTGATGGTCAGCCAGGCGAACGCGGCGAACAACACCATCCAGCTGCCCAGCGCCCTCATGGTCCGCAGCGAGAAGGTCCTCCGCGGCGCCCAGTTCGGGTCGTGCAACCCGCACCACGACATCCCCCGGCTCCTGCGGCTCTGGAACAAGGGGTCGCTGAAGCTCGACGAACTCGTCACCAAGCAGTACACCCTCGACCAGGTCAACGAGGGCTACCAGGACCTGCGCGACGGCAAGATCATCCGCGGGGTCGTGGTGCACGGCTGACACCGCTGCCGCACGGACGCGCCGCCCGTCACGCTCGACCGTGACGGACGGCCCGTTCGTGGCGGGCCCTGATCATCCATGACCGTGTCCATCTCCTGCACAAGACCGTGTACCGCTGTTCAACAGTGCGGGTGCCGCGTCGTCCGGCGTACTCAGCCCGTCACCGTCAGCTCCGGCAGCTCGTAGCGGCGGACCTCGCGCAGCGCGGCGAGCCCGGCGGAGACGGCGGGCTGGTCGGCGGACCCGCGGCGCACCGCGGTGATCACGTGCCGGGTGGGCACGGAGGCGCCGGCGATCGGGATGCGTCGGGTGTCGTCGTGGGCCGGCAGGTCGACCAGGCGCGGGATGAGCGCGACCCCGAACCCCCGGGCCACGAGGGCGGCTCCGGTGTCCCAGGTGTCGGCGTGGTGGGCGACGGCCGGGTCGAACCCGGCTCCGGTGCAGGCCAGCGTCACGAGCTGGTGGTAGGCCCGGCCCGGCGAGCCCATCACCCAGGGGTCGGCCGCGAGCTCGTCGAGCGAGACCGCGCTGCGGTCGGCGACGGGATGGTCCGGCCCGACGAGGACGTCGAGCGGCTCCTGGTAGAGCGGGGACTGCTCGAAGGCCGGGTCGGTCCGCGGCGGGATGCTCGGCGTCGCGACCACGACGGCGATGTCGGTGTCGCCCGCGGCGAGCAGGTCGAAGGCCCGGGCGGGCTCGATCTCCCGGAGCCCGACCCGCAGCGCCGGGTGCCGTTCACGCAGCAGCGCGAGCGCCCGGGGCGCGACGACGGCGGCCGCGGTGGAGAACCCGCAGATCCGCAGCGTCCCGGTCAGCTCGGTGCGGTCCTGGTGCGCCGCGAGGTCGGCCTGCGCGCGCTCCCACTGCGCCGCGAGCGCCGCCGCGTGCTCGAGCAGCGTGTGCGCCCCCGCCGTCAGCCGGACCGTGCGCCCCGTCGGCTCGAGCAGCACGACGTCGAGCTCGCGCGCCAGGGCCTGCATCTGGTGGGACACCGCGGACGGGGTGATGCGACAGACCTCGGCGGCCGCGGTGACGGTGCCGTGCCGGGCGATCGCCTCGAGCACCTTCAGCCGACGATCGATCATGTACCGATCGTACAAGGTCACGTGTACGAACCTTCGTTGGACGCCATGAATTGATCACCGCAGACTGAGTGAGCACCCCGGGGGCCCGGCGCCGCACCCCACCCACGCACCACATCTCTGGAGTCCGTCATGGACACGTATCGCGCCATCGTCGTCGGCTGCGGCGGCCTGGGTTCCGCCGCGCTGTACCGCCTCGCCGCCGAGCTCGGACCCGGCGTCCTGGGCCTCGAGCAGTTCGAGCTCGGGCACTCCCGGGGCGCCTCCCAGGACCACTCCCGGATCATCCGCCTCGCCCAGCACCAGCCGCAGTACGCCGCGCTCGCGTCGGCGGCCTACAAGGCCTGGGACGAGGTGGAGGGCGAGTCGCTGCAGCAGATCGTCACCCGCACCGGCGGCCTCGTCATGGAGGACCGGGCCGCACGCCGGGGCGCGGCGACCGGCAGCCGCAACATCGAGGGCTACACCGCGATGTTCGACCGCTTCGGCTACGCCTACGAGGTCCTCGACGCCGACGAGCTGGTCGCCCGCTGGCCCCAGTTCTCCGTCTCCGGCGACGTGCAGGCCCTCTACCAGCCGGAATCGGGCATCGTCGACGCCGCCCGCGCCAACGCCACCCACCTCGCCCTGGCCCGGGCGCACGGCGCCGAGGTCCGGTCGCACACCCCGGTGCGCTCGATCCGACCCGACGGCGACGGCGTCGTCGTGGTCACCGACACCGACACCATCCGCGCCGACCGCGTCGTCGTCGCCGCCGACGCGTGGACCAACCAGGTGCTCGCCGACACGGGGCTGCAGCTGCCGCTGACCGTGCTGCGCGAGCAGGTCACCTACTACTCGACCCCGCACCTCGCGGAGTTCGCGCCGTCGCGGTTCCCCGTCTTCATGTGGCACGGCGCCCACAACTTCTACGGCTTCCCCGTCTACGGCGAGGTCGCCACGAAGCTCGGCCAGCACATGGGCGGCGAGGAGACCACGGCCGACTCCCGTTCCTTCGTCCCCGACGACGTGCGCCGGGAGCGCTACGCCGCGTTCCTCGACGCCCACGTGCCCCGCTTCCTGGGGCCGGAGCTGTACTCGAAGACCTGTCTCTACACCGTGCCGCCGGACCAGAACTTCATCCTCGACCGGCTGCCCGAGCACCCGCAGATCGTCGTCGCCAACGGAGCCGGGCACGCCTACAAGTTCGCCGCCCTCATCGGCTCGCTGCTCGCCGACCTCGCCCTCGACCGCGCCCCGGCCCACCCGGTCGACGCGTTCACGCTCGACCGGCCGGCGCTGACCGACCCGACGTTCCCGCGCAGCTTCCATGTCTGAGCCCTGGTTCGTGACCGAGCGGGCCGCGCTCCCGCCCCACACCTCGCACCCGCCGCCGAGAGGAGTCCCCGCGATGACCGGGACCGTCGCCCGCGCCACCGACCCGAACGCCGCGCTCCCGGCCCGCCCGGTCGACCCGGCCCGGTTCACCGAGGAGGAGACCTACCGGCACACCCGGCTGCCGGTCGACCTGGCCTCGACCCTCATCCCGGACGCCTACTGCTCGCCGGAGTTCTTCGCGCAGGAGCAGGAGCGCGTCTTCACCACCAGCTGGGTCGCGGTGGGCCTCGTCGGCGACGTCGACGCGCCGGGGCGGTGCCTCGTCGTCGAGGTCGCCGGGCGTTCGATCCTCATCACCCGCAACCGCCACGGCGAGCTGCGCGGCTTCCACAACGTCTGCCGCCACCGCGCGACGAAGCTGCTCGACGCGGACGCCCGCGAGGTCGGCCACCGCAACCGCATCCGCTGCCCGTACCACAACTGGACCTACGACACGGACGGCGCGTGCCTCGGCACGCCCCTGTTCGAGGGCTCCGACGTGCCGGCCGGCGAGGAGGCCGTCTTCGACCAGGTGGCCCAGGGCTTCGACAAGGCCGACTACGGCCTGCTGCCGGTGTCGGTGGACAGCTGGGGCTTCTTCCTGTTCGTCAACCTCTCGCCAGACCCGCAGCCGTTGACGACGGCCCTCGGCGACCTGCCGCAGCGGTTCGCCGACTACCGCCTCGACGAGTGGACCGCGCAGCGCCGGCTCACCTACGACGTCGCCGCGAACTACAAGCTCGTCGGCGAGAACTTCATGGAGTACTACCACCTGCCCTGGGTGCACCCCGAGCTCAACCAGGTGTCGAAGTTCTCCGACCACTACCGCTGGCAGGGACCCGGGCTCTACACCGGCATGTGCACCACCCCGGTGTCCGGCAACACGGACGCGGGCGGCTGGGACGGACTCGCGCCGCTGAGCTCGCTCGGTCGGCAGGACGCCGACGCGGGGCGCTTCGTGTGGCTCTTCCCCTCGACCGCGCTCGTCGTGCTGCCCAACCACGCGTTCGTGCTGTTCAACCGACCCGCCGCGGCGAACCGCACCGTCGAGACCGCCGTCCTGCTGACCCACCCGGAGTCGGCCGACGACCCCGACGCCGAGGCCGGCATCGAGCAGCTCGCCAAGTTCTGGGACCTGGTCAACCGCCAGGACCTCGAGATCGTGGAACGGGTCCAGGAGGGCCTGGAGAACCCCGCCTACCGCGGCGGGCGGATGTGCTTCCGCTTCGAGGAGCCGCTGCACCGGTTCCAGAACATGGTCATCGACAAGATGGTCGGCCTCGATCGCGTCCCGGGCGGTGACGAGGACACCATGACGCGGATGTTCCCCGACCCGTGACCGCCACCGTCGAGGTCCCCCGCGCCCACGAGGCCCTCGACGGGCGCACGCTGCCCGTCGAGGACCCGGCCACCGAGGTGACCGTCGCGCACGTCGCCCGGGGCGGATCCGCCGAGGTCGACCGGGCGGTCGCCGCCGCGCGGTCCGCCACCCGCACGATGCGCGACACCCTCCCGCTCGAGCGGGGCCGCGCCCTGCGACGCCTCGCCGCCGAGGTCGACGCCGCCGCCGACGAACTCGCGCGCCTCGAGTCGCTCGACACCGGCAAGCCACCCGCCCTGGCGCGCGGTGAGATCGCCGGCTGCGTCGGCTACCTGGACTACTACGCCGGCGCCGCCACCGCCCTGCAGGGCGACACCATCCCGCTCGGCCCCGGCACGCTCGCCTGGACCACGCCCGAACCGGTCGGGGTCACCGCGCACATCGTGCCCTGGAACGCGCCGCTCTCCATGCTCTGCCGCAGCGTCGCGCCCGCCCTCGCCGCCGGGAACACCGCCGTGGTCAAGCCCGCGGAGCAGACCCCGCTGACCGCGCTGCGGTTCGCCGGGCTCGTCGAGGCCGCCGGGTTCCCCACCGGCACCTACGAGGTCGTCACCGGGCTCGGCGCCGAGGCCGGCGCCGCCCTCGCCGCGCACCGGGGCATCGGGTCGCTCACCTTCACCGGCTCGGTCGCCACCGGCCGCGCGGTGCTGCGCGCGGCGGCCGAGCACGTCACCCCCGTCGTCACCGAGCTCGGCGGCAAGAGCCCGCAGATCGTCTTCGCCGACGCCGACCTCGACGACGTCGCACGCCAGGTCGTCACCGGCTTCACCGCCAACTCGGGGCAGTACTGCGACGCGGGTTCGCGCCTGCTGGTCGAGCGCGCCGTCGCCGCCGAGCTCGTCGAGCGCATCCGCGCGCGGGCCGGCGCCCTGACGCTCGGCGCACCGGCCGACGACCCCGACCTCGGACCGATGGTCAGCGCCGACCACCGCCGACGGGTCGACGGGTACGTCGAGCTCGGCCGCGCCGAGGGCGCCCACGCCCCGGTTCCGCCGCAGACCCTCCCCGGCGCCGGGCACTTCGTCGCGCCGACCGTGGTCACCGGGGTCGCACCGACCATGCGCATCGCCCGCGAGGAGATCTTCGGGCCGGTCCTCGCGGTGCTCGAGTTCGACACCGAGGAGCAGGCCCTCGAGCTCGCCGACGCCACCGACTACGGCCTGGGGGTCGGCATCCACACCGCCGACATCGACCGCGCCCTGCGCATCGCCGACCGCGTCGACGCCGGCTACGTGATGATCAACGACTACTTCGCCGGCGGACCCGCGGTCCCCTTCGGCGGCACCAAGCTCTCCGGCACCGGACGCGAACGCGGCCTCGTCGCCCTCGAGAGCTACCTCGCCCGCAAGACCGTCGTCGCCCGGAGGAGAGCCCCGTGGAACTGATCGTCCGTGACCGCCGCGACGAGGCCGACGGCGTCGTCTCCCTGACCCTCGCGCACCCGGGGGGCGACGACCTGCCGACCTGGACCGCGGGCGCCCACGTCGACGTCACCGTCGACGAGGGTGTGGTCCGCCAGTACTCGCTGTCCTCCGACCCGGCGGATCGCGGCGCCTGGCGGCTCGGGGTCCTGCGTGAACCCGCCGGGCGGGGAGGGTCGGAGTTCGTCTGCACCAAGCTCGACGTCGGCGACCTCGTCGAGGTCTCCGCGCCCCGCAACCACTTCGAGCTCGCGCCCGCCGCCCGCTACCTGTTCGTCGCCGGCGGCATCGGCATCACCCCGATCCTCGCCATGATCGCCACCGCCGAGGCCCGCGGCGCGGACTGGACCCTGCTCTACGGCGGACGCACCCGGTCGTCGATGGCGTTCCTCGACGAGCTGGCCGTCCACGGCGACCGGGTCACCCTCGTCCCGCAGGACGAGCAGGGGCTCCTCCCCCTCGCCGACGTCCTCGGGCCGGCCGGCCGGGACACGCTCGTCTTCGCCTGCGGACCGGAGCCGATGCTCGCGGCCGTGGAGACGCACGTCCTCGACCGGTCCGCGCTCCACCTCGAGCGGTTCACGCCGAAGGTCGTCGAGGCCGAGGGGCCCGACGAGGCCTTCGAGGTCGAGTTCGCGAGCTCCGGGCTCACGGCGACCGTCCCGGCGGAGGCCTCGATCCTCGAGATCGCCGAGGAGCTGAACCTCCCCGTCGACTTCTCCTGCCGCGAGGGCACCTGCGGCAGCTGCGAGACCCCGATCCTCGACGGGCGTGCCGACCACCGGGACTCCGTGCTCGACGGCGCCGAGCAGGCGGAGAACACCTGCCTGATGATCTGCGTGTCCCGTGCCGAGCGCGGGTGCACCCGACTGCGCCTGGAGCTGTAGGTGAAGATCGCCCGCATCCGTGTCCACCAGGCGCTGCTCCCCGTCGTCGGCGGGGCGTACCGGATGTCGCACACGACCGTCGAGGCGCTCGACAGCACGCTCGTCGAGATCGTCACCGACGACGGCCGCAGCGGGTGGGGCGAGACGTGCCCGCTGGGGCCCGTCTACCAGCCCCATCACGCCCTCGGCGCGCGCGCCGCGCTCGAGCAGATGGCGCCCGGGCTCGTCGGGACCGAGATCGAATCCCCCCGGGCGTTCGCCGCCCGGATGGACGGGCTCCTGGCCGGCCACGGGTACGCGAAGGCCGCGCTGGACACCGCCGTGCTCGACCTCCTCGGCCGGCAGCTCGGCGTGCCCGTGTCGACGCTGCTCGGCGGTGCCCTCGTCGACTCGGTGCCGTCGTACTACTCGGTGATCGTGGGCGACCCGGACGTCGGTGCCCGCGCGGCGGCGGAGAAGGTCGCCGCCGGGTACCGGCGGGTGCAGCTCAAGGTCGGCGGCCGCGACCTCGACCGCGACGTCGAGTCCGTGCGCGCCACCTGGGACGCGATCCGTGGCCGGGCCCGGCTCGCCGTCGACGCCAACCGCGCGATGACCGCGGCGCACGCCCTCCAGTTCGACCGGCTGTGCGCCGACGTCCCGTTCACCCTCGAACAGCCCTGCGCCCCCGTCGAGGAGATGGAGTCGCTGCGCGGCCGGCTGGTCCACCCGGTCTTCCTCGACGAGAACACCGAGGACGTCGCGACCGTCCTGCGCGTCGTCGCGGGCGGGACGGCCGACGGCTTCTCCTTCAAGGTCACCCGCCTCGGCGGGCCGACGCGGGCCGCCGTCGCACGCGACCTCTGCGCGCTGCGCTCGCTCCCGCACACCGTCGACGACGCGTGGGGCGGCGACGTCATCGCGGCCGCCTGCGTCCATCTCGCCGCCACCGTCGACCCGCGCCTGCTCGAGGGCACGTGGATCGCCCACGACTGGGTCGAGGGGCACTACGACGACGAGCACCCCGTCGTCGTCCGCGACGGACGGATCGCCGTGCCCGCCGGCCCCGGCCTCGGCGTCCGGCCCGACCCGGACCGGCTCACCCCGGTGGCGACCTACGACTGACCGGACGACGCCCCCGCCGACCCCACCCCTCTCGACGGGAGCGTCGTCCTCCGATAACTTGCGTGTCATCTAACAAGTTATCGGGAAGGTGACTCCATGCCGCGCACTCCCCTCGTCCTCGTCCACGGCAACCCCGAGTCGGCGGCCGCGTGGGGGCCGCTGATCGGTGAGCTCGACCGGGCGGATGCGGTCGCCCTGTCCCCGCCCGGCTTCGGCGTCCCCGCACCCCGGGGCTTCGACCGGTCGCCCACCGGCTACCGCGACTGGTTGGCGTCCCAGCTCGAACTGTTCCGCGATCCGGTCGACCTCGTCGGTCACGACTGGGGCGGCATCCACGTCGCGCACCTGGCCATGAGCCGTCCGGACCTGATCCGCAGCTGGGCCTCCGACGCCCTCGGCGTGTTCGCACCCGACTACGCCTGGCACCCGCGGGCCCAGGTGTGGCAGCAGGAGGGCCCCGGAGAGGCCTCGGTGCGCGAGATCTGGGGAGGCGACCTGCAGCAGCGGCTCGCGGTGGCCTCGGCGCTGGGGATGACCGGGCGCATGGCGGAGCGGGTCGCGGCCGGGATGGATCCCGAGATGGGCGGTGCCGTCCTCGCCCTGCTGCGCGCCGCCCGGCAGCCGGCCATGGCCGAGGCCGGCACGCTGCTCCCCGACGCCGCCCGCCGACCCGGGCTCGCGCTCATCGCGCTGGACGACGTCGAGCGGGCCAGCGGGACGGTGGAGCAGCACGAGTGGGCCGCTCGCGAGGCGGGCGCCCGCATCGCCCGCCTCGCGGGCGTCGGGCACTGGTGGCCGGAGGAGACCCCGACCCCGGTGGCCGCGGCCCTCACGACCTTCTGGGGCGGACTCGACGGGTGACGCCGACCGGCGGGCGGAGGCCCCGACCGCTCCGGTCGGGGCCCCGCGCTCAGGTCACGTCGACTCCAGGTCGTAGCTCACGACGTCCCCGTCGACGGCCGTGACGGTGGCGCGGATGCCGGCCGTGGGGTCACCCGGCGTCGAGCAGGTGGTGGTCGCGCCGACCTCGGCCCGGAGGTCACCGCAGATCCAGAACCCCGAGCCGCCGGCGCCGCTGACCTGGCTCGCGATCCGCTCCCCGGGGACCTCCCCCGGGCCGAACAGGTCGCCGATCTCCCCGAGCCCGCCGACGAGCTGCACGACGGAGAACACGATCGAGACGATCGCCAGCAGGAGCCCGGCGACCGGTCCGACCCGCGACCTCCCGGGCGACGACGGCGGTGGGGCCTCCGCGGTGCCGGACCCGGATTCGGCGTCGGACCCGGCGGTCGCGGCGGACCCGGCGGTCGCGGCGGACCCGGCGGTCGCGGTGGCGGCGGTGGGGGTGTCGTGCTGCGTCATGGCGGTGCTCCTCGCTGCGGGGCCGCTCCTGGGACGGCGGCCCGACCCCGCAGAGCCTCGTCGCCCGCGGGCGGGAGCACCGCCACCGCCGTCACGCTGCGTGTGTCACCGCGGCGACACAACGGAGCGGGGACCCCACTCCGGAGCTCCGGCGTTCCGGCACACTCCGGGCCATGGTGGACCCGAGCGAACGCCAGATCGTCCAGGACCAGCTCGAGGAGCTGCACACCCGGCACGGGAGCAGCCCGTTCGACGACGTCGTCAGCTACTACCCGCCGGAGGCCGAGGCCGAGCGCGACCTGTTCGGCGTGGCGGGCGTCAACGTCGACGGCACCTGCTGGTCGATCGGGGACTGCGGCGTGCGCTTCCCCCTGCACTCGGTGTCGAAGGTCTTCACGTACGCCCTGGCGCTCGAGGACCACGGGCGGGCCGAGGTGATGCGCCACGTCGGCGTCGAGCCCTCCGGCGACCCCTTCAACTCGATCAGCTTCGACGAGGCCAACAACCGGCCCTACAACCCTATGATCAACGCGGGGGCGCTCGTCGCGGCGAGCCTCGTCGACGGGTTCGACGCGCAGGACCAGGTCGGACGCATCGTCGAGCGCTACCGCCGCTACACCGGCAACCCGCACCTCGACGTGGACCGGGCGATCCTCGACGAGCAGCTGCGCAGCAACGACCGCAACGTCGGGCTCTGCTACCTCATGCGCTCGCTCGGCATGCTGCACGGCGACATCGACCGGATCGTCGAGGTGTACCTGTCGGCCTGCTCGATCACGGTGACGGCGGCCGAGCTCGCCGTCATGGGCGCGACCCTGGCCAACGGCGGGCTCAACCCGCTGACCGGCGAGCGCGCGGTGGAGCGGTCGCACGTGCGCGACGTGGTCAGCGTGATGATGTCCTGCGGCATGTACGACGCCGCCGGTACCTGGGCCACCGAGGTCGGCATCCCCGCCAAGAGCGGGGTCTCGGGCGGGATCGTCTGCGTGCTCCCCGAGTACTTCGGGCTGGGCACCTACTCCCCCGGCCTCGACGTCCACGGCAACTCGGTCCGCGGCGTGGCCCTGTGCCGCGAGCTCTCGGAGTCCTTCGGGCTGCACGTCTTCGCCGACCCGGCCGAGTCGGTGTTCGGCCGCGTCGCCCAGCCCGACCGGCAGCGATAGGTCCGGGCCGTAGGCAGATGATCATGTCGAGCGCGACGCCCGGCCTGTCGCGCTCGGCATGATCAATTGCCTACGAGGTCGGACCGCGAGGGCGTTCCCGACGACGGGTCGGGCCCGGTAGGAACGCCTCATGAAGATCGACGCCCGCCTGGACACGTCCCTGACCGCCGTCGCCGGGGACGTGCGGGCCATCGAGGAGATCGGGTTCGACGGGGCCTGGAACACCGAGAACCGGGCCGACCCGTTCCTCTCGCTGACCCTGGCGTGCGAGCACTCGGAGCGGCTCGCGCTCGGGCCGTCGGTCGCGATCGCGTTCGCCCGCACGCCGATGACGGTCGCGTACCCGTCCTGGGACCTGCAGCGGTTCTCGGAGGGGCGGCTGATCCTCGGGCTGGGGAGCCAGATCCGGCCGCACGTCGCGCGGCGGTTCTCGATGCCCTGGTCGGAGCCGGCCGACCGGATGCGGGAGTTCGTGCTCGCCCTCCGCGCGATCTGGCGGACCTGGGCCACCGGGGAGCGCCTCGAGCACCGCGGCCGCTTCTACGAGCACACGCTCATGGCCCCGGCGTTCACCCCGCCCGCGAACCCCTCCGGCCCGCCGCCGGTCTTCCTCGCCGCGGTCGGGCCGCGGATGCTCCGCGTCGCCGCCGAGGTGGCGGACGGCCTGTTCGTCCACCCGTTCTGCACCGAGGCGTACCTGCGCGACGTGATCGTCCCCGAGGTCACCGCGCACCGGCCGGCGGACGCCGCGCCCCTGCAGATCGCTCTCTCGCCGTTCGTCGCGCTCGACGAGAGCGACGTCGAGGCGGTGCGCCGGCAGATCTCCTTCTACGGCTCGACCCCCGCCTACCGCCGGGTGCTCGAGCTCCACGGGCAGGGCGACCTGCAGACCGAGCTGCACCGGATGTCCAAGGAGGGGCGCTGGGACGACATGCCCGCCCTCGTCGACGACGACCTCCTGCACGCCATGTGCGCCGTCGGCTCCCCCGGCGAGGCCGCCCGGACCCTGCGGGCACGCTACGGCGGCGTCGCCGACCGCCTGCGGCTCAACCGGCCCGGCGACACCCCGCCCCCGCCCACGCACTTCGCCGAGCTCGTCGACCTCCTGCGGCGGTGAGGGGCGGGACCCCGCTCAGCGCCACCCGCCGTCGAGGCGCAGGACCGACCCGGAGGCGTACGACGAGGCCGTCGTCGCGAAGAACAGCACCGCGCCGACGATCTCGTGCGGCTCGCCGCAGCGGTCCAGCGCCACCTGCGACTCGACCGCCTCGCGCATGCCCTCGGCCCAGTGCTCGGAGATGTCGGTGAGGAACGGTCCGGCCTGGATCGTGTTGACGCGCACGGTGGGGCCGAACGCCTGCGCGAAGCCCTCGGTGAGCACGTGCAGGCCGGCCTTGGCGGCCGCGTAGGGCAGCGCCTGCGGGCTCGGCCGGATCGCCTCGATCGACCCGATGTTGATGATCGACCCGCCACCGTCGTCGACCATCCGGGAGCCGATCAGCGCCGTCAGCCGGAACGGGCCGCGCAGGTTCACCGCGACGACCTTGTCGAACAACGACTCGCTGACCTCGGGCAGGCTCGGGTAGTGCGGGGAGAGCCCGGCGTTGTTCACGAGCACGTCGACCCGGCCCCAGCGGTCCCGCACGGTGTCGGCCAGGTGGTCGCACTGCGCCCAGTCGCTGACGTTGACCGCGACGGGCAGGGCCTCGGCGCCGAAGCGGTCGCGGACCTCCGCGGCCACCTCCTCGCACGCCTCGAGCTTGCGGCTCGCGATCACCACCCGGGCGCCGCGCTCGGCGCACGCGAGCACCACCTCACGGCCCAGTCCGCGGCTCCCGCCGGTCACGACGACGACCCGGCCGCCCAGTTCGCTCTCCACGACCACGCTCCTCTCCCCCGGTTGCTCCCGGGAGAGGGTGGACCATCGCCCGGGTCACCGTCGGACGACGGGGCGCGGGAAGGGTCAGCGGGCCGGGCCGCGTCCCGCGTCCTCGGCCTCGCGCACGAGCCACTCCGCCACGGAGGCCAGCTTGAGGTTGGTGTTCTGCGAGGACTCGACGAGCATCGAGAACGCCCGCTCCTGTCCGACCCCGAAGCGCTCCATGAGGATGCCCTTGGCCTGCCCGATCGTGTCCCGGCTCTCCACGGCGACGGTGAGGCCCTCGATGCGCTTCGCGCCGTGCAGCACCAGCGCCGCCTGCGCCGCGAAGAGCCGGCCGGTGTCGGCGGTGCCCTCGTCGAACACGTGGGTGCGGGAGGAGTAGAGGTTGAGCGCGCCCGCGCTGCCGCGCTGGGCGAACAGCTGGAAGGACATGAGGGACCCGATGCCGCGCTCCGCGGCCGCCCGGGCGTAGCGGGGCCATCGGTCGTGCGCGCGGCTCATGTCGTCGACGAGGGTGCGCTGCTCGTTCCAGATGGAGTCCAGGCACGGACCCTCGCCGAGCTCGTTCTGCAACCGGTCGAGGTCGTGGACCACCTCGCTGCTGGGAGCGTGGGACTCGACATGTCCGCCCTTGGTGACCAGCGAGACGCCGGCCTGCTCGACGTGGGGCACGGACTGGATCGCGCCCCGCACGACGAGGCCGAGCGTGTGGTCGATCCCCTCCGAGTCCCCGCGTTCGAGCAGGTTGCGGGCGGCCTCCTCGAGGGTGTGCGCGAGGTCGGCCCCGATCCGCTCCCCCGGTTCCCGGGCGACCTGGTCGTCGCGGTCGCCTTCCTGTGTGGACGCCATGGGACCCACTACCCGATGAACGAAGGCGATGACACGCCGACGTCGCCCGGAGCCCGACTAGAGCGACGCGGAGCGCTCGTCGTCCCGCGCCACGGTGGCCGTCCCGCCCGCGCGCAGCGACTCCTTGTACGGGTCGGGCGACAGGAACGCCGTCACGATCGTGATCAGCACCATCGCCGACATGTACACGGCGATCCAGTCGTAGCCGCCGGTCGCGTCGAGCAGGGCGGTCGCGATCACGGGGGCCAGACCACCGGCGAACACGCTCGCGCCCTGGGCGCCGATCGAGGCGCCGCTGTAGCGGACCTCGGGCTCGAACAGCTCGGAGAAGTAGGCCGGCTGCGGGGCGTAGACCGCCGAGTTGCCGACGTTCACCGCGATCACCGTCGCGAGGACGATCAGCGGCAGCGACCGCGTGTCCAGCGCCCAGAAGTACGGCCAGCTCATCGCGAGCAGCACGAACGAGCCCCACAGCACCACCGCGCGGCGGCCGAAGCGGTCGCAGGCCCAGCCGTAGAACGGGATCGTCGCGAGCCCGATGGCGGAGGAGACGATCACCGCGATCAGCAGGTCGCCGCGGGCCATCCCGAGCACCACGGTGCCGTAGGTCAGGACGAAGGTGGTGTGGATGTAGAACGTGCTGTTCTCCGCGAAGCGCAGGCCGGCCGCGCGCAGCACGTTGAGCGGCTGGCGTCGCAGCACGGCGAGCACCGGTTGGCGCTCGATCCGCCCCTCGGCCCGGGCCGCCTCGAACACCGGCGATTCGGCGACCTTCAGCCGGATCGCGATCCCGACGGCGACCAGGACGATCGAGGCGAGGAACGGCACCCGCCAGCCCCAGGCGATGAAGGCCGCGTCGGACATGGCGGCCGACATCGCGAGCAGGGAGACGTTCGCGATCAGCATGCCGGCCGGCACCCCGATCTGCGGGAAGCTGCCGAAGAACCCGCGGCGGTGCGGGGGTGCGTACTCCACGGCCATGACGGCGGCCGCGCCCCACTCCCCGCCGAGGCCGATGCCCTGGATGATCCGCAGCAGCACGAGCAGCACCGGCGCGGCGACGCCGATCGCCTCGTAGGTGGGCAGCAGGCCGACGACGAACGTGCCGCCGCCCATCATCAGCACCGACAGCACGAGCATCGACTTGCGGCCGATGCGGTCCCCGAAGTGGGCGAACACCACCCCGCCGAAGGGCCGGGCGACGAACCCGACCCCGAACGTGGAGAGCGCGAGCAGCGTCCCGGTGAGCGGGTTCGCCGTCGGGAAGAAGACCTTGTTGAACACGAGGGCGGCGGCCGCGCCGTAGACGAAGAAGTCGAACCACTCGATCGACGTGCCGATCAGCGTCGCGGAGGCGACGCGACGCGTCTCCTTCGCGGTCGGGGCGGGGCGGGCGCTCGCGGCGGCTTCCATCGACGTCCTCCGACCTGGCGTGACGCGGTGTGGTGTGACGCGCACCATAGGTGGCGGCCGCCCGAGATCGCCAGGTTCGTCCCGGTGGACGGGAGGAACGGACGGTCCTCCCGAGGCCGCCCCCGCAGTACGGTCCCGGCATGGTCGACGGTGACGAGATCGTGCTGGGTCCCCTGCCCAAGGGGATCGTGCGGGCCGGTGAGGGCCAGTACCGCCGTGTGTGGAACGTGCTCGGCCACACCTACTGGGCCCGGGCCGTCAGCGAGTCGAGCTTCGCGTTCGAGACGCTCGACCCGCCCGGCACGGGCGTGCCGCCGCACGTGCACCCGAAGCAGGACGAGCACATCCACGTCCTCGCGGGCGTCTTCACGCTCTACCTCGACGGGCAGTGGGAGACCGCCGGGCCCGGCGACACCGTGCTGATGCCGCGCGGCCTGCCGCACGCGTACTACAACCGCTCCGAGGCCGACGCCCGCGCCCTGTTCTGGGTCAGCCCCACCGGGCGGCTCGCCCACCTCTTCGACCGGCTCCACGACCTCACCGATCCCGACGAGGTCGTGCGGCAGTCCGCGCTGCACGACGTGGACTTCCTCCCGCCGGGCTCCGTCCCGGGAGCCTGAGCGGCGAGACGCGCGTCTCGCGGACCGGCGGGACACGGGTGGGTACTCGGGCGCTCCACGGCCACGTGCGGGGTGTTCGAGGAGGAGCCATCACCACCGAGGAGCCGACCGGCGACGCCGCGGCCGCCGACACCTCGCGCGAGGACGCGGCGTCGAACCGGCTGCAACGACGGGCCGGGCGCGCCACGGCGAGGGCGCAGGCGCGGGCCGACGACGCGGCGGGCCGGGCCGCACGGGCCGACGGGGTCGCCGCGGCGGTCCGGGCGCGCACCGCGCAGGCCGCCCACCGGACCCACGGCGCGCTCACCGGCCTGGGCGCGGCCGGCGAGGGCGAGGCCCCCGTGCGCGCCGTCGAGCTGCTCGGGCGGGTCGGGCTCGTCGGGTACGGGCTCGTGCACGTGCTGATCGGGGTGATCGCCGTCCACCTCGCGGTCGCGGGACGCGGGGAACCCGACCAGCAGGGCGCGCTCGGCGAGCTGGTCGACCGCCCGGTCGGGGTCGTCGCCCTCGCCGTAATCGTGGTGGGACTCGTGGCCTTCGCGCTCTGGCAGGGTCTCGGCGCGGCCGCCGGCTTCCGGTGGACGTCGGGCGGGGTGCGGTTCCGCAAGCGGACGGGGGCCGGTGCGAAGTGCGTCGCGGTCCTCGCCGTGGCCGTCGCCGGGGCGCGCCTGCTGCTCACCGGCTCCTCGGGCGGCTCCAGCTCGACCCGCACGGAGACCGCCTCGGCCGCGCTGCTCGCGCTCCCGGCGGGCCGGGTGCTCGTCGCCGTCCTCGGGCTGGTCGTCGTCGGGATCGCCGTGGCGGCCGCCTACACCGGGATCGCCCGCACCTTCTCCGACGACCTGGACTACGACCGACTCCCCGACCGGCTGCGCCGGCCCGTGGAGTGGCTCGGCGTCGTCGGCCACGTCGCGCGCGCCGTCGCCTTCGCCGTCGTGGGCGTCCTCTTCGGGCTCGCCGCGCTGTCCACCGACCCGCGGCGGGCCGGTGGACTCGACCAGGCGCTCACCACCCTCGCCGCCCAGCCGTACGGGACGGTCCTGCTGCTCGTCGTCGCCCTCGGCTTCGTCGCGTTCGGGCTGTACACGTTCGCCGAGTCCCGGGCGCGGCGGGTATGACCGTGGCCTCGCGCCGCGCGGCGCTCACCGACCGCGTGGTCGGGTCGGTGACGGTGGCCGCGGGCGTCGTCTACTCGGCGTTCCTCGCGACCCCGCTGCTCGGGGCGCGGCTCGACCCCGGGCGCTCCTACGTCAGCGAGCTCGCGGCGCTCGACCAGCCGCACAGCGCGGTGTTCCGCACCGTCGACGCCGTCGTCGGGCTCGTCGTCGTCCTCGCCGGCGGCCACGTGGTGCGACGCGGCCGGGTGGCCGCCGTGCGGGGGGCCGGCGTCGCCCTCGCGCTGTTCGGCGTGGCCACCCTGCTCGACGTCGCCGCGCCGATGACGTGCGCGCCGTCGGCCGACGCCCCGTGCGCCGCGGCCGAGGCGTCCCGGTCGGCCCTCGCGTTCGGCGTGCACGAGGTGTCGAGCCTGCTCGCCAACGCCGCCGCGATCGGGGCCGTCGGGCTGCTCGCGGTCGCCCGGTCCCGGGACCGCGGTGCCGACCAGCCCGCCTCGCCGCTCGAGGGGACGCTCCTCGTCGGGCTGGCGCTGATCGCGTCGTCGGGGCTGGTCGTGGTGCTGGAGGAGACGGTGGGGCTGGGCCTCGACGCGGTCGTCGGATGGGTGCAGCGGGTGCAGGTCCTGACGCTCTCCGCCGTCCTCGTCACGATCGGCCTGGTGATCGTGGCCGGCTCGCGCTGGAGCCGGCGGTGACCGGCACGGTGGTGGTGGTTCCGGGGCTCGGGTCGACGCCCGCCGAGTGGGACGAGGTGGTGCGGGCCCTCCCCGCGGACGTCGCGGTGCTCGTCGTCGACCCCGCGGAGGCCCCGCCGCTGCGCGACCGCGCGGACTGGACCCCCGACGCCGTCGCCGCCCGCCTCGCCGCCCGGGTGGCCGACGCGGCGCGGCCCCTGCTGCTCGTCGGGCACTCGTCGGGCGGGCTCCACGTGCAGGCCCTCGTGTTCTCGGGCGCCGACGTCGCGGGCGCGGTCCTGGTCGACGCCTCCCACGAGGCCTCGGTGCGCCTCGCGCCGACCGCACTGAGCGCGCTCGGGCGCCGGGTCGCCGACCTCGTCCTGGCCACGGGCGTCACGACGTGGCTCGGCCCGCGCCTGCGCCGGCTCGGGGTCCGGCTCGCCACGACCCGCCGTCGGGACCGCCTGGCACCGGCCGCGCTCCGGGCCGTCTACGGCTCCCGCGCCTGGGCCACCACGACGGTCGACGCCTGGTTCGGGCACGGTCCGCTGCAGGCCGGCATCCTCGCGTGGCAGCGCGAGCGCGCCGCGCCCGCCGTCCCGGTGCGGCTGGTGGTCGGCGCGGCCGGCGGCGGTCGTTGGCCGGCGGTCCAGCGCGACCTCGCCGCGCGGCTCGGGGCCCCCGCCCCGCTGCTGCTCGCCGACGCCGCGCACCTCGTGCACCTCGACCGGCCGGACGCGGTGGCCGCCGCGATCCGGTCGCTGCTCGGGTGAGGGTCAGTCCTCGGGCCGCGTGCGGTCCAGCAGCCCGGTCCGGCGCAGCCACAGCACGATCGCCAGGCACGACACCAGGGTCCCGCCCACCCCGAACACGAGGAACGCCCAGCCCGAGCCGATGTGGTCGAGCATCCACTGGAAGTTCGTGCCGAAGAAGCCGGTGAGCGCGGTCAGCGGCAGGAAGATCGTCGCGACGATCGTCAGCCGCTCCTGCACCTCGTTGGAGTACGTGTCCAGCATCCCCTGCAGGGACTCGCGGTCCGCCTCGATCTCGTCGAGCGCCTGCGACAGGTGGTCGCCGACGTCCGCCAGGTAGGCCCGCGACTCCTCGGCGTCGGCGGAGATCGCCACCACCTGCTCGACGATCCGCGGCCACACCTGGCGCTGGACGGCGAGCGTGCGCCGGAGCCCGTTGAGCCCGCGCCGCAGCACGGCCATCCGGTCGCGGTCCCGGGCGCGGGGGTGGTCGAAGATCGTCCGCTCGAAGGCGTCGACCTCGTCGGCCACCACCTCGAGCCCCTCCGTGAGGGAGTCGACCACCGCGTCGATCACCCGGTACACGAGCTCGCCCGTGCTGCAGTCGCCGCCGTCGAGCCGGCGCCGGACCCGGTCGAGCTGCGCGGGCGGCCTCCGGCTGATCGTCACCACGGTCGCGTCGACGACGTGGACGTGCACCTCGACCAGCTCCGGGACGCCGCCGGGCTCCATGGTCAGCCCGTACACCACGAGCAGGAGCTGGTCGGGGTAGCGGTCGAGCTTCGGGCGCTGGCCGAACTCCCGGCTGTCCTCGAGCGCGAGCGAGTGCAGCCCCAGGACCCCGGCGACGGCCTCCAGCTCCGCGGGGTCGGGGTCCCGCAGGTCCAGCCACGTCGGTTCGCGCCGCGCGTGGCGCGCGTCCAGTTCCTCGAGGTCCATCCGGTCGCGTACGAGCACGGCGGCTGGTCTACCCGGGGAGACCGCCGCGGAAGCTACTCGCTCCGGACGACGGGTCGCGGGCCGAGCACCGACAGCAGCTCCAGCTTCTCGTGGCTCTCGGTGCCCGGGACGGCCGTGTAGACCAGCAGCAGGTGGGACTGCGCGGGGTCGACCAGCGTCTGGCAGTTGAGCTCCAGCAGGCCCACCTCGGGGTGCACGAAGCGTTTGACGTCGGCCGGGCGGACGCCCACCTCGTGGGTCTCCCACAGCCGGCGGAACTCCTCGCTCTGCGGGAGCAGGAGCTCGGCGAGTCCGGCGGCGCGGGACTCCGGCCCGCGCAGCGTGACGATGCCGCGCAGCCCGGAGACGTACACCCGGGAGAGGGTCGCGTGGTCCTCGGGGGCGTAGCGCGCCCGCATCGCCGGATCGGTGAACCACCGGTAGCCGAGGCTGCGCGCCGGGCCGGTGTAGGCGGTGGTGTCGCCGGTCAGGGCCACCCCCATCGGGGTCTGGCGCAGCGTCTCGCCGATCTCGGTCACGATCTCGGCCGGGGTGTCGGTCAGTCGGTCGAGGATCCGAAGCAGGCCCGGGCTGACGTGCTCGCTCGTGGCGCCGCGCAGGGGCGGACGGTGGCCGGCGAGCCGGAACAGGTGGTCGCGCTCGTCGAGCGAGAGGTGCAGCCCCTGCGCGATCGAGGCGATCATCTGCTCGGAGGGCTGCGGGCCCCGCTCGCGCTCGAGCCGCGAGTAGTAGTCGGTGGACATGTGGCACAGCGCCGCCACCTCCTCGCGGCGCAGCCCGCTCGTCCGGCGCCGCGGCCCGCGGGACAGCCCCACGTCCTCGGGCTGCAGCGCCTCGCGGCGCCGCCGCAGGAAGTCCGCCAGCCCGGTCCGGTCGATCATCCGCGCGTCCTCTCGTCAGCCGCCGCCCCCGTTCCTACCGGCGACGCCGCGCCGCAGCCACGGACCGCCGATCCCCCCGTCGGGGCACGAACCGGATCCGCGAGCCTCGGATCGGGAGGCCGTGGCTGCGCCGGCGGGCACCGGCCACGGTCGGGACCACACACCCCGAACCGCGGAGGACCCGTGACGACGACCGATCCCGCACCGCCCGTCGACGAGCACGACCAGGAGTCCCTCGGTGGCGCGCTGCGCCGCACCCTCGCCCGCTCCGGCGGGGCGACCGGCATCCTCGTCGCCGCCACGCCCGCCGTCGCCTTCGTCGTCGCCGACGCCGTCGCCGGGCTCACCTGGGCGTTCGTCGCCCTCGCGGTCGCCGCGCCCGCCGCGGCCGGCCTCCGGCTCGCCCGCCGCGAGTCGGTCCGGGGCGTCCTGGTCGGCCTCGCCCTCGCCGGGGTCTGCGCGGTCGCCGCCGCCGTCTCCGGGGAGGCCCGGGCGTTCTTCCTGCTGCCCACGCTCCTGCCCGCCGTCCTCGGCGTCGTCTTCCTCGGCTCGGTACTGGTCCGCCGACCGGTGGCGGGGACGTTGTTCAACCGCCTCGTCGGCGGTCCCGACGACTGGCGCTCGCACCCCGCCCTGCTGCGCGTCTACACGCTGGCGACGCTCGCCGGCGTCGCGTTCCACGCCGTGAACCTCGCCCTGCGCGGAGTGGCCTACCTCGACGACCAGCCGGCGGTCCTGGCCGCCCTCGGCGTCGCCGCCGCGCCCGCCTTCGCCGTGCTCGCC
This sequence comes from Actinomycetospora soli, assembly GCF_021026295.1. GTDB lineage: Bacteria > Actinomycetota > Actinomycetes > Mycobacteriales > Pseudonocardiaceae > Actinomycetospora > Actinomycetospora soli. The sequence goes on from NZ_JAJNDA010000020.1 coordinate 20,009, forward strand.
GCCGTCACGCTCGTCGCCGCCCGGCGCGCCGTCACCGCCGCCCCGTCCCCGGCCTGACCCGTCGGCGCCGCTGCCGCGGCGGGCGCCTCCGCGGCGGGGACGACCGGGGGCCACCCCAGGTGCCGGCACACGAGCAGGGCCACCTCGACGTCGAGACGGCCCTCCGTGACCGGGTGGCCGAGGACCTCCTCGGCGCGGCGGAGCCGGTAGTGCACGGTGTTCTTGTGCAGGTGCAGCCGCGCGGCCGCCTCGGAGGAGCTGCGGTCGGCGGCGAGGTAGGCGTGCAGCGTCTCGCGGAGCCGGCCCGTCGCCTCGTCGGCCGCGGCGAGCCCGCCCAGGGTGCGCGCAGCCAGGCGTGCAGGTCCTCGTGGTGCTCCGCGAGCAGGGCCGGGAGGGCGACCTCGTCGTAGTCGACCACCGCCGGCCCGTCCGGTCGCAGCTCCGCGAGGGCCCGCGCCCGCCAGGCCTCCCGGTGGCTCGTCCGGAAGCCCTCGAGGCCGCTCCCCGCGCCGCCGAGCGCGACGCGCAGGCCGGGGTGGGCGCCGGCCAGCCGCGCGAGCGCCGCGGGCCGCACCGCGAGGCGGGTCGTCGCGCTCCACCAGACCCACAGGCAGTCGTGCTCGGCGAGGACCGACAGCGGCGCGCGGCCGGCCACCGCGACGAGGCCGGCCTCGACGTCGCGCATCACCGGTCCCGGCTCGGGCGCCCAGAGCACCGCGGCCCGGTGCCACCCGCGCAGCGGGGCGCCGAGCGTCTCCTCGGCCGCGCCGACGTCCAGGTCGGGGTCCGAGAGCACGGCGCGGATCGTCGCGGCGCGCGCGGCGTCCGATCGCGCGTCCCAGGTGCGGCGCTCCTCCTCGTAGATGTCGATGAGGCCCTCGATGACCTGGTCGATGTAGCGGTTGGTCCGCGCCCCGAGCTCCGACGTCGCGGCGAGGACGGTCCGCGCGTCGAGGTCGAGCCCGCCCAGCGCGCGCAGGGACCACTGCACGAAGCGGTGCTCCCCGAGGCGGTAGGCCCGCAGCAGCGCCTCGAGGGACAGGTCGCGCTGCGCGAAACGGCGGGCGTACTCGGCCGCGGCCACCGGCACGGTGAGGTCGTCGAACGCGATGCCGTGCTCGAGCAGGTCGACGATCGCCGAGAGGTTCGACGCTGTGCTCGAGACCATCAGCTCCCGCACGGCGTCGTCGTGCCGGAACTCCGGGATGACCTCGACGAAGTGCTCGGTCATCTCGCGGGTCAGCGCCGGCAGCGTCCCGGCGATGCCGCGGGCGACCGTGGCGACGACGGCGTCGACGTCGGCCTGCTCCATGCCGGCGGAGCCTATCCAGCACCGTTTGTGCCGGCGGCACAACGGTCCCCACCGGCTTCGTGACCGGGGAATATGGTCCCGATCACAACCCCTCCCTACCGTTTCGCCGCAGTCGGGAGGAGAGATGATGGGATTCACGACGGGGACGTTCCCGCCGGTCGAGCCGGCGGAATTCCTGCAGCGGCCGCTGATGGAGCGGATGAAGGTGCTGGCCCTGCACTGGGTCGATCACGGGTTCGGCACGCCGAAGATGATTCCGACGACCTACGTCGTGCAGCCTTGCTGGGCCGGCGCCATCGCGGACCGGGGTGAGGTCGATGATCACGGTGACGTTTTTGTCGCCACGCCTGGTGTGGCGCCAGACGTGCTCATCGACGCCAATGACCTTCACGCCCTCGAACCGCGTGGGGTCGTTGATCAGCAGCCGATTGCCTTCGGCCAGGACCGCGTCGTTGGCGGTGTCCCACGCGACCCCGAGTCCCTCGGCGACACGGGCGACGGTGAGGTGTGCGACCACGATCCCTTCCAGCGCCCACCGCAACCTGGTGCGCGAGAGCTTCGCGCGTGGCTCCGCCGCGGCGCTGGTGTCTTGGCGCCACAGGTGTCCGCAGTCGGCACAGCGGTAGCGGCGCACTACAACTTCCAGCACGGTCGGTCGCCAGCCCAGCGGCTCGTGGGCCAACCGCCGGATCACGGTGTCACGAGCAGCGCCTTCGCTGCCGCACCGTCGGCAAGACTGATCTGGTTCCACCACGCGGCACGCGAGGACCGCACGATCCGGTTCAAGTCGTTGCCCGGTCACGCTCAGACCGAGGCCGTCGAGTCGAGCGAAGGCGGTCAGGTCAGGGCGGCCGAAGCCGGCCGGCGGGGTAGCGTCGGACACGTCGAGGTCTTTCGGATGGATGGCGTAGGAACCTCCATCGTCGGGAGACCTCGACGTCTATCTGCGGACCGACGCGCCCGGCCGACCTACAACCCTCATCTGGGAAGAGCCCGCAAAGCCGACGTGATTAGGTCGTCGGTTCGATTCCGACAGGCGGCTCCGGCGAACAGCCCCTGACCTGCGCAAACGCAGGGCAGGGGCGGTTCGGTTCTGGTGGTCGCGCGATGCGCTGGCCTCACGGCTCTGCCCGACACCGACGTCGCTCTCCTCTGCGACGGCCCCCTCGCCGGCCGAGCGCTCGCGGCCGGCCTCCTGTCCGTGTGCCGATATGCCTCGCTCCGCTCGGCAACGCAGCGTGGCGTTGTGTCGCGACCTGGACGTGCGAGGTGTCAACGGTGCGTCGGCGCAGCGATCGTTGTGTGCGCAGCGAGATGCTCCATGCCGCACGCGCGGCGCGCACGAACGCAACGCCCCGGAACGCCAACGACCCGTCATCGCCGCGACGCGCAACGCGTCTCCCGTCACGGCAACGGATCGCAACCACGACCCGCCCACGGCGCCGCGCGGGACGGAGGGCAAGTTGACACAGTTGCGCTGCCATGGAACCGCGCTGGCTCTCTCGATGACCACCGGTGAAACAGTGCCGCTCCAGGCTTGCGCCCGGTGTTGCCTGGCCTCCTCGTGATCGGCCCGTCGGGGATCGTCAACGTGGTGCGGGTGTCGAGGCGGTCGGGTCCGACGGCTCGGCGGGGCGCGATCGTCTCGTGCGTTGGCGGACTACGGGAGCTTGGACGCCAGGACGTCGGCCGCCAGGATCTCGGGTGCTGCGCCGAGGAGGTGCTGGTTGGCCATCAGGGCTGCGACGATGGCGCCGTTGGCATGGGCGTCGCGAGCGGCCTCGTCGGGGAATGCATCGAAGATCCAGAAGGTGTCGGCGTGGGTCCTAGCCGCGAACCAGACAATCGTTCCTACTTCTTCGTTGGCGAGTGCGACAGCGCCGGCGAGCAGATCGGCGAGCGCGTCGTGCTGTCCATCGGCCGCGACGATCTTGGCGACGAAGGCATACGGAAGTGATGCGGGTGTGGACATGAGGGGTTCTCCTTGAAGTCGGGGTTCTTCGTGGGGCGAGTTCAGCGTATGACGAGCGAGGGCCGGTGGGGAGTGGCGTATACGGCAGTATTGCTATTGTTCGCGCCATGCGTATCGGACTGATCGCGATCGACGGCTGCTTCGGTTCGGCGGTCGCGTCGGTCATCGACATCGTGCGGGTGGCCGACGGAGCCCGCGGCGACGTCGACCCGCGGATCGACCCGATCGAACTCGCCATCCTCGGACCGAAACGGCGAGTGACCACGACGGCATCGATGACCCTGTCGGTGGACCACCCGCTGTCGGAGTCCGGAGAGTTCGACGTGGTCGTCGTCCCTGCGCTTGGAACCCTCACGGCCGCCGCGACCCACGACGCCCTCCAGAGCCGAGATGCTCGTTCGGTCATCGCCTCACTCGGGCGCCTCGACGACGCGACCACCCGGATCGCCGCGGCGTGCACCGGCGTGTTCGCCGTCGCCGAGACCGGACGGATGCATCATCGGCGGGCGACGACCAGCTGGTTCCTGGGGCCGGAGTTCCTGAAGCGCTATCCGACCGTCGCCCTCGATCTCGACACCATGGTCGTGGTCGACGGGAACCTCGTCACCGCCGGCGCCGCCTTCGCCCACATCGACCTCGCGCTCTCACTCGTGCGATCGATCAGCCCCGACCTGGCCCAACATGTCGCCAAGCTCCTCATCATCGACGAGCGCCCGTCGCAGGCGGCCTTCGTCGCCTACGAACATCTCCGGCACGAGGACCCGATCGTCGTCGAGTTCGAACGCTTCGTGCGCGTCCGCCTGGACGAACCGTTCAACGTCGCCTTCGTCGCGCAGTCGCTCGGCACCAGCCGGCGCACCCTCGAACGACGAGTCCGTGCGGCGCTCAACCTCACTCCGCTCGGCTTCGTCCAACGGCTTCGCATCGAACGAGCTCGGCACCTCTCAGCAACCACGGACCTCACCTCCGCCGAGATCGCGCGACGGGTCGGCTACGCGAACGCCGAGACTCTGCGCTCCCTCCTGCGCAGGGAGCGACGCCGTTCCTGACCTATCGCCATGCCTGTAGCCGGTGTCCTAGCGCTCGGTTGGAACCACCTCTCAGCACGTCGCGTCGACGCTCCTGCGTCGCCCCTGGACGACCCACGCGACACGCCCGCAGCACAGGCCATGTGACGTGCCCCGGCTTCCCGGACGGTCGGGGTTGGGTGGCTGTGATGTCGCTGCGTTCTCGTCGAGGGGGTCAGCAGACCCGATCTGAGCTTGACCCCTCCCACCGGACACCTCGCCTGAGGTGGACCCGGTCCGCCAGGGAGGATCGTCTTCGTGCCTGCCCCACACGCGCCTGAGTTCCGGCGTCGAGCGGTCGAGCTTGCCCGTCTGGGCGAGCAACCCGTCGCCCAGATCGCGAAAGAGCTCAGCATTTCCGAGTCCTGCCTGCGGAACTGGATGGCCCAGGCCGACGCCGACGACGGCAAGAACGGCGTCGAGCAGGGCCGCTTGAGCACCGATGAGCGAGCCGAGCTCGCCGAGCTGCGGAAGAAGACGAAACGACTCGAGGTCGAACTCGAGATCGTCAAGCGGGCCGCGGCGTACTTCGCGAAGGAGAACGTCCTCCCAAAGTAGTGTTCCCGCTGGTCTGTGAACTCGCCGACGACGGCATCGACGTCACGGTGGCCTGCCGGGTCCTGAACGTTTCCCGCTCCGGATACTACGAATGGCGGACCGGGGTGAAATCGGGGCGCGCCCAGCAGAACGAGTTGCTGGCCAAGGTGATCGAGAAGATCCACAGCGAGTCCCGCGGCACCTACGGCGCGCCGCGGGTGCACGCCGAACTCGTCCTCGGGCTCGGCGAGCGGGTCAACCACAAGCGGGTGGCCCGGCTCATGCGCGAGGCCGGGCTGCAGGGCCTCTACCGGCGCCGCACCCGCCGCTGCACCCGACGCGACCCTGCCGCCGACCCCTACCCGGACCTGGTCGACCGGGACTTCACCGCCGCCGGCCCGGACCGGCTGTGGGTCACCGACATCACCGAACACCACACCAGGGAAGGAAAGATCTACGCTGCGGCGGTCCTCGACGTGTATTCACGACGGATCGTGGGCTGGTCAATCGATGACAACATGCGCACCGAACTGGTCACCGACGCCCTCGGTATGGCGATCCTGCGCCGGAAACCGATCAGCGACGGCTCCACGGTCCTGCACTCCGACCACGGGTCACAATTCACGTCGTGGGCGTTCGGGCGGCGTCTGGTCGAGGCGGGGATCGTCCCGTCGATGGGTTCGATCGGTGACTGTTACGACAACTCGATGATGGAATCGTTCTGGGGCACGATGCAACTCGAACTGCTCGACTCCCGCAAGTGGGAATCACGCACTGAACTTGCGACCGGGATCTTCGAGTGGATAGAGTGCTGGTACAACCCGATCAGACGCCATTCCAGCATCGGAATGCTCTCACCGGTCGACTTCGAAGCCCGCCACACCAGCCCCGACCAAGATCACTGACCCCACACCCCAGGTGTCCGGTCTACGGGGTCAAGCTCAATCAGGGTCGATTGGGATGAGCCGCGAAGGCGGTCAGGTCAGGGCGGCCGAAGCCGGCCGGCGGGGTAGCGTCGGACACGTCGAGGTCTTTCGGATGGATGGCGTAGGAACCTCCACCGTCGGGAGACCTCGACGTCTATCTGCGGACCGACGCGCCCGGCCGACCTACACCCTCATCTGGGAAGAGCCCCCAACCAGGCGGGCTTCGCGGTGTGGGACATGGACCCGGCGTGGCTGCTCGTCCCGCTGGTCGCGGGCCTCGTGTTCTTCCCGGTCCTCGGCAACCTGCGGCCCGACCTCGTCGCCTTCACCCCGTCGATGCGCCAGTACGCGGGCAACTGGGCCTCCGCCCTCTGGGCCTTCGCGCCGGGCTGCGAGGACAAGCTGGACGCCGTCGTCCGGCCGTGCCGCAACCAGGTCCACCAGCTGCAGGCGCTGGGCTACGAGCCCCTCGTCGCCGAGGTGACCATGCAGCAGACCGCCGCGTGGCGCTCCATGCACTCGCAGGGCCGCGGGCTGTTCTCCCTGCTGCTCACCCACGTCCCCGACGTCGACCGCTCCACGGTGCGCGAGGCCGAGTTCGCCGCGAACTCCGTGATCGGCTTCAACTTCGGCGACGGGCACCTGCACGACGCCGCCCTGATCGCCGCCCTGCAGCGCCGCTGCCACTTCGCGCCCGGCGAGCTGGTGGTGGCCTGGGTCGAGTCGCAGCCCATCCACAAGGGGATCCAGGAGTACCAGGTGATCGACGCGGCGCTCGGCGTGGTCGAGCGCGGCTGGTGGAGCGTGCAGGACGCCGTCGACGCGTAGCCGTGGCTGCCGGACGGGCCCATCCCGCTGCACCCGACCTGGCGTCGGGAGGGCTCCGACGTCCCGGCGCCCGGCCACCCGGCGGCCGCCTCCGCCGCGCCGGTCCCCGAGGGATCGCGGACACTGCCGGCGTGACGGTCGGAGACGGAGCGCAGCGGAGCTCGACCGGAGCGACGGCGCTCGTGGTCGGCAGCGGGCCCAACGGGCTCGCTGCCGCCGTCGTCCTCGCCGCCGCCGGCTGCTCGGTCACGGTCCTCGAGGCCGAGTCCGAGATCGGCGGCGGGACCCGGACCCACGCCCCGCTCGGTCCCGGGCTGCTCGTCGACCACTGCTCGGGCTTCCACCCGATGGCCGTCGACTCCCCCGCGCTCGCGGGCCTCGAGGCCCACGGGCTGCGGTGGGCGTGGCCCGAGGTCGACTGCGCCCACCCGCTCGACGACGGGTCCGCGGCGCTGCTGCACCGCTCGGTCACGACGACCGCGGCGGGCCTCGGTCCCGACGGCGGGCGCTACCGGGCCCTCGTCGCGGGACCGTCGCGGCGCTACCCCGACCTGGCTCCCGACCTGCTCGGGCCGGTCGTCCACGTCCCGCGCCGCCCGGTGCTGTTCGCGCGCTTCGGGGCCCCCACGGTGCTGCCCGCCGCGGTGCTCGGGCGCGTGTTCCGCACCGGGCGGGCCCGCGCGCTGTGGGCCGGCGTCGCCGCCCACGCGATGCGCCCGCACACCGAGCCGCTCTCCTCCGCGATCGGCCTCGGCATCCTGACGGCGGGTCACCACGCCGGCTGGCCGGTCGCGGTCGGCGGCTCGCAGGCCATCGCCGACGCGCTCGTCGCCCGGCTCGAAGAGCTCGGCGGGACGGTCGAGACCGGCGTGCGGGTCACCTCGGCCGACCAGCTGGCGGGCGCGGACGTCGTCGTCCACGACCTCGACCCCGCCTCGATCCTGCGCATCCTCGGCGACCGCCTGCCGCCCGCGACCCGCCGCGCGTACCGGCGGTTCCGCCGCGGGATCGGGTCGGTGAAGGTCGACTACGCCGTCGACGGCGGCGTGCCGTGGACCGCGCCCGAGGTCGGACGGGCCGGCACGGTCCACGTCGGGGGGACCGCCACCGAGATCGCCGCCGCGGAGTCCGCCGCGAACCGCGGGGAGCTGCCCCGGCGGCCGTTCGTGCTCGTCGGGCAGCAGTCCGTCGCCGACCCGGGCCGCGCCCGCGGCGCCGTGGTCCCGGTCTACGCCTACGCGCACGTCCCGCTCGGCTGGCCCGGCACCGAGGCCGAGGTCGAGGCCCTGGTCACGGCACAGATCGAGCGGTTCGCCCCCGGTTTCCGCGACCGCGTCGTCGGCACCTCGGTCACGACGACGGCGGGCTTCGCCGCGACCAACGCGACCATGGTCGGCGGCGACATCCTCGCCGGCGCCAAGGACCCGGTGCAGCTGGCCCTCGGGCCACGTCCGCTGCGCGACCCCTACGCGACCGGGCTCCCCGGGCACTGGCTCGCCTCGGCCGCCGCTCCCCCGGGACCCGGCGCGCACGGCATGGCGGGCTGGCACGCGGCCCACCGGGCCCTCGCGGAGCTGCGCTCCCGGTAGGTCGTGCGCCCGGTCACGCCCGTCGGAACCGGTGCCGACGGCACCGGTTCCGGCGGGGGTGGTGCCGTGCTCGGCGCTCAGACCCGTCCGGCCGGGACGCGCTCCACGACGGTGGTGTCGGCGTAGGGGTCGATGTCGGCGTCGACCAGCGACGTCTCCGGGTCGAAGCGCGCGACCACGGTCGTGTCGGCCTGCTCGAACGCCGTGGCCTCGGGGACGTACGCGGTGGGCTCGAACGCGTTCGGCGCCCACGGGGCCGGCTCGAAGCTGGCGCGCACCGGCGCGTGGTCGGCGAAGCGCTCGTCGGCCCAGTGCTCGTCGACCCAGTGCTCGGGGACGCGGTCCTCGACGGCCTGGGGGGCGACCGGGGCGGCGACCGGGGCCAGCTGCGTGGCCTGCTCGTCCTCGACGGCGGGGGCGGCGTGGCGACCGCCCTCGGCGACGGGCGCGGGCTCGGGCGTCGCGGGCTGGTCCGCGGTCATGCGGCGGTGCAGCATCCGGTACCGGATCGCGCCGGCGGCCGCGGCACCGACGGCGAGGGCGCCGAGCACCAGCGGCACGTCCGAGGGGCCCTCGCCGGTGTCCGGGCGACCCTCCGCGGTGCGGTTCACCGCGGTCGAGGGGTCGGCGACGGCGGGGCCGGAGGCGACGGGGGGCAGGGCGCCGGGCGCGAACCCGGGCGCGAGACCCGGGGCGGCCGCGCCCGCCGGGGCGCCGGCGAACGAGGGGCTGAGCAGCGACGACGGCGCCTGCGCGGCGGCCCGCGGTGCGGCGGCCGACATCGGGGCGGGCGCGACCGGGGCGACCGGCGGGAGGGCACCGGCGGCGGGCGCGGTGCCGGCGGCGGGGGCGACGGGGGCGACCGGCGCGACGGGGGCGACCGGCGCCACCGGGGTCACGGCGGCCGGCGCGACCGCGCGCTGCACGGCGTTGACCCGCACCTGGCAGAGCGGGCCCGCCGACCAGACCTGCGTGGACGGCGACTGCTGGGTCACGTTGACGTTGTAGGCCTTGCCGGTCCGCGAGGTGATGCGGACCTGGTCGCCCGGGCTCGCGGAGACCGTCTTGCCGCAGGAGGCCGGGATGACCTGGCCGCCGCCGGGTGCGGCGGGCGCGGCGAGGGCCGCCGCCCCTCCGCCGAGCAGCCCCGCGGTGACGGAGCCGGCGATGACGAGGTGGCGGGCGAGCCCGCGTGCCGGGACGGACATGGCCGGACCTCCCACTCCTGCGGCGCCGGTGCCGCGTGATGCGTCGATACGGAGGCAACGACGCTGCACCCTCCGGGTGACGCCCCGGCGGAGAACCGGACTTACGGCGGTGCGCGACCCTCCCGCCGCTCACCGTCCGTGGGGCACCATCGCGGGCATGTGCCGCAACATCCGGGTCCTGCACAACTTCGAGCCCCCGGCGTCCGAGGACGAGGTGCACGAGGCCGCGCTGCAGTTCGTCCGCAAGATCAGCGGGTCGGCACGCCCGTCGAAGGCCAACGAGGCGGCCTTCGCCCGCGCCGTCGCCGACATCACGGCGAGCACCCGCACCCTGCTCGACGAGCTCGTCACCACCGCTCCGCCCAAGGACCGCGAGGTCGAGGCCGCGAAGGCCCGCGAACGCTCCCGCGAGCGCTACGGCCGCTGACCCCGGGCGGGGCCGCTCGGCGACGATGGCGATCTGCACGCACCCGGTGGGAGCAGCGCGCCATCGACGGTCAGCCGGACGACGGCCCCGCACAGCCGGCCCGGCGACGCGACCGGCGAGTAACGCGAACGGCCCAACTGCCGACGTCCAGTCGTACCAACTGGTTCGTCCGGGGGAGCCATGGCCCGTCGCCGTCGCACGATCGTCCTGTCCGTCGCGGTGTTCGCGGTCCTCGCCGCCCTGCTCGTGGCGATCAGCGCGAAGAGCGCGGCCGAGCAGCGGCGTGCGGACGAGGCCCGGGTGGCCACGGCGACGCTCGCCGGGAGCGCGCGGCCCAGCACACCGGTCTCGGTGATCGGCGACAGCTTCACCACCGGCACCGCCCAGGGCGGGACGGGCGCCGCGAACTGGGTCTCGCTGGTCGCCGGCCCCCGGGACTGGACGGTCACCTCCACCGCGATCGGCGGCACGGGCTACGTCGCCACCCTGCCCGGCGCCGCGCCCTACCAGCCCGCCCAGCTCGACGCGGCCCTCGCCGCCGCCCCGCGCCTCGTCATCGTCGAGGGGTCGCGCAACGACGCCGGCTCGTCCCCCGACCGCGTCGGGGCCGCGGCCGCCGCCCTGTACCGCGACCTCCGCGCGCGGGCACCGCAGGCCCGGCTCGTCGTCATCGGCCCCGTGTGGTCGGACGGCACCGCGCCGGCGCCGGTGCGCGCGATCCGCGACGCGGTGCGCGACGCCGCGACGGACGCGGGCGCGACCTGGATCGACCCCGTCGCCGACGGCTGGTTCGCCCGCCCCGCCGGCCTGATCGGCGCCGACGGCATCCACCCGACCGACGCCGGGCACCGGGTCATGGCCGAGCGGGTCGACGCGGCGCTGCGCGCGGCCGGGCTCTGAGCCGGGCCGCCGGACCCGGCACGACCCGTCGTCAGGAAGGCCCCTCCTCCGCGGCGGCGAGCGCCGGATCGGCCTTGAGCGCCGTGCCCGAGAGCTTCAGCCGCCGCGCCTCGGCCATGAGCATGGCGAGGGTGTCGGCCGCCGGGGCGTAGTCGACGCCGTGCGGTGGGCGGACGTTGGACAGGCAGTTGCGCTCGGAGTCGCGGCGGCCGCGGCGCGCGTCGTAGGTGAAGTAGGCGCCGAGGCTGTCGGTCGAGCTCATGCCCGGCCGCTCCCCGATGAGCACGAGGACGCTGCGCGCCCCGACCGCCGTCGCGATCTCGTCGCCGAGCGCCACCCGGGCCTGCGTCGCGACGACGACGGGGGCGACCCGCCAGCCGTCGAGCCGCGCGAGGACCTCGCGCAGCATCGGCACGGCGTGCCGGCGGATCGCGAGCGGCGAGAGCCCGTCGCCGACGACGATCACGAGGTCGTGCTCGCCGCGCGGCAGCTCCGTGTCCTCCGCGAGGCGACGCCCCTGGTCGGGGCGCTGCAGGTACCGCGACCGGTCCGGGGCGCTGCTGCGCACGCGACACACCCCGACGCGGAGCTCGGCCTCGATCTCGTGGGCGAGCGCCTCATCGTCCAGCGGGTCGTGCACCGCGTCGCGGGCCGCGGCGTGCGCCTGGCGCAGGGTCAGCAGGTGACCGGTGGGCATCGCGTCGCCCGCGCGGCCGAGCGCGACGCGGGCGCGGGTCGCCTGCCGGAGAGCGTCGAGCGGGTCGGCGCTCATCGCAGACCCGCCGTCAGCACCCGCAGGCTGGACGCGTCGGCGGTGAGTTCCCGGACGCGGCCGTCGTCGGTCATCAGGTCCATCCGCGCGAGCCACTCGGCGAACTCGGGCGCGGGCCGCAGCCCGAGCGTCTGCCGGGCGTAGAGCGCGTCGTGGAACGACAGCGACTGGTAGTGCAGCATCACGTCGTCGCCGCCCGGCACGCAGATCACGAACGGGCAGCCCGCGGCGCCGAGCAGGGTGAGCAGCACGTCGGTGTCGTCCGCGTCGGCCTCGGCGTGGTTGGTGTAGCAGACGTCCACGCCCATCGGCAGGCCGAGCAGCTTGCCGCAGAAGTGGTCCTCCAGCCCCGCGCGGATGATCTGCTTGCCGTCGAACAGGTACTCCGGGCCGATGAACCCGACGACGGTGTTGACCAGCAGGGGGTCGAACGCCCGCGCCACGGCGTAGGCCCGGGCCTCGAGGGTCTGCTGGTCGACGCCGTGGTGGGCGTCGGCCGACAGCGCCGAGCCCTGCCCCGTCTCGAAGTACATGCACTGCGTCCCGACGGTGCCGCGCCCGAGCGCGAGGGCGCCCTCGTGGGCCTCGCGGAGCAGGTCCAGCGTGACGCCGAACCCGTCGTTGGCGGCCTCGGTGCCGGCGATCGACTGGAACACGAGGTCCACCGGGGCCCCGCGCTCCAGGATCTGCAGCGTGGTGGTGACGTGGGCGAGCACGCAGCTCTGGGTGGGGATGGCGTAGCGCTCGCGCACGTCGTCGATGAGGTGCAGCAGGTCGGTCGTGCGCCGCGGCGAGTCGGTGGCGGGGTTGATCCCGATGACGGTGTCGCCGCAGCCGTGCAGCAGCCCGTCGACGATCGCGGCGCTGACGCCGAGCGGGTCGTCGGTCGGGTCGTTGGGCTGCAGGCGGGTCGCGAGGGTGCCCGGCAGCCCGATCGTCGAGCGGAACGCGGTGACCACGGGCGTGCGCCGCGCGACCGAGACGAGGTCCTGGACGCGGCACAGCTTGCTGGTCGCGGCCACCATCTCCGGGGTGAGGCCGGCTTCGAGGCCGCGCGTGTCGGTCTCCGGGCGCAGCAGGTACTCGCGGAACTCCCCCACCGTCATCGCGGCCACCGGGGCGAACGCCGCGGCGTCGTGGGTGTCGACGATCAGCCGCGTGACCTCGTCGTCCTCGTAGGGCACCACGTGCTCGGCGAGGAAGGTGGCGAGCGGCAGGTCGGCGAGCAGCCACTGGGCCGCGACCCGCTCCTGCTCCGAGGCGGCCGCGACCCCCGCCAGGGCGTCGCCCGAGCGCTCCGGCGTGGCCGCGGCCAGCAGCGCCTTCAGGTCGGCGAACTCGTAGGTGTGCCCGGAGAGCGTGATCCGTCGGGTCACTTCAGGGCCTCCTCGGCGGCGGCGAGCGCGGCGAACTCCTCGTCCGGCGCGGCGGCGACGAGGTGGTGGCGCGAGTAGAACCCGAACCAGGCCATGAACAGCGCGAACGCGCCGAGGGCGCACAGCGCGGCCACGGTGTCGACGAGGAAGGTCGCCACCACCGCGATGCACGCGACGACGAGGGCGAAGCCGGTGGTCGCGGTGCCGCCCGGCGTGCGGTACGGGCGGGGCATGTCGGGCTCGCGGCGGCGCAGCACGATGTGGCTGACCATCATCAGGACATAGCTCAGGGCCGCGCCGAACACCGCCATGTTGAGCAGGGTCGCCCCCTCGCCGGTGAAGGTGAGCAGGAAGCCGATCACGCCGGGCACGATCAGCGCCAGCGTCGGCGCCTTGCGGGAGTTCGTCACCGACAGCACCCGCGGCAGGTAGCCGGCGCGGGAGAGCGCGAAGGTCTGGCGCGAGTACGCGTAGATGATCGAGAAGAAGCTGGCGATCAGGCCGGCCAGCCCGATGTAGTTGACGACGGTGGCCGCGACCCCGGTGCCGAGCGCCTCCACGAGCGGGTTGCCCGACTGCGACAGCGCCTGCGCCCCGAGGGCGCCGGTGGACAGCACGAGCACGGCCGCCCCGGTGACCACCAGGACGAGCATGCTCACGACGATGCCGCGCGGTACGTCGCGGCGCGGGTCGCGGGCCTCCTCGGCCGCGAGCGGCACCCCCTCGACGGCGAGGAAGAACCAGATCGCGAACGGCACCGCCGACCACACCCCGAGCAGCCCGAACGGCAGCGCCGCGCTCGCGCCGGCCGCGTCGGTGGCGGGGATGTCGACGAGGTTCGCCGGGTCGAACAGCGGCACGGCGGCGATCGCGAAGACGATCAGCCCGACCACCGCGATCGCGGTGATGACGAACATGACCTTGAGCGCCTCACCGGCGCCCGAGAGGTGGATGCCGACGAAGATCGCGTAGGCGGCGAGGTAGACCCACCAGCCGTCGGTGATGCCGAACAGCTGCAGGGACTCGACGTAGGCGCCGATGAACGTGGCGATCGCGGCCGGGGCGATGGAGTACTCGATGAGGATCGCGGTGCCGGTCGCGTACCCGCCCCACGGGCCCAGCGCGCGGCGGGCGAAGGTGTAGCCGCCCCCCGCCGTCGGGAGGGCGCTGGAGAGTTCGGCCATGCCCAGGACCATCGCGAAGTACATCGCGGCGATGACGACGCCGGCGATCGCGAGACCACCGAAGCCGCCCTCGGCGAGCCCGAAGTTCCAGCCCGAGTAGTCCCCGGAGATCACGTAGCTGACGCCGAGCCCGGCCAGCAGGACCCACCCGGCGGCGCCGCTGCGCAGCTGCCGTTTCGCCAGGTACTCGTCGTCCGCGTCCGGACCCACTCCCGTCGTCGTCATGGCCGGCTCCGTCCTGCTCGGGCCGGTCCCGGTGCCGGCGGTGGGAGAACCGTAGGAACCGTGTGAGGTCGCGAGAAGCACCGTCGGGTAAATCCGGCGAGAACGACCGCGCGGTGCCGACACCCGGCGCAACCGGCGCGTCCGGACGCGGGCACGACGACGGCTCGACGCCGATCGGGGGACGTGCCACCGTGATCGGGTGCACCCGACGCGCGGACGGTCGAGCGCGGCCGCGCGCACGCTCCGGCTCGCCCTGACCGCGCTGACCGGGGCGGTCCTGTTCCTCGCCGTGGTCGAGATGGTGCTGCTGCTCGGCAGCCCCGAGGCGCCCTACGGCCTGCTCGTGCTGCTGCCGCTGACCGGCGTCGTCTTCACGGTCGTCGGGGCGGTGGCGTGGGCGCGGCGGCCGAGCAACCGCACCGGACCGCTGCTCGTCGCCGGGGGTCTCGCGTGGCTCGCCGCCGGACTCGTGAACACCCTCGTGCCGCCGCTGATCGCGGTGGGGCAGGTCGCCGCCTGGCTGCCGATCGCGGTCGTGCTGCACGCCCTGCTCGCCTTCCCGTCCGGCGTGCTCGACGGGTGGGGCACGCGGGCGCTGGCCGGCGCCGGGTACGTCGTCGCGATCGCGCCCCAGCCCGTGCGCTACGCGGCGACGCCCCTCGACCCGCCCTACGCCCCGCTGCTCGTCGCCGACCGTCCGGCGGTCGCGGCGGCCGCCACCCTGGCGCAGTCCGTGGCGGCGACCGTGCTGCTCGCCGCGGTGGCCGCGGTGCTCGTGCGGCGGCTCGTCGCGGCCGACCGGGAGCGACGACGGGCCCTGCTGCCGGTCTACGCCTACGGCGCGGTCGCGGTGCTCGGCATCTCCGTGCTCAGCGCGCTCACCCGGTACGCCGGGGTGCACCCCGTCGTCGTGCCGCTGGCCCAGCTGCTCGTGCAGGCCGGCGTCCCGGTGGCCTTCGCGGTGGCGATGCTGCGCGGCGGGTTCGCCCGGGCCGGGGAGCTCGAGGAGCTCGCCGCGTGGGTCGCCCGGCCCGCCCGCGACGGCGACCTGCGCGACGGCCTCGCCCGGGCGCTCGGCGACGACTCGCTGCTGCTCGCGTTCCGGGTCGACCTGCCGGAGGAGCCGGACCCGACGTGGGTCGACGAGGCCGGCGCCGTCGTGACCCTCCCCGCGGCCGGTTCGGGCCGGCTCGCCGTGCCGGTGGAGCTCGGCGCGCGGGAGATCGCCGTGGTCGTCGTCGACCGGTCCCTGCACCCCGACCCCGGGCCCGTCCGCTCCGCGGGCCGCATCGTCGCGCTCGCCGCCGAGCGGGAGCGGCTGGCCGCGGAGACGGCCGCCACCCGCGACGAGCTGCGCGCCTCCCGCGCCCGCCTGCTCGCCGCCGGCGACGGCGAGCGCCGCAGGCTCGCCCGCGACCTGCACGACCGGCTGCAGAGCCGCCTCGTCCTGCTCGCGATCACCGCCTCGGAGGCGTCGGTCGACGAGGCCGGCTCGCTCGAGGCGGTGCGCCGCGGCATCGAGGAGGTCGTCACCGAGCTCCGCCACCTCGTGCAGGGCGTGCTGCCGACCCTGCTGATCGAGCGCGGCCTCGTCGCCGCGATCGAGGAGCTCGCCGACCGCAGCCCGCTGCCGCTGCTCCTCTCCGCCGAGGAGGGTGCCGACGACGACCTGCCGCCCGCGATCGAGAGCTCGGTCCACCACGTGGTGGTCGAGGCCGTGACCAACGCCGTCAAGCACGCCCGGGCCACCAAGGTCGCGGTCGAGGTGGCCCGGGTGGCCGACCGGCTGCGGGTGGAGATCGACGACGACGGGGTGGGCGGGGCGCGCATCGGCGGCGGCGCGGGGCTGCGCGGCATCGCCGACCGGGTCGGTGCGCTCGACGGCACCCTGCTCCTCGACAGTCCGCCGGGCCGCGGGACCCGGCTCGTGCTGGAGGTGCCGTGCGGGTCGTGATCGGGGAGGACGAGGCGCTGCTGCGCGAGGGGCTGGCCCTGGTCCTCGAACGGGCCGGCATCGAGGTCGTCGGCAGCGCGGCCGACGCCGACGAGGTGGTGGAGCTGGTCGGGCGCCTGCGCCCCGACCTGCTGCTCACCGACATCCGCATGCCGCCGCGCCACGCCGACGACGGGCTCCGGGCCGCGCTGCGCGTCCGTGCGGCGATGCCGGGCACGGGCGTCGTCGTGCTGTCCCAGTACGTGGCGCACCGGTACGCGCGGGAACTGCTCGGGACGGACGCCGCGCGGGTCGGGTACCTGCTCAAGTACCGCATCGCGGACAGCGCCGGCTTCTGCGCCGACCTCCGCCGCGTGGCCGCGGGCGGGACCGCCCTCGACCCCGAGGTCGCCTCCGCCATGCTGTCGCGCTCCGCTCCGGCGATCGAGGCGCTCGGGCCCCGCCGACGACAGGTCCTCGCCCTGATCGCGGAGGGCCGGACCAACAGCGGCATCGCGCGTCGGCTGGACATCACGGAGAAGGCCGTCGTGGCGCACACGTCGGGCATCTACGACGCGCTCGGGCTCCCCGTGACCGACGACGACCACCGGCGTGTCCTGGCGGTCGTCCGCTACCTGACGGGCTGAGGAGCGACCCCGGTCCCCGCCCGACCCCTGGACCCAGGTCCATGGGCTCCCGGGGCGGAGCTGCCTAGCGTCGACGGACAGCCGATCCTGTCCGCCGACCCGCCCGGAGCCGACCATGCGTGGTGCTCGTCTCGCGACCGTCCTCGCCGCGTTCGCGCTCCTCGCCGCCTGCGCTCCGGGCGCGCCGTCCACCGGGGACGTGGCGGTGCCGGTCCGGCCCGGGCCGCCGGACCCCCCGGTGTTCCAACCGCTGGTGATCACGCCGGTGCCGCAGTCGCCGTCGCCGGTGCGCGGGACCGACGGCCGCTTCCACGTCGTCTACGAACTGCAGGTGCTCAACGCCGGCCCCCGCGCGGCGACCGTCACCTCCGTGGAGTCCCTCGCCGACGGCCCGACGGGCCGGGTGGTCGGCGCGATCTCGGGGCCGGAGGTCGTCGCCCGCACGCTGGTCCTCGGGGACTACACGCTGCCCCCGGCCCCGGCGACGGAGGTCCCGGCGGGGCGGACCGCACTCCTCATCCTCGAGGACGCCTACGACACCCGGGAGGCGGTGCCCGCCGCCGTCGTGCACCGGGTCCGCGCCACCTACGGTCCGCTCCCCCCGAACCAGGCCGAGTTCGCCTCGGGCTTCCCCGCGCAGAGCGAGCAGATCACCGGACCGGTGCGGATCGACGGGCCCGCACCGCGGGTCGTCGGGCCTCCGCTGACCGGACCCGACTGGGTCGCGGTGAACGCCTGCTGCGAGCTCTCCCCGCACCGCGGCGCGATGGTGCCGCTCGGCGGACGCATCAACGGCGGCGAGCGCTACGCCGTCGACTGGTCCCGCTTCGACCTGACCGCCCGGCCGATCGTCGACCTGGCCGCCGGGACCCAGGCCACCGTCCGGGGCGACCGGACCCGCAACGAGGACTACTTCACCTTCGACCAGCCCGTGCTCGCGGTCGCCGACGCCACGGTCGTGGCGGTGGAGGGCGGACTGCCGGAGGCGCAGCCCGGGCAGTTCCTGCCGCTCGCGGTGTCCGACCTCGGCGGCAACCGCGTCGTCCTGGACATCGGCGGTGGCGCGTACGCGTTCTACGCCCACCTGAAGACCGGGTCGCCACGGGTGAAGGTGGGTGACCGGGTGCGGCGGGGCCAGGAGATCGCGCGCACCGGGAACTCCGGCAACACCAGCGAGTCGCACCTGCACTTCCAGCTCATGGACTCGACGCAGGCCCTCACGGCCACCAACCTGCCGTTCGAGATCGACACCTTCACCTGGCAGGGCACCGTGACACCGGACGCCCTGGTCGCCGAGCCGCCCGCGGGACCACGGTCGGGCGAGCTGCCGCTGATCTACAGCGCCGTCACCTTCCCCGCACCTCCCGCGGCGGGCTGAATGACCGGACCTTTCGCTCCCGCCTGACCGGACCTTTCCTCCTTCCGCGAGTAGGCTCGGGCGCCGGACGGGCGGAGGGAGCCGGGTGACGGGGACGTCGAGCACGCAGTGGCAGCTCGCGTGGGAAACCCACCTCGGCCCGGCGGACCACGAGGTCGTCGGCGCGCTGCTGGCGCGCAGCTACGCCGCCACCACCACGGTGTTCACGCCGGGACACAGCTGGGCCGGCGCCCGCCCCGAGCTGCGCGTCCTCGGGTGGCAGCGCGACGAGCTGGTGGCCCACGCGGGCGTCGTGCGGCGCTTCCTGCGCGCGGGCGGGCACTCGCAGCTCGTCGGAGACGTCGGGCTCGTCGCCGTGCACCCCGGGCACCAGGGCGAGGGCCTCGGGGGCGCACTCCTCGACGTGGTGCGCCGGACCCTCGTGCAGCTCGCCGCGCCCTACGGCTTCCTCACCTGCGACCCCGACCTGCGTCCGTTCTACGCACGCTCGGGTTGGGTCGCGCTGGCCGACACCGACCTGTGCTCGGTCGGAATCGACCACCGGACCGAGCACGACCGGCGCAACGGGATGCTGCTGCCCGTCCTCGCCCCGCTCGACGCGTGGCCGGCCGGCCCGGTGGAGCGCAACGGCCAGGAGATCTGACCGCGAGAATTCGATGGCCCGCCATGGAATGGCGTCGGCCGGGGTATTCCGGGGACCGGAGCACGGGCCGGTTGAGCAGACAGCCGGTCCGTGCCTTCCCCTGCGTACCGATCGGCCGCGGGCCCACCCCAGGGGTGGGCCCGCGACGCGCGATCAGAAGTACGTCTTGCGGCCACCCACCCCGCGCCCGACGGCGCCGAGGACGGTGAGGATCAGGCCGACCACCAGCAGGATCCAGCCGATGGTGGCGACGAAGGCCGGCACGGGTGCCACGTAGCCGACGACGATGAGGATGATGCCCAGAATGATCATGAATGCCTCCGGAGCGGGGAGCGAGTGACGTCGGACAGGACGGTGGCTTCGTCCTGACTGGCCCGACAACGAATTCCCTCGCTCAGCGGTACTGCTCGGTTACCGATCCGGACGGAATTGCGCCGGACGCGTCATCCGCGGGCGCGCTCGGGGCAACGCGATCATTCCCGGCGGCGGCGAACGGACCCCCTCCGGCTCGGCGGACGCGGCCTTGTTCGGCCACTCGTTTTTAGTCTAGCTTCAAAGGCGTGCCGCTCTACGCCTCCGAACACGAGCAGCTGCGCGCCTCGGTGCGCGGTCTGCTGGGGACCGCCGACCCCCGGGCCGACGGGTACGACCGGGCGCTCTGGCGCCGGCTCTGCGACGAGCTCGGCGTCGCCGGTCTCGCGATCGGCGAGGAGCAGGGCGGCTCGGGCTACGGGCCCGTCGAGCTCGCCGTCGTGGCCGAGGAGGTCGGCCGCGCCAACCTCCCCTCCCCCTTCCTGACGACGACGCTGGCCGGTCTCGCGCTCGCGGCCGGCGGGGAGGACGTCGGCCCGGTCGTCCGCGGCGACCGCCTCGCGACCGTGTCCTTCTCCTCCGACGGCCGCCACGTCGTGGACGGCGACGTCGCCGACGTGCTCGTGCTGGTCGGGGACACCGCCGGCACGGTCACGGTGGTCGAGCTCGCGTCCGTCGTCCGGACCCCGCTCACGACGATGGACCTCACGCGCGGTCAGGCCCACCTCGACCTCGCGGACGCGCCCCGCCGCACGATCGCCGCGGACCCCGACCGGATCGCCGCCCTCGCCGTCACCCTGCTGGCCTGCGAGCAGATCGGCGGCGCGGAGCGGGTGCTGGAGATGTCCACGGCGTACGCAACGCAGCGCGTCCAGTTCGGGCGGCCGATCGGGTCGTTCCAGGCCGTGAAGCACCTGCTCGCCGACATGCTCGTCGAGCTCGAACTGGCGCGGTCGGCCCAGCAGCACGCGGTGGCGCTGGCCGCCGACCCCGCCACGACCGCCCCGGAGCTCGACGCGGCCGCGCGCACCGCGCACGTGGCCTGCACGCGCGCGTTCGTCCGGCTCACCGGCGACGCGATCCGCGCGCACGGCGGGATCGGCTACACCTGGGAGCACGACGCACACCGGTACTTCCGGCGGGCCCGTGCCTCCGCCGTCCTCTTCGGGTCCCCCGCCGACGACGCCGACCGTCTCGCCGAGCACGCGGGCCTGGCGAGGGCCGCGTCGTGACCGAGACCGTGCCCGCCTTCCGCCGCCGCGCGGCGGACTTCCTCGCCCGCCAGGGGTGCCGCCACGAGGACGCCCCGAGCCGGTCGCGCGCCCCCGGCGACTACGTCGCCGCCGCCCGGGTCCACCAGCACGCCCTGGCCGAGCACGGGCTGGCGGGGATCACCTGGCCGGCCGAGTACGGCGGACTCGGGCTGGGCCCGGAGTTCCGGGCGGCCTTCGACGAGGAGGCCGCCGGGTTCGAGACGTTCTCCGCCCTGTTCACCATCGGCCTCGGCATGTGCGGTCCGGTGCTGCTCGCCCTCGGCACGCCGGAGCAGCGGGAGCGGTACCTGCCGCCGCTCCTGCGGGCCGACGAGGTCTGGTGCCAGCTGTTCTCCGAGCCCGCCGCGGGGTCCGACCTGGCGGCGCTGGCCACCCGTGCGACCCCGGACGGCGACGGCTGGCGGGTCTCCGGGCAGAAGGTGTGGACGACCTACGCCCACCAGAGCGACCGCGGCCTCCTGCTCGCCCGGACCGACCCCGGGAAGCCCAAGCACCGCGGCATCACGATGTTCGTGCTCGACATGGCCGCGCCCGGGGTGACGGTCCGCCCGCTGCGGCAGGCCACCGGCGACGCCGAGTTCAACGAGGTGTTCCTCGACGACGTCCGGGTCGGGCCCGGGGACGTCGTCGGCGCGGTCGACGAGGGCTGGCGCGCGGCCACGCTGATGCTGATGAACGAACGGGCGGCGCTCGCCGACAGCCCGATCGGCTCGCCGGTCACGCTCGAGGCCGTCGTCGCCCTGGCGCGGCGGACCGGCCGGACCGGCGACCCCTTCGTCCGGAGGGCCGTGGCCGACGCCTACGTCATGCAGCAGCAGGTGGAGCTCTTCGCCCGGCGTGTCGCGGGCGACGTGCGCGTCGGGCGGGACCCGGGCGCCCTCGCGTCGATCGGCAAACTCGCCGCCGGACGGCTCGCCACCCAGGTCGCCGCGCTCGCGCTGGAGGTCGCGGGACCGGACGCCGTCGCGTGGGACCCCGCCGACCCCGACGGCGAGCTGTGGGCCTACGGCGAGCTCTACGCGCCGTCGCTCTCGATCGCCGGCGGCACCGAGCAGATCCAGCGCACCGTCCTCGGCGAGCGGGTGCTCGGGCTGCCCCGCGAGCCGCAGACCGACCGTGACGTCCCGTTCCGCGACCTGCGGCGCGGGTGAGGAGCCGACGATGGCCCTCACGACCTCGTACCGCCCCGCGGACACCACGCCCCCGCTGTGGGAGGAGACCGTCGGCGCCCTGCTCGTCCGTCGGGCGGCCGAGCACCCCGACCGGTTCGCGCTCGTCGGCACGCGGCACGGCGACGGCACCGAGGTCCGGCTGACCTACGCCGAACTGCTCGACGAGGCCCGCCGCGTCGCCGCCGCCCTCGCCCGCCTCGTCGAGCCCGGGGAGCCGGTCGCGTTGTGGGCGCCGAACGTCGTCGAGTGGCCGGTGATCGAGTACGGCGCCGCGCTCGCGGGCGTGGTCCTCGTGGCCCTGAACCCGGTCCTGCGCCGGCGCGAGCTCGAGTACGCCCTCGACCACTCGCGCGCGACGGTGCTGCTGCACGCCGACCGCAGCCGGGACCATGACATGGCGGCGATCGCCCGCGACCTCCCCGGCGTCACCGCGATCAGCCTCGCCGAGACCGCCCGCTGGAAGGCCGACGCGGCGGACGACGCGGTGGTCGCCGCGGAGCCGGCCGACCCGTCGGCGCCGGTGATGCTGCAGTACACGTCCGGGACGACGGGGAACCCGAAGGGCGTCCTGCTCTGCCACCGGTCATTGGTCAACGTCGCGCAGCTGACGATGCACGTCACGCGGGCCGCGCCGGGCGCGGCGTGCGTGAACCCGCTGCCGATGTTCCACACGGCGGCGTGCGTCATCGGCACCCTCGGCCCGCTGTGTCTCGCTGGCACCGAGGTGCTCGTGGAGCAGTTCGCGCCCGGGCCGGTCCTCGCGCTGATCCACCGCGAGGCGGCGTCGGTCCTGTTCTACGTCCCGGCGGTGCTCGGCGCCCTGCTCGAGGCCCAGCGCGCCGCCGACCGGCCCGCCCCGCGACTGACCACCGCGATGGGTGGCGCCGCGACCGTCTCCCCCACGATGATCCAGGCCGCCGAGGACGTCTTCGGGGCCTCCGTGATCAACCTGTTCGGGCAGACCGAGCTCGCTCCCGTCCTCACCGCCACCCGCCCCGACGACGCCCGCACCGACCAGCTCGAGACCGTCGGTCGCCCGCTGCCCCACGTCGAGGTGAAGGTCGTCGACCCGGTCGACGGCGAGGTCGTCCCGCTCGGCGAACCGGGCGAGATCTGCGCCCGCGGGTACCAGCAGATGCTCCGCTACCTGCACGACCCGGAGGCCACCGCCGCGACCGTCGACGCCGACGGCTTCCTGCACACCGGGGACCTCGGGGCGCTCGACGACCGCGGCCACCTCCGCCTCACCGGCCGGCTCAAGGAGCTGATCATCCGCAAGGGCGAGAACATCGCCCCGCCGGAGATCGAGAACGTGGTGGTCAGCCACGCGGCGGTCGTCGGGGCGGCGGTCCTCGGCCTTCCCGACGACAGGTCGGGGGAGATCGTCGCGGCCGTGCTGCGGGTGCGGGAGGAACGGTCCGGTCTGCGCGACGAGCTCGTCGCGCACTGCCGGGAGCGGCTGTCCCCGCACAAGATCCCGAGCCGCTGGTTCGTGGTGGAGGACTTCCCGCTGACGCCCACGCAGAAGGTGCAGAAGTTCCGCCTCGCGGAGCTCGCGACGTCCGGCGAGCTCCGCGAGCTGACCTGACCCGACGTCGGGAACGCTCAGGCCTGGACGGCGGCACCCGAGGCGAGCAGCGCGTCCACGTCGACGCCGGCCGCGGCGAGCACCTCCCGGGAGTGGGCACCCGGCGCCGGGGACGGCGCGGGGTCGGCCACGGGATGGCCCGAGAAGCGGGGCGCGGGGCCGGGCTGGAGGCGGCCGTCGTGCTCGACGACGCTGCCCCGCGCGGCGACCTGGGGGTGCGTCGCGGCCTCGGTGAGTCCGAGGACGGGCGCGACACAGGCGTCGGTGCCGGCGAAGACGGTGGCCCACTCGTCGCGCGTGCGGCTCGCGAACGCGGCGGCGATCGTGGCGCGCAGCTCCGGCCAGTGGTCGCGGTCGTGCTGGCGGGCCGGGTCCTCGTCGACGCCGAGCAGGCGGAGGAACTCGGCGTAGAACTTCGGTTCCAGTGCCCCGACCGCCATGTGTCCACCGTCGGCGGTGGCGTAGACCGCGTAGTAGGGCGTCCCGCCGTCGAGCATGTTCGCGCCGCGGCGGTCGGTCCAGCGGCCGGAGCCGAGCATGGCGTGGATCGCGGCGAGCAGGTGCGAGGCGCCGTCGAGGATCGCGGCGTCGACGACCTGCCCGCGGCCCGTGCGCGCGGCCTCGGCGAGCGCCGCGAGGACGCCGATGACGAGGTAGGTGGACCCGCCGCCGAAGTCGCCGAGGAGGTTGAGGGGCGGCACGGGCGGACCGTCCGCCGGACCGATCGCGTGCAGCGCGCCGGTGAGCGCGATGTAGCCGATGTCGTGGCCGGCGGTGTGCGCCCAGGGCCCGTCCTGCCCCCAGCCGGTCATGCGGCCGTAGACCAGGCGCGGGTTGCGGGCCCACACGTCGTCGGGTCCGACCCCGAGGCGTTCGGTGACGCCCGGGCGGTTGCCCTCGATGAGGACGTCGGCGGTCGCGGTGAGCGCCAGCAGGGCCTCGACCGCCTCCGGACGCTTGAGGTCGAGGACGACCGAGCGTTTCCCGCGGTTCAGCACGTCGGCCGTGGGCGGCGCCGGGGCCAGTCCCGCGCCGGTGGGCCGGTCGACGCGGATCACGTCGGCGCCGAGGTCGGCGAGCAGCATCGCGGCGAAGGGCCCCGGACCGATCCCGGCCAGTTCGACGACCGTGACACCGGAGAGCGGACCCGCGATTCTCATACAGATTAGAATACGGGGGTGGACGGTTCCTGGGCACTGGTGGCGGGCGGATCGGGCGGGATCGGCCGGGCGGTGTGCCGGGCACTGGCGCAGGACGGGTGGGACGTCGTCCTCACCTACCGGCACGGCGTCGACGCCGCGGGGGTCGCGGCGGGTGAGGTCGAGGCGGCCGGGCGGCGGGCCGTCGTCGCGCAGGTCGACCTGACCGACGCCGCCGCGACCGCAGCGGTGGTCCGGTCCGCACCGTTCGGCGCCGTCGTCTACGCGGCCGGCCCGCACATCCCGATGCGCTACATCTCCACGATCACCCCGGAGCAGTACCGCGACCAGCTCCTCGGTGACACCGTGGCCGCCTACAACCTGCTGCACCCGGCCATCGAGGTGCTGCGCGGGACGCAGGGGTCGATGGTCGCGCTGGTGACGCCCGCGGTGGAGCGCTACTCGAAGAAGGACATGCTCTCCTCGGCACCCAAGGCGTCGGTGGCGGCCACCGTCCGCGGCATCGCCGCCGAGGAGGGCCGGTACGGCGTGCGCGCGAACTGCGTCGGGGTCGGGCTGCTCGAGGGCGAGGGGATGTGGTCCGAGCTGGTGGCGCGCGGCGACTAC
Source organism: Actinomycetospora soli (assembly GCF_021026295.1). GTDB lineage: Bacteria > Actinomycetota > Actinomycetes > Mycobacteriales > Pseudonocardiaceae > Actinomycetospora > Actinomycetospora soli. Next base: position 45,045 of record NZ_JAJNDA010000020.1, read on the forward strand.
ACCGAGGAGCTCCTCGCCACGGCACGCGCGAACCTCGCGCTGCGGCGGTTCGGGTCGGTGGAGGACGTGGCCGAGGCGGTGCGCTTCCTCGTCTCCGCCCGCGCCGGCTGGATCACCGGTCAGACGCTCAACGTCGACGGCGGCTACGCCCTCTGAGCCGTGAGCCCGACGTCGCGGTGGACGTCGATCGCGGCGAGCCGCGGGAGCACCTGCTCGGCGTAGACGTCCGCCGCCCGCTGCGCGACGTGCTGGGGCATGCCGCCGAAGGCGAACAGGTTGACCACACCGCCCGCGTCGAGGGCACGGACCCGCTCGACGGTCTGCTCGACCAGCTCGTCGGGCGTACCGCCCATCTGCAGGTCGGCGAGGAACCGGTTGAACGCGGGCAGGCCGTGCTTCTCGATGTTCCGGCGCAGCCCGGCGTAGTACTCGTAGCCCGGCACGGTCTCGAGGCGCGGGTCGGTGAACCCGTAGTGCTCGATCGTCGAGCGGGCGTAGGCCGTGGCGTACTCGTCGTGCAGGTCCCGCGCGCGGGCCGGGTCGGGGTCGATCGTCGTGAAGTTGACGAGCACCGGCGCGGGCGGGTCCTCGTCGTGGATCGACCGGTAGAGCTCGCGGTACTCCGCGGTCTCCCGCACCGTGACCTCCCACGGCTTCTGCGCGATCAGCATCAGGCCATAACCCAGACCGGCCATGATGCGGGCGGACTCCGGCGACACCGCCGAGGCGTAGGTGCGCCCGCGGAACGTGGTGAACGCCGGCGGGTGCAGTTCCGCGCGGGGCTGGCGGTAGAGCTCGCCGTCGTGCTCGATCGCCCCGGACTCGAAGGCCGCCGAGATCGCGGTGGCGTACTCGACGAACCGCTGCCGCGACTCCCCCATCTCGAGGCGGAAGTCGTCGAACTCGATCGCGCCGAGCCCGCGACCGAGGCCGAGCAGCACCCGGCCGCCGGACACCGAGTCCAGCCAGGCGATCTCCTCGGCGACACGGACCGGGTCGTGCCACGGCAGCACCATGACCATGGTGCCGAGCCGGACGGTGCGCGTGCGGCCCGCGAGATAGGTCAGCAGCTGCGCCGGGTTCGGCATCATGTGATAGCGCGTGAAGTGGTGCTCGGCGGTCCAGATCGAGTCGAACCCGCGCGGCTCGGCCTGGTCGGCGAGCGCCAGGCCGCCGCGCACGACGTCGTGGTCGTCGCGGCCGGGCTCCAGCCCCTGGAAGAACAGCCCCATCCCGACGTGCACGCGCTCACCCCACCGGGTTGACGCCGGGCGTGGCGCCGGAGAGGTCGGTGATCTCGGCCCAGCGGTCGGTGACCTGCTCCGGGGTCGGGACGTCGGCGAACGTGACGCCCTTCGACTGGAACCAGGCCACCGTGTGGACCTGCCCGCCACCCGCGACGATCACCTCGCCGGAGTCCGTGCACTCGTCGCCGAGCAGATGCGCCACCACGGGCGCGACGTGCGCGGGCCCGAGCTTCTCCAGCACCTCGGGCGGCGCGATGTCCGCGGTCATCCGGGTCGCGGCCATCGGCGCGATCGCGTTGGCGAGGATTCCGTACCGGGCGCCCTCGATCGCGAGCGTGCGGATCAGTCCGATCAGCCCGCCCTTGGCGGTGCCGTAGTTCGCCTGGCCGAAGTTGCCGTAGATGCCCGACGTCGACGTGGCGACGACGACGCGCCCGTGGCGCTGCTCGCGGAAGTGCGGCCAGGCCGCGCGGACGACGTGGAAGGCGCCGCCGACGTGGACGTCCTGCACCGCCTGCCAGTCCGCCTCGCTCATCTTGTGGAACGCGCCGTCGCGCAGGATCCCGGCATTGGCCACGACGCCGTCGATGCGCCCGAACGCCTCGACCGCGTCGGCGACGACCTGCGCGCCGCCCGCCGGGTCGGCGACGCTGTCGTGGTTCGCGACCGCCTCACCGCCGGCACCGCGGATCTCCTCGACGACGGCGTCGGCCGCGGAGTGGCCCGACCCGGTGCCGTCCCGGGCACCGCCCAGGTCGTTCACCACGACGCGCGCGCCGTGCCGGGCCAGCAGCAGGGCGTACTCCCGGCCGAGCCCACCGCCCGCCCCGGTGACGGCGACGACGCGACCTTCGACTCCGGACACTGGTCCTCCCGTTCTCAGACGTAGAAGCGGCCGACGCTCTCGACCACGCAGGCGGGCTTCGATTCGCCCTCGATCTCGATGACGGTGGCGAACACGACCTGCACGGCCCCGTCCAGCGGAGTCACCTCCGCGACCGTGGCAGTGGCGCGGACCCGGGACCCCACGGCGACGGGCGCCGGGAAGCGGACCCTGTTGAAGCCGTAGTTCACACCCATCCGCACGCCCTCGATGCGGTACAGCCCGGCCAGCAGGACCGGCAGCAGCGAGAGCGTGAGCAGCCCGTGCGCGATGGGCCCGCCGAACGGCCCCTGCGCCGCGCGCTCCGGGTCGACGTGGATCCACTGGTGGTCCCCGGTCGCGTCGGCGAACGTGTCGACGGTCTTCTGGTCGACCGTCACCCACTCCCCCGGCCCGAGCGTCTCCCCGACCGCGGCGAGCACCTCGTCGACCCCGGCGAACGTCCGCATCGGACCTCCTTGCTGCTCGACGAGCCCTTGTTCTAATCTCGATTAAAACATGCTGCGGTCGAGGAGGACACCCATGGCGAACCCGGAGCACCGGTTCGACGCGCTCGTGATCGGTGCCGGGGCCGGCGGCCTCTTCGCTGCCGCCCGCCTGTCGCACCAGGGCTACCGGACGCTCGTGGTCGAGCGGCTCGACCGCGTCGGCGGCCGCGCCTCGAGCGAGGTGATCGACGGGTTCACCGTGAACAACGGGGCGATCGTCATCGAGGTCGGCGGTGTCACCGAGGAGACGTTCGCCGAGGTCGGGGCGCGGTTCGACGTCCGCCGTCCGAAGCCGCCGATCCTCTATCGGATCGGCGGCAAGGACGTGGACGTGACCGGCGGCGGCTGGGGCTTCCTGCTCTCCCAGCTCACCCGGCAGGGCGCGAAGCTGCTCGACGGGCTGGGTGCCGCCCGCACCGACGAGGGGATGCCGACCGGGTCACTCTCCACCGCCGACTGGATCCGGCGCTACACGTCGAACGAGAACGTGCACGGCATCTTCCGCAACATGTGCGGGTCGGTGTTCGCGGTCAGTTCCGAGGAGCTGCCCGCGCAGGTGTTCCTCACCTACTTCACGCGCAAGAGCGCCTTCAAGAAGTTCGGGTTCTGCCCCGAGGGCACGATCGGCATCTGGCAGGCGCTCGCCGAGGTCGTCGTCGGATGCGGCGGGGAGGTCTGGCTCGACAGCGAGGTCACCGACCTGCGCCTGCACGACGACGGGTCGGTCGCCGGGGTGACCGTCGCGCGCCCCGGCGAGCAGGTCGAGGTGGACTGCCGGGTCGCGGTCAGCGACGTCGGGCCCGCCGCGACCGCCGACCTCGTCGGGCGGGAGCGCCTCGCCGCGGAGTACGTGGCGACGGTGGACACCACGCCGTGCTCGATGATCGTCGTCAACTTCGCGAGCCGGACGCCGCTGGTCGACGCACCGGGCCTGCTGTCGTTCGCGAAGACCCGGCGCATGGCCTACGTCGCGAACTTCACCGCCACCTGCCCGGAGACCGCGCCGGAGGGTTGGCACCTCTACAACGGGACGTCGGTGCCCCAGCCCGCGACCGGTCCGTTCGACGAGGCCGCCGAGACCGAGCTGCTGCACCAGGACCTGCACGAGCAGATCCCCGGGTTCGCCGACGCCCGTATCCTCTCGACGTCGGTGTGGCGCGACGGCTGGCCGCCCCAGCGCGCCGTGGCGGGCTTCGACATCACGCACACCACGCCGGTGCCGAACCTGTGGAACGTCGGCGACGCCGTGAAGCAGTACGCCAACGGCGGCACGACCGCCTGTGCCGAGACGGCGAAGATCGTGGTCTCCGAGATCACCGCCCGGTACCCGGTCCCGGCGACGATCTGAGGTCGCCCGCGTCAGCCGTGGCCCACCACTGACGTCCGTCGTCAGCAGTGGGCCACGGCTGACGGCGGCTCAGCCCGCCACCGGGGCGCGCTCGGCCACCATCCGGGCCAGCCGGAACTTCTGGATCTTCCCGGTCGGGGTGCTGGGCAGCTCCTCGGCGGTGAGGAACACGACCCGGCGCGGGACCTTGAACCGCGCCAGCTGCTCCTTGCACAGCGCGATCAGCTCCTCGGCCTCGACCTCGGCGCCGGGCTTCCGGACGATGCACGCCACGCCGATCTCGCCCCACCGGTCGTCGGCCACGCCCACCGCGTAGGCCTGGCTGACGCCGGGGTGGCGGGAGAGGACCTCCTCGACCTCCTTCGGCATCACGAGCTCGCCGCCGGACTTGTAGAGCTCCTTGCTGCGCCCGGTCAGCACGAGGTAGCGGTCCGCGCGGACGATGCCGAGGTCGCCCGAGCGCACCCACCCGTCGTCGGACAGCGCGAGTACGGTCTCCTCGGGCTTGCCCCAGAACCCGAGCATGTTCGTCGGCCCGCGCGCGGTGAGCTCGCCCTCCTGCCCGTCGGGCAACGGCTCGCCGTCGAACACGTCGATCGTGCGGAACTCGGTGAGGTCGCCGTCGCGCTCCGGGATTCCGGCGACGCCGGCCATCTTGACCCGGCCCACCGTCGTCGCCATGACCTCGAGCGGGTCCTCGGGCAGCGAGAGGGTCATGGCGCCGCCCTGCTCGGTCATGCCGTAGCCGGTGACGATCTCGTCGACCCCGAGGCCGTCGCGGACCTTCTCCCACAGCCACACCGGAGCCGGCGCCGCACCGGAGAGGATGGCGCGCAGGCTCGAGAGGTCGCGGGTGGCGAGGTCCGGGTGCTCGAGCAGGGCCACCGTCATCGTCGGGACGCAGAGGATGTCCGTGGCACGGTGGCGCTCGATGCCCTCGAGGTAGCGCCCGGGATCGAACGCGGTCTGCGGGACGATCGCGCCACCGACCATCATCGCCGCCATGAGGCCCTCGACGTAGCCGAACATGTGGTAGCAGGGCAGCGAGAACAGGATGCGGCGCCCGTCCCCGAAGGCGCGGGTCAGCGCGGAGGCGTAGCCGGTGCGCTGGCTCGCGTCGTGCGTGATCAGCACGCCCTTGGGCGAGCCGGTGGTGCCCGAGGTGTAGAGGATGTCCGCGACGTCGCCCGGCTCGGCGCCACGGCCGTCGGCGGCACCCGCGTGCGCGGTACCCAGGCTCTCCAGGTCGGCGACGGAGCGGACGCCGTCGCGGGTGCGCCCGTCGGTGGACAGCACGACCACCTCGCGCAGCTCCGGCAGCGCCGTCTGCTCGCCGCGGTCCCACCCGGGGGCGATCTCGTCGAGCATTCCGAGCTGGTCGAGGCCCATGAACCCGGTCATCGTCACGAGGACCTGGCACGCCGACTGCTCGAGCACGTAGCGCAGCTCGTCGGTGCGGTAGAGGTAGTTGAACGGCACCGCGACCGCCCCCGCCCGCGCAACGGCGAACTTCAGCGGCACGAACTCGAGGTAGTTGGCCATGACGATCCCGACCCGGTCGCCCGGGCGGACACCCAGTGCCGCCAGACCGTCGGCGAGACGGCGCGACCAGGCGTCGGTCTCGGCGTAGGTGACCGTGCGGTCGTCGGTGATGACGAAGGGGCGCTCACCGAATTCGCCCGCGAGCTGCGCGAGCCGCTCGTGCAACGTCATCGGGGTCCAGACGGGGAACCGGCGACGCAGGGCGTCCCGGCGCTCGTCGAGGCTCTCGGTCATGCAGCACCCACTCCTGATCGTTGGCCCCCGGTTCTTTTAATCAAGAGTAGAGAAGAGATGTGGGCCGGACCATGTCCAGTTCCGTCACGTGATCGCCACGGGTGGTGACGACGTCGGTGGTCCCAAGATCTGATCGAGCCGCGCGATGTGATCGCTGGGCGATCACATTGCGCGGCTCGTCGGGATCTTGGTCGCCCGGCGCCCGGTCGCCTGGTCGTGGCGAGCTCACCCACCCCGAGCCACCTTGTCGCGGCGAGCTCACTCACTCCGGCCACCTTGTCGTTGTGAATCACCGCGACAAGGCGGGACGCCGGCGCTGGAAGCCCGCGACAAGGCGGGGTGGCCGGACCCGCGCGGACCGGACCGCAGGCCGCCCCGGCCACCTTGTCGTTGTGAGCTCACCCGCCCCGGCCACCCTGTCGTTGTGAATCACCGCGACAAGGCGGGACGCAGGCACTGGAAGCCCGCGACAAGGTGGCCGGGGCCGTGACTCACCGCGACAAGGCGGGGCGCAGGCGTCGAGAGCCCGCGACAAGGCGGGGCGCAGGCGCCGGAAGCCCGCGACAAGGCCCCGGGGAGCCGCCTACCGCGCCCGCACTGCTCGGACCAGCCGCTCCGCCGCCCCGTCCGCCAGGTGCTCCACGACGACGTCGGTCTCCAGCGCCAACCCGTCCTCGAGCGGCAGCCGCAGCCCCTCGTGCACCAGACGCTTGGTGCGGGCCACAGCCTGGGGATCGCGGCTCGCCAACCGGGCCACCACGGCGTCGACCATCGCCTCGAACTCCTCGGCCGGCGCGGAGCGGTAGGCCAGCCCCCACTCGACGGCCTGCCGGCCGGAGAGCCGGTCGCCGAGCAGGATGTGCCCGAGCGCCCGCTGCGGGCCGACCAACCGCGGCAACCGCTGCGACCCGCCGCCCCCGGGCACCTGGCCGACGGCGAGGTGGTTGTCGGCGATCACCGCGTCGTCGCGGACCAGCGCGATGTCGCTGGCCTGCATGAACTCGAAGCCGCCCGCCATCGCGTGGCCCTCGACCACCGACACCACCGGCACCGGCAGCGTGGCGACCACAGCGCAGGCGCGCCCGAAGCGCTCGAAGAGCACCCGCAGCGCCGACGGCCCGTCCGCCGCCAGCCGGGCCACCTCGTCGACGTCGCCCCCGGCGCAGAACGTGCCCCCGGCGCCCCGCACGACGATGACCGCGACCCCACCCGCCAGCGAGACCAGCGCGTCGTGCAGCCCGTCGGCGAGACCGATCGTCACGGCGTTGCGCGCGTGCGGCCGGTTCAGCGTCACGTGGCCGACGCGCCCCTCCACCCGCGTGCGGACCGGGGCGTCCGACATGGGAGACCTCCTCGTCGAGCTATGTTCTAATCTGGATTAGAACTGTAGCCGAGGGAGTGCCGATGTCCGACCGCGAGAAGCTCGCGCGCACGCTCTACGACGCGCTCGCCGCGGGCGACGCCGCCACGCTCGCCGACCTGCTCCACCCGGACTTCGTCGGTGAGACGACGGAGGGCCTGCCCCTCGACCTGGGCGGTCGCCACACCGGCCCCGAGGCGATGACGCAGGACTTCTGGTGGGCGATCGGGCGTAACTACCGGGCGCGCGCCGAGCCGGAGCGGATGCTCCCCCTCGCCGACGGCGGGCTCGTCGTCCTCGGCCGCTACACCGGCAGCGCCCGCGACGGCGGCGCCCCGCTGGACGCGGCCTTCGCGCACGTCCTGACCTTCGACGACGACCGGATCGTCGGGCTCGCGCAGTACACCGACAGCGCCCGCTGGGCGGCCGCGCTCCCCGCGCCGCCTGCCGGGCAGCGCCCGCTGCGGGTGGTCGAGTACGAGGTCGACGGCGGGGTGGCGACGGTTCGGCTGAACCGGCCCGACGCCGGGAACGCGATCGACCCGACCATGGTCGAGGACCTCTACGAGGCGTCCTTCCGGGCGGGCGCCGACCCTGCGGTGCGCGCCGTCCTGATCTGCGGGGCCGGGAGGAACCTCAGCGTCGGCGGCGACCTGCCGTTCTTCGCGCACACCGACGACGCCGAGCGCGCCTCTCGCCTGCGGCAGATGACCGACCTCTACCACCTGGCGCTCGACCGGTTCGCCGCGCTCGACGTCCCCGTCGTGTGTGCGGTGCGCGGCGCCGCGGCCGGTGGCGGGATGGGCCTCGCGCACGTCGCCGACATCGTGGTCGCCGCCGAGGACGCGGCCTTCGTACTCGGCTACGGCGCGATCGGGCTGGCCATCGACGGCGCGAACAGCTGGTACCTGCCCCGCGTGGTCGGGATGCGGCGGGCGCAGGAGATGTTCCTGCTCAACCGTCGCCTCGACGGGCGGGAGGCGTACGAGTGGGGCCTCGTCACCGAGGTCCTGCCCGCCGACCAGGTCGAGACGCGCGCCCGCGCCCTCGCCGACCGCCTCGCCGCCGGACCCACCGCCGCGTTCGGGCGGATGCGGCGGCTGCTCCGAGCCAGCTGGCAGACCGAGCTCTCCGAGCAGCTGGTGGCCGAGACCGCCGAGATGAGCGCGGCCGGGGCCACCGCCGACGCGGGCGAGGGCATCCGGGCCTTCGTCGCCAAGCGTCGTCCCGTGTTCCGTGGGCACGCAGGAGGAGACCGTTGACCACCACCACCGACCTCCGGTCACGGGTCGAGCCCGACCGGGTCCACGGGTCGCTCTACACCGACCCCGCGATCTACGCGCAGGAGCTCGAGCGCATCTGGTACACGACGTGGGTCTACGTCGGGCACACCAGTGAGATCCCGCAGCCCAACGACTACGTCCGCAAGAACATCGGCCCGCAGCAGGTGGTACTCACCCGCGACCGCACCGGGGCGATCCACGTCCTGCACAACCGGTGCTCGCACCGCGGGAACCTCGTCTGCGACGCCGACCGCGGCAACTCCTCGTCGTTCCGCTGCCCGTACCACGGGTGGACGTTCGCGAACACGGGCGAGCTCCTCGGGTTCCCGTTCAACCAGGGCTACGGGGGTGCGCAGGCGAAGGAGCGGCTCGCCGGACTCGGCGCCGCCCCCCGCGTCGAGAGCTACCGCGGCTTCGTCTTCGCGAGCCTCGCCGCCGAGGGCCCGACCCTGCGCGAGCACCTCGGCGCGGCCGCCGAGCGCATCGACCAGCTGTGTCGCCTCTCCCCCGAGGGCGAGGTGGAGCTGACGGCGGGCTGGGTCCGCCACGAGGTCACCGCGAACTGGAAGATGCTCGTCGAGAACGAGACCGACGGCTACCACCCGCAGTTCGTGCACTCGTCGATCTTCTCGATCTCCGGCAGCGGGATCGGCGCGCTCTACAGCGACAAGTCGACCGCGGTGACCCGCGCCCTGGGCGGCGGGCACTCGGAGAACGACCTGAGCCCCGAGTTCCGCAAGCTCGGCGTCCCCATGGGGTGGGCCGGCACCCCGGAGGCGAGGATTCCGGACTACGCGGCCGCGATGCGCGCGGCGTACGGGAAGGAGACCGGCGACGAGATCATGATCAACGGGTCACCCCACGTCATGATCTTCCCGAACCTCTTCATCGCCGAGATCCAGCTCTTCGTCATCCAGCCGCTCGCGGTCGACCGCACCGTCCAGCACGTCACGGCCATCCAGTTCGCCGGCGCGCCCGACCTCAACCGCCGGCTGGTCACCCAGTGCGTCGGCTCCGTCGGCCCCGCCGGGATGCTGCTCGCCGACGACGCCGAGATGTACGAGCGCAACCAGCGCGGCGTCGCCCAGCGGCAACCGGAGTGGCTCGACCTCAGCCGGGGCCTCCAGCGCGAGCGCACCGACGAGCGCGGGTTCACCGTCGGGACCGCCACCGACGAGACGTCGATGCGCGCGATGTGGGCGCACTACCTCACGCTCATGGACCCGGCATGACCGCCGTCGAGGAGGGCACGATCGCGCTCGCCGAGGCCGCGGCGTTCCTCTACCGGGAGGCGCGCCTGGCCGACGCCTGGGAGCTCGAGGCGTGGGAGGCGCTCTGGACCGACGACGCGACCTACCACGTCCCGGTCGACGACGCCCAGGACCCACGGACTCACATGTCGATCATCTTCGACAACCGGAACCGCATCGCCACCCGCATCAAGCAGCTGCAGACCGGCAAGCGCCACTCCCAACGACCGCTCTCCCGGCTGTGCCGCTCGGTCACCAACGTCGAGGTCCTCGGGCAGGAGGGCACGGACACCGTCGTCACCTCGGTGGTGCAGGTCCTGGAGTCCCGCGACCGCGGCTCGACGTGGTGGGTGGGCCGCGTGACCCACCGGCTGCGCCGGGTCGACGGCGAGCTGCGGATGGCGGGCAAGAAGGTCGTGCTCGTCGACTCCGACCGCGCGCTGCCCTCGATGTCGTTCCTGCTCTGATGGACGACGACGGGTTGGTGGCCAGCGAGTTCGCCACCGTGCGGGTCTCGCTCGACACGCAGGGCAACAGCCCTCGGCTGCGCCTCGAGGACCTCCGGTCCGGCGCCGTGCGGTTCCTCGACGCGCTGGAGCTCGAGTCGATCGTCTGGGCGCCCGAGGGCTTCCTGCGCGAGCTGCTCGACCCGTCCCGGCACCGGTGGCGTGACGACGGGTCCGCGGGCGGCGGACCGTAGGCTCCGGCCGTGGCACGAGAACGGCCCGGGCCGGTGCGCGAGGGAGCGAAGTCCGCGCGGACGCGGGAGCGCATCCTGCTCGCCGCCGCCCAGGTGCTGAGCCGGAAGGGCTACGCCGGGACCCGGCTCTCCGACGTCGCCACGCTCGCCGAGGTCCAGGCGCCCGCCGTCTACTACTACTGGACCTCGCGCGAGGAGCTGCTCGAGGAGGTCGTCACCGTCGGCCAGCGGGCCACCATGGAGCACGTCGTCGCATCCATGGAGGCGCTGCCCGTCGGCACCCCGGCGATGGAGCGGATCGCCCGCGCGGTCGCCGCGCACCTCGAGGTGGTCCTCGGCCGCTCGGACTTCTCCCAGGCCGCGATCCGCAACGCCGGACAGCTCCCCGCCGACATCCGCGAACGCCAGCTCGTCGGGCAGCGGGAGTACGCGGACGTCTGGCGCCGGCTCGTCGAGGAGGCCGTCGCCGCCGGGGAGATGTCCCCCGACGTCGACACCCGGGCCGCCCGGATGCTCGTGCTCGGCGCGCTCAACTGGGCGCCGGAGTGGTGGGACCCGGAGCGCAACCCGCTGGAGGAGGTCGTCGCGATCACCCAGCGGATCGTGCGCCGGGGTCTCCGCCCGTCCTGACGGCGGGTGCGGGTGCGGGTCAGCCGTGGCCCACCGCTGACGCTGGACGTCAGCAGGTCGCCACACTCCCCTGTCCGAAGTTCTTACTCTGGATTAAACTCGGCGCACCCAGTTCCCGCACGCGGAGGTGCCCATGCCCGAGGCCTACATCGTCGACGCCGTCCGCAGCCCGGTCGGCCGGCGCAACGGGGGGCTGGCGAAGGTCCACCCGGCCGACCTGGCGGCGCACCCGATCCGGCAGCTCGTCGAGCGCACCGGGGTCGACCCGGAGGCGATCGACGACGTCATCCTCGGCTGCCTCGACACGATCGGCGCCCAGGCCGGCGACATCGCACGCACCGCGGCCCTGGCGGCCGGGCTCCCCGAATCGGTCCCCTGCGTCACCGTGGACCGGCAGTGCGGCTCGTCGCAACAGGCCGTCGGCTTCGCCGCGCAGGCGGTGATGTCCGGGACCGCCGACCTCGTCCTCGCGGGCGGGGTGCAGGTCATGAGCCAGTACCCGATCCTGTCGTCGTTCGCCGCCGGCGAGCCCTTCGGCGCGGTCGACCCCTGGACCGGCTGCGAGGGCTGGGAGGCGCGCTACGGCAACCAGGAGATCTCCCAGTTCCGGGCGGCCGAGATGATCGCCGACCGCTGGGACATCTCCCGCGAGGCCATGGAGCGCTTCGCCTACGAGAGCCACCACCGGGCGCTGCGGGCGATCGACGAGGGCCGGTTCGACCGCGAGATCGTGCCGATCGCCGGGCTCTCCGCCGACGAGGGCCCGCGCGCCGACACCACCCCCGAGAAGATGGCCGGCCTGAAGACGCTCGCGCCCGGCGGGAAGATCACCGCCGGTGTGGCCAGCCAGATCTCCGACGGCGCGGCGTGCCTCGCGATCGCCTCGGAGCAGGCCGTGGCCGACCACGGTCTCACCCCCCGGGCCCGCGTCCACCACGTCTCGGCCCGCGGCACCGACCCGGTGATCATGCTGACCGCCCCGATCCCGGCCACCGCGCACGCCTTGAAGAAGACCGGGCTCGACATCGGCGACATCGACGTCGTCGAGATCAACGAGGCCTTCGCCAGCGTCGTGCAGGCGTGGCTGATCGAGACCGGCGCCGACCCGGCGCGCGTCAACCCGAACGGCGGGGCCATCGCCCTCGGGCACCCGCTCGGCGCCACCGGCGCGCGGCTCATGACGACGATGCTCCACGAACTGGAGCGCACCGGCGGCCGCTACGGGCTGCAGACGATGTGCGAGGGCGGCGGCCAGGCCAACGTCACGATCATCGAGCGGCTGTAGCTACCGACCGACGAACCTCGGGGGCCGCCGCTCGATGACGGCGGCGAGCCCCTCGAGGGAGTCGGCGGTACCGGACAGCTCGGACACGGTCCGGGCCTCCTCCGGCAGCTGCGCCTCCACCCGCGAGCCGAGCCCCGACCACATCAGCCGCTTCGTCGCGGCCAGCGCCAGCGGGGCGCCGTCGACGAGGCGGGCGACCAGCTCGTCGACCGCCGCGTCGAGCCCGTCGTCGGGAACGACCCGCGTGAGCAGCCCCAGCTCGAGCGCCTCCGCGGCCGTGAGCACCGGGTTGGTCAGCGAGATCTCCAGCGCCTTGCGCAGCCCGACCAGCGCCGGGAGCGTCACCGTGGTCCCGGCGTCGGGCGCCATGCCCACCCGCGTCGCCCCGCCGAGGAAGGACGCCGACTCCGCCGCCACGACGAGGTCGGAGGCGCAGACCAGCCCGAAGCCGCCGCCCCCGGCGGCGAATCCCTGCACCTTCGTGACGACGGGTGCGGGCAGGTTCAGCAGTCCCTGCACCACGATCTGCAGCCACGACGTGGCCTCGCGCAGGTAGTCGGGCAGCCCCTCGCCCTTGCTCGCGAACGTCTTGACGTCGCCGCCGGCGCAGAAGTGCCGCCCCTCCCCCGACAGCACGAGGACACGCAGGCCCGGCCGGCCGTGGCAGGTCATGACGGCGTCGTGGAAGGCGCGCAGGAGCGGTACGTCGAGCCCGTTGCTCGCCTCCGGACGATTCAGCCGCAGGCGCGCGACGCCGCGGTCGTCGACGTCGAGCAGGACGGGCGAGGAGCTCACTCAGGGCCTCCGCAAGGTGTATGGCATGGACGTGATCGCCTGCATGAAGTTGCCGGCGAGGTAGGTCGGCTCTCCGGCCTCGAGCCCCGGAGCGCGCGTCAGGAGCTCGCCGAACAGGGCGCGGAGCTGGGTCTTCGCGAGCTGGTTCCCGAGGCAGTAGTGCGGCCCGCCGCCGCCGAAGCCGACGTGCGGGTTGGGGTCGCGGGTGATGTCGAAGCGCATCGGGTCGGCGAACACCTCGGGGTCGCGGTTGCCCGAGGCGTAGAACAGCACCACCCAGTCGCCCTGCCGGATGCGCCGGCCGTGCAGCTCGACGTCGCGGGTCGCGGTGCGTCGGAAGGTCATGACGGGGGTGGCCCAGCGGACGAACTCGTCCACGGCGGGGCCGATCCGCCCGTCGAGGTCGGCCGCCAGCAGGTCCCGCTGGTCGGGGTGCAGCGTGAACTGCCGGACCGTGCTCGAGATCGTGTTCCGCGTCGTGTCGTTGCCGGCCACCGAGAGCAGCACGAAGAAGGCCGCGATCTCGTCGTCGTTGAGACGCTCGCCGTCGACCTCGGCCTGGACGAGGTTCGTCATGAGGTCGTCGGCCGGGTGCGCGCGGCGGTCCTCGGCGTGCTCGAGCGCGATCCGCATCAGCCCGAGCAGGGACTCCCAGAGCAGCTCGGCGGGCTCCCGGCCCTGCCGGACGTCCTCGTCGCCCCAGCTCACCATGCCGTCCGCCGCGGCGGTCGCGAGCTCCCGCGTCTCCTGGTCCTCGAGCCCCATCATCTCGAAGATCGTCCACTGCGGGAGGCGGCGGGAGACCTGCGCGACGAAGTCGCCGCTCTCCGTCTCCAGGAGCTCGTCGACGAGCCGGCGGGCCTGGTCGCGGATCTGCGCCTCGATCGTCCGCACCCGCTTCGGGGTGAAGGCCGCCGAGACGAGGCGGCGCAGCTGGGTGTGCCGCGGGGCGTCGGTCGCGAGGAACGAGCTGGCCGACTCCAGGATCGCGACCGGGACGTCCTCCATCTGGATGCCCTCGCCGGAGCAGAAGGTCCCGGGGTCCTTGCTGACGGCGACGATGTCGGCGTGGCGGGTCACCGCCCAGAAGCCGGCGCCGTCCTCCGGCGGCATCATCGAGCCCTCCGCGGGCGGGTGCCAGCTGATCGGGCGTTCCCGGCGCAGGACCGCGAAGTCGGCCTCCCGGTCCTCCGGGGACTTCGCCCAGAACGACAGCGGCGCGAGCGAGACCTCGTCGTTGGGGGGCCGGTCGGTGGTCGCGGTCGTCATCGCACACTCCCTCGCAGCGGTGGTCTAATCTAGATTAGAAGAAGTGCCCCCGGGACGGAAGGACGGCCGTGGACCTCGGACTGGGCGGCGCCCGGGTGATCGTGACCGGTGGCGCCTCGAACATCGGGCGTGGCATCGTGCACGGCTTCGCCCGCGAGGGCGCCCGCGTGCTGCTCGCGGACCGGGACGCCGAGCAGTCGGCCCGCGTGCGGACCGAGGCGCTCGACCTCGGCGCGGCCGAGGTGCGCGAGGTGATCGGCGACCTGACCGCCGAGGGCGCCGGGGACCGCGTCGTCGCCGACGCCGTCGGGGCGTGGGGCGGCGTGGACGTGCTGGTGAACAACTGCGGCTGGAGCGTGCCGGGGTTCCTCACCGAGCAGACCGACCGGGCGCTCTGGCAGCGCACGATCGAGACCAACCTCTACACCGCGATCGACGCGACGCAGGCCGTGCTCGCGACCATGACCGAGCAGCGCGCCGGCGCGGTCGTCTTCATCTCCAGCGACGCCGCCTTCGGGGCGGTCCGCCAGGGCGTCTACGGCACGACGAAGGCCGGCCTCATCGCCCTCGCCCGCACCACGGCGCGCGAGCAGGGCCGGCACGGCATCCGCGCCAACGTCGTCTGCCCGGGGCTCGTCCTGCCCGACGAGGGCGGGGTCGGCGCCGACAGCCTCTGGGCCGCGGGGCGCGACGCGATCTTCGATGACGACCAGATCGCCCACGTCACGAAGCAGACCCCGCTGCGGCGGCTGACCACCCCGGAGGACGTGGCCGCCGCCGTCGTCTGGCTCGCCTCCGACGTCGCCGCCCGCCAGGTCACCGGCCAGGTCGTCGCGGTCGGCGGCGGATCGTCGATGCCGTGAGCTTGACCCGGCCGCCCGCCGGTTTTTACTCTCGATGAAATTCTGTCGCAGGGAGAGCCCCGTGAACACGTCCTCGATCGTCCCCGAGACCGACGAGCGCGCCGCGCTGCGCGACGCCGTCACCGCGCTCGTGAGCCGCTACGGGCACGACTACTTCGTGGAGAAGGCGCACGCGCACGCCGAGCCCACCGAGTTGTGGAAGGAGCTCGGCGCCGCCGGGTTCCTCGGCGTGCACCTGCCCGAGGAGTACGGCGGGGGCGGCGGCACCCTCGGCGACCTGCTGGTCGTCGTGGAGGCGGCGTCGGCGGCCGGGTGCCCGCTGCTCATGACGGTCATCTCCCCCGCGATCTGCGGGACGATCCTCGCGCGGCACGCGTCGCACGAGATGAAGCAGCGCTGGCTGACCGGCATCGCCGACGGCTCGCTCAAGATGGCCTTCGCGATCACCGAGCCCGACGCCGGGTCCAACAGCCACGAGGTCACCACCACCGCCCACCCCGACGGCGACGGGGGCTGGCGGCTCTCGGGCACGAAGTACTGGACCTCCGGGATCGACGAGGCCGACGCCGTGCTCGTCGTCGCCCGCAGCGGCAGCGCCCCCGCCACGGGTGACCGCAAGCCGCTGTCGCTCTACGTCGTCCCCACCGACTCCGCGGGCCTGACCTGGCAGCCGATCCCGGCCGCCCTCACCCAGCCCGAGCAGCAGTTCACGGTGTTCTTCGACGACGTCCCGCTCGGTCCCGAGGCGCTCATCGGCGACGACGGCAACGGGCTGCGGCAGGTCTTCGCCGGGCTCAACCCCGAGCGCATCACCGCGGCGGCGATCAGCAACGGCATCTCGCTGTACTCGCTGGAGAAGGCGACGGCGTACGCGAACGAGCGGGCGGTGTGGAAGGGCGTGAAGATCGGGGCGCACCAGGGCGTGGCCCACCCGCTGGCCGAGTGCTACATCGCGGTCGCGCAGGCGCGGCTCATGGCGCAGCGCGCCGCCGACCTGTTCGACGAGGGCGCCGACGCCGCCGAGGCGTCGAACATCGCCAAGTTCGCGGCCGCCGACTCCTCGCTGCGCACGCTCGACCAGGCGATGCAGACCCACGGCGGCAACGGCATGTCGCTGGAGTACGGGCTCGCCGACCTGTGGTTCCTGGCCCGCATGCTCAAGACCGCGCCGGTCAGCCGGGAGATGGTGCTCAACTTCGTCGCCCAGCGCTCGCTCGGACTGCCCGCGTCGTACTGACTACGCTGACGCCGTGCCCGCGTCCCCCGCCCCGTCGAGCGAGGGGACCGGTCGCGGCACGAAGTCGGCGCGGACCCGCCGTCGGGTGGTGGACGCCGCGGCGCACGTGCTGGTGCGCCGCGGGTACGCCGGGACGCGGCTCTCGGACGTCGCGGCGGTCGCCCAGGTGCAGGCGCCGGCGATCTACTACTACTTCTCCTCGCGCGACGAGCTCATCGAGGAGGCGGTCGCCGTCGGGCTGGCCCGGGCCCGCACGCTGGTGGAGGAGGCGCTCGCGGAGGCCGACGGCTCGCCGCTGGACCGGCTCCGGGTCGCGGTGGCCGCGCACCTGAGCACGCTGCTGACCCACTCCGACCACGCGGCGGCGGCGATCCGCACCGTGCCGCAGCTGCCCGAGTCGATGCGGGCCCGCCACCGCCAGGCCGAGCGGGACTACGTGGAGATCTGGCGGGGCCTGGTCGCCGAGGCCCGGGCGGCCGGCGAGATCGACCGGGACCTCGACCCCGGGGTGGCGCTCATGGTGGTGCTCGGGGCCCTGAACTGGACCGCCGAGTGGTGGGACCCGGGCCGCGGGTCCCTCGAGGGCATCATCGCCACCGCGCAGCGCCTCGTGGTCGACGGGCTCGCCGCCGACCACGAGTGAGCCGCGCGGGGGTCAGCCGACCTGGCGCCGGGCGGTGTCCTCCCGGGCCGCGAGCGGCGCCCCGGCCAGGTCCTCCTCGTTGCACAGGACCTTGACCTTGAAGTAGGGCGAGCCCTGGGCGTCGTCGTAGTCGAGGTGGATGGCGATGACGTCGACGGCCTCGCCGAGCCAGGTCTCCGTCTCGCGCAGCCACCCGGCGCACCGCTCCAGGGCGGCCGGGAGTTCGTCGTCGCAGAACTCGACCGCGCGGTAGGGCACGTCCTCGACGCGGTCCTGGGCCCCGGACGGCCGGGGAAGTCCCGCGGCGAGGCCGAGGTCGTCGAGCTCCAACTTCGTCACGTGCTGGGTCACCCCTCCGAGCCTCCCAGGCCCGAGGGCGGGCGGAAACCCCGGGTCGACGGGTCCGCGGGCCGGAGCGCCCTCGTCGGACCGGGTCGGCCCGACCCGGTTCCGCACGTCCGCTCCGGGATCCCCGACCCCATCACCGCGCGGTTCCCGTCGTGTGAACAACGGTCGCGCGGGCCGGGTGGAGTGAGGGATTCCCCTACACCGGTGCCCGTACTTCCCGATGGCTCCCGATCCGCGGCCTGGGGTTCTCTGTGAACCGCCCCACCGGTCCCCCACCACCCCTCGGGAGCTGCTCTTGTCCACCGAGCACGAGACCCAGGCGAGCGTCCGCACCGCCGACGACCAGCCACGCACCGGACTGCTGAAGGTCGCGGCCGCCACCGGGATCGGGACGTCGCTGGAGTTCTACGACTTCGCGATCTACGGCACCGCGACCGCGCTGGTCTTCACCGACACGTTCTTCCGGTCCGACGACGCCTGGTTCGCCACCTTCATGGGGCTCGCGACCTTCGGCATCGGGTTCCTCATGGCCCCGCTCGGCGCCCTGCTGTTCGGCTGGGTCGGGGACCGGAAGGGGCGCCGCACGGCCCTGATGATGACCTTCATCGGCATGGGCCTCGCGACCGTGCTGATGGGCCTGCTGCCGCCCTACGCGGTGATCGGTGTCGCCGCCCCGCTCCTGCTCGTCCTGCTGCGCATGGTCCACGGCCTCGCCCGCGGCGGCGAGACCGGCGGCGCCGCGACGCTCGCGATGGAGCACGCACCCCCGCGGCACCGCGCGCTCTGGGGCGTCTTCACCGCCCTGGGCTCGCCGCTCGGCACGATCCTCGCCAACGTCGCGTTCGCGCTCGTGCTGCTGCTGCCCCGCGAGGCGGTCGCGAGCTGGGGCTGGCGCCTGCCGTTCCTGTTCGGCGGCGTGGTGCTGGTGCTCGGGCTGTGGGTCCGCCGCAGCGTCCACGAGAGCCCGGTGTTCCAGGACATGGTCCGCCACGCGGGCGAGGTCCGGCGCGCCCCCGCCGCCGAGGTGTTCCGCACCGGCTGGCGCCGCGTGCTGCTCGCCGCCGGGGCGAACATCGGCCTCAACTCGATGACCTTCGTGCTCGCGATCTTCATGCTGTCCTACGCCACGGCCGCGGCGCCGCAGGGCCTCGGCCTGCCGCGCGGCCCGGTCGTCGCCGGCAGCATCGTCGCGCTGCTGCTCCACGCCCTCGCCAACGTCGGCGGCGCGGTGGCCTCCGACCGCTTCGGCCGCCGCCCGGTGATGATCACCGGAGCCGTCGCGTCGATGGGCGCCGCGCTCGTGCTCTTCCCGATCGCGGAGGGCGGCACCGTCACCGCCTTCGTCCTCGCGGTCTCCCTCGGGTTCCTGACGACGGGTGTGCTCTTCGGGCCGATGTACGTCTACTTCGGCGAGCTCTTCCCCCGCGAGCAGCGCCAGACCGGCATGGGCATCGCCTACCACGTCGGTGCGGTCCTGGGCGGCGGCATCTCCCCGCTGGTCGCGAACCGCATCCTCGCCCTCACCGGCGACGCCGCGAACATCGGCTTCTACCTCGCCGGCGCCCTGCTGCTCACGCTGGGCTGCCTGGCGCTGCTGCCCGAGACCGCCCCGCGGAAGGTCGACGCCGCCGCGCCCGCACCCGTCGTCGGGACCTGACCCCTACCCTGCGCACCGGAAGGAGCACCGCGATGACGACCGTCGAAGCGACCACGCTCGAGGCCCTCGCCCGCCGGGTCGACGTCCTCGAGTCCGAGGCCGACATCCGCCGCCTGCAGGCCCGGTACATGTGGCTGTGCGACACCCCGAACCCGGAGTACGGCGTCACCGACGACGCCGCGCGCATCGAGCTGATCCTCGAGCTCTACACCGACGACGCCGTGTGGGAGGGCGTCGGCGAGTACTACACCGGCCAGTTCGGCCGCGCCGAGGGCAAGGCCGCGATCCGTCGACACTTCCAGGGGTTCTGGGGCGAGAAGCAGGACCCGGCGCTGCTGCTCAACGCCCACTACCTGACCTCCGAGCAGATCCACGTCGACGGCGACGAGGCGACCGGGCAGTGGATCCACTGCCAGCCGTGGCTGTTCTCCGACGGCCGGGCCCTGCTCCGGTCCAGCCGCCTGAACAACGCGTTCCGGCGGGACGACGGGACCTGGCGGATCACCCGCACCCGCACCGAGAACGTGTTCGTCGCACCCCTGCCGACGAACTTCGCGAGCGACTTCCCGTCCACCTCGGTGCTGACGCGGCCATGAGCGACGAGCCGGTCGTGCACATCGTCGACGACGACGAGGACCTCCGACGCTCCCTGGTGTTCCTGCTGGAGAGCGTCGGGGTCACCCCGCTGACCTACCCCGACGCCCGGACCTTCCTCGCGGAGTTCGACCCGGAGGCGCCCGCGGTGGTGGTGGTCGACGTGCGCATGCCCGGCATGAGCGGCTTCGGGCTCCAGGAGGAGCTCGTCGCCCGCGACTACCCCGCGCCCCTCGTGTTCTGCTCGGCCCACGGCGACATCCCCATGTCGGTGCGGGCCCTGCAGCGCGGCGCGGTGGACTTCCTCGAGAAGCCCTACGAGCCGCAGCGGCTGCTGGAGATCGTCCAGCGCCACCAGGCCGCCGCGGTGGAGGCGTTCACGCGGCGGGCCGCCCGCCGCGACGTCGAGCGCCGCGTCGAGACCCTCACCGCCCGCGAGCGGGAGGTGCTCCGACTCGTCATCGACGGGCTGCCCAGCCAGGTCGTGGCCCGCCGTCTCGGCACGAGCGTCAAGACGATCGACGTGCACCGCGCCCGCATCCGCGCCAAGACCGGGGCCGACAGCCTCGGCGCGCTCGTGCGGGACCTGCTGCTGCACCGCGTCGAGGTCTAGGAGAGCCCCGCCTCGACCCACCGCCCGGCCCCGAGCAGGGCGAGCTCGGCGTCGGGCCGGCCGATCAGCTGCAGCCCCAGCGGCCGCCCGTCGTCGTCGCGCAGGCCCGGGACCGACAGCTGCGGCAGGCCGAGTGCCTGCCAGGGACGGCTGAGCACCGGGTTGCCGGTGGCACCCAGACCGGCCGGCGCGGGACCGGGTGCGCCCGGTCCGAGGATCGCGTCCACGTCCAGGTGCGCCAGGAGGGTCGCGCGCGCCGCGGCCACCCGCTCCCGAGCGGCCTCGTGGTCCGCGCGCGGGGTCGCCGCGCCCGTGTCGAGCAGCGACCGCAGCGGCTCCGAGAGCGCCTCCGGGTGCCGGTGCTCGACCGCGCGCTCGCGGGCCGCCTCGTAGGCCATCACGACGGGGTGGTCGGCGGCGACCGCCGCGACCAGGTCCTCCGCGTCGAACTCGACGACCTCGGCACCCGCCGCCCGCAGCCGCGCGACGGCGCCGTCGAGGGCCGCGGCCATGACCGGTTCGACCACCTCGAGCGGGCTCGCCCGCCACACGGCGAGGCGCGGCGGGCCGACGGGGGCGGGGTCGTCGCCGTCGAGCAGCGCCGCGACCGCGAGGGACAGGTCGGAGACGGTCGCGGCGAACACGCCGTGGCTGTCGAGGCTCTCCGCGAGCCCGGTGACGCCGTCGACCGGCAACCGGCCGTGGGTGAGCACGAGCGCCGCGACCCCGCAGAAGGCGGCCGGGCGGGTGACCGACCCCGCCGTCTGGGACCCGAGGGCGAGCGGGACGTGCCCGGCCGCGACCGCGGCCGCCGATCCGCTCGACGAGCCGCCGGGGGTGTGGCCCGGGGCGGCCGGGTTGTTGGTGGGGCCGGGCGCGAAGAACGCGAACTCGGTGGTGACGGTCTTCCCGATCGGCACCGCGCCGAGCGCCCGCCACCGCGCGACGATCGCGGCGTCCGCCGCCGCGGGCGGGGCGTCGGCGCGCAGCACGGAGCCGCAGCGGGTGGGCAGGCCCGCGAGGTCGATGATGTCCTTGACCCCGAGCGGCACGCCGCCGAGGGGTCCCGCGGTTCCCGACGCCGGGTCGCTCCGCGCGACCCAGGCCTGCACCTCCGGCTCGGTCGCGGCGATCGCCGCGTCGGCCCGGGCGAGCGCCGCCGCGGGCGTCGTCGTGCCGTCGGCCAGCTCGCCGACGAGGGCGCGGAGCGACCAGGGGGCCGTCACGCCTCGGTCCAGACGACGTCGGCGGTCCAGAAGTCCATGCCCGACTCGCTGACGCCGTGGCGCCACTCCGAGGTGCGGCGCAGCAGCGGCTCCACGCGGGCGGTGACCGCGTCGGCGGCGGCCGGCCCGTCCTGCGGCACCTGCCAGTGCACCCAGCTGAGCTCGTGGCCGCCGTCATCGTGCACGAAGAGGTCGACGTGGCGCCAGCCGTAGCCGTGGGTGTCGTTGTAGCAGGTCAGCGTCATGCGCTCGGCTCCGCTCACGGGTCCTCCAGAGGTGCTCAGGCGATCAGCGCGTCGGCGCCGACCCGGTGGAAGCGGCGCCGGAAGTACACGAGGGCCCCGCCGTCGTCGTGGGCCCGGACGTGCTCGACGGCGACGAACAGCACGGTGTGCGAGCCGAGGTCCTGCTCGGCCTCGATCCGGCCGACCACCACGGCCGCGGCGTGGCGCAGCACGGGGACGCCGTGGGTGTCGAGGTCCCAGGCGTCGTCGAACCGCTCGGCGGTGGGCACCTGCGTCGCCCCGGCGAAGTGCATCGCGAGGTCCTCCTGGCCGTCGGCGAGCACGTTGACCGCGAGCCGTCCGTTGCCGGTGACGATCCCGTGTGAGCGGCTCGCCCGGTTGAGGCAGACGAGCATCGTCGGCGGCGCGTCGGTCACCGAGCACGCGGCGCTGACCGTCATGCCCGCGCGGCCGCAGGGCCCGTCGGTGGACACGACGTTGACGGCCGCGGACAGGTTCGCCATCGCGGCGCGGAAGGACTGCTGCGTCCCGGTGAGCTCCGACATCGATTCCTCCTGGGATTCCGGCGGTGGATCGACGGTAGAACCGGGGCCTCCGTGTCCGACATCGAGACTTCTCCCGCCCAGGCTAAGGAATTCACGCACGGTGCGGCCAGGTCGGGAATCCCCGCGCGGCCGTCGGGGAATTCCTTACGCGAGCGGCAGGGCGAATCCGAAGCGCGATCCGCCGTCGGGACGGTGCTCGGCCCAGATGCGTCCGTGCTGGCGCGTGATGATGCGGTAGCTCAGTGCGAGGCCGATCCCGCTGCCGTGCTCCTTGGTGGTGAACTCCGTGAAGGGGTCGCCGGTGAAGCCGCGTCCGCGGTCGTCGACGGTGAGCACCGCGTCGGCGCCCTCGCGGGCGAGCGTGATCGTGAGGTCGCGGTCCTCCGACGGGCAGGCGGCGAGCTCGTCGACGGCGTTGAAGCAGAGGTTGAGCACGACCTGCCCGGTGAGCACGCGCTCGCAGCGCACGCCGAGCCCGTCGTCCGGAACGTGCACACCGACCCGCACGCCCGGCGGATCGGCGCGCAGCCGCACGAAGTAGAGGCACTCCTCGAGGACGTCGCGCAGGTCGACCACCTGCTCGGTGTGCTCGAGGTGCCCGACGTACGCGCGTACCGAGGAGACGATGCGCGCCGCCCGGTCGATCTGCCGCCCGGCCGAGGAGATCCCGACGTCGAGGTGGTCCGCCGCCTCGGCCGGCAGCGTCCCGGAGGCCACCAATGCCGCGGCGCGGCGGGTGACCCCGGCGAGGAAGTTGCCGGCGGCGGCGAGCGGCTGGCCGAGCTCGTGGGCGATCGCCATCGCCATGTCACCCATCGCGGTGTAGCGCGCGAGGTGGTTCTCGCGGGCCAGTTCCCGCTCCCGGCGGGCCTCGGTGCTCACCCGCTCCGACACGTCGTGGAGCAGCATGAGCAGGGCGTCGTCGAGCCGTTCGAGGCTGCCCTCCAGCCAGACCGGACCGGTCTGCCCCGCGGCGGGCACCTCGAGCTGCACGGGCGCCACCGGCGCGGCCCGGCGGGCGAGTTCGCTCCAGCTCGTGCGCCGCCCCTCGGAGCGCAGGGTGCCGAAGCGCGTGAGACGGCCCAGGGCCTCGTCGGGATCGGCGCGGAGCACCGCGATCGCGGTGTCGGTCGCGAACCGCACCGTGCCGTCGGGGTCGAGCATGAGCGCGATCGTCGAGGTGTGCCGCGACAGTGCGTCCACGTAGGAGGTGGTGCGTCGCAGGAGCTGCTCGACCTCCTGTTCCCGCTCGATGTCCCGGAACTGGACCATGACGACGGGGCCCTGCGCGAGCTCGACGCGGGTCGCCACGGCGTCGGTGGGGATGACCCGGCCCGTGCGCGAGCGGTAGTGCCACTCGATCCGGTTGCTACCGCGCTCCACCGCCTCCTGCAGCCAGGCCCGTCCGATCACGCGGTCGTACTGGGCCGCCGAGCTCGACATGTGGTGGGCCTTGAGCGGGCGCAGCTCGGTGACCGACCACTCGAGCAGGTCGCACGCGGCCGGGTTCGCCCAGAGGATGTTCTTGGTCGCCGCGTCGTGCACCAGCACGCAGGTCCGGCTGGCGTTCATCATCGCCACGAAGTCCGTCGTGACCAGTTCGGGGGCGCTCGGGTCG
Organism: Actinomycetospora soli; assembly: GCF_021026295.1. GTDB lineage: Bacteria > Actinomycetota > Actinomycetes > Mycobacteriales > Pseudonocardiaceae > Actinomycetospora > Actinomycetospora soli. The sequence goes on from NZ_JAJNDA010000020.1 coordinate 68,948, forward strand.
GCCGTCACCGCGTCAGCGTAGGGGCCTCGTCGGGAGATCGACCCGTGAAGGATTCCCCTACGTCGCGCGGGTGCACTTCCCATTCCGATCTCGCCCGCCTCCTCCCTACCGTCGGTCCCATCACCGCGAGGAGGCACCGTGATGGACGACGACCCGCAGTTCTCGGCCGTTCTCGCCGAACTGTCGACGCGCCGCGACGAGTTCCGTGCGCAGCGCTACGTCCCGCGCGATTTCGTGGCCCGGCTCAAGGAGCTCGGCCTCTACCGCGCCGCGACGCCGTCGAAGTTCGGCGGCGAACCGCTCCCGCCCGCCCGGTTCCTGGAGAAGATCGAGCGGATCTCCGCGGTCGACGGGTCGACCGGGTGGGTCGCGAGCTTCGGCTCCGCGCAGATCTACCTCGCCGCGCTGCCCGTGGACACGCAGGCCGAGATCTTCACCGACGGGCCCGACGTCGCGTTCGCGGGCGGGCTCTTCCCACCGCAGCCGGCCGAGCCGACCGAGCGCGGCTTCCTCGTCGACGGCCGGTGGCGCTTCGCCAGCGGCTGCCTGGGCGCCGACCTGCTCGGCGTCGGGCTGCCCGGGGACGCGTCGACCGGCGGCAAGCCCCGCTCGGCGGTGCTGCGCCCCGAGCAGGTCGAGATCGTCCAGGACTGGGACGTCGTCGGGATGCGGGGCACCGGGTCGTTCGACCTCGTGGTGCGCGGCGTCGAGGTGCCCCGCGAGTGGACCTTCGTCCGCGGCGGTGCACCGACCATCGACGAGCCGCTCTACCGCTACCCGACGATCGCCTACGCCGCCCAGGTGCTCGCCGTCGTCGGCGCCGGGGTCGCGCGGGCCGCGCTGGACCACGCCCGCCACGTCGGCGGCGGCTACGCCGGCATCACCGGGGCGCCGAAGCTCGCGGACCGGCCCTACTACCGGACGGACGTCGCGAAGGCCGAGGCGTCGCTGCGCTCGGCGCGCGCCTGGTTCTACGAGCTCTCCGAGCAGGTCTGGGAGCACGTCCTGCGCGGCGACGAGGCCACCGACGAGCAGAACGCCGAACTCCGCCTGTCCGCCGCGCACCTCGCGAAGACCGCCTCGGACGTCGTCTCCGACCTCATCGAGATCTCCGGGACCGCCCCCATCTACACGGGCCACCCGCTGGCCGACCTCGCGGGCGACGCCCTCGTCCCGAAGCAGCACGCCTTCCTCGGCCCGCAGATCTACGACGCCGCCGGCGCCGTCCTCATGGGTCTGCCCCCCACCACGCCCGGCTTCCGCTGACCCACCAGGAGTCCTCCGTGAGCACCGCCCCCCTGCGCGTCCTGTTCTGCCTCGGCATCAACCAGAACTTCTTCGACCTGCCCACCGACGGGATCACCGCCGGCGACGTCTGGAAGGCCACGATGGCCTTCGTCGACGGGCTGAAGGCGCTCCCCGGCCTCACCTACATCGCCGACATCGACGACGACGCCCACATGGTCGGGCCGTCCGAGGGCTGGCCCTGGACCTTCTACGTCCTCGCCGACGCCGACTCGCAGGAGACCGTCAAGGCCGCCTGCAACCTCGTCCGGACCACCCCGGTCGGCTCCGGCGACGTGAAGTTCTGGCGCTTCGTGCGCATCGAGGCCCGCATCGGGCGCGCCCTGACCGTCCGCGACGACGTCTGACCCGGGAGCGATCATGACCATCGACGAGACCCCCGCGGACCTGGTCGCGGCCGACCGCGTCGCGGGACGGCTCTACACCGACCCCGAGCTGTTCGAGCTCGAGATGACGCGCATCTTCGAGCGCACCTGGGTGTGGGTCGCGCACGAGAGCGAGCTGCCTGGGCCGGGCACCTTCAAGTCCACCTACGTCGGCCGCCAGCCGGTGATCGTCACCCGCGACCGCAAGGGCGTGCTGCGCACCCTGCTCAACCGCTGCCGCCACCGTGGCGCCAGCGTCTGTGAGAAGCCGTTCGGCAAGGCCAACGGCTTCACGTGCCCGTACCACGCCTGGTCCTACGGCCTCGACGGCGCGCTGCGCGGGGTGCCCTACCCGGACGGCTACGAGGGCGTGCTCGAGCGCAAGGACATCTCGCTCGGCCGGCTGCGCACCGAGTCCTACGGCGGGATGGTGTTCGCGACGTTCGACGAGGCCGCCGAGCCCCTCGAGGACTTCCTCGGCGACGTGCGCGGGTGGATCGACCGCTTCATGGCGCAGGGCGGCGGGTTCCCGATCAAGGTACTCGGGCGGCACCGCTTCACGTTCCGCGGCAACTGGAAGATACAGCTCGAGAACACGACCGACGGCTACCACTTCCCGATCGTCCACCGGTCCTGGATGGCCTCGGTCGACGCCGAGACCGCGGACATGATGTCGTTCATGACCGACCCGACGGCGGTCACCCACGACCTCGGGCACGGCCACAGCGTCATGCAGATGGTCCCCGAGCACTCCGACCTCGCCGCCGACGACGGCACCGAACCGCTGCAGGCGCGCTTCGACCACGTCGTCGCGGAGCTCTCCACCGAGCTCGACGACGCCGCCGTGCGCCGGGTCGTCCGCGCGATGCACGGCACCGGGTTCAACCTGAACCTGTTCCCCAACGTGTCGATGTCCGCGGCGTTCTTCCGGGTCCTGCGCCCGATCGCCGTCGACCGCACCGAGATCGAGCACATCGCGATCGGCCCCGACGGGCCGGCCGCGCTCGACGTGGTCAACCGCGAGCGCATGCGGGTCCACGAGCACTTCCAGGGCCCGTTCGGCTTCGGCACGCCCGACGACGCCGAGGGCTGGGACCGCGTCCAGCGCGGCGCCCAGGCCGCCCCCGGGATGCCGATCATGGTCAACCGCGGGCTCGCCCGGGAGAAGCCGTCCGCCGAGGGCTGGCCCACCTCGCACGTCACCGACGAGACCGGCATGCGCGCGGCCTACGCGCAGTGGAAGGAGATGATGGGCGATGACTGAGGCGCTGTCTCTCGTCCCCACCACCGACGCGCGGGTCGCCCGCGCGATCGACCTGATCTGGCGTGAGGCCGACCTGCTCGACCGGCGCGAGTACCGCGCCTGGGACGAGCTGTACGCCGACGACGCGCTCTACGTCATCCCGATCGACCGGGAGACCGACGACTTCGCGTCGGTGCTGAACATGGTCTACGACGACACCCGGATGCGGCGGATGCGCATCAACCGGCTCACCGAGGGCTACGCGATCGCGGCCGTCGACGCTGCTCGGACGGTGCGCACGGTGTCGCGGTTCGTGCCGCTGGCCGTGTCCGACGACGAGGTGACGGTGCGCTCGGCGCAGATCCTCGTCGCCTACAAGCGCGACCACCACGACCTCTGGGCGGCGGACGTCGAGCACGTCGTGCGTCTGGGGGCCGATGGCGATCGGATCGTGCGGAAGGTGATCCGGCTCGTCGACAGCGAGGCCGCCGTGCCGGCCGCGGGGTTCCTGCTGTGAGCGGGTCCCAGGTCGCGGTGGTGACCGGCGGCGCGCGCGGACTGGGCGCGTCGATCGTGCGGCGGTTGCACGGCGACGGGTACCGCGTCGCGGTCGCCGACCTCGACGGCGGAGCCGCCGCGGCCCTCGCGAAGGAGCTCGACCCGTCGTCGGGAACGGCCGTGGGGTTCGCCGCGGACGTGGCGGAGCGGGCCGCGATCGAGGGGCTGCTCGCCGGGGTGCTGGACCGGTTCGGCGCGGTGCACGTGCTGGTGAACAACGCCGCGCGCACGCAGGCCGTGCCGCTGATGGACATCAGCCCCGAGGCGCTGGACGAGGTGATGCGCGTGAACCTGGGCGGCACCTTCGCGACCTGCCAGGTGTTCGGCGCGCACCTCGCGGCGCAGGGCTACGGCCGGATCGTGAACATGGCCTCGCTCGCCGGGCAGAACGGCGGGACCGCCACCGGTGGGCACTACGCGGCGTCGAAGGGCGCGATCCTGTCGACGACGAAGGTGTTCGCGCGGGAGCTCGCCGGTCGCGGCGTGACGGTGAACGCCGTGTCGCCCGGGCCGCAGGACAGCGAGATGGTGCGGTCGATCGTCGGGGACCGCCTGGAGTCGTACCTGGAGCAGATTCCCGTCGGCCGCCTCGGTGACCCGGACTTCGTCGCGCAGATGGTGGCGCTGCTCGCCTCCCCCGCCGCCGCGACGTGCACCGGGGCCTGCTGGGACACGAACGGGGGCCTGTACCTGCGATGACCGCCATGACAGAGACCCGAGTGCGGGTGGTCGAGGTCGTGCGGGAGTCCGACGTCGTCCGCAGCCTGCGGTTGATCCGCGAGGACGGCGGGCCGCTCGGTCCGTACCGGGCCGGGGCGCACATCGACGTCGTGGGCCCGACCGGCGTGCTGCGCCAGTACTCGCTGTGCAACCCGCCCGAGGAGGCGGACTCGCTGACGATCGCGGTGAAGCGCGAGGCCTCGTCGCGGGGCGGGTCGGCGGCGCTGCACGAGGTGGCGGTCGGGTCGTCGTTGACGATCGGCGCGCCGCGCAACCTGCTGTCGGTCGCCGACGACGCCGATCGGCACCTGCTCGTCGCGGGCGGGATCGGCATCACGCCGTTGCTGTCGATGGCCTACGAGCTGCACCGCCGCGGCGCGGACTTCGCGCTGCACTACGTCGCGCGGTCCCGGGCCGAGGCGGCGTTCGTCGAACTGCTCGAGCACCGCGTCCCGTTCGCCGCGCGGGTGCACCTGCACCTGGGGACACCGCGGGCCGAACGGGCCGGCGCGTTGTCGGCGGCCGTGGCGGAGCTCTCCGCGTCGAGCCACGTGTACACGTGCGGGCCGCAGGGGTTCATGGACGCGGTCCGTGCTGCGGCCGCGCCGGTGGTCGGGGCCGGGCACGTGCACGTCGAGGCGTTCGTGGCGGCGGCGGTCGACTCCTCCGCCGACCGGTCCTTCACCGTCGAGCTGGACACCGGGGAGGAGTTCGAGATCCCGGCCGACCGGACGATCCTGTCGGTGCTGGAGGAGAACGACGTCGAGGTGTTCACCTCGTGCACCGAGGGCGTGTGCGGCTCGTGCGTGTCGGGGCTGCTCGCCGGCGAGGCCGACCACCGTGACAGCTGCATCCCGGCCTCGGAGCGCGGTGAACGGATCGCGCTCTGCGTCTCCCGGGCGCGCTCGGATCGTCTGGTGATCGAGCTGTCCTGAGGGTGACCCGCGCCAGGCCGCCTTCCCGCGCAAGATCCTGTTCCGCGGAGCGATGTGCTCGCCGAGCGATCACATCGCGCGGCTCGTCGGGATCTTGCTGCTCGGACCATCGCGCGGGGTTCTCGCCGTGGCTTCGACGCCTCGCCGGGGTCTCGGCGTGCACCCGACCGGCGGCAAGATCCTGTCCTGCGGAGCGATGTGGTCGCTGAGCGATCACATCGCGCGGCTCGCCGAGATCTTGCTGCTCGGACCCGTGCCGGGGATCTCGCCGTGGCTTCGACGCCTCGCCGGGTCTCGGCGTGCACCCGACCGGCGGCAAGATCCTGTTCTGCGGAGCGATGTGCTCGCTGAGCGATCACATCGCGCAGCTCGTCGGGATCTTGCTGCTCGGACCCGTGCGGGGGTTCTCGCCGTGGCTTCGACGCCTCGCCGGGTCTCGGCGGGCACCCGACCGACGGCAAGATCCTGTTCTGCGGAGCGACGTGCTCGCTGAGCGATCACATCGCGCGGCTCGTCGAGATCTTGCTGCTCACCCACGAGCGGCAAGCACCCGGCGGAGGTTCGCCAGGAACGTCTCCGGGCTGCCGGTGATCTCGTGCCAGTTCGTCCGGACCACGATCCAGCCGGCCGCGGCGAGGGCGTTCTGCCGGTCGGCGTCGCGGAGGAACGCCTTGAGGTCGCGGTGACAGGCCCAGCCGTCGATCTCGACGACCACCTTGAGCCCGGGGAACGCGACGTCCAGGACCGCCCGCCCGAACCCCGGCAGGTCGATCGGCAGGTTGGCCACCCACCCGACGATGGCGGCGTCGCGGAGTCGGGCGTGCGTTCGTCGTTCGGCCTCCGAGACCGCGCCGCCCTCGGCCAGCGCGATCAGCGCGGCGAGCAGCTCGGCACCCGGTCGTCCGGATCGGCGGGTGCGCGCGGCGCGGAGCGCGGCCACGGTGACCTTCCGGCGCTGCAGGGCGGTGTCGACGAGCTTCGCGCCCTCGACGAGTCCGAGACTCACAGCCGCATCCAGGACCGACGCGACCGGGGTGGTGACCGGGAGCCGCTTGTGCGTGGTCCGGTCCCTCGCCGGAACGTCGCGGTAGGCGAGATCGACCTCCTTGCGACGACGACGCCGGCTGGTCCGCCCGACGGCGACCGTCATCCGGCGCGGACGTGTTTCCAGCAGACCCCACCACCAGGCGGCGCCCTCGCCCACCAGCACGGCGTCCGGGCCGAGCGACATCACGGCCGCCCGGATGATGGCTTGCGGGGTGGGTTGGTAGGACGCGACCTGGTAGACGCGCGGGGCGATCGGGAACCACTGCTTCGCGGCGACCCGCCGGCGGACCGCCTCGTGGCTCATGCCGTGGTCCCGGGCCTGGTCGAGGTGGACGACACCATCCTGCTTGCTGATCAGGATGTTGAGGGCGAGTTCCTGCTCATGGGTGCTCACATCCGCTTGGAGTGTCGCGAGTGGGATGCGGTTCCGGCCGATTTCCGGCCAAGATCCGAACGCGCGGAGCGAAGTGATCGCTCAGCGACCACATCGCTCTGCAGAACGAGATCTTGCTCGCGACGAGCCTGCACGCAGCCCGTACCGGCACCCCGTCCAGCCGCGACCACCGATCCAGAGCCGAGATCCGAACGCGCGGAGCGAAGTGATCGCCACGCGACCACTTCGCTCCGCACGACAGGATCTTGGGCCAGTCGCCCCTCACGCCCCCTGCAGCACCGACTCCCGCCGGTAGACGCACTCCCCCGCGAACCACGTCTCGAGCGCCGTCGTCCCGGAGAGGTCGTCGACGGCACAGGTGAACGGGTCCCGGTCGAGCACGACGAAGTCGGCGGACTTGCCCACCGAGAGCGACCCGGCCACGTCGTCCAGGCCCATCGCGCGGGCACTGCCGAGCGTGTACGCGTGGATCGCCTCGCGCACCGACACGGCCTGCTCGGGCCACAGCCGGCCCGGGCACGACCCGGTCGGGTCCTCGCGCGACACGAGACCCTGGATGCCGAACCACGGGTTGGGCGAGGGCATCACCGGCCAGTCGGACCCGCCTGCGAGCAGCGCACCGCTGTCGAGCAGCGCCCGGTTCGGGTGGATGCGCTCCGCCCGGTCACGCGGGACGCACGCACAGATGGCGTCGATGATCAGGCTCGGGAACCACAGGGGCGGCGAGATGTCCGCGACGACCCCGAGCGCGGCCAGGCGGGGCAGGTCGGAGTCCGAGACGTACTGGCCGTGGGCGAGGTGGAAGCGCGCCGAGGAGTGACCGGCCGCGCGGACCGCCTCGACCGCGTCGAGCAGCATCCGCGTCGACCCGTCGCCGGTGCAGTGCACCTTCGCCGACATCCCCCGCTCGGCGACCCGCAGCAGCCACCCGGTGAGTTCCTCGGCGGTCATCGTCGTGGTGCCCCGCCAGCCGGACCCGAACTCGGCGTCGGGCAGGTAGGGCTCGAGGAACGCCGCGGTCCTCGAGGTCGGCACCCCGTCGAGGAAGATCTTGACGAAGTCCGGGCGGTGGTGGGGCGAGCGGTACCGCTCGCGCACGTCGATGAGGTCCTGCCCGAGCGGGTGCGTGCCGAAGATCTTGTCGTTGACCTGCAGCGAGGTCACCACCCACGCGTGCAGCCGGCCCTCGTCGTCGAGCCGGCGCAGGGCGCCGAGCATCGGCTCGGACGCCGCGGCGTCCTGGAACGCGGTGATGCCGAACGAGTGCAGCACCTCGATCCCGCGGCGGCTCGCCGCCGCGTCCCGCTCGAGACCGGCCCCCGATGACGCCGCGAACGCCCGCTCCACCGGGATCAGCGCCGACTCGATCAGCAGCCCGGTCGGGACGCCCGCGTCGCGCACGATCCGGCCGTCGGCGGGGTCCGGGGTGTCCGCGTCGATCCCCGCGAGGGCCAGGGCGGCCGACGACACCCAGCGGTTGTGGCAGCTGTCGTCGCGCAGCAGCACCGGGCGCCCGCCCGCCGCCTCGTCGAGGGCGGCCAGCACACCCGCACGGGACAGCTCCGGGATGAGGGTGCTCCCCCACCCGCCCCCGACGACCCACGCGTCGGGCTCCAGCTCCGCGCACCAGGCCCGCACGGCGGCGAGCAGTCCGTCGAGGTCGGCCCCGCCGTCGAGGACGAGCTCGAAGAGGTCCGCCCGGCCGGCGAGCAGGTGGTGGGTGTGCACGTCGGCGAACCCGGGCAGCAGCGCGGCGCCGCCGTGGTCGACGACCCGGTCGCCCTCGCGCACGAGCTCCTCGCCCCCGAGCGCGACGATCCGGCCGTTCTCGACGACGAGCGTGGTGGCGCCGGGGTGCGCCGGGTCCAGGGTGTGGATGCGGGCGTGCCGGTGGACGGTGCGGGTCACGATCGGTCCTCCGGGTGGGCGGGCGGGCGCACCACGGCGAGGAGCAGCCCGGCGAGGAAGGTGACGACGACGACGGCGAGCAGCACCGCGGCGAGGACCGCGGACCCGCTGATCAGCGTCGTGAAGTTCGCGACGACGAGGGCGAGGATGCCGAGCAGCCCCAGCAGGCCGAGCACGGGCGCGACGCGCGTGTTCCACGTCTGTGTGTCGACCTGCCGACGGGCGAAGAAGGCGATGATCGCGACGGCGGTGAGCACCATGAGCAGCAGCACGCTCACCGTGGCGACGCCCGACATCCACGTGAACAGCACGGCGATCGGGTCGGCCCCGACCAGCGCGAACACGGCGAGCAGCACCACGGCGGCCGCGGTCTGGGTCAGCGATCCGATGAAGGGCGACCCGTGGCGCGGGTGGGTCCGGGCGAGCCCGCGCGGCAGGACACCCTGGCGGCCGAGCGAGTACAGGTACCGGGCGATGGCGTTGTGGAACGCCAGCAGCGCCGCGAACAGGCTGGTCAGCAGCAGGACCTGCATGACGTCGGCGACGGCGGGGTCGAGGTAGGTGGCCGCCGCCCGGAAGACCAGGCCCGACGTGTCGTTCCCGGCCGCCGCCGCGACCTGCGACGGGCCGTACGCGACGACCACGGCCCAGCTCGCCACCGCGTAGAACAGGCCGATCAGGGCGACCGCGATGTAGGTCGCGCGCGGCACGGACCGCCGCGGCTCGCGGGCCTCCTCGCCGTAGATCGCGGTGGCCTCGAAGCCGACGAACGACGCCACCGCGAACATCACCGCGATGCCGGGCGCCCCGGAGAAGAACGTCGACGGGGCGAACGAACCGGCCGACCAGCCCTCGGGACCGCCGCGGGCGACCACCCCGACGATCAGCGCGACGACCGCGGCGACCTCGAGCACGATCAGCGTGCCGAGGACCTTCGCGCCGACGTCGATGCTGCGGAACCCGAGGGTCCCGACGACGGCGGCCAGGACCGCCGCCCAGACCCACCAGGGCAGGTCGGGCCCACCCCACGCGGCGACGAGGCCGCTCAGCGTGCTGGCAGCGAGCCCGTACACGGCGGCCTGGATCGCGGTGTAGGTCAGCAGCGCCAGGGCACCCGCCCCGACGCCGGGCCGTGTCCCGAGTCCCTGCGTCACGTAGGCGTAGAAGGCCCCGGCGTCGACGACGTGGTGGCTCATCGCGGCGTAGCCGACGCTGAACACGAGGAGCACCACGGCGACGACGACGAACGCGAGCGGCACGCCGGGGCCGTTGCTGGTGGCGAGCATGACCGGCAGGGCGCCGGCGATCGCGGTCAGCGGGGCGGCCGCGGCCACCACCATGAACACGATGCCGGGGACGCCGATGTGCCCCCGCAGGCCGGTGCGCGGGGCGCCGGTGGTGGTCGGGGACGACGGCGGGGCGGTCTCAGTCACGGTCGGCTCCGGGCAGGGTCTCGCGGGCGGTGGCCGCCGACGCCGAGCAGTGCGCGCTGCGCGAGGGCGGGACGTCGAGGGTGGGGTTCCGGTCGAAGAAGCCGACCGGACGCAGGCGGAAGCCGGTGTGGTCGACCGGCATGATCGGCCAGTCCTCCGGGCGCGGGAAGTGGGTCAGGCCGAAGGTGTGCCAGACGACGAGGTCGGTGTCGTCCACGCTGCGGTCGTCGGCGGTGTACGCCGGGAGCCCGGCCCCGCCGACGTGCTGGTTGACGAAGTCGCCGGCCGCGTAGCGCTCGTCGGGGTCGAAGGCGGTGACCCACAGGTGCTTCGTCGCGAAGGTGGCGCGGCGGTGGATCGAGGACTCCTCGTCGGCCAGCAGCTCGGGCAGCCCCTCGGGCATCAGCGCGTAGGCGACCGGGTTGCCGAGGCGGTTGCGCGACCCGGGGTTGGTGACGTGCCAGACCCGACCGACGCGGTTGTCCGCGAGCCGCTGCGCGGTGGCCTCGCTGGTCAGCGGCGTGACGCGGTGGGTGAAGGCGTTGCCGCGCGGGTTCTCCGGGCCGATCGGGACGCGGGCGGTCTCCACCTCGGTGACGGTGTTGTGCACGCCGTCGACGGTCATGTCGAGCCGCGCGGAGAACAGGTGCTGGTGGTAGGGCGCGCCGAGTCCGGGCGCGAGCTGGGTGGCGTACGCGTACCCGTCGTCGGGGAAGGCGGAGGTGAAGACGACCCCGGTGGCCTTGACCTCGCACTCGAGGGTGCCGTCGAGGTAGAGGTACCAGTAGAAGCCGTAGTCGTAGTTGCCGATCGTCGTGAAGAACGAGATGACCATGCGGCGCTGGCGGCGGGTCTCGGAGGAGCCGGCCCAGAGGTCGGTGTGCTTCCAGAGGATGCCCGCGTCCTCCTCGTGCAGGCAGATCGCGTTGCGCAGCGTCCGGGGGTGGCCGAACTCGTCGGCGATGACCGCGTCGAGGTAGGTGATGTCGCCGACGCAGTCGCAGCCGAGCTCGAGGGCGTTGGCGTAACGGCCGATGAGGTACTCGCCGGTGTCGAAGTAGTTCTGCCAGGAGCGCACCGGGGACGGGTCGGCGTAGGGCACGACCATCTCGGAGATCGAGGCGCGGTGGACGATCGGGCGGTACCGGCCCCGGTCGCGGTCGTCGAAGCCGATCTGGTGCAGGACGAGGCCCTCGCGCATGTCGAAGCCGATGCGCAGCGACCAGTTCTCCCAGCGCAGGAGGTTGCCCTCGAGGGAGAAGCTGGGGCCCTCGGGCTGCGTGATCTCGATCGGACGCTGCGTGGTGCGGTGCGGCCCGACCACGGCCGGGTCGTCGAAGTCGCCGGACTCGGTGGGGATCGGCACCGGCCCGAGGTCGACGATGCGGGTGACCGTGCGGTCGACGACGTCCACGTAGCCGACGAGCCCGTCGACCGGGTGCGCCCAGGCGTGCCCGGTCGGACTCTCCTGCACGAACGCCAGCCCGCGCAGCACCCGCCGGCCGGACTCCTCCGGGTACTCCGCGTACGACCCGGCGGACAGCGGCGCGACCCGCACCGTCGCGACGTCGAGCCCGCGCGCCTCGAGCGCGGCGAGCCAGCCGGGGTCGGTGGAGAGGATCTCCTCGACGAGCCCGAACTCCTCGTCGAGGACCGGCAGCTGGCCGTCGGCCGCGGGGTCGAGGCGGGTGCTGCGGACGACCTCGCCCGCGTCGAGGTCGACGCGCACGTCCAGGCCGCCGGGGTGCGCGACGTCGTGCAGCAGCGCGCGGACCTCCCGGGGCGGGCGCGGCCCGTCCGCGGCGAGCCGGTGCTTGTCCGGCTCCTCCAGCCCGAGGTAGACGACGCGGACGGTGTCGGTGAGGGCGCCCGCCGCGACGAGGACCGCCCGGGCGCGGGCGATCTCGCCGGCGGTGAGGCGCTCGAGCGGATGGTCCACCCCGGCGTCGAGGCGGAATTCGGTAGTGGCGGTCATCACCCTCCTATCGTCAACAGTCGTAGACGAAACCACAGTCGAGGAGGGTCGCGTGTGACGTTTTGGTAACGGCGGCACGCCCTAGGCTCGGGTCGTGGACGGACGGAGAGGTCGCTGATGCCCAAGGTGGTCGACCACGCCCGACGTCGGGCGGAGATCGTCGGGGCGACGTGGCGGCTCATCGCCGACCGCGGCCTCGAGGGCACCACGATGCGGGAGATCGCCGCGGCCCTCGGCGTCGCCAACGGTGCCCTCGCCCGCTACTTCCCCGGCAAGAACGAGATCGTCAAGGCCGCCTTCGACCACGTCGTCTCCGCCACCGACGGCCGGATCGACGAGCGGCAGGCCGACGTCCGCGGGATCGCCGCGATGCGGATCCTCTGCGAGGAGGTCATGCCGCTGACCGAGACGACCCGGCTCGAGGCCCGGGTCGTCCTCCCCTTCTGGAGCCGGGCGCTCAACGACGCGGAGCTGGCCGAAACCTTCGCCCGCCTGATGGAGCACTGGGGTGGGCGCATCCGCCGCCACCTCGCCGAGGCCCGGACCGACGGCGAGCTGGCGGCGGGCGTGGACGACGACGTGGTGGTCGACCACCTCCTCACCCTGCTCAACGGCGTGCAGGCGGTGTCGCAGCTCGCGCACGGGATGGGCGACCCGGCCCGTCAGCGGCGCATGGTCGACGACTACCTCGACTCGCTGCGCGAGCGCCCGACGAGCGCGGCCCCGCCGGGAGCGGTGACCCACCCCGACCCGGCGCGGGAGGACGTCGCGGACGCGGTGGCACGGGTCGTCGGGGAACGGACACCGGGCGGCGGTGCCGACGCCGACGCCGTGCGCACCGTCCTGCTGCTCTACCGGGCGGCCGACGCGGTCGCCTACGACCTGGAGTCGACGGTGCACCGGCCGGACGGGTGGAGCTGGTCGGGCTTCCAGCTGGCGGTCGTCCTGCGGGTCGACGGGCCGCTCGAGACCCATCGCGCCGCGGAGCGCACGGGGATGAGCCGGGCCGCCGTGTCCAGCCTCGCCACCACGCTCGCCGGCGCGGACCTGCTCGAACGCTCCCCGGACCCGTCCGACCGTCGCGGCGTGGTCCTCTCCCTCACCCCCGCCGGCCGGGAGGCCCTGGACCGGACCCTCCGCCGCCACGGTGACCGCGCGGCGCGATGGGTGGGTCTCCTGCCCGACGACGACCGCGCGGCCCTCGACGCCGCCCTGCGGCGGCTCGCGGCGGGCACGGCCGAGCCGTGGTCCAACCGCCGCTGACGAGTCGGGCGGAGATCTCGTCAAAGCATTGACGAAAGATCATCGCGAACGACGGGACGCGCGACGCCGTCCACCCCCGGACGCGTCGCAGCTGTCCACGGAGCGACGTCGGGTCGGGCCGGATTGGCGTTCGGTGGACAGTCCTCCTACGGTCGGCCGCGGCTCGTCCGGGGCTCCACGCCCGGGGCGGACCCACGCCTTCGAGCCCCGGGAGGAGACCGTGGAACCGTTGCCGGCGGAGGCGCTCACCGACGCGCTGCGACACGCCGCCGAGGCCGTCCTCGAGGGCCCGTCCGCCGACCGCGGGCTCGGCGACACCGAGGACGTCCTGACCCGGATCGTGCAGGTCGCCGTCGCCCACGTCCCGGGCGCCGACGGTGCCGGGATCACGCAGACCGACCAGGCGGTGCGCAGCCGCGCCCCGTCGTCGTGGTGGGTGGCCGAGCTCGACGCCGCGCAGGCCGAGCTCGGGGAGGGCCCCTGCGTGGACGCCGGGCACCGCGAGGAGCCGAGCCACATCGAGGTCATCGACCTGGCGCGGGAGACCCGCTGGTCGCGGTGGACGCCGCGGGCCCGGGCCCACGGGGTGCGGTCGATGCTGTCGCACACGATGGGCCCGCCGGACGCCCCGGTGGGTGCGCTCAACCTCTACGCCCTCCGGGCGGACGCCTTCGACCCGGCCGGTCGGGTCATCGCGGAGGTGTTCGCGCTGCAGGCGGCCATCGCCCTCTACGGCGCGTCCCGCGCGGAGGGCCTGGGCATCGCCCTCGACAGCCGGGACGAGATCGGGCAGGCCAAGGGCATCCTCATGGAGCGCCACGGCGTGGACGACCAGCGGGCCTTCCGGATGCTGGTCGAGGCCTCGCAGCACGCCAACCTCAAGCTCCGCGACGTCGCCGCCTGGCTGCTCGAGGAGCGCGGGCGGCGCTGACCCGGGCGGGTCAGTTCACGGCGGCGCCGGTCCGCGGGGTGGCGACGTCCATCCGGCCGAGCCCGTGGCGCAGCAGCGAGTTGCGGTGCGCGACGATCAAGGTCCCGAGGGCCTCGGCGGCCCGCCGCACCTCCGGGCCCTCCTCGCCCGACACCTCCTCGACGGCGCGCCCCAGGCGGTCGGCCAGGCGGGCGAGGTCGTCGAGGACGTCGGCCGACCAGAAGAAGCGGTCGAAGCCGCCGGGTCGGGCGTCACGGAGCGCGCCCAGTCCCTGCAGCGCGTCGAGGGCCTCGCGGACCGCCGCTGCGCCGTCGTTCACCACCACGGATCTTTCCTACCCTGTCGGACGTCGTCGGGACGCCTGCCGTTCGGGCGCCGTGCACCGGGTGACCGGTTCGTCACACGCGCGACACGCGAGTCCGGTCACGGGTGTTCCCGCGGTCGGACGAGGTGATCGACCAGGTCCTCCGCGACGAGCACGGGGTCGGCCCCCCGACGGCGCAGGTGCGGCCGCAGCAGCAGCTCGGCCTCGGGGCGGGTCAGGTCCAGCGCCCGTTCCAGGAGCCGCAGCGCGAGGCGCAGGCGCACGTCGGGCGACTCGCCCGAGCCGTAGAGCAGCGAGGTGGCGCGCCGCGCGAACATGTCGGCCAGCACCGTGGTGTCGAGGCCCAGGACGTCGGGCTCGGCGGCGTACAGGTCCAGCGCGGTCCGCCGGCCGTCCCGGCAGCGCAGGGTCGTCGAGTGCAGGGCCCGGAACGGCGGTGTCACGCGCACGCGCACGGCGCCGTCGTCGATCTCGAAGGCGAGGTCGTCGACGAGGAGCACCGCCAGGTCCGGCGACCCCACGCGCGCCTGGTCGAGCAGCGGCCCCTGCCCGAGGCGGTTGTGCCAGGCGTCGACGTCGCGCACGGCCCCGTCGGTCGCGTGCGTGGAGTGCACCCGGCCGTGCCCGGCGGTGGAGATCGCGGCGGCCGTCGCGCCGGGGACGGTGCCGGTACAGACGCTGAGCAGGGCGTCGAGGCCGTCGTAGGTGGACGGTGCGGGGTGGCGCAGGTACAGCGCGGCCAGCCGCAGGGCGTCGTCGAGGCCGAGCGGGATGCTGCGCACGCGCACCACCGCTCCCTCCTCGCCCGACGCGGCGGGCGCCGGCAGAGGCGCCCGGCGTCGCCGGGTACGTCGCCGGTGGTCGTCGTCCCGAGCGGGACCGACCCCGACGGTCGGCCGTTCGATCGACCGTGGAACGAAGACGTTACCCGGCGAACGAATCGCTCGCGGTCGGGGGCCGGGCCTCGCCCCCGACCTCCTCGTGACGGCCGGCGCGCCGGGCGACCTCGTCGGTGAGCCAGCGCGACACGTCGAGCAGCTTGATGTTGGTGTCCTGGCTCGACCGCACGAGCAGGTCGAAGGCCTGGTGCTCGTCGAGCGAGAAACGCTCCATGAGGATGCCCTTGGCCTGCCCGATCACGTCGCGGGTGGTGATCGCGTGGGTCAGCTGCTCCACGCGACGCGCGCCGTACATCGCCACCGACGCCTGCGTCGCGAAGGCGGCGGCCACGGTGCGTGCGGTGGCGTCGAAGGCGGTGCCGGTCCGGGCGTAGAGGTTCAGCGCGCCCGGCTCGGCGTCCTGCGGCGCCAGGGCGAACGAGATGAGGGCGCCGATCCCGGCCTCCTGGGCCAGGCGCGCGAAGCGTGGCCAGCGGTCCTCGGCCGCGAAGTCGTCGACGACGGTGACCGACCCCGACCCCGCCCCCAGCGCATCCACGCAGGGCCCCTCCCCCAGCTCCGCCTGGGCACGGTCCAGGTCGACGATCGCCCGGTCGCTCGGGGCCCGCGAGCTCAACCCGCCCTCGGGGGTCCGCACGGTGAGACCGGCGTAGGAGGCGCCGGGTACGTGCTGGGCCGCGGCGCCGGTGAGACGGTGCAGGGTCTGCTCCGCCTCGGATCCGTCCGGCGTCGTGCCGCTCCGGCGCCGGACCAGTTCCTCCGCGGTCGCGGCCAGCACGTCCTGCAGCCACGACAGGTCGCCACGTTCGGACAAGGGGTCCCCCGTCTCCGGCTCGTCGGAGCCCGGGACCGGGCACCGCTCGACGTCGGGACCTGGGGGGTCAAGCCTCGTCGTCCTCCGCCCCGGGACCGACCGCCCGGGAGCGGCAGAGGACGAAAACGCTACTCACGAAGCGAAGACCTGTACAGCGAACGAGGTCGTGTGCCGTCCTCCCGCTCAGGCCGGGACCACCACGACCTTCCCCCGCAGCGTGCCCGCGTCGGCCTCGGCGTGGACCGTCGCGAGCTCGGGCAGCGCCACCCGCCGGTCGACGTCGACGCGCAGCTCGCCGCGGTCGACCAGGGCGACCAGCTCGGCGAGCGCCGCGGCGTCGTTGCGCACGAACAGCTCCACGACCCGGACGTCCCGGGCCGCGTCGACGGGGGCCGGCGATGCGGGCACCGTGTTCACCACGACGCCCCCGTCGCGCACCCGGCCCACGAGGGCGGTGAACCGCTCCGGCGTGAGTCGGGCCAGGTTGATCAGGACGTCGACCGGCTCGGTCACCGCGTCCGCCACGTCGCCCGCCGTGTGGTCGACGACCTCGTCGGCGCCCAGCGTGCGGAGTCGGTCGGCACTGCGCGGGCTCCCGGTGGCCACGACGACCGCCCCGGCCCGCCGGGCGAGCTGCACCGCGTAGCCCCCGACGGCACCGCCCGCACCGTTCACCAGGACCCGCTGACCGGCGCGGACGCCGGCGTCCTCGACCACGGCCTGCCGCGCGGTCAGACCGACCTCCGGCAGCGCGGCGGCGTCGGCCAGCGCGACGGCGCGGGGCGCCGCGGTGAGCACCCCGGCCGGGGCGAGGACGTACTCCGCGGACGCCCCGTCCTCGACCATCGGCAGGAAGCCGACGATCTCGTCGCCCACCTGCCACGCGTCGACGTCCGCGCCGAGTGCGTCCACCGTGCCGGCGACGTCGATCCCCGGCACGTGCGGCAGCGTCACCGGGAACGGGCCCTGCAGATAGCCGCCGCGGATGCCGCCGTCCACCGGGTTGAACGACGTGGCCGCCACCCGCACCCGGACCTGACCGGGCTCGGGCTCCGGCTGCTCCACGTCCTCGTAGCGCAGCACCTCGGGGCCGCCGTACTCGTGGAACCGCACTGCCTTCATCGCGCGCCTCGCTCCTCGCCGTGCCGGTGTGCTTCGAAGTCGAAGCACGACACGAGAGACTAGGTTTGCTTCGAACTCGAAGCAAGGGGAGACTCGGCGGGTGTCCGACCCCGCCCACGACGTCGATCCGGTGCAGCTCGGCGCGTACTTCGCCCTCGTCGAGGTGTCCGGCCTGCTGCGGCACGCGATCGAGCAGCAGCTGCAGGCCGACGGCGGCCTGACGTTCGTGCGGTTCCAGATCCTGCGGCGGCTGCAGCTCGCCCCCGGCGGCAGCCACCGGATGACCGACCTCGCCGACGCGATCGTCTTCAGCCGCAGCGGGCTGACCTACCAGGCGGGCCTGCTCGAGAAGGCCGGGCTCGTCGCCCGGTCCCCCTCCCCCGACGACGAGCGGGGCGTCACGATCGCCATCACCGACGCCGGGCGCGCGCTGGTGGACGCGGTCATGCCCGGCCACGAGGCGGTCGTCGGGCGGATGTTCCTCGACCGGCTCTCGCAGGACGACGCGCGCACCCTCACCGACCTGCTGACGCCGGTGCGCGACCACATGCGCGCCGCGCCCCCGCGGTCGGCGACCCCTCGTCGGACGCGGCGCTGACCGACCGTCCGGACCGCGATCGTCGGGCACGGGCCGGGCACCCGCCGTACCGTCGACGACGACACGGTGGGGGTGGTCGCAGTGGTGACGCCGCACCCGATGCCGCTCTTCGACCAGGTGACGGGCTTCCCGCCGGACGACGCGGTCGACCTGACGATGTCGATGCCGCTCTCGCTCGCCGTCTACATGACGATGCTGGAGTCGACCGGGCACGCGGCCGACGTCGCCGTGCTGCGGGCGGTCTACGTCGACGAGGCGCGGGAGACCGCCCGCGGGCTGCAGTCCCGGATCGCGGCGGTCGCCGGCGCGGACGTGCCCGACACGGCGCGGCTGCGGGTCACGCACATCGTCGAGGAGCGCGTCCCGCGCACCAACGGCCTCCGTCCGCACGTGCACTTCTTCGTGGGCACCACGGCCCGCGACGGCGCGCGGACGCTGCCGGTCGACGTCGACGCCCTGACGACGGCCGCCGAGACCGACGTCCTGCCCGCCTCCCGTGACCGGCTGGTCGCCACCACCACCCAGCGCTGCGGGCTCGTCTGGGGCGCGACGCCGTGGTCGCCGTGCGAGGTCCTCGAACCCCCCTGGCTGGTCGCCCGCGCGGCGGAGATCCGGGACGACGAGCCGCCCTGTCCGGGGCCGTGGCCGCGCCGTCAGGTGCTCGTGGGGCGCCCGTCGTGACGGAACCCGGGTCGGACGAGCAGCGCTACGCCGAGGCGGCGGCCCTCGTCGGGACCACCCCGCCCGCCCCGGCCGACCGCGTCCGGTCGCTGCGGTTCACCCGCGGCGCCGAGGAGTGGACGGCGACCGTCGGGCGCCCGCTGACGGGCCGGCTCGCCGCCCGCACCGACCGCCGCCCACCCCGGCGGGCCCCGGCGACCCGGTCGGCGCCCACGCGGGACGTCTCCGACCCCGCGACGGTGCGGGCCGTCCTCCCCGCCGACGGCGGCTGGGCGGTGGTGACCGACGCGGCGCCCCACGGGCCGGTCGACGACTCCACCTGGGAGAACCCGGTCCACGTCCCCGACCGCGACGTCCGGGAGATCACGCGCGCGTCCTGAGCCGGGCACCGTACAGCACTGCTGAACGACATCGTGCGCGAGCGTCCGCTGGACGCGAACGGTCGTCCGCGACGAGGCTGGGCCTCGCCGCGCGGCGGAGCAGTGTCGCTCCCCCACCTCGCGCGGCGTCCCACCAGCCGCACGTGGAGCCCCCGCGTGCCCGGAGCGAGGAGTCGTGTCGTGAGCGGTCGTCGGGAGCTGCCGGAGCCGGAGCCCGCGAGGCCGGTGGTCACCGCCCTCGGGATCGACGAGCACGACGGCGGGTTCGACCCGGTCCGTCCGACGACCCCGCCGCGCGACGCCCCCAACGTCGTCCTCGTCGTCCTCGACGACCTCGGCTTCGGCAGCTCCAGCGCCTTCGGCGGGCCGTGCCGGATGCCCACCGCACAGCGCCTCGCCGACGGCGGTCTGCGCTACACGCGCTTCCACGTCACCGCGCTGTGCTCCCCCACCCGCCAGGCGCTGATGACCGGCCGCAACCACCACGCCGTCGGGATGGGCGCGACGACCGAGATGGCCACGTCCGCCCCCGGCTACACCGGCGTCCGCCCGCGCAGCGCGGCGACGCTCGCCCGCACGCTGCAGGGCCACGGCTACAGCACCGCGGCCTTCGGCAAGTGGCACCAGACCCCGCCGTCGGAGATCAGCCCGGTCGGGCCGTTCGAGCGGTGGCCGACCGGCGAGGGGTTCGACCACTTCTACGGCTTCATGGCCTGCGAGATGAACCACTGGTACCCGCTGCTCTTCGACGGGACCACGCCGGTCGAGCCCGACCGCCGCCCCGAGGACGGCTACCACCTCTCGGAGGACCTCGTCGACCACGCCGTCGACTGGGTGCGCACGCAGCGGGCGCTGACGCCCGACCGTCCCTTCCTCACCTACCTCGCCTTCGGCGCCTCGCACGCCCCGCTGCACGTCGCCCCGGAGTGGCGCGACCGGTACCGCGGCGAGTTCGACGACGGGTGGGACCGGCTCCGCGAGACCACGCTCGCCCGGCAGAAGGAGCTCGGCGTCGTCCCGGAGCACACCGAGCTCGCGCCGTGGCCGGACTCCGTGCCGCACTGGGACGACCTCGACGACACCCGCCGCACGGTCGGGGCCCGCTTCATGGAGACGTTCGCGGGCTTCACCGAGCACGCCGACGCCCAGCTCGGCCGCTTCGTCGACGAACTCGAGGCGCTCGGCGAGCTGGACGACACGCTGTTCCTCTACCTGCTCGGCGACAACGGCGCCTCGGGCGAGGGCGGGATCGAGGGGACGCACGTCGAGCACCGGCTCGGCCACGGGCTCGTCGACGACCCCGCGGAGATGATCACGCACCTGGACGAGATCGGGGGGCCGCAGAGCTACCCGATCGCCCCGGTCGGCTGGGCGCTCGCGATGAACACCCCGTACCAGTGGACCAAGCAGGTGGCCTCGCACTTCGGGGGCACCCGCGACGGCCTGGTCGTGCACTGGCCCCGCGGCATCACCGACGCGGGCGGCCTGCGCCACCAGTTCCACCACGTGGTCGACGTGCTCCCGACGATCCTCGAGTGCGCGGGCATCACCCCTCCGACCAGCGTCGACGGCGTCGTCCAGCAGCCGATCGACGGCACCGGCATGCGGTACTCCTTCGCCGCGCCGGACGCCCCCGACCGTCGTCGGACGCAGTACTTCGAGATGTGCGGCAACCGCGGCATCTACCACGAGGGCTGGACCGCGGTGACCCGCCACGGCACGCCCTGGGAGATGGTGCCGTCGGGGCCGCGCAGCTTCCACGACGACGTCTGGGAGCTCTACGACACGACCACCGACCCGAGCCAGGCCCACGACGTGGCCGCCGAGCACCCCGCCACCCTGGCGCGGCTGCAGGAGATGTTCTTCGTCGAGGCCGTGCAGAACCAGGTGCTCCCGCTCGACGACCGCGTCACCGAACGGGAGAACCCGCAGCTCGCGGGCCGGTTCGACCTCGTCGGCGACCGGACCTCGGTGACCTTCCGCGGGCCCGTCCGCCGCCTCATCGAGGAGACCGTCCCCAACGTGAAGAACCGGTCCCACGCCGTCGTCGCGGACGTCGAGATCCCGGCCGGGGGCGCGGAGGGGGTCGTCGTCGCGCAGGGCGGGCGCTTCGGCGGCTGGTCGCTCTACGTCTCCGGGGGACGCGCCTGCTACGTCTACAACTGGTTCGGCTGGCGTCGGCACACCGTGCGGGCGCCGCACGCGCTGCCACCGGGCCGGCACGAGCTGCGGGTGGACTTCGCCTACGACGGCGGGGGCGTCGGCCGGGGCGGCACGGTCACGCTGTCGGTCGACGCCCACGAGGTCGGGTCGGTGCGGGTGCCCGCGACCGTCCCGTACTACTTCTCCTTCGACGAGACCTTCGACGTCGGCGTCGACCTCGGCACGCCGGTCACCGAGGACTACGCGGCCGGGGACAACGCCTTCACCGGCACCGTGCGCACGGTCCGCGTCGACCTCGCGCCGACCGTGGCCGACCCGGAGCCCGAGGCCCTGCACCGGCGGGTCATGGCGTCCCACTGAGGTCACCGACGACGTCGCCCGCGCACCGGAAACCCAGGTTCCCGGAGCTCGACTCCGGGGTGTTCGAGGTGCGCGCGGCGACGCGGTACCGGTTGCAGTAGGAGTCATGACAGAGGTACGAGCCCCCGCGCATCACCCGCGCCGCACCCTCCGCCGGTCCGGTCGGGTCGTGCTGCGGGGAGCGGGCGTACCAGTCGGCCGCGAACCGGTCGGCGCACCACTCCCAGACGTTGCCGACGGTCTGCCAGAGCCCGTGGCCGTTCGGGCGGTAGGTCTTGACCGGGGCGGTCGTCAGGAAGCCGTCCTCCCGGGTGTTCGCGGTGGGGAACCGGCCCTGCCAGATGTTGAGGTTCCAGCGGCGGCCGGACCCGTCCCCCCGGTCGTCGCCCCAGGGGAAGCGGGCCCCCTCGAGCCCGCCGCGCGCGGCGTACTCCCACTCGGCCTCGGTCGGCAGGCGCCGGCCCGCCCAGGCGCAGTAGGCCTCGGCGTCCTGCCAGGAGACGTGGACGACGGGATGGTTCGCCCGGTCGCCGACCGTGGAGCCCGGGCCCTCCGGCCGGCGCCAGCACGCGTCGCGGACCGCGAGCCACCAGGGGGCGCCGTCGACGCTCGCGAGGACGTCGGACCGGTCGCCGGTGAAGGCCAGGTGGAAGACCGCCGACGAGCCCCAGCGCTCGGCGTCGGTGACGTGGCCGGTCTCCTTGACGAAGCGGGCGAACGCCGCGTTGGTGACGGTGGTGGCGTCGATCAGGAACGGCGACACGGTGACGCGGTGCACCGGCCGCTCCCCGTCGGCGGGGTCGCCGTCGCCGTGGTGGTCACCCATGGCGAAGCTCCCACCGGGGACGAGGACCTGACCGCGGGGCACGCGCACCGTCATGATCACCAGCTCTACCCGCACGGACCGTTCGGCACCAGCGGACAACCGCGCACGGAACTGTTGGGATGGGCTGCATGGAACTGTCCCTGCGCCGGCTGCGGACGCTGCGGGAGGTCGCCCGGCGCGGCGGGGTCAACGCTGCCGCGGCGACCCTGCACTACTCGCCCTCGGCGGTGTCCCAGCAGGTCGAGGCGCTGGGGGTGGACGTCGGCGCGCCCGTGATCGAGCGGGTCGGGCGGGGCGTGCGGCTCACCGAGGTCGGCCGCGTCCTCGTCGAGCAGGCGGAGGTCCTGCTGGCCGCGGAGCACCGGGCGGTCGCGGCGGTGGAGGCGGCACGCCAGCACCTGTCGGCGCGGCTCTCGGTGGGGATGTTCCCCGCCGCGGCCGCCGCGCTGCTGCCCGCCGTGATCGCCGACCTCGCCGCGGAGCACCCCGGGATCACGCTGGAGAGCCTCGAGGCCGACCCCGACCAGGCCGTGCTCGACGTCCGGCACGGACACCTCGACCTCGCCCTGATCCTCGACTACCCCGACGCCCCCGAGCCGTGGGCGCCCGGGCTCACGATGGTCCCGCTCGGCCAGGACCGGATCCACCTCGCGGCCCCGGCCGGCACCCGGTACCGGCCGGGGGTCGACCTCGCGGAGCTCGCCGAGGAGACCTGGATCATCTCGGGCGCCGAGAGCTACTACGGCCGGGCCGTGCGCACCGCGTGCCGTCGGGCCGGCTTCGAGCCGCAGGTCCGGCACCGGGTGGACGGCCTCGCGACCGCGCTCGCCATGGTGGCCGCGGGGCTCGGGGTCACCCTCGCCAGCGACCTGGGCCGCGCGTTCCTGCCGCCGTCGGGGATCGACGTCGTGCCCCTGCGGCGGCCCCTGCCGCGCACGATCGTGCTCGCGCACCTCCCCCACGCGGTAGAACGTCCGAGCGTGCGCGCGACCGTCGACGCCTTCGCCCGCGCCGCGCAGGACCGGGGGCTCGCGGCCGTCGGATGAGTGGCCCGGTGGATCACCGGGGAGTCCCGGGACCAGGGACCGTCCGGAAGGAGACCAGGTGGAACTGCTCGCGATCTCGGGGAGCCCGTCCTCGCCGTCGAAGACGGTGCTCGCGCTCTCGGTCGCGCTCGCCCGGGCCGGCGAGCACGACGACGTCCGCACCGACCTGCTCGACCTGCGCGAGCAGGAGCTGGTGTTCGGCGACGGGCGGGACCCGGCGGACTACACCGGCGCGACCCGGGACGCGATCGACCGGGTCGTCGCCGCGGACGCGCTGCTCGTCGGCACCCCGATGTACCGCGGGGGCTACACCGGGCGGCTCAAGAACCTGTTCGACGTGCTGCCCAACGACGCGCTCGCGGGCAAACCGGTGGGGCTCGTCGCGACCGGCGGGACCGACCACCACTTCCTGGCGCTCGAGCACGAGCTCAAGCCGCTCGTCGGCTTCTTCCGGGCCTGGGCCGTCCCCGGCGCCGTGTACGCCAACAACACGCACTTCGCCGACGGCGAGCTGGCCGACGACGGGGTGCGCGGGCGGCTGCACGACCTCGCGGACGCCGTGGTCACCTTCGCGCGGCACATGCCGGCCGTGGCGGGCGCGGCCGCCCCGGACATCCCCCGACGCTCGGCCGCCGAGTCCTGAGGCCTTCCGGCGCACGGCGCGGCGTGATCGACTGGCGCTCCCCGACCCCGATGGGAGCCCTCATGCAGATCACCGCCGCCGTGCTGCGCGACCGTGCCGGCGCGTTCGCCCTCGAGACCGTCGACCAGCGCGAGCCGGGCCACGGCGAGGTGCGGGTGCGGATCGCGGGCGCGGGGATCTGTCACACCGACGAGCTCCCCCGCACCGACGCCCTGCCGATCCCCCTGCCGGTGATCGCCGGTCACGAGGGTTCGGGCGTCGTCGAGGCGGTCGGCCCGGGCACCTCGCTCGCGGTGGGCGACCACGTCGTGCTCTCCTTCGACTCCTGCCGGGCCTGCGACAACTGCGTCGACGGACACCCCTCGTACTGCGCCACGTTCTTCGAGCGCAACCTGTTCGGCACCGGCCTCGTGGAGCCCGGGCACGACGTCCGCGACGCCGTCGGTGGGCCGGTCGCCGCCCGCTGGTTCGGCCAGTCGTCGTTCGCGAGCCACGCGCTCGTGGCCGAGCGGAACACGGTCAAGGTCGCCGCCGACCTGCCGATCGAGCTGCTCGGCCCGCTCGGCTGCGGCGTGCAGACCGGCGCCGCGTCCGTCCTCGAGGCCCTGCGGGTGCGCTCCGGCAGCACGGTGATCGTCTCGGGGGTCGGCGCGGTCGGGCTCTCCGCGGTCATGGCCGCGCGGGTCGCCGGGGCGGCCACGATCGTCGCGGTCGACATCAACCCCGCCCGCCTCGAGCTGGCGACCGAGCTCGGCGCCACCGCCACCGTCGACGGCCGCACCGAGGACCTCACCGGCGCGCTGCTCGCGGCCACCGGCGGCGCGCAGTACGGGCTCGACACCACCGGCCTCCCGCCGGTCGCCACCGCGGTGCTGCGGGCGCTGCGCCCGACGGGCACGCTCGGCCTGGTCGGCGTGCAGCAGGGACCCATCTCGCTCGAGCCGATGGACCTGTCGGTGGGCCGCAACGTCATGGGCATCCTCGAGGGCGACGCCGTGCCGCAGACCTTCCTGCCCCGCCTCATCGCCCTGTGGCGCGACGGGCGGTTCCCGTTCGACCGCACCTACCCGCTGAGCGAGATCAACGAGGCCGAGCGGGCCGCACTGGCGGGCGAGGTGGTCAAGCCGGTCCTCGTCCCCTGACGCGCGCCGGGGACCGAACCGGACTTACGGTGGGCCGGTGCCGCGACACGACCTCGTGGTGATCGGCTCCGGCTCGGGCAACATGGTCCTCTCCGACGCGTTCGCGGACCTCGACGTCGCGATCGTCGAGGCCACCGAGTTCGGCGGGACCTGTCTGAACCGGGGCTGCATCCCGACGAAGATGTTCGCCTACAGCGCCGAGGTCGCCGACACGGTGCGCGACGCCGCGGTGTACGACGTCGGCGCCCAGCTCGACGGCATCGCCTGGCCGGGGCTGCGCGACCGCGTGTTCGGCCGGCTCGACCCGATCGCCGCCGAAAGCCGGAAGGGCCGCGAGGACAGCGACTTCGTCACGGTCTACGCCGGCGAGGCCCGCTTCACCGGCCCGCGCACGCTCGCCGTCGCCCTGCACGACGGCGGGTCCGCGGAGATCGAGGCCGGACGGATCGTCATCGCGGCGGGCGCGCGTCCGGTGGTGCCGCCGCCGGTGGAGCGGTCCGGCCTGCCGTTCCACACCTCCGACACGATCATGCGCGTCGACGTCCTGCCCCGGCGGCTCGCCGTGCTCGGCGGCGGCTACATCGCGGCGGAGCTCGCGCACGTCTTCCACACCGCCGGCGCCGAGATCGTCATGATCGACCTGGCCGACGAGCTCCTCGGGCCGCAGGACGAGTCCGTCTCGGAGGCGTTCACCGCGATCGCCCGCGAGCGCTACGAGCTGCACCTGGGCCGCGAGGTCACCGCCGTCGAGGGCGGACCGGGCGCCCTGCGGCTCCGGCTCGACGACGACACGACGATCGAGGCCGACACCCTCCTCGTCGCCGTCGGCCGCACGCCGAACGGGGACTCGCTCGACCTCGACGCCGCGGGCATCGAGACGCACGACGACGGGCGGGTGGCGGTCGACGCGGCCGGGCGGACGTCGGTGGAGGGCGTCTGGGCGCTGGGGGACGTCAGCTCCCCGGTGCAGCTCAAGCACGTCGCGAACCGCGAGGCCGAGGTGGTCACGCACAACCTGCGCCACCCCGACGACCTGCGCGAGGTCGACCACTCCCTCGTCCCCGCCGCCGTGTTCACCAGCCCGCAGATCGGCACCGTCGGCCGGACCGAGGCGCAGTGCCGCGACGAGGGCCTGGACTACGAGGTCGGCCGGGTCGCGTTCTCCGACGTCGCCTACGGCTGGGCCATGGAGGACGAGACCGGCTTCTGCAAGGTGCTCGTCGAGCGGGGCACCGGCCGGATCCTCGGCGCACACGTCCTGGGGCCGGAGGCGCCGACGCTGATCGCGCCGCTCGCCCTCGCGATGACGTTCGACATCGACGCCGCCGCCCTCTCCGGGCGCCCGTACTGGATCCACCCGGCGCTCACCGAGGTCGTGGACAACGCCCTGCGCCAGGTGCTCCCCGGCTGAGCGGGCGGCCCCCACGTCCGGCTCAGGTGCGGAGCACCTCGTGGACCTCCCGCTCGAGCTGGCCCATCTGGTCCCGCTTGGTCGGCGCGACCAGCGCTGACGGCGTGCCCTCCCGGCGGTCCCGCAGGCACGTCGTCAGGCGGTCGACGCGGCGCAGGATGCCGCGCCGGAAGAGGAACCAGGCGAGGAACCGGGTGGCCAGGGCGGCGACGAGCGCGAGGGCCACCGAGACGTAGTCCCGCACGCGGATCGCGTTGATCTCGTCGATCCGGTCGTCCAGCAGCGCGCGTTCCTGGGCCTGGAAGTCCCCCACCTCGGCGCGGATGCGGTCCATCAGTCCCTTGCCGTACTCCAGGTGCCGCCGGATCTCCGGATCGTTCGGGCTGCCCCCGCGCGCGACGAACTGCTGCTGGAACGACAGGTCGGCCATCTGCTGCCCCGTGAGCGTCTCGAGCTCCCGCAGCCGGCCGGACATCTCCTCGCGCGGCCGCTCCCCCGGCTCGTCGTCGGTGAGCGCGCTCAGCCCGGCGAGGGCGCCGGGCAGCTGCTGCGTCGCCTGCCCGAAGGGCTCGAGGAACTCCGGTTGCCCGGTCAGCAGGAACCCGCGCATCCCCGTCTCGGCGTTCACCATGAGGGAGGACAGGTTCCCGAGCGCCGCCGTCATCTCGAACTTGCGCTGGATGTCGGTCTCGATCGCGGCCCGGGTCAGGTTGCCGTTGAGCGCCAGGGCCGCGGAGATCACCACGGCCACCAGCGGCAGCGCCACGGTGATCCGCCCCTGCACCCGGATCGGGATGCGTTCCCACGCCCGCATCGGGGGTCCGACGAGCGAGTTCCACAGGTCGGCGGGTCCTCGGGCCACCCGCGGAACGGTACGAGAGCGCCGCGCACCGGTCGCGTCGACAACCACCCTTTCCCGACGACGGGTCGCGCGGCTACGCCCGCCCGTCCAGCCGGTCGGTGACGGCCGCGGCGAACGCGGTCGCCGCCCCGGTCACCTCGGCGGACGCCCGGCCCGCCTCGACCGCGTCCGCCGTCGTGCGCAACCACGTCACCAGGGGCGCCGCGAGCGAGGGGGCCAGCCCGGCGATCCACGCCGACGACCGGGCGCGGGTCTCCGCGACGTGCTCGCTGCTGCCGTCCGAGTGCCGCGCGACGATCTCCGGCCGCGTCGCGAGGAGCCCGCCGACCTCCCACTCCCCGCCCGGGGTTCGGGCCCGCAGCTCCTCCAGCAGGCGCGCCGCGGTCCGCAGCGTCCCGGCGTCGTCCTTGTTGCCCGCGGCCACCCCGCGACCTCCCGTCCTCGTCGACGGCCCCAGAGTGCCCGCCGGACCGGGTTCGCACCGCCGGATGTCCGATGATCCACACCCGGCCCCGCGGCCGGGTAGCTTCACGCCGTCCCGCCCGTCACCGCGCAGGGAGCCACCCCGTGTCCGAACCGTCCCGGCCCTTCCACCCCGACCTGCCCGACCGCCCCGCCCACACCCGGGTCCACCTCGTGCGGTCGACCGACCTGACCGGCGACACCGCGCAGTCCGGCGGGATGCGGCGCCTGGAGGCGGTCAGCGGGAAGTCGGTCGGGTCGTCGGCCCTGTGGACCGGCGAGACGCACGTCGCGCCGGCCACTTCCTCGTCCGACCACCACCACGGCGAGTCGGAGACCTCGATCTACGTCGTCTCGGGCCGCCCGCGGTTCGTGTTCCACGACGGCGAGGGGGAGGTCGTGCTGCAGACCGGGCCGGGCGACTACGTCTACGTGCCGCCGTGGGTGCCGCACCGCGAGGAGAACCCCGACCCGGACCACCCGGCGGTCGTCGTGATCTCCCGGACCACGCAGGAGGCGATCGTGGTCAACCTCCCGGCGCTCACACCGCTCGAGGACTGAGGGTCCCGACGGCGGGTCCACCGACCCGCCGTCGGGAAGAGGTCACGCGGGACTCACTCCGCGAGCTTGGCGATCCCCTGGGCCCACAGGAAGTACTTGTTGGTGCCCAGGTCCCGCACGGTCTTGATGTTGAAGGCGTCCTTGAGGTGCTGCGCGTCGGCCTCGGAGACGCCCTGCAGCGCCTCGACCGGGGCGTCGGCGATCTCGTTGATGTCCTTGCCCTCCCAGGCCTTGTCCACCTTGTCCGCGATGCCTGCCATGGGTTCTCCCTCGGTGACGGCACGGCCGGTCCGTGCCCCGACGCGGCAGTACCCGACCGGGCTCAGGGGAATGTCTGTCGGGCGGCCGAGTCCAGGAGCGGCTCCAGTTCCGCGACGACCGCGTCGAGCGGGGCCGCGCTGCCCTCGACCCGGCACAGGACGACGGCCCCCTCGATCGACGACAGGACCAGTGCGGCGAGCGTCGCCGCCCGCCCGGGCGGGATCCCCTGCGCGACGAGGCCACCGCGCAGCTCCCCCGTCCAGCGCTCGACGATCGTCCGGACGAGGTCGACGAGCTCGGGCTCGTCGGCCGGGTGGTCGACGGCGACCGCCACCAGGGGGCAGCCGGCCCGGTGGTCGGTGGCGACGAGCCGGGTGCGCCAGAGCGAGGCGAACCGGCGCAGGATCGCCGACGGGGAGTCCGCGGCGGCCGTGTAGCCGGCGAGCAGGTCCGAGACGAGGTCGCCCGCGCGGGTCACCGCGGCGGTCAGCAGCTCCCGGCGCCCGCCCGGGAAGTGGTGGTACACCGAGCCCCGCGGGGCACTGCTGTGGGCCAGGACGGCGTCGATGGTGGTGGCCGCCGTCCCGTACTCGCGGAGCAGCGTCGCGGCGCTGTCGACCATGCGGTCCCGTGTCGACCGGGTGCGTTCCTGCGTCCTCGGCATGCGTGCCTCCCTCGACCCGTCGAGGCTAGGCCCTCGGACCGACTCCCGGACCCGGTCGCGAGCGGTCCGTCGGAGAGGTTCCGCCGGCGGGTCCGCGGGGTTCCGCCGGTCGCCGCGGGCGGGCTGACGCGGGAGGCTGCGTCGCATGACCGACTCCCCGATCGTGCTGCTCGGTGCCGTCGACGACTTCCGCGGCCCGTACTGGACGCTCTCGAACTTCTCCGAGCACCCGAGGGAGATCGACGGCCACCGGTACGCGACCGTCGAGCACTACTTCCAGGCCATGAAGGCCGTCGCGCCGGAGGACCACGACCGCATCCGGGACGCCGCCACCCCGGCGGAGGCGAAGGAGCTCGGGCGGGCGGTCGCGATGGTCCCCGACTGGCGGGACCGGCGGGTCGCGGTGATGCGCCGGGCGCTCGCCGCGAAGTTCACCGCCGACTCGGAGGCCGGCCGCTTCCTCCTCGCGACCGGCGAGGCGAACCTCGTGGAGGGCAACGACTGGGGCGACCAGCTCTGGGGCGTCAGCGACGGGCGCGGTCTCAACCTGCTCGGCGTGCTCCTGATGGAGCGCCGCGGGGTGCTGCGCCTGTGAGCACTGTCCGTGGTGGGCACCACGGATGGTGCTCACAGGGCGGAGCCACCGGGCGGCCGGGGCGCGTCGAGGCGGAACCCGATGCCGAGCAGCCGGATCGTCAGGCACACGCCGGCGCCGACGAACACCCAGACCGGTCCGCCCGCGCCGAGGCGCGCCGGCACGACGACGACCGCGGCGCCGACCAGGGCGGGGATGGCGTAGAGCTCGCTGGACAGCACGCTCGGGACCCGGCGCACGAGGACGTCGCGGATCGTGCCGCCACCCACCGCGGTGATCGTCCCGAGCAGGACGGCCTGGCCGACCCCGGCGCCCAGGTCGAGCGCCCGCCCCGCCCCGGTGACGGCGAACAGGCTCAGCCCGAGCGCGTCGAACACCGTGATCGGCAGCGCGAGGCGTTCGAGCTGCCGGGCCAGCCCGAACGCGACCAGGCCGCCCGCCGCGGCCACCACGAGGTAGCGCCAGTCACTGAACGTCGCGGGCGGCAGCGCCCCGAGCAGGACGTCGCGCAGGATGCCGCCGCCCAGCGCGGTGATCATGCCGAGCACGACGACGCCCACGATGTCGAGCTGCGCCGCGCGCACCGCGGTGAGCGCCCCGTTCAGGGCGAAGGCGAACGTCCCGAGGAGATCGAGGACCAGCGCCGTGGTCACGGCGCCAGCCAGGCACCCGCCGCCGTCAGCAGCGCCTCCACCCCGGTGCGGACGGTCGGGTCGAGCACCGGCGCGAACGCCGGGCTGTGGTTGGTGGGCAGCTCGGTCAGCCGGCCGTCGCGCTCGGCCGCGGCGTACGCGTCGGGGTCGGTGCCGCCGACGAACCAGAACACCGACGGCGCGCCCCAGGCCGCACCGAGGACGCCGAAGTCCTCGCTGGCCGACGTCGGTCCCATCGGCACCACGTCGTCGCCGAACCGGGACCGGAACGCGTCGAGCACCCGCCCGGTCGCGGCCTCGTCGTTCTCGGTGGGCCGGTAGGTCTCCACCGGCGTGATCTCCGGCGGCCGCGGCGCCCCGGACGCCTCCGCCTCGGCGGCCACGATCCGACGGATCGCCGCCTGCGCGCGGGCGCGGACGCCCTCGTCGTAGCAGCGCAGGTTCAGGCCGATCACGGCCTCGTCGGGTATGACGTTCTCCTTCGCACCGGCCTGCAGCATGCCCACGGTCAGGACGGCGGGTTCGTTCATCCCGAGCTCGCGGGAGACGACGGTCTGCAGCCGCAGCACGGTCCACGCGGCGAGCACCACCGGGTCGATCGACGCCTCCGGCATCGACCCGTGCGCGCCGCGACCGAACAGCCGGATGCGCCAGACGTCGGACGCGGACGTGACGGTGCCCGGCCGCGTGCTGACGACGCCGGCGGGCACGGGCATGACGTGCTGGCCGAGCACGACGTCGGGGGTCGGGACCCGGTCGACGAGCCCGTCGTCGACCATCGCCTGCGCGCCCGCGCCGATCTCCTCCCCGGGCTGGAACACCGCGACGACGGTGCCCGACCAGGCGTCCCGCCGGGCGGCGAGCTGCGCGGCGCCCGCGGCGAGCCACGCGACGTGCATGTCGTGCCCGCAGGCGTGCGCGACCGGCGTCTCGCGCCCCTCGTCGTCGGTGGCGGTCGCGGTGCTCGCCCAGGGCACCCCGGAGGCCTCGCGCACCGGCAGTGCGTCCATGTCGGCGCGCAGCGCGACCGTCGGTCCGTCGCCGTTGCGCAGGACCCCGACCACGCCCGTCGTCCCGATCCCCGTGAGCACCTCGAACCCGGCCCCGGCGAGCCGCTCCGCCGCGAGGCCCGCCGTGCGGTGCTCCTGCATCGACAGCTCGGGGTGGGCGTGCAGGTCGGTGTACAGCTCCCGGGCGTCCGGAAGCAGGTCGTCGAGTCCTTCGAACAGGGTCATGCCGTGACCTCCTGCAGTGCTCCGGCGAGGAACTCCCCGAGCCGGTCATGATCGTCGAGTCCCAGGACGTGTGCCACGTACTGGTCGGGCCGCACGAGCACCAGCGCGCCGTCGGGGTCGATCCCGCGCTGCTCGAACACGTCCGCGGTGGGGTCGGGGCGGAACACCTTCTCGTGGTCGACCAGCCCGAGCGGCCCCTTCCGCGGGCGCAGGACCGGCGGGACGTCGACGGACCCGTCGTGGTGCGCCCGGAGCACCGCGCGCACGTCGACGACGGCGTCCGGGTCGGCGCCGACGGGCGTGAACCGGCGCACGAGCGGCGCGAGCCGGCCGGCCAGCGCGTCGAACCGGGAGCGGTCCCGGTCGGCGAAGACGTACAGCCGCCACGCGCCGTCCGCCCGCGCGACGTGCCCGAGGTGCATCGGCTGCGCGTCGGCGCACCGGACCACGGGCGCCGAGTGGAAGCGGGTGCCGACCTCGAACCCGGTCGCCCGGTCCTGCTCCGGGTCGGCGGCGGTGATCATCGACGGGGCGTAGCGGACGCCGAAGCCCGCGGTGTAGCGGCCGTGGTCGCGGAAGTACCGCTGGAACACGGCCGGGTCGGCCTGTTCGGAGTGGTCGCTGAACAACGCTGCGAACTCGCGGTCGAAGTCGATCAGCTCCTGCGCGACGGCCCGGCGCTCCGCGGAGTATGTGTGCAGCAACTCCGGCCGGGCCGTGCCGCGCAGCACGGCGCCCAGCTTCCAGCCGAGGTTCCACCCGTCGGCCATCGACACGTTCATGCCCTGGCCGGCCTTCGCGCTGTGGGTGTGGCAGGCGTCCCCGGCGATGAACACCCGTGGCGACCGGCCCGATCCGTCGTGGGGACCGTCGTCGAAGCGGTCGCAGAGCCGCTGTCCGACCTCGTAGACCGACCACCACCCCACGTCGCGGACCTCGAGCGTGTACGGCGCGAGGATGCGGCGCACCGCCGCGGCCAGCGTCTCCGGCGTGACCGTGCCGCGCTCCGGGACGCCGTCGAGCTCCACGTAGAGCCGCACCAGGTACCCGCCCTCGCGCGGGATGACCAACAGGCTCCCCGACGACGAGGTGATCGCGCTCTTGAGGCGGATGTCGGGGAAGTCGGTGTCGACGAGCACGTCCATGACACCCCACGCCTGGTTCGCGGAGTCGCCGCGCAGCTCCCGGCCGATCGCGGCCCGGACCCGGCTGCGGGCGCCGTCGCAGCCCACGACGTAGCGGGCCCGGACCGTCCGCCCGCGCCCGGCGTCGTCGGTCGTCGTCACGACGACGGGGTGGTCCCCCGCGCCCTCGACCCGGACGTCCTCGACGCGCAGGCCGTACTCCGGCTCCACCCGCGCGGCCGAGCGGGCCGCGTGCTCGCGCAGGAAGGTCAGGACCCGGGCCTGGTTGACGATCACGTGGGGCATCTCGGAGAGCCCGTCCTCGACGTCCGGGATACGTCCGGTGCGGGTGATCCGCGCCGGGTGCGCGGGGTCGGGGCGCCAGAAGGTGACCTCGTTGACCTGGTAGGCCTCCTCGCGCACGCGCCCGGCGAGCCCGAACGCCTCGAGCATCTCCATGGAGCGGCACGCGACGCCGTCGGCCTGCCCGACCGCGAGCGGCCCGTCGCGGCGGTCGACCACCACGGTGTGCAGCTCCGGGAAGGCCGCGAGCTGCGCCGCGAGCACCTGGCCGGCCGGGCCGGCGCCCACGATCAGCACGTCGCAGGTCCCGGGCAGACCGGCGGGGCGCCCGGCCACCGTGGGATGGGGCGCGGCGAGGAAGGGGTCGCCGGGCCGGTACCCGGCGAGATGGAACTGGGCCACGCCTGCCTCCCCGTCGTCGTCGGTCGCCCCGACGCTACGGCGGTTCCGCGGGGTGGCCGCTACCGTTCTGGAGTGCAGAACGAACCGGTGTACCGCATCCGGTCGGTCGACCACGCGCTGCACCTCGCCGCGATCCTCGCGCAGGAGGGTCCGCTGCGACTCTCGGAGGCGGCGCAGCGGCTCGGCGTCGCACGCTCGACCGCGCACCGGCTGCTGACGATGCTGGTCTACCGCGGGTTCGCCGAGCAGGACCCGGACCGCCGCTACCGGGCGGGGCCGGTGCTGCGCGGCGCCCGCGCGAGCGAGCCGGTGGCCGACCTGCGCCGGGTCGCGCTCCCGCACCTGCGCGCGCTCACCGAGCGGGTGGGCGAGACGACGAACGTGATGGTCGTGGACGGCGACGACGTGCGCTTCGTGGCGTCGGTCGAGTGCGCGCAGGTGCTGCGGGTCGGCGAGCGGGAGGGCCGGGTGCTGCCCGCGCACCTGGCGTCCGGCGGACGGGCCGTGCTCGCGGGGCGGCCCGAGGACGAGGTCCGGGCCCGCTACGAGCGCCCGGACTCCCCCGTGGCCGACGTCGACGCCCTGCTGCGCGACCTGCGGCGCTTCCGCCGGCAGGGGTTCGCGATCAACGACGGACGCACCGAGACCGGGCTGACCGCGATCGGCGTCGCCGTGCCGGGGCCGGGCGCCGCCGCCCTGTCGATCGCGCTGCCCACCGCGCGCTACCGGCGCGACCGCCTGACCGAGTGGGTCGC
Source organism: Actinomycetospora soli (assembly GCF_021026295.1). Classification (GTDB taxonomy): domain Bacteria; phylum Actinomycetota; class Actinomycetes; order Mycobacteriales; family Pseudonocardiaceae; genus Actinomycetospora; species Actinomycetospora soli. Next base: position 103,312 of record NZ_JAJNDA010000020.1, read on the forward strand.
CGCGCTGACCGACGCCGCCGCGGCGATCGCGCACGCGACGGGCTGACCCCTCTCCCCCCGTGGCAGGAA
>NZ_JAJNDA010000021.1 GCF_021026295.1 Actinomycetospora soli
ACGACGCTTTCCTGCCACGGGGTGGGGTGGCGGCGCACCGACAACCACGGCTCGCCGGGCTTGCGCAGACCACGCGCGAGCCGGGCGGTCGCGACCAGGGTGACCACACCCGCCGTCGCGAACGACCACCGCCGCTGCACCCCGAGCAGCGCCACCGCGGCCGCCGTCCACGGGGCGAGCGCCACCGGCGGGACGCGGCGCGGGTGCTGGCGGGCGAGCGGCGCGGCGCCCGTGCCGTAGAACGCCTTGCGCGCGAGCCAGGCGCGGACGCGGGCGCGGTGCTCGTGGGCGACCCGGGCGGCGGGTTCGTAGCGCAGCCGCCACCCCGCGGCGGCGATCCGCCACACGAGGTCGACGTCCTCGGCCACCGGCATGTCCTCGCGGAACCCCGTGCCGAACGCCTCGCGCCGCACCAGCAGCGCCGCGCTCGGCACGTAGGCGACGCGCGAACGGGCGGTCACCGGCGCGGGGCGGGCACCGAGGTCGAGCGAGGAGCGACGGCGCTCGTAGCGGGTCACGGCGTTCTCGTCGCCGCCGTCGGAGAAGGCCACGATCCGCGGGGCGACGATGCCGACGGCCGGGTCGCCGAGGTGCCCCAGCAGCGTCTCGAGCCACCCCGGCTCGGGGACGACGTCGGAGTCGAGGAACGCGATGACGGGGGTCGTGCAGGCCCGCGCCCCGGTGTTGCGACCCGCCGACGGTCCGCGGGAGGTCTCGTGCCCCACCACCCGGCCGCCGTACCTCCCGACGACGGCCGCGGTCGCCGCGGGATCGTCGGACCCGTCGTCGACCACCACGATCCCGACGGCGGGTGCGGTCGCCCGGACGGCCGCGAGCAGCCGGTCGAGCTCCGCCGTGCGGTCCTTCACGGGGACGACCACGGTGACCTCGTCCGGCGCCGGACCGTCGCCGCCGACCGGGTGGGCGACCCCGGCGTCGGAGAGCAGGCGGGCGAGCGCCGCGGAGGTCGGGTCGGTGACGACGAGCTCGGGGCCGCCCAGCCGGGCGCGCGCCGCCGACGAGAGGCGCAGCACCCGGGGCGGGGACCCGCCGATCCAGGTGGCGCCGCCGTCGACGCGCCAGGTGCGGGGGTCGGGGCGGACGGTCCAGCCGTCCGGCAGGCGCGGGGTGCTCATGGCGGGGCGCGAGTCTAGGCCGGGTCCGCGGCAGGGGCGCCGAACCGGACATTCCGGCTACGCTGGGGATCATGGCCGACGCGCCGGCGCACCGGGACCTCAGGGCGGGCGACTCCGACCGGGAGGCCGTCGCGCGCGTGCTGCACGACGCGCACGGCGAGGGTCGGCTCGACCTCGGCGAGGTCGACGAGCGACTGGCCACGGTCTACGCGTCGCGCACCTACGGCGAGCTCGAGGCCGTGGTGGCCGACCTGCCCGGCGTCCGGCTGCCCTGGGTGGCGACGACCGCCGTGCCCGCGCCGGTGCCCGCGGGCCCACCGCTGACGCTCACCGCGAGCATGGCGAGCGAGAAGCGCGTCGGGGTGTGGGAGGTCCCGGCGCACATCGTCGCGGTCCCCTCGGGCTCCGACGTGAAGCTCGACTTCCGCGAGGCGATCTGCCCGCACGAGCGGGTCCACATCGAGGTGCACGGGAGCATGGGGTCGCTCGTGCTGATCGTTCCCGACGACTGGTCGGTCGACACCGACGGCGTCTCCTCCGGCTGGGGCAGCGTCAAGAACAGGCACCGGGCCCCGGCCGCGCCGGGGAGACCGACGATCGTCGTCACCGGGAAGGCCGGGATGGGCACCGTCAAGACCCGCGGCGCCTACTTCTACGAGTAGCCCTCAGGTCAGGCGGCCGTGCTCGCCGACCCGCCAGTCGGCGATCGCGTCGCGCAGCGCGGCGGCCATCACCGCGACCGTCTCCGCGCCCTCCCCCGCCGACGCGCCGGTCGGGTCGCCGAGCACGCCGTTGGGACTGACGTCGCGGATCGACCCGGCGCTGATGCGCGGCATCAACTCCCGCAGCGGGGCCGTGTTGCCGGGCTCGGCGCGGTCGAGGGCGACGTCGTCGGGTGCCAGCGCGAGCATCACCGACGTCTCGTGCCGGCCGGCGTGCGCGTCGGCGCCCGGGACCCCGCAGGAGTGCCAGGCGACGTCGCGGCCCTCGTAGCGCAGCAGCGTGGTCGCCGTGACCAGCGCGGGGACGTTGCCGCCGTGGCCGTTGACGAAGCACAGCCGTCGAGCCCAGCGGCAGGCCGAGCGGCCGGTCTCCACGAGCACCGCGGCGAGGGTCTCGGTGCCGATCGAGATCGTGCCGGGGAAGCCCTCGTGCTCCCCGGACGCGCCGAAGGCGACCGGCGCCGTCGTCGCGAGCCCGAGCCTCGACGCGACGGCGAGGGCGACCGCGGTGTCGGTGCCCAGCGGCAGGTGCGGGCCGTGCTGCTCGGTGGCCCCGACGGGGACGAGCAGCAGGTCGACGTCGGCGGTGTCGGCGGACCGGGCGCGGCTGATCTGCACGCGCCCAGGGTGTCAGGCCACCACGACCTCGCCGGTCTCGAGCAGCGACTTCAGGTTCGACAGGATCTCCGGCCACCCGCCGGAGACGCCGCGCCGCATCTCGCTGCCGGGGACGAAGCCGTCGTGGGTGACGGTCAGCTTGACGGCGTCCGCGGAGACCGGCTCGATCTCGAACGCGACCCGCGAGATCGGCTCCTGCTGCAGCCGGGCCAGCTGTTCGTCCGACCAGCCGGAGAACCGCTGCATCTCCGGCCGGTAGTTGTGCCAGGTGTAGGCGAGGCGCCGCGGCGGGTCGGCCTCGAGGACGTGCTGGTCCCAGTCCTGGTGCGGCTCGCCGGTCATGCTCCAGTGCACCGGTGAGCCGACCTGCCAGTCCGAGTCCGGCCCGCCGCCGCCGAAGTAGCGCCGGATGAAGCCCGGGTCGGTGAGGGCCTGCCAGAGCCGTTCCGGCGTGGTGCGGATGTAGGTCTCGTACACGAACGCCTCGGTCACGTCGTCCTCCAGTGCGCGCTTGAGGTCGGTGAGCGCGTCGACGCGCGCCCGGTCGAACTTGTGGATCCAGCGGTCGGCGAGCTCGCCCAACGGCGCCGGGTTGAGGTGGTGGCGCTTCTCGCGGCCCTGTCGGCGGACCACGACCAGGCCCGCTTCCTCCAGTACGGCGACGTGCTTCGCGACCGCCTGCCGCGACATGTCGAGCCCGGACACGAGGTCGGACAGGGTGCGGCCTTCCCGCTCGTGCAGGGCGTCGAGGACGTGGCGACGGCTCGGGTCGGCCAGGGCCCGGAACACCGCGTCGTCCACGACAGGGAACCTAATGGTTGCCCTTTCGGTCGGGCAACCCCGGGGTTACCTGATGGCGCGCGCGGCGTCCGTGCCCTCGCGGATCGCGGCGGCGGCGTCGCGGGGGGCGAGGACGTCGCCGACCCTCGTGCCCGGACCCTCGATCTCGTCCGGGACCCGCGGTCCGGCGTGCACGACGACGTCGGCGTCGAGCGGCTCGAGCGCGCCGGTGGGGTGGTGGAGGACCCCGCCGCCGAGGAGCACCCGGTCGGTCAGCAGCTCGATCCCGAGCGCCGCGGCCCGTCGTCGCCAACGCTCCCGCTCCAGCAGCGGGCCGAGCCCCTCCGCCGCGACCATGCCGCTGGTCATCAGCCGTACGTGCGCGCCCCGCTGCGCGAGGACTTCGGCGACGCTCGGCGCGGCCGGCCCGCCGAGGTCGTCGACCACGAGCACCCGTCCCGACGGCGAGGCGGCGCCGGTGAGCACGTCGCTCACGTCGACCGTTCCCGACGGCGGGTCCGGGCGGGCCCCGGTGGCGACGATGACGTGCTCCGCAGGTGAGCAGAAAGGGTCGCCACAGCGACCGTTACTGCTCACGTGGCGCAGCCACATCCGCACCCCGGCGTCCCGACAGCGATGGGCGAGGTCGGCGACCGCGAACGCCAGCTCCCGACGCTCCGGGGCGGCCGCGGCGATGGCGAGCTGCCCGCCGAGCCGGTCGGAGCGCTCCACGAGGTGCACGTCGTGGCCCCGCTCCGCCGCCTCGGCCGCGGCCGCGAGCCCCGCGGGACCGCCCCCGACCACCAGCACCCGTCGTCGGGAACGGGACACCGCCACCGGCACCGCCTCGCGGCCCGCGTCGGGGTTGACCACGCAGCCCAGCCGCCGGTTCAGCCCGACCGCCGCGATGCACTCCTGGTTGCACCCGATGCAGCGCCGGACGCGGTCCCCGGCCAGGGCCCTCGTCGCGAACGACGGGTCCGCGATCTGGCCGCGGACCACGCCGACGAGGTCGCAGGCGCCGACCTCGAGAGCGCGTCGTGCCTGCTCGGGGGTGGTGTAGCGCCCGACGCCGATGACCGGGATCCCGGTGCCGACCAACGCCGCCCGCACCGCGGACGGCACCGGTTCCGCATAGCCGGCCGGCACGCCCATGGGCGGCTCGATCAGCGGGAGCGTGGCCGTCGCGACCCCGACCGCGGTGTTCACGACGTCGACGAGGTCGGCGATCCGCGTGGCGACCCGGGCCGCGTCCGCCGCGGTCAACCCGCCGTCGAGACCCTCGTCGCCCTGCAGCCGGACGCCGAGGACACGGTCGCCGAGCTCGGCGCGGACGGCGGTGAGCACCTCGCGGAGGAACACGACGCCGTCGGCGTAGCGGTCGTCTCGGTGGTTGGTCAGCGGCGAGAGGAACTGGCGCACGACCGACGCCTGTGAGCCCTGGATCTCCACCCCGTCGAAGCCGCCGGCGACGCAGTGGCGGGCGACGGTCGCGAAGCCCGCGACGATGCGGGCGATGCCGGCGTCGTCGAGCGCGACGGGCATCTCGCGGAACATCGGGTCGGGGATCGCGGAGGGCGCCTCGACGGGTGTCCGGGAGTAGAGCGACGAGGACTGCGCGCCGTTGTGCCCGACCTGCGCGAGCACCAGGGCACCGTGCGCGTGCACCGCGTCGGTGATCGCCCGGTAGCCCGGCACGACGGCGGGGTCGGTGCCGAGGACGGCCTTCTCGTAGGGCCGGTCGATCGCCTGCTCCTCGACGATGACGAGCCCGGCGCCGCCGGCGGCGCGTGCCGCGTAGTAGGCGGCGTGCTCCGCGCTCGGGCAGTTCCGCACGGCGGCATTGGTGAGGTGGGCCGGGAAGACGATCCGGTTCCGGACGACTCTGCTGCCCAGCCGGATCGGCTCACCCAGCACGGAGGATCTCCGCGGCCGCGCGGCGTCCCTCGCGGATCGCCTCGGCGACGGTGCGGGGGGCGAGGGCGTCACCGATCAGCCGTCCCGACGCCGGGTGGCCCGGCCGCCGCGGTCCGGCGTCGACCAGGGTGCCCGGGACGGTGCGGCGGGTGCCGGTGACGACGTCGGCGACGACGACGTGGTCGGCGTGCCGCTCCACGACCCGGTGCTCGAGGACGCGCTCCACCCCGGCCCGCTGGAGGCGGGTGTTCGCCCCGACCAGGTCGGGGACCTGCTTGCCGGCGACCTGGTCGGCCGTCACGAGGGTGACTTGGTGGGTGGGCGCGAGGTGCTCGGCGAGGGCGACCGCGGTGCCGTCACCGAGCGGGTCGTCGATGACGACGGGTCCGTCGAGGGGTGCGCCGCGCAGGACGGCGAGGGGCGTGAGCCCGGACCGGTCGCTGTCCCGCCCGCCGGTGGCCACGACGTCGGCCGGACCGTCGACGACCCGCCCGACCTGCATCGACACCCCGAGCCGGGCGAGTTCGTCGACGTACCAGTCGGCGAGGCGGGCGAAGCGGTGGCGGCCGGGGAGGGTGGCGATCGTGCGGAGCAGACCCCCGGGCTCGTCGGCGCGCTCGACGACCCGCACCGCCCGTCCGCCCAGCGCGAGGGTCCGCGCGGCCTCCATCCCGGCGGGCCCGGCTCCGGCGACGAGCACCTCCGGTGCCGGCAGCGCGTCACTGCGTGCACTGGACGCCAGGAAATCCGCACCGTCGGAGCGCCGGCCTCGGGGCGCCGACGATGCGGCGTTGCTGTCACCGGGCGCAAGCAGTGACGCATTGCCGGCACGGGGACCGTGCTCGCCCACCGACGGCTCCACCGTGCACCCGATCGTCGGGTTCCGGACGTCCCGCACGCGGCAGCGCTGGTTGGTCAGCACGCACGGCCGCGGCGCTCGGCCGGCCCGCACGGTGGCGACGAGGTCCGGGTCGGCGAGCTGCGCGCGGGTCATCTCGACGAGGTCCGCCACCCCCGAGTCCAGCGCCGCCTGCGCGTCGGCCGGGTCGACCACGCTGCCCGCGAGCACCACGGCGCAGCGCCCGGCGACCACGTCCCGCACCGCCCGGCAGGCGTCGGCCAGGAACCCCGGCGCGGTGTGCGCGTCCGGCCGCGTCGACGCCACCGACATCGCCGAGCCCCGCACCGGCACGACGTGGTCGACCAGGTCCGCGACGCGGTCGACCGTCCCCCACGACGACGCGAGCGTGATCCCGGCCCACGGCGCGAGCTCGTCGACCCCGAGCCGCAGCCCGACCCACGCCCCGGGCACGGCCGCGCGCACCGCCTCCAGCACGGCGAGCAGGACACGGTCGTCCGGCGTCGGAGTGGTGAGCCCCGACCGGAACTGCCGCAGCAGCGAGTACTGGCCGGCCGCGATCTCCACCCCGGCGCACCCGGCGTCGACGGCCGCGCGGGCCGCCGTCGCGAAGGCCCCCACCAGCTCGTCGATCTCCGCCGGGGACAGCGGGCGCGGCACCACGCGGGTGGCCGGGTCGGGCACCGACGACGGCGCCCGCAGCACCCCGCGCACCGACGACTGCGAGCCCGCGTGCCCCAACCCCGCGAGGACCGTCGCGGGCGCGCACGCCGCTGCGACCGCCGCCCAGTCCGCGGAGCAGGACGCGGCCAGCGGCGCGTACTCGTACGGCCGGTCGTCCGCCGTCACCGACGCGACCTCGGTGACGATCACCCCCGCTCCCCCGGCCGCCCGCGCGCGGTCGTGCTCGACGGGGCCGAGCGCGCGGTCGGGCGAGGAGTTCGTCGCGTGCGGCCCGAACAGGACGCGCGAGGGCAGGCGCCGTCCCCGCACCTCGCACGCGGCGGTGAGCGAGTAGTCCGCCGCGGGACCCGAGTAGTCGCCGCGGGACCTGCTCGGTCCGTCCGGGTCTACCGGCACGGCCGACGTCCCGGCCAGGCTCCCGCCATGGACTCCACGCCCCGCCTCCCCGTCGTCGCCGTCGCCGCCCTCGAGGTCCTGGCGGTCGCCGGGCTCGTCCTGGCCGTCCTGACCGGGCCCGACCCCGCCGTCCTGGTGCCGGCCGTGCTCGGCGTCGTCATCGCCTCCGTGACGACGGTCCTCGTCCTCACCCACGTCGCCCGACGACGCCTGGAGGCCGCCTTCGGCCGGGCGGCCGGGGGCGTCGTCGTCGCCGGCCTCGTGGGGGCTCACGGGGCCCACCGCTATCACGACGGCGGGTCCGGGCACGACCCCGGATGGTGGCAGTCCGCGCCCCACGACCACGGGTGGCAGCACCATCCGGTCCACGACGGCGGGTGGACCGGCTGCGACCCCGGCTCCACGTCCGACCACGGCAGCTCCGACACGAGCAGCAGCTGCAGCAGCGACTCCGGCGGCAGCAGCGACTCCGGCAGCTCCGGCAGCTCGGGGGGCGGCGATTGATCGTCGCCGCCCGGACACGCGCCGACACGTGTGTTGTCCGGGGCCGCACCGTTCTGGCACCGTTCGTCCGTGCTCGTGCTCCCCCGTCCCGGTTCCCGGGTCGCCCCGGCCCCGTGAGCGCGCAGACGGGGTCCCGGACCTGGCCCTTCGTCGGCCGCACGGACCTGCTCGCCCTCGCCGACGCCGCCCTCGACGCCGATCGCGGGGTGCTGCTGGTCGGACCGGCCGGGGTCGGGAAGTCGCGCGCCGCCGCCGAGCTCCTGGCCCGCCGCGCCGCCGCCGGGGACACCGTCCGGCGGGCGCTCGCCACCTCGGCGACCGCGGACGTGCCCCTCGGGGCGCTCGGGCCGCTCCTCCCGCCGTGGGGCGAACGCGACGGCGAGCCCAACCTCGTGCAGTGGGCGGCCCGCGCGCTCGTGGCGCGCGCGGACGCCGGGTCCCGGCTGGTCCTCGGCATCGACGACGCGCACCGGCTCGACCCGATCTCGGCCGCCGTCGTCGGGCAGCTCGCCCTGACCAGGTCGGCCACCGTCGTGCTCACCGCCCGCTCCGGCGCCCCGGTGCCCGACGCCCTGGCCGCGCTGCGGCGGGAACGCGTCCTCGAGCGGCTGGAGCTCGGCGCCCTGACCCGCCCCGAGGTCGAGGAGCTCGTCGCCGCGTCCCTCGGGGGCCAGCTCGACGGCGCCGCGGCGCACCGGCTGTGGCACCTCACCCGCGGCAACGCGCTCTACGTCCGGGAGCTGGTCACGGGGGCGTGCCGGTACGGGACGCTGCGCCCGCTCGACGGGGTGTGGGTCTGGACCGGCGACGCCACGCCGACCCAGGGCCTCGACGACGTCCTCGACGACCGCCTCGGCGCCCTCGAGCCCGAGGAGCTCGACGCGTGCGAGCTCCTCGCCTTCTCCGAGCCCACCGGGCCGGACCTGCTCGCCTCGCTGGTCGACCCGGCCGTGCTCGACCGCCTCGACCGCGCCGGGCTCGTCGTGTCCGAGCAGTTCGGACGCCGTGTCGACGTACGCCTCGCCCACCCGCTCTACGCCGAGCTGCTGCGCGGCCGGGCGAGTCCGCTGCGGGTCCGCAGCGTGCACCGCCGGCTCGCCGACGCCCAGGCGGCGATCGGCGCCCGCCGCGCCCGCGACCGCGTGCGGCTGCTGCTGTGGCGGCTCGGCGCTGCCCAGCCCGTCGATCCGGTCGAGCTGTGCGAGATCGCCGAGCGCGTCCTGCCGAGCGACCCCACGACGGCCGGGCGGCTGGCGGACGCGGCCGTCGAGGCCGGCGGCGGGTTCGACGCCACGTTCCTCTCCTCCCGCGTCCTGCTCGCCGCGGGCCGCGCCGACGAGGCCGAGACCCTGCTCGCGACGCTCGAGGCCGACACCGTCGACCGCAGCGTCCGGCTCGTGACCACCCGCGCGCAGAACCTCTTCTACGCCCTCGGCCGGCCCGACCGCGCCGCCGCCGTCCTCCGCGCGGTCGACACCGGGGCGCTGGGCACCGACCGACGGCTCACGGTGCTGCGGGCCGCGGTCCTCGCCTACGAACGCCGCTACGCCGAGGCCTGGGACCTGGTGGCGCCCCTGCTCGTCGACGTCGAGGCCGGCGACGCGACCACCCTGTGGGCCTGCGTCGTCGGCGTCACGGCGCTGCGCGGCCGCGGCCGCTTCGACACCCTCGCGGAGCTCGCGCCCCGCGGGCTCGCCCTCGCCACGGCCCTCCCCGACCCAGCCCCGGAGTGGCAGACGATGCACCTCGCGATGGGCGAGGTCTCCGGGCACGCGTTCGCGGGCCGCTTCGCGGAGAGCATCCGGCTCTCCGAGCAGCGCTACGAGGAGGCCCTCGACGCCGGCCTGACGGGCGCGAAGATCGTCCTCGGCGGCTTCGGCGGCCTCGTGCTGTTCCTGGCCGGACAGGTCCGCACCTCGGCCCGCCGGCTGCGGGACGCGACGGCGGGCGTCCGCGTCGGCTCCGCCCCGCTGGTCCCCGTGCTGCGGGCGGGCCTGGCCCAGTCCTCGGCGCTCGGGGGTGACCCGGCCACGGCCGAGGCGGTTCTCGCGGACCTCGGCGACCCCGACCCGGAGTACGCCCCGTGGATCCACATGGCCCGCGCCTGGACGGCCGCGGTGCGGGGCGACCTCGACCGCGCGGTGCGCGACATGACCGCCGCCGCCGACGCCGCCGAGCAGCGCGACGAGCGGCCGCTGACCTTCCTCATGCTGCACGGACTGGTCCGGCTCGGGGTGGTCGACGACGGGGTCGTCGACCGGTTGGCCCGCCAGGTCGAGGGGGTCGAGGGCGAGTACGCCCGGGCGAGCCTCGCGCACGCCCGCGCCCTCGCCGCCGACGACGGTGACGCGCTCGACGCGGTCGTCGAGGTCTTCGCCGCGGGCGGCGGGCTGCTCCTGGCCGCCGAGGTCGCCGCGCACGCCGCGAGCGCCCACCGCCGGGCGGGCCGGCCCGCGGCGGAGCGCGCGGCCGCGGCCCGCGCACGGGCCCTCGCCGGGCGGTGCGAGGGCGCGCGGACCCCCGCCCTGGGCCTGCTCGACGTGCCCGACGACCTCACGCCCCGCGAGCGCGAGGTCGCCCGGCTGGCCGCCGGCGGCCTCACGAGCCGCGCCATCGCGGAGCGCCTCACGCTGTCGGTCCGGACCGTCGACAACACGCTGAGCAGCGTCTACGCGAAGCTGCACGTCGCCGGCCGGCGCGATCTGGCCACGATCGACCTCGGTGGGTGAGTAGGTTCTCCCGGACGCCGGGTCGGGGCGAGTAGTCCGCTACTCGGGCCCGGTCCCGGGGGTGCTCCGCAGACTCCGTGTCCGACGGCGGGTCCTCGCCGTCCGGATCGAGCCGAGCCTCCGGGAGGCACCCCGTGACCACGACCCACGACGCGTCCGACACCACCGTCCTGCACCGGGTCGGCGACGGCCCCCTCTTCGTGCGGTGGGGTCGCGACGTCCGCGGCGACCTCTGGGTCGACCAGCACGGCGTCGCCCACCACCTCGCCGACGGCGACCGGCCCCCGCACTGGCCCCAGGCGCCCGCAGCGGCGCGACCGGATCGTCCACGTCCCGCCCGCTCCCGGGTCCGCACGGGTCTCGTCGTGGTGGCCGCGGGCCTCGTCCTCGGCGGCCTCTGCGGTGGGGCCGCGCTCCTCGCGGGGGTCGGCTCGACCCCGCTCCCGGCCGTGGTCGCCCCGGCCGGTGCCCCGCCGGCTCCCGTCGTGCCCGCGGCGCCCGTGCTGCCGGGCGCACCCGGTGCTCCCGCCGCGGCCGACGGTCGGGCCCCCGTCACGCCCGGGACCGGCGGCGCGCCCGCGCCGCCGCGCGACCCGTCGTCGGGAACGGGTGGTGGCGCGTCGACGGAGACCGGGGGCTCCGCCCCCGGCGCCCCCGGCGGGACGGGGACGTCGTCCGACCCGGCGCCGCAGACGCCGCAGCGGCCCCGGATCACGATCCCGCGCAAGCCGCAGGAGCCGCCGCTGACGATCCCCGGACGCTCCGACGACTGAGGCGATCGGTGGGCTCACCCCGGCGCCGCGACGAGGGGTCCGCGGCGCCGGGGGAGGCTGTGGGACGGGTCGGGCCCGCTCCGTCTCCTAGTGGGCGCGGATGCCCGCCGGCAACCGCCGACCCTCACCCGCCAGCGGGTCGGTGTCGCACGCCTTATCCGGGCGCCGCACCGACAGCGTCAGCGGGACCGGGCCGCCGTCCTTGCGGGGACCGCGCGTCGTGCGGTGCGAGTGGTCCAGCGAGGGCTTGGGGATGACGGTGTCCATCTCCAGCTTCGCCAGCGCGACCTCGCCGTTGCCGAGCACGCACTCCGGGTCCGGACCGTCGAGCGGCAGCCCGGTGAAGAACTTCGCCGCCATGCAGCCGCCCTGGCAGGCGTCGTAGTGCGAGCACTTCGTGCACGCTCCGCCCGACTGGGGGCCGCGCAGCTCGGCGAACAGCTCCGAGTCCTGCCACACGCCCTGGAAACCTCCCTCGGAGCGGACGTTGCCGGCGAGGAACTGGTCGTGGATCGCGAACGGGCAGGCGTAGACGTCGCCGACCGGGTCGATCAGGCACACCACGCGGCCGGCGCCGCAGAGGTTGAGGCCCGGCAGCTCCTGGCCGAACGCCGAGAGGTGGAAGAACGAGTCGCCGGTGAGGACGTCCTCGCCCCTCGCGACGAGCCAGTCGTAGAGCTGGCGCTGCTGCTCGCGGGTCGGGTGCAGCTCGTCCCACGAGTCGGCGCCGCGCCCCGACGGGCGGAAGCGGGTGATCCGCAGCTGGGCGCCGTAGCGGTCGGCGATCGCCTTGAAGTCGTCGAGCTGGTCGACGTTCTGCCGGGTGACGACGACGGAGATCTTGAACTCGCCGAAGCCCGCCTCGTACAGGTTCTCCATCGCCCGGATCGCCGTGTCGTAGGACCCGGGGCCGCGGACGTGGTCGTTGACCTCCGCGGTGGCGCCGTCGAGGGAGATCTGGACGTCGACGTAGTCGGTCCTCGCCAGCTGCGCGGCGCGGGCCTTGTCGAGCTTGACGCCGTTGGTGGAGAACTTGACGCCGACGTCGTGGGCGATCGCGTAGTCCAGCAGCTCCCAGAAGTCGCTGCGGACCGTCGGCTCGCCGCCGCCGATGTTGACGTAGAAGACCTGCATCCGCTGCAGCTCGTCGATGACCGCCTTGCACTCCTCGGTCGAGAGCTCGTTCGGGTCGCGGCGACCCGACGACGAGAGGCAGTGCACGCAGGAGAGGTTGCAGGCGTAGGTGAGCTCCCAGGTCAGGCAGATCGGGGAGTTCAGGCCGTGGGTGAAGTGCTCGACGAGCTTCATGGGTGCCGCCTCTGGATCGTGCCGGCGTCCGCGAGCCCGGAGAGGGCCCGCAGGTACTGGTCGCGCTGGGCCTCGGGCACCTCGGCGGTGACGAGGGCGCCGTGGACGTCGTCGTGGTCCGCGAGGGCCTCGACGACCCGCACGAGCGGCCTGGTCTTGAGGAACGAGAGCCGCCGGGTGTGGAAGTCGTAGACGAGGGCGCCGAACGACTCCGGCCGCACCGAGACCGACGACGAGAGCCGGTACGGGAGCGCGGGGTCGAAGGCGCCGGCGGAGGTGTGGGCCTCCGCCGGTGCCGCGGTCATCAGTAGACGCCGCACATGCCGTCGATCGAGACCTCCTCGACGAGGGTCTCCTCGACGAGCGGGGTCTCCTCGTGCGTGGGCTCAGCCATACCGACCTCCTGCGTTCGACCACCTCGGACGCGTCGGACGCTAACTGGCACTCGGTGCCATCCACACGGTCGTCGTGGACGGTCCGGTCCCGGCCGATCGGGCGGGGCGTGATCGCGGTCTCGTTTGCTACGCGCGAGGAGGACCCCTCCCCGGACGGGGCACACTGCGCGGGTGACCTCTGCCACTCGGACGCTCCGGGCCCGCCGGCTCGAGGCGGCCGCGCTGGAGCTGTTCACGGTGCGCGGGTTCGACGCCGTCACCGTCGACGACCTCGCCGCGGCGGGCGGCGTGGGCCGCCGGACGTTCTTCCGCTACTTCCCGACGAAGCTCGACGTGGTCCTCGGCCAGCTCGACGACGCCCTCGCCGCGCTCGTCTCCGCGCTCGCCGAGGTCCCCCCGTCGACCGACCCGACCTCCGCCGCCCGCCAGGCGTTCCTGCAGGTCAACGCCTACTCCCCCGGCGACGAACCGGTCCTGCGCCGACGCCTCGCGCTCATCGAGACGGTGCCGGAGGTGGCGGCCCGCGCGGCCGTCCGCTACGAGGCGTGGGAGCGGGCGGTGGCGCTCGACGCCGCGGCGCGCTGGGGTCAGGCGCCCGACGACCTGCGCCCGCAGGTCTTCGCCCGCGTCGTGGTCGCCGCGATGCGCGGCGTGTTCACCGTGTGGCTCGCGAGCCCGCACGCCGAACTACGGTCCCTCGTCGTGGCGGCCTTCGACGACCTGGGGCGGGGCTTCGGGTGAGCTCCCCGGATCCCGTCTCCCGCATCGACGTCGACCCGGCGTCGCCCGTGGCGCCCTACGAGCAGGTGCGGGCGTCGGTGACGGAGCTGGTGCGCACCGGGGCGCTGCCGGCCCACACCCGACTGCCCGCCGTCCGGCGGCTCGCCGTCGACCTGGGCCTCGCCGCCAACACCGTCGCGCGGGCCTACCGGGAGCTGGAGGCGGCCGGCGTCGTGGAGACGCGCGGGCGGCTCGGCACGTTCGTCGTCGAGGCCTCGGACGGCCCCGACGAGGCCCGCGAGGCCGCGCGCGCCTTCGCCGGGCGGATGCGCGAGCTCGGGGTGTCCCCGGAGCGCGCGCTCGACCTGGCGCGCGCCGCCCTCGCGGGTTCCTGACGCCGGGTCGGGTCCCGTCCGCGGGACACCCGCCGTCGGGAAGGCCCTACCCGCCTCGCGCCCCGCCAGGCGCGCCCCGCCGCCTCCGCCCCGGTGATCAACAGTCCCCTGGCGGGCCGGCGACACCTTTTCCGGCCCGCCGGGGGACCGTTGATCACCCGCCGCGAGAAAGTCGGATCCGCAGCGCCCCGCGGTGCGTCCGAGCCCATGTGACGCACGTGTCGAGGACGACCACCCAACCCTTCCTCGGGACGGTGGCGGTGCGCCTCGGCGCGCTGACCCCCGACCGTCTGCGCGGCCCGGAGTTCGTCCGGCTCTACCCGAACACGTACGTCGGCGCGGACACCGACCTCACCGACATACGCCTCCGGGTGCAGGCGCTGCACTTCTGGTCGCGTGGACGCTGCGTCGTCGCCGGTCCGCCGGCCGCCCTGGCCCACGGCGCCGACTGCCCGTGGGAGGACGCCGAGATCATCCTCGCTCGTCGCTGCCGGAACCCGCCGGACGGTGTCCGCGTGCGCGTCGACACCCTCGCCCGGGCGAGTGGGGGATCACGATGGGCGCCCACGTCACGTCGCCGGTGCGCACGGCGTTCGACCTGGCCCGACGATCCCCGCTGGTCGAGGCCGTCGCCGCCGTGGACGCCCTCGCGTTCCGACAGGGGTTCACCGCCGACGACCTGCGCACGCTCGCGGCGGCCCACCCGAGCGCGCGCGGGATCGTGCAGGTCCGCGAGGTCCTCGAGCTGATGAATCCGCTCGCCCAGTCACTGCCCGAGACCCGGCTGCGCCTCGGCCTGCTCTCCCGCGGTGTGCCGCCTGCGGTCTGTCAGCACCCCGTCCGCCTGCTGACGGGCCGATACGTCCACCCCGACCTCTCCTGGCCCCACGCGAAGCTCGCCCTCGAGTACGACGGCCCGAGCCACCGCGACATCACCGGACAGAACCGCGACGCGTTCCGGGACGGCGACCTCTTCGACGTCGGCTGGACCGTCGTCCGCGTGACGTCGGCGATGGTGCACGACCCGACGGCGTTCGACCGGCTCGCCGTGCGCGTCATGCGGCGACCGGCCGCATGATCACCAGTCCCCTGGCGGGCTCGCGGCACCTTCTCCGGCCCGCTACGGACTGTTGATCACCCGACGCAGGAGGACCGACGCCACCACGGCCGCCGTCGGGAAGGCCCTACCAGGGCACCTCGGCGCGGTCCTCCCACAGCCGCCCCGTGGGCGGCGGGTCGGAGAGCGTGGCCTTGCGGCCGGCGAGCCAGATCGCGGTGTCGGCCCCCTCCTCGATCGAGCGGGGTGCGTCGGGGCCGCCCATGTCGGTGCGGCAGTGGCCGGGGCAGGTCGCGTCGATCAGCACGCCCTTGCGGCCGTTGCCGAGCTCGTGGGCGAGGTTGCGCGTCATCGCGTTCAGGCCGGCCTTGGCGATCCGGTAGGGCGCGAGCCCGCCCGCCGTGCCCGGCCCGCTCATCCGCCCCAGGCAGGCGCTGACGTTGACCACCCGCCCCCACCGCCGCTGCGCCATGCCCGGGACGAACGCCGAGACCAGCGCGAACGGGGCGTCGAGGTCGACGTCGCGAACCGCGCGCCAGTCGGCGAGCGAGACCTCCAGCGTCTTCGAGCGCCGGTCGCTCATCACGGCCGCGGCGTTGACCAGCACGTCCACGTCGCCGACGTCGGCCACGGCGTCGGCGATCGCGTCGACCTCGGCCAGGTCCAGGGGCAGCGCCTCGACGCCGTCGGGGACCGACGAGCCCGAGCGCGCGATCCCGACGACGCGGGCGCCGGCCGACACCAGCCCGAGGGCGATCGCCCGTCCGAGGCCGCGACTCGCGCCCGTCACCACCGCCGTGCGCCCGGAGAGGTCCACGCCGCGGGGAGTTCCCGGCCGGGGCTGGACGAACCATCCGCCCCTGTCGCACACTCCTGGCAACTGCAGCGGGGGACGATGGCGGTACGAAGGGCAGCCCACGAAACCCTCCGAAGGTGCAGGTGATCTCCCGCCTCCGTGAACGGGATCACCGTTTGGCACTCGCCAGTGACGTGGGGCACGCCTAGCGTCCGGCCGGACGAGAGACCGGGTTGAGCTCCAGGCCGGTCTTCGGAGACGACGAGAGGATCGCGATGCAGGTCGACGAGCTGCTCAAGCCGTTCCCCATCAAGGAGTTCCACCCGTTCCCCCGGGCGCTCCTCGGGCCGGGTTCGCACGAGCTGATCGGCCCCGAGGCCCTCAAGATGGGCTTCAAGAAGACGCTGATCATGACGTCGGGCCTCCGCGGTACCGACATCGTCCACAAGATCAGCGAGTCCATGAAGTGGCACGGCATCGAGACGGTCATCTACGACCAGGTCGAGTCGAACCCCAAGGACTACAACGTCATGGACGCCGTGAAGCTGTACCAGGAGAACTCCTGTGACAGCTTCGTCTCCATCGGCGGCGGCTCCTCGCACGACGCCTGCAAGGGCGCCCGCATCTCGGTGGCCCACGACGGCCGCAACGTGAACGAGTTCGAGGGCTTCAACCAGTCCGAGAACCCGAAGAACCCGCCGCACATCGCGGTCTCGACGACGGCCGGCACCGGCTCGGAGACCTCGTGGGCCTACGTCATCACCGACACCACGACGGACCCGAACAACCCGCACAAGTACGTCGCGTTCGACGACAACTCGGTGACCTCGCTGGCCATCGACGACCCGGTGCTCTACTACGACTGCCCGATCGACTTCACCGCCCAGTGCGGCTTCGACGTCCTCGCGCACGCCAGTGAGCCCTACGTCTCGCGCCTGAACTTCGAGCCGAGCCTCGGCAACGCGCTGCGCGCCATCGAGCTCACCGCGCAGAACCTGCGCCAGGCGGTGTGGAACGGCCAGGACCTCCCCGGCCGCGAGGGCATGATGTACGCGCAGTACATCGCCGCCCAGGCGTTCAACTCCGGCGGCCTCGGGATCATCCACTCGATCTCGCACGCCGTGTCGGCGTTCTACGACACCCACCACGGCCTGAACAACGCCATCGCGCTCCCCCGCGTGTGGGCGTTCAACATGCCGGTCGCCTACAAGCGCTTCGCGAAGATCGCCGACGCCATGGGCGTGGACACCACGCACATGACCGACGTGCAGGCCG
The DNA here is from genome assembly GCF_021026295.1 of Actinomycetospora soli. Classification (GTDB taxonomy): domain Bacteria; phylum Actinomycetota; class Actinomycetes; order Mycobacteriales; family Pseudonocardiaceae; genus Actinomycetospora; species Actinomycetospora soli. The sequence continues at coordinate 17,065 of NZ_JAJNDA010000021.1, forward strand.
CGGAGGCCGCGCTCGCCGCCTCCATCCGGCTCCTGCGCGACGTGGGCATCCCGGAGAAGTTCACCGACGTCACCCAGGACTCGTACTCGAAGAACCGGCTGGGCCAGGGCCCGACCAAGTTCTACGAGAACGAGAAGACCATCACGGGCAACGACGCCGACGTGGACCGCATCACCAACCACGTCCTCGGTGACGCCTGCACCCCGGGCAACCCGAAGGAGTGCACCTTCACGACGGTGCGCCCCGTGGTCGACCACTGCCTCAACGGCGACCTGGACGACCTGCTCAGCTGAGCGACGTAGTGCCCGGTGCCCGGCGGACCCTCCTCGGTCCGCCGGGCACCGGCGCGTCTCCCCGATCGACACCCGCAGGAGAGGAACCCCGCGTGACCAGCACGTCCGAGCCCACGGCGACCACCGGACCGTTCGAGTCCGTCGACGACGTCGTCGCCGCGCTCGCCGAGCAGGGCTACATCGCCGACCGGCGGCTGGCCACCACCGTCTTCCTGCTGACCCGGCTCGAGAAGCCGCTCCTGCTCGAGGGCCCGGCCGGCGTCGGGAAGACCGAGCTCGCGAAGATGCTCGCCGTCGCCACCGGCCGACGGTTCCTGCGCCTGCAGTGCTACGAGGGCCAGGACGAGACCAAGGCCCTCTACGAGTGGGACTACGGCAAGCAGCTGCTCTACACCCAGATCCTGCGGGAGAAGATCGGGCAGGTCGTCGAGGACGCCCCCGACATCCCCACCGCCGTCGACCGCATCGGCGCGCAGGACTCCGTCTTCTTCTCCGAGCGCTTCCTCGCCCCGCGCCCGCTGCTCGAGGCCATCCGGTCCGAGGAGCCCGTCGTGCTGCTGATCGACGAGGTCGACCGCGCCGACGAGGCCCTCGAGGCCGTGCTGCTCGAGACGCTCGGCGAGTTCCAGATCTCGGTCCCCGAGGTGGGCACGTTCGCCGCGAAGAACGCGCCGTACGTGATCCTGACCAGCAACAACACCCGTGACCTGGCGGCCGCCCTCAAGCGCCGCTGCCTGCACCTGTTCCTCGACTACCCGACGGCGGAGCGCGAGCTCGACATCGTCCGGTCCAAGGACACCGGGCTCCCCGAGGCCGCCGCGCGCGAGCTCGTCGAGGTGGTGCGCGGGCTGCGCGAGCTCGAGCTGCGCAAGGCGCCGTCGATCTCCGAGACGATCGACTGGGCCCGCACGCTCGCGGTGCTGGGCATCGACGACCTCAACTCCCAGATCCTGTCCGACACCGTCAGCGTCGTCGTGAAGTACGACAAGGACGTGACCAAGGCGCTCAACGCCCTGCCCGGCCTCGTCGACCCCAACGCGACGATCGACGACGCGCACGGGCACGGTCATGGCCACGGACACGGTCACGGGCACGGCCACGACGGCGACCACGCGCACGACGCCCCGACCAACGGCCGCTCCGCCGGACCGGCGCCCGTGCACGACGACGAGGACGGTCCCGACGGTCGGGCGGTCCGGGCGGCGAAGGACGAGCCGGGCCGGCACGCGGGGGTCTACGGCGCCCCGGGTCGGGACAACCAGGAGGCCGCGCGCACCGGCTCGGACAAGAACCCGACGAACCCGCGCAAGGTCAGCTCCTCGCAGGGGAACCGGTCGTTCGGGCTGGGCAAGAAGCGCGCGCTCTAGCCGTCGGGGTCGACCCACCAGCGAAGGGAGGCCCCCGATGGAGGCCACGATCCACCGCTTCGTGCGGCTCCTGCGTGTCCGTCAGGTCCGGATCTCCACCTCGGAGGTCCTCGACGCCATGCGGTGCGCCCGCGAGCCGGGCGTGCTCGCCGACCGGGCGACGCTCAAGGCCGCGCTGCAGGTGTCCCTGGTCAAGGACATCCGCGACGAGGCGACGTTCGAGGAGATCTTCGACGCCTTCTTCGCCCTGGTGAAGATCGGGAAGACCGACACCGGGCATGGCCACGGGCACGGCCACGAGGATCTGTCCGACGACGGCACGCTCAACGACTTCACGCTGTCCGAGGAGCCGTCGGAGACCCCCGAGCAGGGCCACGAGCACGGCAAGCCGGTCGACATCAAGCAGTTCTTCGACCCGGAGGACATGGCGCAGCAGTACAACCTGCACCAGGAGGCCAACAAGATCGACCTCGCGGCGATGACCGACGAGATCGTCTTCTCCAAGGACGGCGCCACCGACCAGACCAACACCGGCGAGAAGGTCCAGATCGAGACCGACCACCTGCACGGTGGCGGCCTGCCCGGCGACATCGCCACGTCGTCGGGCACCAAGGTCGACGCCGACCTCAACGTCGCCCAGCAGGAGGCCCTGCTCGGGTGGCTGCAGGGCGTGGAGGACGGGATCGACGACGAGGGCGACGAGTCCGACGCGATGGCGTTGCGCCGGCGGCTCGCCGGGATGCTCGAGAACCTGCCCGAGGCCATCAAGCGGCACCTCGAGCGGCTGATGGAGATCGAGCAGCGGGTGATGGACGGCAGGCACGCCGACGAGGACGCCCGGAAGGCCGAGGTGGACCGGGCCGAGGAGCACGAGCGCCAGCAGCTCGAGGACTCGCTCCGGCGGTTGGCGAAGACCCTGCACGGCGCCCTGACCCACCGGCGCCGGCAGTCCCCCCGGGGCCGGATCGACGCCGGCCGGACGATGCGCCGCAACATGCGCTTCGACGGCATCCCGTTCACCCCGGTGACCGTGAGCCGCACCGAGGACAAGCCGCGCCTGGTGATCCTCGCCGACGTGTCGCTGTCGGTGCGGGCGACGGCGCGGTTCACCCTGCACCTGGTGCACGGGCTGCAGGACATGTTCGGGCAGGTCCGCTCGTTCGCGTTCGTCGGCGAGCTGGTCGAGGTCACCGACCTGTTCTCCGACCACACCGTCGAGGACGCCCTCGGGCTGATCTTCGGCGGCGACATGCTCGACGTCGACGCGAACTCGAACTACGGCGAGGCGTTCGGGACGTTCCTCGAGGACCACGCCTCCGCGGTCAACCGCCGGTCCACCGTGATCGTGCTCGGCGACGGCCGCGGCAACGGGAACGACCCGAACATCGAGGCGTTCGCCGAGATCACCCGGCGGGCCCGGGAGACGATCTGGCTCACCCCCGAGCCGCGGTACTCGTGGGGCCTCGGCGCCTGCGACCTGCCGCAGTACGCCGAGTTCTGCGACCGCATCCGCGTGGTCCGCGACCTGACCGGCCTCTCCGAGGTCAGCCACGACATGGTGTCCGAGATGATCGGTCGCTGATGACGCTGACCCCGGCGGCGGGTTCGCTGCGGATCGACCCGCTGGCCCCGGGTGTCCCGGGGCGGTGGGAGAACGGCCCGGTCGTCGTCTGCCACCTCGACCGGGCCGCCGTGCCGGTGCGGCTCACCGAGGGCCGCACCCCGGAGCTCGTCACCGACCGCTTCGAGCTCCACCGGCTCGGCGACCGGCTGCTCGTGCTCCACCGGTTCCGGCCCGACGAGCTCGACGACGACATCTCCACGTTCGTCGCCGACGAGCTCGGCGACGTGATCGACTCCGCGCCCCTGTTCGAGCGGGTGGTCACCGGCATCGTGCGCTCCACGGTGCTCGACCCGCTCACGGCGTGGGCGACCTTCTACGCCAACTCCCTGGCCGTCCTGCGCCACCCGCGCGGGGCGCCGACGGTGGGGCTGCCCCCGGAGGCCTCGCTGGCCGGGTTCGCCCCGGTCCACGCGCGGGCTCTCGGCGAGGTCGTGGGGCGCACGGTGGCCGACCTCGGCGCGTGCTTCGGCTTCCTCCCGCTGCTCATGGCCGAGCGGGGGCTCGACGTCGTCGCCACCGACCACACGCCGGGCACGATGCGGCTGCTCGCGGCCGTCGCCCGGGCCGGGGTGGTCCCGGAGGCCGCGCAGCGGCTCCGCACGCTCGCCTGCGACGCCCGGGCGGTGCCGTTGGCGGACCGGTCGGTGGACACCGTGACGGCGATCCACCTGCTCGAGCACCTGCCCGAGGACGGGTCGGGGCCGATCGTGGACGAGATGGTGCGCGTGGCCCGCCGCCGGCTCGTCGTGGCCGTGCCCTACGAGGAGACCCCCGACCCGGTCTACGGGCACCTGCGCCGGTTCACCCGCGACGACCTGGTGGAGCTCGGCGAGCGCACCGGCCTGCCCTACCGGCTGTCCGACGACCACGGTGGCTGGTTGGTGGCCGACGCGGGCTGAGGCGCCCCTTCCCCTCGTGGCAGGACAGCGTCGTCGCTGTCACCGCGTGACAACGACGACGCTTTCCTGCCGACCGGGAGGGGGCGTCAGATCGGGCAGCCGCTCCCGCGCGCCGCGGCCTGCGGGTCGACCCGGAACATCGGTCCGGTGTCGGTCGGCTCGTCGTAGTACCGGTGGAACACCGGGGTGAGGCCACCGGAGATCGGCGGGACGATCCAGCTCCAGTCGACCGGGCAGGAGCGCCCGGCCTGCTCCTCGCGCTCGAGGTGGCGCAGGAAGCGCTCGGACTCGCCGTGGTGGTCGGCCATCGACACGCCGGCGACGTCGAACGAGTGCTGCACCGCGAGCGTCAGCTCCACGGCCGCGCGGTCGCGCCACATCGTGCGGTCGCTGGAGGTGTCGAGGCCCATCTTCTCGGCGACCTCGCGCAGCATGTCGTAGCGGTCGGCGTCGGCGAGGTTGCGCGCGCCGATCTCGGTCGCCATGTACCAGCCATTGAACGGCGCGGCGGGGTAGGAGACGCCGCCGATGTCCAGGCGCATGTTGCTGATCACCGGCAGGGCGTGCCAGCGCAGCCCGAGGTCGGCGAACCAGCTGTGGTCGGGGTGGTGCAGGTCGACCTCGAGGACCGACTCGGCCGGCACCTCGACGAACTGCGGGCCCTTCTCCGCCCACTCGCCGCCGCCGGAGACGACCAGCGGCAGCACGTCGAAGCGCCCCATCGGCGACGGCGGCACCCAGCCGAGCGAGCGGGCGTGGTCGGTGAAGCCGACGTGCCGCGGGTCGCCCAGCACCCGGCCGCCGGTGCGGTAGCCGGCGTAGCGGATGAGCTGCTCGTTCCAGATGCGCGGCCCCGGCGCGGTGGGGGTGTCCGGCGCGAAGATCGTGATGGTGGACCGGATCCGACCGCGCCGCGTGGCCTCGTCGAGGTGGCCGACGCACTCCGCGGCGACCTCGTCGGGCGCGCTCACGTGGCGGCGGTCGCGGAGGTGGAGGCTCCGCCAGTAGAGGCGGCCGATGCACCGCGCGGAGTTCCGCCACGCGACCCGGGCCCCGAACGTCAGCTCGGCCGTCGTGTGGACGTAGGTGCCGGTCCGGGCGATCTCGTCGCGCACGGCGGCGATCCGCTCCTCGAGCGTCACCTCCGCCGCGGCCTCGCCCTTCACCGTCGTGGCGCCGGGCTCCTCGGCCTCGGCGAAGAACTGCCGGAGGAACTCCTCGGCCTCGGCCGGGTCCACGGCGGGCACCCCCGACGTCCGCTCGGCGGCCGGGGCTCCCCACGAGGGGCCGGCCGGCTCCGGGGACGGCGCGGGCCGGGGTCGCGGCCGGGGACGCGCGGCGCCGTCGGCCGGGGTCGGCACCACCGCGGGCCCGGCCGGGGCCGCGACCGGCGCGACGGCGGCCGTGGGCGCGGCCACGAGCGGCGCCGTGGCGACCCCGGGGTCGCCGCTCCGGGCGGCCGGCGTCCCGGTCGGCGCGACCGCCGCGGTCACGGCGTCCGCCGGGACGGCCGCGGCCGGCGTCCCGGTCGCCGGGGTGCTCGTCGGGCCGGCGTCCGCCGAGCTCTCGACGACGGCCATCGTGGCCATCCCGCGCGCCATGCCACCTCCGTGTGCTCCGAGGTCCTGCGTCCGTCGCCGATGCCTTCAGCCACGTCGTCGACATATCGGTCGTGCACGTCGTCCCCGACGACGTCCGAGCCGGACCCCCGCGCGCCCGGACTCCATCCTCACCGACGCGACCGCGCAGCGGATCTCGCCGTTCGGACTCACGTCAGCCGCGAGCCGGACTCGAATGATCGACCTTTCGGCCGAGCGACCACTCCGGCGGCGCAGCCGAAACCCGATCGTGACCGGTCACACCGGCCCACTGTAGGGGGTCGCCCGATGCCCACCCGAGGGCGGACCCATCTCACCCTGTGTCACCCGTTGGTGCTCTCCGTGTCAGGTGGGCGCGACGGGAGCCCCGTCGCTCTGGCACCCTGACCGACGACCGGCAGTAGTCGTCGCGGGAACCCAGCGTGACGAGACCGACGGTGGGAGGCCGACAGTGAGCCGAACCGGACGGGGTCGCACGCACGGCGGCGGCTCCTGGGGAGGCGCGCGTGGACGCGTGCGCGCGAGCGACCTGCGCGCCCGCGCCGACGAGATGGCCGCCCTCCTCGACGAGGCCGCGCCGCGGGCCCGCCGTCAGCGGCGCCGTCGGTCCACCGCCCTGCCCGCCGCCGTCGCCGCCTTCGGGGCCCTCAGCGTCGGCGGTGTGGGGCTCGCGCTCGGGCTGACCCCCACCGGCGCCGAGGGCCAGCTGCCCGCCGCCCCGTCCCCGGTCCTCGCCGACCCCGCGACGGAGCTCCCCGGCACGACGACGGGCGGTGCCCCGGAGACGGCCGACCTCGACCCCGCGGTCGCGGGCGCCGACCTCCTGCGCCCGGACGACCGCCGCGAGGCGGCGCCGGGCGGCCCGGCCCGCACCGACCCGTCGTCGGGAACGCCCCGGTCCACGTCGACGACCACCTCGAGCGCGACCTCGACGACCACGACGAAGCCGCGACCGACCCGCAGCACGACGCCGCGGCCGACCCGGCCGCCGCGCCCGACCGTCACGCGCTCGGCCACCCCGCGCTCCACGACGACGACGCCCACCTCGACGGCGGCGCCGCGGCGGGTCGCGGAACGCTCGGAGCTGGCGGGCCCGACCGTCACCACCACGCCGTCCGCGGCCGACGACCGCGACACGACCGACGCGACGGACACGACCGACACTCCCGGGACGGACGCGCCGACCTCGGACGAGTGACGATCACGTCACCGGAAGAACGGTCGACCCGCCACGACCAGTGACGACGGGTCGTCCGGGCTCCCACGACGGCGGTGCGTACGTCGCCGTTCACCGGCCGTGGCCGTACGCTGACCGCACCGTGTGCCACCCTGCTCGTTCGTGGGCGGACGCGGAGTAGCGTCGCGCCACAGTGCCCACCGCCGGGGTGGCCGGGCGGGGGGCGAGCGAGTCATCGCGAGATGAGGAGTCGACCGGACGTGACCGCAGCGAGGAACAACGGTCCGGACGCGGGCCGGCACGGCCCCGTCGGGCCCGCGGGACCTCCCCGCGAGGGTCGGACGCCCGGGGAGCACTCCGGGAACTGGGGCGCCTCGGCGCTCGACCGGTCCGCGGTCGGCGGCCGGGACCCCTTCGGAGCCGGGCCGTTCGACCCCGCGGCGGGCCGCGCTCACCACACGACCGGGGCCTACGACCCCGACGACGCCGTGTTCGACATCGCCGACGACCGGCGCGACGACGGGACGACGATGAGCCACCCCCAGGGTCGCGGACCCGTGCCCCCGCCCCCGCCCCGCAGCACCTTCCCGCCGGCCGGCCTCCCGTCGGCCCGGCCGGAGCCGAACCCGTGGTCCGGCGGCCACGAGACCGGCGGGTACGAGACCGGCGGCTACGACACCGGCGGCTACGACACCGGCGGGTCCGGCTACGAGACCGGCGGCTACGAGACGGGCGGGTACGCCACCGGCGGCTACGGCCCCGACGCCTACTCGTCCGGGGGTCACTCCACCGGGTACGCCGGGGGCCCCGAGACCGGGGGCTACGGCGGCTACGGCTCCGACCGCGGCTACGCCTCCGACGGCTGGTCCACGACGCGCCACGACGAGCCGCCCCGCACCACCGCGCTGTCCGGCCCGGGCCCGAACCACGCCGTGCCCGAGGGCGTGGGGCTGCCGCAGCCGCGGGAGGCCGCGGCCGCGTCGAACGACGCCGCGGACATGGTCGCGATCATCCGGTCCAGCTTCGAGGCCGTGGCGCCCCGCGCCGACGAGCTCACGCAGCTGTTCTACGGCTGGCTCTTCCGCATCGCGCCGGAGACCCGCGAGCTCTTCCCCGTGACGATGGAGCTGCAGCGCACTCGACTGCTGCGCGCGCTCATCCACGTGGTGCAGATGGTGGACCGGCCCGACGAGCTGAGCGTCTTCCTGCGCCAGCTCGGCCGCGACCACCGCAAATTCGGCGTCATCGGCGAGCACTACGACCGGGTCGGTGAGGCCCTGCTCGGTGCGCTCGGCGAGATCGCGGGTCCGCTCTGGACCGCCGAGGTCAAGGACGCCTGGGTCGGTGCCTACGGCGTCGTCTCGCAGGCGATGCGGGACGCGGCGGACGCCGAGCGCGGACCCGCCGTCTGGATGGCACGGGTGATGGAGCACCGGCGGGTCGCCCCCGACCTCGCGATCGTGCGGGTGCAGACCAGCCAGCCGGTGCCCTACCTGGCCGGGCAGTACGTCACGGTCGAGACCCCGCAGCGGCCCCGGATGTGGCGCTCGCTCACGCCGGCGAACGCGCCCGGCCCCGACTGCGTGATGGAGTTCCACGTCCACACCGTCCCCGGCGGCTGGGTGAGCCGGGCGATCGTGTCCCACGCCCGCGTCGGCGACGTGTGGCGCATCGGCCCGCCCATGGGCCAGATGACGCTTGACCCGCGCTCGCGGGCCGACCTGCTCATGGTCGCCGGCGGCACCGGACTCGCCCCGTGCCGCGCACTCATCGAGCAGCTCATGCTCGACGGCTCTGACCGCAAGGTCGCCCTGTTCGTCGGCGGCCGCACGTGGAGCTCGCTCTACGACATCGACACGCTACGGCGGATGGCGCAGGACAACCCCTGGCTGACCGTCGTGCCCGTCGTCGAGGAGGACGGCCGCCGCTACGGCGCGGAGACCGGCACCCTCGGCGAGGTCGTCGCGCGCTACGGCGCGTGGGCCGACCGGCAGGTGGTCGTGGCCGGTTCGCCGCCCATGGTCCGCTCCACGGTGTCCGCGATGCTCGACGCCGGGACACCGTTCATGCAGATCCACTACGACCCGTACCACACGGACTAGGGGTCCCCGGAACGCACGAACGGGCCGTCCGCCACGAGAGATCGTGGCGGGCGGCCCGTTCGTCGTTCCGCGGGTGGGTCAGGCCTGTGCGGCCTCGCGCTTGTCCAGCGTCAGCGACACCTCGGGCGAGCGCACGAGGGTCTGGTAGACGACGCAGTACCGCTCGGTCAGCTTGTGCAGCGTGGCGAGCGTGTCGTCGTCGGCGTCGGTGTCGAGGTCGAACGACAGCCGGATGTCCTTGAAGCCCACCGGGGCCTCCTTGGACACGCCGAGCGTGCCGCGGAAGTCGAGGTCGCCCTCGGCGTGGATCGTGCCGCCGCGGACCTCGACGCCCATCGAGGTGGCGACCGCGCGCAGCGTCACCCCGGAGCAGGCCACGAGGGCCTCGAGGAGCATGTCCCCGGAGCAGAGGAGCTCCCCGGTGCCGCCGGTGGCGGGGTGCAGGCCGGCCTCCACCATGGCCTGGGCGGTCTGCACCCGACACGCGATGCCGGAGCCGTCGAGGTCACCGTCGGCCTTGAGCACGACGGTGGCCGACTCCGGGTCGTCACGGTACTGCTGCTTGAGAGGGCCCTGGGTCTCGGCGAGCGCTGCCTTGTCCATCCTTCAAGGATGCCTGCTCGGGGCCCGCGCCGCGACAGGCGAACACCGCGATCGCCCCGAGCAGCGAGAACACGCCCGCGACCACCACGGCGTCGTCGAACCCGCCGAGCAGCCCCGTGGGTCCGGGCGCGAGGCCCGGCCGGGTGGCGATCACCGCGACGACCGTCGTGCCGATCGCCGACCCCACGTAGCGCGCGGTGTTGTTCGCGCCGCTGCCCATCGCCGCCCGGCCCGCCGGGACGCTGGCGACGGCCTCCCGCCCGAACGCGGCGTTCAGCACCCCGCTCGCGATCCCGGCGACGAACAGCCCCGGCACGAACCGCCACACCGACGACTCCGGCGTCGCCCCCAGCAGCAGCGCCTGCCCGCCGGCGACCACCAGCAGCGCCACCGCCATCTGTAGGCGCCCGCTGATCGAGGCGGGCAGCCGCCGCGCGAGCAGGGACGTGACGACGCTCGTCACCGACCAGGCCAGCAGCACGGCGGCCGCCGCCAGGGCGGAGGCCCGCAGGCCGCGCTCGGCCACGGAGAGCAGCACCGACGTCGTCGCGATGATGCCCATGCCGGTCGCGAGGGCGGCCAGCATCATCGCGAGGAAGCGCGGCGACCGGAACAACGTCGGGTCGATCATCGGCGCGGCCCGACGACGCTCGACCAGCAGCCACGCCACGAGGACGAGCAGGCCGCCCACGACGAGCGCGACGGGCGCGGGCCGGAGCGCGCCGGTACGCGCCTCCACGAGGCCCGTGAGCAGCAGCGCGATCCCGACGGCGAGCAGGGCCACCCCGGGCAGGTCGACGGGCCGCGGGTGCTCGGCCTTCGACTCCTCGACCGCGAGCCGCGCCCACACCGCGAGTCCGACCGCCAGGATCGCCTCGATCCAGTACTCCGCCGTCCAGCCGGCGAGCCGCTCGCTGCCGGTCGCGAGGAGCGGGCCGATCGCGATGCCGCCGCCGAGCGAGGCACCCCAGATGCCGCTGGCGCGCGGCGCGTCGGGGGTCCCGGCGGGGAAGGCGTGCCCGATCAGGCCGAGGCTGGACGCGACGAGCGCGGCGGCGCCGATCCCGGCGACGATGCGGCCCGCGACCAGGACCGCGGTGCTCGGCGCGACCGCGCACAGCACCGACCCGACCGCGAGGACGAGCGCCCCCAGGACCAGCGCCCGTCGTCGTCCGAGGTCGTCGGCGACGGCCCCGGCCGGCAGCAGCGCCACCCCCAGCCCGATGCTCATCGAGCTGAGGATCCAGGCCTGGCCCTCGGGGCCCGCGCCGAGCGCGGCCGCGGTGGCGGGCATGGTCGCCAGCGTGGAGGTGAAGACGACGAGCGCCAGGAACGTCGCGGCGGAGGCGACGGCCAGCGTGGTTCGGGACCGCACGGTCCGGGACGCTAGCACGGAGGTTCGGTCATTGAACTAGGATCGTGGTCATGCCGCTCGGCCAGGGATATCCCGCGCAGGACTGTGCGATCGCGCGCGCCCTCGAGGTCGTGGGCGACCGCTGGACCCTGCTCGTCCTCCGGGACTGCTTCTTCGGCGTCCACCGCTTCGCCGACCTCGTCGCCCGACTCGACGTGCCGCGGGCCGTGCTGTCCGACCGCCTCGACCGGCTCGTCGCCGCCGGGCTCCTCGTTCCCGACGGCAGGTCCTACCGCGTCTCCGAGGCCGCGTGGCCGCTCTGGCCGGCGCTGCGGTCCCTCGCGGCGTTCGGGGAGGCGGCGCAGACCGAGGCGGGCGGCTCGGTGCGCCGGTTCGCGCACGTCGCGTGCGGCACCGACACCACCGCGGACGGCCACTGCCCGACGTGCGGCACCGTGCCGCCCCCGCCGGACCTCGTCGTGCGCGCCGTCGGCGGGCCGGGACGGCGCGAGGACCCGGTGAGCGTCGCCCTCCGCTCCCCGCACCGGTTGCTGACACCGCTGCCCTGAGGCCCCTCCCTGCGTGGGCCCCCTGGTGGCAGGAAAGTGTCGTTGCTGTCACCTCGTGACAGCAACGACGCTTTCCTGCCACGTCCGGGCGCGGCTCACCACCCCGTCCCGGCCACCTGCCGGACCGGGGCGTTGCAGCGGTTGAACAGGTTCACCACGGCGATCCAGAGCAGCAGCGCCGCGCGGGCCGGTTCGTCGAACACCCGCACCACCTCCGCCCAGAGCGCGTCCGGCACGGCGTCCCCGGTGTCGGCGAGGCGCGTCACGTGCTCGGCGAGCTCCAGCGCCACCCGCTCCTCGTCGCTGAACCACGGCGCCTCCCGCCAGACCCCGACGGTCGCGAGCCGCTCGTCGGTCTCCCCCTTCGCGCGGGCCTCGACGGTGCCCCCGTGCACGCACGACGCGCAGCCGTTGACGAGGCTGACCCGCAGGTGGACGAGCGCGAGCAGCGGCTCGGGCAGGCCGCCCGCGCGGGTGGCCGCGATCAGGCCGCCGATCGCCTCGCCCACCCCGGGCAGCACGGCGGCGGGGTTGGGCATGCGGGCCTCGAGCACGGTGCTGGTGGTCATGACGACTCCTCGGATTGGGACCGCCGGTCACGTCCGCGCGCGCCGGTCGGTCATGTCATCGACACCCGCGACGTGAAGGATGTGACAGCGATGGACCCCACCGAGCTGGCCGAGCGGTTCGCCGCCCACCGTCCGCACCTGCTCGCCGTCGCCGGCCGGCTGGTCGGCCCCGACGCGGCCGAGGACGCCGTCCAGGAGGCGTGGCTGCGCCTGGCCCGCCAGGACGACGCCGACGCGATCGACAACCTGGCGGGCTGGCTCACCACGGTCGTCGCGCGGATCGCGCTCAACCAGCTCCGGGCACGGCGCCCCACCGACGACGACGCGGTGGAGCTCGCCGACGCCGACCCCGGCGCCGAGTCCCTGGCCGTCTCGGCCGACGCCGTCGGGCCGGCCCTGACCCTCGTGCTGGACCGTCTCGGCCCGGGCGAACGGCTCGCGTTCGTCCTGCACGACGTCTTCGGGCTGCCCTTCGAGGAGATCGCCCCGATCGTCGACCGGTCCGTCGCCGCGACGCGCCAGCTCGCCAGCCGCGGCCGGCGTCGGGTCCGGGGGCCGGCCGGCGACGATGCGGCCGAGCACGCCGACGAGGGGCCCTCCCGTGCTCCGGCGGAGGTGGTGTCGGCCTTCCTGAGCGCGGCCCGCGACGGCGACTTCGGCGCGCTGCTCCAGCTGCTCGACCCGGAGGTCGTCCTGCGCGCCGACCCGGTGGCGGTGCGGATGGCGACGATCAACGCCGGTCGCGGCGCCCCGGACCTCGCCCCCGAGGTGCCGGGCGCCGACGCGGTCGCCCGGGTGTTCGCGGGCCGGGCGCAGGCCGCCGTGCCGGTCCTGATCGACGGCGTCCCCGGCCTCGCCTACGCCACGGCGAAGCGCGTCGTGTCGATGTTCCGGTTCACCGTCGTCGACGGGCGCGTCACCGCGGTGGAGGTGGTCGCCGACCAGGACGTGATCGCGGCGACCGAGGTGGTGTTCTAGATCAGGCCCATCTTCGAGGCGGCGTAGACGGCCTCGGCGCGGCGCGAGACGTCGAGCTTGCGCATGAGGTTGCCGACGTGGAACTTCACCGTCGTCTCGGAGATGAACAGCTCGCGGCCGATCGTGCGGTTGCTCATGCCGCGGGCGAGCAGGCGCAGCACGTCCAGCTCGCGGCCGGTCAGCGTCTCGCCGTGCGGCTGCTGCCCGTTGAGCGAGCGGACCACGGCCGCCGCGGAGCGCGAGTCGAACGCGGACTCGCCGCGCGAGACCGCGCGGATGGCGGCGATCAGCTCGGTGGTGTCGACGTCCTTGACCACGTAGCCGCGGGCGCCGGCGTGCACGGCCTCGACGACGAGGCGGTCGTCGAGGAACGTCGTCAGGACCAGCACCCCGACGCCGGGGTGGGCCTGGGTGAGCTGGCGGCACAGCTGCAGGCCCTCGGAGTCGGAGCTGGTGGAGAGCTTGAGGTCCAGCAGCACGATCGAGGGCCGCTCGTGGGCGACCACCGCGAGGGCCTCGGCGGCCGAGGACGCCTCGCCGACGATCGCCAGCTGCGGCTCGCGCTCCAGCACCGAGCGCAGGCCCTGCCGGACGATCGCGTGGTCGTCCACCAGCACGATGCGGACCTCGCCCCGGCGGACCGCCGCGCGGGCGGGGATGCGGATGTCGGTCATGTCGTGCTCCCAGCGTCGATCGGACTGCCCCCATCCTCACCCGTGGCGGCACCCGCCGTCCCCGTCGTTCCTGACGGTTCTGTCGGTTCCGTGGGCTCGGTGGCCTCGCTCGGGCTCGGACGGGCCTCGATGGGCAACGGGATGCTGACCTGCACGCGGATCCCGCCCTGGCGGGCGCGCTGCACCTGCAGGAGGCCGCCGAACTCGCGGGCGCGCTCGGCCATGTTCGCGAGCCCGCGGTGCGACCCGTCGATGTCGTTGGCCGCGGAGACGCGCAGCGAGCGGCGGACGCGCTCGGGGTCCCCGGTCCCGTCGTCGGCCACGGAGAGCACGAGACGGTCCTTGCGGAACGAGAGCCGGACGACGGCGACCGTCGCCTGCGCGTGCACGGCGGCGTTGAACAGCGCCTCGCCCGCGACCCGGAACAGCGAGCGCTCCGCGGCCGAGGGCAGCGACACCGGTCGACCCTCGATCCGGACCTCCACCCGCAGGTCGGAGGGCATGTGCACCGTCGAGAGCTCCTCGAGCATCGCCGGGAGGCTGCGGTGCCCGTGCTCGCCGGAGTGGTTCAGGGCGTAGATCGCCGAGCGGAGCTGCTCCACGGCGCGGCGCGTGAGCTGCTTCGCCGTCTCCAGCCGCTCGCGCTGCCCCTCGTCGCGGATCTCCGAGCGGACGACCTCGATCTGCATGCCCGCCGAGAGCGCGTACTGGGTGACCGAGTCGTGCAGCTCGCGCGCGATGCGGTGCCGCTCGGAGTCGAGCACCTCGCGCTGGCGCGCGACGGTCAGCGCGTCGCGCGTGCGCTGGAGCTGCTCGTTGCGGGCGGCGAGGTCCTCGGCGTGCCGGCTCGCGTCGTCGTAGAGCCGCAGCGTCCGCTGGTGCAGCGCCGAGTTCTGCAGCGCGGCCGCGGTCTGGCTGGCGAGGACGCGCAGCACGGACGCGTCGGTGGCGTCGATGCGCCGGTCGACGCCGGTCCAGGCGACGATCTCGCCGACCACCGTGCCGTCGAGGCGGACCGGGACGTGCAGGTGGTGCGGGTCGTGCGGGTGGGCCTCGGTCGCGGCGCCGTCGGTGGCGCCGACGTCGAGGTCGGACTCGTCGTGGTCGCCGCGGCGGACCGCGTGCAGGTGCCGCAGGACGAACGGCGGCAGGTCCCCGGGCCCGTCGACGGACACCTCGGCGAGGTCGGGCCCGAGCACGAGGTGGCGGGGCGACGCCTCCGGCAGCGCACCGTCGGCGAGGGCGAAGACGACCCAGTGGGCGGTCAGGTGCTCCGACGCGGCCTCGGCGACCGAGCGGACGAGCGTCCCCGGCCCCTCGGTGGTGCGCACGAGCGCGCGGCTGATGCGGTCCAGGGCGTGGATGACCCGCCGCAGGCGCTCGGCCGACGCGAGGTACTCGACGTAGAAGGACGGCTTGCCCGACCGGATGCCGGTGAGCAGATCGAGGTCCGGCCCCTCGGTGATGCGGTGCTCGGTCACTGCGCTAGAGGGCCTGCCGGAACAGCGCCTCGATGTCGTCGCGGGTCGCCTCGCGCGGGTTGGTCGACAGGCAGGCGTCGGCCATCGTCATGGTCGCGAGCTTCTCGACGTCGGCCTCGGTCACCCCGATCTCGGAGAGGCCCTTCGGCACGCCGAGCTCGTCGGCGAGGCGGCGCACCTCCGCGGCCGCCCACTCCGAGGCGTCCTCGGCCAGCGCCTGCGACCAGCGGCCGTCGGCGGCACCGCGGAACCCGAGCGCCTGGGCGATCGGCACGAAGCGCGCCGGGTCGGGCTCCGCGTTGAACCGCACCACGTGCGGCAGCAGGATCCCGTTGATCACGCCGTGCGGCAGGTCGAGAAGCCCGCCGACCTGGTGGCTCATCGCGTGCGCCGCACCGAGGATCGCGTTGGTGAAGGCGAGGCCGGCCTCGAGGGCGGCCTGGGCCATGAAGACCCGCGACTCCTGCTCGAGCGGGTGGTCCATGGTGCGCTCGAGGTGCCCGCCGACCAGCGAGATCGCCTGCAGCGCGTGGTGGTCGGTCAGCGGGTTGTGCGCCCGCGAGACGTAGGCCTCGATGCCGTGGGTGAGCGCGTCCAGCCCGGTCGCGGCGTTCAGCCAGTCCGGCATCGTCGTGAGGAGCTGGGGGTCGACCACCGAGACGTCGGGCACGAGCGCACGGCCGAGGATCGTGATCTTGGTGTTCCGCACGGTGTCGGTGACGATGCAGAACTGGCTGACGTCGGCGCCCGTACCCGAGGTGGCCGGCACCATCACCATCGGCGGGATCGGGTTGACCATCCGGTCGACGCCCTCGAAGTCGGTGATCGCGCCGCCGTTGCCGGCGAGCAGCGCGATGCCCTTCGCCGCGTCGATCACCGAGCCGCCGCCGACCGCGACGAGCACGTCGCAGCGCTCGGCGCGGTAGTACTCGTGGCCGGCCGCGATCTCGTGGTCCTTGGGGTTCGGGGTCACCCCGCTCCACACCGCGGGGCGCATCCCGGCGCCGTGCAGGTGGTGGGTCAGCTGCTGCGGCCAGCCCGCGGCGAGCAGGCCGTCGTCGGTGACCAGCAGGGGTCGGCGGGCACCCAGCCGGGCGGCCGCGTGCGCGGCCTCGGAGAGCGAGCCCGACCCGAACACGATCTCCGGGACGTGGAACTTGGCGAGCCGCGGCGTCTCCGGCTCGGACTGCAGGTGCCCCGTCCCGGCCGCCGCGCTGCGCGGGGGCGGCGCGACGCGGCCCGGGGACCCCGCCCCCTCCGGTCGTCGGCTGACCACCAGGGACTGACCCGCGCGGGTCACGGAGTCGACGAGGACCACGCTGCCCCCTCCCCACCGTTGGTTCGGCTGCTCGGTGTAGCCCACGTTACAGACGGACGAGTCCGATGGGCAGCCTCGGAGCGAACGATCGTGACTACTCGCCGGTAGCCGTCTGATCAGCGTGAACCCGTCGTGAGCTCCGCCGCCTGGATGCCGGGCTCGACGTTCGAGTCACCGTGGATCGGCCCCTGCCGGTCCGACAGCGGGGTGCCGTCGCCGCCCCACTGCTGGGCGATCATCTCCGCCGCGATGGACACCGCGGTCTCCTCCGGGGTGCGGGCGCCGAGGTCGAGCCCGATCGGGCTGGACATGCGGCCGAGCTCCTCGTCGGTCACCCCGGCCTCGCGCAGCCGCTCCAGCCGGTCGTCGTGGGTGCGCCGCGACCCCATCGCGCCGATGTAGCCGATCTCGGGCAGCCGCAGGGCGACCTCGAGCAGCGGGACGTCGAACTTCGGGTCGTGGGTGAGCACGGCGAGCGCCGTCCGCGAGTCGATCCGGCCCGCCTCCGCCTCGGCGGCCAGGTAGCGGTGCGGCCACTCGACGACGACCTCGTGCGCCTCGGGGAAGCGGCTGGAGGTCGCGAACACCGGCCGCGCGTCGCACACCGTGACCCGCATGCCGAGGAAGGTGCCCATGCGCGCGACCGCGGCCGCGAAGTCGATGGCGCCGAACACGATGAGGCGGGGCGGCGGGGCGAAGGACTCGACGAAGACCCCGAGGCCCTCGCCGCGGCGCTCGCCGTCGGTCCCGTAGGTGACGAGCGTGGTGCGCCCGGCGGCGAGCAGCCCGCGGGCGTCGTCGCGCACGGCGTCGTCGAGCCGGGCGCTGCCCAGCGAGCCCTCGACCTTGTCGGGCCAGACCACCAGGCGTCGCCCGACGCCGGGGCCGGACACGATCGTCGCCGTGGCGACGGGCCGGTGCTCGCGGACCGCCGCGGCGATCTCGCCGAGCTGCGGGTAGGTCTCGCGGTCCACCTGCTCGACGAACACGTCGAGGATGCCGCCGCAGGTCAGACCGACCGCGAAGGCGTCGTCGTCGGAGACCCCGTACCGCTGGAGGGTGGGGTCCTCGCCGCGCAGCACGTCCGAGCCGAGCTCGTAGACGGCGCCCTCCACGCAGCCGCCGGACACGCTGCCGACGGCCTCGCCGGACGGGCCGACCAGCATCGAGGCACCGGGCTGGCGGGGAGCCGAGCGGAACGTCCCGACCACGGTCGCGAGCGCCGTCGACCGGCCCTCGGTCCACCATCCCTCGAGGGTTCCCAGCACGTCACGCATCGGCGAGCACCTCCGTGAGCTCCTGGAGCGTGGCGAGCGAGTGACCCGCCAACAGTCGGTCAACGTGCGGGAGGGCCGCGGCGATTCCCCCCTGCACCGGCTCGTAGCCGCGCTTGCCGGCGTGCGGGTTCACCCACACCACGCGGTGCGCCAGGCGGGCGAGTCGCTGCATCTGCTCGCCGAGCAGGTCGGTGCCGCCCCGCTCCCACCCGTCGGAGAAGATCACGACGACGGCCCGCCGGGCCACGCCGCGCTGCCCCCAGCGGTCGAGGAAGGCGGCCAGCACCTCGCCGAGCCGGGTGCCGCCGGACCAGTCGGGGATCGTGTTCCCCGCGTCGCGCAGGGCCCGCTCGGGGTCGCGCTGACGCAGCTCCCGGGTCACCCGGGTCAGGCGCGTGCCGAGGGTGAAGGTCTCGACGGCCTGCGGGGTGCGCCGGGTGAGCACGTGCGCGAACCGCAGCAGCGCGTCCGCGTACGGGGCCATCGAGCCCGAGACGTCGAGCAGGATGACCACCCGACGCGGCCGCTCGCGGCGGTTCTTGCGCGAGAGGCCCGGGATCTCCCCGGCGTGGCGCAGGGTCGCGCGCAGCGTGCGCCGGGGGTCGGGCTCGCCCCGGCGGTGCGGCCGGCGACGGCGGGCGCGCCGGCGCGGCGGGTTCGGCGTCAGCAGGGCGAGCATCCGGCGCAGGTGCTCGCGCTCGCCGATCGTCAGTTCCGCGATGTCGCGGTCGCGCAGCACCTCCTCCCCGGAGGCGGCCACCTTGAGCTCGGGCGTCTCGTCGTCGTCGTCGCCCTGCCCCGTGCCCTGCGGCGGGTTGAGCGCCGCGATGGTCGCGGTGCGCGGCTTCGGCGGGGCCGGCCGGCCCATCCGCTGCTCGCGCGGGTCCGAGGAGAACCAGGCGAAGAAGGCGTGGTCGTAGCGCGCCACGTCGTCGGGGTCGCCGCACAGCGTGACCCGGCCCGCCCAGTAGGTCTGGACCTCGCTGGCCACGTCGATCTCGCCCAGCGCGCGCAGGTAGGTGGCGGTGCGGTCGGGCGTGACCGGCACGCCGGCGTTGCGCAGCAGCCGCGTGAAGGCGACGAAGTCGCGCAGGACGGCGTCCTCGTCCTGCTCCGTGAGGCCGTCGACGATCCCGGAGGCGAGCACCGCGCCGGCGTGCTTGCGGGGGGCGGGAGCATCGCTGCTGCCGCCCCGGTCCATCGAGGTCATGAGGCGAGGAGGGCGTCCAGCGCGTCGCGGGCGCGGTCGGCGTCCTCCCGGTACTTCAGCACCGCGCCGAGCGTCGCGGTCGCCGACTCCAGGTCGAGGTGGCGCGCCCCGATGAGCTCGAGCGCGGCCGCCCAGTCGAGGGATTCGGCGACGCCGGGCGGCTTGAGCAGGTCGAGTCCGCGCAGCCGGTGCACGGCCTGCGCGACCTGCTGGGCCAGCTCGTCGGACAGGTGCGGCATCCGCGCCTTGAGGATCGCGATCTCGCGCCCCAGGTCGGGGTGCTCGAGCCAGAGGTAGAGGCAGCGGCGCTTGAGGGCGTCGTGCACCTCGCGCGTGCGGTTGGAGGTGAGGACCACCAGCGGCGGCTGCTCGGCGCGCACCACCCCGATCTCGGGGATCGTCACCGAGTTCTCGGCGAGCACCTCGAGCAGGAAGGCCTCGAACTCGTCGTCGGCGCGGTCGACCTCGTCGACGAGGAGCACGCTCGGCGTCGTCTGGAGCGCCTCGAGCACCGGACGGGCGAGCAGGAAGCGCCGGTCGTAGAGGGAGGCCTCGACGGCGTCGGCGTCCAGCGCGTCCCCGGACGCCGTGGCGGCGGCCTCCATGGTGCGCAGGTGCAGCAGCTGGCGCGGGAAGTCCCAGTCGTAGAGGGCCTGCGCGGCGTCGATGCCCTCGTGGCACTGCAGGCGCACGAGCGGCGCGCCGAGCACCTCGGCCAGCGCCTGCGCGAGCGCCGTCTTGCCGGTGCCCGGCTCGCCCTCGCAGAACAGCGGCCGTCCCATGCGCATCGCGAGGAACGCCGCGGACGCGAGGCCCGGGTCGGCGAGGTATCCGGTGCGTTCGAGGGCGGCGGCGACGGCGTCGGGCCGGTCGAACTCGGTGGCGGCGGTCACCGCTCCATCGTCCCCTACCAGGGGCGATCATGCTCAGGTTGCTGTGGCACACGCCGCAGAACGGGCCGATCGGAGAGTGACGACCGCGACACCACGTCTGTGAGTCACAGGCGTGTTACACAGCCTCGATCGAGCCGTGAACCGTCCGTGACCTGCAAGAATCGTGACGAGGAGTTGTGGCAAGGCGCCGATAGGGTGATCTTGGGCTTTCTGAGAGGCGCTTGAAACCACGACTGTGCTCCGTACCGTTCGCTGTCGGCCGTGTCCGATGCGGCCATCGACCAGCCCCGAGGTCGCCGCGTCCGACGCCTGTCCAGCGGCCCCGGGTGACCCGATACGAGAGGTGCGGACCGGACAGGCCGAGCGAGCTGAAGGCATGGTGCGCCCCACGTGCGGCGTACCCACGGTGAGACCGCGTGGAACCGGTCGACGATCCGTGGGGAGGACTCCTCCCGGTCGGCTGCTTCGTGGGACGCGGTGCGACGAGAGGTCATGCTTCGTAGTTCCGAGAAGTCGCTGGCGCACGCCCTCACCCGGAAGGCGGCTCAGCTGACGCTGGTCGGTGCGCTCGCGGCGACCCCGCTCGCGCTCACGGCCGGCACCGCCTCCGCCGACACGGACTGGGATGCGCTCGCGCAGTGCGAGAGCAGCGGCAACTGGTCGACGAACACCGGCAACGGGTTCTCCGGCGGCCTGCAGTTCACCCCGTCCACGTGGAAGGCCTTCGGTGGGTCGGGCAGCGCCCACAACGCCAGCCGCGAGGAGCAGATCCAGGTCGCCGAGCGCGTCAAGGCCGAGCAGGGCATGAACGCCTGGCCGACCTGCTCCAAGAAGACCGGCAACACCTCCAACAAGTCCAACGGCGAGTCGTCGACGAAGTCCGCGTCGTCGGGCTCGTCGAAGAGCTCCGGCTCGTCCGGCTCGTCCGGCTCGTCCGGCTCGTCGAAGAAGCAGAGCAGCGAGACCGAGGCCATCAAGGCCCCGGCTCCCTCGGCCGTCGCCCCCGCCGGTGCCTACACCGTCGTCTCCGGCGACACGCTCAGCTCCATCGCCGGTGCGCACGGCGTGAGCTGGCAGCAGGTCGCGCAGCGCAACGGGATCGCCGACCCCGACGCGATCTCGGTGGGTCAGCAGCTCGCCCTGAGCTGATCCGCCCGCACGCCACGACCCCCGCCGGTGCCCCGAGCACCGACGGGGGTCGGCGTGTGTCGGGGGTGCGGTGAATACGTCCCGTCGGACGGGCGGGCCGTGGGGCTCGTGCCGGTGGCGCCGGAAGCCCGCCGCGGCCCCGAGGTCCACACCGGGCACGCCCGCGGGCCGTCAGACCTGCCCCACGCCACCCTCGCGGCGAGGGCTACGGGCAGTTCACCCACTCCTCGGTGCCGTCGGCGAACTCCTGGCGCTTCCACACCGGGAGCTGCCGCTTCACCTCGTCGACGAGCTCGCTGCAGGCGTCGAACGCCTCGCGGCGGTGCTCGGCGGCGACCGCGCAGGCGAGGGCGACGTCGCCGATCGCCAGCGGGCCCACGCGGTGCGACACGGCGATCGCGGTGACCCCGGCGAACCGTCCGGCGATCTCGTCCGCGACCCGCTCCACCACGGAGCCCGCCGAGGGGTGGCCCTCGTAGTCGAGCGTGCGGACCGAGCGGCCGTGGTCGTGGTCGCGCACCACGCCGGCGAACGTCACCACCGCACCACTGCGCGGGCCGTCCACCAGGGCGGCGTGCTCGGCGACGTCGAGCGGCTCCTCGCCGATGGCGGCCCGCAGCACCGCCGCGCGGTGCTCGATGGTCGAGCTCCCCTGCGCCGCGTCCCCGCCGCTCGGTGCACTCACTGGTGGTCCCCTCCCTGAATCTGGTCGACGGCGTGCTCGAGCACCGGCTCGAGCACGGACAGTCCGTCGCGCACCCCGCCCGGGGAGCCGGGCAGGTTCACCACCAGTGTGCGCCCGGCGACCCCGGCGACCCCGCGGGAGAGCATGCTCGTCGGCACCTTCTCCGCGCCGGCCGCGCGCACGGCGTCGGCGATCCCCGGCACCTCGTAGTCGAGCACCGAGCGCGTGGCCTCGGGGGTGCCGTCGGTGGGCGAGATGCCGGTGCCGCCCGTCGTCAGGACCACCTGCACCCGCTCCGCGACCGCGGCCCGCAGCGCCTCCGCCACCGGCTCGCCGTCGGGAACGACCTGCGGGTCCTCCGCGGTCCACCCGCGCTCGCGCAGCCACGCCACGATCACCGGGCCGCCGCGGTCCTCGTACACCCCTGCCGACGCGCGGTTCGACGCGGTGATGACCCGCGCCCGCCGCAGTGGTCCGGTCGCCTCGCTCATCGGCCCTCCGGCCTCGTCCAGACGCCGGAGCGTCCGCCTTCCTTGCGCTCGAGCCGCACCCCGTCCATGGTCGCGGCCGGATCGAGCGCCTTCACCATGTCGTGCAGCGCGAGCCCGGCGACCGACACCGCGGTCAGCGCCTCCATCTCCACGCCCGTCCGGTCGGCGCTGCGCGCGGTGGCGGTCACCCGCACCTCGGCGTCGCCCACCTCGAGGTCCACCGTCACGCCCGCGAGCGGGATCGGGTGGCAGAGCGGGATGAGGTCGGGCGTGCGCTTCGCCCCCATGATCCCGGCGATCCGCGCGGTGGCGAGGGCGTCGCCCTTCGGCACCGTCCCGTCGCGCAGCGCCGCGCACACCTCGGCGGTGGTGCGCAGCGTCCCGCTCGCCGTGGCCACCCGCCGGGTGACCTCCTTGTCGCCGACGTCGACCATGCGCGCGGCACCGGTCTCGTCGACGTGGGTCAGGCCGTGCGCGGTGCTCACAGGTCCTCCTGCGTGACGCCCTCGGCGGACTGCGCGCCCAGGTCGAGCGCGGCCTGCACCGACTCGAGCTCGGCGCCCTCCGCCTCGCTGACCTTCCGCACGGCCGCGGCGACCGCGGGCGACACCGTGGAGTCGAAGACGCTCGGCACGATGAACAGCGGGTTGGGCTCGGCGACGACGTCGGCGATCGCGGCCGAGGCGGCGAGCAGCATCGCGTCGGAGATGCCGCGGGCCTGGGCGTCGAGCAGGCCGCGGAAGATGCCGGGGAACGCCAGCACGTTGTTGATCTGGTTCGGGTAGTCCGACCGCCCCGTCGCCACCACGGCCGCGTGGTGCTGCGCGATCCCCGGGTCGATCTCCGGATCGGGGTTCGCGAGCGCGAAGACGATGGCGTCGTCGGCCATGCCCCGGATGTCGTCGGCGTGCAGCAGGTTCGGCGCCGACACCCCGATGAACACGTCCGCGCCGGGCAGCGCGTCGTGCACGTCGCCGGTCCGCCCCTGCACGTTGGTCTGGTCGGCCACCCACCGCAGCGACGGGTGCAGGCCCTCCCGCTCGGCGTGGATGATCCCGTCGACGTCGACCGCGATCAGGTCGGCGGGTCCGAGGGGCAGCAGCAGCCGGATGATGGCGGACCCGGCCGCGCCGACCCCGCACACCACGATCCGGCAGTCCTCCGCGCGCTTGCCCACGACCCGTAGCGCGTTGCGCAGGGCGCCGAGCACGACGACGGCGGTGCCGTGCTGGTCGTCGTGGAAGACGGGGATGTCCAGCGACTCCCGCAGCCGCGCCTCGATCTCGAAGCAGGCCGGCGCGGCGATGTCCTCGAGGTTGATCCCGCCGTAGACCGGGGCGAGGACCTCGACGGTGCGGATGATCTCCTCGGTGTCCTGCGTGTCGAGGCACACCGGCCACGCGTCGACGCCCGCGAAGCGCTTGAACAGCGCGGCCTTGCCCTCCATCACCGGCATCGCCGCCGCGGCCCCGAGGTTGCCGAGCCCGAGGACCGCGGACCCGTCGGTGACCACGGCGACGGTGTTCCGCTTGATCGTCAGTCGGCGCGCGTCGTCGGGGCGCCGGGCGATCGCCTGGCACACCCGCGCGACGCCGGGGGTGTAGGCCCGTGACAGGTCCTCGCGGGTGCGGAGGCCGACCTTCGCGTTGACCTCGATCTTGCCCCCGAGGTGCACGAGGAACGTCCGGTCGGAGACGTTGCGGACCCGCACGCCGTCGAGCGCGCCGAGGGCCTCGGTGATCTCCTCGGCGTGCCGCTCGGAGAGGGCGTTGCAGCTGATGTCGACGATGATCGAGTCGGTCCGCGACTCGACGACGTCGAACGCCGTCATCACGCCGCCGACCCGCCCGACCGCGACGGCGAGGTCCCCCGCCGCGGTGGCGCTCGGCGGCGCCTCCACCCGCGCGGTGATGGCATAGCCGGGTCCGGGGACCGCCACGGTTCAGCCCTCCTGCCAGTCGGCCAGATCGGCCGGGGTGTCGACGTCGTGTCGGGTGGCGACGTCGCCGACCTCCACGGCCGCCACGTCGTCCCGCCCGGCAAGGTAGCCCCGCGCCCCGACATCGTCGTGCGCAGCGGCCGCCACCGCGGCCAGATGGTCCCGTCCGAAGGCCACCGGATGCCCCGGACGGCCGCCGTAGGCGCCACGCACGATCCCGTCGCGGGTCGCGGCGGCGGCGACCCGGGCGAGCGCGTCCGGCCCGATCCCCGGGGTGTCGACGAGCAGCACGAGCACGGCGTCGGCCCCGGCCGGGACCGCGGCGACCCCCGCCCGCAACGACTCCCCCATGCCCCGGGCCCACGCGTCCGCCGTCACGACGACCGCGTCGGGGTCGGCCGCGCGCGCGGCCGCGGCCGCCTCGTCGGCGGCCGCACCGACCACGACGACGCGCGGGGTGCACCCGCCGTCGCGAAGGGCCCGCAGTGCCCGCGCCACCAACGGCTCACCGTCGAGTTCGACGAGCGCCTTCGGCGTGCCCATCCGGCGACCGGCCCCCGCCGCCAGCAGGAGGCCGGCGACCGTCATCAGCGATTGATCTCCGTCACCGGGTGCTCGTAGCCGAGCTGGTCGGCCGGCAGGGGGAACTCGATCTCGCCGAACGGGGAGGCCGCGCCCTGCGTGGGCGCCATGAGCTCGGTGATCGGGTGCCCGCCGTCGACCTGCGGCCATCCCGGGTCCTGCCGGGGCTGGACGGTCTTCTCGGCCTGCTCGCCGTCGCGCTGCGTCGCCACCGGTTCCTCCCTGGTCACGTGGTCTGGCGTCCAGTCTGCCGCATCCGGACGGGAGGGGGCGACCGCACCACCTCCCCGATCACGACCGATTAGCCTGGTAGGGATGGCCAGGACCCTCCTCGAGCACCTGCGTGCCCAGGACGACGACACGCTGGGCACGCTGCTGGCGGCCCGCCCCGACCTGGCCCTGCCCGCACCCGCCGACACCGGCGTCGTCGCCACCCGCGCGGGGGTCCGGACCTCCGTCGGGCGGGCGTGCGAGGACCTCGACGCGCTGCACCTCGCCCTCGTCGACGCCCTGCTGGTCGCCGAGGCCGACCAGGCCCCCGTCGACCCCGACGCCGTCCTCGACCTCCTCGGCGCCGACGTCCCCCGCGCCCTCGGCCGGGCCGCCCTCGACCGGCTGCGGGTCCTCGCGCTGGTCTGGGACGTCTCCGACGACGGGTCCGGGGCCGCGGGCGTGCGCGCGGTCCCCGCCCTGCGCGACACCGCCCGGCGCTACCCCGCCGGCCTCGGGCGGCCCGCGCCGTCGGACTCGCTGCTGCACCGCGAGGACCCGGCGGCGGTGATGGCCGGGCTGCCGGCCGACCAGCGCGCCGTCGTCGACGCCCTGGACCGCGACGGGCCGGTCGGGCGCAGCCGCGCGAAGGAGGGGGACGACAACCCGGTCGCCCGCCTGCTCGCCGCCGGCATCCTGCGCCGGATCGACGACGACACGGTCGAGCTGACCCGCGAGGGCGGCCTCGGGCTGCGCGGCGACCGGCCGCTCGGATCGATCGTGGCCGGCGACCCCATGCCCGCGCCCCGCACGCAGGACCCGGCGACGATCGACGCGACCGCCGCGGGCGAGGCCCTCGAGACGGTCCGTCGTGCCGAGGCCGTCATCGCGGCCTGGTCCGACGCCCCGCCCGCGGTCCTGCGCTCCGGGGGCCTCGGCGTCCGCGACCTGCGCCGGCTCGCGAAGCAGCTCGACGTCGACGAGACCGCCGCGGGCCTGCTCGTCGAGGTCCTCGCCGCCGCCTCCCTGCTCGCCGTCAGCGAGGACGCCGACGCCGTCTGGTGCCCCACCACCACCGCCGACCGCTGGCTCGCCTCCCCGCCGGAGACGCAGTGGGTGGCGCTGGCACGGGGGTGGCTGGAGATGCCGCGCCAACCGTCGTCGATCGGGCAGCGCGACTCGATGGACAAGCTCGTCGGCCCGCTCTCCGACGAGGTCCGCCGTCCCTGGGCCGCCCAGGTCCGACGCCGGGTGCTGGCGCGGCTCGCCGAGTTCGACGACGGTGCGGGTCCGCCCTCGGTGGAGTCGCTGGTCGAGTCGCTGGCCTGGCGCGCCCCGCGCCGCGGCGGGCGCATGCGCGACGACCTGGTCCGCGCCACCGTGCGCGAGGCGACGGCCCTCGGCGTCGTCGCCCTGGATGCCATCACGACGGCGGGTCGGGAGCTGCTGCGCGTCCCGCGTCGCCCCGACGACGACCCGGACGCCGCCGCGGCGGCCGCCCTGCGGCCGGCGATGCCCGAGCCGGTGGGCCACGTGCTGCTCCAGGCCGACCTCACCGCCGTCGCCCCGGGGCGGTTGGAGCCCGACCTCGCGGCGGCGATGGACCGGCTCGCCGACGTGGAGTCGGCCGGTGGCGCGACGGTGTACCGGATCAGCGAGGCCTCGATCCGGCGGGCGCTCGACCTCGGGTGGACCGCCGCCGACGTGCACGAGCTGTTCGCGAAGCGGTCGGCCACCCCGGTGCCGCAGGGCCTGACGTACCTGGTCGACGACGTGGCCCGGCGCCACGGGCGGCTGCGCGGCGGCACCGCGGCCTCCTTCCTGCGCTCCGAGGACGAGGCGCTGCTCGCCGAGGTCATGGCGCTGCCCGCGGCGGAGGCGCTGGAGCTGCGCCGGCTCGCCCCGACCGTCGTCGTGTCGACGGCTCCGTTGGCCGAGGTGCTCGACGCGCTGCGGGCGGCCGGGCTGTCCCCGGTCGCCGAGGACGCCGACGGCGGCGTGCTGGACCTGCGGGCGCGGGGACGCCGCACCGCTCCGCGCCGCCCCGACCGCTCCGGGTCCGGCTCGCCGTCGCTGTCCGGCGACCAGATCGCCGCCCTCGTGGCGCAGCTGCGGGCCGGGGACAAGGCCGCGACGGCGGCCCGCGGCGCGGCCACCGTGCCGGGGTCGACCCGCCAGACGGCCTCCGCCACCGTGGCGGTGCTCGCCGACGCCGCGCGGACCGGCCGGACGGTGTGGATCGGCTACGTCGACGCCGCCGGCACCGCGTCCCAGCGGGTGGTGCGGCCGCTGCGCGTCGGCGGCGGGCTGCTCGAGGGCACCGACGCGGCCGTCGAGTCCGACGACGGCGGGCCCGGGTCGGCGGTGTCGTTCGCCCTGCACCGGATCACCTCGGTCAGCGTGCTGACCGAGAACTGACCCGGCTCGTCCCGGACCGACGGGTCGGTCGTGCGGCACGAGCGCACGAACGACCCGTTCGTCCGGATGCGGGGCTCAGGCGCGCGCGCCGACCGCCCAGACCTGCATCGCGTGCTCGACGAGCGCGATCAGCGTCTCCTTCGTCGACTCCCGGTTCCGGGCGTCGACCGTCACCACCGGCACCGAGGGGTCGATGGCGAGCGCCTCCGCCACGTCCTCCAGCGAGTGGGTGAGCACGCCGTCGAAGAGGTTCACGCCCAGCACGTAGGGCAGGTTCCGGTCCTCGAAGAAGTCGACCGCGGCGAAGCAGTCGGCGAGGCGGCGGGTGTCGACCAGCACGACCGCGCCGATGGCACCCCGCACGAGGTCGTCCCACATGAACCAGAACCGGTCCTGCCCGGGCGTGCCGAACAGGTAGAGGATCAGGTCGGCGTCGAGGGTGACGCGGCCGAAGTCCATGGCCACCGTGGTGGTCCGCTTGTTCGGCACGGCGGTGAGGTCGTCGACACCGGCGCTGGCGTCGGTCATCACCGCCTCGGTGGTCAGCGGGTCGATCTCCGAGACCGAGCCGACGAAAGTCGTCTTGCCGACCCCGAACCCCCCGGCGACGACGATCTTGGCCGACGTGGTCGTCGGGACCGCCTCGTCAGAGCCGTCGTAGTCCACTCAGCACCCTTTCCATCAACGCCATGTCCGGGGAGTCACCCGTCGACGAGGCGGTCTCGTGCACCACGATCGATCCGTGCGCGGCCATGTCGCCGAGCAGCACCCGGGCCACCCCGAGGGGCAGCCGGAGCAGCGCCGCGACCTCGGCCACCGACTTGGGCTCGGCGCAGAGGTCGGCGATCATGCGGTGCTCGTACTGGACGACCTGGGCGGGGTCACGGCCCTGGGCCGTCGTCGACAGCAGCGTCTCGACGGCGAGGTCGTAGGCCGGGCGGGTCCGGCCGCGGGTCCAGGCGTAGGGCCGCACGAAGGAGGCCTCCGGCGGCTCGTTCCCGTGCCGAGGCCCGTCCGGATAGTCCGGCGCCACGAACTCGTGGCGGCCGGGCACCTGGATGCCGCCCGGCGCGGTCGGCGGGAGTGCCGGGTCGCCGTTCGGGAACAGCGAACCCGGCCGTGGCACCGACCCCGGGTGGCCCGGTCCGCCCGGTCCCCCCGGGAAGCCCGGTCCGCCGGCGAAGCCGGCCGGTCCGGACGGCGGGCCGCCGGGCGGACCGCGGTGGGCGCCGCCGGCGTCCTCGGCGTCGAGGCGGCGGGCCGCCTCCTCGTCGGCGGCCGCCCCGGCGTCGTCCTTCCGGCGCCGCCGGAACAGACCCCGCCGCTCACCCGGGCGCCGGGACGACCCACCCGTGATCCCGTTCAGGACCTCGGCGAAGGCGTCGTCCTCGCTCACCGTCGCTCACTCCCCCCGGGCCACCTCACCGGAACCCCGATCCCTGGAGCTCCGCGCGCAGCTCGGGGGTCAACAGCTGGCCGACCCGGTCGACGAGCAGCGTCATCTCGTAGCCCACGAGGCCGATGTCGCAGTTCGGCGCGGCGAGCGTGGCCAGGCACGAGCCGTCGCTGATGGACATCAGCAGCACGATGCCGCGCTCCATCTCGACCACCGTCTGCACCACCTCGCCGGCCTCGAAGCAGCGGGCCGCGCCCTGCGTGAGGCTGACCAGCCCGGAGGCCACCGCGGCGAGCTGGTCGGCCCGATCCCGCGGGAGGCGGTTGGACGCGGTCAGCAGGAGCCCGTCGGCGGAGACGACCACGGCGTGCGCCACACCCGGGACCCGCTCCGCGAAGTTGGAGACCAGCCAGCCGAACCTGCTGGGCTGCGACTGGGGTGCCGTCACTGCTCCTCCTCGATGGCGTTCGTGGTGTCGGCGGCGGCGCCGCCTGCGGGGTACGGGGTGGGACGGGACGAGCGCCCGTCCGCGACCCCGCGCTGGTAGCTGGCCAGCCGGCCGCGGACCGCCTCCGCGCTGCGGCGGGGTGTCTCGCCCGGACCGCCGCTGCCCCCGGTCGCGACCGGGGACGGCGAAGGTCGGGCGCTGCCCGGGA
Organism: Actinomycetospora soli; assembly: GCF_021026295.1. GTDB lineage: Bacteria > Actinomycetota > Actinomycetes > Mycobacteriales > Pseudonocardiaceae > Actinomycetospora > Actinomycetospora soli. Next base: position 46,577 of record NZ_JAJNDA010000021.1, read on the forward strand.
CGAGGTGGGCACGCGGCCGGCGGCGGGGCAGGCCGGACTCGGTGGTGCCGGCGTCGACGGCGGTGAGCGACGGCGCCCCCGCGTCGAACCCGGGACGGCCGGTGTCCGACCACTCGGGGTCGACGGCGTCCGGCGCGTTCGGCTCGGCCTCGCGGAACCAGACCGACGCGACCTCGTCGAAGATCGGCGTGCGCTCGCGGTTCGGCAGGACCGCCGCGGGGCGGCGCGGCAGGCCCTCGGCCACCGGCCGCACCGGCAGCGCGCCGGTGCCGTTGCTGCCGTTGCTGCCGTTGGTCCCGTGCCCGTTCGTGCCGTGCCCGTTCGTGCCGTGCCCGTTCGTGCCGTGCCCGTTCGTGCCGTGCCCGTTCGTGCCGGCGCCGTTCGCGTACCCGGTGGCCGGGCCGTGGGTGACGCCGGTCGCGGTCGGCACCGGCGGGCTCGCCGGGGCCGCGGGCGCGGCCGTGTCGTCGCCGGGGGCGAACAGCTCCTCGGCGGACGCGGCGGGGACCTCGTCCGGGGCGTCGAGCTCCTGCTCGTCGGCCGGGCGCGGGCGCAACCGGGGCGCCGAACCGGGCCGCAGCAGCGGCCCGTCCGCACGACGCTGCGCGAGCGGACGCAGGGACCGGCGGCTGGGACGGGACGGGAGCGCCTCCGACTCGGCGTCGTCGGACGAGGTGTCCCCGGACGCGATGTCCCCGGACGCGATGTCCCCGGACGCGATGTCCCCGGACGCGATGTCCCCGGACGCGATGTCCTCGGACGCGATGTCCCCGGACGTCATGTCCTCGGACGCGATGTCCGCCGACGCGCTGTCCTCCGGCGCGGTGTCCTCGGACGCGACCTCCGGGGCCGCGACCTCCGACCGTGCGGGGACCTCGACGGCCTCCTCGGGCTCCGGGGTCGCGGCGTCGGACGTCCCGACGACCTCGCGGTCCTCCGTCCCGGCGACGTCCGGCCGGTCCGCGACCGCGGGCTGCGTGGGGGCGGCCCCCATCACGCCGACACCGTCGTGCCCGGTGCCGTCACGGTTCTCCGGGCTCTCCGGGTTCCCCGCGCCGGGCGGGGGCACGATCTCCGCGCCGTTCCACATCGTGGGCGCGGGTGCGGGCGCCGACCCGGTCGGGCGCGGCCCCTGGTCGCGGGGCGGACCCCACGGACCGGGTCCGGGCGGCGGGCCGCCCGGGGTCCCGGGGAACGGGCCACCCGGGCGCGGCGGCAGCGGCCGCGGCGGGAGCGGGCGGCCACCGGGGCCGGCCGGACCACCCTGACCCGCGGGCACTGCTCCGGGCGCCTCCGACCAGCCCTGCGCCGGGCGGGGGCGCGGTGCGGGACGGCCGTCGCGGGTCCCGGCGTCGGGCGCCCACGCCGTCGCCGGCTCGGGGCGCAGGCCGTGCCGCCCGGGGGGCCCGGCGTCCTCGGTCGCCGCGGCGGTGTCGGCCGCGGTGTCGTCCTGCTCCGCCTCGCCGTCCGCACCGCGCCAGGCGTGCGCGGCGACGGCGCGCTCCGGGACACCACCCGGTGCGGATTCCTCCGCGTCCGGGGTGCCCTGGCTCCAGACGGCGACGCCGTCGTCCTCGCCACCGCCCCACACCGTGGCGACGCGGTCGTCGTCGTCCTCGTCGTCGTCCTCGACGTCGGACGCGTCGGCCTGCGGGCCGGACACCGATGTCGCGGGCGGCTCCTCCGGCGGCGTCGCGCTCCCCGGACGCACGGGGCGCCGGGGCAGTGCGGCGGCGAGCGCGCCGGTCAGGCCGTTGCGGCGCTGCGGGGCGGCCTCGGGCTCCGGGGCCTCCGGCGGGGCCGGTGTCGTCGCGGGCGTCTCGGAGCCCGTCGACGTCTGCTCCGGCGAGCCACCGGGAGCGAAGAAGGCCGCCGCACCGGCGCCCGCCGCCGCGCCGGCGGCACCGGCCGCGGCGGTACCGCGCGCCGCCGTGCGACGCGGGAGATCCGTGGTGCCCTCCCGCGGCTCCTGCCGCGGGATGCCGGGCGCGTCGGGACGCGCGGTCCCGTTGACCTGGCCGCCGATGGGGTTGGAGCCCGGCGACCGCACGGGGAGGCCGGTGCCGCCGAGAGCGCGCGTCGACGGGCCGCTGCCGGGCCGGCTGCCGGGCGCACCGGAGAGCACGGCGGAGGCGGGGATGCGCACGGCGGCGACGACGCCGCCCTCGTCACGGGTGCGCAGCGTGACGCCGATGCCGTGCCGGATGGCCAGGCGACCGACCACGAACAGCCCCATGCGCCGGGACGCCGAGACGTCGACGGTGGGCGGGGAGCCGAGCCGCTGGTTGGCGTCGGCCAGGTCCTCGGCGGTCATGCCGACCCCGCTGTCGGCGATCTCGAGCACCACCGCGCCGTCCGGCTCGGGCCGGGCGGCGACGTCGACGCGGGTCTCGGGCGCGGAGAAGGCGGTGGCGTTCTCCAGCAGCTCGGCGACGAGGTGGACGACGTCGGCGGCGGTGCGGCCGAGCAGCTGCACCGACGGCGGCGGCGAGAGCTCGACGCGCTGGTACTGCTCGACCTCGGAGGCGGCGGCCCGCAGCACGTCGACCAGCGGGACCGGGCGCCCGCCGCGACGGGCGAGGTCGGTCCCGGAGAGGACCAGGAGGTTCTCCGAGTTCCGCCGCATGCGGGTCGCGAGGTGGTCGAGCTGGAACAGGTCGCCGAGGGCCTCCGGGTCCTCCTCCTTGTTCTCCAGCTGCTCGATCAGGCGCAGCTGGCGCTCGACGAGCGCCTGCGAACGCCGGGAGAGGTTGACGAAGATGCTGTTGTAGGCCGACCGGAGACCGGCCTGCTCGGCGGCGAGGCGCACCGCCTGCTCGTGCACCTGGTCGAACGCGCGGGCGACCTGCCCGATCTCCTCGCGCGTCTCGATCGGCGTCCGGCTCACGTCGGTGTCCGGGGCCTCGCCCTCGCGCAGGCTGCGCACCGCGTCGGGCAGGCGCCGCTCCGCGACGTCGAGCGCGGTGCGGCGCAGCAGGCGCAGCGGGCGCAGCAGCGAGCGCGTGACGAAGAAGACGACCGCGGCGCCCGCCATGAGCGCGAGCAGCAGCACCACCGAGGCGACACCGGCCGCGTTGCGTGCGCCGTCCTGCAGCGCGGTCGCGTTCGTCTGCAGCCGCTCGCGCAGCTGGTCGGACACGCCGGTGACCTTCTGCTGGACGGCGGTGGACGCGGCGTCCCAGTCCTGGGCGGAGACCTGCAGGGGCAGCCCGGCGCTGCCGCGGCCGAGCACGACCTGCGCCAACCGGTCGCGCTGGTCGACGTCGGGCCCGACCAGGGCGTCGGCGAGGCCGGCGTTGTCGGTGCCGACCGCGCTGCGGAACTCGTCGACCGCGATCGACCGGCGCAGCGTCGCGTTGCGCGCCTGGTCGATCGACGGCGCGTCGATCCGTCCGCCCGCGATCGCGGCCGCGACCACGGCCTGGACGTAGGCGTCCTGCTCACGCACGACGGACAGGGCGTAGAGACCGGTGGAGAGCCCCGCGATGGACGGGTCGGCGGCCTCGCGGGTCAGCGACTCGTCGAAGGTGAGCACCGCCGACGTCGCGTCGGTGTACCGGGAGATCGCCCCCGCCGGGTCGACCGCGCCGCCGCGCACGTCGTCGCGGACGCGGTCGAGGCCCTCGACCGCGGAGAACGCGTCGCGGTAGGCCGAGCGGGTCTGGTCGTCGACCGAGTCCGCCGACCCGTAGGCGCTGCGCAGCCGGGCCAGCTGGTCGTTCGTCGCGTCCGCCGCCTCCTGCACCGGGGCGAACCCGCCGGCGCGGTTGGTGGACAGGAGCACGGCCGCCGCGCGGCGCTCGGCGTCGAGCGCGCCGAGCAGCCGCGCGTTGTTGCTCTCGAGCGCCACCGCCTGCTGGACGCCGTCGTACGAACGGGCCTTCTCGGTCTGCTCGACGATGCGCAGCACGCCGAGGGTGATGACGAACAGGGTGGGGACCAGCAGGACGGCCGCGAGCTTGACCGGCAGGCTCCAGTTGCGCAGGGCGAGCCGCTCACCCAGGGGCGGGCGGGCCTGCGCGTCGGTGACACCGCCACGAGCCTCGCCTCGCGCGTCGGTTCGACGGACGGGAGCGGTCACGCGCTGGTCCTTCCCCTTGCACCGGTCGGTCGGTCGCCTGTCACGGACACGCCCCCTCGAACGGACGCCTGCTGCACCCTGTGTAGTTGTTCATGGGCTACACTGCCGACGGACCGGACACCACGGCGCTCCGTGAGTGACGGGGTCACCCCGGTCGGCGAGCAGAGGTGCACGCACCGTGCACTCCGCGCGTCTGTGGATCGCATGGTCGGTTCCGTTGCTACGGGGTCGGAGCGGCCACCTGGGCCCGCCACGGCGGACCGGTGCGCCCCGGACCGGGGGCAGTGGGCAGAGCGGCCGGGCACGGACGCGGGTGTGCGGACGTGACGGCCCCGTCGGGTGGTGTGTCACTCCTCGGAGCAGGTGTCGGTGACGTCGGAGTGTAGACCGGGCCCCCGACGAGATCATCTCCCCGTTCTGCGGGCACCCCCTCCGAGCGGCTCCGATCACGGGATGTGGCAGGTCACGCCCCTCGTGCGGGATCGCACGGGAGATCGTCGGCAGGGCGAGGACAATGGAGTCCGACGAGGAGTCGTCGAGAACCCGCGAGACCCTGGAGGCCGGACGCCGTGAGCACCCCCGGGACCGGACCGCTGATCGTCCAGTCCGACAAGACGCTGCTGCTCGAGGTCGATCACGAGAACGCCGCGGCGGCGCGGACCGCCATCGCGCCGTTCGCCGAGCTCGAGCGCGCGCCGGAGCACGTGCACACCTACCGCGTCACGCCGCTCGCGCTGTGGAACGCCCGCGCGGCGGGCCACGACGCCGAGCAGGTCGTCGACGCCCTCGTCAGCCACTCGCGCTTCGCCGTGCCGCAGAACCTCCTCATGGACGTCGTCGAGACCATGGGGCGCTACGGGCGGCTGCAGCTGACCAACCACCCCGCGCACGGCCTCGTCATGGTGTCGTTCGACCGGGCCGTGCTCGAGGAGGTGATGCGCAACAAGAAGATCGCGCCGCTGCTCGGCGAGCGCATCGACGACGACACGATCGTCGTGCACCCCTCGCAGCGTGGGCTGCTCAAGCAGATCCTGCTCAAGGTCGGCTGGCCCGCCGAGGACCTCGCGGGCTACGTCGACGGCGAGGCGCACCCGATCGAGCTCGAGCAGGCCGACTGGGAGCTGCGCGACTACCAGGCCGCGGCCGTCGAGGGCTTCTGGGCCGGCGGCTCCGGCGTCGTCGTCCTGCCCTGCGGGGCCGGGAAGACGCTGGTCGGCGCGGCCGCGATGGCGAAGGCCAAGGCGACCACGCTGATCCTGGTGACCAACACGGTCGCGGGTCGGCAGTGGAAGCGGGAGCTGGTCGCCCGCACCTCGCTGACCGAGGACGAGATCGGCGAGTACTCGGGCGAGCGCAAGGAGATCCGCCCGGTCACGATCGCGACCTACCAGGTGATGACCCGCAAGACCAAGGGCGTGCACCGGGCGCTCGAGCTCTTCGACGAGCGCGACTGGGGTCTGATCATCTACGACGAGGTGCACCTGCTGCCCGCGCCCGTCTTCCGGATGACCTCCGACCTGCAGTCCCGCCGCCGGCTCGGACTCACCGCCACCCTGGTCCGCGAGGACAACCGGGAGGGCGACGTCTTCTCCCTCATCGGCCCGAAGCGCTACGACGCGCCGTGGAAGGACATCGAGTCGCAGGGCTGGGTCGCGCCCGCGGACTGCGTCGAGGTCCGCGTGACGATGACCGAGAACGAGCGGATCGTCTACGCCACCTCGGAGGCCGACGAGCGCTACCGCATGTGCGCCTGCGCGCGGACCAAGATCCCGGTCGTCCGCTCGATCCTGGAGCGCCACCCCGACGAGCCCGCGCTGGTCATCGGTGCCTACATCGACCAGCTCGAGGAGATGGGTCGGGCGCTCGACTGCCCGGTGATCCAGGGCTCGACGACGAACAAGGAGCGGGAGAAGCTCTTCGACGCGTTCCGGCGCGGGGAGCTGCCGCGGCTCGTCGTCTCGAAGGTCGCGAACTTCTCCATCGACCTGCCCGAGGCCTCGGTCGCGGTGCAGATCTCGGGGACGTTCGGGTCCCGCCAGGAGGAGGCCCAGCGCCTCGGCCGGCTGCTGCGCCCCAAGGCCGACGGCCGGCAGGCCCACTTCTACTCGGTCGTCTCGCGCGACTCGGTGGACGCGGACTACGCCGCCCACCGGCAGCGCTTCCTCGCCGAGCAGGGCTACGCGTACCGGATCGTCGACGCCGACGACATCCTCGGTCCGCCCGTCCCGGAGGTCGACGCGGACTGAGCGCGCCTAGCGCCCGTACCAGGGCACCTCGCGACGGGCGCTCGAGATCGGGGTGGTGGCCGTCGTCGGCCCCACCCCGAAGGTCCGCGGGTCGTCCACGTCGACGATCCGGCGGCCGAGCGGCGTGAGCGACACCGGGATGAGCTTCAGGTTCGCCCAGGCGAACGGGATGCCGATGATCGTCACGGCCAGCGCGATCGCGGTGACCACGTGCCCGATCGCGAGCCACCAGCCCGCGACGACGAACCAGACGACGTTGCCGAGGGTCGACCCGATCCCGTGGTCGGGCCGACGTTCGAGGCGCTGCCCGAACGGCCACAGGGTGAACAGTGCGATGCGGAACGAGGCGATCCCCCACGGGATCGTCACGATCAGCACGCAGCAGATGATCCCGGCGATCACGTAGCCGATCGCCATCCACACCCCGGCCAGCACGAGCCACACCAGGTTCAGCAGGATCCGCAGGCCTTCCATGTGTCCAGGATGCCGGGATCCGCTGAGAGTCCCCTGAGCAGGCCGGGAACTATTTTCCCGACGTCGGGCCGGGTCAGTCGAGCACGCGGCCCTTCGTCTCGGGCAGCGTCAGGATGATCACGAACGCCACGACGGCGCCCCCGGTGACGTACCAGAAGAACAGCTGCGGCTGACCCGCGCCGGAGAACGCCGCGATGAGCAGCGGCGCGGTGCCGCCGAACAGGGCGACCGTCAGGTTGTACCAGGCGCCGATGCCGAGGGCGCGGAGCTCGGTCGGGAAGATCTCGCTCATGATCGCCGGCGCGATCGAGGAGAACACCGCGTAGAGCCCCAGCCCCACCGAGAACACGATGATGAGGTTCACCAGGGGCGGCCGGTCGGTGATGAGCAGGCTCAGCGGCACGGTCAGGACGGCGAACGCGGCCGACCACACCAGCATCTGCGGCTTGCGCCCGAACCGGTCGGCGCAGGCGCCCATCGGGTACTGCAGCGCGATGAACACGACCGTGCCGATGGACAGCGCGAGGAAGACGTCGCTGCCGGCGGCGTCGCGGAACTGCACCGCGTACGGGGTGAGGGCGCTGAAGAACGTGTAGTAGCAGAGCGTCGAGAGCAGCGTGAAGCCGAAGAGCTGCAGGACCGACCGCGGGTAGTGGGTCAGCGTCCGCAGCAGCGGGTTCTTCGTGGCCTTGGCCTTCTCGACGTTCTCCTCGAACTGCTCGGTCTCGGTGAGGCTGCGGCGCAGCCAGAGCCCGACGAGGCCGAGGACGCCGCCGACCACGAACGCGATGCGCCACCCGTAGGACTCGAGGTCGGGGCGGCTGAGCGTGGAGGTCAGCAGCAGCCCGAGCAGCGACGCGGCGAGCAGCGCGACGCCCGTGGAGATGTAGAAGAAGCTCGAGTACCGGCCGCGGCGGTTCGGCGGCGCGATCTCGGCGAGGTACGCGCTGGCGTTGGACACCTCGCCGCCCAGCGAGAGGCCCTGCGCGATCCGGGCGAGCAGCAGCAGGATCGGCGCGAGCCAGCCGACGGCGGCGTAGGTCGGGAGCACGGCGATCAGGAGCGAACCGCCTGCCATCAGCAGGATCGTCACGAGCATCGCGAACTTGCGGCCGCGCAGGTCGGCGAGACGCCCGAGCAGCACTCCACCGAGCGGGCGGAAGAAGAACGCGAGCGCGTAGGTCGACGTCGTGCCGATCAGCGCCAGCGTCGGATTCGACTTGTCGAAGAACTGGGACGAGAAGTAGACCGCGAAGGTCGCGTAGATCGTCCAGTCGAACCACTCGACGGCGTTGCCGATGCTGGCCGCGACGAGCGTCCGCACCGGCAGCTTGTGACGCTCGGTCGACGCCGGGTCCGTCACCTGGCTCATGCGCGCTCCCTCACGGTGGTTCGTCGGGCACGCACGGTAGGTGATTCGTCCCGGTTCGACCAGTGCAGGTCGCAGTCAGCGGAAGACGCCCGGGGCAGGAGAGGTCAGAGGGCCAGCACCGCGGCCACCAGGTCGGCCTGCGCACTCCGCGCGCTCGTCCGGGTCCGGCCCCCGATCAGGGCGTCCAGCGGCAGCACCGTGACGCCGTAGCGCATCCGCGTGAGGGCCCGGACCGCGGCGGTGAGCACCGCGCGGTCGATCTCGTACCCCTCGGCCGCCAGGCCGTCGGCGTACGCGTCCAGCGCCCGGGGCAGGACGGCGACCGCCTCCGCGGCGGACGCACGCCCTGCCTCGGCGCGACCGAGGACGAGCGGGACCACGTCCCAGCCGACGGGTGCGCTCGTGGCGCTCGCCCAGTCGATCGCGACGAAGGACCCGGGGTCGGCCGCGGGACGCAGCAGGTTGTCCGGCGTCGGATCGCCGTGCGCGGGCAGGACGGGGACGGTGGCCCAGGGGGCGACACCGGGCGCGTCGTCGGTGGCGAGGTCGTCGAGGAGGGCGCGCACCGGCTCCTCGAGCCCCCGCTCGACCGCGGCGGCGAACTCCGGGTGCTCCCAGGCCCCCGGCGCCAGGAGCAGCGGGGCCGCCCACGAGCGGACGGCGTCGTCGAGGAACGAGCGGACGAAGGAGGGCCCGGTCCACGGCACCACGTCGCGCGCCCGGCGGGCGGCGAGGCGACCGAGCAGACCGGCCGCGCGGACGACGTCCTCGGCGGTCCACGGCCGGTCGGCCACCTCCACCTCCTCCTGCCACAGCACGATCTCCTCGTCGCGCTCCGTCAGCGCCACGGGCGCGGGGAGCCGCAGCCCCGGCGGGAACCGGTCCGGCGGCACGGTCGTGACGACCTCCGCCTCGAGACGCCACGGGATGACCCGGTCCAGGTGGTCCCGCGCGTCGTCCGGCATCTGCGGCGGGAGACCGAAGCGGGCCGGCCGGAGGACCTTGGCGACCACCCCGACCGGCACGCGCTCGCCGTCGGCGGTGCGGGCCAGGACGGACACCCGGTGCAGCCCGGCCGTGGTCGGGGCGGTGGCCACGTGGGCGATGCACCCGACGGCCTGCACCGCGACGTCGACGACCCGCCGTCCGAGCAGCCGACCCAGACCGTCCGCGAGCCCGCTCGGCGGGATTCCGCCCGGCAACGACGGCGTCATGATCACGCTCCCGGTATGGTCAAGCTCCTTGTCGGAATCCGACGAGTGTGCCGGGAGGGGACGTCATCGTCAACGAGCTTGTCGAACCGCCGCTCCCGGGGCTCCTCGAGCAGCTGCTCCTCGACCTCCGCCGCACGGTGTACGAGGTCGCGGCGGAGCACGCCCCGGGCCTCGGCGCCCGGCACTTTCGGCTGCTCTCGGCCCTGCCCCCGGACGGCACCCGGGTGGCGCGCCTGGTCGAGGTCAGCGGGCTGACCAAGCAGGCGCTGGCGCAGACGCTGCGCCCCCTGGAGGACGGCGGACTGGTCGAGGTGGTCCCCGATCCCGCGGACCGCCGGGCCCGGGTCGTGCGGCGGACGGAGGCCGGGGACCGGGTCGAGCGGGCGTTGCGGGCGGCGCTCGCGCGGCGAGAGGACGAGCTGGCCGCCCGCGTCGGCGCGGAGCGCTGGGCCGTCAGCGCAGCGGTGCTGCGGGAGCTGTGGCGGGACGCGGTCGAGACGCGAGCGGCCGGGGCCTGATCGAGGACGGGCCGTCCCTGCCACTGGGTGACAGCAACGACGCTTTCCTGCCACCCCGGAAGAGGCGCAGGAACGACGAACGGGCCGCACCCCCGCAGGGGGTACGGCCCGTCGTCAGGAACGAGCAGGTGGACTAGAAGTCCATGCCGCCCATGCCGCCCGTCGGGTCGGCGCCGGCACCGGCGCCCGCCTTCTCGGGCTTGTCGGCCACGACGGCCTCGGTGGTGAGGAACAGCGCGGCGATCGACGCGGCGTTCTGCAGCGCCGAGCGGGTGACCTTGGCCGGGTCGATGATGCCGGCCTTGATCAGGTCCTTGTACTCGCCGGTGGCGGCGTCGAGGCCCTCACCGGTGTTCAGGCCACGGACCTTCTCGGCCACGACGCCGGGCTCGAGGCCGGCGTTGTGCGCGATCTGCTTCAGCGGCGCCTCGAGCGCGGTGCGCACGATGTTGGCGCCGGTGGCCTCGTCCCCGTCCAGCCCGAGGCCGGAGAAGACGTCGCCGGTCGAGGCCTGCAGCAGGGCGACGCCGCCGCCGGCGACGATGCCCTCCTCGACCGCGGCCTTGGCGTTGCGGACCGCGTCCTCGATGCGGTGCTTCCGCTCCTTGAGCTCCACCTCGGTGGCCGCACCGGCGCGGATGACCGCGACGCCGCCGGCCAGCTTGGCGAGGCGCTCCTGGAGCTTCTCGCGGTCGTAGTCGGAGTCCGAGCGCTCGATCTCCGAGCGGATCTGGGTCACGCGACCCGCGATCTGCTCGGCGTCGCCGGCACCGTCGACGATGGTGGTCTCGTCCTTGGAGACCGTGACCTTGCGGGCGCGGCCGAGCAGCGAGAGGTCCGCCGACTCGAGCTTGAGGCCGACCTCCTCGGAGATGACCTCACCGCCGGTCAGGATCGCCATGTCGGCGAGCATCGCCTTGCGGCGGTCACCGAAGCCGGGGGCCTTGACGGCGACCGACTTGAACGTCCCGCGGATCTTGTTGACGACGAGCGTGGCCAGGGCCTCGCCCTCGACGTCCTCGGAGATGATCGCGAGCGGCTTGCCGGACTGCATGACCTTCTCCAGCAGCGGGAGGAGGTCCTTCACCGACGAGATCTTCGAGGACATGAGCAGGACGTAGGGGTCGTCCAGCTCCGCCTCCATCCGGTCCTGGTCGGTGACGAAGTAGGGCGAGATGTAGCCCTTGTCGAAGCGCATGCCCTCGGTGAGCTCGAGCTCGAGCCCGAAGGTCTGCGACTCCTCGACGGTGATGACGCCTTCCTTGCCGACCTTGTCCATCGCCTCGGCGATGAGCTCGCCGATCTGCGCGTCGGCGGCCGAGATCGAGGCCGTGGCCGCGATCTGCTCCTTGGTCTCGACCTCCTTGGCGGACTTCAGGAGCGCCTGGGAGACGGCCTCGGTGGCCTTCTCGATGCCCTTCTTGAGGGCCATCGGGTTCGCGCCGGCGGCGACGTTGCGGAGGCCCTCGCGGACCAGCGCCTGCGCGAGGACGGTCGCGGTGGTGGTGCCGTCACCCGCGACGTCGTCGGTCTTCTTCGCGACCTCCTTGACGAGCTCGGCCCCGATCTTCTCCCACGGGTCCTCGAGCTCGATCTCCTTCGCGATCGAGACGCCGTCGTTGGTGATCGTGGGGGCGCCCCACTTCTTCTCCAGGACGACGTTCCGGCCGCGCGGGCCGAGGGTCACCTTGACGGCGTCCGCGAGGCTGTTCATGCCCCGCTCGAGGCCGCGACGGGCCTCCTCGTCGAACGCGATCATCTTGGCCATGCTGGGTGGTCCTCCGATGAGAGACACGTGTGCTCGGCCAGGCGGTGCCCGCGACGGACGATCAGCTCCATTACGCCGATCTCACCGTCCCGACCTGGCACTCGACACTACCGAGTGCCAGCACCGAGTCTGGCACTCGGGTGGGGTGAGTGCAAGCGACCCGGGGCGGCGGGTCAGGCGAGCAGCAGGACCAGCACGACGATCAGCAGCGCCACCGCGCCCCCGCCCACCAGCAGGGCCACCACCGGCCGTCCGGGCGCGCGGCCGCCGCCGAACGCCCCGAGGTCGGTGGGCGACGCGGGCGCCTGCGTCCGCTGCGGGGGCGGTCCCGTGCGCGGCGGCAGCGGGGCCCGCACCGGCACCCCGTTCCCGACGACGGGTCGTGCCGCGGCCGGGCGGGGTGCGTTCGTCGGAGGTGCAGCCCGGCGCGGCGCCGCGGGCGACTGACGGGCGGGGACCGGGCCGGCGTGAGGGGAGGATCCGAGCGCTCTCGTGGCACCAGGGTTCCCCTCACGCCGGACGGGGGGCCGACCCGCGAGGGCGGCGCGGGCCGCGGTCATGAGGTCCCGGGCGCTCGCGGGGCGCCGGGCCGGGTCGACCGAGAGCGCCCGGCGGAGCAGCGCGTCGACGTCCGGGCCGAACGCGGTCCCGGCCGACGCGGTCGGCACGTCGCCGGCGAGATGGGCGTCGATCACCTCGGTGACCGAGCCGCGGTAGGGCGCGTGGCCGGTCAGGCAGGTGTAGAGCACGCAGGCGAGCGAGTAGAGGTCCGTGCGGGCGTCGACCGGCTCGCCGCGCAGGTGCTCCGGGGCGGCGAACGTCGGGGACCCGAGGAAGTCGCCGCCGCGGGTGCGGTGGCCGGTGGCGCCGCGGTGGGTGAGGCCGAAGTCGGCGAGGTAGGCGAGCTCGCGGCTGCCCGCGCCGGCCGCGTGGCCGACGAGGACGTTGGCCGGCTTGACGTCGAGGTGCACCAGCCCGTGGGCGTGCACCGCGTCGAGGGCGTCGGCGACCTGGTCGAGCAGGCGCAGCGCCCGCTCCGGGGCGAGCGGCCGGCCGCCGACGAGCGTGGCGAGGTCGGGGCCCTCGATGAAGCGCATCGCGATGTAGAGCCGGTCGTCCACGCTGTCCACGTCGTAGAGCGGCACCACGTGCGGGTGGTCGACCGCCGAGGTGTTGCGCGCCTCGTCGCGGAAGCGCTCGCGGAACTCCTCGTCCCCGGCGAGCGCCGGGTCGATCACCTTGAGTGCGACGACCCGGCCGAGCCGCGTGTCCGTGGCCCGGTACACGGTGCTCATGCCCCCGCGCCCGATGACGCCCTCGACCCGGTAGCGGCCGAGCGCGGACCCGGTCAGGTCCTCGGTGGCCGGCGTCCCGCGCGGCGGCTCCGCCGCCTCGTCAGCAGGGTCGCTCCGGGTCACGGCGACGAGGGTAGAGGCCGCGCCGCACCCGGCGGGGCCGATCGCGCTCCCCCGTCGCCCCAGGTCGGCGCGGGCGGGGCACGATGTCGAGCCGTGAGCGACGCGCACGGTCATGGGCACGGACATGGGCACGATCACGGCGACCCCGCGGCGATGCGGCCCGTCGAGGCGCACGCCGCCGCGGTCGCGGAGCTGATCGCCCCCACCGGGACGGAGACGGTGCCGCTCGCGGCCGCCCGGGGTCGCGTCCTCGCCGCGGACCTGACGTCCCCCGTGTCGCTGCCGCCCTTCGACAACTCCGCGATGGACGGCTACGCGGTGCTTGCCGCCGACCTCGCGACGACCCCGGTGACGCTGCCCGTGCCCGAGGACGTGCCGGCGGGGCGCGTCGACGGCCCGCTCCTGGCCCCCGGCACCGCCCACCGGATCATGACCGGCGCGGCCGTCCCCGAGGGCGCCGACGCCGTGGTGCAGGTGGAGTGGACCGACGGCGGGCTGCCGGGCGCCACCGTGACGATCGAGCGCGGCGTCGACGCCGGGCAGAGCGTGCGCCGCGCGGGCGACGACGTCACGGCCGGCCAGGTCGTCCTCACCGCGGGCACCGTGCTCGGCGCGGCGCAGATCGGCCTCGCGGCCGCGGTCGGGGCGCCCGAGCTGACCGTCCACCGGCGCCCACGCGTGCTCGTGCTCTCGACCGGCTCCGAACTCGTCGCGCCCGGCGAGCCGCTGCGCCACGGGCAGATCCACGAGTCGAACGGCCCGATGCTGGCCGCGGCCGTCGAGGACGCGGGCGGCGAGGCCCGGCTCCTGCGCTTCGTGCCCGACGACGTCGAGGAGTTCCTGACGACGCTCGACGCGGCCCTCGCCGAGCCCACGGACCTCGTCATCACCTCGGGCGGCGTGAGCGCGGGCGCCTACGAGGTGGTCAAGGACGCGTTCACCACGCGCGGGATCGCGTTCACCAAGGTCGCCATGCAGCCCGGGATGCCGCAGGGGGCGGGCCGCTACGACGGCCGCGTCGCCGTGGTGACCCTGCCCGGCAACCCGGTGAGCTCGCTGGTCTCGTTCGAGGTGTTCGTGCGGCCGGCGCTGCGCCGCGCCGCCGGGCACCCGCACCCCGACCGGGCCCGGGTCCGGGCGCGGACGGCCGAGGAGCTCCGCTCGCCCGCGGGGCGCCGGCAGTTCCGCCGCGGTCGCCTGGACGCCGTGGCCGGCACCGTCGCGCCCGTCGGCGGGGCGGGCTCGCACCTGCTCGCCGCGCTCGCGCAGGCGGACTGCCTGCTCGTGGTGGGCGAGGACGTCACCGAGGTGGCCGTCGGCAGCGAGGTCGAGGTCTGGCTCCTGGAGAGCTGACGGCGCGCCGTCGGACTGAACCGGTCCCGGGGCGTCGACCAGGGCGGAAGCCGCCGTTCGAGTGGTCCGCTTGGGCCATCGGCGCGAAATCGGTTTGGCGCGACCCGGAAGATCAGGCACCATGTGTGAGAACTCTCATGGTGCCGGCACCGGACGAGTTCACCCCGGGTAGCCCGATGGCCGATCGCGGTGTCCGCCAACGCGATCGACGTCGACCAACCGCTTGTCGCTGGGGAGCGGACGAGCGGTTCTCGCCGGGGTCGCCGTCTCGGGGGATGGCGGCCCCGGCCCCACCCGGTGTGTGCCGATAGATTCGATTCAGCACCCGTCGTCGACGCGAAGGTTGACCGTGCCCGATCGCTCCCCCGCACCCGGCGACCCCGCGGCGACCGCCCGGGAGAAGCTCCCCGCGCCGCGCCGCAACCCGGTCCTCCACGCGGTCGACCTCGTCCGCGAGACGATGCCGCCGCTGCACCCGGGCGGCGCGCCGGTCATCGGCGCCGTCGCCGCCGGCGCCCTCGCGCTCCGCGCCGCCCGCGGGCGCGGCACCCTCGGCGCCGTCCTGACGACGGCGGCCGTCGCCGCCTTCTTCCGCGCCCCGCACCGAACGACCCCGCAGCGCGCCGACATCGCCGTCGCACCCGCCGACGGCACGGTCAGCGTCATCGGGGACGCCGAGGCCCCGCCCGAGCTCGTCGCGAAGGGGTTCCCGTCCGGGCCGCGCCCGCGGGTCAGCGCCTTCCTCTCGGTCTACGACGTGCACGTCCAGCGCATGCCCGTGGACGGCCAGGTCCTCGCGGTCGAGCACCGTCCGGGCACCTTCGTCTCCGCCGACCTGCCCGAGGCGAGCGAGGCCAACTCGCGGACCTCGGTCTGGGTCCGCGACACCGCGGGCCGCGACCTCGCCGTCGTCCAGATCGCGGGCCTCGTGGCACGCCGGATCGTGTGCGACGCGCGGCCGGGCGACGAGGTGGTCGCCGGCGAGACCTACGGGCTCATCCGGTTCGGCTCGCGGGTCGACCTCCTGCTCCCGCCCGGCGCCGAGATCGGCGTGCACGTCGGCCAGCGCACGGTGGGCGCGGAGACGGTGCTCGCGGAGCTCGGGCAGGAGCCCTAGTGCCCGCCACGACCGGCCCGAACGTCCGCACCGCCCCCGGCGTCCGCCTGCTGCCCAACGCCGTCACGGTCCTCGCGCTCTGTTCGGGCCTGTCGGGCGTGCAGTTCATGCTCGCCGGCAACGAGGTCGCCGCGATCGCCGCCATCGCGCTCGCCGGGGTCTTCGACGCCCTCGACGGCCGCCTCGCCCGGCTGCTCGACGCCTCCAGCCGGATCGGCGCGGAGCTGGACTCGCTGTCGGACTGCATCTCCTTCGGCGTCTCCCCCGCGCTGATCCTCTTCCTGTGGTCGCTGCACGACCTGCGCATCGGCTGGGTCGTCGCGCTCGTGCTCGTCGTGTCCGCCGCACTGCGCCTCGCCCGCTTCAACACGCTCGCCGACGACGCCGAGGCCAAGCCGTTCGCCGGGGAGTTCTTCGTCGGCGTGCCCGCCCCGGCCGGGGCCCTCGTGGCCCTGACCCCGCTCGCCACCGAGTTGCTGCTGGGCCCGGGGTGGTGGTCGGCGCCGGTCACGGTCGCGATCTGGACGGTGCTCTCCGCCGCGCTGATGATCTCGCGGATCCCGACCGCCTCGCTCAAGAGCGTCCGGGTGCCCCCGACGGCGATCGCGCCGGCACTGGTGCTGGTCGCGCTGGTCGCGGCGGCGATCGTCGCGGTGCCGTTCCTGCTCTACCCGGTCGCGATCCTGGCCTACCTGGCCCACATCCCGTACGCGGTCTACCGGTACCGCTGGCTCGACCGGCACCCGGAGGTCTGGCACGTGCCACCACGCCAGCGGCGCGCCGTGCGCCGCGCCCACCGCCGCCTCGGACTGCTGCCGCCGCGCCGCCCGCTGCCGCGGCGCGTCGCGGGTGCGGCGGCCCGGGCCGGGCGCCGCACGATCAACCGCGACCGTCCGGGCCCGCAGCGGCTCGGGCTGCGTCGCCGTCGGCAGGACAAGTCGTGACCCCGCAGGTCACCCTCACCGCCCAGCTCTCGACGTCGGCCGTGGACGCGCGCCGCGGCGTCGTCCGGCTGCACGGCGAGGTCTTCTCCGCCCTGGGGCTCGCCGCGTGGGACGCCGTGCGCCTCGTCGGCACCCGCCCGACGGTCGCCCTGGCCGCACCCGCCGTCGGGATGACCGCTCCCGGCACCGCGACGCTCGACGAGACCGCGATGGTCAACGCGGGGATCGTGGCCGGCAGCCCGGTCGCGGTGGAGCCGGTGACCGTGAGCGCGGCCCGGACGATCACGCTGTCCGGGTCGCGGCTGGCGGCCGGGGCCGTCGCGCCGGAGACGCTGCGCCTGGCGCTGACGGGCAAGGTGCTCAGCGCCGGCGACACCGTCTCGCTGCTCCCGCAGGACCTCGCCCCGGTCCCCGGGGCCGACGCGGTCGGCACCCGGACCCGCCTGGCGCGGGAGCTCGGTACCACGTGGACCACCGAGCTGGTCACGGTCGTCGACGTCGAACCCGCGGGCCCGGACGCCTTCGTGGTCGCCCCGAGCACCGTCGTCGGCTGGCAGGACGGCCCGCGCACCGGCGCCCGCGCCCGGCCCGAGGACCGGTCGGACTTCGCGCCGTCGGGCTTCTTCGCCGCCGCGCCGCGCGCCACCGGCCCCGCCGCCCCGGGCCCCGGGCTGACCGCCGCCTCCGCCGGGACCCCGGCGGCCGCGTCCACCGCTCCGGCGGCCCGGGCGGCCCCGGCAGCGCCTGCCGCTCCGGCGGAGCCGACCGTCGCCGTGACCGACCTCGTCGGCCAGCAGGACCCCGCCCGACGGCTGCGGGAGTGGCTGGACCTCGTCTTCACGCGCCCGGAGCTGCTGACCCGCCTCGGCGCCGCCGCCCGGCTCGGGGTGCTCGTGACCGGCCCCGAGGGGGTCGGGCGCACGACGTTCGTCCGCGCGGTCGCGGCGGAGGCCGAGGTCGGCGTCGTCGTGCTCGACGCGCCGGCGGCCGCGGCCCTCGAGGCGGGGGCGGCGGCCGAACGGGTGCGGTCGGCCTGCTCCCGGGCCCGCGCGGCGGACGGCCCGACCGTGCTGCTGGTACCCGACGTCGAGACGCTCCTGCCCGCCTCCGACCCGCCGCCGCTGGCGACGGTGGTCCTCGACGAGCTGCGGTCGGTGATCGCCGACGGGGTGGCGCTGGTGGCGACCGCGCAGGGCGGCGAGTCGGTCGACCCGCGGCTGCGGGCCCCCGACCTCGTCGACCGCGAGCTCGGCCTGCCCGCTCCCGGTGACCGCGAGCGCGCCGAGCTGCTCCGCGTGCTCCTGCGGGAGGTGCCGCTGGCCGCCGACGTCGACCTCGGCGCCGTCGGGCTCCGGACGCCGGGCTTCGTCGCGGCCGACCTCGTGGCGCTGCGCCGGGAGGCGGCGGTGCGGGCGGCGCTGCGCGGCGGGGACGACCTGGAGCTCGGACAGGACGACCTCCTCGGCGCCGTGACCTCGGTGCGGCCGGTGTCGCTGACCTCGTCGGGCTCGCAGACGCTGCACTCCGGCGGGCTCACGCTCGACGACGTCGGCGACATGGTCGAGACCAAGCAGGCGCTCACCGAGACCGTGCTCTGGCCGCTGACCTACCCCGACTCCTTCGCGCGCCTCGGCGTCGACCCGCCCCGCGGGGTGCTGCTCTACGGCCCGCCCGGCGGCGGCAAGACGTTCCTCATGCGCGCGCTGGCCGGCACGGGGCAGCTCAACGTGTTCGTCGTGAAGGGCGCCGAGCTGCTCGACAAGTACGTGGGCGAGTCCGAGCGGGCCGTGCGCGAGCTGTTCCGGCGCGCGGCCGACGCCGCGCCCGCGCTGGTGTTCCTCGACGAGGTCGACGCGCTCGCACCGCGGCGCGGCGGGTCGTCGGACGCCGGGGTGGCCGACCGGGTCGTCGCCGCCCTGCTCACCGAACTGGACGGCGCGACCCCGCTGCGCGACGTCGTGGTCCTCGGCGCCACCAACCGGCCGGAGCTGATCGACCCGGCCCTGCTGCGGCCCGGCCGGCTCGAGCGCCAGATCTACGTGCCCCCGCCCGACGCCGAGGCCCGCGCGGCGGTGCTGCGCGCCGCCTCGAAGGCGACGCCGCTCGCCGAGGACGTGGACCTCGACGCGCTCGGCGCCGCGCTCGAGGGCTACTCGGCGGCCGACTGCGCCGCGCTCGTCCGCGAGGCCGCCCTCACGGCCATGCGGGCCTCGCTGGACTCCACCGAGGTGACCGCCGCGCAGTTCGAGGCGGCGCGCCAGGTGGTGCGGCCGTCGCTGGACCCGCGGCAGCTCGCCGAGCTGGAGGCGTACGCGAACCGGGGCTGAGCGTGCACATGCTGCCGCCGGGCGCGGATCTCGACCGTGCCCGGCGGGCCTGCGTACGGTCACGCGCGCAGCGTCCGGGACCGGTGTGGGGTGGCTCCGCAGACATGATCTTCATCGTGATCAGCATCGACGTCCGGGCGGACCGCCGCGAGGAGTTCCTCCGCGGTGTCACGCGCTACTCCGCACAGGTCCGCGAGGAGCCCGGCAACCGGCACTTCACCTGCTACGAGTCGGTGGAGGCGAGCGGGGAGTTCGTCGTCGTCGCCACCTACGCGGACGCCGAGGCGGGCGCCGCGCACGTCGGCTCGGAGCACGCGCAGTGGTTCTTCGGGTGGCTCCCGTCCGTCGTCGCGACAGTGCCACGCATCGTGTACCAGGACCTGCCCGCCGGGATGGACTGGACGGAGATGGGCGAGGTCGCCGCCCGCATGTGAGCGGGGCCGGACACGACGACGGCCCGCGAGCCGCGTCGGACGCGGACCGCGGGCCGTGGTCGGTGCGGGGTCAGGAACCCTTCTGGGCGTTCTGGCCCCAGTTGTTCGTGGCGATCACGATGACGCCGGGCGAGGCGCCCTGGATGCCCGGGAAGCGCGGCTCGGCGCGGACCCCGAACGAGGCCGCGAGCGCCTCGGCCGCACCCTCCTCGCCGCTGCCGGGGCGGTAGTAGACCGTGCTGACCGGGATGACGCCCTGGGCGTAGTTGCCGGTCTCCACGACGTCGAAGCCGCGGCCCTGGATCTGGCCGGCGGCGGTCTCGGCGAGGCCACGGATGGTCGAGTTGTTGTAGACGCGGACCGGCACGTTCGCGTACGACGCACCTCCGCCGCCCCCGGAGCCGGAGCCCGACCCGGAGCCCCCGCCCGGCACGATCGGCGGGGCGGCCGCGACCGGCGGCAGCGCCTCGGTGACCGGGGGTGCCGGCGCACCGGCCACGCCGCCCGGCACCCCACCCGGCTGGCCGCCGACACCGGGCTGCCCCGGCTGGCCGGGCTGACCCGGCTGGTTCGGGACGCCCGGCTGGCCCTGCTGGTCGGCGCCCGGCTGCCCCGGGGCACCCGGCTCGCCGGGAGCGGGCGCGATGGTCGACGTCGGGGACGCGGCCGGGGCACTGGACGTGCCCTGCCCGCCGAGGCTGATCAGGCCCACCACGGCGGCGATGGCGGCCACGCCCAGCAGCGCGACCCCCGCGATGCGCAAGCGGGAGGCGCCGGACGCCCCGGGACCCGTCATGACCCTGCTCCCCTTCCGGCGACAACCGTTCGAGGGATCAGGAGACCACTACGAGGGCTCCACACCGAGGCGACGCGCCGCACGCGCGCGCTGTCGTGTCTGCCGCAACCGCCGGAGCCGCTTGACGAGCATCGGATCGGCCGCGTGGGCCTCCGGACGGTCCACGAGCGCGTTGAGGACCTGGTAGTAGCGCGTCGCCGACATGTCGAACAGCTCGCGGATCGCCTGCTCCTTGGCGCCCGCGTACTTCCACCACTGCCGCTCGAACGCGAGGATCTCGCGGTCGCGGCGGGTCAGTCCGTCGTCGGGCGCCGAGGTGTGCCGACCGGCGGACGGGGCCGGGCCGGTGGTAGCTGCAGGTGCGTCCATCACGCTCCTCGGAGTCGTTCCGTCGACCCCCGCGGGAGCCGTCGCGACGAATGACACGGGTGTCATTCGCGTGCCCTCCATTCAACCACGACCCCCTGACAACACCCCGGCGACGCACGTCGTCACCAGCTCCCACCTGCGGTGGAGCCGCCGTCTAGGCTCGCCCGCCGTGACCGTCCGCCCGATCGTCGTGACCGGCGAGCCCGTGCTGCACGCCCCGACGACCCCGTTCACCGACGACGAGTTCGGCACCGAGGCGCTCCGCACGCTCGTCGAGGACCTCTTCGAGACCATGGACGCCGCGCACGGCGTCGGGCTCGCCGCCAACCAGATCGGGGTCGGTCGGCGGGTGTTCGTCTTCGACTGCCCCGACCCGGAGCTCGAGGGCGAGCGGCGCCGCGGGGTCGTGGTCAACCCGGCCCTGGAGACCACCGAGGTCCCGGAGACGATGCCCGACGAGGACGACGACGCCGAGGGCTGCCTCTCGGTGCCCGGCGAGTCGTTCCCCACCGGCCGGGCCGACTGGGCGCGCGTGACCGGACGCGACGTCGAGGGGGACCCGGTGAGCGTGGAGGGCCGCGGCTTCTTCGCCCGCTGCCTGCAGCACGAGACCGACCACCTCGACGGCCTCGTCTACACCGACCGCCTGATCGGCCGGAACAAGCGGGCGGCCAAGCGCGCGATCCGGGCGAACGGGTGGGGCGTCCCCGGGACGACGTGGATGCCGGGCGTCGACCCGGATCCGTTCGGCCACTGACCCCCGCTCCGGTGCCAGCAATGCGGGCGCCCGGTTCCGCCCACGACGAACAGCGTCGTCGTGCGTGCTGCAACGGTGTAAGCACGAGGGCGTGGACGAGCTCGACTCCTACTCCCGCACCGTCGTCACCGTGGCCGAGACGCTCGGCCCCGCCGTGGCCGCACTCGCCGTCGGCGACCCGGAGCGCCCGCGGGGTGCCGGGAGCGCGGTCGTCATCGAGGACCCGGACGGCGACGGCACCGTCCTCGTCACCAACGCCCACGTCGTCGACCGCGCCCGGGGCGGGCGGGCCACGTTCGCCGACGGCAGCCACGCTGACGTCCGCGTCCTCGGCGCCGACCCGCTCGCCGACCTCGCCGTCCTCGCCGTGCACCCCGACGCGGCCACGCCCGCCCCGGTGACCCTCGGCGACGCGAGCGGGCTGCGGGTCGGGCAGCTCGTCGTCGCCGTCGGCAACCCGTTCGGGCTCGCGGGCAGCGTCACCGCCGGGGTGGTCAGCGGGCTCGGGCGCAGCCTCCCCACGAAGGACGGCCGCGTCGTCGAGGACGTGATCCAGACCGACGCCGCGCTCAACCCCGGCAACTCGGGCGGCGCGCTCGCCGACGCGCGCGGACACGTCGTCGGGATCAACACCGCCGTCGCGGGCGTCGGGCTGGGCCTCGCCGTCCCGTGGAACGACACGACGCGCGCGATCGTCGCCAGCCTGCGCCGCGACGGCCGGGTGCGCCGCGGCTACCTCGGCGTGGTCGGCGCCCCGACCCCGCTGCCGGTCGACGTGGCCCTGCGGCTCGGGCGCCGCCAGGGCCTGCGGGTCGCCGAGGTGGTGCGGGAGAGCCCGGCCGCCCGGGCCGGCCTCAAGCCGGGGGACATCGTCGTCGACGCCGACCACGAGCCGGTCACCCAGGCCCGTGACCTGCAGCGGCGCCTCTTCGCCGACGCGATCGGCCGCACGCTCCCGGTCACCGTGCTGCGCGGCGACGCCATGGTCGACGTGCTCGCGGTACCGGCGGAGCTCACCGGCTCGTGATCACCGGTCCCTTGCGACGCCCACCCACGGGATGGCACCGTCGGTGACGGATCCACAACTGCACACGCGGGAGCTCGCACCAGGAGCGGGCTGAGAGGGCGGCTTGACCCCGGGGTCAGGCGCCGCCGACCGCCGAACCTGACCGGGTAATGCCGGCGTAGGGAGTCATGAGCACCGCACCGCAGCACGTCACCACCGGCCCGATCGACGGGTCGCACAAGATCCACGTCGGCGAGCACGCCGTCCCGATGAGGCGCATCGAGCTCACCGACGGCACCCACCTCGACGTGTACGACACGTCCGGGCCGTACACCGACGAGAACGCGACCATCGATCTCGAGGCGGGCCTCACCCGCCGTCGGGAGGGCAGCGACCGCACCCAGCTGGAGCGCGCCGGGGACGGCGAGACCACGCCGGAGATGCACTTCGTCGCCGCCCGCGAGGGCGTCGACCCCGAGCTCGTCCGCGCCGAGGTCGCGGCCGGCCGCGCGGTGATCCCGGCGAACCACCGCCACCCCGAGTCCGAGCCGATGATCATCGGCAAGGCGTTCGCGGTGAAGATCAACGCCAACATCGGCAACTCGGCGGTGACCTCGGGGATCGCCGAGGAGGTCGAGAAGATGGTGTGGGCGACCCGGTGGGGCGCGGACACCGTCATGGACCTCTCCACCGGCGACGACATCCACGAGACGCGGGAGTGGATCCTGCGGAACTCGCCGGTGCCGATCGGGACCGTGCCGATCTACCAGGCGCTGGAGAAGGTGCGCGATCCCGAGAAGCTCACCTGGGAGATCTACCGCGACACCGTGATCGAGCAGTGCGAGCAGGGCGTGGACTACATGACCGTCCACGCGGGCGTGCTGCTGCGGTACGTGCCCCTCGCCGCGAAGCGGGTCACGGGCATCGTCAGCCGCGGCGGTTCGATCATGGCCGCGTGGTGCCTCGCGCACCACCGCGAGTCGTTCCTCTACGAGCACTTCTCCGAGCTCTGCGACATCCTGCGTCGCTACGACGTGACGTTCTCCCTCGGCGACGGCCTGCGTCCCGGGTCGATCGCCGACGCCAACGACGAGGCGCAGCTGGCCGAGCTGCGCACCCTCGGGGAGCTCACGCACATCGCCCGCGCGAAGGGCGTGCAGGTGATGATCGAGGGCCCGGGCCACGTGCCGATGCACAAGATCGCGGAGAACGTGCGGCTCGAGGAGGAGTGGTGCGGGGAGGCGCCGTTCTACACGCTCGGGCCGCTCGCGACCGACATCGCGCCGGGCTACGACCACATCACCTCCGCGATCGGCGCGGCGCAGATCGCGCAGGCCGGCACGGCGATGCTCTGCTACGTCACGCCCAAGGAGCACCTGGGCCTGCCGAACCGCGACGACGTCAAGGTCGGCGTGATCACCTACAAGATCGCCGCGCACGCCGCCGACCTCGCGAAGGGCCACCCGCGGGCGCAGGAGCGCGACGACGCGCTGTCGCGGGCACGCTTCGAGTTCCGCTGGCACGATCAGTTCCGGCTCGCCCTCGACCCGGACACCGCGCGCGGCTTCCACGACGAGACGCTGCCCGCGGAGCCGGCCAAGACCGCGCACTTCTGCTCGATGTGCGGCCCGAAGTTCTGCTCGATGCGCATCAGCCACGAGATCCGCGACCAGGTGGAGGCCGGCATGGCCGAGAAGGCGGCGTTGTTCGCCGCGCACGGGAACCGCGTCTACCTGCCGGTGGCCGGTTCATGACGCCGGGTCCGCGCACCTCGAGCCCGCCCGTCGCGCTCTCGATCGCCGGCACCGACTCGGGCGGCGGCGCCGGCATGACGGCGGACGTGCGCGCCTTCGCCGCGTGCGGCGTCCACGGCGCCGTGGCCGTCACGGCCGTGACGGTGCAGAACTCGCTCGGGGTGAGTGGGTTCCACCCGATCCCGCCCGAGGTCGTCGCCGACCAGGTCCGCACCGTCGCCGGCGACATGGGCGTGGACGCGGCGAAGACCGGCATGCTCGCGACCGCCGAGATCATCGGGGCGATCGCGGCGGTGTGCGACGAGGTCGGGATCGGCTCGGGCGGCATCCCGTTCGTCGTCGACCCGGTCGCGGCGTCGATGCACGGCTCGTCGCTGCTGGCCGACGACGCGCTCGACGCGGTGCGCACGCAGCTCCTGCCGCGGGCGACGCTCGTGACGCCCAACCTCGACGAGATCGCGCTGCTGGTCGACGTGAAGGTGGTCGACGACGCGTCGGCCCGGGAGGCGGCGCGGGCGCTGCACGCGCTGGGCGCGCAGGCGGTGCTCGTGAAGGGCGGGCACCTGGAGGCGGTCTCGGGCCGCCGTCAGGAGGACTGCGTGGACCTGCTGTCGCTGGCGTCGGGCGAGGAGCACGAGTTCCGCTCGGAACGCCTGGACCGGCCGCACACGCACGGCGGCGGTGACTCCCTGGCCTCCTCGATCACGGCGGGCCTCGCGCGCGGGATGTCACTCGTGGACGCCGTGGCACTCGGGAAGCGCTACATCACCCGGGCCGTCGAGGACTCCTACCCGCTGGGTGCGGGGCACGGTCCGGTGTCGTCGTTGTGGGCTGCGCCCATGTGAGCAGTCAGGGTCGCTATGACGACCGTTTCTGCTCACCTGGCCGTAGGCCACACTGCGAGCATGGCCGACACCCCGCCCCGCGCGCTCACGATCGGCGGCTCCGACTCCGGCGGCGCCGCCGGGATCGAGGCCGACCTGCGGGCGATGACGGCGTGCGGGGTGCACGGGTGCGTCGCGATGACGGCCGTGACGGTGCAGAACTCGCTCGGCGTCTCCGGCGTGCACCTCGTGCCGCCGGAGACGGTCGCCGCGCAGGTCCGGGCCGTGGTGAGCGACATCGGGGTGGGCGCCGCGAAGACCGGCATGCTCGCGACGGCGGGGATCATCGAGGCCGTCGCGGACGTCGTCGACGAGGTGGGGATCGGCCGGGAGTCCACGCCGTTCGTCCTCGACCCCGTGGCCGCCTCGATGTACGGGGAGCCCCTCCTGGCCGAGGACGCGATGGAGGCCATCCGCACGCTGCTCTTCCCGCGCGCGGCGCTGGCCACCCCGAACCTCGACGAGATCCGGCTGCTCGCGGGCGTCACCGTGACCGACCGGGACACCGCCCGGAAGGCCGCCGACGCCCTGCACGACCTCGGCGCCCGCTGGGCCCTCGTCAAGGGCGGGCACCTGCACGGCTCGCCGGAGGTGGTCGACCTGCTCTCCGACGGCACCGACACCTGGGAGTTCACCGGCCCGCGCATCGACACCCAGCACGTCCACGGCGCCGGCGACGCGCTGGCCAGCGCCACCTGCGCCGGGCTCGCGCGGGGACTCGAGATGCCGGAGGCCGTGGGGTACGCCGAGCGCTACATCCGGCGGGCCGTGGCGGCGTCGTACCCGCTCGGCGCGGGGACGGGGCCGGTCTCGCCGCTGTGGGCGATCGCGGACTGGGACGGCGGGTCGTGATCGTACGATCGGTCCCGTGCTCGAGGTCCGGCTGCTCGGGGCGCTGACCGCGTCGCTCGACGGCCGCCCCGTCGACCTCGGCAGCGCCCAGCGCCGGGCCCTCGTCGCGCGGCTCGCCGTGGCGGAGGGCGAGGTGGTGCCGGTCGACCGGCTGGTCGACGACCTCTGGGGCGGCGAACCCCCGCCCCGTGCCCTCGCCGGGCTGCAGGCCCACGTCAGCCACCTGCGCCGGGCCCTCGAACCCGACCGCGCGCCCCGCACCCCCGCGACCGTCCTCGTCAGCGCCGCGGGCGGCTACGCCCTGCACGCCGAGCTCGACGTCGCCCGGGCCCGACGTCTCCGCACCGGGACCGTCGAGGACCTGGGAGCGGCCCTCGCGCTGTTCACCGGCCCGCCGCTGGCCGAGTTCGCCGACGCCGCGTGGGCCGCGCCCGCGATCGAGCGGCTGACCGAGCTGCGGCGCGGCATCGTCGAGACCCTCGCCGCCGCCGAGCCCGACCCGGCGGTCGTCGTCGACCTGCTGTCGCCGTACGTCCGGGAGGAGCCGCTGCGCGAGGAGCCGGTCCGGCTGCTCGCCCGCGCGCTGTACCGCGGCGGGCGCCAGGCCGACGCGCTCGCCGCCCTCGCGGCACTGCGCCGCCGGCTCGCCGACGAGCTCGGGCTCGACCCCTCCCCCGCGACCACCGACCTCGAGGCCGCGATCCTGCGCCACGACCTCGGTCCTCCCGGTGGCAGGAAAGCGTCGTTGCTGCCACGGGGCGACAGCAACGACGCCTTCCTGCCACCGCAGCCACCGCAGCCACCGCAGCCACCGCAGCCGCCGGAGCGGGAGCGGGAGCCGGACGGCCTCCTCGGGCGCGACCGCGAGACCGCGCGCCTGCTCGCCGTCGCCGACGCGGCCGCCGCCGGGACCGGGCTGGTCGCGCTCGTCACCGGCGAGGCCGGCGCGGGCAAGTCCGTGCTCACCGAACATCTCGCCGACGCCCTGGCCGCCCGCGGCTGGCACGCCGTCCGCGGACGCTGCCCGGAGGTCGACGGAGCGCCCCCGGCGTGGGCGTGGACGGAGGTCGTCGACGGTCTCGGCCACGGCGACAGGCCCCCGGCGGGCGACACCTTCGCGGTCGGGCGCGCCCTGCTCGACGTCGTCGGCCGGGCGCCCCGCCCCCTGGTGATCGTGCTCGACGACCTGCACCGCGGGGACGAGGAGACCTGGCGCCTGCTGCGGGTCGTGGCCTCGGCCCGGGTGCCGGGCGTGCTCGTCGTCGGGACCGCGCGGTCCGACGAGGTGCCCGAGGAGGCCCTCGCGACCCTCGCCGCCCTGACCGCCGTCGTCGCCGAGCGCGTGGAGCTGGCCGGCCTCGAGCCGGACGCGGTCGCCGCCCTCGTCGCGGGCGAGCACCTCGCGGTGGACGACGCGGTCGCCCGGCGGATCGCGACCCGGACCGGGGGCAATCCGCTGTTCGTCCGCGAGGTCGCCCGCCTGGCCCGCACGGTGGGGTTGGAGGCGGCGGGCCGCACCGTGCCCGCCGGGGTCCGCGACGTCCTGTCCCGCCGCGCCGCCCAGCTCCCGGCCGCGGCGGTCACCACGCTGCGCCGCGCGGCGGTGCTGGGCCGCGACGTGGACGTGTCCGTGCTCGTCGCACTGGAGGGCGACGACGAGGACCGGGTGCTCGGGGCGTGCGAGGCCGGGGTCGTGACGGGCCTGCTCGTCGAGTCCGGCCCCGACGCCGTCCGCTTCGCCCACGACCTCGTCCGGGAGACCCTCTACGACGAGCTGCCCCGCCTGCGCCGCGCCCGGGTGCACGCGGAGGTCCTCACCGTCCTCGAGGCGCTCCGGCCCGGCGACCACGCCGCACTCGCCCGCCACGCGCTGGCCGCCGGACCGGTGGCGGGCGTCGACCGCGTCCTCGACCACGTCGAACGGGCCGCCGGCGAGGCACGCCGCGACCGGGTCCCGCGCACGGCGGCCGACCTCCTCACCGGGGCCCTCGAGCTGGCCACCGACCCGGCCCGGCGCCTGCGCCTGCGCTGCGCCCTCGCCTCGGCGCACTCCCACGCGGGTGCGGGAGCACCCGCCGTCCGGGAACGCTCGCTCGCCCTCGCCGAGGCGGGCCGCCTCCCCGACGACGGCTCGGGGCTGCTCGCCGCCGCGACCTGCGTCGACGGGCCGGTCACCTTCGCGCTGTCGGAGAACGCGACGCTCGACCGGCCGCTGCTCGACGCGGTGGCCCGGCTGCTCGAGCGGGACCTGCCGGCGGCCGACCGGGCGCGGCTGCTCGCGACGCGGGCGTTCGCCTGGCACCCGCGCGAGCCCGAGCTCGCCGAGGACGACGCCCGCGCCGCGCTCGCGGTGGTCCCCGACGACCCCGCCCTGCGCTGCGTGGTGCTCAACGCCCGCTTCTGGTCCCTGCTGCGCCCGGACCTGTGGGAGCAGTTGGACGAGCTCGGCGTCGACCTGCTCGCGGAGGCCGGACGGGCGGGCTCGCTCGGACACCGGGTCGTCGGCCACCACGCCCGGTTCCTGCACGCCTGCTACCGGGAGGACTTCGCCGCCGCCCGGACCCACGCCGACACCGCGCTCGCCGAGGCCCCGGACGGCCAGCTCGCCGCCACGGTCGGCTGGACGACGATCTTCCGCGCACTGGAGGCCGTGCTCGCCGGGCGCTACGACGAGGCCGAGCGGCTCTATCTCGGGTTCGGCGAGGCGATGGCGGCCCAGGGTCTGGCGAACGCGTCGGCCCTGGCGCTGGCCGGGCTGATCGGCGTCCGGCACGCGCAGGGCCGTCTCGGCGAGCTGGCCGAGCCGCTCGCCGCCGAGTACGCGGCCCGCGGCGACATCGTGGCCGAGCCCTACGCCGCCGCCCTCGTCGCCGCCGGCCGGGTCGACGACGCCCGCCGCGTGTGGCGGCCCGACGTCCCGATCCGGCGCGACTGGTGGTGGCTCTACTGGACGGCGCTGCGGGCCGAGGTCGCGCGGGCCCTCGGCGACGCGGAGGTGGCCGAGGCCTGTCGGCGGGAGATGGCGCCCTGGCGGGGCCACCTGGCCGGCGCGATGAGCGGGACGGCCACGCTGGTGCTCACCCGGCCGCAGGCCACAGCACCCGCGACTCGCGCCGGAACCGCGGCAGCAGCAGCTTCATGACCAGCAGCAACGGCTTCGGCGCGGACGCGGTCATCGTCGCGAACTCCTCGTCGGAGGTGTTCTCGACGATGCGCGGGAGGGCGTAGCGGATGCCGGCGCCGCCACGCTGCGCGGCCTTCTCGACGACCTCCCACTCCGCGAGCGGGACGTACGCCCGGATCACGGGGAACAGGTCGCGCTCCTCCTCGGCGATGTGCTCGTCGAGCAGGTCGGCGAGGTGGGTGAGCCGCTCGGCCAGCACGTCGACCCGCCCGCCCGAGGCGGCGACGGCGAAGCCGGCGCGGATGTCGTCGAGCACCGGGTCGAGGGCGGCGTGGTCGTCGGAGAGCGGCGCGAGGTCGACCTCGGCGCCCGCGTGGCGCTCGAGCACCGGCCACAGCACGTCGTCCTCGGTCGCGTGGTGGTGGTGGATGTCCAGGCACAGGCCGTCGATCCACGCACCGAACACCCGCCGTCGGCGGCCCTCCAGCGGGTCGGAGCCGTCCGCCCAGCCGGCGGCGAGCCCGGCGAGGCGGCGGGCGTCGCGGCGCATGATGCGGTGCGCGACCCGGATGCCCAGCAGGTCGGTGTCGGAGGTGAGGACGGAGGCGGTGGTGGCGGTCATGGCGTGCTCCTCGGTGACGGCGGGTTGATGACGACGAGCCTGGCTGGTCCGACTTGGTGACGACTTGGCGTGCGACATGGCGGCGTCGACGGCTCAGCCGAACAGAGCGCGATCGGCGCGGCGGGCGCGGCGACTGCGGGCGCGGGCGCCCCTCTCCGGACGACGGGTCGGGTCGGACGCGCAGGCGGCCGCCAGCTCCGTGAGGAGCCGCGCCAGCCGCTCGAGCCGGTCGAAGTCCGCGGGCGTGGCCAGGGCGAGCGGACGGGACTGCAGGGCGTGCACGGCCAGGCCCGCGGCCGTGCGGAGGTCCTCGACGAGCCGGTCGTCGCCGGTCGGCGGCGCGGCGTCGTCGCAGAGCTGCCGCAGCCGGGCGCCGAGCAGGTCGGGCCGGCGCAGGGTTGCGGTGCCGTGGTGCAGGCCGCGGACGAGGTCGGCGAGCCGGACGGCCTCGTCGTGCAGGGCGTGGTGTGCGGCGGTGTCGGTGGAGCCGACGTCAGCGGTGGCACACGACCGACGTCGAACGTCAGCCGTGGGCCACGGCTGACGCGCCAGCCGCCCCACCGGCACCGCGACCCGTCGTCGGGGGAGAGCGATCGTCATGGGCCCGACGGTCGCCGGGCCCGCTTGTCAGCGACTTGTCGCCGCCTCCGGCCCCGCGATGTGCCGCGGCACCGGCCGGCCCGCCGCCCACTCCTCGATGTCCGCCACCGCGTCGGCGTACATCTCGGCGTAGGTCTCGGAGGTCACGTAGCCGAGGTGCGGGGTGAGCACGGTGTTCGGGGCGGAGCGCCACGGCGAGTCGACCGGCAGCGGCTCGGTGCCGTAGACGTCGAGCCCCGCACCGCCGATCCGGCCCTCGGTCAGCGCGGCGAGCAGCGCGTCCTCGTCGACGATCGGGCCGCGCGAGGTGTTCACCAGGATCGCGCCGGCCGTCATGAGGTCCAGCTCGGCGCGCCCGATCAGGCCCCGGCTGCCCTCGGAGAGCTTCATGTGCACGGTGACCACGTCCGACGTCGCGAAGAGCTCCTCCTTCGCCACCGGCGTGACGCCGGCGGCGCGCGCGTCGTCGGGGTCGAGGTGGCGGCTCCAGGCGACCACGTCCATGCCGAACGCCTTCCCCACCGCGGCCACCGGCTTCCCGATCCCGCCCAGCCCGACGACGCCCAGCCGCCGGCCCGCGAGGTCCCGGCCGATCGTCCGCTGCCACCCGCCGTCGCGGACCCGCCGGTCCTCCTCGGGCACGTGGCGCGCGACGGCGAGGACGAGCGCCCAGGTCATCTCGACGGTGGGCGCGTTGCCGGACACCCCGCCCGTCCCGGCGAAGGTGATGCCCAGCTCCGCGAGGGCGTCGGTGTCGACGACCGCGTTGGCCGGCCCCGTCGTCACGAGCAGCCGCAGGTTCGGCAGTCGGCGCAGGACGTCGCCCGGGAACGCGGTCCGCTCGCGCATCGCGACGACGACGTCGAACGGCTCCAGCGCCGCGACGACGTCGTCGGGCCCGCCGAGGTGGTGGTCGAAGGCCGTCACCTCGGCGTCGAGACGGTCCCACGCGGCCATCGTGCGGGCGAGACGCTGGTAGTCGTCGAGCAGCGCGACCTTCATGGTCGCGTATGCCCGGGCCGTGGAGGGCACACACCGGGGCGTGAGCCTGTACCCGCCGCGCCGCACCCCGCTGCTGTTCTACGCCGAGCGTTCCCGACGACGGGTGCTGCAGGTCCTCGCGGACCTCGCGGTCCTCGTGTGGGCGGTGCTCGTCGTCTCCGCCGCGGTCGCCCTGCACGACCTCGTGCTCACCCTGCAGGCCCCCGGCCGCGGGCTGAGCGAGGCGGGCGAGCGGGTCCGCGGCGTGTTCGGCGGCGCGGCCGAGGCGGCGGGCGGGGTGCCGTTCGTGGGCGACCGGCTCGCCGGGGCGTTCACGCCGGGCACCGACGCGGGGACCTCGCTCGTGGACGCGGGCCGCGCCCAGGTGGAGGCCGTGGCGGCGATCGCGACCGGGCTGGCGTGGCTCGTCGTCGTGGTGGCGGCGGTGCCGGTGGTCGTCGTCTGGTTCTGGCTGCGGCTGCGCTGGATCCTGCGGGCGCGGCACGCCGTGGCCGCGCGGGCGCAGGACGTCGACCTGCTCGCGCTGCGGGCCCTGACGCGGGGCTCGCCGGGCCGGGTGCGTCGCGCGGCGGGGCCCACGGGCGACGCCGCCGGGGCCTGGCGGCGCGGGGAACTGCCCGTACTGATCCGGTTGGCGGACGTCGAACTCGCCCGGATGGGCCTGCGGGGCGCCACCACCGTAACGTCGGGCCCTCGACGAGACGGGTGACACGGCGCCCCTCACCCGTGCGACACGCCGGAACGCCCTACCCTGCACCCCGACGTCCAGGTCGGATCGGTCCGTACGGGAAGGTAGGGGGCGTGGTGACCGTGAGCAGGACGGGGGCGCTCGGCCGCGGCCTGGACGCGGTGCGCTCCCGCGCGACCGGCTTCGTCGCCCGCCAGTACCTCGCCTGGCGCTCCCGTCGCGGCCTCGACCCGATGTCGCTGATCCCCGACTACGCGTTGATGCCGCTGCGTCGCGACGGCCTCGACCCGGTGTCCGACCTGCGCGAGGCGCGCGAGGACCACCCGGTCCGCGACTTCCCCCTGCCGTTCGGGGTCAGGGCGTGGCTGGTGACGGGGCACGAGGAGGCCCGCGAGGTCCTCGGGCGCACGCACGGCCTGTCGACCGACTTCGGGCACCTCGTCGGGCGCGCCGGGATCGGCTCCGGCCAGAACCCGGGCGGCCTGGGCTTCACCGACCCGCCCGACCACACCCGGCTGCGCCGCCTCCTGACGCCGGAGTTCACCGGACGCCGGCTCTCCCGGCTCGGGCCGCGGATCACCGAGATCGTCGACGGCCGGCTGGACGCGATGGCCGCGATCGCGGCCGACGGCGGCGAGGTCGACCTCGTCCGCGACTTCGCCACCCCGATCCCCTCGCTCACGATTTGCGAGCTGCTCGGCATCCCCTACGACGAGCGCGACGAGTTCCAGGCGCTCTCCACCGCCCGCTTCGACCTGCTCGCCGGCGCGACGGCCGCCTTCGACAAGATCTCCGAGTCGCTGGTGTACCTGCGCGGCGTGGTCGAGCGGCAGCGCGCCACGCCCGGCGACGGCCTGCTCGGGATGCTCATCCGCGAGCACGGCGACGAGCTCGACACCGACGAGCTGGCCGAGCTCGCCGACGGACTGCTGACCGGCGGCCTCGAGACCTCCGCGTCGATGCTGGCGCTCGGCGGCGTGATCCTGCTGCGCGACCCGTCCGTCGCCGCGCTGGTCCGCGACGAGCCGGGCTCGGTGCACGGGTTCGTCGAGGAACTGCTGCGCTACCTCACGGTCGTGCAGATCGCGTTCCCGCGCTTCGCCACCGAGGACATGACGATCGGCGGGGTCGACATCGCCGAGGGCGACGGCATCCTCGTCTCGCTCTCGGCCGCCGACCGCGACCCGCGCCTCACGCCGGACCCCGAGGTCTTCGACCCCCGCCGCCCGCCGACGCCGCACCTGGCGTTCGGGCACGGCATCCACCGCTGCATCGGCGCCGAACTCGCGCGCATGGAGCTGCGCACCGCCTACCCGGCGCTGCTCCGCCGCTTCCCCGACCTCGCGATGGCCGCCGACGAGCGCACCCTGCCGCTGCGCGGGACGTCGATCGTGTACGGCGTGGACGCGTTGCCGGTGACGCTCTAGCCCCCTCTTCTCCGTGGCAGGAAAGCGTCGTTGCTGTCATCCAGCGGCAGGAAATCCACTCCGTCGCTAGGCTCCGCGACCGTGAGCACCCGCCAGGTCAGCCGCGACATCGTCATCGACGCCCCGCCGTCGCAGGTCTTCGACGTCCTCGCCGACCCGCGCCGGCACGGCGAGTTCGACGGGTCCGGCACCGTCCGGTCGGCGATCAAGGGCCCGGACCGGCTCTCGCTGGGCTCGTCGTTCGGGATGAGCATGAAGCTGGGCGTGCCCTACACGATCAGCAACACGGTCGTCGAGTTCGAGCAGGACCGCCGCATCGCCTGGCGCCACGTCGGTCACCACCGCTGGCGCTACGAGCTCACCCCCGTCGAGGGCGGCACGCAGGTCACCGAGACCTTCGACTGGTCGGAGTCCCGCGCCCCCGTCGTCCTCGAACTGCTGCGCTACCCCGCCGCCAACACGCGCGCGATCGAGAAGACGCTGCCGCGCCTCAAGGCCTACGTGGAAGGTCGTTCCTGACGATGCCGTTCGCGCCGCTGGACCCGGTCGACCTCTATCACGAGGAGCACGGCTCCGGTGGCACGCCGCTGCTGCTGGTGCCCGGTGGGCACCTCACGATCGACCTGAACTTCTCGTCGGTGCTCGGTCCGCTGGCATCCCGACGGCGGGTGGTGGCGGTCGAGCAGCAGGGGCACGGCCGCACGGCCGACGTCGACCGGGAGCCGACGATCGCCGCGTTGGCGGGCGACCTCCTCGGGCTGCTCGACCACCTGGGGCTGGAGCAGGTCGACGTGTGCGGCTTCTCGCTCGGCGCGCTGGCCGCGATGGACCTGGCGGTCCGCCACCCCGGGCGCGTGCGCCGGCTCGTGTTCGCCGCCGGCTTCGTCCGCGCCGGCGGCTATCACCCCGACATCACCGACCCCGACCGCTGGGCCACCTCCACCCGCATGCCCACCGACGAGGACTTCCTCGCGATGCGGCGCGAGCACGAGCGGCTCGCCCCCGACGGCGCGGCGGACATCGACACGGTCATGGAGAAGTTCGGACCCGTCGTCATGGGCTTCGAGGGGTGGTCCGACGACGAGCTGCGGCAGGTCACGGCGCCGACCCTGGTCATGATCGGCGACCACGACTTCGTCACGGTCGAGCACGCCGAGCTGACCCGCGGCCTGCTGCCGGAGGCGACGCTCGCCGTCGTCCCGCGCTCGACCCACAACGGCCTGATGCACCGGGCCGACGTGGTGCTGCCGCTGGTCGAGGACCACCTGGCGGGCTGACCGCGCCCCGACCCCAGTTGGCAGGAAAGCGTCGTTGCTGCCACTGGCTGACAGCAACGACGCTTTCCTGCCACAGGGCCACAGGGCCACAGGGCGGGGAGTCAGTCCACCGCCGGCGACGACGCGTGCGCCCAGTACCGCCGCGGAATCCGGCCGGCGCCGCGGGCGAGGCGGCCCGACTCGACGGCGAGGCGCATCGCCGTCGCCATCGCCTCGGGGTCGGAGGCGCGGGTGACGGCCGTGGCCAGCAGGACCGCATCGCAGCCCAGCTCCATCGCCTGCGCCGCCTCGGACGCGGTCCCGATCCCGGCGTCCAGCACCACGGGCACCGAGGCGGCCGCCACGATCATCTCGATGTTGTGCGGGTTGCGGATGCCCAGACCCGTGCCGATCGGCGAGCCCAGGGGCATCACCGCGGCACACCCGGCGTCGGCCAGCTTGGCCGCGAGCACCGGGTCGTCGTTGGTGTAGGGCAGCACCGTGAACCCGTCGTCGACGAGCTGTTCGGCGGCGTCGAGGAGCTCGATCGGGTCGGGCAGCAGGGTGCGGTCGTCGGCGATCACCTCGAGCTTCACGAGGTCGGTCTCCAGCGCCTCCCGCGCCAGCCGCGCCGTCAGCACCGCCTCGGCCGCCGTGTGGCAGCCGGCGGTGTTCGGCAGCGCCTCGATGCCGAGCCGCTCCAGCAGCGCGAGCACCCCCGGTCCGCCGCCCGCGTCGAGCCGGCGCATCGCCACCGTGGTCAGCGCGGTCCCCGAGGCCACCAGCGCACGCTCCAGCACCGCGAGGTTCGCCGCCCCGCCCGTGCCCATGATCAGCCGCGAGCCGATCTTCCGGCCGCCGATCACCAGGTCGTCCACGATCACCCTCCCTGCACCGCGGTGAGCACCTCGACGACGTTGCCGTCGCGCAACGTCGTCGACCGCCACGCCGCGCGCGGCACCACCTCACCGGCCACCGCGACCGCGACGCCGCGCTCCGGCACCCCGCGGGCGGCGAGCACGTCGGCCAGCGTCGCGCCCGGCACGATCTCGGTCACGTCACCGTTGACCAGCACGTTCACGTCGTCACCTCCACGAGGGTCCGGATGTCGTCCGGCACCGCGGCGCCGGCGTACAGCGCGGCCATCACGTCCGCGGTCAGCGCGGTCAGCAGGATGCCGTTGCGCCCGTGCCCGAAGCACGCGAGCAGTCCCTCCGGCCCGCCGGGCACCGGCCCGAACACCGGCAGGTTGTCCGCGGTCCCGGGGCGGAACGACGCCGCCGACTCCTCCAGCGCGTAGTCCCCGATGCCCGGGAGCACCCGCTCGGCGTCGGCCAGCAGGTCGCGCACCCCGGCGACGGTGACGTCCGGGTCGAAGCCGACCTCGTACTGCGTCGCTCCCAGGACGAGCCGGTCATCGTCGCGCGGCACCGCGTAGACCGCCCGGCCGGAGACCGCCGCCCGCACCGTGTGCCGAGGCGGCGGCAGCGATCCCGCGCGCGCCCGCAGCCGCAGGATCTCGCCCTTGACCGGCCGGACGAGATCGGCCAGCGCGGGGTGCAGCGTCGCCGACCACGCCCCGGCGGCCACGACCACCCGGTCGGCCGCGAGCGTCCCCGACGCCAGCTCCACGCCCCCGTCCACCACCGCGGACACGCTCTCCGCGCGCTCCACCACTCCCGCGTCCCGCGCGGCCTCGCGCAGCGCGGCGAGCAGCATCCGGTTGTCGACGGCGAGGTCGTCGGGCACCGCGATCCCGGCCCGCACCGCCGGCCCCAACGCGGGTTCCCGACGACGGGTCTCGCGCCCGGTCAGGCGCTCGGCGTCCCGGCCCCACGCGCGCAGGTGCGCGACGATCCGGTCGAGGTCCTCCCGGTCGGCCGCGTCGACGACGACGGCGAGCGTGCCCTCGGTCCGCAGCCCGACCCGTCGTCGGGAAGCCTCCTCGACGGCCGCCGCGAAGGCGGGCCAGCGGGCGAGGGAGGCGGCGCCGAGCTCGAGCACCTCGCGCTCCCCGGGCCAGGCCTCGGTGATGGGCGCGAGCATGCCGCCCGCGACCCAGGAGGCGCCGGAGCCGGACGCCGGGTCGACGAGGACGACCTCGTCCGCGGCGCGGTCGCGGGCCGCCACCCACGCCGCCGTGGTGCCGACGACCCCGGCGCCGACGACGACGATGCGCTCCACTGCTGATCCCTCCCTGCGCCGGCATGACCCGGATCAGGTTCGACGGTCGGGACCGGGAACGGTCCCCTCTCAGCCCGGCACGTCCAGGCTCCCGCGGTTCACCCGCCAGCCTACGCGCTAGCGTCGGGTCCCGATGGACACGCGCGCACGGCTCGCTGACGCCCGGCTCTACCTCTGCACCGACTCCCGCGCCGCCCGCGGCGACCTCGCGGCGTTCGCCGACGCGGCGCTGCGCGGCGGGGTGGACGTCATCCAGCTGCGGGAGAAGGGCCTCGAGGCCCGCGACGAGCTCGCGGCGCTGGAGGTCCTGCGCGAGGCCGCGCACCGCCACGGCGCGCTGTTCGCGGTGAACGACCGCGCCGACGTCGCGCTCGCCGCCGGGGCCGACGTGCTGCACCTCGGCCAGGACGACCTGCCGGTCGACGTGGCGCGGCGGATCGTCGGGGACGAGGTGGTCGTCGGGCGCTCCACGCACGACGTGGACCAGGCCCGCGCGGGCGCCGCCGAGCCCGGCGTCGACTACTTCTGCACCGGACCGTGCTGGCCGACCCCGACGAAGCCGGGCCGCCCCGCCCCCGGCCTCGACCTGGTGCGCGCGACGGCGTCGGCCGGGACCGACCGACCGTGGTTCGCGATCGGCGGCATCGACCACGACCGGTTGCCCGAGGTGCTCGACGCCGGGGCGACGCGGGTCGTGGTGGTCCGCGCGATCACCGAGGCGGACGACCCGGAGGCCGCGGCCCGCACGCTCTCCGAGGCCCTGCGTCGCTGATCGCCCCGTCCCGGACGGACGAACGGGCCGCCCGTCACGGTCGTGCGTGACGAACGGCCCGTCCGTGGGTCCGTGCGGGTCAGTTCCCGGTCGACCCGCCCTGCTCGTTGAAGCGCGGGACGAGGCTCGACAGCGGGTTCTGCTGCTCCTGCGGGGCGCGCGACGTACTGGTCGACGGCGCACGGGTGGTCGAGGTCGGACGCTCCGCGCCCTCCTGCGACCCCTGCTCGGAGGACGTCGTGGTCGTGGCGTCCGAGCTGCCCGGCTCCTCGGTGGCCGAGGACTCCTCCGTCGCCGGCGCCTCGGTGTTCTGCCCGAAGATCGAGCCGACCGAGGTGCCGGACGTCCCGCCGGAGAGCGGGTGCCCGGTCGCGGACTCGACCGCGAAGCTCGCGAGCAGACCGATCGCGAAGACGCTGGCCGCGACCCCGCCGAGGGTCACCCAGGTCTTCCAGCCGAAGCGGCGGTACCAGGGCGTGCTCGCGCCGGCGGC
This sequence comes from Actinomycetospora soli, assembly GCF_021026295.1. Classification (GTDB taxonomy): domain Bacteria; phylum Actinomycetota; class Actinomycetes; order Mycobacteriales; family Pseudonocardiaceae; genus Actinomycetospora; species Actinomycetospora soli. The sequence goes on from NZ_JAJNDA010000021.1 coordinate 84,429, forward strand.
GGGCGCGAGGGCGGTGGGGTCGTCACCGCCCGGGCCGTGCGCGAGGTGCGCGGTCGGCTGACCGCCGGAGGGCGGGAACGGGCCGCCCATCGGCATCTGCCGGGTCGGACCGGCGAGCGGGCGGCCGTCCGGCCCGAGCGGCGGCACGACCTGGGTCGGGTTGCCGCCGCCCGGGGTGCGGGTGTTGGGGATGCGGCGGGTGGGGTCGACCGGCTCGCCGGTCGGACGCCCGGCGGCGTCGAGGCGCGTCGTGACGGTGCGCCCGCCCGCCCGGAGCTGCTGGGCGCCGGCGGGGACCACCGTCCCGTTCGCGAGCCGCCGGGTGGGCACGCCCGGCGGGATCGGCGCGCCGTACGGCGGCGACATCATCGGGCCGGCCTGCCCCGGGACGCCGGGGCGCGGCGGCATGCCCGGCTGCGCGCCCTGCGGCCCGGGACGACCGGCCGGCGGGGCGCCCGGCGTGCCGGCGCGGTCCACGGCGCCCGCGACCTTCGTGCCGGTCACCGGGTTCACCACCAGCCGCGACTTCACCGCGTCGCGGGTGCGCTCCAGGGACTTCTGGTACAGCGCCGACCCGACGGTCGAGACCACCGACGCGACCGCCGCTCCGCCGATCGTGCCGATCACACCGAGGAACGAGCCCAGGATCGCCGCGGTGGCGGCGGCGAGGGCTCCGGCGAGGATCTGCGGCAGGGTCAGTCCGGTCGCGGAGGCCTTGGTCGTCTCCTCCGGCTCGGCGGCGCTGGTTCTCGAGGTCGCGTCGGGCATGGCTCCCAGGGCTCGCGGTCACGTCGGGATCGGTCAGGACGTCGGATGTCCCTTTCCGGGGTCATCCACTCCGCAGGACGCCTCCACGATGCCAGCGTGCTCATGAGGTGAGAGCCTTCACCCCGGCGCCGCCGCATCCGGGCAACGAGACGCACCGATTGGGCCGGACGGGTCAGGCCGACGGCGGGTCGGCGGCGCGGGAGAATCCCGGCATGTCCTGGAGCACCTTCGTCGCCGTGGGCGACAGCTTCACCGAGGGGGTCGGCGACGTCGACCCGATCACGGGCACCGAGCGCGGCTGGGCCGATCGGGTCGCCGAGCACCTCGCGCGGCAGGACCCCGCGCTGCGCTACGCGAACCTCGCGGTCCGCGGGCAGCTGCTCGACCAGATCGTGCGCGAGCAGGTCGACCCGGCGCTGGCCATGTCCCCCGACCTCGTCAGCATCTGCGCGGCGGGCAACGACCTGCTGCGTCCCACCGCGCGGCCGGCCGACCTCGCCGAGCGCCTCGACGGTGCCGTCGGCCGGCTCGCCGACAGCGGCGCCGACGTCCTGGTGTTCACCGGGTTCGACACCCGGTCGACGCCGGTCGTCGACCTCGTCGGCCGCCGCCTCGCCACCATGAACGAGCACATCCGCGAGATCGCGGCCCGCCGCGGCGCGAAGCTCGTCGACCTGTGGACGATGGACACCCTCGCCGACCCGCGGGCCCGCGCCGACGACCGGCTGCACCTCAACGCCGAGGGGCACCGCCGGGTCGCGGTGCGGGTCTGCGAGGTGCTCGGCGTGCCGACGGGCCAGGACTGGCGCGACCCGTGGCCGCCGCGCGAGCCGACGCCGTGGGTGCGCCGCCGCGAGGAGGACATCCGCTGGGTCCGCGGGCACCTCGTGCCCTGGGTGGGGCGCCGCCTGCAGGGCCGGTCCACCGGCGACGGCCGCCCGCCGAAGCGCCCGGAGCCCGCGCCCGTGCACTGAGCGCCGCGGGTCAGCGGTGGCACACCGCTGACGTCCGGGGTGCGGGCGGCGCCACTCACGCCTCCGGGCGCCGGTCGGCCCCCTCGCGCGACCCGTCGTCGGGAACGGGAACGGGGTGCCGCGGGCCCGGGTGGTCGGCGGGCAGGGCGGAGCGGACCAGCGGCCAGGAGCCGAGGACGCAGACCAGCACGAGCGGCCACGTGAGCGCGACCTGCGCGATCCCGAGGGCCACCGTCGCGCCCGCGGCCCACAGCGGCAGGAACACGAGGAGGCGCAGCGCGTACTGCGCGGCCCACAGCCAGCTCGCGCGGCAGTAGCCCCGGACGAGGTCCGGGTCCTCGCGCCAGGCGCGCGGCTTCCCCAGCGCCGCTCCGACGACGAGCCCGAGCAGCGGCCAGCGGACCGCGATCGACACGAGCCACGCGGCCAGCGAGCCGGCGTTGGCGACGATGCGCGGCAGGAAGAAGTCCTCGGCGCGGCCGGTGTAGAGGGCGATCAGGGTGGCGCCGACGGCGATCAGCAGCCCGACCGCTGCGGCGCGCGGGCGCTCCCCGCCGCGCCAGCGGACGACGGCGATCGCGAGCGCGACCAGCACGGACGCGAACCCGCCGAGCAGGATCGGCTCCCACCAGCCCAGCGCCGACGCCCCGAGCCAGACCACGACGAACGCCACCGACGGCAGGACCGCGTCGACCACTCCCCGCCCGGAGGCGGCGAGGATCTCCCGGAGCGGGTCGTCCCGGCGGCGCAGCACGGGCTCCAGCTTAGGCTCGCCTTGCCCGGGCCTCAGTCGCGCAGGACCCGGGCGCCCATCGCGCGGAACTCCGGCGAGGGCGTGGACGGCGAGGAGACGTCCACGAGCAGGCCGTTCGGGTCGGTGACGAGCATCCGACGGCGGCCGTAGAACTGGTCCCGCGGCGGGGCCACCACGGGGATCTGCTGGCGCCGGGCCTCGACGTGCAGCGCGTCGACGTCGTCGACCACGAAGGTCAGGACGATGCCGGCCGGGTCGGCCCGGTAGGGCGGGGGCACCATCTCGTGCCCGACGGCCCAGATCCCCAGCTCGCACACCGCCCCGTCGTCGTCCTCCGGGGTGCGCAACGCGACGTGGAAGTCGCTGTCGAAGGCGACCTCGAAGCCCAGCAGACGCACGTAGAAGTCGCGGGTCTCGGGCAGACGGTCCGAGAGGATCGTCGGGAACGCGCGGCGCAGCGCCATGGGCAGCCCCTCCTGGCGAACGGGTGGGTCGCCCCCATCATGGGTGATCGGGCCGATCAGGCGGAGTCCGCCCCCACCGTGCCGAGCGCGTCGATCACCTGGGAGCCCACGGTGACCCGGATGACGGCCCAGCACGCCTCCGTGAGCTGCGCGCCGAGGTCCTCCACCGTGGCGCCGTGCGGCTCGTCGAGCCAGTGCGCCGCGGCGGCGTCCACCATGCCGACGAGGCCGTAGGCCAGCGGGTGCGCGACCGCCGGCGGCGTCTCGGCGCCCAGCGAGCCGTCGATCAGCATCTGCGCGACGTGCGCGGAGACCACGCTGCGCACGTTGGTGCTGGCCGACTCCACCGAGTCGCCGCCGCTCGGCAGCGAGTTGCGCTTGAGGTAGAGGTAGACGTTCGCGTGCTCGGAGAGCCAGCGCAGGTGCGCCGCGAGCGCCCGCTCGAGCATCTCGCGCGGGCGGCCGGAGGGCCGCCACACGGGCTCGAGCTCGGTGACGAGTCGCTCCACGGAGCGGGCCGCGATGGCCGCCTGGAGATCGTCCTTGCCGTCGAAGTGCCGGTAGAGCCCGGGCCGCGACACCCCCGCCTGGCCGGCGATCTGCTCGGTGGTCACGTCGGGGCCGTGCTCCTCGATCGCGACCACGGCAGCGTCGACCAGCTCGAGGCGTCGCGCCTCCCGATGCCCCGCCCAGCGTCGGGTCCTGCCATCCATGGTCACACCAGCGTGGCCCCGACTCGCGAGTAACGACAACTATGCGGAACATCGTGTACGGGGTACAGTTCGTCAGCATGACGATCCTGGACCGGGACGCCACCGCGACCCGCCTGCTGACCGCCAGCGCCCGCCACACGCTCGACCCGTCGATCGAGGTGGACTGGGACGCCGCGGTCGACCCGCAGGGCTGGGCCGTGCCGCCGGAGCGCGTCTCCCTGCACGGGACGTCGCTGTGGGACTCCCTCGACGCCGACCAGCAGCGCACGCTGGCCCGCCACGAGGCCGCGAGCCTGCTCTCGGTGGGGCTGTGGTTCGAGGTGATCCTCATGCAGATGCTGGTGCGACACGCCTACGACCTCGACCTGCGCCGGCCGCACTCGCAGTACGCCCTCACCGAGGTCGGCGACGAGACCCGGCACTCGGTGATGTTCGCCCGCGCCGTCGACGCCCTGGGCTGCCCGGACTACCGACCCCACGGCCTGCTGCACCGCCTCGGCGGGGTCTACGGGCACATCGGGTCGGGCGCGTCGATGTTCGCGTCGGTGCTCGTCGCCGAGGAGGCCACCGACCGGCTGCAGCGCGAGTCGATGCACGACGAGCGCATCCTCCCGCTCATGCGCGCCGTCGCCCGGGTGCACGTGGTGGAGGAGGCCCGCCACGTCCGCTTCGCCCGCGAGGAGCTCGCGCGCCTCGTCCCCACGCTCTCGCGCGCCGAGCTCGAGCGGGAGCGCTGGACCACCGCGCTCGTGTCCAGCGAGGTCGTCAACTCGCTGTGGCAGGCCCGCGTCTACCGCAGCGTGGGGCTCTCCGGCCGGGTCGGGCGCCGGGCGGCGCTCGCCAACCCGGAGCACCGGGCGACGAAGCGGTTCATGACGGAGAAGGTGCTCGCGTTCCTCGACGACGTCGGGATGATCGGCGGCCCGTCGGAGCGCGTCTGGAAGCGGGCGGGGCTGCTCTGACACCCCGGTGGCAGGAGAGCGTCGTTGGCGGCCGCACGCG
>NZ_JAJNDA010000022.1 GCF_021026295.1 Actinomycetospora soli
CCGCGGCGTCGTTGGCGACCGACTGAAGATCTTCGTCGTTCACTGGGACGTCCTTCCCGACCACCATGCCCGGCACGGAAGTCGATCTTGGTCCGTCCGCTGCTTACACGGTTGCCGTGACACGCCCCCTCGCGGCCTGCCTGCAACGCGAGGTCGCCGCCCGCGAGGCCCATGGCGGGGAGAGCCGGGTCCGCGCCGCCCGATTCCCCGCGCGAAAGTCGCTGGAGGACTTCGACGTCGAGCACCAGCGCTCGCTCAAGCGCGAGACCCTGGCCCACCTCGGGACCCTGGACTTCATCGCGAACAAGGACAACGTGGTGTTCCTCGGCCCGCCGGGCACCGGCAAGACCCACCTCGCGGTCGGGCTCGGGGTCCGGGCCTGCCAGGCCGGGCACCGCACCGCGTTCGCCACCGCCGCCGAGTGGGTCGCCCGCCTTGCCGAGGCCCACCACGCCAACCGGCTGCAGGACGAGCTGGTCAAGCTCGGCCGGGTCCCGCTGCTGATCATCGACGAGGTCGGCTACATCCCGTTCGAAGCCGAGGCCGCGAACCTGTTCTTCCAGCTCGTCTCCTCGCGCTACGAACAGGCCAGCCTGATCGTCACCTCCAACAAACCCTTCGGACGCTGGGGTGAAGTGTTCGGCGACGACGTCGTCGCCGCCGCAATGATCGACCGGCTGGTCCACCACGCCGAGGTCGTGTCCCTCAAGGGCGACAGCTACCGCCTCAAGGACCGCGACCTCGGCCGCGTCCCCGCCGCCGGCAAGACCGACGACTAGCTAGATCAACAACCGCAGAGGGGTCCGTTTTCGGCCGTCGCCAGAGGGTCCAGATTCAGGCGCCGTTGACATCAGCTCGGCGGCAGCTCCGCGACTGATAGCCAGGCAGCCGATGCGTCTCCGGGCCTGCCACATGCACCTCTCGCCAGCCCCTCGCGAGGTGTACACCAGGCATCCTGATGCGCCTCGCGGCCTGCCTCATGTGCCTCTCGCGCGACGGGCCCGCGGCCAGCCCCTCGCGAAGTGCACACCAGGCATCCCGATGCGTCTCAAGACCTACCTCATGTCACTTTCGCGCCCGACCGGTGCATCGACGTCGCGCTCAGCTCGGCGACTGGTACGTCAGGCAGCCCCTCGGGGGGCCCGGGACCAGTCCCATGTACCGCTCGCCGGCCCTTCGCGAGGTGCACACCGGGCAGTTCAGCGGGCCCCAGGAGCTGCCTCATGTACATCTCGCGACCAAGAACGCAGGCGACCAGAGAAGCCCCCGTACACACACGAAGGGCCCCTCCCGCCGCAGCAGGAGGGGCCCTCGGGGTCGAACGTCAGTGGGCCTCGGGGCCCGCGTGGTACTCGAAGACCAGGCCGCAGATCGTCACGATCATGAAGATGCCCGCGAGCACGATCAGCCACCACTGGTAGATGGCCAGGCCCAGCCCGGTCAGCGCGACACCGCCGGCCACACCGAGCGGCCAGTAGCTGCCCGGGCTGAAGAAGCCGATGTCGCCGGCGCCGTCGGAGACCTCCGCCTCCGGGTTGTCCTCCGGGCGCTCCTCGAGGCGCCGGGCGACGAACCGGAAGTACGTGCCGATGATGAGGGTGAGGCCACCGGTCAGCGTCAGCGCGACGATGCCCACCTCCTCGCCCGACAGCACGCCGTAGACGATCGCGCAGACGAAGCAGAAGACGGTCAGGATTTCGAAGATCCGGGACTCGACCTTCATCGCCGAGTGCTCCTCTCAGCTGCCGTGACCATCAGAACGCCAGGCGGTCGGTCGGGTTCGGGTTGAACGGCCGCGTGGTGGTCGCGGTGGGCGAGCAGAGCTCCCCGCAGTTCATCTGCTGCAGCGCCTCGGCGGCCGAGTACGGCTGCCGGGTCTGCGGGTTCAGCGACTGCCGGAGCTGCATGTACTGGTCGAACAGGTTGCCCGGCAGGGCGCGGACCTCGAAGTTCATCATGGAGTGGTACGAGCCGCAGTACTCCGCGCACCGGCCCACGAAGGAGCCCGGGCGCTCGATGCGCTCGATGACCCAGGTGTTCTTCTGGTCGTTCTTCTCCGGCTCCGGCAGCACGTCGCGCTTGAACAGGAACTCGGGGACCCAGAACGAGTGGATGACGTCCTCGGCGTGCTGGGTGAACGAGATCGGCCGGTCGGTCGGCAGGACGAGGAGCGGGACGTCCTCGGTGGTGCCGACGGTGGCGACGGGCGTGCCGTTCGGCGTGCGCGCCTCGGGGTAGGCGAACTCCCAGTTCCACTGGAAGGCGACCACGTCGACCTTGAGCTCGTTGCCGGCCGGCTGGCGGTCGACCACGTTCTGCACGACGACGGTGAAGTAGAAGAGCACCGCGACGATCACCAGCGGGATGACCGTGAGCACCAGCTCGAGCGGCAGGTTGTACTGGAACTGCCGCGGCAGCTCGGACGCGCCGGCCTTGCGGCGGTGGAACGCGACGGTCCAGGCGGTCAGGCCCCACACGATGACGCCGACGACGAGCGCGGCGATCGCGGACCAGGTCCACAGCTCGCGCATCATCCCGGCCTCGGGGGTGACACCCACGGGCCAGCCGAAGCGGATGGCGTCCTGGAACGAGCAGCCCGTGGCCGTGAGCGCCGTGACGACGGCGAGACCGGTGAGCTGTGCGGCTCGCGTCAGACGTCGCCGCCGGGTGGTCGACACCTCCCCGGCCTGGGCAAGACTCCCTGCTCGGCGCACTGCTGGTTGCCCTCCTCGAGGCCGTGCGACCTGGGTGTTCGACGCGCTGCCGCCCACCCGAGGTCCGGACACGCGGAGCCTAGCCGAGCTGACTCCTACGCGCTGTCGGAGGGGCGCCACGGGCGGGTCCGAGGGTGTCGGACCCCGTCGCCATACTGGCTGACGTGTGCGGGCTGATGGGGTGGATCACCACCGAGCGGACGGGAGCACGACACGCCCAGGATCTCGAGGCGGCGCTGCCCTGCATGCGCCACCGGGGTCCCGACGAGGCGGGGACGTGGTCCGACGAGGACGTCGCCCTGGGCTTCGCGCGGCTGTCGATCATCGACGTCGAGGGGTCGCACCAGCCGCTGGAGTTCGACGGCGGGCGCTACCGGATCATCTTCAACGGCGAGATCTACAACTACCTCGAGCTGCGCGAGGAGCTCGCGCGCGACCACGGGGTCACCTTCGCCACCGAGGGCGACACCGAGGCGATCGTGGCGGCGTACTCGGTGTGGGGCGCCGACGCGGTGCCGCGACTGCGCGGGATGTTCACGTTCCTCATCTGGGACACCGTCGAGCGTGTCCTGTTCGGCGCCCGGGACCCGTTCGGCATCAAGCCGCTGTTCTTCGCCGCGGGCGCACACGGTGTGGCCTTCAGCAGCGAGAAGAAGTGCCTGCTCGAGGTGCTCGAGCCGCTCGGGGCGTCGTCGGCGGCGCCCGACCCCGAGGCCCTGCAGCACTACCTGACGCTGCAGTACGTCCCCGAGCCCGCGACGCTGCACCGTGGCGTACGACGGCTCGAGTCGGGCTGCTCGTTCACCATCTCCCCCGGCGAGCCGATCGCCGTGCAGCGCTACTTCACCCCGCGCTTCGACGAGCGCCCGATCCCCCGCGGCGACGCCGCGGAGGAGACCCGCCGGCACGAAGAGATCACCGAGGTGCTGCGGGACTCGGTCGCGAAGCACATGCGCGCGGACGTCACCGTCGGCGCCTTCCTCTCCGGCGGCATCGACTCCACCGCGATCGCGGCCCTCGCCCGCGAGCACAACCCGGACCTGATCACGTTCACCACCGGGTTCGAGCGCGCCGGCTACTCCGAGGTCGACGTCGCCGCCGAGTCGGCGCACGCCATCGGGGTGCAGCACGTGGTGAAGACGGTCACCGCGCAGGAGATGATGGACGCGCTCCCGCTGATCGTCTGGTACCTCGACGACCCGGTGGCCGACCCGGCGCTGGTCCCGCTCTGGTTCGTGGCCCGCGAGGCCCGCAAGCACGTCAAGGTCGTGCTCTCCGGGGAGGGCGCCGACGAGCTCTTCGGCGGCTACACCATCTACAAGGAGCCGCTCTCGCTCGCGCCGTTCGACGCGCTGCCGGGCGCGGTCCGCAAGCTCGCCGGGGCGCTCAGCGAGAAGCTGCCCACCGGCATGCGCGGCAAGGACCTGCTGCGGCGCGGCGCGCTGCCGCTGGAGCAGCGCTACTACGGCAACGCCCGGAACTTCTTCCCGGCCCAGCTCGCCGACGTCCTGCGTTCCTACGACGACGAGCTCTCCCACGTCGACGTGACGGCCTCGTTCTACGAGGGCTCGCGCGACTGGAGCCCGGTGGCGCGGATGCAGCACGTCGACCTCTTCACCTGGCTGCGCGGCGACATCCTGGTCAAGGCCGACAAGATGACGATGGCCAACTCGCTGGAGCTGCGGGTGCCGTTCCTGGACCCCGAGGTCTTCCGGGTCGCCTCCGCCCTGCCGACCGACCAGAAGATCGCGCACGGCACCACCAAGTACGCCCTGCGCCGGGCGATCGAGGGCATCGTGCCGCCGCACGTGCTGCACCGCCGCAAGCTCGGGTTCCCGGTGCCGATCCGCCACTGGCTGGCGACCGACATGCTCGACTGGGCGCGCGGGATCGTCCGCGAGTCGCAGACCGACGCGATCCTCGACAAGGCGGCCGTCCTGCGTCTGATCGACGAGCACCGCAGTGGCCCGGTGGACCACTCGCGGCGCATCTGGACGCTGCTGGTCTTCATGCTCTGGCACGGCATCTTCGTCGAGCAGCGCATCCGTCCCGAGATCCCCGCGCCGGTGTACCCGGTCTATGCGTGACGTGGGCAGGACAACGATCGGGCTGTCGGAGCAGCGTCGTTCACCTACGGTGATGCGTTGATCCGTAGCGAGTAGTCAACCGAGAGGATTCTCCGGCCCGATGGACGTACTGGGGATCGGCAACGCCATCGTCGACGTGCTCACGCAGACCGACGACGACACCATCACCGCCTTCGACCTGCCGAAGGGGGGCATGACGCTCGTCGACCAGGACCAGGCGGAGTCGCTGTACGCGAAGGCCGGACAGACCACCGAGCGGTCCGGTGGCAGTGTCGCCAACTCCATCGCCATCGCGGCCGCGCTCGGCTCCGACGCGGGCTACGTCGGCAAGGTGCACGACGACCAGCTGGGCACCTCGTTCACGGAGTCCATCCGCAGCCACGGCGTGAGCTTCCGCACGCCGGCGCTCACCGAGGGCCCGTCCACCGCGCGCTGCCTGGTGCTCGTGACGCCCGACGGCGAGCGCACGATGGGCACCTACCTGGGCGCGTGCACCGCGCTCGGCCCGTCCGACATCGACCAGGACGAGGTCGCCGGCTCGGCGGTCACCCTGATCGAGGGCTACCTGGCCGACACCGAGCACGCCCGGCAGACGATCGGCAAGATCATCGACGCGTCGGCCAAGAGCGAGGCCAAGGTCGCGCTGAGCCTGTCCGACGCACTGTGCGTCGAGCGGCACCGTGAGTACTTCCGCGAGCTCGCCGCCGCGAACATCGACATCATCGTCGCCGACGAGGACGAGGTCGCGGCGCTGGTCGGGGACGACGCCATCGAGTCGCTGCTGAGGGACCGGGGCGGCAACTGCGAGATCGTGGCCGTCACCCACGGCGCCAAGGGCTCCACGATCTACGCGACCGGCGGGGTGCGCCACGAGATCGAGTCGCGCCCGGCCGACGAGCTGGTCGACACCACCGGCGCGGGCGACGCCTACGCCGGCGGGTTCCTCCACGGCATCACCCACGGCCTCGACCTCGACGTCGCGGGCCGGGTGGGCTCGGTGGCCGCGTCGCACGTGGTCGCCCAGCTCGGGGCGCAGCCGCCGGAGAACCTGAAGGCCAAGGTCGCGCAGGACGTGCCGCAGGCCGGCTGACGCATCGACACCCACGAACGGGCCGTTCGTCACGGACGACCGTGACGGGCGGCCCGTTCGTCGTCGGTGCACGGCCCCCGGAACGACGAGAGCCCCGGTCCGCAGCGGGACCGGGGCTCGTCGTCGGGAACGATCAGTTGAAGCTGTCGCCGCAGGCGCACGACCCCGTGGCGTTCGGGTTGTCGATGGTGAAGCCCTGCTTGTCGATGGTGTCGACGAAGTCGATGGTGGCGCCCTGCACGTACGGCGCGCTCATGCGGTCGACGGCCACCTTGAGGCCGGCGAAGTCGCGGAAGAGGTCGCCGTCGAGGGTGCGGTCGTCGAAGAACAGCTGGTAGCGCAGACCGGCGCAGCCCCCGGGCTGCACGGCGATGCGCAGGTGCATGTCGTCACGGCCCTCCTGGTCCAACAGGGCCTTAGCCTTGCTCGAGGCCGCGTCGCTGAGCTCGACGCCGTGCTCCTCGGTCTTGGTGGGGTTCTCGACGGTCATGGTTCTCCCTGAGCTCCCGATGCGTTTCGCGCCGTGCAACCCCGCCGGGCGGCGGGATGTTCCCGCCCGGCGCGGCCCCGTCGTCTCCGAAGGGTCCTCCCGACGACGGCGGGACGCGGCTCGCCTGCGATCTCCATGGTGTCACATCGCGGGCGCTCCCATCACGTCTCAGGAGGTCCCGGTGGCGCGCGGCACGGCCACGTGGTGCCAGCGGGACCCGCGGACGAGGGCGAAGGCCGCCACGACCAGCATCCACGTCACCTGCCACCCGGTCCCGAGGACGAGCGCGGGAACCCCGGTGACCACCACCAGCAGGACGAGTCCGTCGACGTGGTCGTCCATGACGTCCCCTCACTCCGGGGGGTCGTCCTCCCCGGGTCGCGGCCCCGGCACGAGGGGTTCGGGACGCGGCGGCGGCAGCATCTCCGGCCGCAGGTCCGACCGGCCGCGGCGGCCGCCCCAGTGGACCGCGATCCCCTCGGCCAACGTCGTGAGGGTGCCCGAGGGATCGGCCATCGACGCCTCGACCGAGCCGGCCTCCGCGGCCGTGCCGTACGCCCCGTGGATCCCGGCCTCGAACGCGACGCGCGCACCGACGTGGACCTGCCCCGCCAGCACCACGCACGGGACCGAGCGGGCCATGGCGGCGGCCGCGAGGGCGGCGACGGCGGTGTCGCGCAACGACCGGAACTCGAGGCTGCCCTCGCCGGTGACGACGAGGTCCGGCAGTTCCTCCTCCGGCGCCATCTCCAGGGTGTGGGCCGCCTCGCCGACCGGGGACCGCCGGATCTCGTCGGCGGTGGCCCCGCGGGTCCAGCCCTCCGCGATCGCCGTCGCGGCCTGGTCACCGGTGAGGGTGCCGCGGAACGCGTCCGGCGCGATGAGCACGCGCATGTCCCGCACCGTAGGGCCCCGGCGCGCGACCCGCGAGAACCCCTGCTGCGAGGTGTCCGGATGCTGCGCCGGGTGTCCTATCCTGGAGGCGTGAACTTCCTGCGTCGTGGCACGTCCGCCCCCGAGAGCGCCGTCGCCGACGAGGCCGCCGAGGCCGAGGACGTCGTCGCGGTGGGCGCGCGGCGCAACCAGACGGCGGGCAAGGGCCGCCCGACGCGCTCGCGCCGGGACGCCGAGGGCCGCAGCCGCGGGCCCGTCGCGCCGGCGCCGAAGACCCAGCGCGAGGCGATGAAGCGCGCGAAGGCGCTGCGCGGGGACAAGACCGAGCGCCGGCAGGCCGCCGCCGAGCGCCGCAAACGGATGATGGCCGGCGACGACCGCGTGCTCCCGGTCCGCGACCGCGGACCCGTCCGGGCCTACGTGCGGGACCTCGTCGACTCGCGCCGCCACCTCATGGGCCTGTTCATGCCCCTCGCGATCCTGATCTTCGTCACCGTCGTGATCCCGATCCCGAACATCCAGAACATCGGCAGCCTGCTGTGCCTGTGCATGCTCGCCGCGATGGTCGTGGAGGGCACGCTGCTCGGCCGCCAGATCTCGGCGCGGGCCCGGGCGAAGTTCCCGGACGAGGAGATCAAGGGCTTCTCGATGGGCTGGTACGCCTTCACGCGCGCCACCCAGATCCGCAAGCTCCGCATGCCGGCGCCGCGGGTCTCCCCCGGCACCCCGGTCGACTGAGCACCCTCGTCCTCGGCGGGACCCGGTCCGGGAAGTCCGCCCACGCCGAGGGGCTGCTGCCCACCGACCACGCCGTCTACGTCGCCACCGCGCGACCGGTCGACCCCGCCGACGACCCGGAGTGGGCCGACCGCATCGACGTCCACCGCCGCCGTCGTCCCGACTCCTGGGAGACCGTGGAGGACGTCGACGGGGCCCGGACGGCGGACGCGGTCCGGTCCCGGCCGGAGCCGGTGCTCGTCGACGACCTCGCCACCTGGGTGACCGGACTGCTCGACGACGCCGGGTGGGCCCGCGACGCCGCGTCCGTCGCGGCCGCCCGCGCGGACCTCGTGGCGGCGGTACGCGAGCGGACCACGCCCCTGGTGCTGGTCTCGGCCGAGGTGGGCCTCGGCGTCGTGCCGTCGACGTCGGCCGGACGCCGGTTCCGCGACGAGCTGGGCCTGCTGAACGCGGAGCTGGCCGCCGTGTGCGACGAGGTGGTGCTGCTCGTGGCGGGTCTGCCGGTGCCGCTTAAGGTGGCTGCGCCCCGTGAGTAGTTCCGACGGTCATCACCGTCGGTAGTCCTCACACGCGACCGAAGGGAGCACCCCGTGCCGTCGGTGGCACCACCCGACGACGCCGCCCGCGCCGACCTCCGCCGCCACCTCGACGGTCTCCCGCTGCCGACCCACGCGCTGGGCCGGCTCGAGGACGTCGCCGGCTGGCTCGCGGCCTGCCAGGCCCGCTCCCCCGCGCGTCCGCCCGCCGCGCCGCGCGTGGTGCTCTTCGCCGCCGAGCACGGCATCGCCACCGCCGGGGTCTCCGCCTTCGACGCCGGGGAGACCGCGCGGCGTCTGGCCGCGGTCCGGGAGGGCACCGCCCCCACCAACTCGCTCGCGACCGTGGCCGGCGCCGACGTGCGCGTCGTCGAGGTCGGCGACGGCCCGAGCGGACGCATCGACCGGGCGGACGCCCTGAGCCCGGACGGGCTGCAGGACGCGCTGGACGCCGGGGTCCGGGCCGCCGACGAGGCCGTCGACGAGGGCGCCGACCTGCTCGTCCCGGGCGACCTCGCGGTGGGGATCTCGACCCCGGTCGCGGTGCTCGCCGCCGCGCTGTGCGCGCGGGAGCCGGTGGCGGTCGTCGGGCGGGGCTCCGGGATCGACGACCTCGCCTGGATGCGCAAGGCCGCCGCGGTGCGCGACGCGCTGCGCCGGACGAAGACCGTCGGGCGCGACCCGGAGGGGCTGCTGCGGGTGGCGGGCGGCGCCGACCTCGCGGCGCTCGTCGGCTTCCTCACCCAGGCCGCCCGTCGCCGCACCCCGGTCCTGCTCGACGGCGCCGCGGTCTGCGTGGCCGCCCTGCTCGCCGACGCCCGCTCCCCCGGGGCCCGCGCCTGGTGGCTCGCGGCGACCCGCGACACCGAGCCCGCCCAGGCCCTCGCCCTCGAGGTGCTCGGGCTCGACCCGCTGCTCCTGCTCGACCTGCGCGCGGGCGCCGCCACCGGCGCCCTCGCCGCGGTGCCGCTGGTGACGATGGCCGCCCGGGTGGCCGCGGGCTCGTGACGACGGGTCCGGACGGCGGGTCCGGTCGGTCCGGGGCCCTCCGGCTCGCGCTGTCGTGGTTCAGCGTCGCCCCGGTGCGCGCCGACGCGGTCGACCGCCGCACGGCGGCCCGCGCCCTGGTCCTCGTCCCGCTGGTCGGGCTCGTGCTCGGCGGCGTGGTCGGCGGGGTGGTGCTGGGGCTGCTCGCCCTCGGCGCGCCGGACCTGCTCGCCGGCCTCGTCGGCGTGGCCGCCGGGGCGCTGCTGACCCGGGGCCTGCACCTCGACGGGCTCGCCGACCTGGCCGACGGACTCGGCTCCTACGGCGACGCCGAGCGGATGCTCGCCGTCATGAAGGACCCGTCGACCGGCGCGTTCGGCGTGGTCACGCTCGTCGTGGTCGTCGGGGCGCAGGCCGCCGCCCTCCCCGCGGTGGCGCACCACGGGCTCGCCGGGCTCGTCGGGGTCGCCGTCGCCTGGGCCGCCGGCCGCGCGTCGTTCTCCTGGTGCGCCCGACGACGGGTGCCCGCCGCGTCCGCGGGCGGGCTCGGTGCCCTGGTGGCGGGCTCCCAGCCGACGGTCGTGCCGGTGCTGTGGCTGCTCGTCCTCGCCGGGACCGCCACGCTCGCCGTGCCCGGCCGCTGGTGGCAGGGCCCCGCGGCGGTCGGGGTGGCCGCCGTCGTGGCCGTGCTCCTCGCGCGCCACGCCGTCCGTCGCCTCGGCGGGGTCAACGGCGACGTGTTCGGCGCGGTCGGCGAGGTCACGGTGACCGTGACGCTCGCCGTCCTCGCCCTGGACCCGGGCTAGCCCAGCTTCGCCATCCAGCCGTGCGGGTCGGGCGCCGCACCACGCTGGATGTCGGTGAGCCGCTCACGCAGGCGCGCGGTGACGGGCCCGGGCGACCCGTCGCCGATCTCGAACGACCCGCCCTCGTACTTGACCGAGCCGACCGGCGTGATCACGGCCGCCGTGCCGCACGCGAACACCTCGGTGAGGCCGCCGGAGGCGACCTCCTTCTCCCACTCGTCGGTGGAGATGCGGCGCTCGGTGACGGTGGCGCCGTCCTCCCGGGCGAGCTCGAGCAGCGAACGGCGCGTGATGCCGGGCAGCAGCGACCCGGACAGCTCCGGCGTCACGACCTCGTGGTTGCCGTCCGCGTCGGTGAAGACGAAGAACAGGTTCATCCCGCCCATCTCCTCGACCCACCGGTGCTCCAGCGCGTCGAGCCACACCACCTGGTCGCAGCCCTGCGCGGCGGCCTGGGCCTGCGCGGCGAGCGACGCGGCGTAGTTCCCGCCGCACTTGGCCTCACCGGTGCCGCCGGGCACCGCCCGCACGTAGTCGGTGGACAGCCACACGCTGACCGGGGCCAGGCCGCGCGGGAAGTACGCCCCGGCGGGCGAGGCGATGAGCAGGTAGAGGTACTCCTCGCTCGGCCGCACCCCCAGCCCGGACGAGGACCCGAACATGAACGGGCGCAGGTAGAGCGACTCCTCGCCGCCCGCGGCCGGCACCCACCGCGCGTCGACGGTGAGCAGCTCGCGGATCGAGTCGAGGAAGAGCTCCTCCAGCAGCGGCGGCATGGCCAGGCGCTCGGCCGAGCGCGCCATCCGCTCCGCGTTGGCCCACGGCCGGAACGACGCGATCGACCCGTCGGGCTGCCGGTAGGCCTTGAGCCCCTCGAAGATCGTCTGGCTGTAGTGCAGCACCACCGACGCGGGGTCGATCTGCAGGGGCGCGTACGGCTCGACCTTCGCGTCGTGCCAGCCCCGGGCCGCGTCCCAGCGGATGGTGACCATGTGGTCGGTGAAGTACCGGCCGAACCCGGGCGCGGCCAGTACCTCCGCCACCCGCTCGTCCGTCGCCGGGGAGGGGTGCGGGAGAACCTCGAAGGCCGTGCTCGACATGGCGCTCACTCTAAACCGCACCCCCGACGGCGAACACGCCCTCGACCACGACGTCGTGGTCCGCCGGAGCGCCGAGCCCGACCGGCACCACCGCGGGCGCCCCGCCGCCACGACCGCGCACGACCAGCAGTCCGGTGCCGTGGCCCGGGTTCGCCAGCCCGAAGGCGCCGTCGGCGTCGGTCTCGGTGCGCGCGACCTGGTGGCCGTCGGCGTCGACGAGGGTCAGCACGGCCCCGACGGGACGGTCGGCGCCGTCGTGCACCCGTCCGGTCAGCACGGAGGTGGTCCCGACGGCCGGTCGTGGCGCGCTGCTGACGTCGGGCGTCAGCCGTGTGCCACCGCTGACACCGGGGACCGCCGCCATCCCGGCCGGCACCACGACGACGGGCCGGTCGGCGCGGGCGAACAGCGCGCGGTCGGCGCTGGGCCGGGCCAGGGCGGCGAGCGGACCCCCGTGCGGGCTGCCGACGACGATCGCGCGGGCGTCCCGGGCGGCGGCCAACTCGGCGAGGGCGGGGCCGACCGCGTCGTGCGTGGTGACCGGCGGGAGCGACTCGGCGGCGACGCGCAGGTCGTCGCCGACCACGGCCGTGGCGTGGTCGAGCACGGCGGCGTCCGAGCCGACCGCGTCGCCGAGAACCGCGTCCTCGGCCACGTGCACGAGCAGCAGCGGCGCGTCGACGGTGCGGGCCAGGCTCGCTCCGGTCGCGAGCACGGCGTCCGCGTGCGGGGCGTCGTCGACCGCGACGAGGACGGGACGCTCCCCCGCCGCCGGCACCGACCCGCCGTCGGGAACGGCTCCCGGATCCGACCCCGACCCCGTCTCCGCGGCACGGAGCAGCCGGTGCGCGGAGGCGAGGACCAGCATGCCGAGAGCGACGACGATCGCGGCGACCCAGAACGGGGTGTTCGGCAGGAACGCCTCGGCGAGCAGGCCGGAGACGAACGGGGCGAGGCCGCCGCCGAGGAAGCGCACGAAGCTGTACGAGGCCGAGGCGACCGGGCGCGGCACCGGGGCGACGGACATGACGGCCTGCGTGACCAGCGTGTTGTTCAGCCCGATCATCGCCCCCGCGACGATCACGGCGCCGATGACGACGCCCGGGGTGCCCTGGCCGACGGCGATGACGAGCAGGTCGAGCGCGAGGAGGCCGAGCACGACGTAGAGGACGCGGACCGTGCCGAAGCGCCGCTCGAGCGCCGGCGCCGCGAACACGGCGAAGACCGCGACGAGCACGCCCCAGGCGGTGAAGACGCCGCCGAGCGCGAGGGGGCCCAGGTCGCCCATCGAGTAGGGCGAGTAGGCCAGCAGCGTGAAGAAGCCCCAGTTGTAGGCGAACGCGGTGAGGGCGATCGTCGCGAGGCTGCGGTGGCGCAGGGCGGCGAGCGGGGCCCCCAGGGAGATCTTCTCGGTCGGCCTCGGTGTCCTGTCGAGCAGCACCAGCGTCGCGATCAGCGCGACCGCCATGAGCACCGCGACACCGAAGAACGGCGCCCGCCAGCTGACCGAACCCAGCAGGCCGCCGACCAGCGGCCCGAGGGCGATCCCGACGCCGAGCGCGGTCTCGTAGAGGATGATCGCGCCGGCGAAGCCGCCGGAGGCGCTCGCGACGATGACGGCGAGCGAGGTCGCGATGAAGAGCGCGTTGCCGAGCCCCCAGCCCGCGCGGAAGCCGACGATCTCGCCGATCGAGCCGGACAGGCCCGCCAGGGCCGCGAACACGACGATGATCGCGAGGCCGGTGACGAGCGTGGCCTTGGCGCCGATGCGGCTCGAGACCCAGCCGGTCACGAGCATCGCGACCGCGGTGATCAGCAGGTAGCTGGTGAACAGCAGCGAGACCTGGGCGGGCGTCGCGGCGAGCTGCTGCGCCAGCGCCGGGAGGATCGGGTCCACGAGCCCGATGCCCATGAACGAGATGACGCAGGCGAACGCGACCGCCCAGACGGCCTTCGGTTGGCGAAACGGACTCGCCGGGGCATCGTGGGACATGCCTTTAGTTGTACTGCGCTAAAGGATTGTCGTCGACGCCTGCCCCGTCACAGCTCCGCGAAGCGTGCGTACGCGGGCCAGTCGCGCAGGTTGACCTGGTCGCACTCGGCCGCCATGGCGTCGATCTCGTCGGCCGACGCGCCGCGCTGCAGACAGTCCGCCAGCCGTCGGAAGTACTCCTCGCGCGGGGCGCCGGGCACGAACAGGATGAGGAACCGCGCGACCTCGTCGCCGACGGCCCCGAAGGCGTGCACGCCGTTGACCGGCACGTGCGCGAAGTCGCCCTCGCCCAGGGTCCGCCAGGTGTCGTCGCTCATCACCGCGAGCCGCCCGGAGATCACCCAGAACGACTCCGAGAACCCCTGGTGGTAGTGCGGGACGGCCCCGATCCGCCCGGGCGCCGCCGCGGACTCGAAGAGCCCGAACCCGCCCCCGACGACGTCGCCGGGGGCGATGAAGCGGGCGGGCCCGGCGACCTCGGCCTCATCGCGGTAGCGGTAGACGCCCGGGTCGGCGTCGGGGACCGTCGGGAAG
The DNA here is from genome assembly GCF_021026295.1 of Actinomycetospora soli. Lineage (GTDB taxonomy): Bacteria > Actinomycetota > Actinomycetes > Mycobacteriales > Pseudonocardiaceae > Actinomycetospora > Actinomycetospora soli. Next base: position 13,973 of record NZ_JAJNDA010000022.1, read on the forward strand.
CTCATGGGGCGATCACCGCACGTGGGAGGCGACGAAGGGCGGCGCCACGACCTCGCACTCGAGCGCGCGGCCACGGACGTCGATGCTGACGACGTCACCCTCCGACAGGCCGGCGGCGGTGTCCAGCAGCGCGAGCGCGATGCCGGTCCGCAGCGTCGGCGAGAAGGTGCCCGAGGTCGTCTCCCCCACCGGGCTGCCGCCGACGGTCACCGTCATGTGCGCGCGCGGGACCCCGCGCCCGGACGCCTTCAGACCCCACGCCCGCCGGCGGGGCCCCCGCTCGCGCTCGGCGAGCAGCGCCTCGCGGCCCCAGAACTCCGCCTTCTTCCAGCCGACCGCGAAGCCGACCCGGGCCTGGACCGGCGTGATCTCCGGCCCGAGGTCCTGGCCGTGCAGCGGCAGCCCGGCCTCGGTGCGCAGCGTGTCGCGGGCGCCGAGCCCGGCGGGCAGGCCGCCCTGCTCGGCGACGACGGCGGCGAGCGCGTCCCACAGGGTCTCCGCGACCTCGGCGGGGGCGATCAGCTCGTAGCCGTGCTCGCCGGTGTAGCCGGTGCGGCAGACGCGGACCTCGCGGTCCTCCCACGTGCTGTCGACGAAGGCCATGTAGTCGAGGTCGACGTCGCCGGTCTCGGGGAGCACCCCGGTCTCGGCGAGGACCGCCCGCGAGCGCGGACCCTGCACCGCGAGCACGACGTGCGCGTCGTGCTCGTCGGTGACCGTGATGCCGTCGGGGGCGGCGTCCGCGAGCTGGCGGCCGACGCCGGCGGAGTTCGCGGCGTTGGGCACGGCGAAGACCTCGTCGTCGCCGACGAGGTAGAGGATGAGGTCGTCGACCACGCCGCCGTCGGCGGCGCAGCAGAGCGTGTACTGCGCCTTGCCCGGGACGATCCGGCCCAGGTCGTTGGTCAGGCACCGGTCGACGAAGGCGGCCGCGCCCGGGCCGCTGATGCGCACCTTGCCGAGGTGGCTGACGTCGAACAGGCCGACGGCCTCGCGGGTGGCGGTGTGCTCGGCGACCGTGCCGGAGTACTGGACGGGCATCTCCCAGCCGCCGAACGGGGCGAACGTGGCACCCAGGGCCTCGTGGCGGGCGTGCAGGGGGCTCCGGCGCAGGTCCTGTCGCTGTTCGGTCACGGGTCCGGGACCGTACGGCACGGCACGCCGTCGGGGGTCGGTCCTAGCATGCGATCACATCCACCAGCAGCACCGGAGGCGCACCGATCGTGACTACCCTGCCCGACCTCGAACTCAGCGACGCCCAGGCGGCGGGGGCGGTCGTCGACGTCCTCGTCGTCGGCCTGCGCCCCGGGGCCGCCGCGGGTGACGGGGACTCCGACGAGCCGGTCGCCCCGGTGCTGGTCGGGGCGCAGGGCGTCGACGCCGCCTTCGGCGGCGAGCTGACCGCGCTGCTGGCCCTGACGGGGGCCACCGGCAAGGCCGAGGAGGTCGTCAAGGTCCCGACGCGCGGGGCGGTCACCGCGCCGGTGCTGCTCGCGGTGGGCCTCGGCCCGGAGTCCGCCGCCACGGGTCTGCAGGGCGGCCCGGACGTCGCCGAGCAGGTGCGCCGCGCGTCGGGCGCCGCCGCGCGGGCCCTGCCGAAGGGCGCGACGACGATCGGCTCCACGCTCTCCGAGCTCGACCTCACCGCGGCGGTGGAGGGCACGGTGCTCGGGGCCTACTCCTTCACCGAGTACCGCACGGCGCAGGACGGCCCGGCCCGCACGGTGTACTTCCTGGGCTCGCCCGGCGGCAGCGGCGGCGCCCCCGAGCGCGAGCGCGCCCGGCTCGCCGACGCGGCGATGACGGCGCGGGCCGTGTGCGCCGCCCGCGACCTGATCAACACCCCGCCGAACGACCTCTACCCGGCCGAGTTCGCCCGGCGCGCCACCGACCTGGCGGAGACGGTCGGGCTCGGCGTCGAGGTGCTCGACGACGCCCAGCTGGCCGACGGCGGGTTCGGCGGCGTCCTCGGGGTCGGCGGCGGCTCGTCGCGTCCGCCCCGGCTGGTGCACCTGACCCACACCCACCCCGACGCCACGCGCACGGTCGCGCTGGTCGGGAAGGGCATCACGTTCGACACCGGCGGCATCTCGATCAAGCCGGCCGCGAACATGGACCACATGACCTCGGACATGTCCGGGGCCGCCTGCGTCATCGCCGCGACCTGCCTGGCCGCCGAGCTGGGCCTCGCGGTGAACGTCAGCGCGTGGGTGCCGATGGCCGAGAACATGCCGTCGGGGACCGCCTACCGTCCCGGCGACGTGCTCACGATGTACGGCGGGAAGACCGTCGAGGTGCTCAACACCGACGCCGAGGGCCGCCTGATCCTCGCCGACGCGATCGTGCGGGCCTGCGAGGACGCCCCCGACTACCTGGTGGAGACCTCGACGCTCACCGGCGCGCAGGTCGTGGCACTGGGCTCGCGCACCGCCGGGATCATGGGCGAGGACGCGTTCCGCGACCGGGTGACCGCGGCGGCCGCCTCGGTCGGCGAGGGCGCCTGGGCGATGCCGCTGCCCGAGGAGCTGCGCGGCGACCTCGACTCGCGGGTGGCCGACATCGCGAACGTCACCAACCACCGCTTCGGCGGGATGCTCGCGGCCGGTCTGTTCCTGCGCGAGTTCGTGGCCGACGGCGTGCCGTGGGCGCACGTCGACGTCGCGGGGCCGGCCTTCAACACCGGCGGGGCGCACGGCTACACGCCCCGCGGGGGCACCGGGATGCCGGTGCGGACCCTGGCCGCCGTCCTGGCCGACGTCGCCGCGCACGGCTGACGTGATCGATCACCCCGGCGGCCGGTTTGCCTGCGGTGGAAGGATGGACGTCGAGAACCGGTTCCGACTCGTTCCGACGACGGGGCCGGCGGTTCCCGAGCCGGTGACACCGGCCGTCGGGAACGCCGCACGTCACACGCCGACGCGGGAGAAGTGAGTTGAGCGAGAGCGACACCTACGACGTCCTCATCCTGGGCGGGGGTTCCGGCGGCTACGCCTGCGCGTTGCGCGCGGCGCAGCTGGGGCTCTCGGTGGCGCTCGTCGAGCAAGACAAGCTCGGCGGGACCTGCCTGCACCGGGGCTGCATCCCGACCAAGGCGCTGCTGCACGCCGCCGAGGTCGCCGACAACGCCCGTGAGGGCGAGCAGATCGGTGTGAAGAGCTCGCTGTCGGGCATCGACATGAGCGGCGTCAACTCCTACAAGGACGGCGTCGTCGCGAAGCTCTACAAGGGCCTGCAGGGGCTGATCAAGTCCCGCAAGGTCACCATGATCGAGGGCCACGGGCGCCTCGTCGGGCAGGACACCGTCGAGGTCGACGGCCAGCGCTACACCGGCCGCAACGTCGTGCTCGCCTCCGGCTCGTACTCCAAGACGCTGCCCGGGCTCGAGCTCGGCGGCCGCGTCATCACCTCCACCGAGGCGATCAACCTCGACTACGTGCCCGACCGCGTGGTCGTGCTCGGCGGCGGCGTCATCGGCTGTGAGTTCGCCAGCGTGTGGAAGTCCTTCGGGTCCGAGGTGACCATCGTCGAGGCGCTGCCGCACCTGGTGCCCAACGAGGACGAGTTCCTCTCCAAGCAGCTCGAGCGCCAGTTCCGCAAGCGCAAGATCGCCTACAAGATCGGCACGAAGTTCACCGGCGTCGAGCAGTCCGCCGACGCGGTGACGATCAGCCTGGAGAACGGCGAGCAGATCGAGGCCGACCTCCTGCTGGTGGCGGTCGGGCGCGGCCCGAACACCGCCGACCTCGGGTACGAGGAGCAGGGCGTCACGCTCGACCGCGGCTTCGTGCGCACCGACGAGCGCCTGCGCACCGGTGTCGGCAACGTCTACGCCGTCGGCGACATCGTCCCGGGCCTGCAGCTCGCGCACCGCGGCTTCCAGCAGGGCATCTTCGTCGCCGAGGAGATCGCGGGGCTCAACCCGCCGGTGATCGACGAGACGGGCATCCCGCGGGTCACCTACTGCGAGCCCGAGATCGCCTCGGTCGGCCTCACCGAGGCGCAGGCCAAGGAGGCCTACGGCGAGGTCGTCACCACGACCTACGACCTCGCGGGCAACGGCAAGTCGCAGATCCTGCGCACCGCCGGCGCCATCAAGCTCGTCAAGGGCGGCACCGGCGACGACGCCCCGGTGGTCGGCGTGCACATGATCGGCGCCCGGATCGGCGAGCTCGTCGGGGAGGCGCAGCTGGTCTACAACTGGGAGGCTCTGCCGGTCGAGGTCGCGAACCTCGTCCACGCCCACCCCACGCAGAACGAGGCGTTCGGCGAGGCGCACCTGGCGCTCGCCGGCAAGCCCCTGCACGCGCACGGCTGATCGCCCACACCGGTTCGACGAGGGAGTACCGAGCACGATGGCCTACACCGTCCAGATGCCTGCTCTCGGTGAGAGCGTCACCGAGGGCACCATCACCCGGTGGCTGAAGCAGGAGGGCGACCACGTCGAGGTCGACGAGCCGCTGCTGGAGGTGTCGACGGACAAGGTCGACACCGAGATCCCGTCGCCGCAGGCGGGGATCCTCCAGCGCATCGTCGCCAACGAGGACGACACCGTGGAGATCGGCGGCGACCTCGCGGTCATCGGCGACGGTGACGACGACGGCGGCAGCTCCGGTGGCTCCGGGGGCGGACAGGCCGAGGCCCAGCCCGAGCCGGAACCCGAGCCCGAGCCCGAGCCCGAGCCGGCGCAGCAGCAGTCCGAGCCCGAGCCCGAACCGGCCCCGGCGTCGTCCGGTGGCGGCAGCGGCTCCGGGGGTTCCGGGGGCTCCGGGGGCTCCGGGGGCTCCGGGGGCTCCGGGGGCTCCGGGGGCTCCGGGGGCGGCTCCGGCACGACGATCGAGATGCCGGCGCTCGGCGAGTCGGTCACCGAGGGCACGATCACCCGCTGGCTCAAGCAGGTCGGCGACTCCGTCGAGGTCGACGAGCCGCTGCTGGAGGTGTCCACCGACAAGGTCGACACCGAGATCCCGTCGCCGGTCGCGGGCACGCTGCTCGAGATCAAGGCGAACGAGGACGACACCGTCGAGGTCGGCGGCGCCCTCGCGGTCGTCGGGGACGGCTCGGCGGGCGGTGGCTCCGGTGGCGGGTCGGCCCAGCCCGAGGCGCAGTCCGGGCCCGACGCGCAGGAGTCCACGGACACCGCGTCGGAGCCCGAGCCGCGCCAGGAGCAGCAGCAGCCCGAGCCGGAGGCGCAGCCCGCGTCGTCCGACGGCCAGAACACGGCGCAGAGCTCCGACGGGGCGGTCGCCGCTTCCGGTGCGGACGACTACGTGTCCCACGAGACCGAGCAGCCGGCCGGTCCGAGCGGCCCGGCGAACGCGGGGTCGCTGGAGTCCGGCGGGGCACCGTCGAACGGCACCGGTGGCGGCGAGGCGGCGGGCTCGCCCTACGTCACGCCGCTGGTCCGCAAGCTCGCGCAGGAGCGCGGGGTCGACCTGTCGTCGGTCTCGGGCACCGGGGTCGGCGGGCGCATCCGCAAGCAGGACGTCGTCGCCGCGGCCGAGGAGCAGGACAAGGCCACGCAGCAGGCGTACGCCGCGCCGTCGGCGAACGAGCCGGCCGCGACCCCGTCCGACGGGTCGCAGGGCGCGGTGCACGGCGGCGAGGTGCAGAAGCCGGCGGCGAACCGCAGCCCCAACATCCCGACGCCGGACGACTCCGGACTGCGGGGCACCACGCAGAAGCTCTCCCGGCGCCGCGCGACGATCGCGAAGCGCATGGTCGAGTCGCTGCAGACCTCGGCGCAGCTCACGACGGTGGTCGAGGCCGACGTCACCCGGATCGCGCGCCTGCGGGACCGGGCGAAGGCCGACTTCGAGCGCCGCGAGGGCGTGAAGCTGTCCTTCCTGCCGTTCATGGCGCTGGCCACCGTGGAGGCGCTCAAGGCGCACCCGGTCGTCAACGCGATGATCGACACCGAGAAGGGCGAGGTGACCTACCACGGCTCCGAGCACCTCGGGATCGCCGTGGACTCCCCCGCCGGGCTGATCGTGCCGGTCATCCACGACGCCGGGGACCTCAACCTCGGCGGGCTGGCCCGCAAGATCGCCGACGTCGCGCAGCGGACCCGGGACAACAAGATCGCCCCGGACGAGCTCTCGGGCGGCACGTTCACCATCACGAACACGGGCTCGCGCGGCGCGCTGATCGACACCCCGATCATCAACCAGCCGCAGGTCGGCATCCTCGGCACCGGGGCCGTCGTCAAGAAGCCCGTGGTGGTCAGCGACAGCGAGGGCGGCGAGTCGATCGCGATCCGGTCGACGGTCTACCTCTGCCTGTCCTACGACCACCGCATCGTCGACGGCGCCGACGCCGCCCGGTTCCTCGGGTCGGTGAAGGCACGCCTCGAGGCCGGTGCGTTCGAGGCGGACCTCGGCCTGGTGTAGGCACCGCCCGTCCCGTCCCGACCGAGGGCCCCGCCGCGAGCTGCGGCGGGGCCCTCGTCGTCGGTGAGGCCCGGTGAGGCCCGGTGAGGCCCGGTGAGGCTCGGTGAGGCCCGGTGAGGGGAGGATTCGAGCGCTCTTGTGGCACGAGGGTTCCCCTCACGGGGCGAGGCCCGGACGAACCGGACAGCGTGTCCAGGTCGCGCCGCACCCGCGACTCCGCGACGATCACCGTCATGCGCGTCGTCATCTCAGGTTCCTCCGGGCTCATCGGCACCGCCCTGGTCCCCCACCTGCGCGCAGCCGGGCACGAGGTGATCCGCCTCGTGCGGCGCACCCCGCAGGCCCCGGACGAGCGCGGGTGGGACCCGCCGTCGGGCCGGATCGACGACGGCGCCCTCGACGGCGCCGACGCGGTGATCAACCTGTCGGGCGCGGGCATCGGCGACAAGCGCTGGTCGGGCGCCTACAAGCAGGAGCTGCGCGACAGCCGCACCATCCCCACCGACGTGCTGGCCCGCGCCGTCGCCGCCCACGGGATCCCGGTGATGCTCAGCGGCTCGGCCGTCGGGTACTACGGCGACACCGGTCAGGTCGCGGTGGACGAGAGCGGGGCCCGCGGGCGCGGGTTCCTCGCCGACCTCGTGCGCGACTGGGAGAACGCGACGGCCCCGGCGGTCGAGGCCGGCGCCCGCGTGGTGCTGATCCGCACCGGGCTGGTCCTCTCGCACTCCGGCGGTCTCATGGGTCGCCTCAAGCCGATCTTCTCGTTCGGGCTGGGCGGCAAGCTCGGCTCGGGCGAGCAGTACTGGCCGTGGATCTCCCTCGACGACGAGGTCGGGGCGATCACCTACGCCCTCGAGCACGACTCCGTGGTCGGCCCGCTCAACGCCACGGGCCCGGCGCCGGTGACGAACGCCGAGTTCACCAAGGTGATGGCGGCGACCGTGCACCGGCCGGCGCCGTGGATCGTGCCGGGCTTCGCCATGCGCGCCGTGCTCGGGGAGTTCGCCGACGAGGGCGTCCTCGTCAGCCAGCGGGTGCTGCCCGGCGTACTGGAACGCGAGGGCTACACCTTCTCGCACCAGACGGTGCAGACCGCGCTCGCCGCGGTGCTGGAGTGAGCGGGGCGACGCGCAGCACGGCGGAGCCGGAGCGGGGCGGCGGGCCGCTGCCGGACGCGGTCGACGTCCTCGTCGTCGGGGCCGGGCTCGCCGGCCTCAACGCGGCGCGGACGGTGGCGCGGTCCGGGCGGTCGGTGCTGGTGTGCGAGGCGTCCGACGGGGTCGGCGGCCGGGTGCGGACCGACGTCGTCGACGGGTTCCTCGTCGACCGCGGGTTCCAGATCCTCAACACCTCCTACCCGGCGCTGCGCGCGGCCGTGGACCTCGACGCGCTCGACCTGCACCCCTTCGTGCCCGGGGCCGCCGTGCGCACCGAGGACGGCGTGCTGCACCGGGTCGCGCGGCGCCCCACCTGGCTGCCGCGCACCGCGCTGACCCGGCTGATCTCGCTGCGCGGCAAGCTCGGCATCGCCGGCTTCACCGCCCGGTCGGTCCTGGTGCCGCCGCAGCGCCAGGCCGCCGCGCCCGAGCGGTCCGCGGCCGAGGACCTCGCCCGCTTCGGGCTCCGCGACGGCGACGTCGACCGCTTCCTGCGGCCGTTCCTCGCCGGGGTGCTGGGTGACGGCGAGCTCGCGACGTCGTCGCGGGTCGTCTCCCTGTTCTGGCGCACCTTCGCCCTCGGGGACCTGACCCTGCCCGGCCGCGGCATCGGCGCGATGACGACGCACCTCGCGGCCCGCCTGCCCGCAGGCACCGTGCGGCTGGACACCCCGGTCCGGGAGGTCGCCTCCGGCCGGGTGGGAACGGACGCCGGGACGGTGCGGGCCGGCGCGGTGATCGTCGCGACCGAGGGCACCGACGCGGCCGGGCTCCTCGGGGGCCGCGTCGAGGCGCCCCGGCCGTTCGCCCTGACCAGCCACTACCACGTCACCGACCGCCCGCCGACCCGTCAGGGGCTGCTGCACCTCGACGGCACCGGCGGGCCGGTGGTCAACACGATGGTGCTCACCGCTGCGGTGCCGTCCTACTCCCCCGACCACCGCCACCTCGTGGTCTCCACGGTGCTCGGCGGCGAGGCGCTGCCCGAGCCGCGGCTGCGGGCCGAGCTCGAACGGATCTGGGGCACGGGGACGGCGCACTGGGAGCACCTCGCCACCCGCGAGATCCCGCACGCCCTGCCCGCGACCCCGCCGCCGACCCCGCCCGGCCTGCGCCGCCCCGTGGACCTCGGCGACCGCCTGTTCGTGGCCGGCGACCACCGGGACACCCCGTCCGTGCAGGGCGCGCTGGTCTCCGGCCGCCGCACGGCCCGGGCGGCGCTGGCGGCGCTGGGCTGAGCCCGCCCCTTCCGGTGGCAGGAAAGCGTCGTTGCTGTCGCGGCGTGACAGCAACGACGCTTTCCTGCCACAGGGGGGTGCGCGCGCCGGAGTAGGTTCGACCCCATGGGTTCCCACCGCGCGAGCAGTGAGCCGGTCGAGGTGCTCGACCTCGGCACCGTCGAGTACACCGCCGCGTGGGACCAGCAGCGTGCCCACCACGCCGCGCGGGCCGACGACTCCGGGCCCGACGTGCTCATGCTGCTCGAGCACCCCAGCGTCTACACCGCCGGGAAGCGCACCCAGCCCGAGGACCGTCCGGCCGACGGCACGCCCGTCGTCGACGTGGACCGGGGCGGACGGATCACCTGGCACGGCCCGGGGCAGCTCGTCGGCTACCCCATCCTCAAGCTCGGGCAGCCCTTCGACGTCGTCGACCACGTCCGTCGCCTCGAGGAGGCACTGATCGCGGTCTGCGCGAGCTACGGCCTCGACACGGGGCGCGTCGACGGCCGCTCCGGGGTGTGGCTCGCCGCGGGTGCCGGGCGGCCCGAACGCAAGATCGCGGCGATCGGGGTCCGGGTGGCCCGCGGCGTGACCCTGCACGGGTTCGCCCTCAACGCCGACCCCGACCTCACCGCCTTCGGCGCGATCGTCCCCTGCGGGATCACCGACGCGGGCGTCACGAGCCTGACCGCCGAGCTCGGTCGGCGCGTCGGTGTGGACGACGTCCGCTCCGCCGTCCGTGACGCCATGCTGGCCGCGTTCGCGGGAGATCTGCCGGTCCGTGACCACTCCTTGGTCCGTCCGGAGGTCACGGATACGCTGATGGTGGGTAACGTCCCCGTCCAGATGTTGTAATCTTTCAACCGGCTAGCTGCTCTCAGTGACCGCTCGTCGCGGATGGTGACGACAAACGTCGTGCGGGTCCGGTCGGCCGCCGACCGTGGTGGCATGAACCACGACGACATCCGAACGGCAGGCCGACGCGGCCGCGCGGGCGCCGGGCTCGTCGCGGCCCTGGTCCTGGCCGGACTCACCTTCCTCGCGCCGGCCGCGTCCGCCGCGGTGACCCCGACCCAGGCGACCTGGCTCTCCCAGGTCGTGTCCCTCACCAACCAGCAGCGGCAGCAGGCGGGCTGCAAGGCCCTCGTCCGCGACGCGCGCATCGACCGCGCCGCCCAGGCCCACGCGGAGTGGATGGCCTCGACCGGCACGTTCTCGCACACCGGGCAGAACGGGTCGAGCTTCGTCGACCGCCTCAAGGCCGCCGGCTACCCGAGCCCGGGCGGCGAGAACATCGCCTACGGCCAGGCCGACGCGAAGGCCGTGGTCACCGCGTGGATGAACTCCGCCGGCCACCGCGCCAACATCCTCAACTGCCGGTTCACCACGATCGGCGTGGGCGTGGCCGGGACCCGGAACTACTGGGTCCAGAACTTCGGCTACTGAGTCATCCCGAGTCATCCCGACGACGGGTGCGGTCGTCCGGGGCAGTCGGCTGCCCCGGACGGCCGCACCGTTCGTCGACCGCCCCGCCCCGACGGACCGTTCGCCGCCCCCGCCGCCCGTGACCTTCCCGTGACCTGACGCTCCTGCCAGGTTCGGCGCGTGGGCCTCCATCGCTTCGAGCACGACCCGCGCCGGCAGCGACGCTCCCGGACCGTCGTCGGCGTCGGCGCCGCGGTCGTCGTGCTCGGCCTCCTCGCCGCCGTGCTCACCCTGCGGCCCTGGTCGGCCGACACCGCGGTGCAGGACGCCGGCGCGGTCGCCGCCCTGCCCGCCCTGCCCGCGCTCCCCGCCCCGGTCCCCCTCGCCCTGCCGCCCCTCCCCGCGGCGGCACCGGTCCCCACGACCACCACGGCGTCGAGCACGACGACCACCACGGCGACCACGACCACCCGCCGCACCACCACCCGGGCCGCCGCACCCGCCGTCGCGACGGGACCGACCGGCCGGGTCCTCGCCCTCGTCAACGCGGAGCGGGCCGAGGCCGGCTGCGGCCCGGTCGCCGGCAACGCCACACTGGACCGGGCCGCCGCGGACTACGCGGCCCTCATGGCGCGCACCGGGACGTTCTCGCACACCGGTCCCGACGGCTCGGACTTCTCCGACCGGGTGCGGGCGGCGGGCTACGACGACCCGGGTGGCGAGAACATCGCCCAGGGACAGACCAGCGCGGACGAGGTCATGGACGACTGGATGAACTCCCCCGGGCACCGCCGCAACATCCTGGACTGCTCCTTCCGCACCCTCGGGGTGGGCGAGGCGGAGAACTACTGGGTGCAGGAGTTCGGGCGCTGAGCGCCCGCCGACCTCCGAACGACCTCAGAGGCCGCACACCTGGGCGACGAACTCCAGGTGCTCCAGGTCGGACAGGTCGAGCACCTGCAGGTACACCCGCTGCACGCCGACCGCGCCGAACGCCTCGAGCCGCTCGGTGACCTCCGCGGCGGTCCCGGCGATGCCGTGGGCGCGCAGCTCGTCGGGCTCGCGGCCGATCGCGGCGGCCCGCCGCACCACGTCGGCCTCGGTCGCCCCCGCGCAGAGCACCTGGGCCGTGGACCGGTGCAGGGCTGTGGGGTCGCGCCCGATCGCCGCGCACGCCTCGTCCACCCGGCCGTACTGCGCCGCGACCTGGTCGACCGACGCGAACGGCACGTTGACCTCGTCGGCGAACCGCGCCGCCAGGGCGGGCGTGCGCCGGGGGCCGGACCCGCCCACGATGATCGGCGGGTGCGGCTCCTGCTGCGGCTTGGGCAGCCCGGGGCTCTCGGTGAACCGGTAGTGGTCGCCGTGGAAGGTGTAGGTCTGCCCCACCGGCGTGCGCCACGCCCCGGTGAGCACCTCCAACTGCTCGGCGAGCATGTCGAAGCGGGCACCCGTCGTCGGGAAGGGGATGCCGTAGGCGTGGTGCTCGGCCTCGTACCAGCCGGTGCCGATGCCGAGTTCCACGCGGCCGCCGGACATCTGGTCGACCTGGGACACGGCGACGCCGAGCGGGCCGGGCAGCCGGAAGGTGACCGACGTCATCATCGTGCCGAGCCGGATCGTGGAGGTCTCGCGGGCGAGGGCACCGAGGGTGACCCACGCGTCGGTCGGTCCGGGTAGGCCGGTCGAGCCGTTCATGGCGAGGAAGTGGTCGGAGCGGAAGAAGGCGTCGAAGCCGCAGTCCTCCGCGCACCGGGCGACGCGGAGCAGGTCCTCATACGTGGCACCCTGCTGCGGTTCGGTGAAGATCCGGAGGTCCATAGCGTTGATCAGCCTAACGGGGGAGCGGGCGTAGTCTGGTACCCGTGACCACGAGCGCTGACCCCACGGCCCCGGCCGGACGCAAGCTGCTCCGCCTCGAGGTCCGCAACTCGCAGACGCCGATCGAGCGCAAGCCCGACTGGATCCGCACGCGGGTGCAGACCGGTCCGAACTTCTCCGAGCTCAAGGGCATGGTGCGCTCGGCGGGCCTCGCGACGGTGTGCGAGGAGGCGGGCTGCCCCAACATCTACGAGTGCTGGGAGGACCGCGAGGCGACCTTCCTCATCGGCGGCGAGCAGTGCACCCGGCGGTGCGACTTCTGCCAGATCGACACCGGGAGGCCCTCGCCGCTCGACCGGGACGAGCCCCGCAAGGTCGCCGAGTCGGTGCGCCAGATGGGCCTGCGCTACTCGACGATCACCGGCGTCGCCCGTGACGACCTCGACGACGGCGGGTCCTGGCTCTACGCCGAGACGGTCCGCCAGGTCCACGCGCTGAACCCCGGCACCGGCGTCGAGCTGCTGATCCCCGACTTCGACGACCGGGACGACCAGCTCGGCCCGGTCTTCGACTCCGCCCCCGAGGTGCTCGCGCACAACCTCGAGACGGTGCCGCGCATCTTCCGCCGCATCCGCCCGGCGTTCCGCTACGAGCGCTCGCTCGACGTGATCCGCAAGGCGCGCGCCGCGGGCCTCGTTACGAAGTCCAACCTCATCCTCGGCATGGGCGAGACCCCCGAGGAGGTCACGGCGGCGATGCAGGACCTGCACGACGCCGGGTGCGACCTGCTGACCCTCACCCAGTACCTGCGCCCCTCGCTGCGCCACCACCCGGTGGAGCGCTGGGTGAAGCCCGAGGAGTTCGTCGAGCACCGGGACGCCGCCGTGGAGATGGGCATCGCCGGCGTCATGGCCGGGCCGCTGGTGCGCTCGTCGTACCGCGCGGGCCGGCTCTACGCGCAGGCGAAGCTGCACCGCGGCGAGGCGCTGCCCGAGGGCATGGAGGAGCTGGCCGCCGAGGGCGAGGCGCGCCAGGAGGTCGGATCGGTCCTCGCGCGCCGCACGTAGGTGCGCATCCGGCAGAATGGTGAACATGGCCAAGGGCACTGCCGGTAAGGCGACCAAGGAAGAGAAGAAGGCCGCCAGGCAGGCTGCGCGCGCCGCCCGCAAGCAGCGCTGGTCGCAGATCTGGCAGGCCTTCCAGATGCAGCGCAAGGAGGACAAGCTCCTCCTGCCGCTGATGATCGGCGCGGTCGTCGTGACCGCCCTGATCTTCCTGGTCATCGGCCTGCTGCTCGGGCAGTCGTGGTACCTGGTGCCGATCGGCGTCATCCTCGGCCTCGCCGTCGCGATGATCGTGTTCGGCCGCCGCGTGCAGAACAACGTCTACGCGAAGGCCGACGGCCAGCCCGGGGCCGCCGGGTGGGCGCTGGACAACATGCGCGGTCCGTGGCGGGTCACGCAGGCCGTCGCGGGGACCACCCAGCTCGACGTGGTGCACCGCGTGATCGGGCGACCGGGCGTGGTCCTCGTGGCCGAGGGCGCCTCGCACCGCACGAAGGGCCTGCTCGCGCAGGAGAAGAAGAAGGTCGCGCGCGTCGCGGGGCAGGTGCCGATCTACGAGGTCGCGGTCGGCAACGCCGAGGGCGAGGTCCAGCTCTCCAAGCTGCAGCGCCACATGGCGAAGCTCCCCCGCAACATCGACCGCTCGCAGATGGACACCCTCGAGAAGCGCCTCGCGGCCATCGCCGGCCGCGGTGGCCCGGCCATGCCGAAGGGCCCGGTGCCCAAGGGTGCGCAGATGAAGGGCATGCAGCGCACGGTCCGCCGTCGCTAGCGTCCCGACGACGGGTCCGGCTCGGGACGGGGGCGGCGGGCGACGCGGCCCGCCGTCGCCTCAGCGCGTGCGCACCACCACGGTGCGGCTGACGCGGTCGTGCAGGCCGCGACCGTCCCGGTCCATGATCGCTGCGGGGATGACGAAGAACAGCGACACGGTGCGGGCGAGCGCCCACGGCCCCACCCGCTCGGCGCCGTCGACGCGCAGCACCCGCATCCCGGTGACCACCATCGCGGGCGTCTGCCCGATCACCGCCACCGGGACGGTGACGAGCACGGCCCACACGACGAGGCTCAGCTCCGGCGGGGCCGGGAACGAGAACGCCGCGGCCACGAGGCCGCCGACGAGCAGGTCGAGCACGAACTGACCGAGGCGCAGCGGGGCGCTCGCGACCGAGCCGGGGCCGGTCTCGGGGAGCCCGAGGTCGCGACCGGGATACCCGTCGTCGACGTCCTCGGCGCGGGTCGCACCGCGCACCGACGAGGGACGCCCGTTCGGCCCAGCGCCGGCCACGTCGCGTGCCTCGCGGGAGGGCCGATCGGGACGTTCCCGACCTTCCGGGCCACCACTCGACGCCCGATCAGGCCCGTCGTCGGTGAGCCATTCACGAAACCAGGACACTCTGACAGGCTACGGTGCCGCGATGTCGGGGCGCGTCACGGCAACGAGGCCGACCGTGCCCCCAGGGAGCGGGCGAGACGTGTGACACGTGCCCGTTAACTGCTGTGAAACACCGGTGCGACGAGCGAGAAACGTCCGCCGCCTAGCGTCCGGGTCACCTGAAACGGTGAGGCGATCCCGGCCGGGCGGGGGTCGCTCGGCCGTGATGACAGTGCCAGAGAAGGAGCCAGCGAGAGTGTTCGGCAACAAGGACGAGGTCTTCAAGTACATCTCCGACGAGGGGGTGCAGTACGTCGACGTCCGGTTCTGCGACCTCCCCGGCCAGATGCAGCACTTCACCGTGCCCGCCTCGGAGTTCAACGACGCCGTCTTCGAGGACGGTCTCGCCTTCGACGGATCGTCGGTCACCGGGTTCCAGACCATCAACGAGTCGGACATGACGCTGCTGCCCGACGTGGCGACCGCGCGCATCGACCCGTTCCGGGCCCAGAAGACCCTGAACATGAACTTCTTCGTCCACGACCCGCTGACGCTCGAGGCGTACAGCCGCGACCCGCGGAACGTGGCCCGCAAGGCGGAGAACTTCCTGTCGACGGTCGACGTCGCCGACACGTGCTTCTTCGGCCCCGAGGCCGAGTTCTACATCTTCGACGAGGTCCGCTACGAGTCCTCGATGCGCACCCAGTTCTACGCCGTCGACTCGATCGAGGGCGCCTGGAACACCGGCCGCGACGAGGTCGGCGGCAACAAGGGCTACAAGATCAAGCCCAAGGGCGGCTACTTCCCCGTCGAGCCGACCGACCAGACCTCGGACCTGCGCGGCGCGATCGGCACCAACCTCATCAACGCCGGCTTCGAGCTCGAGAAGCTGCACCACGAGGTCGGCACCGGCGGCCAGGCCGAGATCAACTACAAGTTCAACACGCTGCTGCACGCCGCGGACGACCTGCAGCTGTTCAAGTACATCGTCAAGAACACGGCGTGGCAGGCCGGCAAGACCGTGACCTTCATGCCGAAGCCGATCGCCGGCGACAACGGCTCGGGCATGCACTGCCACCAGTCGCTGTTCAAGAACGGCGAGCCGCTGTTCTACGACGAGAACGGCTACGCCGGGCTCTCCGACCTGGCCCGCCACTACATCGGCGGCATCCTGCACCACGCGCCCTCGCTCGTGGCGTTCACCAACGCCACCGCGAACTCCTACCACCGCCTGGTGCCCGGCTTCGAGGCCCCGATCAACCTGGTCTACTCGAACCGGAACCGCTCGGCCTGCGTGCGCATCCCGATCACCGGCAACAACCCGAAGGCCAAGCGCCTCGAGTTCCGCTGCCCGGACTCGTCGGGCAACCCGTACCTGTCGTTCGCGGCCATGATGATGGCGGGCCTCGACGGCATCCGGAACAAGATCGAGCCGCCGACGCCGGTCGACAAGGACCTCTACGAGCTCCCGCCGGAGGAGGCCGCCAACATCGCGCAGGTGCCGGCCAGCCTCGACGCCGCGGTGAACAACCTCGAGGCCGACCACGACTACCTGCTCGAGGGCGGCGTGTTCACCTCGGACCTGATCGAGAAGTGGATCGAGCTCAAGCGCGACGACGTCACGGGCCTGCGGCTGCGCCCGCACCCGTACGAGTTCGAGCTGTACTACAACTGCTGATCCGGCAGAGCCGAGTCGACGGCCGAGCTCCGCTCCGCTGCGTCTCCCACGGCCCGGTCCCCGCGCGGGGGCCGGGCCGTTCTGCGTTCCCGACGGTTCCCGTCCCCGGCCGCCCGACTACCGCCGGTCGCGCAGGTCCTCCCGCGGGGAGAGCGCCGCGGCCGCGACGTACTGGTACACGTACCGGATCTCCTCACCCTGGCTGATGGGGACGCAGACCCACCCGACCCACTCCCCCGTCGTCGTCCGGCGCCAGCCGAGGAGCTCGCCCGGGACGCGGCTCTGGAGGTCCACCCCGTCGGGGACCGGACGGGGCGGCCGACCGGTCGGACGCGGGTAGGCCACGGCGAGGTCCACCCACACGCGGCGCACCTCGGTGCGCTGCAGCGCGCCCGAGCGGTCGTTGCGCCGCTGCGCCGGCCCGCGCTCCTCGAACACGTGTTCGATGATGACGCCTCGCCCCGGCCTCGCGCCAGCCGACCCGCCCACGTCACCCGCCGTAGTGATGGACGGAGCGTGACGATGAGCCGCGAGAAGAGTCAATTTTCGACATAAAACCGCGAATCGGCTGCGGAAAGCTTGCCTCAGTACGCACGCTGTGTGACTCTATGGCGGTCCACACAGGTGAAGCACTCGCTCACCGGACACCGAGAAGTCACTTTCCGTGAGGAGTCGCCATGCGTCAGCACCTGCCGTCCTGGAAGTCCGCTCTCGCCACCGTCGCCGTCGCCGGGGCCGCGCTGCTCGCCACCGCACCCCCAGCCCTGGCCCAGGATGGTGGGGGTGGCCCCGATCCGACCCGGGCGCCGATCGCCGAACGGGTCAGCGGCGAGGTGCTCCCCGCCGTCGACCAGCTCGAGATCACCTCGGCCGGCGGCCTGCTGGTCGACACCACGACCGGTGACTACTTCCGCATCCCGGAGTTCCAGCTCAGCTGCACCGGCTTCACCGTCGGCTCGGACGGCTGGATCGCCACCGCCGGGCACTGCGTGGACCCCGCCATCATGGCCGACCAGGCCCGCGTGATGGCCGCCGAGAGCTACGCCCAGGACTACGGCGCCAGCGCCGACGCGGTCTACGCGCAGCTGCAGAGCTGGGTGTTCGTCGACGGCACGGGCTCCGCCGCCCCGGGCATCACCGTGACCGCCCTGCCGGCCACCTCCGGCCCCGGCGCGACGCCGATGACGGCGAAGGTCGTGGACTACCAGCCCTTCACCAACGGTGACACCGCGCTCCTCAAGGTCGAGGGGCAGAACATGCTGACCGTGGAGGTCGCGCAGGGCGGCCCGGCCGCGACCGGCACCCCGGTCATGTCGATCGGCTATCCCGGCGTGCGGGACCGGGCGATGGACCCGAGCCTGACCCCGACCTGGAAGGAGGGCTCGGTCAGCTCGCAGCAGACGCGCGAGGGCATCGCCTACACCGAGATCACCGCCGAGATGGGCAAGGGCATGAGTGGTGGGCCCACGGTGAACCAGCAGGGCCAGGTCATCGGCATCAACAGCATGGGGATCGCCGACAAGGGCAACTCGTTCAACTTCGTCGCCCCGTCGTCGCGGCTCGCCGAGATGATGGCCCGCAACGGCGTCCCGACCGTGCCGAGCCCGGTCGACGCCGCCTACCGCGCCGGGATGGACCTGTACTACCAGGGCTACTACTCCGACGCGGTCGAGGAGTTCGACGAGGTCCTCGCGCTCGCCCCGGGCAACCGGGCCGCGGTCGACTACAAGAACAAGGCCGTGCAGGCGCACGACCAGTTCGGGGACACCGGCCTGGGCCTGCTCGGCTGGGCGCTGATCGGCGGCGGTTCGCTGCTCGTGCTGGTCGTCGGCGGGTGCGTCATCGGCGTGGTCGTCAGCCGCCGGCGCCGCACGACGCCGGCCGCCCCGCAGGTCAACCTCGCCCAGCCCGGCTTCGGCCTGCCGACCGGCTACCAGGTCCCGCTGGCGCAGCCCGTCGCGAATCCGCAGCAGCACCCGCTGCAGCACCCGCAGTACGGCCCGCAGGTCCCGCAGCAGGCCCCGGCCGGCTTCGGTGCCGCTCCCTTCGGCCAGTCCGGCTCGATGCCGGCCGCGCCCGCCTCGCCGCCGGTCGGGTTCCCGGCCCCGGCCCCGGCCCCGGCTCCGGCTCCGGCGGCTCCCCGGCACGAGGCACCCGCCGTCGCCCCGGAGGCCCCCGCGGTCGCCGTCGCGACGCCGCCGTCGGGCTTCCCGGCGCCGGCCGCCGAGGGCCCTGCCGCACCCGCGACCGGGACCACGAGCGGCCCCGGCCACTGCCCGAACTGCGGCGCCGCCCGCGCCGCCGGCGCCCGCTTCTGCGGCGGCTGCGGGGTGGGGCTCGGCTGATCACCACCTGCTCCACCCCGCACGACGACGGGCCGTCCGGCTGCTGCCGGGCGGCCCGTCCGCGTGGGCGGGACACGAGCAGAAACCCCCGGGCCACCCGGGGGCTTCTACGCATTCGCCCACGCATCGCGCTTCGTAGTTTCGGCGTCACCGCTGGTCAGGGCCTCGGACAGGCCCCCGGAACGAAGCGAGCACCGCCATGAAGCGAGCGTTGACCACCCTGCTCACGGGCGCCGTCGTCGGGAGCGCCCTCCTCGGGACCGCCGGTCCCGCCGCTGCCCGGACCGAGCCCGCCCTCCCCCGCGAACGGCTGGTCGCCGAGGTCGCCCCGGCCGTCACCTACGTCCAGACCCGCGCCACCGCCTGGGTGCGGGAGAAGGGCACCGGCCGCCAGATCGGCACCGTGCGGCTCACCGGGACCTGCTCCGGGGTGATCGTGTCGAACGACGGTCACGTCGCCACCGCGGGCCACTGCGTCGACGACGCCGACCTCACCGACTCCCTGCGCCGCCGCCTCGCCGGCGACGTCGCCACCTCCCCCGGCGCCACCGGCACCGCCGCGCAGTACGAGGCGTTCATCCTCGCCCGCTACGACCTCGGCGGCCCCACCCCCGGCAGCCCCGTGCAGCGCGACGTCACCGTCGTCCGTGCCGACGCGTCGGGCCCCGAGCAGCGCCTCGACGCGCGGGTCGTGGACTCGCTGCCCAACGAGCGCGGCGACGTGGCCCTGCTCGACGTCGACGGCGAGGACCTCCCCGCCGCCACCCTCGCCCCCGCGGGCGACCCCGCGCCCGGCACGCCGGTCACCGCCGTCGGCTACCCCGCCGACCGCGACCGTCTGATGGATCCGAGCCGCGACCCGAGCTGGAAGGACGGCACGGTCAGCTCCCTCCAGACCCGCGACGGCGTGCCGTTCGTCGAGGTCAGCGCCGACATGGCCCCGGGCATGAGCGGTGGCCCGGCGGTCGACGCCCGCGGCCGGGTGATCGGTCTGAACAGCATGAGGATCGGCGACTCCGGCGCCTTCAACTTCCTCGCCCCCACCGCCACGCTGCGCTCGATGCTGGAGCGCAACGGGGTGCGCACCGAGCCCGGTCCGGTCGACCTGCGCTACCGCGCCGGGCTCGACGCCCTCGCCGCCGGGGAGAACGCGGACGCGATGGTCGCGTTCGCCGACGTCACCCGCCTGCGCCCGGACCACGCCCTGGCGGCGAAGCAGCTCACCGCCGCCCAGCAGGCCTACGCCACGGACGGCGACGCGAGTGAACGGCGCACCCGGACCCTGGTCCTCGTCGGCGGCGGCGTCGGCCTGCTCCTGCTCCTCTCCGGCGGCGTCCTCACCACGGTCCTGCTCGTCCGCCGCTCCCGCCGGGCCGTCGCGGCCGACGCCCCGGCGACGGGCCCGATCGGGCCGTTCCCGCCCGCGGGTCTCCCGGCGGGCCACCCGAGCGGCCCCTTCCCGACGGCGGGTCCGGTCGCCCCGTTCGCGACCCCGCCCTGGGGCACGGTGCCCGCCCCGCGCCCGGAGGAGGCACCCGTCGTCGAACGGGCCACGGAGGACCACTGAGGACCACCGAGGACCCACCCCACCGGGACGGCCGGCCGCGATCCCGCGGCCGGCCGCTCGTCGTGAGCCGCCGCGGCGTCACGGGTCGCGCGCGGCGAGCTCGTCGCGCAGGGCCAGGATCCGGTCGACGGACCGGTCGACGTCGTCCGCGGTGGTCGACCAGTTCGACACCGAGAACCGCAGCGCCGGCGCGTCCTCCCACACGGTGGTGCCGACCCAGCAGGTCCCGTCCACCGCCACGGCCCGCGCGAGGTCGGCGACGTCCACCCCCGGCACGCGCAGCAGGACCTGGTTCAGCACCACGTCGTTGCACACCTCCACGCCGCCCGCCGCGAACCGGGCGGCCGCCCGCAGGGCGAGGTCGCAGCACCGGTCGACGAGGTCGGCGACGCCCGTGCGGCCCAGGGCGCGCAGCGCGGCGTACACCGGCACCCCGCGCGGGCGGCGCGAGTTCTCCAGCGTGCGGGTGGACGGGTCGAGATCGGACAGCGGCAGGTACGGCGACGACACCGACAGGGCCGCCACCAGTGCCGCGCGGTCGCGGACGACGGCGAGCGCCGAGTCGTACGGCACGTTCAGCCACTTGTGCGCGTCGACGGCCCACGAGTCGGCCCGGTCCGCCCCGGCGACGAGGTGCCGGCGGGTCGGCGACGCGGCCGCCCACAGCCCGAACGCCCCGTCGACGTGCAGCCCGGCTGTCCCCACCGACCGCACGACGTCGGCGATCCCGTCCAGCGGGTCGCACCCCCCGGTGTTCACCTGCCCGGCCTGCGCGCACACGAGGACGGGTCCGGTGACGGCGTCGAGGGCCGCGGCCAGCGCGTCGGGTCGCATCCGTCCCTGCCCGTCGACCGGCACTCGGACGGCGTGCCGGGACCCGAACCCGAGCAGCTTCAGGGCCTGCACCACGGTCGCGTGCGCGCCGGCGCCGAGCAGCACGGTCACCGCGGGCGCGCCCGCCAGCCCCTCGGCCTCGACGTCCCAGCCCGCGGCGGCGAGCAGGGCGTGGCGGGCCGCGGCGAGGCAGGCGATGTTGGCGGTCTGCGCGCCGGTCGCGAACCCGACCGCCGCGTCCGCGGGCAGACCCAGCAGCTCGAGCGCCCACCGCCCGGCCACGTCCTCGACGACGGCCGCACCCGGCGACATCACCGCGACGGCCGCGTCCTGGTCGGTCGCCGACACCACCCAGTCGGCCGCGAGCGCCACCGGCAGCGACCCGCCGGTGACGAACCCGAAGTAGCGGGGCCCGCCGCTCGCGACGAGGCCCGGCTCGAGCGCCGCGGTCAGGTCGTCGAGCACCTCGACCGCACCGAGCCCGTCGTCGGGAAGGTCCCCGAGCCGCGCCCGCAGGGCCGCGGGGTCGGCCGGGACCCCCACCGGCCGCGTCGGCAGCGACGCGAGCCAGCGGTCGGCGAAGGCGCGCGCCGCGTCGAGCGCCGGTCCGTGGCCGGTCACGCCGTCCATCAGACCGCGGAGAACACCCGGTCCACCACCGCGCGGGCGTGGCGGGTGACGCGGCGGTACTCGTCGACGCACTCCCCCGGGTCGTCCTCGGGGAAGCCGAGCGCCGAGGCGATCCCGGCGAGCTCCCGACCGGAGCGCGGCAGCTGGTCGGTCGGCTTGCCGCGCACGAGCGTGGCGATGCCCCGCGCACGGGTGGCGGTCGTCCAGCCCGCCGCGAGCTCCGCGGCGTCGGACGCCGAGAGCAGGTCGGCGGCCTGCAGCGCCTCGAGGGCGTCCAGCGTCGACGGCGTGCGCAGCTCCGGCACCGCGGCCGCGTGCTGGAGCTGCAGCAGCTGCACCGTCCACTCGACGTCGGCGAGGCCGCCCGTGCCGAGCTTCGTGTGCAGCGCCCGGTCCGCGCCCCGCGGGAGACGCTCGGCGTCCACGCGGGCCTTCATCCGCCGGATCTCGGTGGCCTGCTCGTCGGGCAGCCCGCCCTCGGGGTAGCGGTAGGGCGCGATCATCTCGGTGAACCGCTGCCCGAGCGCCTCGTCGCCCGCAACCGGCCGGGCCCGCAGCAGCGCCTGGCACTCCCAGGTCTGGGCCCACCGGCGCAGGTAGTCCGCGTACGACGACAGCGTGCGCACCAGCGGCCCGCTGCGGCCCTCCGGGCGCAGCTTGGTGTCGACCTCGAGCGCCGGGTCGGGGCTGGGGGCCCCGAGCGCGGCGATCGCGGACTCCACGACGCCGCGCGCGTAGCTGGTCGCCTCCTGGTCGGTCGCGCCCTCGGTGGGCTCGCACACCGCCACGACGTCGGCGTCCGACCCGTAGCCGAGCTCACCGCCGCCGAGCCGGCCCATGCCGATGATCGCGATGGTGGCGGGGGCCGGGGTGTCGCCGGCCCGCTCCCGGATCGCGGCGTCCAGCGCCGCCTGCAGCACGGCCGCCCACACGCCGGTCAGCGCCCGGCACACGCTCGCGACGTCGGTCAGCCCGAGCAGGTCCGCGCACGCCACCCGCAGCAGCTCCACCCGCCGCAGGGACCGGGCCACGTTGCCCGCCGAGCGCGGGTCGGTGTGCCGGGCGACGGCGGCCCGCAACGACTGCGCGACCTCGGCCGGGTCGCGCGCCACGAGCTCGGCGGTCGGGCCGTCGCCCCCGAGCAGCCGCAGCACCTCGGGCGAGCGCGGCATCATCTCGGCCACCCAGCGGGAGGTGCCGAGGACGTACATCAGCCGGTCCGCGGCCAGGCCCTCGTCGCGCAGCAGGGCGAGGAACCACGGCGTGTCCGCCAGCGCCTCGGAGACCTTGCGGTACGCGAGGAGACCGTGGTCGGGGTCGGCGGTGTGGCCGAGCTGGTCGAGCAGCACCGGCAGCAGCGCCCGCTGGATGCGGGCGGCCCGGCTCGTCCCCGCGGTCAGCGCCGCGACGTGCTTGAGCGCCCCCGACGGCGAGCTCCACCCCAGCGCCGCGAGCCGCCGGGTCGCCGACTCCTCGGTGAGGACGAGGTCCGATCCGGCGACCTTCGCCACCGACTCCAGCAGCGGCCGGTAGAAGAGCTTCTCGTGCAGCCGCCGCACCCGCACCGTGGTGCGGGACCGCTCGGCCTGCAGCACCCCGACCGCGTCGCGCCGGCCGTCGGCGCGCAGCTTCGCCGCGCGCGCGAGCCAGCGCAGGCCCGCCGTGTCGTCGTCGGAGGGGAAGAGGTGGGTGCGCCGCAGCCGCTGCAGCTGCACCCGGTGCTCCAGCATCCGCAGGAACCGGTACGACGCGGCGAGGTTCGCGGCGTCGTCGCGGCCGATGTAGCCGCCCTCGCCGAGCGCCGCGAGCGTCTCCAGCGTGTTCTGCCCGCGCAGCGACTCGTCGCCGCGGCCGTGGACGAGCTGGAGCAGCTGCACCGCGAACTCCACGTCGCGCAGCCCGCCCCGGCCGAGCTTGAGCTCGCGGTCGGCGACGTCGTGGCGGATGTGGTCCTCGACCCGCTTGCGCATCGCCCGGACGTCGGCGACGAAGTCGTCGCGCTCGGCGGCGCTCCACACCATCGGGGCGAGCGCCTCGCAGTACTCCCGGCCGAGCTCGAGGTCGCCCGCGACCGGCCGGGCCTTGAGCAGCGCCTGGAACTCCCAGGTCCGCGCCCAGCGCTGGTAGTAGGACACGTGCCCGTCGAGGGTGCGGGTCAGCTGCCCCTGCCTGCCCTCCGGCCGGAGGTTCGCGTCGACCTCGAGGAACGCCTCGGTGGCCACCCGCATCATCGTCGAGGCGAGCCGGGTCGCGGCGTCCGCCGGGCCCTCGTGCAGGAAGATCACGTCGATGTCGGAGACGTAGTTGAGCTCGCGGCCGCCGCACTTGCCCATGCCGATGACGCCGAGGCGCACGTCGGCGACCCGCTCCGCGCCCACCTCCGCCCGGGCCACCGCGAGCGCCGCCTCCAGCCCGGCGGCCGCGACGTCGGCGAGCTGGCCGGAGATCGCGTCGACCGGCCAGAACGGCAGCTCCGGCTCGCACACCGACTGCAGGTCGGCCGCCGCGAGCAGCAGCACGTCGTCGCGCCAGGCCAGCCGCAGCAGCTCCACCGCGGAGGGGCCGGTGACGTTCGCGACGGGGGCGTCCGCGTCGGCGTCCGCGCCGACGGCGTCGAGGTGGGTGCGGCACCGGTCCTCGGCGCTCGGCATCCGGGAGGTGTCGTGCACCCGGCCCGGGGCGAGGACGGTGCGCAGCAGCCGCCACCGCTCGGGCTGGTTGATGAGGTGGTCGCCCAGCGCCGTCGAGCCGCCGAGCACGCCGAACAGGCGCCCGCGCAGCCCCTGGTCGACGCGCAGCGCCTCCTCCAGCTCCGACCACGCCTCGCCCAGCGACTCCCGCAGCCGCTCGACCGCCGTCAGCGCGAGATCCGGGTCCGCCGCCCGCGCGAGGGCCCAGACGACGAGGGCCGCGGCCGGCACCGCGTCGTCACCGTCCCACCAGCCGAGGTCGGCCAGGCGCTGCCCGGCGTCGGGCTCGGTGAAGCCGAGCCGGGCCGGCGCGCGAGCAGGACGGCGGTCGCGCGCGACGGGGGGTGTCGTCACCCGGGCGAGCCTAGTCGCGCGGGGCCCGCCGTCGTGGCGCGCTGCTGACGACGAGCGTCAGCCGTGTGCCACCGCTGACGACGGGGCGGCAGGCGCGGCGGGCCCGGGCCCTACAGCGTCGGCAGGTAGGTCGCCAGCTCGTAGGGCGTGACGTTGCGGCGGTAGGCGTCCCACTCGCTGCGCTTGTTGCGCAGGAAGAAGTCGTAGACGTGCTCGCCGAGGATCTCCGCCATGAGGTCGGACTGCTCGAAGGCCTGCAGCGCGCCGTCGAGGTTCTGCGGGAGCGTCTGGTAACCCATCGCCCGGCGCTCGCCCTCGGTCAGCGACCACACGTTGTCCTCGGCCGCCGGCGGCAGCTCGTAGCCCTCCGCGATGCCCTTCAGCCCGGCACCGAGGATCACGGCGTAGGCGAGGTAGGGGTTGGCGGCCGAGTCCAGCGAGCGGACCTCGACCCGCCGCGACGACGCCTTGCCCGGCGAGTACATCGGCACGCGGACCAGGGCGGAGCGGTTCGCGTGGCCCCAGCACACCGCGGTCGGGGCCTCGCCGCCGACCACGAGGCGCTTGTAGGAGTTCACGAACTGGTTGGTCACCGCGGACATCTCCCGCGCGTGGCGCAGGACCCCGGCGACGAACGCCTTGCCGGTCTTGGACAGCTCGTAGGGCTCGGCGGCGTCGTGGAAGGCGTTCTGGTCGCCCTCGAAGAGGCTGACGTGGGTGTGCATCGCCGAGCCCGGGTGCTGGGTGAACGGCTTGGGCATGAACGAGGCCCGCACGCCCTGGGTGATCGCCACCTCCTTCACGAGGTAGCGGAACGTCATGATGTTGTCCGCCATCGTCAGCGCGTCGGCGTAGCGCAGGTCGATCTCCTGCTGCCCCGGACCACCCTCGTGGTGGGAGAACTCCACCGAGATGCCCATCGCCTCGAGCGAGTCGATGCAGCGCCGGCGGAAGTGCGGCGCGATGTCGTGGCTGGCCTGGTCGAAGTAGCCGCCGGTGTCGGCGGGGACCGGCGGCGTCCCGTCGTCGGGGAGGTCGCGCAGCAGATAGAACTCGATCTCGGGGTGCACATAGCAGGTGAACCCGGCCTCGGCGGCGCGCGAGAGCGCGCGGCGCAGGACGTGGCGCGGATCGGCCCACGACGGCGAGCCGTCGGGCATCGTGATGTCGCAGAGCATGCGCGCCGAGTAGTGGTCGCCGTCCGCGTCCTCCCAGGGCAGCACCTGGAAGGTCGACGGGTCCGGCTTCGCGACCATGTCCGACTCGTAGACCCGGCTGAAGCCCTCGATCGACGACCCGTCGAACCCGATGCCCTCCGCGAAGGCGCCCTCCAGCTCGGCAGGGGCGATCGCGACGGACTTGAGGTACCCGAGGACGTCGGTGAACCACAGCCGCACGAAGCGGATGTCGCGCTCGTCCAGCGTCCGCAGGACGAACTCCTGCTGCCGATCCATGCTCGCGACCCTAAGGAGACGGTGTTACAGGGACGTCACAGGGGTCCCCCGTGGGGAGGATGATCACCCGGTCTCGCCGCACCGGGCGTTCGGCGGGGCCGGCGTGCCGTCGACGAGGTAGCGCGTGACGATCGCGTCGACGCACGGGAAGTTCTGGAAGGTCGCGGTGTGCTGGTCGCCGACCTTGGTCAGCAGCGAGCCGTTCAGCGCCTTCGCGAGGTCGACCCCCGCCTGGTACGGCGTGGCCGGGTCCCCGGTGGTGGAGACGACCAGCGGCGGGGCGAGCCCGGGCACCTGCGGGGTGTGCGGCCCGCCGGTCACGGGCGCCTGCGGCGGCCAGAACGCGCACGAGTCGAGCGCGGAGCTCGCGCCCCGCCCGGAGTCGAGGAACGGCGCGGCCTCGTTGTAGCGCCGCGCCCGGTCCAGGGCCTGGGCCGGGTCGGTCACCCGCGGGTCGTCGACGCAGCGCACGGCGGTGAACGCGTCCTGCTGCGGCGAGTAGGACCCGTCCGGCGCGCGGTCGTAGTACTGGTCGGCGAGCCCCATGAGCGTCTGCCCCCGGCCCTGCGCGAGCTCGGTGAGCCCCTGGCGCAGGTCCGGCCACAGCGAGGTGGCGTAGAGGGACTGGATGGTGCCCTGCTGGGCGTCGTTGTAGGAGAGCGCCCGTCCGTCGGGTAGCCGGACCGGCGCCTCGATCAGGGGCCGCGTCATCGCCTGGAACCGGGCGGTGGCCTGCGTCGGGTCGGTGCCCAGTGCGCAGCCGGGCTTCGTCGCGCAGTCCTTGGCGAACGCCTCGAACGCGCCCTGGAAGCCGCGGCCCTGGTTGACCACCTCGACCGTCGGGTCGAGGTTCGGGTCCAGCGCGCCGTCGAGCACGAGCGCGCGCACGTTCTGCGGGAACTGCTCGGCGTAGGTGTAGCCGATCCGCGTGCCGTAGGAGAAGCCGAGGTAGGTGAGCTTCCGGTCGCCGAGCGCGGCGCGCAGGACGTCCATGTCCTTGACGACGTCGCGCGTGCCGACGTTCGCCAGCAGGTCGACCCCGCTCTTCTGGGCACAGCCGTCGGCGGTCTGCCGGGCGAGGTCGTCCGCGCGCTGCACGCCCGCGGGTGACGGGTCGGTGATGTCGGCGGCGCGCTGCGCGTCCTGCTCCGGCCCGGTCAGGCACCGGATCGTCGGGGTGCTCGCGCCGATGCCGCGCGGGTCGAAGCCGACCAGGTCGAACCGGCGGGCCACCTCGTCGCCGCGGGTGAGGATGGCCAGCTGCGAGGACAGGCTCACCCCGGAGGCGCCGGGCCCGCCCGGGTTGACCAGCAGCGAGCCGATGCGCTGGTTCGGATCGGTCGCGCGCACCCGCGACACGGCGATCTGCGCCGTCCGCCCCGCCGGGTTCGCGTAGTCGACCGGCACCTCGAGCCGCGCGCACTCGAAGCCGGGCTGCTGGTAGTAGAGCCGGTCGTCGTCGGTGGTGGCGAACGGCAGGCACGAACCCCACGAGAGCTGCTGCGCGTAGAAGCGCTCCAGCCCGGCGGGGACGCCGTCGGCGGGCGCCGCGGAGCTCGACGTGGGCGACGTGACCGTCGCGGTGCCGGGGACGGCGTCGGCACAGGCCGCGGCGGCGAGCACCACGGCGAGCAGCGCTCCCAGGCGCCACACCCGCCGTCGGGAACTCCTCGGACGGATGGACCTGCTCCCCGGACGCACGCGGCCATCCTCGCAATCGCCCGATGAGGTCCCCGTCCGGGTCCCGTGCTGTGAGGCTGACGACACGGACCCGCAGCGCACGGCGGGTGGGTGCACGCTTCCACGCGCACTGTTCCCTCTCGGCACGCCCGGGGACCCGCGGTCGCGGGCCTCGAGGCAGGAGGACCCGACGATGACGTCACCCGCAGAGCTGCCCAAGCGCGTCCGGATCCACCACCTCCAGCAGTGGAAGGACGCCGGCGAGCGCTGGCCGATGCTGACGGCCTACGACTTCCCGACGGCGAAGGTGTTCGACGCCGCGGGCATCCCCGTCCTGCTCGTCGGCGACTCGGCCGCGAACAACGTGCTCGGCTACGACTCGACCGTCCCGGTCTCCGTCGACGAGCTGCTGATGCTGACGAAGGCGGTGGTCCGGGGGGCGTCGCGCTCGCTCATCGTGGCCGACCTGCCCTTCGGCTCCTACCAGGTCTCCCCCGGCCAGGCCCTCGAGACCGCGGTGCGGTTCATGAAGGAGGGCGGCGCGGCCGCGGTCAAGCTCGAGGGCGGCGAGCACTACGCCCCGCAGATCCGCGCGCTCGTCGACGCCGGCATCCCGGTGATGGCCCACCTCGGGTTCACCCCGCAGAGCGAGCACGCCCTGGGCGGGTTCCGGGTGCAGGGCCGCGGGGCCGGCGCGGACAAGCTGCTCTCCGACGCCCTCGCGGTCCAGGAGGCCGGGGCGTTCGCGACGGTGCTCGAGATGGTGCCCGCCGACGTGGCCAAGAAGGTGACCGGCGAGCTCCGGATCCCGACCGTCGGCATCGGCGCCGGACCCGACTGCGACGCCCAGGTGCTGGTGTGGCCGGACATGGCCGGCCTGAACACCGGCCGCGTCCCGCGGTTCGTCAAGCGCTACGCCGACCTCGCCGGGGCGCTCGGCGGGGCCGCAGAGCGGTTCTCCCGCGAGGTCCGCGAGGGCGTCTACCCGGCCGAGGAGCACTCCTTCCGGTAGCGGGTTGATCGTCGGCCGTACGGCGGGTACGCCCCCGCATGGCCGACGACACCGACACCATCCGCAGCGAGTTCGACGACGCCGTCAACATGACGCCGAAGGAGCTCGACGACTGGCTGGACACCGACGAGTCGCAGTCGGTGGGCAACTCCTCCGGCGACGAGGAGTCGACCGGGCACCACATGGGTCGCCGGATCGTGGAGATCCAGCGCAAGAAGGTCGGCGACCTCGACGACGACGACGTCGCCGCCATGAAGAAGGTCAAGGGGTACGTGGCCCGGCACCTCAAGCAGAAGCCTTCCAAGGAGGACATCGAGACCTCGAAGTGGCGCTACTCGCTGATGAACTGGGGCCACGACCCGCTGAAGTGACCTACCCGTGCTCGGGCCACACGATCTTCACGCCGGCGTGCACCTTGTAGCGGCGGTTGATCGCGATGAGGTTCGCGGTGAGGCACTCCACCTGGTAGGCGTTGCGCAGCCGGCCGGCGAAGACCCCGCGCATGCCGGGGATCGCGTCGGCCAGTGCGCGCACCACGTCGGTGGCCTCGCGGTCGTCGCCGAGGACGAGGACGTCGCAGTCGACCTCGGCCTGGTCGAGGTCGGCGAGCAGGACCGCCGAGACGTTGTGGAACGCCGCGGTCACCCGGGTCTCGGGCAGCAGCTGCTCAGCCTGCTGCGCGACGCTGCCCTCCTCCACCGGCAGCGGGTACGGGCCCTTCTTGTCGAACCCGAGCGGGTTGACGCAGTCGATCAGGATCTTGCCCCGGAGCGGCTCGACGAGCCCGGTCAGCGTGTCCGCGTGCGACTCCCACGGCACGGCGGCCAGCACGACGTCGGCCTGCGCCGCACACGAGGCGTTGTCCGTCCCGCTGATGTGGTCGGTGCCGGTGAGCTCGCGGTACTCGGCCGCCGAGGCCTCCGCCCGCTCCGCCGCGCGCGACCCGATGATCACGCGGATCCCGGCCTGCGCCCACCGCAGCGCGAGGCCCTTGCCCTGCGCGCCGGTGCCGCCGAGGACCCCGACGGTGAGGGTCGTCGGGTCGATGGGTTCGGTCACGGATGCTCCTTCTCAACAACGGTCAGACCGGACTGTTTGTGGCTTCCTATCACGCGCTGATCAGCGCGGCGAACTCCCGGTGCAGCGCCGCGACGGCGTCGTCGGCGGCCGGCACCACCCCGGTGAACCCGAGGAACCCGTGCACCAGCGACGGGTGCTCGCGCAGCCGCGCGTCGACGCCGGCCGCGGTCAGCGCTTCGGCGAACGCACGGCCGGCGTCCCGCAGCGGGTCCAGGCCCGCCGTCGCGACGATCGTCGGGCCGAACCCGGCGAGGTCCGCGCGCAGCGGGGAGAGGCGGACGTCGCCCTTCGGGCTCGCCGACCCGAGGTAGAGCTTCGAGCACGCGACGACGTCACCCGCCGTCAGGAAGTACCCCTCGCCGTTCTCCCGGACCGAGGCGTACCGGCCCTCGAAGTCCGGGGGCGGGTAGACCAGCAGGGTCCCGACGACGGGGTTGCGCCGGTCGCGGCGCGCGAGCGCGGCCCCCGCGACGAGGTTGGCGCCCGCCGAGTCGCCGGCGAGGGCGACGCGCGCCGGGTCGGCGTCCCAGTCGGCGGCGTGGTCGACGGCCCAGGCGAGCCCCTCGAGGACGTCGTGCAGCGGCGCCGGGAAACGGTGCTCGGGCGCGAGGCGGTAGTCGACGGCGACCACGACGGCGCCGGTGTCGTCGGCGAGGCGCTGGGCGACCGGGTCGTAGACCTCGCCCCCGCCCAGCACCCAGCCACCCCCGTGGGCGTGGACCACGAGCGCGGCGGTGCTCCGCTCGGCCGGTCGGTGCACGCGGACCGGCACCGGGCCGTCGTCACGGACCTCGGGGGCGGCGTCGACCGGGCGGACCGTCTCGCGCAGCAGCGCGGCGTAGCGCTCGCGCGCCGCGGCGACGCCCTCCGCGGTGTCGGTACCGGCGAACATGGCGGGCTCACCGCGGTCGGACCACCGGGCGAGCAGGGCGGCGACGTCCGGGTCCACAGCGGTCACGACGGCACCCTAGGGCGGGCACCGGCCGTTGCCGAATCGAGACCTGACCGTGGAGCAACGCGGCTGCGGGTACGACGTCTGTGGGCATGCCGGGCTCGATCGATTCACGGACGGGCCCGGTGCACCAGCCCCGCTAGTACCGATTTCCCTTCGCCCACCTCGATCCGTGAAGGACCACGCGCTCCCGATGGCTCTGCCCTGGCCCCAGAACGCCCCGACCCTGCCCCGCTTCGCCCCCGTCGGCACCACCGCCGAGCCGACCCGGGCCACCCGACTCGACCTCGACCGGCTGCGCGCCGTGGCGACGTCGCCCGTGACCGCGCTGGTCGTCATGGTGCTCGGCCTCGCCGGCCTGTTCGTCGTGCCGATGATCGGCCTGCCCTTCGTGGCGCTCGTGGTGCTGCCGGTGGTCGTCCACCAGCTGCGCGCCGAGCAGCGCGCGAACCTGCGCCGCGCGCGTCGCTGAGACCCGCACGACACCGCCCCCGGACCCTGCTGGGTCCGGGGGCGGTGGTGTGTCCGGGGTCCTCCCGCGGCGTCAGTAGCCGCCGGCCGAGATCGCGGCGGTGATCCCGATGACGATGAACACGACCCCGATGACGATGAACGCGACGAAGATGTAGCCGATGATCAGCCCGGCGAGCGCGAGCCCGTCGCCGCTCTCACCGCGCTCGCGGATCTGCTTCCGCGCGATGTGCCCGCAGATCACCCCGCCGATCGCGGTGACGACGAAGAAGAACGAGAGCAGCGACAGCACCAGCGAGGTGATCGCCAGCCCGTTCGTCGGTGCCGCGTAGCCGTAGCCGGGCGCGGCCGGGTAGCCGCCGGACTGCGGGTAGCCGGGCTGGCCGTAGCCCGGCGGCTGGCCGTACCCGGGCTGGCCGTAGCCCTGCTGGGTGTACTGGCCGTAGGCCGGCTGCTGCCCGTAGGTCTGCTGCCCGTACGCGGGCTGTTCGGACGACGGCGGGCCGTACCCGCCCTGGCCGTACGCCGGCTGCTCCGACGACGGCGGGCCGTACCCGCTCTGGCCGGACGCGGGCTGCTCGGACGACGGCGGGCCGTACCCGCCCTGCCCGGACGCGGGCTGCTCCGACGACGGCGGGCCGTAGCCGCTCCGGTCGCCCGGGGTGTCGTGCGGGGTGTCGGCGCCGCCCGTGCCCGGGGCGGCGGTCGGCTGCGAACTCGGCTGGGAGCCCGGGCCGGAGTAGGCGGTGGGCGGCGGGTATCCGCTGCCGCTCTGTTCACCCTGCGGGCGGGCGAACGGGTCGGCGTCCTGCGGCTCGCGGTTCGACTCGCTCATGATCCCGTCCCCTGGTGCGTGGCCCGCCTCGAGGCCCCGGCGTGAGGCGGCATCCTCGCAGATCGCGGGCCGCCCGACCCGCCGAAACGGGGCGGACGGCACCGACCGCGTCGGCACCGTGGCCGACTCCCCCGGCTCAGGACGTGGAGCCCTCGCCACCACCGGTCGGCTCCGGCGACGACGCGCTGCCGGACCCGGACGGCGTGCCCGAGCCCGTGCTCGGCTCGCTCGTGGGCTCGCTCTTCGGCGGCTCGCTCGTCGGGGACTCGCTCGTCGGCGGGGTCGTCGGGGACTCGGTCTTCGGCGGGGACGTCGGGGACTCGGTCTTCGGCGGGGACGTCGAGGGCTGGGACGTCGACGGCGGCCTCGTCGTGGGTGGGGTCGACACCGGGGCGGTGGTCGACGACGGCGCGCCACTCGACGGCCGACCCGTTCCGGGCGTCGACGACCAGCCACCGCCCGAGGCGCCCGACCACCCGCCCGACGAGGGCGCGGGCGCGGAGCCGCCACCACCGCCGGCGGCCTGCGTCCCCGCCGCGGACCGCGTCGCGTCGGGCAGGTCGCCGGGGCCGGCGAGCGGACCCCGCGACGCCCGCAGCGCGACCTCGGGCGACGTGGGGACGGCGGGCGTCGGGGACAGCGAGCCCAGGTCGGTGATCGCCGGCGCGGCAGGCGCGGCGGGGGCCACGGCCGGGCCCTGCGGGGTGGGCGTGGACGTCGCGCCCAGGAAGGCGCTCAGACCGCCGGTCATGGCGAGCGTGGTGGAGGTGCCGGTGACGGTCTGGAAGACGGCGGTGCTGACCGCGGCGGCGCCCATGAGGGACACCCCGGCCACGGCGAGACGTCGACGTCGGGCCTCGGTCGCCTCGGCGGACGTGTCGGCGGGGGCGCGCACGCTCGTCCCGACGACGCTCGGCCCGACGCTCCCGAAGAGCCCGGGCACCCCCTGCACCGTTGCCGCGCTCGGGTCCACCGCTGAAGTCCTCCCGTCGTCCGCCCGGTGACCCGCCGCGCCGCGCGCCGGGCCGCGGCGTCCGGACCGTTCACTTGCCCCGATGCCGCCCGACCAGTCAAACGGACGAACGGTGTAGTCGTCCCTCTGACGATCAGGCGGCATGTCATGCCTCCGTGTGGGCCCCTGCATCACTCCCCGGAGTGGGACATCGACACAGCGTCAACCTGCGCGGACGTCGACCGGCCGCGGGTGATCGACCGCTCGTCGCGTCACCGTTCGCCACCGCCGAGGCGCTCCGATCGCCCGGCCTCCCCCGATCGGCCCTACGATCCCGCCGTGTCCAGCGCGCGCACGCCCGCCCCGGCCGGCGACCCCGACCACACCCCGACGGTGCTCGACGCCGCGCTCCGCGAGGTCGGCTCGGTCCTCGGCCGGGTCTCCTCGGCGACGGAGAACGTGTGGGACCGGCTCTGGGAGGGACACCTCGCCGACACCACGCGGCGGGCACGCACCGCCGTGACGGGCGGGCGCGGGTGGACGCTGCACCGCTACGCCGCGATTCCCGACGCGCCCGTCGTCGGGAACCCGGTCCTGCTCGTGCCCCCGCTGGGGGCGCCGGACCTCGCGTTCGACCTGCGCCGCGGCAACAGCCTCGTCGAGCACCTGCTCGAGCACGGCCGGACGGTCTACATCGTCACCTACGACGCGGCCTTCTGGCGGGGGCGGCGGCGCGGGCTCGAGACCTGGGTGGACGACGTGCTGCCCGCCGCGATCGAGGCGGCGCACTCCGACGCCGACGACGCCGGCGACCTGCACCTGGCGGGGTGGAGCCTGGGTGGGCTGTTCGTGCTGCTCACCCTCGCCGCGCACGATCTGCCGGTCGCGTCCGGGACGGCCTTCGCCGCGCCGGTCGACGTCGACGAGGTGCCGATCGTGGCGCCGTTCCGGTCGATCGCCGAGTACACCGGCGGCCGGGTCTTCACCACCGCCTACCGCGTGCTGGGCGGCTTCCCCGCCCCGGCCGTGCGGGCGGCGTTCCAGCTCGTCAGTGCGGACCGCTACATCACGAAGCCGATCACCGTGCTGACCCACCTCGACGACCGCGAGCTCCTGGAGCAGATGGAGGCGGTCGACGTGCTGATGAACAACATGGTGGCCTACCCCGGCCGGGCGTTCGGGCAGGTCTTCCACCACGTCATCCGCGGCAACGAGATCGCGCGCGACGCCGTGCGGATCGGCGGGCGGCGGGTGCGGCTGGCCGACGTCACCGACCCGGTCCTGCTCGTCGCCGGGGCCGACGACGGGATCGCGCCGGTGGACAGCGTCCGCAAGGGCGTCGAGCTGCTGACGCACGCGGCCGACCTGCGCTTCGACATCGAGCCGGGCGGCCACCTCGGCGTGCTGACGGGTCGGCGGGCGAAGACCCATACCTGGCCGGTCTTCCTCGACTTCATCGCCGACCACGACGACTAGAACCACACGGATGTGATTCGGGGGGCGGGGTGTTCGAGGGGCCCTCGAACGGGTGTCGTACCGTCACCGCGGCCCTGCTCCCCCGTGGAAGGACACCCGCCCGTGGCCGTCACCCTCAAGGCAGCACTGCTCGACTCCGACAAGCGCGGCTTCGTCGTCACCGACCTCGAGACGCTCGTCGACGACGAGGTCAAGGACAAGAGCGGCCTGTCCGGCGGCGTGATCAAGACCGGGTACGCCGCCGTCAAGAAGATCAAGCCGGGCATCATCTGGGGCGTCATCGACACCCTGCTCGACGAGTTCGTCGAGGCCCTCGAGCCGCACTGGACCGCCTACCAGGCCGCCCCGACGGGCGACTTCGGCGCCTACCTCGCCGCGCACCCGCAGCCGGTGTCGGAGGCCCTGCTCGGCGTCACCGACCGCCGCGCGGAGAAGTCGAACCGCCAGGCCATCACGTCGGTCTACTCGAAGCTGCGCGGCAAGGCGCAGGAGAACGTCATCGAGGCGCTGCCGCGTCTCGGCGCCGTCGTGGAGAAGCACGCCGCGTAGGTGAGCTTCGCTCACGTGAGCACTAAGGGTCGCTATAGCGACCCTTAGTGCTCACATGGCGGCTACGCCACCCGGTGCGGCAGCCGCCGGATCGACCCGGGCGCCCGGAGGTCGGCGAGCGTCGGATAGCCGTCGACGGCCATGACGAGGTCGGTCTCGGCGAGCACCGAGCGCAGGTGGTGCACCACCCCGTCCTCCCCGCCCAGCGCCAGCGCGTAGGCGTAGGGCCGGCCGAGACCCACGGCCGTGGCCCCGAGCGCGAGGGCCTTCGCGACGTCGGCGCCGCTGCGCACCCCGGAGTCGAACAGCACCGGGACATCGCCCGCCGCCTCGACGACGTCGGGCAGGGTCTCCAGCGCCGGGAGCCCGCCGTTGGCCTGGCGGCCACCGTGGTTCGAGCAGTAGACGCCGTCGACCCCGAGCTCGACCGCGCGCCGCGCGTCGTCGGGATGGCTGATCCCCTTGAGCAGGATCGGCAGGTCCGTCGCCTCGCGCATCCACGTCAGGTCGTCCCAGCCGACGCTGTGGCCGAACAGCCGCGACCACAGCGAGATCGCGGCCCGCGGGTCCTCCTCGGGGCTGTCGGTGAGCAGCGCGCGGAACGCCGGGTCGGAGAAGTAGTTCGCGAGGACGTGCCCGCGCAGCTGCGGGAAGTTCGCGGTGTTCAGGTCCCGCGGGCGCCAGCCGGTCACCCACGTGTCGAGGGTGACGACGAGGCCGCGGAAGCCCGCCTTCTCGGCACGCTGGATCAGCGACACCGCCACGTCGCGGTCCTTCGGCGTGTAGAGCTGGAAGAAGCCGGGGGTGTCCCCGAGGGCCTCGGCGACGTCCTCCAGCGGGTCGTTGGTCAGCGTGGACATCACCATCGGCACGCCGGTGCGCGCGCAGGCGCGGGCGACGGCGAGGTCGCCGTGGAAGTCCTGCGAGCAGATGCCGATGACGCCGACGGGCGCGCAGAACAGCGGCGTCGGGAGGTCGACGCCGCAGAACGACGTCGTCAGGTCGCGCTCGTAGGCGCCCCGCATCATCCGCGGCACGATCCCCCACCAGCCGAACGCCTCGGCGTTGCCGCGCTGGGTCCGCTCGTCCCCCGAGCCGCCGGCGACGTAGTTCAGGATCCAGTCGGGCAGCGCGGCCGCGGCCGCGGCCTCGAGTCCGGCGAAGTCGACCGGCCAGCGCGGCAGCACCCCCTTGAGGCCCGCGCCGTAGATCTCCAGCTGGTAGTCCCCGTACTGAGCCACACCGGAGATGCCACCACGGACGGGGCCCGGCCACCACCCGTCCTACGGTGGGTCCGTGGATCTGGTGGCCCGGCTCCGCGCCGCCGGGTGCGTGTTCGCCGAGGAGGAGGCGGAGCTGCTCCGCGACGCCGACGACGAGCAGGTCGGACGCCGCATCGCGGGCGAGCCGCTCGAGCACGTCCTGGGCTGGGCGGAGTTCCGCGGACTGCGGGTGGCGGTGGCGCCGGGCGTGTTCGTGCCGCGGCACCGCAGCGAGCTGCTGGTCGACCTCGCGATCGCCCGGTCGCGTCCGGGAGCGGTCGTCGTCGACCTGTGCTGCGGGACGGGGGCGCTGGGGGCGGCGGTCGCGGCGGCGGTCGGGCCGGATGACAGCAGTGCGTCACTGCTTGCACCCCGTGACAGCAGCGCCGCACCGTCGGTCGAGCTCCACGCCGTCGACCGCGATCCGGCCGCCGTCGCGTGCGCCCGCCGCAACGTCCCCGGCCGGGTCCACGCGGGCGACCTGGACGCGCCCCTGCCCGACGAACTGCGGGGACGGGTCGACGTCCTGCTCGCCTCTCCGCCGTACGTGCCCACCGACGAGATCGCGCGGATGCCGCCCGAGGCCC
The DNA here is from genome assembly GCF_021026295.1 of Actinomycetospora soli. Taxonomy (GTDB): domain Bacteria; phylum Actinomycetota; class Actinomycetes; order Mycobacteriales; family Pseudonocardiaceae; genus Actinomycetospora; species Actinomycetospora soli. The sequence continues at coordinate 50,835 of NZ_JAJNDA010000022.1, forward strand.
GGGAGCACGAACCGCGCGCCACGCTCGACGGCGGCCCCGACGGCCTCGCCCTCGCCCGCCGGATCGCCGCGCTCGCCCCGCACTGGCTCGCCCCCCGCGGGGCGCTGCTCGTGGAGTGCGCCACCCACCAGGGGCCGGCGCTCGCCGTCGCCGTGCGCGACGCCGGGCTGACGGCCACCGTGCACACCGACGACGACGCGACCGCCGTGGAGGGCCGATGGCCGACGCGCTGACCGTGCTGGCCCGTCGCCGGGAGACGCAGCGGAGCGGAGCTCGACCCGAGGGCCGGGAGACGCAGCGGAGCGGAGCTCGACCCGGAGCTCGACCCGCGGATCGTCCGGACGGAGTTCCCGACGACGGGTCGAGGGTCGCGCTGGTCGTCGAGGGCGGCGGGAGCCGCGCGACGTACTCGGCGGGCATGGCCGCGGCGCTCGAGGACCAGGGGTTCGGCGGATGCTTCGACGCGGTCTACGGCGTGTCGGCGGGCTCGCTGAACGCGGCGTGGTTCACGGCCGGGATGGCGCGTGCGGCGATGGCGCCGTGGGTCGACCGGTCGGTGATGCGCGGGACGATCAGCCCGCGCCGGCTGTTGCGCGGCGGGCCGGTGGTCGATCTGGCGCACCTCGTGGAGCAGGTCTACGTCCACGAGTTCCCGATGCCGTTCGACCGCGTGCTCGCCGGCCCCTTCCACCCGATGGCGACCGACGCCGTGACCGGTGCGTCGACGGACCTGCGGCCCCTGCTCACCGGTCCCGGGGACGTCCCGCGGGCGCTCCGGGCGAGTTCGACCCTGCCGGTCCTGGCCGGGCCGCCGCAGACCCTCCACGGCCGGCGCTTCGTCGACGGCGGCCTCGCCGAGCCGGTCGCGGTCCACACGGCGCTGGCGGCCGGGATCACCCACCTCGTCGTCCTGCGCACCCACGCCGCCGAGCACGTGCCGGCCGAACCGCCGGGCCTGGTCGACGCGGTCGTGCGCCGCTGGCTGCGCCGCCACGCGCCGGGCGTCCTCGGCCCCTGGCGCGAGCGGGTGGCCGAGGCCGCCCGCACCGAGGCGGTGCTGGACGGGCTCGGCGAGCGGGTGGTGCAGGTCCGGCCGCCCGGCGACGCACCCGCCGTCTCGCGCACCTCGACCGACCTGGTGCTGCTCGGCGAGGCGCTGGCGGTGGGCCGGGCCCAGGTCGAGCAGGCGGTGTCGGCGTCCGTCGGGAGCGGTGCCTGACGACGTTCCCGGGCGCGGAACCGCGCGCTCCCGGAGCGTCCGGCACGGTCGGACACTCGCGCCCATGCTGAGTCCGGAGAAGAACGAACGGCTCACCCGGGTCGGACCGGGCACGCCGATGGGAGACCTGCTGCGCCGCTACTGGTGGCCGATCGCGACGCACGACATGGCGACCCGCGTGCCCGTGAAGCGCCGCCTGCTCGGCGAGGATCTCGTGCTCTACCGCGACGGGTCGGGCACCGTCGGCCTGCTCGCCGAGCAGTGCCCGCACCGGCGGGCGGCCCTGTGGCTGGGCTGCACCGAGCGGACGGGGCTGCGGTGCGGCTACCACGGCTGGGTCTTCGACGCCGACGGTCGGTGCCTGGAGCAGCCGGGCGAGCCCGCCGACTCCACCTTCGCGGCGCGCATCCGCACGACGGCCTACCCGGTGCAGGAGCTCGGTGGCCTCGTCTTCGCCTACCTCGGCCCGCTGCCGGCCCCGGAGCTGCCGCGGTACGACCTCTTCGTCTGGGACGACGCGTGGCGCGACATCGGCCATGCCGAGCTCCCGTGCAACTTCCTGCAGATCATGGAGAACTCGGTCGACCCGTACCACGTGGAGTGGCTGCACGGCCGGTACGGCTCGTTCCTCCGGGAGCTCGACGGCGGCGCGCCGCTGCCGGTCGTGACGAAGAAGCACGTCAAGGTGGCCTTCGAGGTGTTCGAACACGGCATCCTCAAGCGCCGCGTCCTCGAGGGCCACACCGAGGAGGACGACGACTGGAAGGTCGGGCACCCGCTGGTCTTCCCGCACATGCTGCGCGTCGGCGCCGCGGGGCTCGCGACCTTCCAGATCCGCGTCCCGATCGACGACGAGACCACCTGGCACGTCTGGTACCAGACCTACCGTCCCGACGGCGGGGCGCCGCCGCAGACGTCGATCCCCACCTACGAGGTGCCCCTGGTCGACGAGCGCGGGGAGTGGCTGCGCGACTACGTCGACGGCCAGGACATCGTCGCGTGGATCACGCAGGGCCGGATCTCCGACCGCTCCCGCGAGCACCTCGGGAAGTCCGACCTCGGCGTCATCCTGCTTCGCAAGCTCTACAGTGAGCAGATGGCCCGGGTCGCCGCGGGCGAGGACCCGATCTGCACGTTCCGCGAGCCGCACGACGTCATCGACCTGCCTATGGAGAAGGACAAGTTCGGGCCGGCGGCGCAATTCCGGGCGATGTGGTGCCGGGAGAGCTCGATCCGCTTCTCCCCCATCCGCGACGAGGTCCTCGACCTGTTCGGCGACCCCGCCCTCGCATGAACTTCTGCCCGGTGTGCGGCGCCGACCTGCGCGACGGCGCCTCGTTCGTCCAGGAGTTCTGGGTCGCGCAGGACCGCGACTTCCTCGGGTGGTGCGCGACGTGCACCACGATGTCGTCGGTCGTGCTCGCCCCGACGGTCGTCGGTCACGAACCCGAGCACTGACGCGTGCCCCGACCCGTCGTCGGGAACGCCCGCGTGCATGAGACCCCTCGCCTTCGTCACCGGCGGTTCGTCCGGCATCGGCTTCGAGCTCGCCCAGCAGCTCGCCCGGCACGGCCACGACGTCGTGATCTCGGGTCGCGCCGACCGCGTGCACGGGTCCGCGGCCGCCCTGCGCGGGCACGGCGGCGAGGCCTGGGGCGTCCAGGTCGACATGGGAACCCGCGAGGGCGTCGAGGAGTTCTGGTCGTTCGTGGCGGGCCTCGACCGGCCCGTCGAGGTGGCCTGCCTCAACGTCGGGATCGGGATCGGCGGCGCGTTCGCCGACACCGACCTCGACGCCGAGCTCGAGCTCATCGCGATCAACGTGACCGGCACCGTGCACCTGGCCAAGCGCGTGGTGCACGCGATGCTGCCGCAGGGCCGAGGCCGCATCCTGGTCACCTCGTCGATCTCCGCGCTGCAGCCGACGCCCTACGAGACCGTGTACGGCCCGAGCAAGGCGTTCGGCTTCTCCTTCGCCGAGTCGCTGCGTGAGGAGCTGCGGGAGTCCGGGATCAGCGTCACCGCCCTGCTCCCCGGCGCCACGAACAGCGAGTTCCACCACTCGGCCGGCATGGACGACACCGTCTTCGGCGACGACTCCTGGAAGAACGACCAGGCCGAGGTCGCCCGCCAGGGCTACGAGGCGCTCATGCGCGGCGACGACCACGTCATCGGCGGCGACGACGCCACCCGCCGGCAGGTCGAGGACGGCAAGCAGCTCACCGAGGTGGAGAAGGCCGAGAAGCACGCCGCGATGGCCCGCCCTTCCTGACGACGGGTACGGCCGGGGCGGCCCGCTCAGGCGGCGGTGAGCTCCGTCGTCCCCCAGAGCTCGGTGAGCATCGCGATGTTCAGCTCGAAGGCGTGCTCGACCTCCGCGACCACGCGCGCCCGCTCGGCCTCGTCCCAGGGGGCGTCGTCGAGCAGCGCCCGGTAGCGGTCGCGGAAGCGGGGCGTGGAGCCGAGCTCGCGGAAGTCGTAGAGGGCGGTGCCGCCGCCGGTCACGCCGTAGACCCGCGGGAGCAGTCCGCGAATGGCCTGGCCGCCGGCGATGTCGCCGAGGTAGCGGGTGTAGTGGTGCGCGACGAACCCGCCGGGCCAGCCGTCGGTGGCCTGGATGGCGTCGACGTACCGCTCGGTGGCGGGCAGGGCCGTGAGCTCGTCGAGGCCGTAGAAGCGGATGTCCTCGGCGAGCCGCGGGACCCGGCGCAGCTCCTCGGTGACGAACGGGCCCGCCACCGGGTCGTCCGCGAACCGGTCCCCCGCCGCCTCCAGCGCCTGGTACACGAACCAGTACTGCTCGACGAGCCGGGCGTAGTCGGCGACCCGCAGCCGCCCGTCGAAGAGCGCGCCCATGAACGGCGAGTGGTTCGCGCGCTCGTGCACGGCGAGGGTCGATCGGCGCACGGTCTGGTGGAAGGGGACGGTCTCGGACATCCGGCGCCTCCGGGAGGTGTGCGGGCCCTGCCGGTCACCGACCCTAGGCACGATCACCGGGTGAGGGAACCCTCACCTGCACTCACCGCGGCAGCACGAACGAGTACCCGTGGTCGGTCAGCCACGGCAGGAGGGCCTCGACCGCGGCGACGGTCTGGGCGCGCGGGCCCCCGCCGTCGTGCAGGAGCACCACCGCACCCGGGTGCACCCGCTGCTGGACCCGGGTGACGATCGCGTCGGTGCCGGGGGTGGTCCAGTCGAGCGGGTCGACGTCCCAGCCGAGGGCCCGCATGCCGTCCGTCGCGGACATCCGCACCAGGGCCGGCGACCACTTCCCCTGGGGCGCGCGGAAGTAGTCGACCTCCGCCCCGCCGGAGACCTGGGCGATCACGTCGCGGCTGGCCTGCAGCTGGCGGCTCATGAGCTCGGGCGGTCGCGCGCCGATCCCGGCGTCGTGGGTGATCGTGTGGTTGCACAGCCGGTGGCCCTCGGCGACCACGCGCCGCACCAGGTCGGGGTGCGCCTGGGCCTGCTGACCGACCATGCAGAACGTCGCCCGGGCCCCGTGCTGCGCCAGCAGGTCGAGGATCCGCGGCGTCGTCGCCGGGTCGGGCCCGTCGTCGAAGGTGAGCGCGACCGCCTTCCCGGTCCCGGCCGTCGTCGTGAGCAGGGTGGGGGTGATCGCCGGACGTTCCGGCGGGAGCGGCACGACGGCGGGTGCGGTGGCGACGGGCAGCTCGACGACGGGTCCCGCCGCGAGGGTCGCCGAGGGTCCGCGGTCGACGAGGACGACCGTCGCGACCCCGGCGAACAGGCCCACGATCGTGAGGAGGCCCGCCCACCGGTAGACGTACGGAGGCCGCACGATCTGCCGGAGGATGACCCGCTGTCGTCGAGTCAGCAACGCCACGTTCACCCCATCCGTCACATGGGTAACAGGGGCCACACGATAGGGGGGCCGTCGCTCACGTCCACGCGACGCGCCGAGAACCCTCGATGTCGACTCGAGGGACGGTTCGGGGCCTCGGCGCCGTGACCGCGGGCCGCGGGAGGTGGTCGGACCGCACCCACCGCGTGGCCACGGGACCTCCTCGACAGGGCGGCCCGGCGCCTACTCGGGGCCGGCCCGACGGGCCTCGTCCCGCTCCTCGCGCGCGGAGTCGCGCTGGCGCACGGCGTCGTCACGCTCCCGGCGGGCCTCGTCCCGCTCGTCGCGGGCCTCGTCGCGCTCGTCGCGGGCGGCGTCGAGCGAGGCCCGCAGGGCGAGGATCTCGGCGGCACTGGCGAGCGTGTGCCCGTCGTCGGCGAGGGCGCGCAGGGCGGCGACGCGGTCGAGCTGGTTGCGGGAGTAGCGACGGTGCCCGCCCTCGGAGCGGGCAGGGCTGATCAGCCCCGAGGCGTCCAGACTGCGCAGGAACGCGGCCGGGACACCGAGGAGGTCCGCGGCCTGCCCCATCCCGAAGGTGGGGTGGTCGGGATCGTCGAGCCGGTCGAGCGCCACGGGGTGATCCTGCCCCGCGGACGGCTCTCCCGCCCGGACGTGCACACGCCGGACGGGGCGGGTCGTCGTGCACCCGCCCCGCCCGGTCCCGGACATGGTCATGGTGGTTCGGTGATGATCATCGGTTCACGGGACGAGGGCACCACCTCCCTGGTCGTGGCACGGTTCCGGGGGATCAGGAGGCCGCCGCTCCGGCCTCCGCGCCGTGGTCGGCGCGGTCGGCACCGTCGGGGCGGTCGGGGCGGTCGGCGTCGATGGAACGCGGCGCGCCCGCGTGCTCGACCGCGATCCGACGCGGCTTGGCCCGTTCGGCCACCGGGATCGTCAGGGACAGCACCCCGTCGACGTAGGAGGCGTGCAACCGGTCGACGTCGAGGTCGCGCCCGAGGGTCAACTGTCGGCTGTAGCGCCCGCGCGGGCGTTCCGCGACGAGCCACTCGCCGGCGTCGGCCGGTGCCGTGCGCTCGGCACGCACCGTCAGGGTCTGGCCCTCGACGCTGATGTCGATCGAGCCCGGGTCGACGCCGGGGACGTCGAAGGTGGCGACGACGTGGTCACCCGCGCGGTAGAGGTCCATCGGCATGCCGGTGCCGGGCTGTCCGCGCCATCCGGTGAGACGGTCGAGGGAACGGAAGGCGTCCACGGGGTCGTAGTTCAGCAGCACGATCGGTCATCCCCTTTCTGAGCCGCACTGCCATCTCCAGCTGACTGACACCGATAGTTATAGGTCGGCATGCAGTTTTCGTCAAGCCCGTGCCGCAGGTATTCGTCGGGGGTCGGGCGGGGCAATCCGTCGGCATGCAGATCGCGAAGCTGGGTGACCTCGAGGTGGGCCGCATCGGCCTGGGCGCCATGGGCATGTCGCACGGGTACTCCGGTGCCGGCCAGGACGACGAGGAGTCGATCCGCACCGTCCACCGGGCCCTCGAGCTCGAGGTCACGCTGATCGACACCGCCGAGGTCTACGGGCCGTACGAGAACGAGGAGCTGGTCGGTCGCGCCCTCGCGGGACGGCGGGACCGCGCCGTGCTCGCGACCAAGTACGGGATGATCTCGCACACCGGCCGCGAGGGTGCCGACTCCTCGCCGGAGAGCCTGCGCCGGGCCGTGGAGGGGTCGCTGCGCCGCCTCGGCGTCGACCACATCGACCTGCTCTACCAGCACCGGGTCGACCCGCAGACGCCGATCGAGGAGACGATCGGGGCGGCCGCGGAGCTGGTCTCGGCCGGGAAGGTCCGCCACCTGGGCCTGTCCGAGGCGTGGGTCGACACGATCCGCCGCGCCCACGCCACGCACCCGATCACGGCGCTGCAGTCGGAGTACTCGCTGTGGACCCGGGAGCAGGACGAGGTGCTGCCGGTGCTGCGCGAGCTGGGGATCGGGCTGGTCGCCTACTCACCGCTGGGCCGCGGGTTCCTCACCGGCACGATCCGGTCGGTCGCCGACTTCGACGACGACGACATGCGCCGCACCAACCCGCGCTTCGCCGAGGAGAACTTCCGCGCCAACCTGGCCGCGGCCGACGAGGTGCGCGCGGTGGCCGACGACGCCGGGTGCACGCCGGCCCAGACCGCGCTCGCGTGGGTGCTGTCGAAGGGGTCGGACATCGTGCCGATCCCCGGCACCAAGCGCGTGTCGCGCCTGGAGGAGAACGTGGGCGCGGACGCGGTGACGCTGACCGACGAGCAGCTCGCGCGCCTCGACGCGGCCACGCCCGCCGTCGGGGGCCACCACTCCGCGTCGCAGATGCGGTTGATCGAGCGGTAGGCGGGGTCTACGAGAAGGCGTCGCGGATCTTCGACCCGCGCTCCTTCACCTCGCCCTTCACCATGTCGGCCTGGCCGCTGCGCTCCAGCTCCTTGTTCCCCGTCGCCTTGCCGAGCTGTTCCTTCGCCTTGCCCTTGACCTGCTGGGAGCGGTTCTTCGCCGTGTCGTCGACTGCCATGTCCCGACGGGACCATCCCCGGCGGCGCGGCGCACCGGTACCCGACGGTAGGACGACGGGTGCCCGAGCGCCCTGGTCCGGGTGCGCCGGCCGCGCTCCGGCGTCCGCCCCGCGGCGTTTCGGTCCGCGAGGACCTCGGGCACCTCCCGCCATGTCGCGCGCGGGATGGTTCGGACTCGGAGCGGCCGCTGCGGCGGGCGTCGCCCTGGGACGCAAGGTGGCGGGCAGCGCCGCGATCGGGTCGGGGCACCCGTGGAAGCACCGGGTGCTCGACGCGGCGTCGGGGGTGATGCAGCAGAAGTACCCGGTCGACGCGATGAGCACCTACCTCAACGGCTTCCACATGTACGCCGACGACATGGGCCGCCAGGTCGAGGCCTCGCACTTCTGCATCCACCTGCAGCACGACCTGCACCAGTGCGTGATCTTCGACCGCAACGCCGCCGACGCCCGCCTGATCGGCATCGAGTACATCGTCAGCGCCGAGCGCTTCCGCGCCCTGCCCGAGGACGAGAAGCGGCTCTGGCACAGCCACCACCACGAGGTGAAGTCCGGCGTCCTCGTCGCACCGGGCATCCCCGAGATCGCGGAGCGCACCTACTTCGAGGACCTCGTGACGACGTACGGCAAGACCTTCCACACCTGGCAGTACGACCGCGACGACTTCCCCTACGGCATCCCCCAGCTGATGATGGCGTTCACCGCGGAGGGCCAGGCCGACGAGGCGGCGGTCCGCGCGCGGGACCGCCGCCTCGAGGTGTCGGCCTCGGACCGTCAGCAGAAGCGGTCCGGCATCCCCACCCCGCACGTCGAGCCCGGGGCGAACGCCTGGGAGTCGGGCAGCACCGTGCAGACGCGGCTCGAGGAGATGCCGTTCGACTTCCGGCGGCCCTGAGCTACCGCGGGTCCGAGAGCAGCCCGAGCACGTTGCCGTCGGCGTCGGTGACGGTGGCCGTGAGCCGGCCCCCGCCGACGTCCTTCACGGGCTGGGTGACGACGGCCCCGGCGGCGGTCAGGTCGGCGAGCGTCGCCTCGATGTCGTCGACGTGCCAGTAGGCGACCGGGCCGGTCATGCCGCTGTTCGGGACGAGCCCGATGTGCTGGCCCGCGACGTCGTAGCCGACGTAGTACGGCGAGTTCGCGGTCGGCCCGGCGCCCAGCAGCGCGGTGTAGAGCGGCTTGGCCTTCTCCAGGTCGCTCACGGGGTGCAGCACGGTGCGGATGCCCTGGTTCGTCATGGTGTCCTCCTCGGGAGACGGTGTCCTCGTGGTGCTGACCCGGTGCGGCCGGGACGTGTGACGGGGAGACTGTCGGACCCCGTCCCTAGCCTGCGCGGCATGGGACTGACGATGGGCATGGTGACGGTCGACTGCGCGGACCCGCAGGAGCTGGCGACGTTCTGGTGCGGGGTGCTCGGCGCGGAGGTCACGGCGGACTACGGGGAGTTCGTGATGATCGCGCCCGCCGAGGGGGCCGCCCTGGGTTTCCAGCGGGTGCCCGAGGGCCGGGCGGGGAAGAACCGGGTGCACCCGGACCTCACGACCGACGACCGGGTGGGCGAGACGGCTCGCGTCGTGGGCCTGGGCGCCCGCGTGCTGGCCGAGCACGTCGGGGAGGTCCCGGGTCTCGACTGGACCACGCTCGCCGATCCCGAGGGCAACGAGTTCTGCATCGCGGAGGGCCACTGACCGACTCAGCGCCGCGGCACGTACGTCGACGCCACCACTCCCCCGTCGAAGTCGCGGCGGCCGACGAGCTCGAGGTCCATGAGCTCGTGCAGCCCCGCGAACAACGTCGGGCCGTGCCCCGCCAGCCGCGGATGCACCACGAACTCGTACTCGTCGATCAGGCCCAGGTCCGCCAGCGCCAGCGGGAGCTGCACGCCGCCGGTGTACAGGCCCTCGCCGGGCTCGTCCTTCAGCCGCCGGACGGTGGCCTCGAGATCCGCGGGGCGCACGATCTCGGCGTTCCAGTCGACGTCGTCGAGCGTGGTCGAGACGACGTACTTGCGCGCCGGCCCGATCGCGCGGGCGAACGTCTCGGCGGCGACGGACGGGTCACGCCAGAACGCCATCAGCTCGTACGTCGTCCGGCCGAAGATCAGTGCGTCGGCCCGCGCGATGGTCGCCGCGGCGTGCTCGTGCAGCTCGTCGCTCGGCACCCCGACACGGTGGTCCACGCAGCCGTCGAGCGTGACGTTGATCGAGTAGCGCAGCGGTCGCATTTCAGGACCCTAGCGTCGCTCTTCAGGACCCGGTAGCGCCCGTCTGCTCGAACAGGGACACGACGATCCCGTCCGGCCCGCGCACGTAGGCCATCCGCACGCTGCCCTCCCAGTCGCCGACGCCACCGACGAGCCCGTAGCCGTCGGCGGCCAGCTCGCCGAGGACGACGTCGAGGTCGGCCACCTCGAACGACACGTTGCGCAGGCCGAGCTCGGTGGCGAGCGCGTGCGGCGATCCGGGGGTGTGCTCGGGCTCGACGAAGCTCGAGAGCTCCAGCCGGCACCCGCCGTCGGGCGGACGCAGCACCGCGATCTCGCAGTGCGCGCCGGGGACCGCGCACACGGTCTCCACGAACTCGCCCTGCACCGACCCGGTGCCCTCGACCTCGAGGCCGAGGGCGACGAAGAAGGCGGTGGCCGTCTCCAGGTCGCTCACGGTGAGGCCGACGTGGTCGAAGCGCCGTACGTGGGTCATGGTCCGTCCTCCCGAGGTCGCGGTACGACCCCGGGACGGAGCCGCGAGCGGATTCTCGACAGGCTCCGCGCACGGGACGTGTGGCGGCGGACGAGTCGGCCTGTAAGCCGGATCCTGTGCCCACGGCGCCTCGCGGTTCCGTGGGCGGCGACCATCCATCTCGGCCCGTCGTCGCCGACGGGCTCCAGCGGTCTACCCGCAGGTCTCGGGCGGGCAGCCCTCGGACGACCTGCGCGACGGACCGGAATCCGTCTTCTTGACCTTGCTCCGGGTGGGGTTTACCGAGCCGTCCTGGTCACCCAGGACGCTGGTGGTCTCTTACACCACCGTTTCACCCTCACCACCGAGTTACTCGGTGGCGGTCTGTTCTCTGTGGCACTGTCCCGCGGGTCACCCCGGGTTGCTGTTGGCAACCACCCTGCCCTGTGGAGTCCGGACTTTCCTCGACGGGGACCTCGTGGGCCCCCGACGCGGCCGCCCGGCCGGCTCGTCCGCCGCGCCCGAGTCTACCGACGCCCGGCCGCTTGCCCTGTCGCGGTCTCCCGTCGCGGCCTGGCCGCCTTGTCGTTGTGAGTCACCGCGACAGGGCACCGGCCGCAGCGCAGGAGCCCGCGACAAGGCGGCGGGCGCGGACCAGGTGCCGCGACGACCGGCGAGGAGCGCGCCCCGACGCCCTGCCGGGCGGCACGAGCGTGGCGCCGTGCGCACATCTGACGTCAGCCGTGTGCCACCGCTGACACCCGCCCGCCACCCGAACCGCCCGAACCCGGCCTGCTGACATGCGGCACCAGCGCAGAACCGCCCGAACCGGACGCGCGCAACCGCTCGCTGCGCCGCCACCACGCGGCCCCGCTACCGTCCCGGCCCGTGACCGACCCGTCCGTGCTGCAGATCGTGCTGCTCGTCGTGCTCGGCCTGCTGGCGGGCGCGGTCAACGCGGTCGCGGGCGGCGGGTCGCTGATCGTGTTCCCGATCCTGCTGGCGGTCGGGCTGCCGCCGCTGCAGGCGAACGTCACGAACTCGGTCGCGCAGTGGCCGGGCTACGCGGGGTCGACGATCAGCGCGCGCGACGACCTCGGCGGGCAACGCCGCCGGGCGGTCCTCACCTCGCTCGTCGCGGTCGTCGGCTCGGCGGTCGGCTGCACCCTGCTCCTGGTGCTCCCCGCGTCGGTGTTCGACGCGGTCGTGCCGGTGCTGGTGCTGCTCGCGAGCCTCACCCTGGGCTTCCAGCCGCAGCTCAAGCGGGCCGGCGCCGCCGCGGCCCGGCGTCGTCGGGAACGCCTGGGCACCGCCCACGAGCCGGTGCCCGACCAGCGCTGGGCCGTCCTGCTCCCGGTCGTGTTCGTCGCCTGCGTCTACGGCGGCTACTTCGGCGGGGCGCTCGGGGTCATCCTCATCGCGGTGCTCTCGCTGCTGGTGAACGACTCCCTCCAGCGGCTGAACGCCCTGAAGGTGCTCCTGTCGCTGGTCACGGCGTCGGCCACCGTCGTCATCTTCGCGTTGTTCGCCCCGGTGAACTGGTTCGCGGTCCTCCTGCTCGCCCCCAGCACACTGGTCGGCGGCTACCTCGGCATCCTCGTCGCGAAGCGGATGCCGGACGCGGTGCTGCGCTGGTCGGTCGTGGTCCTCGGCATCGCGGTGGCGATCTACCTGTTCGTGAAGGGATGACCGCACTCGCGGTCGGCCTGCTCGTCGCGGTCCTCGTCGTCGCGGTCGCGCGCCCGCGGGGGCTCCCCGAGGCCACCGCCGCGGTCCCGGCCGCGGCGCTCGTCGTCGGGATCGGCCTGCTCTCCCCCGACGCCGCCCGGGACGAGATCGTGCGACTCGGCCCCACCGTCGGGTTCCTCGCCGCCGTCCTCGTCCTCTCCCACCTCGCGGACGCCGAGGGCGTCTTCACCTGGGCCGGGTCGCTGCTGCGGCGCGAGGGACTGTTCGGCCGGGTCTTCGTCATCGCGGCCGTCACCACCGCGGTCCTGAGCCTGGACGCGACCGTCGTGCTGCTCACGCCCGTCGTCGTGCGGGCGGCGAAGCGACTACGGGTCGCCGCGGCGCCGGCCGCGTACGCCTGCGCCCACCTGGCGAACTCCGCGTCGCTGCTGCTGCCCGTGTCGAACCTGACCAACCTGCTCGCCGTCGGCGCGACCGACCTGTCCTTCCTGCGCTTCGCCGCGCTCATGGCGCTGCCGTGGCTCGCCGTCCTGCTCGTCGAGTACGTCGGGCTGCGGTGGGTCTTCCGTCGCGACCTGCGCCCCGACACCGTTCCCGACGACGAGGCGGCGCCGGTCGCCGTCCCGCGGTTCGCCCTCGTGGTCCTCGCCCTGACCCTCGTCGGCTTCGGCGTCGCGTCGCCGCTCGGGGTGGAGCCGGTGTGGGTCGCGGTCGGCGGGGTGGTGGTGCTGGGCGCCCGGTCGCTCGCGACCCGGCGGACCACCGCGACGACCCTGGTCGGGGCCGCGAGCCCGCTCTTCTGCCTGTTCGTGCTGGCGCTCGGGATCGTGGTCGCCGCGGTCGGGCGGCAGGGCCTGTCCGGCCTGCTCGGGGACCTCGTCGGCGGCCTGGGCAGCGGGCTCGTCGGGCTGCTCGCCGTGGCCGGGATCGCCGCGGTCCTCGCCAACGTGGTGAACAACCTGCCGGCCACGCTCCTGCTGCTGGCCGCGCTGGGGCCGACGCCCGCACCCGTCGTCGTGCTGGCGATGCTCATCGGGGTCGGGGTGGGCCCGAACCTGACCTACGTCGGGTCGCTCGCGACCCTGCTGTGGCGCCGCGTGATGCTCGCGGAGGGCGTCGAGCCGTCGCTGCGGCGGTTCACCGTCGCGGGCCTGGTCACGACGCCGGCCGGGCTGGCGCTGGGCGTGTGTGCCCTCTGGGTCGGGGCGGACGTCCTGGGCCTCTAGGCCCGCGCCGCGCACACCCCGTACATGCCCACCTTCTCGACGCCGGGTCGCGCGTCCGGCCAGTCGACCACGTCGACCATCCCCGGCTCGGCGACCGCCAACCCGTCGAAGGGGGACGCGAGCTCCGCGCGCGAGCGCAGGGTCACCGGGTCGGCGCTGCTGCGGAACACCTCGGCGGCGGCACGGACCCGGGCGCTCAGGTCGGGGTCGTCCTGCTCGTCGCTGACGTGGCTGATCGCCAGCGCACCGCCGGACACGAGCCGGTCCCGGTAGGGCGCGAGCAGCGCCGTGAGGTCACCCGGCACGTAGTGCAGCACCGCGACCGCGAGGACCGCGACCGGCCGGGAGAAGTCGAGCAGGTCCGCCACGCCGGGCGCGCCGAGCACGGCGTCGGCGTCGGCCAGGTCGGCCTGCGTGATCGTCGCGCGGTCGACGTCGACCAGGATCGAGCGGGAGTGCGCCACCGCCACCGCCTCGTGGTCGACGTACGCCACCCGCGCGTCGCCCGCGATCTCGTGCACGTTCCCGACGGTCGGCACCCCCGACCCGAGGTCCAGGAACTGGTCGATCCCCCGCGCCACGCACCACCGCACGACGTGCCGCAGGAACGCCCGGTTCGACCGCGCCGCGTGCCGGGCCGTCCGGTTCGAGGCCTCGATCCGGTCGGCGTGGACGCGGTCGACGGCGAAGTTGTGCGCGCCGCCGAGCCAGTAGTCGTACATGCGGGCGACGTTCGCGCGCTCGACGTCGACCCCCTCGGGCACGTCCGGGCCGGTCACGGCAGGTACGACGTCTCGTTGACCAGCCGCACGCTCGCCCCGCCGTCGGACCAGAAGTCGACGACCGAGAGGCAGGCCAGGTCCAGGTGCAGCCGGAAGAGCAGCGACGGACCCGCGTCGAGGGCCAGCTTGAGTACGGTCTTGATCGGCGTCACGTGGCTGACCAGAACCACCGTCGACCCCGCGTGCCGCGCGAGCACCCCCTGCAGCGCCGCCGCCACGCGGGTCTCCACGTCGGCGAACGACTCCCCCTGCGGCGGCGCCAGCGACGGGTCGGCGAGCCAGGCGGCGTGCACGTCCGGGTCCTGCTCGGCCGCCTCGCGGAACGTCAGGCCCTCCCAGGTCCCGAAGTCGGTCTCGATGAACCCGTCGTCGACCTCCACCGGCAGCCCGAGCGCCGTGCCGACCGCACCCGCCGTCGCGAAGGCCCGGGCGAGCGGCGAGCTGAGCACCGCGGCCGCCTCCGGGTAGCGCTCCGCGACCGCCGAGGCGGCCGCCGCGGCCTGGGCGCGCCCGAGCTCGGTCAGCTCGGGATTGCCGCGCCCGGAGTAGCGCCGCTCCACCGAGAGCGGGGACTGGCCGTGGCGCAGCAGCACGATCCGCGTCGGGACCGCCGTCCCGCGCCCGGTCCAGGCCCCGGCCGCGTTACCGGTCACTTCCCGGTCCGCACGACGATCGCCCCGCAGTTCTCGCAGCGCACGACGTCGTCGGGCGCCGCGCCCTGGATCTCCCGCAACTCGCTGCGGTCCATCTCCAGGCGGCACGCCCCGCAGCGGTTCCCGACGAGCTCGCCCGCGCCGGCCCCGCCGCGGGCCCGGAGCTTGTCGTAGAGCGCGACGAGGTCCTCGGGGAGCTCCTTCAGCAGGTTCGTGCGCTCCTCGCCGCGGCGGACCTCGACGGTGCCGATGTCGCCGAGGACGCCGTCGCGGCGCTCGACGGCGTCGGCCAGCGCGGTCCGGGCGCCGGCGTGCGCCTCGGTCTCGTGCTGGAGGTTCACGCCCGCGGCCTCCTGGCGCTCCATCACCTCGAGCTGCTCCTCCTCCAGCACCGCCCGGCGGCGCTCCAGGGACTGCAGCTCGTGCTGCAGGTCGCTCGCCTGCTTCGCCGAGACCGACCCATTCTCGAGCAGCTGCTGGTCGCGGGTCTCGCGGGTGCGGACCTGCTCGACCTCGCGGTCGAGCTTCGCCACGTCCCGGTCGAGGTCGGAGAGCGCGGTCTGGGCGACGACGACCGCGTCCTGCGCCGCGCGCAGGGTGCGCTCGGCCTCCTCGACGGCCGCCTGCTCGGGCAGGGTGCGCCGCCGGTGCTCGGCGCGGGAGAGCTCGGCGTCGACGGCCGCCAGGTCGAGCAGGCGGCGCTGGGCGCTGGGGTCGGCCTTCACGGGCCCTCCTTCACGACGGCGGGGGGTGCGGCGGGGTGTCCGCCGAGCGTCCAGGGGTCGGTGCGCAGTGTCGAGACCGTGACCGTGAGCCCGGGCAGGGCGCGGCGCAGCACGTCGGCCGCCTGGTCGCACCACGGGTGCTCCGAGGCCCAGTGCGCGACGTCGACGAGCGCGGGCGCCCCGGGGAGGCGGAGGTGCTCGTCGGCGGGGTGGTGGCGCAGGTCGGCGGTGACGTAGGCGTCGACCCCGGCGGCCCGCGCGAGGTGCAGCATCGAGTCGCCCGCTCCGCCGGACACGGCGACCCGGCCGATGGTGCGGGCCGGGTCCCCGGCGCCGCGGACGCCCCACGCCGTCGTCGGGAGGGCCGCGCCGACCCGCGCGACGAAAGCCTCGAACGGCTCCGGGGCGGCCAGCCGACCGATGCGGCCGATCATCGTCGTCGGGTCGAGCGGTCCCTCGACGAGCACCCCGAGGGCGTCGGCCAGCGCGTCCGACACGCCGGGCTCGGCGGCGTCGGCGTTGGTGTGGGCGGCGAACAGCCCGACGCCGGCGCGGATCAGGCGGTGGACCAGGGAGCCCTTGGGCTCGTCGGCCGGGACCCCGTGGACGCCGCGCAGCAGCAGCGGGTGGTGCGTCACCAGCAGCTGCGCGCCCGCGGCGATCGCCTCCTCGACGACCCCCGCGGTCGGGTCGACCGCGAGGTGGACACGCGAGACCGGCTCCGTCGGGTCGCCGCAGACCAGGCCCACGGCGTCCCAGTCCTGGGCGAGCGCGGGCGGGTAGGCGGACTCGAGGGCGGCGACGGCGTCGGCGAGACAAGGCATGGCGGGCGCCATTGTGGTGCACACCGGCGGCGGTCGGGATGATCGGCCCCGTGCTCTCCCTCGTGACCGTCTGCACGGGCAACATCTGCCGCTCCCCGATGGCCGAGCAGGTGCTGCGCGCCGCCCTCGCCGACGCCGGGCTCGCCGACCGGGTCGCGGTCTCCAGCGTCGGGATCGGCCCCTGGCACGTCGGCGAGCCGATGGACCGGCGGGCCGCGGCGACCCTGGCCGGGCACGGGTACGCCACCGACCACGTGGCCCGTCAGGTCGCCGACGGCACGCTCGGCGCCGACCTGCTGCTCGCGGCGACCGCCGATCACGCCCGCGACCTGCGCCGCGCCGGCGCGAACCCGGAGCGGGTCCGGCTGCTGCGCTCCTTCGACCCGGGCGCCCCGGACGGCGCCGAGGTGCCCGACCCCTACTACGGCGGCGACGAGGGCTTCGACGAGGTCCTCGCGATGATCGAGGCCGCGGCGCCCGGGATCGTGGCGTGGGCGCAGGAGCGAGCATGACGGAGGTCCTCGGCCGGACGGTGGTCTCGACCCGCTCGCTGGGATCGGTCGAGGTCTGCACGCTCGACGACGGGCGCGAGGTCGTGGTCAAACGCGGCGACGTGGCCGCCGAGGCGGCGGGCCTGCGGTGGCTGGCCGAGCCCGGCGTCGTCGCGGTGCCCGAGGTGCTCGACGCCGACGAGGCCGTCCTCGTGACGACCCTCGTGCCCGCCGGCCCGGCGTCGCGGCCCGCCGCGGAGGCCTTCGGCCGGGAGCTCGCCGCCCTGCACGCGGCCGGGGCGCCCGCGTTCGGGGCGCCGCCGCCGGGCGGTCCGGCCGACGCGTGGATCGGGGAGGCCCCGATGCGCAACGAGCCGCACGACGGGCCCGACGGGTCCTGGCTCGACTGGTACCTCGCCGACCGGGTGCAGCCCTACCTGCGCACCGCCGTCGACCGGGGCGCGCTGTCGGCGTCGGCGGCCGCCCGCATCGAGGGCGCGACCACCGACCCCGGCCCCGCGGAACCGCCCGCGCGTCTGCACGGCGACCTGTGGAGCGGGAACGTGCTGTGGTCCGACCGCGCGTGGCTGATCGACCCGGCCGCGCACGGCGGGCACCGCGAGACCGACCTCGCCATGCTCGCGCTGTTCGGCTGCCCCCACCTCGACACCGTGCTCGCCGCGTACGACGAGGCCGCACCGCTCGCCGACGGGTGGCGCTACCGCGTCGGGCTGCACCAGCTCTTCCCGCTGCTCGTGCACGCCGCGCTCTTCGGCGGCGGGTACGGCGACGCCGCGCTCCGAGCGGTGACCTGACGCCCCGGCGGCATACTGAGGGGGTGCGCTTCCTCCTCCGGCCCGGGTGGATCGCCCTGACGTTGGCGGTCGCCGGGTTCGCGTTCGGGTGCTACTACCTGCTCGCCCCCTGGCAGTTCCACCGCAGCGACGAGCGGGACGGCGAGAACGCCGCCCTCGTCCGGGCCGTGTCGACCGCTCCGGTCCCGCGCGGGGAGCTGGTCCCCCGCGGCGCCGAGCCGGACGCCGCGGCCGCGTGGCGCCAGGTCGTCGTCACCGGCTCCTACCAGGACGGGGAGGTCCTGGCCCGCCTCCGCTCGGTCGACGGGAGCGCCGCGAGCGAGGTGCTGACGCCGTTCCGGACGACGGACGGCGAGACCCTCCTCGTCGACCGCGGCTACGTGCGCCCCGCCGGCACGGTCCTGCCGCCGATCGCCCCGCCCCCGGGCGGCGTGGTCTCGCTCGTCGCCTACCAGCGCCCCGACGAGACGGCGACCGACCGCGCCCCCATCGAGCAGGCGGGCTTCCGGCAGTTCTACGCGATCGACGCGGCGCAGATCGGTCCGGTGCTCGGGCTGCCGGTCAGCCCCGGCTACCTGCAGCTGCTGCCCGACCAGCCCGGCACGCTCACTGCGGTGCCGCTGCCCCCGCCCGACCCGAACCCGTCGTACTCCTACGCCTGGCAGTGGCTGATCTTCGGGGTCATGGCGATCGGCGGCTGGGTCTACTTCGTGCGGCTCGAGTACCGCACGCGCCGGGAACAGGAGTCCGTTCCCGACGACGGGTCCGCGTCGGCTCCCGAGCCCACCCCGCGGACGACCGCCGACGTGCTCGCGGACCGCTACGGCCGCTGAGCCCCTCCGGCTCGGCAGCAGAGCGTGGTGGTCGGCGTCGGACGCCGGGATCGACGCCGTCCCGTCACGCGGGGACGACCGCCGCCACCCCCGCGGCCACGACCGCCGACGCCCCGGTGACCACGCGCGACAACCGCACCGCCCGCGCCAGGTCGGCGACGCCCGGAGCCGGCCCCGACCCGAGCGTCGGGCGCTCCTGCACCCCGTAGGGGTACACGGTCCGCCCGCCGAGCCGGCGTCCCAGCGCGCCGGCGAAGGCCGCCTCGACCGGCCCCGCGTTCGGGCTCGGGTGCCGGGCGGCGTCGGCGCGCCAGGCCGCGAGCGCCCGGGCCGGACGGCCCCCGACCGCCGGCGCCGCACCCGCCGTCAGGAACGCGGCGAGCCGGGCGGGGACGCCGTTGAGGACGTCGTCCACGCGCGCGCTCGCCCACCCGAAGCGGCGGTGGCGCGCGGAGAGGTGCCCGACCATCGCGTCGAGCGTGTTCGCCGCCCGGTACCCCAGCAGCCCCGGGACGCCCGCGACCGCACCCCACACCAGCGGCGCGACGACGGCGTCGGAAGTGTTCTCCGCGACCGACTCCAGGGCCGCCCGGGCCAGGCCGTCGGCGTCGAGCGAGGACGGGTCGCGCCCGCACAACGAGGGCAGGCGGCGGCGGGCGGCGGTGAGGTCGTCGGCGGTGAGCTCGGCCGCGAGCGCCGACCCCTCCCCCGCGAGCGACCGGCCGCCGAGCACCACCCACGTGGCGGCCGCGGTGAGCAGCACCCGCCCGGACCACGACCGCGCGACCGCCCGCTCCGCGACCACCCCGCCGCCGACGACCCCGCCCACCAGGACGGAGCAGTACGCCGCGCCCCGCGGCCGCGAGTCGGCCCACCAGGCGCGCTCGAGACGCCCGGCCGCCGAGCCGAACAGCGCCACCGGGTGTCCGCGACGCGGATCGCCGAACACCGCGTCGGCCGCGACGCCGAGGAGCAGCCCGAGGGCCCGTGCACGCATGGCCGCCATGATCGCAGACGCAAATGTCAGTAGACGCTGACGTTCGTATCGACTAACGTCAGCGTCCACCGACACAAGGAGGCCACGATGGGACGTCCGGTCGCATTCTTCGAGGTCGTGAGCGACGACCACCGCCGCGCGCAGCGCTTCTACGGCGACCTGTTCGCCTGGACGATCGACGAGGACCCGACGATGGAGGGCTACGCGATGGTCGACACCGGCGCGGGCGACGACGCCGTGACCGGCGGTATCGGGCCGTCGCAGGTCCCCGGCGACACGGGGGTGAAGTTCTACGTCCGGGTCGACGACCTCGAGGGCACGCTCGCGCGGGCGGCCGAGCTGGGCGGCGCGCGGCTCGCCGAGCCGATGGACCTGCCGGGCGACTACGGGCGCATCGCGGTGCTCGCCGACCCGGACGGCAACCCCGTCGGGCTGTGGGCGTGAGCACCACCGACCCCGGCGATCCCGCCGACGCCGCCCTCCGGGCGCTCGCCGAGCCCCGCCGCCGGGCGATCCTGCAGCTCGTCGCCCACGACGAACTGGCGGCCGGCGAGATCGCCGCCGCGTTCGACGTGTCCCGGACCGCGGTCAGCCAGCACCTCACCGTCCTCAAGGAGGCCGGGCTCCTGCACGAGCGCCGGGAGGCGACCCGGCGGCTCTACCGGGCGCGCCCGGAGGGGCTGGCGGGGCTGCGTGACCTGCTCGACGATCTGTGGGACTCCGCGCTCGACACCGCCCGCCGCCTGGTCGAGGCGGACGCGGGGACGGGCAGGACCGACGGCGCGACCGAGGAGACCGCATGACCGACACCGCCCGGGTGCTGCCGCTGCGACGCCCGCCGATCCGCCGGTCGACGCTCGTGCGCAGCTCCGCCGACCACACCTTCCGCGTCTTCGTCGACACGATCGGGACCTGGTGGCCGCTGCAGCCCTACTCGGCGGGCAAGGAGCGGGTGGACGAGGTCACCGTCGAGCCCCGCGTCGACGGGCGCGTGTTCGAGACCTGGCACGACGGCACCGAGGTCGAGTGGGGCCGACTGCTCGCCTGGGAGCCGCCGCACCGCCTCGTCATGAGCTGGACCCCGACCCCGGCGCCGACCGAGGTCGAGCTGACCTTCGCCGCGCTCGCCCCCGCCCTGACGCGGGTCACCGTGGAGCACCGCGGTTGGGAGTCCCTGTCCGAGGAGCAGCTCGCCCGCGACTGCGCCACGCCCGGCGGCTACGTCGGCGGCGGCTTCACCCGCGGCTGGACCACGATCCTCGGCCGGCTCACCGCCGCCGTCGAGCAGACCACCCCCGAGGAGCACCGATGATCCACGCCTACCGCCTCGTCGCGCCCCGCCCGACGTTCGCGCAGGACATGACGCCCGACGAGGGCGCGGTCATGGCCGAGCACGCCACGTACTGGCACGGCCTCGTCGACCGCGGCACCGCAATTCTGTTCGGCCCGGTCGCCGACCCGGCCGGGTTCTGGGGCCTCGCGGTGGTCGAGACCGACGCCGCCGCGGACGCCGAGCGGATCCGGGACGAGGACCCGGCCGTCGCCCGCGGGGTCTGCCGCGGCGAGATGCACCCCATGATCGACCCGACCCTGCGGCCGGACGTGACACGCTGACCGGGTGCGTTTCAGCGACGAGCTCTGGGACTCGGCCGCCGACGTCTACGACGCCGTGCGCGCCCACCCCTTCCTCACCGGCCTGACCGACGGGACGCTCCCGCACGCGGCGTTCGGCCACTTCGTCACGCAGGACAGCCACTACCTGCGCGGCTACGCCCGGGCCCTCGCGGTCCTCGCCGCGCGGGCACCGACCGAGGACGACACCACGCTGTTCGCCCAGCACGCCGCCGGGGCGATCGCCGCGGAGCAGGAGATGCACGCCGAGCTCTCCGAGGCCCTGGCGATCGACCGGGACGCGCCCACCGGGCCGACCACGCTCGCGTACACGAGCTACCTGCTCGCCACGGTGCACGGCGGCTCCTTCGCCGAGGGCCTCGGCGCGGTGCTGCCCTGCTACTGGATCTACGCCCGGGTCGGCGAGGCCCTGCTCGCCGAGTCCTCGCCCGATCCGCTCTACGCACGCTGGATCGCGATGTACGGCGGGGACGAGTTCCAGGCGGTGGTCGACGCGGCGGTCGGCGTCATGGACCGGGTGGCCGCCGAGCTCGGGCCGGCCGAGCGGGGCCGGGTGCTCGCGCACTACCGGGCGACCTCGCGCTACGAGTGGATGTTCTGGGACGCGGCCTGGCGCCAGGAGCGCTGGCCGGTCTAGCCCCGGACACGACGACGGCGGGCCCCCGGGGAGGGGACCCGCCGTCGCGCAACGATGCGATCAGGCCTCGACGAGTGCCGTCGCCGGGGTGCGCCGCCAGTTGCGGTGCGCGTACGCGGCGAGGCTCGAGGCCACTCCGAATCCTGCACCGGCAACGACGACCATCGACACGAACACAGCAGCCACGGGTGGCTCCTCCTCACCACGTGCACGCGCCACGTCCGGGGATCGGGTCCGGATGACCCGGCCGGAGGGACGGCGCTTGCGAACCTCGGATGCTGGCTGCATCCACCCCGTATGACGCGTCGATCTCGGGGCGTGTTCCATCGTCCGACGGGTGGATCGCCGTGTCTCGTGTCACGCTTCGGGCAACAGTTTCGCAAGCAAAGCAGGCAATTCGGACATTCATCCGATAACCGGCCTGCGGGTTTCTCGGCGTGGGCGCATGGTTAATGGTTCGAACCAGTGGCGCGACACGCGGTCGCGAGGCGGGGAGGACGAAGTCGTGACGGATACGGCGGAGGCAGGGGCCGGCGACACGCCGGCCAACATCACGGTCACCGACGACGCGACGATGAAGCGGGCCGTGGGCGCCGCAGCGGTCGGCAACATCACCGAGTGGTTCGACTTCGGCGTCTACGCCTACCTGGCGACGACGATCGAGGCGAACTTCTTCCCGCCCGACAACCCGACGCTCGCGCAGGTCGGGACCTTTGCGGGCTTCGCGGTGTCGTTCCTGGTCAGGCCGTTGGGCGGACTCTTCTTCGGCCCGCTCGGCGACAAGATCGGGCGGACGAAGGTCCTCTCGATCACCGTCATCATGATGGCCGTCGGCACCTTCCTGCTCGGCTTCATCCCGCCGTACGCGGCGATCGGCATCTGGGCCCCGATCCTGCTCGTGCTCTGCCGCGTGGTGCAGGGCTTCTCCACCGGCGGCGAGTACGCGGGGGCGATGACCTTCATCGCCGAGTACGCGCCCGATCGCCGACGCGGTTTCTTCGGCAGTTTCCTCGAGTGCGGGACGTTCATCGGATACGCGCTCGGCGCCACCGTCGCGACCGTGATCCCGCTGATCTCCTCGCCGGAGTTCGCCTCGACCTGGGCGTGGCGCATCCCGTTCTTCATCGCGCTCCCGCTCGGCATCGTCGGGGTGTACCTCCGGGTGCGCCTGGAGGAGACCCCGGCGTTCCAGACGCTGCTCTCGGAGTCCGAGGAGCGGGAGGGCCAGCAGGCCGGCGAGGGCATCAAGAAGCTCTTCGTGAAGTACTGGCCGGCCATGCTCACCGCCGGCGGCCTGGTCGTGGCGTGGAACATCACGAACTACATGCTGACCAGCTACATGCCGACCTTCCTCGAGGACAACGTCACCGCGGTCGGTGGCCAGGCGATCGACACGACCACCTCGCAGGTGATCCAGATCGTCATCCTCTGGGTCGGCGTCTTCGTCATCCCGGCGCTCGGCCTGCTCTCCGACCGGATCGGGCGCAAGCCGCTGCTCTACGCCGGCTCGATCGGTCTGATCGTGCTCGCGGTGCCGATGCTCTACGTCCTGCAGCTCGGCTCGGTCGTGCTCGTGGCGGTCGGCCTCGCGGTGATGGGCCTGCTGCTGGTCCTGTTCTCCTCGACCTGCCCGTCGACGCTGCCGGCCCTGTTCCCGACCGAGGTCCGCTACGGCGGGCTGTCGATCTCGTTCAACATCTTCGTCTCGGCCTTCGCCGGCACGACGTCGTTGATCATGACCGCCCTCGTGCTCGGCACCGGCTGGGGCTACTGGCCCGCGCTGTACCTGATCTTCGCGGGGATCGTCGGCCTGGTCGTGCTGGTCAAGCTCAAGGACCCGGCGCGCAAGCCGCTGCTCGGCTCCAACCCGGCGGTCTCGACGCCCGAGGAGGCGCGCGAGCTGGCCGCCTCCGGCACCGCGGTCCGCGGCTGAGGCCGATCGCGACGACGGGTCCGGCGCGGACCCGTCGTCGGGATCAGGCCGGACGGCGCAGCACGAAGCGGCTCTCGACCACCGTCGTGTAGGTGCCCGAGGAGTGCACGTACCCCGTCGGGTAGAGCGCGTGCTGGGGGCCGCCGAACTGCACCAGCTCCCAGCCGTCGCGGCCGAGGCGGTTCAGGTGCTCGGCGAACAGGCGCGCCCACGGGACGCTGTAGGGGCGGTACTCCTCGAAGATGAGCTCGTCCTTCGGCCCGATCGCGTAGGCCTGCCACTCGGCGGTGTCGTGGCTGGACGACGACGGGTCCAGGTCGGCCTTCGCGAGCTGGACGGCCGAGATCTCGAGCGTGGCGTACTCCCAGGCGGTCACGCGGAGCAGCCTGGCACGGAGGTGCGGTCGCTCACGAGGCCCGACGGCCCCGGGACGTCGGCGGGACCGCGCGCGGAGGACGCAGCGGCGACACGACCCCGCGCCGGACGGCGGCCCGACCCACCGGGATGCCGGCCCGCGGCCGCTCGACACGCTGCCCGGCGAGCGTCTGCGGCCCCCGGCCCGGAGCGGCCACGGTCGAGTCCCCGAGCAGGAACCCGGTCAGCTTGAGCGCGAGCCCGAGGACGACCAGGGCGATCCCCAGCAGCACGTGACCGAGGGCGATCGCCGTCGCCCCGGCACCGAGCAGCGCGAAGCCGGTGAGGAGGAGGATCGCGCTGCGCATCTTCTGCACGCTAGGTGATAACGCGGCCCGCGGCATTGGTCTGTTCGGGTCTTCCACCGTGATGACGGACGACGCGCTGCGGCCGTAGGGTGCACAGCAGCGATCATCTGGAGGGGTGCATGAGGGAAGTCGCCGTCCGCTACGTCAACGGGCCGCTGCAGGGCGTCGGGGCGGTCTCCCTGCCCGACAACGGGCCCGCCGAGCCGCCGCTGCTCCAGCGGATCCCGCTCCCCACCACCGACCGCGACTTCCGCGAGACGATGTCGCGCATGGTCGGCGGGCAGGGGCACGCGATCTACGAGCGGACGGTCCGCAACGAGGCGGAGGAGTGGGAGTACCAGCTCATCCGGGTCGAGTGACCCGAGGGCCGCGCTCGATGGCGCGGCCCCGCCCGGGCGCGGGAGGATGCCGGCCATGACCGGAGCCGCCGCCCCGCCCGACCGCCCGGACGTCGTCGTCCGACCGGCCGAGGAGGCCGACGCCCCTCGGATCGCCGACGTGTTCGGCGGCTACGTGCTGGCCTCCATCGCGACGTTCGTGGAGGACCCGCCGTCCGCCGAGGTCTGGCGCGAGCGGATCGTCGCGGCGCGGGAGCACAAGCTGCCCTTCGTGGTCGCCGACCTGCCGCCCGGGCCGTCCGGGAGCGGGGGCCTGTCGGTGGCCGGGTTCGCCGCGTGCTCCCAGTTCCGGCCGCACGCCGCCTACCGCTACACCGTCGAGGACTCGGTCTACATCGCCCCGGAGGCCACCGGGCGGGGCCTGGGCGGTCGTCTGCTGTCCGCGCTCGTCGACGGCCTCGCGCACACCGACATGCGTCAGGTGGTCGCCGTCATCGCGACCCTGCCCGACGCCCGGCACGACACGCCCTCGATCGTGCTGCACCGTCGGCTCGGATTCGAGGTCGTGGGCCGAATGCCCGCGGTCGGCTACAAGCAGGGCCAATGGGTGGACACCGTGATCATGCAGAAAGACCTCCAGGCTCGCCCCTGAGGATGTTCGTTTGCGGGCCACCTCCTTCGTTCCGGAATGCGTTCCACGGCGCCCTCTTTTCGATCACCCACGATTCGAGGGAATGCGCGCCGACCGCCGTCACGGGGCGCCGCGCGAGCCGTTCCCGCTTCGGACGCCGGATCACCTCGACGGCGTCCGTCTCCCGGCCGGGCGCCCGCCGCCATGGTGCGCCCGGTCGGGCCCGGCCGTCACTGCCTCAGCGTGAGTCCTCCACCTGCAGCGATGTGTGAGGGCACCTGAGCGGCGCAGGGCGAGGATGCGGGCCGTGAGCCGATGGGGGGCGTCGCCCCCGATCGGAGGAAATACCGGACGGCGATGTTCAGCGCTCAATCGAATGGTTCACCCCCTCTGCCGCTCACTGAGTGAGAGGACGACCGCCGGCCGGCGGAGGTCACGACCCGACGGTGCCGGGAACATTCCATCGGCGACGCGACGAGAAACCCGTTGCGAAACTGTCGTGCGGCCCGGAATGAGCGACATCGCACCGTTGTCCGTAGCATTCCGCCCGTGCAACCTGCTCATCGCGATCTCCTCGCGGCGGAGCCGGAGGAGATCTCCGGCGAGGTCGTGGGGTACGGGCGCGGATCGTCCGGCGCGCCCAGCGAGGCGGGTGACCCCGAGGAGCAACGGGCGGCCCTGCTCGCCGCCGGGTGTACCCGGCTGTTCGTCGACTCCTCGTCGGGCAAGGGGGGTGCCGCGCGGCCCGAGTTCGACGCCTGTCTCGCCTCGCTCGCGCCCGGCGACGTCCTCGTCGTGGTCCGGCTGGACCGCCTGACGAGGTCCCTCCCGCAGCTGGTCGGGCTCGTCGGTGACCTGCGCTCGCGCGGGGTCGGCTTCCGCTCGCTGCACGAGGGCCTCGACACCACCACGCCCGGCGGCCGCCTCGTCTTCCACGTGTTCGCGGCGCTGGCGGAGTTCCTCCGTGAGCTGCTCGTCGAGGGCACCCGGGACGGTCTGGCCGCCGCCCGCGCCCGCGGCCAGCGACTGGGCCGCCCGCCGGCCCTCAGCCCGGACCAGGTGTCACAGGCACGCTCGATGCTGGCCCGCCCGGAGAACTCCGTGGCCTCGATCGCCCGGCTCCTCGGTGTCAGCCGTTCGACGCTCTACAAGCACGTCCCCGAGCTCGGCGGACGGCAGGTCGTCCCGCCGTCCTCGGAGGTCGACCCCACCGGCAGCGACTGAGGTCAGTCGGGACGCGTCCCCGCCACACGCCGGCCACGACCGGAACCGGTCGTCCGCGTGCGGACACGCGCCGCCCGGGCCGCCTCGCGCACGCTGGGGCGCTCGGTGACCTCGGTCGTCGCGGGAGCCGCGTCGGCACTGCCCGCCTCGACCGTGGGCGGCTCCCCGGGCGGGCCCCCGGACACCGGACGTCGCGGTGGGGGTGCCGGGGCGGCGACCTGCGTGGGAGCGGCGGGCGGGTTCGCCTGGGTTGATGCGGCCGCAGCAGCAGGCGGGGTCGACGCGGGAACCCGTCGGGACGGCACCGGTCGGGACGGCACGGTCGCGCCCACCCCTGGCGGTCCCGGCACCGGTCGCACTGCCGCGGGCCGCGACGACCCGGGGCCGACGGGCGACGCGGAAGCGGGCGGCGCGGAAACGGGCGGCGCGGAAACGGGCGGCGCGGAAACGGGCGGCGCGGGAGCAGGCGGCGCGGAAGCGGGCGGCGCGGGAGCGGGCCGCGCGGGGGCCCGTCGCGCGACAGCGGTCGGCGCGGCACCGGCCGGTGCGGCAGGCGTGGGCGCGCTCGCCGGCGTGGTCGGCCGGGCCGCGCGCGCTGGGACGGGCCCGGCGGGGCCACTTCCGGGGCGTGGTGCGACGGGACGCGGCGGAGCGGGCGGGGGCGCGGGAGCCGGCGCGACGGGGGCCGGAGCCGCTGGACCCGCCGTCGGGAACTCCGGGGTGGGCGCAGCGGCGGCGGACCGACCGCGGTCCCGGTCGAACCAGCGCAGCGTGCGCGCGGCCGCCCAGGCGTTGGCGCCCGCCACGAGCGACACCCCGAGGGCGATGACGCCGACCGCCCACTCCCGGGCGAACACGAGCCCGAGGAACGCCAGGAGCGCGGCAGCGGAGACCAGGGCCGCCGCCACCATCGTGGAGGCGGCCGCTCCCCCGGACTCGTGGACGCAGTACCAGGGCAGCACCGTCCGCCGTCGGGAGCTCCTCACAGGAGGGGCAACGGACGGGGACCGGCCCGGGTGACGCTCCATCTCAGGGCGCGACGCGGCGCATCCGCACGACCGCCACCCCGGCCGTGTCGCGCTCCCGCCCGACCTCGACGTAGCCGAAGCGGCCGTACAGCGCGAGGTTGCCGGTGCTGCGCTCCCCCGTCACCAGCACGGTCTCCGTGCCGGGTGCGAGGTCCGCGTGGGCGGCGCGCAGGAGGAGCGAGCCGATACCGCGGCCCTGCAGGTCGGGCGCGACGGCAGCGCGGCCGAGCACGGCCGGCCCGGGACCCTCGAGGGCCCGCAGCCGCACGCTGCCGGCCAGCCGGGTGCCGACCCAGGCCGCCCACCCGAGCGTCCCCGGGTGCACGAGGTCCGCCGCCAGGTCGGCGGGGGTCTCGACCAGCGGCGGGATGGCGAAGGTGTCGTACAGGCGCCCCTCGGAGAGGAACGCCGCGTACTGCACGGTGAGGGCCTCGCCCGCGTGGTCGGGTCCGAGCCGGTCGACGACGACCGGCACCGGCTCGGCGTCGGGAACCGACGTCATCCCACCTCGGCCATGACCTCGTCGGAGGCGTCGAAGTTCGAGTAGACGTTCTGGACGTCGTCGGAGTCCTCGAGCGCGTCGATGATGCGCAGCACCTTGCGGGCACCGTCGGCGTCGACCTCGACGTTCATCGACGGGACGAACGACGCCTCCGCCGAGTCGTAGTCGATCCCGCCGTCCTGCAGCGCGGTGCGGACCGCCACGAGGTCGGTCGGCTCGCAGAGGATCTCGAAGTTCTCGCCGAGGTCGTTGACCTCCTCGGCGCCGGCCTCGAGGACGGCGAGCAGGAGGTCGTCCTCGGCCAGCTCGGTGCCGCCCTGCTCCTTGGCGACGATGATGACGCCCTTGCGGTTGAACAGGTACGCCACGGAGCCCGGGTCGGCCATGGCACCGCCGTTGCGGTTCATGGCGGTGCGGACCTCGCCGGCGGCGCGGTTCTTGTTGTCGGTCAGGCACTCGATGAGCACCGCGATACCGCCCGGGGCGTAGCCCTCGTAGGTGATCGCCTGGTAGTCGGCGCCGCCGGCCTCGGCCCCGGACCCGCGCTTGACGGCGCGGTCGATGTTGTCGTTCGGGACCGACGTCTTCTTGGCCTTCTGGATGGCGTCGTAGAGCGTCGGGTTCGCCGCCGGGTCGCCGCCGCCGGTCCGCGCGGCGACCTCGATGTTCTTGATCAGCTTCGCGAACATCTTGCCGCGCTTGGCGTCGATGGCGGCCTTCTTGTGCTTCGTCGTCGCCCACTTGGAGTGGCCGCTCATGGCTCTCCCGCCCTTCGTCGTCCGCGCGTGGCCGTGCGGCTCCGGCCTACCGTGGTCCACGGGACTCGGGTGCCGGCGCCGGCACGGGCGGCGAGGACCCACTGCGGGGCCCATCGCGCTCCTACCTCGGACATCGAGTCTACCGGCGGGGCCTCCTTCCCGACGACGGGTCGCCCCCCGGCCGGGCCGGGAGGGTCCTCGTGACGCGGGAGGGATCGTTGCTGCTTCGTGATCTTGGGTGGGGCGGTCAGCGGGGCGGATGCGGCCGTGGTTGTCGGGGGTTCGAACTACAGTTCGGATCATGGCGGTGGAGGCGGGGTTCTCGGGTGGTGGCGGGGTGTTCGACACGCCGCTGCCTGCGGTTCCGTGGACCGATCCGCGGGATGCGTGTGGTCAGGAGTGCGAGGCCGGTCTGGTCGCGTGGCAGGCGCGGTTGGTGCATGACGAGTGGCGTCGGGCGTGTTGGATGCTCGAGACCGCCCGGGCGCGCGCGGACACCGTGGAGCGGTGGCCGGAGCCGGATCCGCGGGTGATCGCGGCGTGTCTGGGCTGGTCGGTGGCGATGGCCGCCTCCCGGTTGGAGACCGCTTCTGGTGCGTTGCAGCGGCTGCCGCGGCTCGGCGAGGCGATGCGCGAGGGGCGGTTGGAGCAGGCGAAGGTTGAACCGCCCCGGTCAGTGGTGAGGCTCTGATGTAGCAAGGAGACTGCTGCTGTGGCCCCACCTCGGAAGTTCGACCCGGAGACCCGGGCTCGTGCGGTGCGCATGTATGAGGACCGGTTGCGTGAT
>NZ_JAJNDA010000023.1 GCF_021026295.1 Actinomycetospora soli
CGGCTCGAGGACCCTGCGCGGGCGCACCACCGAGACCACCATCCACGCCCCCACCCGCCTGGCCGGACGCGCCACCCAGCCGTCCTCCAACGGCGACCCCACACCCGCACACGAACCCGCCTGACCCCAGGCGCCGGCCAGGTCGGCGGGCGCACACGCCCCGAGGTGCACACCAGGCAGCCTCCACCGCCCTCGGGCATGCCTGAGGTGCCACTCGAGGAGACGCCGGCAGCCAAGATCCTGTTCCGCCGCGCATAGTGTTCGCTCAGCGACCACATCGCGCGGCCCGGCAAGATCTTGACCCTGAGACCGACGGGCGCACCCGCCGTCCGGAAGCCCTCCGCCGCGAGGCAGGCTCCGCCGCCGACGGACCCACCGGCACCCAAGATCCTGTTCCGCCCGCATAGTGATCGCCCAGCGACCACATCGCGCGGCCCGACAAGATCTTGACCTCCGGGACCGCCGGGCGCACCCGCCGTCGGGAAGCCCTCCACCCCGAGGTGCACACCAAGCACGTCCCGCGAACGGGTCGGCACCCAAGATCCTGTTCCGCCGCGCATAGTGATCGCCCAGCGACCACATCGCGCGGCCCAACAGGATCTTGCTCCCGCGCCCACCCACCCGTCCCGAGCGAAGGGGCCCCTCGCTCAATAGATTCGCCGGTGGGCGCCCCTCGCCAGGGCACCGGACCACATCTGCCGTCGCGAAGGAGCGCCATGACCCAGCTGCCGGAGCCGTTCACCTACCGACGTGTGGACGCCGACGGGGTCGCGATCAACGTGGCGGTCGGCGGCTCCGGCAGCCCGGTGCTGCTGCTGCACGGCTACCCGCAGACGCACCTGATGTGGCGGGACGTGGCGCCGGAGCTCGCCCGGGAGCACACCGTGGTGGTGCCCGACCTGCGCGGCTACGGCGCGTCGGACAAGCCCACGCCCGACGCCGAGGCCCGCACCTACGGCAAGCGCGCCATGGCGGCCGACCAGGTCGCGGTGATGCGGGAGCTCGGGTTCGACCGGTTCGACCTGGTGGGCCACGACCGCGGCGCCCGGGTGTCGCACCGGCTCACCCTCGACCACCCGCAGGCCGTCGAGCGCCTGGCGGTGCTCGACATCGTGCCCACCCGGCACGTCTACGCGAACGTCGACCGCGCGCTGGCGTTCGGCTACTTCCACTGGTTCTTCCTGGCCACCGGCGGCGACGTCCCCGAGACCCTCCTGCGCGGCGCCCCCGAGTTCTGGATCCGCACGATGGTCGAGCGGCTGCTGGCGCCCGGCGTCACGATCGCGCCGGAGGTCATGGACCACTACATCGCCGCCTTCTCCGACCCGGCCACCATCGCCGCGACCACCGCCGACTACAAGGCGGGCGCCGGGATCGACCTCACCGACGACGAGGAGACCTGGAACGCCGGGCACCGCGTCACGTGCCCCACGCTCGTGCTGTGGGGCGAGCACGGCTTCGTCGGGAAGAACTACGACCCGCTCGCCGTGTGGCGCGAGTACGCCACCGACGTGAGCGGTCGGGCGATGCCCAGCGGCCACTTCATCCCCGAGGAGGCCCCGGCCGAGACGCTGGCGGAGCTGCGGAGCTGGCTGGCCGGGTGACCCGGGACTAGCCCACCCGCCGCCGCCGCGCCACCTCGGCCAGCGCCACGCCCGCCGCGACGGACGCGTTGAGCGACTCGACCTCGCCCGCCATCGGGATCGCGACGGTGCCGGTGCAGGTCTCGCGCACGAGCCGCGACAGGCCCTTGCCCTCCGACCCGACGACGAGCACCAGCGGCCCGCGGGCGGCGTCGGGACCGGCGACGGCGTCGAGGTCGTCGATCGTCGCCGACACCTCACCGTCGAGCCCGACCGTCACGAACCCGTCGTCGTTCCAGGCCCCGAGCGTGCGCGAGAGGTTGGTCGCGCGCCCGATCGGCATCCGCGCCGCGGCACCCGCGGAGGTGCGCCAGGCGACGGGCGTGACCCCGACCGACCGCCGCAGCGGCAGCAGCACCCCGTGCGCCCCGAACGCGGCCGCGGAGCGGACCACGGCGCCGAGGTTGCGGGGGTCGGTGACGCCGTCGAGCGCCACGAGCAACGGCTCGGTCCGCGCGAGGTGGGCGGCCTGTCGGGCCTCCTCGAGCAGGTCGTCGGGGTGCAGGTACTCGAACGCGGGCACCGAGAGCGCGAGCCCCTGGTGCACCGAGCCGTCGGCCAGCCGCTCGACGTCCGCGCGCGGCACCTCGAGCACGTTGATCCCGCGGTCGCCCGCCGTGCGCAGGGCCTCGCGGACGCGGTCGTCGATGTCGATGCCCTGCGCCACGTGCAGTGCGGTCGCCGGGATGCCCGCGCGCAGACTCTCGACCACCGGGTTGCGCCCGACCACCACCTGCGGGCCGTCCGGGGCCTCCCGTTCCCGACGACGGGTGGGGCCGGCCTGGGAGGTCGTCCCGCGGGGGCCGCTCGTGCGCGGCGCCGAGCCGGTCGGTCGCCGCGCGGCGCCCTGACCGGACTTCCCGGTCTTGCCGCCGCCCTCGTAGGCCTTGTGGTTGGGACGGTTCTCGGCCTTCGGGGTCGGGCCCTTGCCCTCGAGCCCCTTGGCGCGGTTGCCGCCGGAGCCCTTCGTGGGGCCCTTCTTCGAGCCGGGGTTGCGCCGCGCACCGGGGCGGCGCGAGTTTCCTGCCATCGCTACTGCTCGTCGTCCTTCAGGGTCCAGACCGGTCCGTCGGGGGTGTCCTCGATCCCGACGCCGGCGGCGGTCAATTGGTCACGGATCGCGTCGGCGCGCGCGAAGTCGCGGTCCTTGCGGGCCGCGGTGCGCTGCGCGAGGAGGTCCTCGACGAGCGCGCCGAGCGCGGACCGGGCGGTGGTCCCCCCGGCCGCGTCCGCACCGGCCCAGTGCGGGTCGAGCGGGTCGAGGCCGAGCACGCCGGTCATCTCACGCACCGCCGTCGCGGCGGCGCGGGCCCCCGCGTGGTCGCCGTCGGCGAGGGCCGTGTTGCCCGCCCGCACCTGCTCGTGGACGGCGGCGAGCGCGGAGGGGGTGCCGAGGTCGTCGTCCATCGCCGCGGCGAACGCGCTGATGTCCGCCCCGCTCGCCGGCACCGGGCCGACGCGCTCGGCGACGCGCGCCACGAACGTCTCGATCCGCCGGTAGGCCGACGCCGCCTCGGCGAGCGCGGCCTCCGAGTACTCGACGGTCGAGCGGTAGTGCGGCGCCACCAGGTAGTAGCGCAGCTCGACCGCGCGGACCCGCTCGAGCACCGCGGGGATCGTCAGGGTGTTGCCGAGCGACTTCGACATCTTCGCCCCGGCCATCGTCACCCAGGCGTTGTGCAGCCAGAAGTTCGCGAAGCCGTCGCCCGCGGCGTTCGACTGGGCCCGCTCGTTCTCGTGGTGCGGGAACACCAGGTCCAGCCCGCCGCCGTGGATGTCGAACGACGGCCCGAGGTAGTGGGTCGCCATGGCCGAGCACTCCAGGTGCCAGCCCGGGCGGCCGCGGCCCCACGGCGTCGGCCACGAGGGCTCGCCGGGCTTGGCGGCCTTCCAGAGCGTGAAGTCGCGCGGGTCGTGCTTGCCGCGCGAGGCCTGCTCGCCCTGCTCCATCTCGTCGGGCTTCTGCCCCGACAGCGACCCGTAGGTCGGCCAGGTCCCGACGGCGAAATACACGTCGCCCGAGCCGTTGTCGCACGGGTAGGCGTGCCCCGCGTCGATGAGCCGGGAGATCAGCTCGATCATCTCGGTCACGTGCCCGGTGGCGCGCGGCTCGACCGACGGCGGCAGGCAGCCCAGCGCGTCGAAGGCGGACGTGAACGCCCGCTCGTGCGTGGCCGCCCACTCCCACCAGGGACGACCCGCCTCGGCCGCCTTCGTGAGGATCTTGTCGTCGATGTCGGTGACGTTGCGCACGAGGCTGACGTCGAGCCCCTGGTGCATGAGCCACCGGCGCAGGACGTCGAAGTTCACACTGGACCGGACGTGCCCGACGTGCGGTACTCCCTGCACGGTCGCCCCACACACGTACATCGACGCCCGGCCCTCGTGCTGCGGGTGGAACTCCCGCAGCGCGCGTCTAGCGGTGTCGTACAGGTGCAGGCTCACCACGCGGATCCTACGGACCGCAGGTCACGGCCCGTGCGGGCCCCTGCGCCGGATCGGCCCACAGGGCCAGCTCGCGGGCGATCGCGACCCGGTCCGCCGGGCGGACCCGCACCTCGTCGCCGTCCCGCTCGACGATCGTCCGCCCCTCGGCCGCGTCGACGACGGTGACCGGCCCGACCCGCCGTCGGCCCACGTGCGCCCCCACCTGCAGCCGCCGCCGCGGCGGGGACGCCCGCAGGGCCGCGATCCTCGTCCCGACGGCGGGCGGGAGCCGGTGGGTGGGTGCGCCGCCGAAGAGCACGGCGGCGGGCACGGTCAGCGCGCTGCCCCGGGGTCGTTCCTCCGGCGCCCGGGTGAGGACGAGGCGGGCGAGGGCCTCCACGAGTCCGGTCGCGTCGTCGGCCGGTGGGCGGGAGGTGAGGTCGACGGTCCACGCCTGGTCGGACGAGGTCTCGACCAGGACCGTCAGTTCGCCCGCCACGGCCGCGAACCAACCCCGCGGGTCGGGGTCCCAGCACCGGAGGTCGACGGCGACCTTTGGACGGTCGAGGACCCGCATCGCCTCAGCGAGGTCGGCGACCGGCACGGGCGCGTCGTCGGAACCCGTGCGCGCCAGGCCGCGTCCGCGCAGTCCGCAGAGCGCGGCGTGGTCGGCGGCGTCGCGTGCGGAGAGGGTGGCGCCGTGGTCGGGCACGTCGAGCAGCGGCGGGCGGTCGCCCAGGCGGAGGTGGCGCCACACCGCGACGACCGCGTCGCGCTCCAGGTGGAGCCGGCGGGCCGGCATCATCCGCCGATCACCGGCGGGGCGACGCGCGGCAGTTCGCCTGCCAGAGCGTCGGGATCGTCCTCGACCAGGTAGGGCGCCCGGGACAGCCGCTGCTCGGACGCGCCCGGTGCCCCGACCCCGCCGATCGGCGCGAACGGGACGCCCGAGGTGGAGCTCGCCGCGGTGGGTCGGGGGCCGAGGGCCGGTTCGAGGACCGACGCGGTGCGGACCGGCTCGACCGGTGCCCGGCCGAGGGGCGGCTCCAGCAGCCCGGGACGTGGGGCGGAGGTGGGGCCCGGTCCGGTGCCGGTGGGTCCGGGCGAACCGGTGCCGATGGCACCGGTTCCCGCGCCGGTCGGACCGAAGCCGGTGGAGGCGGTGCCACTCGGCCCGGTCGAACCGGTGCCGACGGAACCGGTGCCGGTGGTCCCGGTTCCGGCGCCGGTCGGACCGGTGCTGACAGAACCGGATCCGGCGCCACCCGCGTTCGACCCGCGACCGGGGGAGGCGGAGCCACCGGGTCCGGTGGAACCGGATCCGCCGGCACCGGTTCCGGCACCGATCGGCCCGGGAGCCGGGGGCGTCGTCGGGAGGCCGGACCGGGGGATCCCCGGACCGGCCGACGCTCCCGCACCCGAGGCTGGTGGCCCGCCCGGCGAGCGCGGTGGTGTCGACGTCCCTGCGGTGGCCCCGCCGGTCGTGGGGCCCGGTGGTCCGCCCGAGCCGGGAGCGGGCACGGCACCCGCCGGGCCGGGAACCGCCGCTCCCCCGCCGCCGGTCCCCGGAGCCGGTCCGCCTCCACCCGTGGTGACCAGGTCGATCCGGGGCGCCCCCGGCTGCGAGGGCGAGGAGAACTGCGGCAGCCCGGACGCCCGGAGCGAGCTGAACTCCTGGTAGCGACCCATCGCGGCGCGGGCCCGTCGTTCGGCGTCGAGCGAGGCGTGCTCCGCGGAGTCGACGTCGAGCGCGGCCAGCGCACCGACGCCCTCCCAGGTCTGCAGCGTCACCGGCGGTCGCGGCACGGGCGGCCCGACGGCCCCGCGCGTCGCGGTGAGCGCGCGGTTCTGCTCGTGGGAGGCGGACCCGACGGCGTCGCTGAAGGTCCGCACCTCGGTCGCCCACGGCCCCATCGGTCCGACCGCCGCACCGGCCGCCTGCGCCGCCGGCCCCGTCCGCGTGGCCGCGATCCCCGACGTCGCCCGCTCCACCGAGCCCGCGACGTCCCGCAGCCGGCTCGCGAGCGAGTTCCAGGCGCCCCCGGCGTCGGTGAACCCGCCGCCACGCCCCTGCAGCTGCGCGTGGATGTCCGCGTGCGACCGCGTCTCCCAGTTCACGTCGAACACGCCCGCCTCCCCTCGCCGGGATCAGGCAAGCACGCCGCTCCGGCCCGTGGGGGCGCTTCCGGGAAAGTGCCGGGTCAGCGCGGCAGCAGCAACGCCGTCGCGACGGCGGCCAACCCCTCACCGCGGCCGGTCAGCCCGAGGCCGTCGGAGGTCGTGCCCGACACCGACACCGGCGCGCCGACCGCCTCGGAGAGCACCTGCTCCGCCTCCCGACGACGGGTCCCGATCTTCGGGCGGTTCCCGATGACCTGCACCGCCGCGTTGCCGACGGTCCACCCGTCGTCGTGCACGAGCCGACGCACCTCGCCGAGCAGGCGGACGCCCGGGGCGCCGGCCCATTCGGGCCGCCCCGTGCCGAAGACCGCGCCAACGTCGCCGAGGCCGGCGGCCGAGAGGAGCGCGTCACACAGCGCGTGCGCGGCCACGTCGCCGTCGGAGTGCCCGGCGCAGCCCGCTTCGCCCTCCCACAGCAGGCCCGCCACCCAGCACGGCGCGTCCGCGGACAGCGGATGCACGTCCGTCCCGATGCCGACCCTCACAGCGCCGTCACCAGGGCCTCCGCCATCGCCAGGTCCAATGGAGTCGTGATCTTGAACGCACGCGGATCCCCCGGAACGGTGACGACCTCGCCGCCGATCGCCTCGACGAGGCCCGCGTCGTCCGTCGCGCGATGGTCCCCCGCCGCGGCGTGGGCCCGGCGCAGGACGTCGACGTCGAACCCCTGTGGGGTCTGCACGGCGAGCAGGCCGGTGCGGTCGACGAGCTCGACGCGCCCGTCGTCCCCGGCCCGGCGCACCGTGTCCGCCACCGGGATCGCCGGCACCACGGCCGCGTGGCCGGCACGGACGGCCGCCACCACGGCCGCGACGACCGGCCCCGGACAGAGGCAGCGCGCCGCGTCGTGCACCAGCACGACGTCGGCACGCGGCACCTCGGCCAGACCGAGCGCGACCGACGCGACACGGTCGTGCCCACCGGGCACGACCCGACCCGCCGTCGGGACCGCCTTCGCCATCTCCTCGAGATGCTGCGGCGGAGCGACGACGATCACCTCGTCGACGACCCCCGAACCGAGCAGGCCGTCGACCGCGCGTGTGACCATCGCGACCCCGGCGACCTCGACGAGGGCCTTGGGCCGCCCGGCTCCGAGGCGTTCCCCGGAGCCGGCCGCCGGGACGACGGCCGCGACCACCACGTCAGGAGGCGAGTACCTGGTCCAGCAGGGACTCGGCGGCCACCTCGTCGGTGCCCTCGGCGAGCGCCAGCTCGCTCACGAGGATCTGCCGCGCCTTGGCGAGCATGCGCTTCTCGCCGGCGGACAGGCCGCGGTCCTTCTCACGGCGCCACAGGTCGCGGACGACCTCGGCCACCTTGTTGACGTCACCCGACGCGAGCTTCTCGAGGTTCGCCTTGTACCGGCGCGACCAGTTGGTCGGCTCCTCGGTGTGCGGGGCCCGCAACACCTCGAACACCCGGTCCAGACCCTCCTGCCCGACGACGTCCCGGACACCGACGATCTCGGCGTTGTCCGCGGGGACCCGGACCGTGAGGTCGCCCTGGGCAACCTTGAGGACGAGGTACTTCTTCTCCTCGCCCTTGATCGTCCGGGTCTCGATCGCCTCGATGAGAGCGGCACCGTGGTGCGGGTAGACGACGGTCTCGCCGACCTTGAAAACCATGTGTCCTCTAGCCCCTTTCGCTGCCTCCAGGTTAACACGACCGCGACGTGCCGTCGGAGGGGGATTGCGCCGTCTTCGCAGGTCAGGGGGTTGACAAGAGGCGCGGCAGCGTGCTTCCCGAGGTCGGGAGGGTCATCGGGGGGCGTGACGGGGCCCGTCGGGCGCGCCCACGGACCCGCCCGGGGGCTAGGGTGCACCCGAATCCGACCGGACGCCCGTGCGCGGGTGCAGCCGGAGAGTCCACCGAGGAGGACCACGCGCCATGACCCGCCGACCGACGGGACGTCCGCGGACCGCGCTGCTCGCCGCCACGCTCCTGGGTGCGGCCGCGCTCGTCCTCTCGGGCTGCAGCGCCGGCGCCGTGACCCAGACCGACACGACGATCTCGTCGGTGGTCGGCACCGAGGGCTCCGTCGGCCAGGTCCTGCTGCGCAACATCACGCTCGACCCGGGCGCCACCCCCGTCGTCCCGGCCGGGTCGTCGGTCGTGCTGCGCGGCACGATCATCAACCAGGCGCTGCAGGACGACCAGCTCCTCTCGGTGACCACCCCGTACTCGGGTCCGGCGCGCGCCGAGGGCTTCACGACGATCCTCGCGAACTCGACGACCACGCTGGTCGGCGCGGAGCCGGGCCCCGTCGGCCCGCCCTCCCCGACGAACCCGACCGCCTCCGCGCGGATCACGCTGCCCGGGGTGGCCCAGGTGCTGCACGAGGGCCCGACCTACCCGGTCACCTTCACCTTCGCCCGCGCCGGGACGATCACGCTGCCGGTGTTCGTCAACACCACCATCCCGGTCCCCGCGAGCTGATCCCCGTCCCGCCGCCGGGCCGTCCCCGGCCCGGCGCGGACGTGACTGTCGGGGGGTCGCCCTACCCTCCGGCAGCGTGAGCACGAAGTCCCGTCCCCGCCCCTTCGAGTGCACCGCCTGCGGCTACACCGCGGCGAAGTGGCTCGGCCGCTGCCCGGGGTGCGGCGGCTGGGGGACGATCGAGGAGGGCCTCCCGCCCGCGGCGGCCGTCGGCGCGCCCGGCGGGGCCCCGAAGGCGGCCGCCCGGCCGACCAGCCCGGTCCGGGCCATCGGGGAGGTCGGGCTGGAGTCGGTGACGTCGCGGCCCACCGGGGTCGGCGAGCTCGACCGGGTGCTCGGCGGCGGCCTCGTGCCCGGGGCGGTCGTGCTGCTGGCGGGCGAGCCCGGCGTCGGGAAGTCGACGCTGCTGCTCGAGGTCGCGGCCCGCCGGGCCCGCTCCGGCGGCACGGTCCTCTACGTCACCGGCGAGGAGTCCGCGGGCCAGGTCCGGCTGCGGGCCGAGCGGACGAACGCCGTGGTGCCGCACCTGTTCCTCTCCGCGACGGCCGACCTGGAGGAGGTCGCCGCCCACGTGGAGGCGGTCGACCCCGGGCTGCTCGTGGTCGACTCGGTGCAGACCGTGGGGTCGGCCGACGTCGAGGGCACCGCGGGCGGGGTGTCGCAGGTCCGGGCGGTGACCTCGGCGCTCGTGGCCCTGGCGAAGCAGCGGGACCTCCCGGTGGTGCTGATCGGCCACGTGACGAAGGACGGCGCGGTGGCCGGCCCGCGCACACTCGAGCACCTGGTGGACGTGGTGCTGAGCTTCGAGGGCGAGCGGCACTCCACGCTGCGCATGGTCCGCGGCCTGAAGAACCGCTTCGGCCCGTCCGACGAGGTCGGCTGCTTCGAGATGTTCGACGGCGGGATCAGCGAGGTCACCGACCCGACGGGCCTGTTCGTCGGCACGATGACCGGCGGGGTGCCCGGGCAGGCCGTCACGGTGACGATGGAGGGCAAGCGCCCCCTCATGGCCGAGGTGCAGGGGCTGGTGACGCCGGTCGGCAAGGACGCCCCGGCGCGGCGCACGGTGTCCGACCTGGAGTCGTCGCGCGTGCTCAAGATCCTCGCGGTGCTGCAGCAGCACGGCCGGCTGTCGTTGTCGCAGATGGACGTGTTCGCCGCGACGGTCGGCGGCATGAAGCTGCGCGAACCCGCGGCCGATCTCGCGATCGCGCTCGCCGTCGCGTCGGCGGCGCGGACGAAGCCCCTGCCCTACGGCGTCGTCGTCCTCGGCGAGGTGGGGCTGACCGGGGAGGTCCGCCGGGTCACCGCCACCGACCGGCGCCTGGCGGAGGCGGCCCGGCTCGGCATCCGGGAGGCGATCGTGCCGTTCGGTCCCGGCACGGTGGCGCCCGCCGGGATGACGCTCACGGAGGTGGACGACCTCAAGGGGGCGCTCGCCGCCGTCGGACTGGCGGGAGGGTCTACGAAGCGATCGTGAAGCGGGCGGGGTCGCTGATCGTGTCGTCGAGGCGCGTGAGCAGCTGGTAGGAGCCGGGCGGCACGGCCTCGCGACCCGACGGGCAGCCCGGTGCCGAGGTCCGGCCCGCCCAGCGGACCGAGAACACCTGCTCCTGGCCCGGCGCGAGGGTGCGGACGTCCGGGTCGCCGCCGGGGGCGCAGTCGTCGCTCCCCCACAGTCCGTCGCCGGGCTTGATCACCACGGCCATCGCGGTGCGGGCGGGGCCGAGGTCGCGGGTGCAGGGCTCCTTGCCCGTGTTCGTGACGACGAGGCTGAACAGCGGGCGCTCCGCGGCGGTGTAGCGCTGCTTGTCGGTACGGGCGGCCACCCTGAGGTCGGAGTCCGCGCACGGCGCGATCGCGCGGGGTGTCGGGCTCGGACCGGCCGGCGGTGCGGCGGGCGCGGGAGCGCCGGCGGGCGCCGGGACCCCGGCGGGCGCGGGGAGTCCGGCCGGCGGCTGCTGCTGCGGGCCGGTGGACCCGGCCCCGAGCAGCGGCGGCGTGGCGCCACCCGGCGCCGCGCTGGTGGGCGCGGGTGCCGCGGGCACCGGACCGGCCGGGGCCGCCCCGACCGGCGGCGCGGCGCCCGGCGGCACGGCCAGGGCCCCGCGCGACGCGACCGGGGTGGGCGGGGCGGTCGGTCCCGCCGGGGCGGGCGCCGGTGCGGCGACGTCCTCGTTGCCGTCCGCGGAGGCCGCGGCACTGACGGCCCAGATGAGGAAGGCCAGGACGAGGACGGCCGCGATCGCGGCGACGGCCCGCCGTCGCCAGTACACCGACGGCGGGAGCGGTCCCACCGGCTCCAGCATGTGACGCACGGTAGAAGTGGGGTCGCACGCTGCGACCGCCCCGCGCCGGGCCGTTCCCGGAACTCACCCCGTCGAGGCACGCCGTCGACCGGGCGGCGAGGATCACGGTCGATGCCCGCTCTCGCCGACCGCCTGCTGCCCTGGTTCGCCGCGAACGCCCGCGACCTCCCGTGGCGTGCTCCGGACGTCACCGGCTGGGGCGTGCTGGTCAGCGAGATCATGCTCCAGCAGACCCCGGTCGTCCGCGTCGACCCGGTCTGGCGGGAGTGGATGGCGCGCTGGCCGCGGCCCTCCGACCTGGCGGCGGCGCCCACGGCGGACGTGCTGCGGGCCTGGGGGAAGCTCGGCTACCCCCGCCGCGCGCTGCGCCTGCAGGCCGCCGCGGCCGCCATCGCGGCGGAGCACGACGACGTGGTCCCGAGCGAGGTCGACGTCCTGCTCGCCCTGCCCGGGATCGGCACCTACACCGCCCGCGCCGTCGCCGCGTTCGCCTACGGACGCCGCTGCCCGGTGGTCGACACGAACGTGCGCCGCGTGGTGGCCCGGGCCGTCCACGGGCGCGCCGAGGCGGGGGACGCCGCGACGCGCGACCTGCCCGACACCGAGGCGCTGCTGCCCGAGGACGAGGCCGACGCCGCCCGCACCTCGGCGGCGCTGATGGAGCTCGGCGCCTGCATCTGCGTCGCCCGCGGGCCCCGGTGCGCGGACTGCCCGGTGCTCGACCTCTGTGCCTGGCAGCAGGCCGGGCGCCCGGCGTGGGACGGTCCGGTGAAGAAGGGGCAGCGCTGGGCCGGCACCGACCGCCAGGTCCGCGGACGCCTCCTCGACGTCCTGCGCGGCGCCACCGGCCCCGTCGACGCCGCGGCCCTCGAGGCCGCGTGGCGCACCGATCCCGCGCAGCGCGCCCGGTGCCTCGACTCGCTGCTCGTCGACGGCCTCGTCGAGCAGCTCGCAGACGGCCGGTTCGCGCTGCCGGGCGAGTCCGACGGACCGTCGTAGGCTGGGGTCATGGCCGTCGTGAAGATCAACGCAATCAAGGTCCCCGAGGGCAACGGCGAGGAGCTCGAGCGCCGCTTCGCCGCGCGCGGGGAGTCGATCAAGGACACCCCGGGCTTCCTGGGCTACGAGCTGCTGCGGCCGACGGCGGGCGACGACCGCTACTTCGTCTACACCCGCTGGGAGTCCGAGGAGGCGTTCGCGAACTGGCGCGACGGTGGTGCCGCCGCCGCGGCCCACGCGGGCGAGCGCAAGCAGCCGGTCTCGTCCGGCGCGGACCTCATGGAGTTCGAGGTCGTCCTGTCGGTCGGCAAGCCCGGCGGGGAGTCCTGAGCGACCCCGGGCTCGAGCGCGCCGCGGAGCTCCTCCGCGGCGCCTCGGCGCTGGTCGTCGCCGCCGGCGCGGGGATGGGCGTCGACTCCGGGCTGCCGGACTTCCGCGGTCCCGAGGGGTTCTGGCGCGCCTACCCGCCCTACCGCCGCCTCGGGCTGCGCTTCGAGGAACTCGCCGACCCCGAGCACTTCGACGACGACCCGGAGATCGCCTGGGGCTTCTACGGGCACCGCCTGGCGCTCTACCGCGCGACGGTGCCGCACGCGGGCTTCGGCGTGCTGCGGGGCTGGTCCCGGCGCCTGCCGACGCACGTGTTCACCTCCAACGTCGACGGCGCCTTCCAGGCCGCGGGCTTCCCCGACGAGGCCGTGGTCGAGTGCCACGGGGCGATCGGCACGCTGCAGTGCACCCGCCCGTGCTCCGAGCTGACCTGGTCGGCCGACGACGTCGAGGTGGCCGTCGACGAGGAGACGATGCGGGCGCGCGCGCCGCTGCCGACGTGCCCGCGCTGCGGGGCCGTGGCCCGGCCGAACATCCTCATGTTCGGCGACGGCTCCTGGGTGCCCGGCGACCACGCCGGGCGGATGGCCGAGCACCGCGCGTGGCTCCGGCGCCACACCGACGTCGCGGTGATCGAACTCGGTGCCGGGACCGCGGTGCCGACGGTGCGGCGGCACGCCGAGCTGGCCTCGGCCGCGTCGGGCCGACTGGTGCGGGTCAACGTGCGCGAGCCGGAGGTCCGGCACGGCCGGGGCATCGGTCTCCCGGCGGGCGCCCGCGACACCCTCCTCGCCCTGGACGAGCTCCTCGCCGACGCCTGGACCTGACCGACCCACCTCGGGGTCGTCAGCCGTGGCCCACCGCTGACACCCGACGTCAGGAACGCGCCACGGTCACCGCGCGCAGCCGCAGTCCCCGGGCCGCCGCCACCCGCTCCGCCTCCTCGTCGAGCAGGTCCCGCGGGAGCTCCTCGAACGCCGTGACCTCCAGGGTGAGCGCCGACCCCGCGGCCCGGGGACGCCACGTCCCGAGCACCTCGGTGCCCACCAGCACCGCTCCCGGGTGGCCGAGGGCCGGCCAGAGCGCCCGGCGGCGCTGCGGGTCGGGCACGAGCAGCGCACGGTCGCGGGCCGAGAGCAGGGGGTCGAACGCGGGCAGCAGCCGCAGGTCGGGTGGTGACGGCGGGTCGGCCAGCACCTCGAGCCGGTCGCGGACCACCCACGCGCGCCGCCCCGCGACCCGCACCGCCGCCAGGTCCGCGACGTCCACGGCCGGGCGCAGCGCTCCGGCGGAGGTGCCGATCCAGGCGGCGAGGTCCGCGGTCGTCGCCGGCCCGAACACGCGGGCGGCCGCGGTCACGAGCCCGGCCACGTCGGCCGGCTCCCCCGGCCCCACCGGGCGGCGCCACCCGTCGTCGGGCGGGAGCGCCCGCAGGACCCGGCCGCCGTCGAGCGTCAGCCCGGCGGGCAGGGCGGCGAGGCGCAGCAGCTGGTCGTACACGTGCCACACCCCGCACGAGGGGCAGTCGCGCTGCAGGGCGCGGGGAATCTCCCGGCTGACGGCCGTCGACAGCTCGCCCTTCGTCATCGGGCCGGTGACGACGGACGTCAGCACCTCCGCGACCCGGTCGATCGCCTCGAGCGCACCGAACGCCGCGTCCTGCTCGGCGGTCCACGTCAGCCGACCCGCCGCGTCGGCCGCGGAGAGCGGCCGGAGCGCGCGCGCCCACCGCGCGAGGTCGGCCAGGTGGTGCCGGTGCGGCGCCGCGCGGTGGGTCCAGGCGAGGACGTCGTCAGCCGGCGGGCGGTCGGGCAGCCGCGCCGCCAGCGCCACCGCGACCGACGACTCCCGGTGCTGCACCCCGAGGTCGAGCAGCGCGGCGGCGTCGTCGACCGAGCGGCGGGCGAGGCCCTGCGCGGCAACCCGTAACGCGATGGCCTGCTCCCGCGTCACGTCCATCGCGCCACTGTGCCGTGCCGTGCCTGACACCTGCTGTCAGGTCGGGCCAGAATGGCGCGGTGAGCTCCGTGCGCGCCGTGCCCGAGACCACGGACATGCACGGCGAGGACCTCTCCGCCGACGACGCGTGGCACACCGCGCGCCGCGTCGGGCTCGGGACGTTGCTGCGCACGTCCTTCCTGCGCTTCCGCTACGGCGACGGCTTCAGCCACGCGCGCGCCTTCGCGCTGCAGCTCGCCCTCGCGACGGTGCCGCTGATCATCGCCGGGAGCGGTCTCGCGACGGCGATCGGCGCGGAGTCGGTGGCCCAGGTGGTCGCGCGGACGGTGGTCGCGGTGTCGCCGGGCACGGGCGACCAGCTCCTGGCCGACGTCGTCGCCCGGGGCGCGGAGGCACCCGCCGTCGGGAACGACGATGACGACGACGGGCCGGGTGAGAACCTCGGCGAGCTGGCGGTCGCGTTCGGACTCGTCACGGCCTTCGTCGCGATGACGAGCGCCTTCGCGCAGCTGGAACGGGGCGCCAACCGCGTCTACGGCGTGGAGCGGGACCGGCCGGCGCTGCGGAAGTACTCGCGCGCGGCCCTCCTGACGGCGACGGCGGGTGCCGCGCTCGGCGTGGGTCTCGTCCTCATCGTGGCGGGCGGGCCGTTCGGCGACGCCATCGAGGAGGTCTACCGCTGGGGCGACGCGGCGGAGACGGTGTGGGACGTGGTGCGCTGGCCGATCGGGCTCGCGGCGCTCGTGCTCGCCGTGACCACGCTCTTCCGCTTCGCCCCGCGCCGTCACCAGCCGGGACTCTCGTGGCTGGCCCTCGGGGCGGGCCTGACGGTCGCGGTGTGGCTCGTCGCGTCGGGCGCGATCGCGCTCTACGTCTCGGTCTCCGGGGAGTTCTCGGCGACCTACGGCCCGCTCGCCGGGATCATGGTGCTGCTGCTCTGGGCCTTCGTCACGGGCGTCGCGCTGCTCGCCGGGATCGCGGTGTCCGCGCAGCTGGAGGCCGTGCGCGCGGGCGTGACCGACCCGCTGCTCGTCGACGCCGACGACGACGGGGTCCCCGACGAGCGGGCGGTGACGGGTAGCTGACATGGGCTGTCAGCTCATAGGGTAGGACTGACGCGTGCGCGCCAGTCGGTTGCTCTCCGTGCTGCTCCTCCTGC
Organism: Actinomycetospora soli; assembly: GCF_021026295.1. GTDB lineage: Bacteria > Actinomycetota > Actinomycetes > Mycobacteriales > Pseudonocardiaceae > Actinomycetospora > Actinomycetospora soli. The sequence continues at coordinate 15,444 of NZ_JAJNDA010000023.1, forward strand.
AGACACGCGGACGTATGACGGCGCGCGAGCTCGCCGACGAGCTCGAGGTCTCCATCCGCACGATCTACCGGGACATGGACTCGCTCGCGGAGTCCGGGGTGCCGGTCTACGCGGACCGCGGTCCCGACGGCGGGTACTCGCTGCTGGAGGGCTGGACCACCCGCCTGACCGGCATGTCGGCCGAGGAGGCCGACTCGCTCGCCCTCGCCGGCATGCCGACCGCCGCGGCGGAGCTCGGCCTCGGCCGGGTCCTCGCGGCGGCGCAGCTCAAGGTCCACGCCGCCCTGCCCGACGAGCTCGCCGAACGCTCCCGGCGCATCGCCGAACGCTTCCACCTCGACGCCCCCGGCTGGTTCCGGGAGGCCGACCAGGTGCCGACCCTGACGGGCATCGCCGACGCCGTGTGGAACCAGCGCGTGGTGCGGGTGCGCTACCGGCGGTGGGGCGACGAGGAGGTCGACCGCGACCTCGAGCCGCTGGGCGTCGTCCTCAAGGCCGGGGTCTGGTACCTCGTCGCGCAGCCGGCCGGGGGCGGGTCGCCGCGCACGTACCGGGTGGCGCGCGTGCTCACCTTCGAGACCCTCGACACGCACTTCGAGCGGCCCGACGACTTCGACCTGTTCCACTACTGGACCGCCGCGGCCGAGTCGCTCACCGCGGCCCTATACCAGGCGGAGGCCGCGCTCCGGCTGTCCCCGTGCGCGATGGAGCTGGCCCCGGTGGTGCTGCGGCCGCACACGGCGCGGGCCCTCGCGGAGCGGTCCTGGCCGACCGACGACGACGGCTGGACCTGCGCGGTGATCCCGATGGAGTCGATCGCCGCCACCCGGTCCGAGCTCCTGGCGCTCGGCGCCGAGGTGGAGGTGGTGTCGCCGTCCACGCTGCGGGACCAGATGGTCGAGGCCGCCAAGGGGCTGGCGGCGCTCTACGGAGCCTGAACCCGGGCGCGGGCGATCACGACACACGCGCACGAAACACCCGTCCGCTACCGTCGGCGGCGACGGTGGACGGGCCGCCGGGGGAACGGGAGTCGACGTGTCCGAACGGGACGAGACGACCGCGCCGGACCAGCCGACGCCGGACGCGGCCGCCCCCAACCGCTCCCGGTGGCGCCGCGAGTACTCCCCCGAGGAGGTCGAGGCCGCCAAGCAGCAGTGGCGGGACATGCGGCCGTGGGAGAGCCCGATGCCGCGGGCGGACAAGGTGCTGCTGGGCTGCCTCGTCGGCGCCCTCGTCCTCGGCCTGGCCACCCTGCCGATCCGGCCGTTCCTCCTCGCCTCGCACCCCACCCTCCTGGCCGCCGTCACCGGCAGCTCCTCGGCGATCGGGGCCGGGAGCGCCTTCGCGCGGATCGGGCAGGCCGACCTGTGGCTCGTGATCGTCGCGGGCATCGTCGGGAAGGCGAAGTTCGACTGGTTGTGGTGGTGGGGCGGCCGCCGCTGGGGCGCCAAGGGCGTGAAGCTCTTCGTGCCGACCGACCGGGCGCAGCGCTTCGTGGAGCGGGTGCGGTCGTGGCCGATGTGGGCGATGTTCCTGCTCGTCGTCGCCGCGGCCCTGCCCGGGGTCCCGTCGGTGCTGGTCTACCTGCTCGCCGGGCTGGCCGGGTTGTCCCTCGTCGGATTCCTCGTCGCCAGCATCCTCGGGGCCGGCCTCATGACGGGGCTGGTCGCCGGGCTGGGCTACACGCTCGGCCAGTCCGCGGTCGACGTGGTGCTGCTGATCGACCGGTACGCCCTGTGGATCACGCTCTCGATCGCCGTGCTCATCGCGTTCCAGGCCGGGCGGGCGCAGAACAAGAAGCAGCGGGCCGCCGCGAAGGGCTGATCCCGCTCAGCGGCGGCGCAGGGTCGACCACACGCCGCGGGCCACCCCGACGACCGCGGCACGGGTGACGTCGGCCCAGTCGAAGTAGTCGCGCCACAGCGTGATGCGGCCGTCGTGCACCTCGAAGGTGCCGCACACCCAGAACGCGATCCGCACGCGTCCGGCGATCGCCACGTCCGTGCGCTCGGTCAGCACCGTCGACCCGTTGGCCGCGAGCCGGTGCGTGTGGATCTCGAACCCCGTGAGCGGCCGCGCCATCGACCCCAGGACGCGCAGCGTCGCCTCCCGGCCGCGGGCCGGTGGCAGCGAGACGTTCTGGTAGACGACGTCGGGGGCGAGCAGCTCGCCCACCGCGTCGACGTCGAGGCGGGCGAGGGCGGCGAGGAAGGTCTCGACGACCTGCGCCTCGGAGGTCGCAGGGCTCGTGGCTGTGCGCATGCCGTTCCTGTGCCCACGACGCCGGACACACGAACGCCCCGGCCACCACGAGGGTGACCGGGGCGTGCCGTGCGCTGTGCCTGACTACTCCGAGGCGGTCGCGACCTCGGGGGTGTCCGGCACCGGGGTGGGCTTGGCCTCGCCCCGGAACGTGAACTTGGCCGACTCCGGAGCGGGCTTGGTGACGCCCTTGTCGTCCTGCTCAGGCGTCCAACCCTCGACGTCGACGAGCACGATCTGGCCGGGCTCGATCTCCCCGAACAGGATCTTCTCCGAGAGCTGGTCCTCGATCTCACGCTGGATCGTGCGACGCAGCGGACGGGCGCCGAGCACCGGGTCGAAGCCGCGCTGCGCGAGCAGCTTCTTCGCGGCGTCGGTGAGCTCGATCGACATGTCCTTGTTCTGCAGCTGCTTCTCGGTGCGGCCGATCATCAGGTCGACCATCTGCACGATCTCGTTCTCGCGCAGCTGGTGGAACACGATGATGTCGTCGATGCGGTTGAGGAACTCGGGACGGAAGTGCTTCTTCAGCTCGTCCGTGACCTTGTTCTTCATGCGCTCGTAGTTCGACGACGTGTCCGCCCCGGACTGGAAGCCCAGGCCGACGGCCTTCGAGATGTCCTGCGTGCCGAGGTTCGAGGTGAACACGATGACCGTGTTCTTGAAGTCGACGACCCGACCCTGGCCGTCGGTCAGACGGCCGTCCTCGAGCACCTGCAGCAGGGTGTTGTAGACCTCGGAGTGGGCCTTCTCGATCTCGTCGAAGAGGACCACCGAGAACGGCTTGCGGCGCACCTTCTCGGTGAGCTGGCCGCCCTCCTCGTAGCCGACGTACCCGGGGGGCGCGCCGAAGAGCCGCGAGGCGGTGTAGCGGTCGTGGAACTCGCCCATGTCGATCTGGACGAGCGCGTCGTCGTCACCGAACAGGAACTCGGCGAGCGCCTTGGTCAGCTCGGTCTTCCCGACGCCCGAGGGCCCCGCGAAGATGAACGACCCCGACGGACGCTTCGGGTCCTTGAGGCCGGCCCGCGTGCGGCGCATCGACTGCGAGACCGCCTTGACGGCGTCCTCCTGGCCGATGATCCGCTTGTGGAGCTCGTCCTCCATGCGGAGCAGACGGGTCGTCTCCTCCTCGGTGAGCTTGAAGACGGGGATGCCGGTCCAGTTGGCCAGCACCTCGGCGATCAGCTCGTCGTCCACCTCGGCGACGACGTCGAGGTCACCGGACTTCCACTGCTTCTCGCGCTCGGACTTCTGGCCGAGGAGCTGCTTCTCCTCGTCGCGCAGGCGCGCGGCCTTCTCGAAGTCCTGCGCGTCGATCGCCGACTCCTTCTCACGACGCACGTCGGAGATCTTCTCGTCGAACTCGCGCAGGTCCGGCGGCGCGGTCATGCGGCGGATGCGCATGCGGGCGCCGGCCTCGTCGATCAGGTCGATCGCCTTGTCCGGGAGGAACCGGTCGTTGATGTAGCGGTCGGCCAGGGTGGCCGCCGCGACCAGCGCCGGGTCGGTGATCGAGACACGGTGGTGCGCCTCGTACCGGTCGCGCAGGCCCTTGAGGATCTCGATGGAGTGCGCCACCGAGGGCTCCCCCACCTGGATCGGCTGGAAGCGGCGCTCGAGCGCGGCGTCCTTCTCGACGTGCTTGCGGTACTCGTCGAGCGTCGTCGCACCGATGGTCTGCAGCTCACCGCGGGCCAGCATCGGCTTGAGGATCGAGGCGGCGTCGATCGCGCCCTCGGCGGCACCCGCACCCACGAGGGTGTGGAGCTCGTCGATGAACAGGATGATGTCGCCGCGGGTGCGGATCTCCTTGAGGACCTTCTTCAGGCGCTCCTCGAAGTCACCACGGTAGCGCGAGCCCGCCACGAGCGACCCGAGGTCGAGCGTGTAGAGCTGCTTGTCCTTCAGCGTCTCGGGGACCTCGCCCTTGACGATGGCCTGGCCGAGGCCCTCGACGACGGCGGTCTTGCCGACGCCGGGCTCGCCGATGAGGACCGGGTTGTTCTTGGTCCTCCGGGAGAGGACCTGCATGACCCGCTCGATCTCCTTCTCCCGGCCGATGACCGGGTCCAGCTTGCCCTCGCGGGCCGACTGGGTGAGGTTGCGACCGAACTGGTCGAGCACGAGCGACGACGACGGCGTGCCCTCACCGCGCTGGCCGCCGGACTCCGCGGGCTCCTTGCCCTGGTAGCCGGACAGCAGCTGCAGCACCTGCTGACGCACGCGGTTGAGGTCCGCGCCGAGCTTGACGAGGACCTGGGCGGCGACGCCCTCGCCCTCACGGATCAGCCCGAGCAGGATGTGCTCGGTGCCGATGTAGTTGTGGCCGAGCTGCAGCGCCTCGCGCAGCGACAGCTCCAGCACCTTCTTGGCGCGCGGGGTGAACGGGATGTGCCCCGAGGGGGCCTGCTGACCCTGGCCGATGATCTCCTCGACCTGCTGACGCACGCCCTCCAGGGCGATGCCCAGCGACTCGAGGGCCTTGGCGGCGACGCCCTCGCCCTCGTGGATCAGTCCGAGCAGGATGTGCTCGGTCCCGATGTAGTTGTGGTTGAGCATCCTGGCCTCTTCCTGGGCCAGGACGACCACCCGCCTCGCGCGGTCGGTGAACCTCTCGAACATTCGTCACTCCTGACTGCTGCGCCGGCGGACACCCGCGCACTCCCCCGCCGTCAGCGACGACGGGCCCGCGGACCCTGGCTGATGCTCACACCGTGACCGAGCACCGTACGGCCATCCTAGTCGCCGGGACCGACACCATCCGGTGTCGGCGGTTGCCGCACCGTGACGCCAGCCACGTCGGACCGGGATGTCCGATCCTGCTCGCCCGGCCACCATCCGCGGCCGTGCTCGGTCCAACGATGCCCGTTCCACCGCTGTTCCGGGAAGGCGTTCGCTACCGGAGAAACACCGGATCGAGGGATCGGCGCCGGGTTTCAGTAACCCGCGAGCAGATGCTGCACGCGCCGCAGCGTTCCCGACGACAGCCGGCTCACGCCCGGCCGTGCCGGACGCCGGCCCCACAGCACCAGGAGCCGCGACGCGGCGTCCAGCTCGAGCCCGACCGGCACCGTCTCGCCCTCCCCCGGGCGGCGCAGCCGCGCACCCGCCCTCCCGGTCGCGCTCCGTCCCGCTGCGTCGTCCGCTGCCGTGACCTCCACGACGACGTCCTCCGCGCCCGGGCTGCGCAGCGCGACCCGCAGCGGATCGCCGGGGTCGGCGGCCGCCCCGGCCCGCGGCAGGATGGTCCCGAGCTCGGCCAGGCCGTGCGCGGTCAGGTCGGGACCCGCGAGCAGGGACGCACCGGTCGCGTCGTCACCCACGAGATTCCAGCGGTGCAGCGCGAACTCGCCGCGCAGGTGCGTCCGGAAGGCGGACACCGCCATCCGTGGCCCGGTCCACGGCACGACGGCCTGCGGCTCGTCGTCGAGCACCGCGCCGATCACGGCCTGCATCCGCTCCTCCTCCGCGACCACAGAGTCGAGCAGGTGGTCGAACGGCAGCGCGAGGTAGGGCGCCTCCCGCTCGGCGAACGACCGCGTCGCGGGCACGGGCTCCCCCGCCCGGTGGGGCCGGACGTGGCGGACCACCTCGGCGCAGGCGGCGGCCTGGTGGGCGGCCACCTCGTGGGTGGTCCAGCCGGGGCAGGCCGACACCGCACGGGGTCCGACGGTGCGGCAGGCGTCGAGGAAGGCGTCGCGTTCTCGGCTCACGGCCGCACAGCCTGGGTGCGGGACGCTTCGCTCCCCGGCGAACCGGGACGGTCCTACGGTCGGCCCATGACCGGGGACGCCGACCTGTCCGTCGTGGCCGCCGCGCTCGCCGACCGCGGGCGGGCGCGGATGGTCCTGGCCGTCACCGACGGGCGGGCGCTGCCCGCGTCCGTCCTCGCCGCGGAGGCCGGGGTGTCCCCCGCGACCGCGAGCGCGCACCTGCGCCGGCTTCTCGACGCCGGGGTGCTCCGCGTGGAGGAGCGCGGCCGCTTCCGCTACTTCCGGCTGGCGGGGCCCGAGATGGCCGACCTGGTCGAGGCGCTCGGGCGGGTGTCGCCGCCGCAGCCCGTGCGCTCGCTGCGGGAGGGCACCCGCGCGCACGCCCTGCGGCTCGCCCGCACCTGCTACGACCACGTCGCGGGCCGCCTCGGCGTGGCCGTCACCGACGCCCTCCTCGACCTCGGGCACCTGGAGGGCGACCGGTCGTCGGGCGCGGACACCGTCGCCCGGCAGCTCACCCCGGGCGGCCGCGCGGCGCTCACCGCGCTCGGGGTGGCCGTGCCCGCCGCCACGGCGGTCCGCTGCTGCGTGGACTGGACCGAGCAGCGCCACCACGTGGCCGGGCCGCTCGGGCGCGCACTCCTGCGGACCATGACCGACCGCGCCTGGGTCCGGCCCGCGCGCGGCAGCCGCGCCCTCACCGTCACCGCGGCGGGCCGGGCCGCCCTGGTGGACGCGCTCGGCGTGGTCTGGCCGCCCCCGCACGGCCCGGACCGGGTCTCGGCGACCCGGTCCGGGCCCGTCCCTCCCCCCGAGGGTCGCGGGCCCGCGGGTCAGCGGGCGGCCGGGTAGCCCATCACGTCGAGGATCAGCGGCGACTGCGCCGTGCGCGGTCCCGCGCCGGCCCGGTCGATCTGGAACGGCACCGGACCGGAGGACCCCTGCACGATCGACTCGTCGGAGACCACGCGGCCCTCGACGGTGAAGGAGTCGAACTCGAAGGGCAGACCGTTGGCCGCGAGCGGATCGGTCCGGTCCATCACGTGGAAGTGCAGGTGCGGGGCGCTCGTGTTGCCCGAGTTCCCCAGCTTCCCGAGCACCTGCCCGCGGCGCAGGGGCTGGCCGACCGCGAGGTTCGTGGGGTTGCCAGGCTGGAGGTGCGCGTAGAAGGCGTAGCGGCCTCCCCCGATGTCCTGCACCACGTGGTTGCCGCCGTACTCGGCGAGCGAGAGCCCCTCCGGGTTCGCCCCGGGCGGCTGCATCGGCAGGTTGCTCACGAGGCCCACGACCGGTCCGTCGGCGACGGCCAGGATGTCGGCCCCGACGTACGGGTAGCTCGCGAGGTCGGTCGGCGCCCCCACCATCATCCGGTCCGACGCGTCGACCCGGACGTAGTCGATGGCGAACCGTTCGGGCGCCCACAGCCGCCCGTCGATGGGGCTGACGGCTCCCCGGTGGGCGCCGAGCCGGCAGCAGCTGTCGCCGTCGACCCAGCCGGAGCCCGCCAGCGGGGGCGAGATGCGCACCGGCGGGGTCCGGTCGACCTCCACGCCGCCGACCGGCTCGGTGAGCGTGGCCGGGACCAGCGGCGGGTTCGCCTGGGCGAACGCCACGTCGAGCCGGTGGTCGAGCCGCGACGGGACCGGGTCGGTGGGCGCGAGGGAGACGTCGACCCAGAGCAGGCCGCCCTGACCGCCCTGCAGCTCGCGCGTCCCCGGCGTCCCCCCGTTCGGCCGCATCCACGCGTTCAGGGCGTCGCCGTCGAGACGCAGCACCGGACGACCGTCGGCGAGCACCTCCAGCCCGGTGATCGTCGCCGGGGACGAGAGGATGTTGCCGAGCACGAGTTCGTAGGCCAGGTGGACCCGCCCGTCGGTGGCGGGGACCGGGATCGGCGCGTCGAGCACCGAGGCGGCGACCGGGGTGAACACCGAGGTGCCCCCGGGGACGACGTCGGGCGACGACGGGCCGCCGAAGGGCCCGTCCTGCCCGGCGCCGGGCGGCGCGGACGACGGGGGCGGCGCGGACGCGGGGCCGGACCCGCCGCAGGCCGCCAGGAACAGCACCGCCGCGAGCAGGGCGCCCACGGCGGCCGCCCGTCCTCCTCGTCGCAGGCGCACGACGACCTCCCCCAGAGAACGTCCGGGATGTCGGGATCCCCCGGACCATGGACGTCCGACGCTAGGAGTCGCATGATCGACGCGCTGTCAGCACGACGACAGCAGGGTTGAACCAGTCGGGTGAACTAGATCCGGAACCAGTCACGGGGGGTGCCTCGGTGTCGGTCATCGACGAGGTCGGGCGCGAGCGGGTGCAGGACGCGGTGCGACGGTGCCCGCAGCTGCGCCACCTCGACGCGGCGGCGGTCGGGGAGGTCGCCCGGGCCGCCTTCCTGCGGCACTACCGCGCGGGCGAGGCCGTGTTCCGCGAGGGCGGGCCCGGCGACGCCCTGTTCGTGCTCCTGCGGGGCTCGGTCGTGGCCCGTCTCGGGTCGGTCGACGGCGACGTCATCGACCTGGGCGCGGCGCTGGAGGGCCACGCCTTCGGGTACTTCGAGGTGCTGTGCCCCGGGCCCCGCACCGAGGACGCGGTGGCGGTGCGCGCGTCGACGGTGCTCGTCGTCCCCGCGGCGCCCGCCCTGCGCGCGCTGCGCGGCAGTCCGGACACGCTCCTGGCCCTCGCACAGGACCTCGTCCGGATCGTCGGCCTGCAGAACCGGGCGCGCAGCGGCCTGCGGCTCCGGGTCGACCAGCGGGTCGCCGCCCTCCTGCTCGAGCTCGCGGCGGGCGCCGACGTCGTCGACCTCGACGGGCCGCAGGCCCTGCTCGCACAGCGCCTCGGCATCGCCCGCCAGACCCTCAACGCCGCGCTGCGCGACCTCGCCGGCCGGGACCTCCTCACCGTCCACCCGGGTGGACGCCGGATGTCCCTCGACCGCGACGGTCTGGCGCGGCACGCCTCCGCCCGGTGATCATGCCGTCGTGACCTCGACGCTCGTGGTCGGCCACGACCACGTGGCCGGACTCGGCTGCCTCGCCGACCGCCCGGAGCTCGGCGCGGTCACCTGGTGCACCGCGCACCCCGACGCCGGGTTCCCCGACCCGACGCCCCACGACCTCGTCGTCGTCCTCGGTGCGCCGTGGCCGCGGTCGGCGATGCCCTGGATCGAGCGCGAACGGGCCTTCCTGACGACCGCCCACGACGCCGGGGCCCGCGTGCTCGGGATCTGCTTCGGCGCCCAGCTCGTCGCCGAGGTGCTCGGTGGCTCCGTGCGGCGGCTGGACCGGCCACGGATCGGCTGGTTCCCCGTCGGACCGCAGGACGACCGCGTCGCGGCCGGCCCCTGGTTCTCCTGGCACGCCGACCAGCTCGACCCGCCGTCGGGAAGTCACGTCCTCGCGCACGACGACGCCGGCGTCGCCGCCTTCCGCCACGGCCGCTGGGCCGGCGTGCAGTTCCACCCCGAGATGACCCCGGCGCTGCTCGAGCGCTGGTTCTCGGCGCCGGGGAGCGATCCCGACGACGGGTTGCGCCGCGACACCGCACGCCACGCGCCCGCCGCGGCGGCCGCCGTGCCGGGACTGCTGGGCGCCCTCCTCGACGACGAACGGGCCGCCCGTCACCCCGGGAGGTGACGAACGGCCCGTGCGTGCGGGACGAGGATCAGCCGTGGGCCTTGTGGTAGGCCTCGCTGACCTCGGAGGGGATGCGGCCGCGCTCCGACACGTTGTAGTTGGTGTTCTTGCGCGCCCACTCCCGGATCGCCTGGTTCTGCTCGCGGTCGACCGAGGCGCGGCCGCCGCCCTTGCGGGCCGGGGCGGCCGTCGCCGCCGCGGCCTTCGCGCCACCGCCCGAGCGGCGCCGGCCCGACACCTTGCGGGCGTGGGCCACGTAGTCGGCGAGCTCGTCGCGGAGTCTCGACGCATTCGCGTCGGACAGGTCGATCTCGTAGGTGGTCCCGTCGATGCCGAACTCGACGGTCTCGTCGGCCTCGGACTCGTCGAGGTCGTCGACGAGGGTCACGACCACTTTCTGCGCCACGCGATGAATTCCTTCCACGACCCCCGAACGGCCGGTCGCGCGTCGCCGCGCGCCGTGAACCGGAATGGTTCGCGGCGCAGCGTAAATGCGCGTCCGTCGTCGTGTCGAGGCGGGTCCACCGTGACGGGCGGCGCACAAAGGAATTGGCAGTGCACCTAGTCGGGAACCGCCGAGGAGTCGGGCACCACCACCGCGAACATGTCGGAGAGCGCGGCGAGGCTCGCGGCCTGCAACGCGGAGGCCTCGACCACGCCGTTCGGACCCGGCAACGCCCGTGTCGCGGTGGCGCCCGCGACGACGGTCGGGGCGAAGCCGAGGTTGAACGCACTGCGCGCCGTCGAGTTGACGCACATGTGCGTCATGAAACCGGCGAGAACGAGATTCGTGACGCCGGCGTCACGCAGGTACTGCTCGAGGTCGGTGTTCACGAACGAGCTCGGGAAGTTCTTCACCACCCGGTGCTCACCCGGTCGCGGCGCGACGGCGTCGACGATCGCGCCGATGTCGTCGTTCGTGTCGTACGGCGTGCCCGCACCCGCCTCGTGCTGCACGTGCACGATCGTCGAACCCGCGGCGCGGGCCCGCTCGAGCAGCCGGGCCGCCTCGTCGATGGCGGGCCCGACGTTCTCGAGGGCCATGACGCCGCGGGTGTAGGTGTTCTGCAGGTCGATCATCACCAGGGCGGAGCCGGTGAGCGACGCCGGATCGCCGGGCATGCCGGTGAGTTCGCGCAGGGTGGTGCTGGGTTCGGTCACGGTGGTTCTCCTCGTCGGGAACGGTCGGGACGTACGAAGGGCACCCCGGCCCGGTGGCCAGGGTGCCCCTCGTGCGGTACCGCGTGGAAGCGCTACGCGCCCTCGAGCTCCCGCCACTCGTCGTCGGTGAACAGCCGCGAACGGATGATGAACCGGACGCCCTCGGGCGCCTCGACGCTGAATCCGCTGCCGCGTCCCTTCACGACGTCGACGGTCAGGTGGGTGTGCTTCCAGTACTCGTACTGCGACGCCGACATGTGGAATCCGATCGGCTTCTCGAGCCCCGCCACCTCGAGATCCCCGAGGTGGACGTCCTGCCCGCCGAGCTTGAAGTCGCCGTCCGGGTAGCACATCGGGGCGCTGCCGTCGCAGCACCCGCCGGACTGGTGGAACATCAGCGGGCCGTGGAGATCGGTCAGCCTCACCAGGAGTTCGGCCGCCTGCGGGGACAGCGCGACGCGCGCGGTCCCGGAACCGGGCACCTCCGGCACCTCGTCGGTGACATCGGTGCTGGTGCTGATCTCGGTCATCGCAGGCCTCCCTCGGTCGTCGTCGGCGCGGGCCCGATCAGAAGAAGCCCATCGCGTTCTGCGAGTAGCTCACCAGCAGGTTCTTGGTCTGCTGGTAGTGGTCGAGCATCATCTTGTGGTTCTCGCGGCCGATGCCCGACTGCTTGTACCCGCCGAACGCGGCGTGCGCCGGGTACTGGTGGTAGTTGTTCACCCAGACCCGGCCGGCCTGGATCTCGCGGCCGGCGCGGTAGGCGGTGGCGCCGTCGCGCGACCACACCCCGGCACCGAGGCCGTAGAGGGTGTCGTTGGCGATCCTCATGGCCTCCTCGTAGTCGGAGAACTTCGCCACCGACAGCACCGGGCCGAAGATCTCCTCCTGGAAGATCCGCATCGAGTTGTCGCCCTCGAAGATGGTCGGCTGGATGTAGTAGCCGCCGGCCAGGTCCCCGCCGAGGTCGTTCTTGTCGCCACCGGTCAGGATGCGCGCGCCCTCCTGGCGACCGATGTCGATGTAGGAGAGGATCTTCTCGAACTGGTCGTTCGAGGCCTGCGCCCCGATCATCGTGTCGGTGTCGAGCGGGTTGCCCTGCTTGACCTGCTCGGTGCGCTTCACGGCCTGGGCCAGGAACTCGTCGTAGTGGCCCTGCTGGATGAGCGCCCGCGACGGGCAGGTGCAGACCTCGCCCTGGTTGAGGGCGAACATCGTGAAGCCCTCGAGGCACTTGTCGTAGAAGGCGTCGTTCTGCGCCGACACGTCGTCGAAGAAGACGTTCGGGCTCTTGCCGCCGAGCTCGAGGGTGACCGGGATCAGGTTCTCCGAGGCGTACTGGGAGATCAGGCGACCCGTCGTCGTCTCACCGGTGAAGGCGATCTTGCGGATGCGCGGCGAGGAGGCGAGGGGCTTCCCGGCCTCGACGCCGAAGCCGTTGACGATGTTGAGCACGCCGGCCGGGAGGAGGTCGCCGACGACGTCCATGAGGACGTGGATCGAGGCCGGGGTCTGCTCGGCGGGCTTGAGGACGACCGCGTTGCCGGCGGCGAGCGCGGGGGCCAGCTTCCAGATCGCCATGAGGATCGGGAAGTTCCACGGGATGATCTGACCGACCACGCCCAACGGCTCGTGGAAGTGGTAGGCGACCGTGTCCTCGTCGATCTGGGAGAGCGAGCCCTCCTGGGCGCGGATCGCGCCGGCGAAGTAGCGGAGGTGGTCGATCGCGAGCGGGATGTCGGCGGCGAGGGTCTCGCGGCAGGCCTTGCCGTTCTCCCAGCTCTCCGCGATGGCGATCTTCTCGAGGTTCGCCTCGATGCGGTCGGCCATCTTGTTCAGGATGTTCGCGCGCTCACCGACCGAGGTCCTCCCCCACGCCGGGGCGGCGGCGTGCGCGGCGTCGAGGGCCTTCTCGACGTCCTCGGCCGTCCCGCGGGCGACCTCGCAGAAGTTCTGGCCGGTGACCGGGGTCGGGTTCTCGAAGTACTGGCCCTTCACCGGGGCGACGTACTCGCCGCCGATCCAGTGGTCGTACCGGGACTTGAAGCTGACGACCGAGCCCTCGGTCCCGGGGGCTGCGTAGACGGCCATCGTTGGTCCTCCCAAAGTGGTCGGCCGTGCCTGTTCTTCCGGAGAGGCGCGGGCGCACGGCGGGCTCGCCTCTGTGACGCAGGACGCTAGGCAGCCGGGGGTTGCAGCGACGTTGCACTCAGATGCGCCGTACACGGACGGACAGCTCCGCAGATGAGGAGTGCTGGACCGGTCGAGTAAGGGTTGCCTCACCCCGTGATCCGGCGCACGATGGAGACCTGACCCGACGAGGTCCACGGGGTGGTGGATGACGACGCAGGCGGACGCCTGGGGGGACCCGGTCGAGCGGGCGGCCCTGCTCGCGCGGGTCCGCGACGCCGTGCTGGGCGGCGGCCGCGCGGAGATCGATCCGCGGACCGTCGTCTCCGACTCCTGGCGCCGGTCGCTCGCGGCGCGCGTCGACCCCGACCACGGCGCACCCGCCCACGTGTTCGACGACGGCGAGCTCGCCGCCGTCCGCGAGCACCACCCGCTGTCCCCCGTGCTGCCGCTGCTGCGCACCACGCTGCTGGAGATCGCCGACGAGGCGATGCACGTCATGATCGTCACCGACGCGCAGGGCCACATCCTGTGGCGCGAGGGCGCGGCGGGGATGCTGCACCTCGCCGACGACCTCGAACTGGCCGAGGGCTTCCGCTGGAGCGAGGACTCCGCCGGCACCAACGCGATGGGCACCTCCCTCGCCTCGGACGCCGCGGTGCAGATCCACTCCTCCGAGCACCTCGTCGCGCAGTACCACCGGTTCACCTGCGCCGCGGCCCCGATCCACGACCCCGACACCGGCGAGGCGGTCGGCGCGGTCGACCTCACCGGGCCGGTGCGCACGTTCCACCCGAGCACGCTGGCGCTGGTCACCGCGGCGGCCCGGCTCGCGGAGAACCATCTCGCCACCCGCCAGGCCATCCGGGACGAGCGGCTGCGCACGCGCAACCTCCCCCACCTCTCCGGCCTCGACGCGCCCGGCGCGCTGCTGAGCCCCGCCGGCCGCGTCCTCGCCGCGACGCCGCACGGGTGGATCGACGAGCGGATCACGCTGCCCGGGGCCGGCGACCGGGTCTCGCTCGGCGAGCACGGCGAGGGCGTCGTCGAGCCCCTCGCCGAGGGCTGGCTGCTCCGCCTCGAGCGGCCCTCCGGGATGCGGGCCCGCCCGACGCTCGCGCTGCCGTTCCTCGGCGTCCCCCGCCCGGTCGCCCGGCTCGACGGACGGCCGGTCCGCCTCGGCGCCCGCCACGCGGAACTGCTCGCCCTGCTCGCGCTGCACCCCGAGGGGCTCTCCGCCGACGCGCTCGCCCTCGAGATCTACGGCGAGCGCGGCAACCCCGTCACCGTGCGCGCCGAGATGCACCGCCTGCGCCACCTGCTCGAGTCGCTCCCCAACGGCGCGGGGGTGGTCAAGACGCAGCCCTACCGGATCGAGGCCCGCGTCGACGCCGACTTCCTGACACTGCGCGACGCCCTCCGGTCCGGCGCCGTGCCCGACACCGCCCTGGTCGGGCGCGGGGAGCTGCTCCCGACCTCCGACGCGCCCGGCATCCGGGCGCTGCGCGACGAGCTCGACGTCGGGGTCCGCCGCGCGGTCCTGCGCGCGGGCGACACCGCCGCCCTCTGGGCCCTGTCCCGCACCCCGGCCGGCCGCGAGGATCTCGAGCTGGTCGACCGGCTACGCCACCTGCTGCCGGTGAGCGACCCCCGGCACGCCGAACTTCCCGACGACGGGTGACCCGGCTCAAGCGGTTCGGCGGGCGGTGGTCACCGCCCGCGTGATCGCCAGGGACAGCACTGCAGCCACCAGGCAGAGCGCCCCCGCGCCCCACCAGGCGCCGTCGTAGCTGCCGGTGGTGTCGCGGACCAGGCCCGCTCCGAAGGCGGCCAGCGCCGACCCGACCTGGTGGGACGCGAAGACCCAGCCGAAGACGATCGGCCCGCGGTCCCCGAACCACTCCCGGCACAGCGCCACCGTCGGCGGCACGGTGGCCACCCAGTCCAGCCCGTAGAACACGATGAACGCCCACATCGGCGGGATCGCGGTGGGGGCGAGCAGCAGCGGGAGCACGAGCAGCGACGCCCCGCGGAGCACGTAGTAGACGGCGAGCAGCCGCCGCGGATCCCACCGGTCGGTGAGCCAGCCCGAGAGGATCGTCCCGGCCACGTCGAACACCCCGACGACCGCGAGCAGGCCCGCCGCGGTGGTCGTCGGCATCCCGTGGTCGTGCGCGGCAGGCACGAAGTGCGTGCCGATGAGCCCGACGGTCGTCGCGCCGCAGATCGCGAACCCGCCGGCGAGCAGCCAGAACGTGCGGGTGCGCGCCGCCTCGCCGAGCACGGCGACCGCGCGGCGGGCCGCGCCGCCGCCGGCACCCGTCGTCGGGATCGCCGCCGCCAGGGAGCCGGGGTCCGCGCCGTGCGCGACGGTGCCGACGTCGGCCGGCGAGTCCCGCAGGAAGAGGATCACCACGGGCACCACGACGAGCGCGCCCCCGGCCACCAGCAGCGACGCGGCCCGCCACCCGACGCTCTCCGACAGCGCCGCCATGAGCGGCAGGAAGACGAGGCCGCCCGCGGCCTGGGCGGCCGTCAGGACCCCGCTGACGAGGCCGCGGCGCCGGACGAACCAGCGCCCGGTGACGGTCGCGACGAAGGCGAGCGCCATCGACCCGGTGCCGACCCCGACGAGCACGCCCCAGAGCAGCATCAGCTGCCAGACCTGCGTCATCCACACCGTGAGCCCGCTGCCCGCGGCCACGAGGACGAGCGCCACGGCGACCACGCGCCGCATGCCGAAGCGCTCCATCAGCGCCGCCGCGAACGGGGAGAAGACGCCGTAGAGCACGAGGTTGATCGACACGGCGGTGGAGATCGTGGCGGTCGACCAGCCGAACTCGTCGTGCAGCGGCGCGATGAGCACGCCGGGCGCGGAGCGGAACCCGGCGGCCCCCATGAGGGCGACGAAGGCGGTCGCGGCGACGGCCCACGGCCACCAGGAGGAGCGGGTGCGCCGGGTCGACGGCGCGGCCACATCGGTCACGAACGGACACGATGCCCCTCCGATCGACGCCGGACCAGTGGCAGGAACGCCATCGGATGCCAGAATCCGGCCATGGCCCACGTCGTCGCGGTGCTCGCCCTCCCCCCGGTGGTCGGCTTCGACCTCGCGATCCCGCCCCAGGTGTTCGGGACCGCCGAGCGCGACGGCCGCCCGCTCTACGACGTCCGCGTCTGCGCGCTGGAACCCGGGCCCGTCCCGACGACCGCGGGCTACGCGCTGCACGTCGAGCACGGTCCCGAGGCGCTCGCCGCGGCCGACACGGTGCTCGTGCCCGGCACGCACCACGTCCCCGCGCGGCGCGACGGTGTCCTGCCGCCCGAGGTCCTGCAGGCCCTCGACACCGTCCCGGCGGGCGCCCGCTGGATGTCGATCTGCACCGGGGCGTTCGTGCTCGCCGCGGCCGGACGCCTCGCCGGACGACGGGCCACCACGCACTGGGCGCGGGCCGAGCGCCTGCGCGCCCTGCACCCGGACGTCGAGATCGACGAGGACGTGCTCTTCGTCGACGAGGGCGACCTCGCCACCTCCGCCGGACTCGCCGCCGGGATCGACCTCTGTCTGCACGTGGTGCGCCGCGACCACGGCGAGGCGGTGGCCAACGAGGTCGCCCGGCACCTCGTCGTGGCGCCCTGGCGCGACGGCGGGCAGGCCCAGTTCATCGAGCGGCCGCTGCCCGTCGACGACGGCGGCTCCACCGCGGCGACCCGCGCCTGGGCCCGCGAGCACCTGGCCGAGCCGCTCGACGTCGCGACCCTCGCCCGGCACGCGACCATGAGCACCCGCACCTTCGCCCGCCGGTTCCGCGCCGAGACCGGGACGTCCCCGCACGCCTGGATCCTCGCGCAGCGGGTCGCCCACGCCCGGCGGCTGCTCGAGTCGACCGACCTCGCCGTCGAGCGGGTCGCCGCCGAGGCCGGGCTGGGCACCACGTCGTCGTTGCGGGCGCACCTCGCCGCGGACGTGGGCCTCTCCCCCGTCGCCTACCGGCGCACCTACCGGGCGACGCCGCGGGTCGGGGCCTGATCGCCTGCCGAGCCGGCACCCATCTGCCGGCGACCAGCGCGCTGCCCGCCGAAGTCAGTGGCATCGGGCGCCCTCCAGGGCGCTCCGTGCCACTGAAATCCGACCACGACTCCGCGGACCCCACCACCAGGTGCACCCCGCAACGCCCCGGGGCCCGACTCACTGTCGGGCGCGCCGCTCCTCCCGGGCCCGCGCCGCCTCGCGGACCCGCCCGAAGACGAGGCGCAGGCCCTGGAGGGTGAGGTCGGGAACGTGGTGGGTGATCGTCGTGCACTCCGGCGCGACGACGGGCGCGAGCCCGCCGCACGCGACCACCGCGAGGGGGCTGCGGCCGGCCGTGTCCTTCGCCGCGATCTCCTCGCCGATCCGCCGGACGAGCCCGTCGACCATGGCGGCCGCGCCGAGCACGAGGCCGGCCTGCATGCTCTCCACGGTCGAGCGGCCCAGCACGGTGCGCGGCGCCACCAGCTCCACCGGCCGCAGCCCGGCGGCCCGCACCGCGAGGGCGTCCGCCGACACCGCGACGCCGGCCGCGAGCGCCCCGCCGAGGAACTCGCCGTCGGCGGAGACGCCGTCGATCGTGGTCGAGGTCCCGAAGGTCACCACCACGCACGGTCCGCCGACGCGCTGGTGCGCCGCGAGGGCCTGCACCACGCGGTCGGCGCCGACCTCCTTGGGGTTGTCGACCAGCAGCGGCACACCGGTGCGCACCCCCGGCTCGACGAGCACGCGGGCCACCCCCGCGAAGTGCCGGTCGAGCATGCCGCGCAGCTCGCGGAGCAGGGCGGGGACCGTCGAGAGTGCCGCGACGCCGTCGACCTCCGCGAGCAGTGGACCGAGCATGCCGCGCACGCTCAGGGCGAGCTCGTCGGCGGTCGCCCGGCGCTCGGTGCGGATCCGGGCGTCCCAGCGGGACGCCACCGACCCGTCGTCGGGAACGCCCGACGACGGGTAGAGCGCCAGTGCCGTCTGCGTGTTGCCGACGTCGATGCAGAGCAGCACGTGACCCGGCCCGGCCTCAGTTCAGGGCGGCGGCCCGCGTGCCCGACACCAGCAGCGACGCCTCCGGGGCGTCGGCCGGGACGAACGCGGGGTCGGAGCCCTGGTCGAGCACCCGGTTGCGGTCGTCGACGAACACGACGCGGGGCTGGTAGGCGCGCGCCTCGGCGTCCTCCATCTGCCCGTAGGCGATGAGGATGACGAGGTCGCCGGGGTGCACGAGGTGCGCGGCCGCGCCGTTGATCCCGATGACGCCGGAGCCGGCCTCGCCCGGGATCACGTAGGTCTCGAGGCGGGCGCCGTTGGTGACGTCGACGATCGCGACCTGCTCGCCCTCGAGCAGGTCGGCCGCGGCCATCAGGTCGGTGTCGACGGTGACCGAGCCGACGTAGTGCAGGTCCGCGTCGGTGACCGTCGCCCGGTGGATCTTGGACTTGAGCATCGTGCGCAGCATCAGACTCTCTCCGTCACCGAGACGTGGGCGTTGTCGATCAGGCGGGTGGTGCCGAGGCGGGCGGCGATCAGCAGGCGGGCGTCGCCGATGGTCGGGGCGGGACCGAGGTCGGGGCTGCGCAGCTCGACGTAGTCGACCTCGAGCGCGGGCTCCGACGCGAGCACCTCGCGGGCCGCGGCGACGACCGCCTCCGGCCCCTGCTCGCCGGCGTACTGGCCGGCCGAGAGTGCGGCGGAGATGGTCACGGCCTGCTGCCGCTGGGTCGCGTCGAGGTAGGCGTTGCGGCTCGAGCGGGCGAGCCCGTCGGTCTCGCGGACGGTGGGGACGCCGACGACGTGGACGTCGATGTCGAGGTCGCGGACCATGCGGCGGATCAGGGCCAGCTGCTGCCAGTCCTTCTCGCCGAAGAACGCGACGTCGGGGACGCAGACGGCGAAGAGCTTGTTGACCACCGTGAGCATCCCGGCGAAGTGGCCGGGCCGGGCGGCGCCCTCGAGCTGGTCGCCGAGCGGACCCGGGTCGATGCTCGTGGTGAAGCCCGCGGGGTACATGGTGTCGACCTCGGGGGCGAACACCAGCTCGACGCCCTCCTCGCGACACATCTCGAGGTCGGCCTCGAAGGCGCGGGGGTAGCGGTCGAAGTCCTCGGTCGGCCCGAACTGGCGCGGGTTGACGAAGATCGACACGACCGTCGTGGAGCCGGGGATCGAGCGGGCGCGGCGCATCAGCTCGCGGTGGCCGTCGTGCAGGGCGCCCATGGTCGGCACGAGCGTGACCCGGCGACCGCCGCCGCGCATTGCCTTCGTGACGCGACGAAGCGTGTTCGGGTCGGCGTGGACGGTCAGGCCGTCCTTGACGTACTTCGGCCGGGAACGCCCGAGCAGGTCGTGCGTGCGCAGGCTGGACGGGCGGGTCACGGGGTGTGCCTCTCGAGGACGGTGGACAGCTCCTGGACGTCGTCGTCGCCGATCAACCCGCCCGCGTGCGCCCGCTCCGCCGTGCGGCGGGCGAGAGCGCGGTACAGCTCGGCCGACTCCGGCGCCCGGGCGTCCAGGTGGCGGAGGTGGGTGGCGACGGTGCCCGCGTCGCCGCGGGCGACCGGCCCGGTCAGGGCGCGGTCGCCGAGACGCAGGGCGTTGTCGAGCGCCGCGGACAGCAACGGCGCGAGGACGCGTTCGGCGGGCTCGATCCCGGCGTCGCGCAGCAGGTCGGCGGCCTCGCGGACGAGGGTGACCAGGTGGTTCGCGCCGTGTGCGAGCGCCGCGTGGTACAGCGGGCGCATCGCCTCGGGGATGCGCACCGGCTCGGCGCCGATCTCGACGACGAGCGCCTCGCCGACCAGCCAGGCCGCTTCGGCGTCCTCGGTCGGGGTGTCGCTCGCGGTGACCCCGATGCACGCGCCGGCCAGCCGGGTCACGTCCTCGGGGCGGCCGGTGATCGTCATGGCCGGGTGCAGGGCGATGGGCAGCACGTCGTGCTCGGCGGCCGGACCCAGGACGCCGACGCCGTGGGAGCCGCAGGTGTGCACGAGGATCTGCCCGGGCCGCAGGCAGCCGGCGGCGGCGAGGCCGCGGACCAGCCCGGGCAGGACGTCGTCGGGCACGGCGAGCACGGCCAGGTCCGCGTTCCGGACGACCTCGTCGGGCGGGAGGATCTCGGCGCCGGGCAGCAGGGCCTCGGCGCGGGCACGGGAGGCGCGGGAGACGGCCGAGGCGGCGACGACCGTGTGACCGGCGGCCGCGAGCGCGGCCCCCATCACGGAACCCACCCGCCCGGCGGAGACCACGCCGACGTCGAGACGCGCGGGCCTGGGCCCACCGACCGGCCCGGCGTCGCTGCCGGAGGCGCTCACGAGCACACCCCTTCACCACTCGTCGTTCCCGTCCCGCTCAGCGGAGCGGGTACCGGACGATGCGCAGGCGAGGGTAGACGTGCGACGACGTCCGGGTGGCCGCGCGTGATCGGGATGACATCGGGGACCGCGGACGACTCCCGGACGTCAGCGGTGGCACACCGCTGACGTCGAACGTGCGCAGGGCGCCACGCACGCCTCCGCGGCGCCGACTACCGCGGCGGCCCCTGCCAGGGTTGCGACGGCGGGTACGGCCGGCCCTGGTACGGCGGCTGCGGACCCGACCACCCGGGCCCGGGAGGACCCGACGTCGGGAAGGGACCGGAGGGCGGGGGCCCCGAGGGCGGGGGGCCGGACGGCGGGCCGGGCGGGGGCTGGTGGCCCTGCGGCACGCCGGGCGCCGTGACGGCGGCCATGCGGGTGCGGACGACGTTGTCGAGCAGTTCGGCGTGCCAGCGCGGGTCGGGCGGGATCGCGCCGCGTTCCGCGCGGGCGCGCAGGAAGGCGAGCTCGGACACCGCGTGCTGGTAGTGCACGACGGCGTCCGCGGCCGGCTTGCCGGCGGTCCGCTTCACCGCCGCGAGCCAACGACGACGGCCGGACATGCTCCCCAGCAGCGGGACCTCGCTCTCGGCGATCCAGCCCGCGGCGGCGAAGCCGGGCATCTGGCGGGCGAGCACCTCGCGCTCCCGCCGTCGCTGCCAGACCACCAGGCCGATGAGCGCGAGGAACAGCGGCACCATGATCAGCAGGTAGACCCCGAAGAACCCCGGCCCGAGCTGCGTGGCCGAGTTCCACAGCGCGTGCAGGACGACCGCGAGCACGTAGCCGCCGAGGATCGCCAGGGCGCCCACCGCCCGCGACCGCACGCTCGCCGCGATCCCGACCCCGATCCCCGTCATCGCGGTGAACAGCGGGTGGGCGAAGGGCGAGAGGAGGCCGCGGAGGATGAAGGTCGCGACGACGCCGGCGACCGGTGCGCTGCCGTCGTCGGTGAAGGCCCGCCCGAAGTAGATGATGTTCTCGGTGAAGGCGAACCCCGCGCCGACGAAGCCGGCGTAGACGATGCCGTCGACGATCCCGTCGAACTCGCGGCGCCGGAACAGCAGCAGCCCCACCACGAACGCGCCCTTGACGAACTCCTCGACCAGCGGCGCGGAGATCACCGCGCCGACGAAGTCGCCCTGTCCCTGCCCGAGCAGCAGCTCGGCGGCGAGCACTGCGCTCGAGTTGATGATCAGCGCGACGAGCGCCGCGAACCCGGCGCCCCAGAGGAAGGCGGTGAACAGCAGGCGCGGCGGCTCCGGCTCCCAGCGGTCCACCCAGGCGAACGCGAGCAGCACCGGACCGACCGGCAGCAGAGCGCAGATCGCGCCGACGATCACGCCCGCGGTCCCGATCTCGGTGCTGGCGAAGCCCACGGCGACGAGCGCGCAGATGCCGAGCACGATGAGCCCGACGACGGGCCAGACGAGGGTGCGGCGCTGCTGCGGGGCGAGCCGCACCGGGGAGGCGATCACCCTGCCGCAGGGTAGTGGTTCACGGCGCGCGGGGCGGGACGGGCGATCAGCGCGGCGGGCGGCGGCGGTCCTGCGCGTGCGCCGCGAGCAGCTCGGCGACCGTGCGCCCTCCCGTGGTGCGGCCGGGCAGCGACGGCTGCGACGGGTGCGAGACCTCGTTGACGTGCTGGCGCGGCAGGCGCGGACCGTTCCCGACGGCGGGTGGGGCGGACCGGGCGCGGGGCCCCTCGCCCGCGACGACGTGCAGCTGCGGCGGCAGCGGCGCCGCCCGGGTCTCCGCGTTCTCCAGGTGCGAGCGCAGCCGCTCGACCTCGGCGCGCAGCCCCGCGAGCTCCTGCCCGGCCTCGGCGGCGACCTCGCGGCGCACCGTCTGCTCGACGGTCAGCTCGTGCTCGCGACGGGCGTCGACCTCGGCGGCGAGCTCGAGCTCGTAGGTCCGGCGCATCGACTCCAGCTCGCGCTCCGGGTCGCTCCCGCCGGCCCCGCTGCGGCGGGCGAGGGCCGCGACGGCGAGCAGCGCCGCCCAGAGCCCGGCGATCACGCCGAGACGCAGCATCCGGTCGTCGTCGGCGAAGACCACCGTGGCCGCGGCGACCGCGGCGCACAGCGCGGTGACGACGAGCAGGACACGCACCACGGGGTCACCGGGCCGTCCACCACCCGAGGCGGGGGACGGGCGCGACCCGCGACGCCGGTCGGCCCCGGGGTTGGCCATGTCCGAACTGTACCGACCGCGACCGTGTGACCACGGTGCGGTCCGGTCGCCCGGTCGGGCGGGACCGGGCGACGGGCCCCGAACGGGTCCGGGACGGGCGTCAGCGACGGTCGTCGGGGACGGGGTGTTCGGGGTCGTCCGGGGTGCGGCAGCACCACTCCAGCGCCAGGGCCGCACCGACGAGGACCGCCGCCCCCACGATCCCGACGATCGCCGCGGTGGTGTCCTGGGCGGCCGCGGCCACCTCGGCGCGCCGGGGCAGCACGTGGGCCAGCACGCCGCACCAGGCGCCCCCGACGAGCGCGCCGGCCAGGGCCGAGGCCTTCGCCAGCGCCACCGCCCGCGCCGCGGCGAGCGCGTCGACCGGTCGTGCCCCGGGCCGGCGCTGGATCCGGCGGTACAACACGACCGCGATCCCGGCCTCCACCAGCCCGAGCACGAGGAAGGTCAGGCCCGCCGGCGCGGGCAGCGGCGGGATCGAGCCGTAGAGCAGTCCGAGCGCGAACTTGGTGGCGAGGCCGGCGGCCACCGCGAGGACGAGCAGGACCGACGGGCTGGTGCGGGTGGTCATCGGGTGGTCATCCCTGCTCCCCCGACGGCCCGACCTCCGCCCGGACCCCCGCCCGCTCGTCCTCGGGCAGCGCCGCGAGCAGCTCGGCGACCCGGCCGCGGCCGGGCACCTCGTCGTCCGGCGCGATCTCCGCCCACGGCACCAGGACGAACGCGCGCTCCTGGAGGCGCGGGTGCGGCAGGAGCAGTTCGGGGTCGGCGCTGTGCACCGGGCTGCCGTCGGCGGCCGTGACGGTGAGGACGTCGACGTCGAGCGTCCGCGGGCCCCAGCGGACCGCGCCCGCGCCGCGGTCGCGGTCGCGGTCCTGTTCCGCGCGCTGTGCGCGGGCGAGCCAGTCCCGGGCGTCGGCCGCGTCGTCGTCGACGAGCACGACGAGGTTGAGGAAGTCGTCCTGGTCCACCCCGCCCCAGGGCGCGGTGCGGTAGATCGACGACACCGCCCGCGTCCACGGGGCGAGCGCGGCGAGGCCGGCCGCGAGGTGGGCCCGCCGGTCGCCGAGGTTCGACCCCAGCGAGAGCACCGCCCGCGTCACGTGTCCTCCGGCCGCCGACCGGAGCGCACGGGCGCCGCGCCGGGGCGGCGGCGCCGGATCCGGACCGCGACGTCGTCGAACGGCCGCTGGATCGGCGCCTGCGGCTTGTGGAGGGTGACCTCGACCTCGGCCACCCGCGAATCGTCGAGGACCACGGCCGCGACGTCGGCGGCCACGGCCTCGATCAGCGCCCGCGGGGCCCCTTCGACGACGACCGCGGCCGCCTCGGCGAGCGCGCCGTAGTCGACCGTGTCGTCCAGGTCGTCGCTGCGGCCCGCCGCGGTGAGGTCGACGTGCAGGACGAGGTCGAGGACGAAGTCCTGCCCGTCGCGGCGCTCGTGCTCGAACACGCCGTGGTGGCCGCGGACCCGCAGGCCGCGCAGCTCGATGGTGTCGGTCACGGGTCGGTCCTCGCGACCCGGGAGGTGCCCCAGTGCCAGGCCGCGGCCACCGCGACGGCGTCGAGCGAGGCCCCGACCTCGTGCACCCGCACCCCCCAGGCGCCCGCGTTGGCGGCGAGGGCGGAGACCGCGGCGGTCGCGTGCTCGCGCCCGTCGGGCGGACGGGGAGCGCCGTCGTCGTCGGCGAGCAGCGCCCCGAGGAACCGCTTGCGGGACGCGCCGACGAGCACCGGGAAGTCGAGGGAGGTGAAGACGTCGAGCTTGCGCAGCAGCTGCCAGTTGTGGGCGGCGGTCTTGGCGAACCCGAGCCCCGGGTCGAGGACGAGCCGGGCGGGGTCGACCCCGGCGAGGACGGCCCGGTCGATCTGCTCGATCAGCTCGGCGAGGACCTCCCCGACCACGTCCTCGTAGCTGGCGAGGTTCGCCATCCGGTCCGAGGGCCCGCGCCAGTGCATGAGCACCCAGCCGCAGCCGGCGTCGGCCACGACGCGGGCCATCGTCGGGTCGGCGAGGCCGCCGGAGACGTCGTTGACGAGTTCGGCGCCCGCCTCCAGCGCCTTCACCGCGACCTCGGCGCGCGTGGTGTCCACGCTGACGCGGACCCCCTGCGCCACCAGCTCGGCGACGACGGGGACCACCCGCTCGATCTCGGTGGCGGCGTCGACCCGCTCGGCGCCCGGCCGGGTCGACTCCCCGCCGACGTCGACGTAGGTCGCGCCCCGCCGGGCCATCGCCACGCCGTGGGCGACGGCGTCGTCCCGGTCGATCCACCGACCGCCGTCCGAGAACGAGTCGGGCGTGACGTTGAGGACGCCCATCACCAGGCAGTGGTTGGGGCGGAGGAGCGCGACGGAGGCCACGGAGCGGGTCAGTGCCGGATCAGCCCGAGCGCCTCGGCCCGGGTGCTGGCGGACGACTTGAGGACGCCACGCACGGCCGACGTGGTGGTGCGCGACCCGGGCTTGCGGACCCCGCGCGCCGACATGCACTGGTGCTCGGCGTCGATCACGACGAGGACGCCGCGCGCCCCGAGCGTGCGGTCCAGCGCGTCGGCGACCTGCGTGGTCAGGCGCTCCTGCACCTGCGGGCGCCGGGCGTAGAGGTCGACCAGGCGGGCGAGCTTCGACAGGCCCGTCACCCGGCCGTCGGAGCCGGGCAGGTAGGCGACGTGGGCGACCCCGTGGAACGGCAGGAGGTGGTGCTCGCACATCGAGAACAGCGGGATGTCCCGGACGAGCACGAGCTCGTCGTGGTCCTCGGAGAACGTGCGCTCGAGCACCGCCGACGGATCGGTCCACAGTCCGGCGAACAACTCCCGGTAGGACCGCGCCACCCGGGCGGGGGTGTCGCGCAGACCTTCCCGGTCGGGGTCCTCCCCGATGCCGATGAGCAGTTCGCGGACCGCGGCCTCCACCCGCGCCGCGTCGAAGGCCTCGAGCCGAGCGGACTCGACGGATCGGACTCCGTTCCGCTCGTTGTCGTCCTCGACGGGTCGCTCCGTCTCCTGGCTGGTGGTCACGTCTCCCTCGCCCGTTTCTCGGGTGCGCGGGCCGGCCCGTGCCTCCGTCTCGGGGAGGAGTGGCCGCCGCTGGTCAGCTCTCCGTGCGACCGTCGGGACGACGGCCGTCCGGATCACCGTACGGGTTCGCGCCGGTCTCGCCCGGCGATGTGAACGACGTCCCGGTCTGCTGGTCGTGGTCCGGCGCACTGCGACGACCGCCCGAGGACGTGCCGTCCTCCGGAGCAGCGTGCTGGCCACCCGCACTGCCCCAGCCCGACGGCGCGGTGCCCGAGCCGTGCTGGCCGTAGGGACGCGTGTTCGGGTCCCAGGACGTGCCGCGGGGCGTGGTGCCGGGCGTCCACCCGGGGGGCGCCCCGTAGTTCGGCGGCACCGACGACGGCGGCTGCAAGGAGCCCCCGGTGCGGTAGACGTCGGGGATGCCCCAGCCCGAGGTGCCGGGCCCGGTCTGCCGGTCGCCCCCGACCGCGGGGGTGCCCACCGGCGGGGTGCTCGGGGCGCCCCAGCCGTGGCCGTTCTGGCCGGTGCGGTCGGCGGCCTGGCCCTGGCCGTTCATGCCCTGGCCGTTGACGCCCTGACCGTTCGCGCCCTGCCCGTTCGGGCCGTGACCGTTGCCGTTGCTCCCGGCTCCGACGCGGGCCGGCTCACGGCGCTCGTCCTCCGGCGGCCACGGCTCGCCCCGCTCGGCGGCGATCTCGCGCCGCGTCTTGATCGGGGGCCGGTCGGACGGGGTGCGCTCGCCGAAGTCGTTGAACATCGTGATGCGCGGACGCTTCGTGACCGACGCGAAGACGCGCTCGAGGTCCTTGCGCTGCAGCGTCTCGTGCTCGATCAGCTCACCGGTCAGCGCGTCGAGCGCGTCGCGGTGGGTGTTCAGGATCTCCCACGCCTCGGTGTGCGCCGCCTCGATGAGCTTGCGCACCTCCTCGTCGATCTCGTGGGCGACCTCGAGCGAGTAGTCCGACTGCTTGCCCGCGGTGCGGCCGAGGAAGGGCTCGCCCTGCTCCTGGCCGTACTTCACGGCGCCGAGCTTGGCGCTCATGCCGTACTCGGTGACCATGGCGCGCGCGATCTTGGTCGCCTGCTCGATGTCGGAGGAGGCGCCCGTCGTCGGCTCGTGGAACACGAGCTCCTCGGCCGAGCGGCCGCCCATGGCGAACACGAGCCGGGCGATCATCTCCGAGCGGGTCATCAACTCCTTGTCGTCCTCCGGGACGACGAGGGCGTGCCCGCCGGTGCGTCCGCGCGGCAGGATCGTCACCTTGTAGACCGGTTCGATGTCCGGCATCGCCCACGCGGCGAGCGCGTGCCCGGCCTCGTGGTACGCCGCGACCTTCTTCTCCTGGTCGGAGATGATCCGGCTCTTGCGGGCCGGACCGCCGATCACGCGGTCGACCGACTCCTCGAGCGAGGCGCCGGTGATCTGCTGCTGGTTGAGGCGCGCGGTGAGCAGCGCGGCCTCGTTGATGACGTTCGCGAGGTCGGCGCCGGAGAACCCGACGGTGCGCTTGGCCAGCCCGTCGAGGTCGGCGTCGGGCGCGAGCGGCTTGCCCTTGGAGTGCACGGCCAGGATCTGGCGACGACCCGCGAGGTCGGGTGCGGCGACCGGGATCTGCCGGTCGAACCGGCCGGGGCGCAGCAGCGCGGGGTCGAGGATGTCGGGCCGGTTGGTGGCCGCGATGAGGATGATCCCGCCGCGGGCGTCGAAGCCGTCCATCTCGACGAGCAGCTGGTTCAGCGTCTGCTCCCGCTCGTCGTGGCCGCCGCCCATGCCGGCGCCGCGGTGGCGGCCGACGGCGTCGATCTCGTCGACGAACACGATGCAGGGGGAGTTCTGCTTCGCCTGCTCGAACAGGTCGCGCACGCGGGAGGCGCCGACGCCCACGAACATCTCCACGAAGTCCGAGCCGGAGATCGTGTAGAAGGGCACGCCCGCCTCGCCGGCCACCGCGCGGGCCAGCAGCGTCTTGCCGGTGCCGGGCGGGCCGTAGAGCAGCACGCCCTTCGGGATCTTCGCGCCCAGCGCCTGGTAGCGCGTCGGGTTCTGCAGGAAGTCCTTGATCTCGTAGAGCTCCTCGACGGCCTCGTTGGCGCCGGCGACGTCGGCGAAGGTCGTCTTGGGCATGTCCTTGTTGAGCTGCTTGGCCTTGGACTTGCCGAACGACAGGACGCGGTTGCCGCCGCCCTGCGCGTTCATCATCCAGAACAGCAGCACCAGGACGAGGCCCAGCGGGATGAGGTAGATCAGCATCTGGCCGAGCAGGGATTCCTGCGTGACCTGGGTGTCGAACCCGTTCCGGGCCGGGTTCTCGCGCAGCTCGGTGAAGATCTGGTTCCCGGCGGCGGCCGGGTACTGCGCGTAGATCTGCGTGGTGCGCGTGGGCGCGCCCGAGGTGCCGTCCGCGGGCGGGACGTCGACGGGGTTCACCAGCGTCATCCGCAGCCGCTGTTCCTTGTCCTCCAGCGTGACCTCGGCGACGTTGCGCTGGTCGATCTGCTGGAGGGCGAGGGACGTCGAGGCCTGGGTGTAACCACGCGTGTCGCTGAAGAACGACGACACGACCAGGTAGACGACGAAGAGCACCACGATCCAGATCAGTGGATTGCGGAGCAGGCGCTTGCGGTCCATGCGGTGGCGGCCGGTCCGGCCTCGACCCTCCCCGGGTTGACTCACTGCCGTCTCTCATGCCAGGGAAGCCCTGATGAGGCCAATGTACCCCGGCCCACCGACACCGACTCTCGCGCGGCGTGACGTGCACGACCTCAGCGGCGGCGCTTCGCCGTCCCGAACAGGCCGCGGCTGATCTCCCGGCCCGCCGCGCTCGCGGCGGACCGCAGGAACGAGCGCACCATGGGGTTCGCCATCGCCTTCTCGAAGAAGCCGGGGCCGTCGTCGGCCTCGGGCGGCGGGGCCTGCGGGGGCGCGGGCTGCGGCGGCTGGTCGGCGGGGACCGGCTCGGCCCGCCCCTCCGGCGCGTGCGTCGCCCCGGTCCGCGCCGAGAGGCGCTCGTAGGCCGACTCGCGGTCGATCGTCTCGCCGTAGCGGGCCCACAGCGGCGAGGCCTTCGCCGCCTCGGTCACCGCCGGGCCGCCGATCGCCGCCATGAGCGAGCGCGGCGCCCGCAGGCGCGTCCACGCCACGGGCGTCGGGGCGCCCCGCTCGGAGAGCACGGTGACGATCGCCTCGCCGATGCCGAGCGAGGTCAGCGCCGTCTCGATGTCGTAGACGGCCGACTTCGGGTACGTCCGCGCGGTGCGCGTCAGCGCCTTCTGGTCGTCCGGGGTGAAGGCGCGCAGCGCGTGCTGCACGCGGGCGCCCAGCTGGGAGAGGACGTCGTTGGGGATGTCGGTGGGCAGCTGCGTGCAGAAGAAGACGCCGACGCCCTTCGAGCGGATCAGCTTCACCGTCTGCTCGATCCGCTCCAGGAACGCCTTCGAGGCGTCGGCGAAGAGCAGGTGCGCCTCGTCGAAGAAGAAGACGAGCTTGGGCTTGTCAAGGTCGCCGGCCTCGGGGAGGTCCTCGAACAGCTCGGCGAGCAGCCACATGAGGAAGGTGGAGAACAGCGTCGGGTCGGCCTGCTGGTCGGCGAGCTCGAGGAGCGTCACCACGCCCCGGCCGTCCTCGACGGCGAGCAGGTCGGCCGGGTCGAACTCGGGCTCGCCGAAGAACTGGTCCCCGCCGCGGGCCTCGAGGTTGACCAGGGCGCGCAAGATGACGCCTGCCGTGGCCGTCGAGACGCCGCCGATGCCCTTGAGCTCGGTCTTGCCCTCGTCGGAGAGCAGGTGCTGGATGACCGCGCGCAGGTCCTTGGTGTCCAGCAGGGCGAGACCCTCCTGGTCCGCCCAGTGGAAGATCAGACCGAGGGTCGACTCCTGCGTGGCGTTCAGGCCGAGGACCTTCGACAGCAGGATCGGGCCGAACGCGGTGATCGTCGCGCGGACCGGGACCCCGACGCCGGAGGCACCGAGCGAGAGGAAGCGCACCGGGTAGGCGGTGGGCGCCCAGTCGTCGCCGGTCTCCTCCGCCCGCTTCGTCACCCGGTCGCCCGGCTCGCCGGCGCGGGCCAGCCCGGACAGGTCGCCCTTGACGTCGGCGAGCATCACCGGGACGCCCGCCGCGGAGCACTGCTCGGCGAGGTTCTGCAGCGTCTTCGTCTTGCCCGTGCCCGTGGCGCCCGCGACGAGACCGTGGCGGTTGAGCGTCGCGAACGGGATGCGGACCCGCGCCGCGGGGTCCGTCGCGCCGTCGATCACCACCGCCCCGAGCTCGAGGGCGGCCCCGTCCGTGGCGTACCCGGCGGCGATCTCGGTCGCGGCCTCGTTCCCGGTCACGGCGGGCAGAGTAGCGGGTTCGGAGGCGCTCTCCCGTTCCCGACGACGGGTGGGGAGCGGTCGGTCCGACCGCAACCCAGACACGCCGCGCGACGACCGAAGACCGACCGATCGGGGGACGCGATCCGTCCGCGCCCGGAGCGACGACGACCGGAGGGACCCGCCGTCCCCCACTCGTCCCCCGCGCACCGGCCGGGCAGCCCGGTCGGGCACCCCGCACCGTGACGCTCGGTCCTCCTGCTCACCCACCCGGCCGAGCAGGACTGGGCGCCGCGCCCGCGACCTGCCACGCTGCGGACATGGCGCTCCCCACCGCCCAGCACCGGGTCCCCGACCCCGGCGCGACCCCCCGTCGTCAGGTCTCGGCCGAGGTCGCCCGGGTGCTGGACATCGCAGCTGGAGAGGCCGCCGAGCGCGGCCACCACTGGATCGGCACCGCACACCTGCTGCGTGCCCTCATCCGGGCCGACGGCCCGGAGGCCGGTCTGCTCGCCGCGGCCGGCGTGACCGACCGCGGCAGCGACACGGCCCTCACGCTCGCCGTGTGGTCCGCGGCCGGCGAACCCGACCCGTCCGGGCCGCCCGGGCCCCCGCTCGCCAACGACGCGGTCCGGGAGGTCCTCGCCGCCGCCCACGTGCGCGCGGCCGGGCTCGACCACGACGTCTCCGTGTCCGACCTGCTCGCGGTGCTCCTGCGCCGCGGCGAGGGTCAGGCCGCGGACATGCTCGCGACGCTGGGCGCGGACGCCGAGCGGCTGCTCGACGCCCTCGCCGGGCTCGACGCGCTCACCGGCCCGGTGCCGCCGGAGGTCGCCGTGCGGCGCCCGTCCCCGGTGCGCCGGATCGCCCCGCGCGACCCGGGCACGCTGCTGGGGTGGCGCTCGGCGTCGTGAGCCCCGGGGCCTACGGCCCCAC
The DNA here is from genome assembly GCF_021026295.1 of Actinomycetospora soli. Taxonomy (GTDB): domain Bacteria; phylum Actinomycetota; class Actinomycetes; order Mycobacteriales; family Pseudonocardiaceae; genus Actinomycetospora; species Actinomycetospora soli. Next base: position 46,188 of record NZ_JAJNDA010000023.1, read on the forward strand.
CAGGCGACCGGCGGCGCGCACGAGATCCGCGGCGGTGCGGGCGGGCGACCCGGCGTCGTCGGGCACGCCCTCCCGCCACCCGGTCCACGCACGTCGGGCGGCCTCGAGCCCGTCCCGCACACCCGCCACGTCGGGCCGGACCGTCCACACGCCCCCGGCCCCGGCCAGCGACGCCGCGACCCCGGCGACGTCGGACACCACGACCTGCAGGCCCGCGGTCCGCGCCTCGATCGCGGTGAAGCCGTAGACCTCCTCGGTCGAGGGCAGCACCAGGGTGTGCGTCTCGGCGAGCACCGCGGCGACCTGCTGCTCGTCGAGGAACCCGTGGAACGTCACGCGGTCCGCCACGCCGAGCGCGGCGGCGTGCGCCCGCAGCCGTCCCGCCTCCGCACCGTCCCCGACGACGTCGAGCCGCGGTGCGCCGTCCAGCGCGGCGAACGCGGTGAGGAGCGCCTCGACGTTCTTGCGCGGGATCAGCTGGCCGACGACGACGAAGCGGTGCGGGCCGCCCGGGTCCCGCCCGGCCCGCAGCTCGCGCGGGCGGCGGGCGAACACCGCGTGGTCGACCGCGTTGACCGTCTCGACGATCCGCTCCGGGGCCACCCCGTCGGCCAGCACCGCGGCCCGCGCGGCCGGTCCGGGCACGACGACCGCGCCCGCACCACCGAGGAACCAGCGCCGAACCCGGTCGGCGGGCCCGGCCGCGATCCGGCGGCTGTCGAGCGTGCTCTCGGAGAACACGACGTAGGGCACCCCACGACGCCGCGCCGCGAGGGCCACGGTGACCGAGGCCAGCTGCGCCCAGGTGAGCATCACGACGACGTCGGCGTCGAGCACGCGGCGCAGCGACCCGGGCCGCAGGACGCCCTGGTAGGAGTCCAGCGCGCGCAACGGGCCGACCCGCGGCAGACGCCACGCGCGGACCACCTCGGCGGCGTAGCCGGGGTGCGGCCGGAAGGCCATCCGGCGCTCGGGCTCGTCGTCGTAGAGGAAGACCGCCCGGAACGTGCACCGCTGCGCGAGCTCGCAGAGCACCGGCTCGCGGTAGGGGGCCTGGACGTCGTCGAACCAGACGAGGCGCACCTCAGCGTCCGGGCAGGTCGACCCGGGTGGCGATGATCTGCCCGCGCTGGTCGCGCTCGCCGGTGATCGTGACCTGCTGGCCGGTGCGCACCGCGGCGACCCCGGTGGTCACCGGCGTGGCGACGACCGTGCCCGGCGTGGTCTGCAGCGGGGTGAGCGTGCCGTCGGCCCCCCGGACGGTCAGCACCGGGAAGCCGCTCGGGGTGATGTCCACCGACTCCACGGTGCCGAGCAGGGGCGGCACCGAACCCGGACCCGTGGCGGGTGCGGTGGCGCGCCCGACGAACAGCCCGATCGCGAGGAAGACGACCGCGCCGAGCACCAGCAGCAGGATGCGGGTCGAGCGCGCCATGCCGGGCCGGGAGAGCCGGTCGCGCAGGGGCACGTCGTCGACCGGACGGTCCAGCACCCCGACCTGCGTGGGCTGCTCGGACTCCCAGCCCGCGGCGGGCCCGCCGTCGCGGCGCTCCGGATCGGCGCCGAACGCCGGCTGCGGGCTCGGCGACATGATCGGGCCGGTCTCCCCCGCGTCGCGGGACTCCGGCTCCTTCGGCTCGGTCAAGACGACACTCCTCTACTCACGGCGCAGGGCCTCGATCGGGCGCAGACGCGCCGCGCGGCGGGCCGGGTAGCCGCCGAAGAACACCCCGATGGCGACGGACACCCCGACCGCGAGCACCACGGCCGAGGGCACGACGACGGGCCGGAAGTCTCCCAGCGGGATCAGCGTGCCCGCCGTCCCCACCGCCACGCCGATGAGACCACCGAGCACCGACAGGATCACCGACTCCACCAGGAACTGGCCCAGGATGGCCGACGGCGGGGCGCCGAGGGCCTTGCGGATCCCGATCTCGCGGGTCCGCTCGGTGACCGACACCAGCATGATGTTCGTGATCCCGATGCCGCCGACCACCAGCGAGATCGCGGCGATCGCGGCGAGCAGCAGCGAGAACGCCGACAGCGTCTGGTCCAGCACCTGGGCCAGCTGGCGGGAGCTGATCACCTGGTAGTCGCGGTCGTCGGGGGCGGCGATCCCGTGCCGGCGGTCGAGAATCGAGTTGATCTCCGACTCCGCGGCGGCCTGGGCGTCGGTGGACCGCGCGCCGACGACGATCTGGGACAGGTTCCCGTAGCCGGTCAGCGAGCTCTGCACGGCGGTCAGCGGGGCGAGCACGTTCTGGTCGGGGTTCGCGAGGCCGCCGCCCTGCCCGCGCGCCTCCAGCACGCCGACGACCTGGAAGGGCACGTTGTCGAGCAGGATCTCCTGCCCGAGCGGCGTGGAGCCCGGCCCGAACACGTCGTCGGCCACGGTCCGGCCGACGAGCGCGACCTTGCGCGCGGCGGCGAGGTCGGCGGCGTCGTAGGCGCGTCCGGCCGCGATCCTCGTGTTGGAGCCGGGGAAGTAGTCCGGCGTCGAGCCGACCACCGTCGCCGTCGTCGAGCTCCGGCCCGACGCGGCGTCGACCGAGGTCTGCACCACCGGCGCCACGAACGCGACGTCGGGCGCGCCCTGCGGGTCGGCGATCGCGGCCGCGTCCTCTGTTGTCAGCGGCCGCGCCGAGGCCCCGGACGTGGAGCCCGCGGACCCGCCGGCCGCGCGCGGGATGATCGTGATGCTGTTGGCGCCGAGCCCGGTGATCTGGCCCTGGATGTACTGCGCGGCGCCGTTGCCCAGCGCGGTCAGCAGGATCACCGCGGCGATCCCGATGATGATCCCGAGCATCGTCAGCAGCGAGCGCAGCCGGTTGGCCAGCAGCCCGGCGACCGCGAAGCGCACGACCTCGACGACGTTCACCGCGTCACCCGGCCCACGGCCTCGGCCCGGGTGGCCGGGGTCGCCTCGCGGAGGACCCCGTCGGTCACGACGACGATGCGGTCGGCCCGGGCCGCGACCTCGTCGTCGTGCGTGATCAGCACGATCGTCCGGCCGGCGCGGTGCAGGGAGTCGAAGAGGCCGAGGACGTCGGCGGTACTCGCGGAGTCCAGGTTGCCGGTGGGCTCGTCGGCGAGCAGCAGGGCCGGGGTGGTGACGAGCGCCCGCGCCACCGCGACGCGCTGCTGCTGGCCGCCGGAGAGCTCGTTGGGCCGGTGGTCCTCCCGCGTGCCGAGCCCGACGAGATCCAGCGCGGCGCGCGCCCGCTCCCGCCGCACCCGGCGGGACACCCCGGCGTAGACCAGCGGCAGCTCGACGTTGGCCAGTGCGGTCGTGCGCGGGATGAGGTTGAACGACTGGAAGATGAAGCCGATCTGCCGGTTGCGCAGGATCGACTGCTGACGTTCGTCGAGGTCGGCGACGTCGAGGCCCTCGAGCAGGTAGTGCCCCGACGTCGGGGCGTCGAGGCAGCCCAGGATGTTCAGCAGCGTCGACTTGCCGGAGCCGGACTGGCCGATCACCGCGACGTACTCGCCGCGCCGCACGACGAGGTCCACGTCGCGCAACGCGTGCACGGCGGTCTCCCCCGCGCCGTAGACCTTCGACATGGCCCGCACGTCGAGCACGGGCACGTCGGTCACCCGCCGCTCCCCTGGCCACCCGAGTTCTCCGTGCGCGGCGGCGGCCCGCCCTGGCCGAACACGTTCGGCGTGTTCGGGTCGGGCAGCACGACGAGCTCGCCCATCGACAGGCCCGAGGTCACCTGGGTGACGGTGTCCGAGGACAGCCCGATCCCGATCTGGCGCTGATGCGTCGTCCCGTCCGCGGCGAGCACGTTCACCGTCGCCGCGCCGGAGTCCGGCCCGCCGATCGGCGTCACCGCCACCGACGGCAGGAAGGTCACGTTGTTCGCCTGCCGGACGGTGATCGCGACGCTCGCCGACATCCCCGGGCGCAGGCCCAGCGGCGGCGGGGTCATCGCCACCGCGGTGCCGTACTGCACCGTCGAGCCCGAGCCCGGCAGGACGTTGACCGTCGACACGGAGCCCGGGATCCGGTCGCCCGGCAGCGCGTTCACCGAGACCGTGACCGGCTGGCCGCCGGTCACGCGCCCGACGTCGAGCTCGGGGATCTGGGCGAGGATCTGCATGGACGCGAGGTCCGCGATCGTCATGACGGCGGGTGCGGCCGGCGCGGCGGTCACGCTCGACCCGCCGGTGGCACCACCGCCCGCGGCCGCGGCCCCGGCGGCGGCCGCGCCGGACGCGGCGCCCGACGACGCCGACTGCCCGGACCCGGCGCCGCTGGAGATGGCCGATCCGTCGGGCAGGCGCCCGCCGGCGGGGTTGCCGGTGGCGGTCGAGCTCACGACGATGCCCTGCGGCCCGGCGAGCTGCCCCGCGACGCCGTCCAGGCTCACGACGGTGCCGTCCTGCGGCGCGACGAGGTCGAGGTTCTCTGTGGACTGGAAGGCCTGGATGCGGTTCGCCCTCGCCTGCGCCAGCGAGGTCTCCGCGTTCCGGACGGCGAGCTCGCCCGGGTCCTCGGAGGTCTGCGCGGTCGCCCCTGACTGGCCCGAGGTGGAGCCACCGGGTGCGGGCGTCGGGGTCGCGCCGCCGCCCTGCGCCGGGAAGGACTCGATCCCGCCGGAGGAACCGGAGAAGTTCATACCGCCGTTCAGGAGGCCGTTCGAGCGCTCCGGCTGCTGGCCCTGCTGGAGCTGGCCCTGACCCTGCTGAGGCCGGCCCTGCTGGACCTGACCCTGCTGCTGGCTCTGCGGCTGGGGTTGTCCCTGCTGCTGGACCTGACCCTGCGGGAGCTGACCCGCCTGCTGACCGGTCTGTCCACCGGCCGTCGCGCCTGCATTCGGCTGCTGGGCCTGCGTCGTGGGCGGCGGGTTGTCCTTCGCGTACCGGGCGTCGTCGAGCTGCTGCTCGGCGGCGGACACCTGCGCGTCGGCGGCGTCCAGATTGGCCCGCGCGTACTCGCCGTCGAGCACGGCGACGGTCTGTCCCTTGGTGACCCGGTCGCCCAGGCGCACCCGGACCTCGGCGATCTTGCCGCTGGTGGAGAAGTTGAGGGTCGCGCTGGTGGAGCTGGTGACCGTCCCCGAGGCGGTCACGGTCTCCGCGACCGTGCCCCGGCCCAGCGGGGTCGTGCGCAGCGAGGTGTCCTCGCTCGACGACGTCCGGGTCAACCCGTAGACCGTCCCGCCGGCGGCCAGGAGAACGGCCAGGACGACCAGGCCGTTCACGATCCAGAGTCGCCGGGATCCTCCAGCCGCCATGCGGCGCACACTAGGGCCAGCCGCAGGGGGCGTTGCGCCCGGGGGGTGACGATCCGGCAGCGCACTCCCGGCTGTGTGACGCGAGCGTGACGCTCAGGCGTACACCGAGGGGTCCAGGGTGCCGATGTAGGGGAGGTCGCGGTACCGCTCGGCGTAGTCCAGGCCGAACCCGACCACGAACTCGTTCGGGATGTCGAACCCGACGTAGCTGACGTCCACGTCGAGCTTCGCGGCCTCGGGCTTGCGCAGCAGCGTCACCACGTGCAGCGAGGCCGGGCCCCGCGACTCGAGGTTCTTGCGCAGCCACGAGAGCGTCAGACCGGAGTCGATGATGTCCTCGACGATCAGGACGTGCCGCCCGGAGATGTCCCGGTCGAGGTCCTTGAGGATGCGTACGACACCGGACGACGACGTCGCCGACCCGTACGAGCTGATCGCCATGAACTCCAGCTGCGTGGGCACCGGGAGCCGACGGGCGAGGTCGGTCATGAACATGACCGCGCCCTTGAGGACCCCGACCAGCAGCAGGTCCGGCTCGCCCGGCCCGGGTGAGCCGTAGTCGGCGGCGATCTGGTCCGCGAGTTCTCCGATCTTGCCCTGGATCTCCTCGGAGCTGATGAGCACGGACGCGATGTCGCCGTCGTACACCTCGAGCGGACCCCTTCGTCGCTACTTCCCGGTACGCGCTGAACGGACCATCAGCCTGCCACGCGTCCGGATCACCTCCAAGCCGCCGGGGAGTGACGGCGGCCCCTGTCCGCGCCAGCGGGCGACCAACCCGTCGACCGCCCGCAGCTGCGCCTCGTCCCACCCGCGCGCCCCCTGCCCGGCCAACCACGCCCGCAGCACCCGCCGCCGCACCGCCGCCGGCTCCTTCCCGACGACGGGTGCGGCGAGGCCGCCGTCGTCGTCCTCCGCCGCGCGCCGGACGTCCTCGGCGAGCGCCGTGAGGGCCGCGTCGTCGTCGGCGAGCTGGGCGGCCGTGCGGGCCAGTGCGGGCGCGACCCCGCCCGCGAGGACCTCCTCGAGCAGCGGCAGCACCTCGTGGCGCAGGCGCACGCGGGTGTAGCGCGGGTCGTCGTTGTGCGGGTCCTCCCAGGGCTCCAGGCCGGTCTCGGCGCACGCCTGGCGGGTGGTCGCCCGCCGCACCCCGAGCAGCGGTCGGCACCACGGCGGGTCCCAGGTCCGCATCCCGGCCAACGACCGCGCGCCCGACCCCCGCCCCAGCCCGAGCAGCACCGTCTCCGCCTGGTCGTCGAGGGTGTGGCCGAGCAGCACGGGCGCCCCGCCGAGCGCGTCGGACGCCGCCCGGAGCGCCGCGTACCGGGCGCGGCGCGCCTCCCCCTCGGGGCCGTCCGGACCGTTCCCGACGACGACCGCCCGCACCTCCGCCGTCGCGCCCAGCCCGGCGAGCTGCACGCGGGCACGCTCGGCGACCTCCCCCGACCCCTCCTGCAGCCCGTGGTCGACGACCACCGCGTGCACCTCACCGCACACCGCGACCGCCGCCGTGGCGAGCGCCAGCGAGTCGGCCCCACCGGAACACGCGACGAGAACCGGCCCCGACCCGACGTCGTGAAGGGCCTGCCGCACCGCGCGCCGGACCTCGGCGACGGCGGCGGGCACCCTGCTCATCACCCGTGGACGCGATCCATCCACGCCGACGGATCGGTGATCTCCGAGCGGCGGGGCAGGGTGTCGGGCGAGGTCCAGACGGCGTTGAAGCCCTCCATGCCGATCGTGCCGACCACCTCGTCGACGAACACCCGGCCCTGCTCGTACTGCTTGACCTTGGCCTGCACGCCGAGCAGCACCCGCAGGAGCCGGTCGACCGGGCCGCCGCCGCGGCGGCGGGCGGAGAAGCGTCCGCGGATCGTCGCGACCGACGGGATGACGGCGGGTCCGACCTCGTCCATGACGTGCTCGGCGTGGCCCTCGAGCAGGGTGGTCAGCGCGAGCAGCCGGTCGAGGATCGCGCCCTGCTCCGGGCCCTGCAGCAGCTCCAGCATCGAGACGTCGCTGCGCGAGCGGATCGCGCGCGTGATCTCGGGCAGCCGGTCGAGCGCCGCGGTCACGCCGCTCTCCATGCCGGAGGCGAAGGTGGTGACCTCGTCGCGGAAGTGGTCGCGCAGCCACGGGACGGCGGTGAACTGCAGGCGGTGGGTCGCCTCGTGCACGCACACCCACAGCGCGAAGTCCTCGGCGTCGACCTCGAGCGCCTGGCGCGCGGCGGTGACGTTGGGGGCGACCAGCAGCAGGTGGCCGGCGTTCTGCGGGCCGGCGAAGGGGTCGTACTGGCCGAGGACCTTGGTCGACAGGAACGCGAGCAGGGTGCCCATCTGGGCGCCCGCGACGGTCGAGGTGACACCGGCCGCGGCCCGGGTCAGGAGGCTCGGCGACGTGCGGGTGGCGGTGGGCAGCCGGACCTCGGAGGTGAGCGTGCGGATGCCCTCGACGCCCGAGGCGATCCAGCCGGGGCGGTCGACCACGGCGGCGTCGGGGATGTCGTGGCCCGCGCCGAGCCCGGTCAGCTCGCGGACGTGTCCCTCGCCCACGCGCGCCCCGGTGGCGAGGCGGGCCACCTCGGCGGCCGCCTCCTCCCGGTCGACGGCGGGTCCGGGCGGGACGAGCCGCGAGCCGGTGGCGACGGCGAGGTCCCAGCGCACGGGCAGTCCGGTCGCGGGGCGCTCGGTGACGGTCACGTCGTCCACCGTACGGATCCGGGCGGGCACCGGGCGTCAGCCGTGGCCCACCGCTGACGTCCAGCGACAGCCGTGTGCCACCGCTGACGGTCAGCGGCAGCCGCAGCCCCGCAACGCCGTCGCGAGCGCGTCGAGGCGTGGACGCGCGCCGACCGGGTCGGGCCCGTTGGACATGAAGGCGAAGACCAGCAGGCGCCCGTCGGTGTCGGGCACGACCCCGGCGAGCGCGTTCGTGCCGGTCAGGGTGCCGGTCTTGGCCCGGACCCAGCCCCGCCCCGCGGCGTTCGTGGAGCCCGCGGTGTAGCGGTCGACCAGGGTGCCGGTGCCCGCCGCGACCGGGAGGCCGTCGAGCAGGGGCCGCAGGGTCGCGGTGCGCGGGTCGGCCGTGGTCGGCGCGGCGGCGGGGGTGAGGACCGCCGCCAGCACCGAGGCGGGGATGCGGTTCTCGGTGGAGAGCCCGGAGGCGTCGGAGGTGGTGACGCCCGTCGTCGCGATGCCGTTCGCGTCGAGCACCTTCCGGATCGCCGTGGTCGCGCCCGCGAAGGACGCGGGGGCGCCCTCGCGGATCGCCACCTCGCGACCGAGGGCCTCGGCCAGCAGGTTGTCCGAGTTGGTCATCGCGGTGTGCACCAACTCGGTGAGCGGCGGCGACTCCACCCGACCGAGCACCGGCGCCCCGGGGGCCGCCGTGCCGTCGCGCACCGTGACCCGGCCGCCGAGGCGCTCACCGAGCGCGGCGCCGGCGTCCTGGGCGGGCGTGGCGGTGCGGGCGCCGTCGAGCGCGGTCGGGTCGAGCCGGCCGCCGTCGAGCATGAGCGGGCCCATCGGCGCGAGGTTGCCGCCGGCGATGTCGACCGGGTCCCAGCCCGGCGCGAGCAGCGGGCCGGAGTAGCGCGAGGTGTCGACGTAGACCGTGCCCACGGGTTGCCCGCCGCGGGCCGCGCGGACCTGGGCCACGAGGTCGTCGAGGTGGGCGGCCCCGGGGTAGACCGACTCGCGTCCGTCGGGCAGCGAGGAGAGGGAGACGTCGCCGCCGCCGACCAGCACCACCGAGTCGGGCGTCGGACCCGCCGTCACCGTCGTGGCGAGGCGGGTCTCCGGGTCGAGCGCGAGCAGCGCGGCGGCCGCCGTCAGCAGCTTCGTCGACGACGCCGGGACCTGCGGCTCGCCGGGGTTGCGGCTCCACAGGGGGGCCTGGGGCGACGCCGGGTCGAGCACGACCCCGGTCAGGTCGCCGAGGCCCGCGGTCCGGCCGTCGAGCGCGGCGGCCACGCCCTCGGGCGTCGGCGACGGGGCCGACGGGGGCAGCGCGTCGAGCTGCGGGCGGAAGGCGACCGGGGTCGGCGGGTCGACCGACGCCGAGACCGGCAGGCCCAGGGACCGCGCGAGGCCGGGCGCGGTGAGCACGGCCGCCGTCCCGAGACCCCCGAGCAGCCCGAGGACCACCAGGACGACGAGCGCCCGCGTGAGCAGTCGCCGCGAGCGCGGCACCTCCGCGCGGTGACTGTGGGGTCGCTCGTCCGCCTGACCCTCGGAGCGGTGATCCACCTCGCTCGCCGTCAGGACTGCCTCCCCCGTCGCCGCCGGTGCGACCTGCCCCACGCCCGTCCGTGGTCGCGGGGTGCGGCCGGTACGACACACTAGAGGCGACCGACGACGGGTTCACCGACCCCGGTCGGGTGACGGGCCCCAGACGACCGCAGTGAGGACGCGCCGTGGAGTTCGACGTTCTGATCGAGATTCCCAAGGGGAACCGGAACAAGTACGAGATGGACCACGAGTCCGGGCGGATGCGTCTCGACCGGACGCTGTTCACGGCCACGCAGTACCCCGCGGACTACGGGTACGTGGAGAACACGCTCGGCCTCGACGGGGACCCGCTCGACGCCCTGGTCCTGGTCCAGGAGCCGACCTTCCCGGGCTGCCTGATCCTCGCCCGCACCATCGGCATGTTCCGCATGACCGACGAGAAGGGCGGCGACGACAAGCTGCTCTGCGTCCCGGCGGGCGACCCGCGCCAGGAGCACCTGCGCGACATCCACCACCTCTCGGAGTACGACCGCCTCGAGATCCAGCACTTCTTCGAGGTCTACAAGGACCTCGAGCCGGGCAAGAGCGTCGAGGGCGCCTCGTGGGTCGGCCGCGCCGACGCCGAGCAGGAGATCCGCGACTCCTACAAGCGGGCCGAGGAGCAGGGCGCGCACTAGACCCCTTCCCGACGGCGGGTCCGCTCGCGCGGCGCCGTCGTCCGCGGATCGATCGAAGGACGGTGTCGGGATGCGCAGACCGTCGGTGCGCGACGCGCGGAACGTGTGGATCGCGGGGTTCTCGCTGGCAGCGGTGCTGCAGGGGGTGTTCCGACGGCCGTTCGCCCGGGGCAGCGCCTGGGGCGACAACGGCGGGTGGCAGCGCGAGATCGCGGTGTGGAACGTCGGGACTCTCGTCACCGCGGCCGGGCTGGCCGGTCTGGGTCCGGAGGCGGACCGGGCCCAGGTCCGGGGCTTCGCGGTGCTGTCGACCCTGTTCGGGCTCAACCATCTCGTCGCGGCCTGGCGCTCTCCGCGCAGCGGGAGCAACTGGTTCGGCGCCGGACTGAACGCGGTCGGGCTCGCCGTCGGGTTCGCCGCCCTCACCGGCCCACGGTCCGCTGCCCGGCCCGATGCCCGGCCCGATGGGCAGGGCTGATCGACCGGTCCGGGGAGTCGTCCCGTGACGGGACCGGCGGTGGAACGGCTCGGGCGCGACGTCTTCCTGGTCACGGGCACCGACGTCAACTGGATCCTGCTGCGCGAGGTCGACGACCTGACCCTGATCGACGGCGGCTACCCCGGGGACCTGCCGGCCGTCGAGTCCTCCGTCCGGACCCTCGGACACCGCCCGCAGGACGTGGTCGCGACCCTCGTGACACACGCTCACGTCGACCATCTGGGGGCGGTCAACGCCTTCCGCGCCCGCTACGGCACCCCGGTCCACCTCCATCCGCTCGAGGTCGCGCACGCACGTCGTGAGCACCTCGAGCAGCTGGCGCCCCGACAGGTGGTCGCCAACCTCTGGCGTCCGAGGGTCCTGCCGTGGGCGCTGCGGGTCGCCCGGGCGGGGGCCGGCCGGGACGTCGCCGCGCCGCACGCGGAAGCCTTCCCCACCTCCGGCCCGCTCGACCTGCCGGGGTCACCGGTGCCGGTGTGGACGGGCGGCCACACGTCCGGCCACACCGCGTTCCACGTCCCGGGGGCGGGCGCCGTGGTCAGCGGCGACAGCCTCGTCACCGGTCACGCCCTCTCCCCGACCACCGGCCCGCAGCTGATCGCGCCCTGGTTCAACCACGGCACCGACGCCGAGATGCGGGAGGCGCTGGACGTCCTCGCGACGCTCGACGCCGATCTCCTGCTGCCGGGACACGGACCCGCGCACCGGGGGCCGGTCCGGGCGGCCGTGGAGGCCGTGCGCGACGGTCGGTGACGCCGGACGTCGGGCGTCGATGACCCGCCGGGTCATCGACCGGGCGACCCGACCGCGCCATGATCGACCGGGTGAGCCTGTACGCCGACGACCTCGAGCCCGGCCGGTCCTTCGGCTTCGGCCACCACACGGTCTCCGAGGCCGAGATCGTGGACTACGCCCGACGGTGGGATCCGATCTTCATCCACGTCGATCCGGAGGCGGCGACCCGCGCCGGTCTCGGAGGTGTCATCGCCAGCGGTCTGCACACCCTGGCGATCTACCAGCGATTCGTGGTCGAGGCGATCTGGTCACGCGCCGCCGGGGGTGTGGGCCGCACGATGGACGTCGGCTTCCGACGGCCCGTCCGCGCCGGCGCGACGCTCACCGGGCGGGCCGTCGTCCACGGCGTGGAACCGCGCCCGGAGCGCGGCGACGCCGTCGTGACGATCCACGGTGAACTCGTCGACGACGACGCCGTGGTCCTCACCGTCGTCAACGAGTCCGTCCTGCCGCTGCGACCGACCGCGGACGACGCCTCCTGACCGCACGCACGACCGGCCCGGAGGGACTCCTCAGTGCACGCCCCGGCCGACCTCGCGCGGAGCGCCCTTCCGGTCGAGCCCGTTCTCGACCGCGCCCCACGCGAGGACCGCCGCGACCGGGGCGAGGACGCACGTCGCGGCCCGCAGGACGGGACCGACTGCTCGCAGGGCCAGACCGAGAATCATCGGAGCACTCCTTCGGGTCGCGGGAGGAGGAAGGTACCGCTCCGCGGGCCCTCCGGCCTCTCGATGACCGGCTCCGCGGCATCGTCGAGCGCTGCGGACCTCGGGTGACGAACGGGCCGCGGCGGCGCGGGCACTCGCATCGGCCGCCGGCGCTCACAGCAGCCCGTGCGCCCGCGCGTTCGTGATCACCTGGGCACGGTTGCGGGCGTCGAGCTTGCGCATCACGTTGTGGAGGTAGGTCTTCACCGTGTTCGGGGAGAGCCGCAGCTCCTGGCCGATCTCACCGTTGGTGTGGCCGGAGGCGACGAGCCGGAGCACGTCGTACTCCCGCGGGGTCAGCGGCGCGTCGGCCGTCGGCACGTCGCCGCGGAAGGTCCCGGTGCGGGCGACGTCGCGGATGGCCGCGCCCAGCTCGCTGCCCGACGCGTCCTTGACCAGCAGGCCGACCGCGCCCGCCGACAGCGAGGGCGCCACGGCCGAGTGCTCCGGGAACGCGGTGAACAGGAGCACGCGGGTGGCCGGGGAGACCCGCCGCAGCCGCGGCACCACGTCCGCGGCGAGCGCGTCGGGCAGGCGCACGTCGAGCAGCACGACGTCGGGCCGCTCCCGCCCGCACGCCACGGTCGCCTCCGTCGCGTCGGCGGCGTGCCCGACGACCTCGATGTCGCTGTGCCGCGCGAGCTGGGAGGCCACGCCGTCCCGCACCACCGGGTGGTCGTCGACGATGAGCACCCGCACCGTGTTCAGCACGGCAGCTCGAGCCGCCAGGTCGTGCCGCCGTGCGGGTCGGGCAGGACGCGCAGGCTGCCGCCGAGCCGGCGGACGGCGTCCGACGTGGCCGTCAACCCGATCCCGGGTTCCACGACGGGCGGCACGCCCGCACCGTCGTCGGTCACGGCGACGACGAGCGCTCCCCCACGGCGCGCCACGCTGACCACCACCGCCGAGGCCCCGGCGTGCTTCTCGACGTTGAGCAGTGCCTCCCGCACCCCGGCCACGACCACGTCCGTCCGCGACGGCGCGAGCGCGGGCGGATCGTCGAGCACCACCAGTTCGGCCGGGGTCCCGGTGCGGTCGCTGAACGCGGAGCAGTCCTGCTGCAGCACGACCGAGAGCTCCAGTGCCGCCGGGGACGCGCGCAGCGTCCGCAACGAGTCGCGCAGGGCGGCCGAGGCCTCGTTCGCCTGGTCGCGCAGGTGCGCCAGTCGCGCGGCGAGTTCCGGGTCCGTCCCCACCGCGTCGCGCAGCCCCGCCATCCCCGAGCCGATCGCGAAGAGCAGCGCCCCGACGCTGTCGTGCAGGTCGGCCGCGATCCGGCTGCGCTCCTCGTGCACCGCGACCTCGCGGGCCAGCCGCGCGCGCTCGGCCACGGCCACGGCGAGGGCCACCTCTCCGGCGACCGCCTCGGCGCGCTCGGCGGCCCGCCCGCCGAAGGTCCCGGCGGACCGGGCCCCGACGGCGAGCACCCCGAGCAGCCGGTCGTCGCGCCGCACCGGGACGGCCAGCAGGCGCTGGACGCCCTCGAGGTCGATGACGCGGTCGAAGGTGTGGGTGATCTCGGCCGAGCCGAGGTAGTCGTCCACCCACGATGGCGTCGCGGACGCGTGCACCTTGCCCGTCAGCCCGTGACCGCGGGCGACCGTGAGCCCGCGCAGCAGACCGGTGCGGTCCCCCGCGAGCTGCGCCAGGACGAGGTCCTCGGACGAGTCGACCGGCTCCGCCACCCACGCGACCTCACCCTCGGCGCGCAGCAGGTCCAACGCCGCACGGATCGCGGCCCGCCGATCGAGCAGCCCCACCAGCTCGGCGTGCTCGGCGCTCAGCGGCGACGTCGGGTCCACCGGCCCATCGAACGCCGGTGGAGCGGCGATGTCACGGGGTGAACTGCTTGATGAGTTCACGGCGCATGATCTTCCCGGTCGACGTGGCCGGGAGCGTCTCGACGAACCGCACGAGCCTCGGCCGCTTGTAGGCCGCGAGGTGCTCGCGGGCGTACGCGAGGAGCTGCTCCTCGGTCGGGGCGCGGCCGGCCACGGGTACGACGTAGGCGCAGGCGATCTCGCCCCGGACCTCGTCGGGAACCGGCCCGGCCGCGACCAGCGCGACGTCGGGGTGCGCGGCGAGCACGCGCTCGACCTCGGCGGGGTAGACGTTGTAGCCGCCGGTGATGATCATGTCCTTGCGGCGGTCGACCACGAACACGTGGCCGGTCGCGTCCATCGTCGCGACGTCGCCGGTGTGCAGCCAGCCGTCGGGCTCGATCGTCTCGGCGGTCGCCCCGGGATTGCCGTGATAGCCGGACATGACGATCGGGCCGCGCACCATGAGCTCTCCCGGCTCGCCGGTCGGCGCGTCGCGGTGCACGTCGTCGAGATCGGCGATCCGCAGCTCGATCCCGGGCAGCGCCACCCCGATCGAGCCCGGCACCGGCGGCGCGTAGAGGGCGTGGGTCGTGCCCAGCCCCGCCACCTCGGTCATCCCCCACAGCTCGATCAACGGCGCGCCCGACCGCGTCTGCCAGCGCTCGATCGTCGAGAGCGGGATCGTCTGGCCGCCGACCGTGCACCGGGTCAGCGACGACAGGTCCGCCTCCGCGAGCTCCGGCGCGGCCAGCAGCATCGCGTACATCGCCGGCACGCCCTCGAACAGCGTCGCGCGGTGCTCGGCGATCAGGCGCAGCGCCTCCCCGGGCGCGAAGCGCTCCATGAGCACGACGGTGCCGCCCGCCAGCAGCGTCCCGTTGATCACGACGTTGCCGTAGACGTGCGGCGCGGGCAGTGCGGTCACGACGACGTCGTCCGAGCGCCGCCCGTGCATCGTCGCGGTCAGGGCGCAGTTCAGCAGCACCGCCCGATGGCTCTGCACCGCACCCTTGGGGTGGCCGGTGGTGCCCGAGGTGTACCCGATCGTCGACGGGGCGTCGGGGTCGACGACCACCGTCGGCGTCGGGTCCTCGCACGCGAGGAGCTCGTCGAAGGCCACCGCGCCGGCACAGTCCCCGAACGCCACCACCGTCAGCGGTTCCGGCAGGTCGCGCGTGAGCTCGAGGACCGTCGGAGCCTGCTCGGCGCTGCCCCGCCACCTCGCCGTGCTGCTGCGCGACGACGCCGCCTCCGTCCGGCGGAGGGCGGCGGCACTGGCGTGGTCCGGCGGGGTGGAGGCCGTGGAGGCCGTCGTCGCCGTGCTGCGCGAGGAACCGGCCGCGGACGCCGACCGCGCGCACGCCGAGCTCGTCGCGCACGCCCCCGAGGGGCGCGAGGCCCCCGCCCTGCGCTGACCGGAGGTCAGTCCCGGACCAGCCACGGCATGTCGTCGGGCTCGCGCCGGCCGGGCAGGTAGACGTTCAGGACGGCGGGGATCCACACCCGCCAGGGCTCCTGCAGCTGCGCGCTGAGCCGGTCGAGCACCCGCGCCGCGGCCGCGCCGGGCCGCAGGACGACCCGCACCGGCCCCACCCCGAGCTGCCGCTCCCCCGTCGCCGGCGGCGCGAGGGGGACCCGGGAGGCCCGCACGACCGCGTCCAGCTCCGGGCCGAGGTGCTCGATCGCCGCGAGCGTCACCTCGGTGGCGGTCCGTCCGGTCGCGCCGCAGTGGTCGTCGAGACGGGCCTGCAGCGCGTCCGACACCACGATCGTCCGGGGCTCCACGGGAGTCACCCTGACGAACGGACGGCACTCCCGCAGCGCGCGGGAGTGCCGTCCGGTCGTGCCCGAGGTCAGCGCGTGACCGGCAGCGGGGTCGTCTCGGCGTCGACCGGGCTCGGCGTGCGCACCGGCTGCGGCGGGTCGACGGTGAGCTCCACCGCCGGCGCGTGCGCCCCGGACCCGACCGTCACCTGCTCGGAGACCGGCGCGAAGCCGCTCGCCGTCAGCAGGTAGCGGCCCTCGGCGAGGTCCTCCACGGCGAACCGCCCGGCGGTGTCGGTGACCGTCGACGCGACGACCCGGCCGTCGGCGCCCATGAGCACCACGAGGGACTCGGGGACCACCGCGCCGGAGGTCGAGCGGACCTGCCCGCGCACCGCGTGCCGGGCGACCGGCACCCGGACGTCGTGGCGAGTGCTGCGCCGCCCGGCGGGCGTGGCCTCGGCGACGTCGAGGCGCTCGGCGACCGGCTCCCGCCCGGGGGCGAGGACGGCGACGGTGTAGCTGCCGGGCTCGAGCTCCGGGCACTCCCACGAGCCGTCGGCGCCGGTGCGGCGGACGGCGCGCACGCCGCCGCTCGCGTCGGTGACCGTGACGGTCGCGCCCACCACCGGGGTGTCGGCGGTGTCGCGGACCGACCCGCCGACCGGGGTGGCGCGGCGCAGCGCCAGCGGCCGGTGCACCGGCACCCCGTCCAGCGAGACCAGCTCGGCGTGCGGCTTGAACGTGCTCGGGTTCGCGACCACGACGTAGTTGCCGGGCAGCGGGGCGTGCAGTCGGTACGAGCCGTCGGCGGCCGAGAAGGTCCGGTCGACGACGGTGCCGTCGAGGGCGTGCAGGGCCATCGGCACCCCGGCGACGTCGTCGGCGAAACGCACCGACTCCTCGTCCGGGAGAACACCGTCGGAGAGCCGCCCGAGGACCACCGAGTCGCCCCCGCGCGTCGGCGCCTCGTGGCGTCCGTGCGGGCGCGGCACCGGCGAGGGCCGCAGCACCCGCTCGCCGCCGGCGGCGCCGGCCGCCCCGACGGCCGGGGCGGAGGCGGGGACGTCGAGCGCGCCGCGGGCGGGGCCGTCGACCTCGGCGGCCGAGTCGACGCTGCCCGGGCCTGCGCCCTGACCGGCCTGCTCGGCCTGGCGGGCCTGGATGCCCGACGTCGTGCGCAGCGGGACCTCCTTGAGGAACCAGATCAGGACGAAGCCGACGGCGATGACGCAGGCGGCGACGAGGAAGACCAGGTCCATCGAGGCGGCGAAGCCCTCGAAGAACGGCCGCGCGAGGCGCGGGTCCATCTGCTGCAGGATCGACGAGTCCTGGGTGACCTGCGCGGCTCCCGACGCCGGGTCCAGACCCGCGGCGTTGACCGGGTTCGCCGTGACGGCCGGGTCGGCCAGGGCCGCCCGGTAGTCCGGCGAGGACGCCGCGCCGCGGAAGGCCGAGGTGATGTTCCCGCCGAGCGTGGAGAACAGGATCGACAGGAAGACCGAGACGCCGAGCGTGCCGCCCATCTGCCGGAAGAACGTGGCCGACGCGGTCGCGACGCCCATGTCGCTCGCCGGGACCGCGTTCTGCACCGCGAGCACCAGGGTCTGCATGCAGTTCCCGAGCCCGAGGCCGAAGACGACCATGAGGACGGCGACCTGCCAGTACGGGGTGTCCGCGTGGAGCAGGAAGTGGAACAGGAACATGCCGAGGGTCATCAGCCCGAGGCCGATCACCGGGAACACCTTGTAGCGCCCGGTGCGGCTGGTCAGCTGACCGGAGATGATCGAGGCCACCATGATGCCGCCGACCAGCGGGATCATCTCGAGTCCCGCCTGCGTGGGGCTCGAGCCGCCGACGATCTGCAGGTACTGCGGGACGATCGCGATGCCGCCGAACATGCCGATGCCGGTGATGACGGCGATGACCGTGGTCAGGCTGAACACGCCGTTGCGGAACAGGCGCAGCGGCAGCAGCGCGTCGTCGCCGTAGGCCCGTTCGGACAGGACGAAGGCGATGATCCCGACGACGCCGACGACGTAGCAGACGATCGCCCACGTGGAGTCCCAGCCCCAGGTCTGGCCCTGCTCCGCGACGATCAGCAGCGGGACGAGCGCGACGGCGAGCGAGGCGGCGCCCGGCCAGTCGATGCGGTGCTCGCGGCGTGTGTGCGGCAGGTTGAGCACCCGCCAGACGACGGTGAAGGCGATGATCCCGATCGGGACGTTGACCAGGAACACCCAGCGCCAGCCGGTGACGCCGATGATCGAGTCGGTGCCCGCGAAGAAGCCGCCGACGACCGGGCCGATCACGCTCGACGTGCCGAACACCGCGAGGAAGTAGCCCTGGTAACGGGCCCGCTCCCGGGGCGGGACGATGTCGCCGATGATCGTGAGCGCGAGGCTCATCAGACCACCGGCACCGGCGCCCTGGATCGCGCGGAAGATCGCCAGCTCGTACATCGACGTCGAGATCGTGCAGAGCACCGACCCGATGACGAAGACCCCGATGGCGAACAGGAAGAACGGCTTGCGGCCGTAGAGGTCGGACAGCTTGCCGTACAGCGGCGTCGAGATCGTCGCCGTGATCAGGTAGGCCGTCGTCGCCCAGGCCTGCAGGTTCAGGCCGTTCAGGTCGTCCGCGATCGTGCGGATCGAGGTGGAGACGATGTTCTGGTCCAGCGCGGCCAGGAACATGCCGAGCATGAGGCCGGAGAGGATCGTCAGGATCTGGCGGTGGGTGAAGGCGCCGTCGCCGGACGTCTTCGCCGCGCTCGCCGGCGGCGAGGCGGTCGTCGTGCTCATCGGTCCTCCTCGGCGCCCGTGGCGCCGGACTCGTGGTGGTTCTCGAGCGCGGTGGTGAAGCGGTCCATCAGCTCGACGAGCCGCTCGCGGTCGGCGTCGTCCCAGTCGCTCGTGACGTCGGAGATCCAGCGGTTGCGCAGGTCGCGGTTCGCCGCGAAGACCCGGTGGCCCTCGTCGGTGGCCGCCAGCAGGCAGGCGCGGCCGTCCGCGGGATCGGGCCGGCGCTCGACGTAGCCGACCTTGACCAGCGCGGCGATCTGGCGGCTGACCGTGGACGGGTCCGAGTGCACCGCCTCGGCCAGCGCGTTCGACCGGTGCGGCCCGTCGATCACCAGCCGGGCGAGCAGGACGTAGGCGGCGCGTTCCACGCCGTCCTTCTTCGCCTTGATCACCCGCTGCCGCTCGATGAGCCGGATCAACCGGATCAGCTGGAGGCCGATCCGGTCGGAGGTCACCCAGCGCTCGTCGACCCCCTCGGGGACCCCGAGCGGCGACCGCTCGCCGACTGCTGCATTCATTGCGTGCTCCGTACAATCGATTGCTCGGTACAACTATGCACCCGCGGTCGCACGGCCGCCAACGGGGCTACCCGGTCGGGGCGCCGTTTTGTGCGGGTCGACCGGCGGGCGCCGCTACCGTGCGTCCATGCCCGACGCCGCCGAGCGCTTCCACGACCGCGTCCGCTACGAGCGCACCGGCCACGTCGCGACCATCACCTACGACCGCCCCGACAAGCTCAACGCCATCGACGGCGCCATGCGCGACGGGCTCAACGCGGCGTTCGACCGACTGCGCGGCGACGACGAGGCGTGGATCGGCGTCGTCACCGGGGAGGGCCGCGCCTTCTGCGCGGGCGCCGACTTCGGCTCGGAGCGCAACCCCGCCGGCGAGTTCCCCGGCTCCTACTGGGAGCGCCCGACGGTGAACTCGTTCGAGTCGGGCTGGGAGATCCACAAGCCGGTGATCGCCGCCGTCAACGGCCTGTGCCTGGGCTACGGCCTCACGCTCGTCACCTGGTGCGACATCGTGATCGCCTCCGACCGCGCGACCTTCGGCTTCCCCGAGGTGAAGCTCGGCGTCCCGACGATCGTCGGCGCCCTGCGGCTGCCCGGGCGCATCGGCTGGCAGCCCGCCATGGAGCTGCTCCTCACCGGCGAGACGATCTCCGCCGCCCGGGCGAAGGAGATCGGCCTCGCCCTGCAGGTGGTCCCGCACGACGAGCTGGGCTCCGCCGTCGACGCCTTCGCGCAGCGCCTCCTCGCCGGCGCCCCGCTCGCCCAGCGCGCGATCAAGGAGGTCGCGCGCCGGGGGCCGGAGATGTCCCAGACGGACGCCATCCGCTTCGGCGAGACGATGCGCCGCGTCGCCGGGGCCACCGAGGACGCCAAGGAGGGCGGGCTGGCCGCGAAGGAGAAGCGCCCGCCGCGCTGGCAGGGTCGCTGACCCGTCGTCCGGAACGTCAGCCGTGCGCCACCGCTGACGTCCAGCGTCAGCGGTGGGCCACCGCTGACCCGGGGACCGGCTACGACAGCCGCTCGAACACCGCCGCGAGCCCCTGACCGCCGCCGATGCACATCGTCTCGAGCCCGTAGCGGGCCTCGCGGCGGTCCATCTCGCGCAGCATCGTCGTCAGGATGCGCACGCCCGTGGCGCCGACGGGGTGGCCCAGCGAGATGCCGGAGCCGTTCGGGTTGACCCGCTCGTCGTCGATCAGGTCGATGCCCCACTCGCGGGCCACACCGAGCGCCTGGGCGGCGAACGCCTCGTTCAGCTCGATGACGTCGAGGTCGGCCAGCGTGAGGCCGGCCTGCCCGAGCGCCTTCTCGGTCGCCGGGACCGGCCCGATCCCCATGATCTCCGGCCCGCAGCCGGCCACGCCCCACGACACCAGCCGCGCCAGCGGCCGCAGCCCCAGCTCGGCCGCCTTCTCCGGGGTCGTCACGATGCACACCGCGGCGCCGTCGTTCTGCCCCGAGGCGTTGCCCGCGGTCACCGTGGCGTCCGGGTCCTGCTTGCCCATGATCGGGCGCAGCTTCGCCAGCGACTCCAGGTTCGCGTCCGAACGGATGTGCTCGTCCTGGTCCACCACGGTGTCGCCCTTGCGGCCGTGGATCGTCACCGGCACGAGCTCGTCGGCGTAGCGGCCCTCCTTGACCGCC
Source organism: Actinomycetospora soli (assembly GCF_021026295.1). Taxonomy (GTDB): domain Bacteria; phylum Actinomycetota; class Actinomycetes; order Mycobacteriales; family Pseudonocardiaceae; genus Actinomycetospora; species Actinomycetospora soli. The sequence continues at coordinate 66,891 of NZ_JAJNDA010000023.1, forward strand.
GCCGTGGCCTTCTCGTGGCTGCGCACCGCGAGGCGGTCCTGCTCCTCGCGACCGATCGAGTACTTCTTCCGGACGTTCTCCGCGGTCTCGATCATGCCGCCGGGCACCGGGTGGTTCACCCCGCCGGCGTGCACGCGGCCCTGCGCGAGCGAGTCCTTCATCTCGAACCCGCCGGCCTTGGTGCCCCAGCGGACCTTGTCGGTGAAGTACGAGGCGCCCGACATCGACTCGGCGCCGCCGGCGAGCACGAGGTCGTTCGCCCCCGAGGACACGGCCATCGCCGCGTAGAGCACGGCCTGCAGACCCGAGCCGCAGCGCCGGTCGATCTGGATGCCCGGCACGGTCACGTCGAGCCCGGCGTCCAGCGCCGCGACCCGGCCGATGGCGGGCGCGTCCATCGTCGGGTAGCAGTGGCCGAACACCACGTCGTCGATCTGCTCGGCGGTGACGCCCGTGCGGCGCACCAGCTCGCGGATCACGGTGGCGGCCAGTTCCTGCACCGGGACGTCGCGCAGCGACCCCCCGAAGCCACCGACGGGAGTACGGACCGGTTCACAGATGACGGCGTCGCCCACGACCCCATCTCTATCAGGTGCCTGCGGCCCGTGAGTACTTGTGACGGGTATGGCCGTCACTACTACTCACGGGCGCGCAGCGCACACCTACAGCACGTACCGCAGGATCACCTCGGCCACGCAGGCCGGCTTGTCCCAGCCCTCGATCTCGACGGTGCCGCCGATCGTGGCCTGGACCCCGCCCTTGACGTCGGTGACGTCGACGAGCCGGCAGTGCCCGCGGATGCGGCTGCCGACCGGCACGGGCGAGGGGAACCGCACCTTGTTCAGCCCGTAGTTCACCGTCATCGACACGCCGCTGACCTCGAAGGTGTCCCAGCCGAACTTCGGCATGAGGGCGACCGTGAGGAAGCCGTGCGCGACGGTCTGCCCGAACGGCCCGTTCGCGGCGCGCTCGGGCTCCGTGTGGATCCACTGGTGGTCGTCGGTGGCGTCGGCGAAGACGTTGATGCGTTCCTGGTCGACGAGGACCCACTCGCTGGTGCCGAGGTCCTCCCCCACCGCCGCACGCAGTTCCTCGACGTCGGCGAACTTCCGCAATGCTGCTCCTCGCTCGGTGCTGGACGGTCTACCGCAGGTCGGCCGCGATCTCCTTGGCCTGCCCCACCAACGCGACCCGCTCCGCCGTCGTGCCCCCGAGCGGCGTGATGTTGAGCGTCGTCACGCCGGCCTCGGCGAACGCGGCCATCCGCTCGGCGACGTAGGAGCGCGGGCCGATCAGGGAGATGGCGCGCAGCAGCTCCTCGGGGACCTCCCGCGCCGCCTCCTCCTTCTTGCCGGACAGGTAGAGGTCCTGGATGGTCGCGGCCTCGTCGTCGTACCCGTACCGGCGGGCGACGTCGTTGTAGAAGTTCTTCCCCTTCGCGCCCATGCCGCCGACGTAGAGCGCGACCATGTTCCGCATGCCGTCGAGCATCTGCCCGGCGACGTGGTCGTCCTCGGTGACGAAGAAGGAGGTCTGCAGGAACACCTGCAGCGGGCCGAGCGACGGGTCGCGCTTCGCCTTCCCGGCGGCGAGCGACTCGCCCCAGACGTCCTGCGCCTTCTCCGGCACGAAGAAGATCGGCTGCCAGCCGTCGGCCTTCTCGGCGACGAGCGTGACGTTCTTCGGCCCGAGCGCGGCCACCAGGATCGGGATCTCCGCGCGGACCGGGTGGTTGATCAGCTTCAGCGGCTTGCCCAGGCCGGTGCCCTGCCCCTCGGGCAGCGGGATCGTGTAGTGCTTGCCGGCGTACTCGACCCGTTCCCGGCGCCACACCTGACGGCAGATGTCGAGGATCTCGCGGGTCCGCCCGAGCGGGGCGTCGTAGGGCACCCCGTGGAAGCCCTCGATGACCTGCGGGCCGGAGGCCCCGATGCCGAGCGTGAACCGGCCGCCGGAGACGTAGTCCAGACCGGCCGCGGTCATGGCGGTCAGCGTCGGGGTGCGGGTGTAGATCTGCAGGATCCCGGACGCGATCTCGAGGCGCTCCGTCCTCGCCGCGATGTAGCCGAGCTGGCTGACGGCGTCGAAGCTGTAGGCCTCGGGCACGAAGACGATGTCGAGGCCGGCCTTCTCGTGCTCGGCCAGCTCGGCGACCGTCTCCGCGAAGCCGCCGGCGTAGTTGATCCCCATCCCGATGCGCACGACCCGGGAGCCTGCCACGATCACGCGCTCGTGAGCACTTCCGGTCACCACGAGTCCATCACCGTCCGCGGCTACGAGACCGACGCGAACCGGCACCTCAACCACGCCGAGTACCACCGGTACGGCGAGCACGGTCGCGAGGAGACCCTCCGCGCCGCGACCGTCGGGGTCGAGGCGCTCTCCGCGAACGGCATCGGGCCGGTGATCCTGGAGACCACGGCCCGGTTCCTCGCCGAGCTCGTCGTCGGGGACCGGGTGGACATCCGGACGACGACGACCTTCGGCGCCGGGAAGACCTTCCGGATGGACGCCGAGCTCGTCCGGGTCCGCGACGGCGTCACGGCGGCGACGATCACCGGGGTGATGGGCCTGCTCGACCACAGCACCCGTCGCCTCGTCGCCGACCCCCACGGCCGGCTGCGGGCGGTGGCCACCGACACCGCCGCCTTCGACGCCGTGCTTCAGCCGCCCGAGGGCTCGTAACCGGCCGGCCAGTCCCGCACGTCGATCCGGCGCTTCTCCAGGACCTCGCCGATCGTCGACCACTGGTTGCCGCCGAGGCGGGCCAGCGGCTTGAGGCGGTCGATCCGGGGGCGGCCGTCGACGAGCACGTCGTCGGAGACCGCGGCGTGCACCACGCGTCCGAACACCACCGTCGAGTCGCCCAGGCACACCGTGGAGTGCAGGACGCACTCCAGCGCGACGGGCGAGCGCGCCACCCGCGGCGGGCGCACGTGCGTCGCCGGCTCGCGCTCGAGCCCGACCTCGGCGAACTCGTCGCGGCCGTGCTCGAAGTTGGTGCCGGTGGCGTTGACCTCCTCGAACAGCCACTCCGGCGTGAGCGAGATCGTCATCTCGCGGGTCGCCTCGACGTTGGCCAGCGAGTCCTTGCGGCCCACGGAGGTGAACTGCACGACGGGCGGGTCGACGCACGCGACGGTGAAGAACGAGTGCGGCGCGAGGTTGTCCACCCCGTCGGCCGACGTCGTCGCCACCCACGCGATGGGCCGCGGCACGACCACCGAGTTGAGGAGCTTGTAGAACGCACCCGGGCCGAGCTCGGCGGGATCGAAGTCGGTGCGCACGACGGGTGTCCTCCCGGGGACGATCAGTTGGCGGGCTGCTCCAGCGTCGTGGTCGCCGCCGGTTCCCGCGACCGGGACGTGGTGGTGCGTGACCCGGCACTCGTCGTCGTGGTCTCCGCCGGGGCGCTCGTGGTCGTGGTCGCCTCCTCCGGGGCGTCGGGCTCGGTGGTGGTCGTGGCCTCGTCCGAGGGCCGCGTGCCGATCACCTCGCCGACGCTCGTCCCGGTGCCGCCGGACAGCGGGGACCCCTTCACCCGCTCGATCCCCGTCACCACGACCATCGCGACGAGGAAGACCAGGAGCCCGGACGCGACGAGCGCCGCGATCGTCGTCCGCCGACGCCGACCCGCCGCGGCCACCGGCTGAAGGTGGACGGTCGGCGACTCGTCGGGCGGCGGCCCGTCGGGCAGCACCGCGGTGGGGGCGGGCGACGGGCGGCGCGCGTCCAGCCGGGTGCGCACGTGATCGCGGGTGCGTTCCAGCGAGCGCTGGTAGACGGCCTCGCCCACGGTCGTGACGACGGAGGCGACCGCGGCCCCCGCGATCGTCCCGGTCGCACCGCCGAGGACGCCGCCCACGGCGGCCGTCGTCGTCGCCGCCAGGGCCTGTCCGGTGACGCGCACCCCCGAGAGGCGCCCGCGCGGGGCGGGCTCCGGCGGACCGGACGTGCCGCTCAGCAGCACCGTCGCGGACTCGTCGGCGGGCGGTGGCCCGGGCCGGTGCGCCCCCGGCCGGGGCTCAGTCCCCCGAGCGTCGATGACGACCACCGGAGCCGCGGAGCATGACCGGCCGGGACACCCGGTCGGGCCCGGCGACGCCGTTCTCCCCGCGGAAGGACCGCCGTTCCGCGAAGCGGCCGGCCCGTCCGAGCGAACGCCTGACTTCGTCGTAAATCGGCGTGTGGGTCATGGCGCCAGACCCTACGACCACCGGCCGCGGCGACCCGGTTGACCCCGCCCACACCTCCGGGGCGTTTGTCGGGCCGGTGACCAGGGCAAACGGACACGTGTGGGGGTCACCGAGGGCTGGTTCGGGGCCGGAGAGTTCCCGTTCGCCCCGACAGTCCACGCCATCGGATGAATTCTGTGAGCTACCCGACACCCTGTGTCACGAGAGGCGCGCATGCACGGCAAACGGCACGACATGACCGTCCACTCCGACCAGCCCTACAACGCCGAGCCACCGCCCTCGGCGCTGGCCGGCTCCGATCTCACGCCGACGGACGCCTTCTACTGCCGCAACCACGGCCCCGTGCCCGACCTCGACCCCGGGTCGTGGCGGCTGCGGGTGGACGGGCGGGTGGCGACGCCGCTCACCCTCTCCCTCGACGACCTGCGCGGCCGGCTCCCGGAGGCGACCGAGACCGCGACCCTGCAGTGCGCGGGCAACCGGCGGGCGGGCCTCACCGCGGTGCGCGACATCCCCGGCGAGGCGCCCTGGGGCCCGGCCGCGACCGCCACCGCGACCTGGACCGGTGTGCGCCTCACCGACGTGCTCGACGCCGCCGGCCTCGCGGACGGGGCGACCGACGTCGAGTTCGTCGGCGCCGACGTCAGCGACGCCGCCGACCCACCCCAGGAGTTCGGCGGCTCGGTGCCGCTGCGCAAGGCCCGGATGCCCGAGGTGCTGCTGGCGTGGGCGATGAACGACGAGCCGCTGTCGCCGGTGCACGGGGCGCCGCTGCGGGTGGTCGTGCCCGGCTACATCGGTGCCCGCAGCGTGAAGTGGCTGCAGCGCATCGAGGTCCGCGACCGGCCGTCCGCCAACTTCTTCCAGGCCTCGACCTACCGGCTGCTCCCGCCGGACGCCCCGGTCACCGCCACGCCCGGCGAGGGCGTCGAGCTCGGACTCGTCGCCGTCAACAGCGACTTCCTCCGTCCCGACGACGGGTCCTCCCACCCGGCCGGGCCGGTCACCGTGGCCGGCTACGCGTTCGCGGGCGGCGACCGCACCGTGGTGCGCGTCGACGTCTCCTCCGACGGCGGCGCCACCTGGGCGCAGGCCGACCTCGGGACGCAGGCGAGCCCGTGGGCGTGGCGGCACTGGTCGGCCACGGTCGACGTCCCCCGCGGCACCACCGAGGTGCTCGCCCGGGCGTGGGACTCCTCGGCGGCGCTGCAGCCCGAGCGCCCCGAGCAGGTGTGGAACCCGAAGGGCTACGTCAACAACTCCTGGGCCCGGCTGCGGCTGCGCGGGGTGTGACGGCGCTGCCCGGCCCCGACCGGATCAGCCACACCAGCCCCGCCACCGTCACGACGGCGCAGCCGGCCGCCAGCGCCGCCCCGCCCGGCCCGCCGGTGAAGCGCTCGCCGAGCACCGCGATCCCGATCGTCCCGGCCACCACCGGGTCGATCGTGGTCTGCGTCGCGAGGCCCGCGTCGAGCCCGCCGTCGCGGTAGGCGGTCTGCAGCAGCAGCAGACCCACCACCGGCAGCACCAGGACGGCCACACCCGCCGTCAGGACCCCGGTGTCGAGCGGGCCGCGGTGCAGGCCGTGGAGCACCGGCCGGACCAGCCCCGACGTCGTGCCGGCGCAGAGCCCCGCGCCGGCGGCACGGCAGACCGCACGGCCGCCGGTGCGCAGCCGCGCGCCGGCCGCGACCAGCAGCGCGAGGACGCCCCCGGCGGCGATCACGGTGACGACGAGCCCGCCCGGGAGGGCGGCGCCTGGTCCGGGCCGGTGGGGCGCGAGCGCGAGGAGACCGCCGAGCCCCGCGACCAGCACCGCGGCCGCCGCCCACTCGGCCCGGGTGACGACGCGGCGCTCGAACCGGGCGTCGAGCGGGAGGGCCAGGACCAGCGCGAGCACCCCGATCGGCTGGACGAGCGTGACCGAGCCGAGGCCGAGCGCCACCACGTGGATCGCCGCCCCGGCCGCCATCGCGCCGACCCCGCCCCACCAGACCGGTCCGCGGACGAGTGCGGTGAAGAAGGCCCGCCCGTCGTGCGACCGCCCGTCGACGCGCCCGGCCGCGAGGCGCTGCAGTGCGGCGGCGAGGGCGTAGAGGAAGGCGGAGCACAGCGCGAGACCGACGGCGAGCACCGGGTGCGCCGCGACCGGGGGCGGAGGCGGTCGCAGGAGCACCGGTCGACCGTACGACGGCGGCGGCCGACTGGACCGGGACGGGGTCCGGGCCGGAGGATCACGCCGCCGGCGAGAGGAGCACGGATGTCGGAGGCCGGGACGGCCCCACCCGAGGACGAGGAGCGCGAACCGGACTACCGGTTCACCCTCGCGAACGAACGCACCTTCCTCGCCTGGCTCCGGACCTCGCTGTCCCTGCTCGCCGCGGGCGTCGCGGTGGTGCAGCTGGTCCCGTCGTTCCCGATCCCCCACGCCCGCGGGGTGACCGGCGGCCTGCTCGCGGTGCTGGCGGTGGTCGCGGCCGCCTCGGGCGTGCTGCGGTGGCGCTCGGTCGAGGACGCGATCCGGCACGACCGCCCGCTCCCCCGCCAGCGCATCCCCTGGGTGATGGCGACCGGTCTGGTGGTCCTCGCCCTGTTCGGGCTCGTGCTCATCGTGCTGCGCGGCGAGGCGTGAGCGAGGCGTGAGCAGCCCGAGCGACGCCGGCCTGCAGGCCGAACGGACCGGCCTCGCCTGGAGCCGGACCTCGCTCGGGGTCGCCGGCAACGCCGTGCTGCTCGCGGCGCGGGAGTTCACGCACCTCGAGTTCTCGCTCGCGCTCGTCCCCGCCGCCCTGGCGCTGGTCATCGCCGCGGCCACGGCGCTCTACGGCCGTCACCGCACCCGGGTGCTGCGCCACGCCCCGCTGCCGTCGCCGCTGGCCGCGACCCGCGCGGTCCCCCTGCTCGGCGTCGCGGTGACGCTGCTCGCCGTCGTGTCCGGCCTCGTCCTGCTGGTGTGAGCGTGCAGCCGAACGCGGTCCCGTTCACGCGCGCGTGGCGGTTCTGGGTCGTCGTGCTGCTCGTGGGGGTGGGCGCGGGGCTCGCCGGCGGGCTGCTGACGCTGCTCCTGCACCTCGTGCAGGACCTCGCCTTCGGCTACCACGACACGTCCTTCCAGGCGGGCGTCGACGCCGCCCCCTGGTGGCGGCGCCTGCTGGTCCTCACGCTCGCCGGCCTCGTGGCGGGCCTCGGCTGGTGGTGGCTACGCGGTCCGGTCTCGCGACGCCTCGGCCCGATGCGCGGCGTGTCCGGGGCGGTGTGGACGCCGGACGCGCGGATGGGTCTGCGCCGGACCGTCCTCGACGGCCTCCTGCAGATCGTCGTCGTGGCGATGGGCGCCTCCCTCGGACGGGAGGGCGCACCGCGGGAGATCGCGGCGGCGCTCGGCTCCCGCCTCGGCGAGCTCGCCGGGCTGACCGACGACCAACGGCGCCTGCTCGTCGCCTGCGGCGCCGGCGCGGGGCTCGCCGCGGTCTACGACGTCCCCTTCGGCGGCGCCCTGTTCACCCTCGAGGTGCTCCTCGGTTCGCTCGCGCTGCCGGTCGCGCTCCCGGCCGTGGTCACCTCCGCCCTCGGCGCGGTCGTCGCCTGGTTCGTCGTCGGCGATGCCGCGGTCTACGCCGTCCCGCCCTTCCCGACGACGGGTGCCGCGGTCGTCTTCGCGGTCCTCGCGGCTCCCGTGTGCGGGCTCGCCGCCGTCGGGTTCGTCCGCCTCGTGGCGTGGTCGCGGGGCCCGCGCCCGACCGGGTGGCGGCTGCCGGTGGCGACGACCGCGGTGTTCGCGGCGATCGGCGCCCTCGCGACCGTGCTCCCGGAGCTGCTGGGCAACGGCAAGGGCCCCACCCAGATCGTGCTCGACGGCGACGGCCCGGTGCTGGTCCTCGCGGCCCTCGTGCTGCTCAAGCCGCTCGCCACCGTCGCGTCGCTGCGGGCCGGCGCGAGCGGCGGGCTGTTCACCCCGACGCTGGCCACCGGGGCCCTGCTCGGCGCCCTGCTGGGCCACGGGTGGACGGTGCTCTGGCCCGGCGGTCCGGTCGGCGCCTACGCGCTGATCGGTGCCGCGGCCTTCGTCGCGGCCGCCCTCCAGGCCCCGCTCGCCGCCGTGGTGCTGGTCCTCGAGCTGACCCGTGTGGGCACCGGCCTGCTCGTGCCGGTCACGCTCGCGGCCGTGCTCGGGGTGCTGGTGGCGCGGCTGGTCGAGCCTCTCTCCACGACGACGGCGGGGCTGCTCGAGCCCCCCGACCCGCCGTCGGGAAGGCCCTGACCTCGCCGGATCGGCGAGTAGTACAGGCGTAGTACCCTCGTGGCATGGCCGAGGTCCCCGTTCGAGCCCTCAACCAGGACACCGCCGGGGTCCTGGCGCGCGTCAAGGCGGGCGAGCACCTGGCGGTCACCGAGCGCGGCCGGGTCGTCGCCCATCTGACGCCCGCCGTCCCCGTCGCTCTCGCCGATCTGGTCACCACGGGGCGGGTCCGGCCACCGAGCCTGCACGGGCCGCTCCCCGTTCCGCCCGGTCCGGTGGAGACGGACTCCGAGGCGGGAGCGCTGCTGCGGGACCTCCGCGACGACGAACGTTCCTGATGCTCTATCTCGACACCGCGGCGCTGGTGAAGCTGGTTCGCCCGGAGCCGGAGACCTCCACCCTGGTCCGCTGGTTGAACGATCGGACGGGGACCCCCTGGCTCACCTCGGTGATCGCCGAGGTCGAGCTGCCCCGTGCCCTGCGGCGCGTCGCCCCGACGGCGCTCGGCGCGGTTCCCGCCCTCCTGGCTCGGTTGCACCGCTGCGAGCTGGACGAGGTCGTGCGGGCCACCGCCGCGTCACTCGCCGGCGAACACCTCCGCAGCCTCGATGCGATCCACGTGGCGACGGCGACGGTCGTCGCCGGAGCGGCGCTGGAGGAGTTCGTCACCTACGACCGTCGTCTGGCCCGGGAGGCCGTCGGGCTGGGACTCCGGGTCGCGGCGCCCGGGGCGGACCAGGGTCCGGGGTGGCCCTGATCCCGTAGCACTCAGGGCGCCGCCCCGGCGGCCGCGCGGGACTGCTCCGGGGAGAGGTAGTCGTCGAGGTGCTCGAGCTCGACGAGCCCCCCGGCCCCACTGGTCAGCCCGAGTCGCACCGAGCTGGAACCGCCGACGCCGTGCAGTGCCCAGTTCGTCGCCACCCGCGCCATCGCGCCGGGTGCCCGCAGTGCCCACAGGTGGTAGCCGCGGGTGACCACCTGTGCGGGGAGGCCCGCGAGGCCGATCCCCAGGGGCTTCGCCACCGCGTCGGTGCCGCCGAGGTCGACGACGAGCCCGAGGTCGTGGTGGCGGTAGGGGGTCGTCGGGCGCCCGGCCAGCGAGGCCGCCACGTTGGCCGCGGCGACCGGCGCCTGGCGGGTCGCGTGCTGCGCGGTGGGCGGGCAGGTCGCGTCGCCGCCGGTCACGAGGTCCGGCACCGACGCCGCGTCACCGAGCGCGGTGATCTCGGGACGGCCGGGCACGGCGAGGTCGGCGCCCACCACGAGCGCGCCGTGGTTCGTCGGGAGATCCAGGTGCCCCATCAGCGGACTCGGCGCCACCCCGGCGGTCCAGACGACGGTGGCAGTCTCCAGCCGACGCCCGTCGGAGAGCGTGACCGAGGTGTCGTCGACGGCGGTGAGCCCGGTGCCGAGGTCGACCCGGATCCCGCGGCCGACGAGCACCCGGCGGGTGTCCTCGCTCAGACGGGTCCCGAGGCCGGGCATGAGCTCGGCCGCGTGCTGGACGACGTGCCAGCGGACCAGCGCGGGGTCGAGCCCGCGGATGCGCCCGGCGACCGACGCGGTCATCAGCTGGAGGTTCGCCGCGGTCTCCACCCCCGCGTAGCCGCCGCCGACCACCACGAAGCGGCAGCGCCGTTCCCGCTCGACCGGATCGGTGGTCGCCGCCGCCAGCTCGAGCTGGCCGAGCACGTGGTCGCCCAGGAGGACGGCCTCGGCCAGCGTCTTCATCCCGCGGCCGTACTCGCGCAGGCCCGGGATGTCGACGACCTTGGTGACGCTGCCCGGTGCCAGCACCAGCCGGTCGTAGCCGAGGACCTCCCGACGACCGTCGATGGTCTCGACCACCACGCACCGCGCCGCCGGGTCGACGCCCACGGCCCGGCCGGGCACGAGCCGGGTGCGGCGCAGGCGGCGCGACAGCGACACCGTCGCCGCGCGCGCCGGGAGGACGCCGGCGGCCACCTGTGGGAGCAGCGGCAGGTAGAGCGAGTGGTCGTCGGGGCACACCAACCGCACGTCGGCGTCGGGGACGAGACGTTCCAGCCGACGGGCCACGCCCGCCCCGGCGAAGCCGCCTCCGACGATCACGATCCGAGACCGCACGCGACTCTCCTGCTTTCGGGGACCGGGCCAGCAGGACGGTCGTTCCCGGCGCCCGGGCCGGCCACACCGGCCGGTGGTCAGGCGAACAGGCGCCCCCGGATCACGCTGCCGTGGGCGGTGCGGGCGGCGACCACGGCCCAGGCGGCGACCAGCACGACGTAGAGCGCGAGGGCGCCCCAGGCGAAGGCCGGCAGGTGCATGCGGGCGGCGAGGGCGCTGGTGCCGGTCACCACGGTGCCGACGGGGAAGGTGAAGCTCCACCAGGTCAGGGCGAACGGCAGCTTCCGGCGGGCCGTCCGGATGGTCACCGCGGCCG
>NZ_JAJNDA010000024.1 GCF_021026295.1 Actinomycetospora soli
GGGTTACCACACACGACGCTTTCCTGCCGCGTGCGGGGCCTGCACGACCTCAGCGCGGCATCCGCCGCCAGATCGGGGCCGGGAGCACGCGCATGACGGCGGCGAGCAGTCGCAGGCGCCCGGGCACCCAGACGACGTCGCGGCGCTTCGCCAACCCGTCCGCGACGGCGTCGGCGACCTGCGCGGGCGTGGAGGACAGCGGCGCGGGCGACAGGCCGGAGTCGGCGGTCATCCGGCCGATCACGAAGCCCGGCCGGACCAGGGTCAGGTGGACGCCGGACCCCCGCAGCGCGTCCGCGAGCCCCGTCGCGAACCCGTCCAGTCCCGCCTTCGCGGAGCCGTAGACGTAGTTCGCGCGCCGGACCCGCCAGCCGGCGATCGAGGAGAAGACGACGATCTCGCCGCGACCCCGGGCCCGCATCCGCGCGGCGACCCGCGTCAGCACCCCGACCTGCGCCGCGTAGTCGGTGTGCACCACGGCGAGGGCGTGGTCGGCGTCGACCTCGGCGCGCTGCTGGTCGCCGAGGACGCCGAAGGCCACGACGACGACGTCGGGCGGGCCGAACTCCCGCTCGACGTGGTCGAGCACCGCCTCGTGCCCGGCGAGGTCGTCGGCGTCGAACTCGACGGTGCCCACCCGGGCGGACCCGAGCGCGGCGACCTCCGCGCCGAGCGTGTCCGCGCGGCGGGCGGCGAGCACGACGGTGGTGGCACGGCCGTCGGCGACGAGACGGCCCGCCAGGGCCACCCCGATCTCGCTGCGGCCACCCAGGACGAGGACGGTTCCGGACACGGGCGCAGAGCGTCGCAGGAGCACCGGACAGGGCCTAGCGTGGGGCCCCCGACGTGGGACCCGACCCGAGGAGATGCGCGTGAAGCTGGTGACGGCGCTCGTCCGGCCGCACGCCCTCGACGGCGTCCGGCGGGCCTGCGAGCGGCTCGCGGTCCTCGGCATGACGATCAGCGAGGTCCGCGTCCACGAGGCCGGGCACGTCCAGGTGCACAAGGGGGCACGCATCGCGGTCGACCTGGTGCCGCGGCTGCGGATCGAGACCGTCGTCGACGACGACGTCGTGGAGCGGCTGATCGAGCAGATCCGGGCCAACCTCGGCGACGCGGACGGGCAGCTGTCGGTGCGCCCGGTCGACCTCGTGCTCCGCGTCCGGACCGGGGAACGCGGCCACGACGCGGTGTAGCTCGGCGGTGTGAGGGTGGCCCCGGGGTCACAGGGGGGCGTGCCCCGGGGCCGGTGCCGGCCGCGGGGGGCACGACCGACCTGACGGAGGTTACGCCAGCTGTCCAGGGCGTCCCGGCCCGGTACACGACACCGAATCCGACGCCGGCCGCACCGCTCCGGAGACACGGGAACCCCCGCCCACAGGTGTGGACGGGGGTTCCGGGTGGCGGGTGAAGGATTCGAACCTTCGAAGCTTTCGCGACGGATTTACAGTCCGCTCCCATTGGCCGCTCGGGCAACCCGCCGGGGTGCCGCCTCGCCGGACGGCGACGAGAAGACTACAAGCCGGTGCGCCCCTGGGGTGCACCCGGGGGGTCGGTGTAGACCGGAGCCGACCCGCCGTCACGAACCACCACCGAGCAACCCCGAGGAGGAGCCCCGGATGGCGAACCCGTCGTTCGACGTCGTGAGCAAGGTGGACCGCCAGGAGGTCGACAACGCGCTCAACCAGGCGGCCAAGGAGCTCTCGCAGCGCTACGACTTCCGCGGCACCGGCACCTCCATCGCGTGGGCCGGCGAGGAGGCCATCACGATCACGTCGGAGACCGAGGAGCGGTGCACGGCGGCGATCGACGTGTTCAAGGAGAAGCTCGTCCGGCGGGACATCTCGCTGAAGGCCTTCGACGTCGGCGAGCCCTCGGTGTCCGGCAAGACCTACAAGGTCACCGGCAGCCTCGTGCAGGGCATCTCGAAGGAGAAGGGCAAGGAGATCACCAAGGTCATCCGGGACGAGGGCCCGAAGGGCATCCAGGCCCAGATCCAGGACGACCAGCTCCGCGTCACCGGCAAGAAGAAGGACGACCTGCAGGCCGTCATCTCCCTGCTCAAGGGCCAGGACTTCGGCATCGCCCTGCAGTTCACGAACTACCGCTGACGCGCCGCCCGCACCCGGGTCGCCTCGCGGCGTCCCCGGTGGCGCCCGCCGTCGGGATCAGCTCCGCCTGCACGATCCGGGTCGCCGGGGACGGCAGGTCGGGAGGTCCTCGGCGTTCGCGCACCGAACGCCGGACGAGGCCGGTAACGCAAGTTCCACTTCGGACGAATCGTCAGTATCCGCGACGAATCGCCCGAGGAGACAACCGTGACCGACACCCGCCAGCCGTTCGAGCAGCAGCCCGCCGGCGGCTCGGCGGCGCCTCATCAGCCGATGTACGGCCAGGGTTATGCGGCGCCGGCCGGGACCGGCGGGTACGGCTACCCGCAGGGTCCCCACGGTCAGCCCCAGGGCCAGTGGGCGCCGCCCCACCAGGGACCGTGGGTCCCTCCGCAGCAGGGCGGATGGGGACCCCCGCCCCAGCCGCCGCAGCCGAGGAACTCGCTCGCGATGCCGGCCCTGATCCTCGGGATCATCACGCTCGGACTCTCCCCGCTTCCCTTCCTCAACCAGGCCGGCATCCTCGTCGGGATCATCGGCGCAGGGCTCGGCATCGCGGCTCTGGTGATCGGCGTGCGTCGGCATGTCCGCGTCGTCATGGCAGCCGTCGGACTCGCGCTCTCGGTCCTCGGCATCATCTCGGCCGTGGCCTTCACCGAGGCGTTCGTGAACAGCCTCAACAGCATCGGGTCGAGCTCGACGTCGGGTCCGGCCGTTCCCGCGCAGTCCGTCGGCGGCACCGAGGAGTCCGCCGCCGTCACCAGTTACACGCTCTCGATCACCGGCTCGGCAGCGAAGAGCTCGATCAGCTGGAGCGTCGACGGCTCGTCGGGGTCGGCCGGGCAGTCGACGAAGGTGCCGTGGACCAAGGTCATGACCGTGGGCAGCGAGTCGTTCCACACGGCCACCGTCAGCGCCTACACCTACCCCGGTACCGACGGCGACCTCACCTGCACCATCACCGACCAGACCGGGCGGGTGCTCGACACCAAGTCGGCGGCCTCCCAGGGCGGCGACTACGGGTCCGCCTCCGTCAACTGCTCGGCCTACGGCTCCTGACGCGCCGCCCGCACCCGGGTCGCCTCGCGCGTGAGGTGGTCCCGCTCGGCGACGCTGCCCGCCGCCCGGGCGGCCTCGGCGTAGAGCCCGGCGGCCACGTCGAGGTCGCCGGACCGCTCACGCAGGTGCGCGAGCACCGCGGTGCGGCGGGGGACGTCGTCGGGCACCTCCGCGAGCGCGGCGAGCCCGGCCTGCGGGCCGTCCGCCTCCCCCACGGCCACCGCCCGGTTGAGCCGCACCACCGGGGTGTCGGCGAGGGCGAGCAGTTCGTCGTACCACTCCACGATCTGCAGCCAGTCGGTCTCGTCGGCGCTCGGGGCGTCGGCGTGCAGGGCCGCGATCGCGGCCTGGGCCTGGTACTCGCCGAGCCGGTCCCGCGCGAGGGCGGCCTGCAGCACCGCGACGCCCTCGGTGATCAGCGTGGTGTCCCAACGGCTCCGGTCCTGCTCCGCGAGCGGCACCAGACGACCGCCCGGCCCCGTCCGCGAGGCACGGCGGGCGTGGTGGAGCAGCACGAGCGCGAGCAGGCCCGCGACCTCCGGCTCGTCGGAGAGCGACGCCAGCTGCCGGGCGAGCCGGACGGCCTCCGCCGCGAGGTCGACGTCGCCGCCGTAGCCCTCGTTGAAGACGAGGTAGAGCACCCGTAGCACCGTCCCGAGGTCGCCGGGGCGGTCGAGCGGGAGGCCCTCGAGCTTCTTCTTCGCCCGGCTGATCCGCTGGGCCATCGTCGCCTCGGGGACGAGGTGCGCGTCAGCGATCTGCCGGGTGGTCAACCCGCCGACCGCCCGCAGCGTCAACGCGACGGCGGCGGCCGGCGGCAGCGTCGGGTGCGCGCAGAGGAAGTAGAGCCGGAGCGTGTCGTCGGCGCCCGACACCGCCTCCGCGGACGGCTCGGCGTCGACGACGTCCTCCCGGTCGCGGCGGGAGGCCTCGGACCGCACTGCGTCGAGGAACCGTCGCCACGCCGCGGCGACCAGCCACGCCCTCGGGTCCCGCGGCGGGTCGTCCGGCCACACGTCCAGGGCGCGGATCAGCGCCTCCTGCACGGCGTCCTCGGCCGACGCGAAGTCCGCGCCGCGCCGGACGAGGACGCCGATCACCGCGGGGACGAGCTCCCGGACCAGCACGGGATCGAGCGCGGGACTCACTCGTCGTTGCCCGGGACGCCGGTGAGGAACGGCCGCACCTCGAGCCACTCGTCGATCGGCTCGCCGCCCGCCCCGGGGGCCGCGGAGAGCTCGCCGGCCAGCTCGACCGCCCGGTCCCACGACTCGACGTCGATGACCATCCAGCCGGCGATGAGGTCCTTCGTCTCCGCGAACGGACCGTCGGTGACCGGCGGCCGCCCCGGGCCGTCGGCCCGCACGAAGGCGCCCCGCTCGGCGAGGGCCTGACTGTCGACGAACTCCCCGGTCTCCCGCAGCCGGTCGGCGAAGTCGGACATGTACTGCATGTGTGCGTCGACCTCGGCGGGCGTCCACCGGTCCATCGGCGTCCACCCGTGCGCCGGGGTCGGGCCGCCGCGGTAGTGCTTGAGCAGCAGGTACTTCATGGGGTCCTCCTCCGTCGTGGCGGCCGTCGTGGCCGCTCGTACCCCGGGGACGGAGCCGCCGGCGCGTTCTCGACATCGGGCGCCGGAATTCTCGCGCGGTTAGGGTCGCCCGCCGTGACCTGGTGGGAGATCGCGCTCATCGCGCTCGCCGGGGTCTGGGCCGGGACGATCAACACGGTCGTCGGCTCCGGCACGCTCGTGACCTTCCCGGTGCTCGTCGCGCTCGGCTATCCACCCGTCACCGCGACGACGTCCAACGCGATCGGGCTGATCACCGGCACCATCACCGGCGCGTACGGCTACCGCGCCGAGCTCCGGGGACACGGGCGCCGCCTGGTCGGCTACGGCATCGCGTCGCTGCTCGGCGCGATCGGCGGCACGATCCTGCTGCTCTCGCTGCCCGCCGACGCGTTCGAGACGATCGTGCCGGTGCTGGTCGGGGCCGCCGTGCTGCTCGTCGCGGTCCAGCCGGTGCTGACGCGCCGCCTGCGGAGCCGGGAGCACCCGTCGTCGGGACGGCCCTGGCTCCTCTTCCCGCTGATCTTCGCCGTGGGCGTCTACGGCGGCTACTTCACGGCGGCGCAGGGGATCATGCTCGTCGGCGTCATGGGCCTGCTGCTCGACGACCCGCTCCAGCGCCTCAACGCGTTCAAGAACGCCCTGGCCGCCGTGGTGAACGTGGTCGCCGGAGCGATCTACGCGGTCGTCGCCCCGATCGACTGGTGGGTCGTGCTGGTCCTCGCGGTGAGCTCGACCGTGGGCGGACTGCTCGGCGCGCGGGTCGGGCGGCGGCTGTCCCCGCTCGTGCTGCGGGTGGTGATCGTCGTGATCGGTGTGGCCGCGATCGTCGAGCTGGTGCTCACCGCCTGACCAGCAGCGGCGTCGCCGCGCCGCCCGAGCGCGCCCGCGCCCACAGGTGGCCGGGATCGGTGCCGAGCCGCTCCAGCACCTCGACCGCGCTCGACGTGGGGTGGGTCAGGACGGCCGCGAGCAGCTGCGCGGCGTCGACCCGGCCGCCCGCGGCGTCGCGCGCGGCCACGGTCAGCGCCGCGGCGGCGCCGGGACTCAGCGGCAGCGACCCGCCGTCGGGCGGACGCAGGGGCAGCAGGCCCCGCACCCGGTCCGGGTCCACCCCGGCGAGGAGCGGGTCGTCGGCCTCCCGGCCCTCGCGCACGAGACCGAGCAGCAGGTGCGCGGTCGCGATGGCGCTCGCCCCGAGGGCGAGGGCCTCGAGGCGGGCGAGGTCGAGCGAGCGCGAGGAGCGGGAGGTGAGGCGCATGGCGACCACCCTCGCCGTCGGGACGGGCCCGGCACCTCCGGAGGAACCCTGAGACCACCAGGGGGAACACAATGTACCTCTTACCGGGGGTAGCCGTTACACGATGTATAGGGTTACCGTGCGTCGCACATACTTGGCGACGGAGGTGGCGCGGTGACCCGACGACAGCAGGACTACGGCTTCTTCGGTCCGGACTCGGTGACCTGGAAGGTCTGGGGCTACCCGACCTCGATCGTGCTCGGGTTCCTCCGGGCGGTCGTCATCGAGGAGCTCGACCCGCACCTGGTGGCCTCGGTCGACCAGTCCGGCCAGGTCAAGCAGCGTCCGCGGCTGCGCTACGACCGGACGATGCAGTACTTCGCGACGGTGAAGTTCGGCGACGCCGAGTCCGTGCTGAAGGCGTCGGACACGCTCGTGAAGATCCACTCGCGGGCGATCGGGCACGACCCGGTGACCGGCGGGACCTACGACGCCAACGACCCCGCGTCGCAGCTGTGGATCCACCTCACCGCGTGGCACTCGATCCTCTACACCTACGAGGTGTTCGGGCCGGGGAAGCTGACGCCGGCCGAGGAGTCGCAGTACTGGGAGGAGTGCGCGCGGGCCGCGGAGTTCCAGACGATCGACCCCGCCGACGTGCCCCGCTCCCGCGAGGGCGTCCGGGCCTACTTCGCCGCCTACCGGCCGCGCCTGGTCGGCTCCGAGGTCGCGCAGGACATGATGGACTTCCTGCTCGACAGCAGCACCACCGTCGTCCCGCAGCGGACCCCCGCCCTGCTGCGGTTCGTCTTCAACGCCGTCGTCCGCCGCGCGGTCATCGCGACGATGCCGCGCTGGATGCGCAAGCTCGGCGCCACCGGGCAGTCGGGGCTCACCGACCGGGTCGCGATCGCCCTGACGCGGCCCGTCGTGCGCCTCGTGGCGGCCAGCAAGCTCCTCGAGATCTGGGCGCTGAGGCTGGCGAGCCCCCGCACGGTGCCGATCCTCGAGCCCGTGCTGCGGGGGACGCGGCCGGTCGACCCGGTCGTCCGGGAGCCCGCAGAGGCCCGCGCCGCGTACGGCGTGGTCGATCCCCGGACGCAGTACGCCGAGCTGCTCGCCGCCCGGGCCGCGCAGGCCGGGCCGGCGCCCTACCCGTTCCACCACCGCGAGGAGCTTGTGCCGTTCCCGGCGTGACCCCCGCGTGGCGAGGACGCGGTTCCCCGGGTCCGCGCCGCCCGGGGAACCGTCGCCCGCCGTCAGGCGCGGCGGGGCCGGCCGACGATCTGGTGCGCCCCGGCCGCGCCCGCGAGCGCGGCGGCGGAGAGCAGGCCGTACCAGAGCACGTCGTCGTGGTCGGCCGGAGCCGCGGCGACGGGGGTCTGCGTGACGACCACGGGCGCCGCCGGGGCCTCGAGCGGCGTCGACGACGCGACGGTGCCCGGAGCGGCGGACAGCCCGGCGAGCGCGACCCCGACGAGGGCGACCCGTCCGACGACGGGGCGGGCACGGCGGGTGCGGCGGTGTGCAGACACAGGTGTCCCCCGGGAGGTGCGCTGGGCGATTGGACCGAGCGATGCGCTCGTGACCGGGATGTCGTGACGCGCGACCGGATCGTTATCGCACCTTGACCCGGGGCACTCGAAGGAGTGACGGCGGATGCGCCATCTAGAGTCCCCCGGGTGAAGGGAATCGTGCTCGCCGGGGGCAGCGGCACCCGACTGCACCCGGTCACCCGGGCGGTCTCGAAGCAGCTCCTGCCGGTCTACGACAAGCCGATGATCTACTACCCGATCTCGGTGCTCATGATCGCCGGCATCCGGGACATCCTGATCATCTCCACCCCGGTCGACCTCCCCGCCTTCCGGCGGCTGCTCGGCGACGGCTCCGAGTGGGGGGTGCGCTTCTCCTACGCCGAGCAGGCCGAACCCAACGGGCTGGCCGAGGCCTTCCTCATCGGCGCCGACCACGTCGGCGACGACACCGCCGCCCTCGTGCTGGGCGACAACATCTTCCACGGCCAGGGCTTCTCGACGATCCTGCAGCGCGCCGTCGCCCAGGTCGAGACCGAGAAGGGCGCCACCCTGTTCGGCTACCCCGTCGGCGACCCCGAGCGCTACGGCGTCGGCGAGGCCGACGCCGCCGGCCGGCTGATCTCCATCGAGGAGAAACCCGCGAAGCCGCGCTCGAACCGGGCCATCACCGGGCTCTACCTCTACGACAACGACGTCGTCTCCCTCGCCCGCACCCTGACCCCCTCCGCGCGCGGCGAACTCGAGATCACCGACCTCAACCTCGCCTACATGCACCGCGGCGACGCCCGCCTGATCGACCTCGGCCGCGGCTTCGCCTGGCTCGACACCGGCACCCACGAGTCGCTGATCGAGGCCGGCCAGTACATCTCCGTGCTCGAGCACCGCCAGGGCGTGCGGATCGCCTGCCTCGAGGAACTCGCCCTGCGCGAGGGCTGGATCACCCCCGAGCACTGCCTCGAACTCGGCCGCGCCCAGGGCAAGTCCCGCTACGGCGAGTACGTCATGGACGTGGCCCGCCGCAGCGGCGCGGCGTAGCGGCGGCGGTGCGCGACCTCGTCGGGTACGGCCCCACCGCCCCGCTCGCGCGGTGGCCCGACGGCTCACTCGTGGCGGTCAACGTCGTCGTCAACGTCGAGGAGGGCGCCGAGGCCTCCTGGGCCGACGACGAGGGCAACGACAGCTGGGGCGAGTACGCGCTGCCGATCGATCCCGCGGTCCGCGACCTCGGCACGGAGGGGCACTACGAGTTCGGCTCCCGCGTCGGGATCTGGCGCCTGGTCCGGCTCGTCGAGCGGTTCGCGGTGCCGGTGACGTTCGGGGTCTGCGCGCGGGCCCTGGAGCGCAACCCGCCGTTCGCGGCGTGGCTGCGGGCGAGCGACCACGACGTGCTGGGCCACGGGTACCGGTGGGCCGAGGTCACGCAGATGACCGAGGACGAGGAGCGCGCCGACCTCGAGCACGCGATGCGGGTGCTGCCGGAGCTGGTCGGGCGCCCGGTGCGCGGCTGGTACGTGCGCTCCTTCCCCTCGCAGCGCACCCGGCGCCTGGCCGCGGCGCACCCGGAGCTGACCTACGACAGCGACGCCGTCAACGACGAGCTCCCCTACCGGGTCGAGGTCGGCGGGCGCCCGTGGCTCGTGGTGCCGTACTCGAAGGTCCACAACGACACCCGGTACTTCCTGCCGCCCACCTACGCGACACCCCGCCACTTCGCCGAGTCCCTGATCGGGGCCGTGGACCTCCTGCTCGACGAGGCCCGGCACGGCGCCGGGGCGCGTCTGCTCACCGTCGGCCTGCACCCGCGCTGGAGCGGCCAGGCGTCCCGGGCGGTCGCGGTGCGGGACTTCCTGGCCTGGGCCACGGCGCAGCCGGAGGTCTCGCTGGTGCACCGGCAGCAGGTCGTGGACTGGTGGGAGGAGTACGTGCCGGAGCGCTCCGGGTAGCTGGGGCCGATGATCGGTCGTCGGCTCCGGGAGCCGCTGGTGCTCCTGCTCGCGGCCGCCGCACCGGTGGTGCTCGTGACCGGTGTCCTGCTCGCCCAGGCCGCGCAACGCCCCGGCGGCTACGACCCGGTCCGCCAGACGGTGAGCACGCTCGCAGGGCGCGGCGCGGACGAGCGCTGGGTGATGACGACGGGTCTGCTCGCCCTGGGCCTGGTCCACCTGGCGGTCGCCGCCGGACTGCGGGCGCCGCGGGCGGGACGGTGGGTGCTCGGGGCCGGGGCGCTCGCCGTCGTCGTGGTGGCCCTCGCGCCCCAGCCCGCCCACGGCAGCTCCGCGGTGCACATGACGGCGATGGTGCTCGGGTGTGCCGCCTACACGCTCTGGCCGCTGGGGCTGCTGCGCGCGCCGCACCTGCGGACGGGCTCGGTGGTGATGACCGCGGTCGTCACGGCGAGCGTGGTCTGGCTGTGCGCCCAGGCCTGGACCGGCGGCACCTGGCTCGGGGTGGCGGAGCGGACGGTGCTGCTGACGCAGACCGTCTGGCCGCTCCGGGTCGCCCTCGGGACCCGGGCGCTCGGGACCCGGGCCCGGTGGACGGTGGTCGCGGCGACGGTCCCGCTCCTGGTGTTCCCCGTCGGCCTCGTCGCCGCGCAGGCCGCGCAGCCGACGGCGGACCCGCTCGCGATGTCGTTGAGCGCGCTGGAGAGCCTCGGCGCGGTCGACCGCTGGATCATGACGACGACGGTGCTGACCGCCGGCATCGCCTACGTCGTGGTCGCCGCCGGGCTGCGTCGGGTCCCGCCCGCCGGGCGCGTGCTGCTCGGCGCGGGCGGGGCCTGCCTCGCGGTGGCCGCCCTGTTCCCCCAGCCCGTCGGGGGCACGTCGTGGCCGCACATGGTGGCGGGCGGGCTCGCGTGGGTGGGGTTCACGACCTGGCCGCTGTCCCTCGTCCGGTCGGCGACGACGCCGCCCGGGCTGCGGCGCGCGTCGTCGGTCGCGGTCGGCGTGATGGCGGCGCTGCTCGCGTGGTTCACCGTCGAGCTCGTGACGGGCGGGGCCGCGTACGGGCTCTCGCAGCGGGTGACGGTCGTCGTCATGGGGATCTGGCCGCTCGTGCTGGCCGTGCACGGGGCGACGCGGGCGCGGACCGACCCGGTGCCGCTCGACGCGCCCGCCACCGCCCTCAGCGCGCGCTGAGGAACTCCGGGCCGATCGCGTCCGCCAGCCACGTGTCGTCGTTGCCGTGCCGGAAGACGACCCCGCTCGCGGCGGCGGCCGCGGCGTCGACGGCGAGGACGACCGGGGTGCCGCCGTGGCGGGCCCCGACGCGGCGCGCCGTCGCCTCGTCGCTCGACAGGTGCACGAACTGCCGTCCCATCGGCCGCAGCCCCTCCCGCCGCACCGCACCCGCCGTCGTGGGGGACGTGCCGTGGAACAGCACCGACGGCGGATCGGCGACGGGCAGCTCCACCCGGCCGGGCAGCGAGTGGCCGTAGCGGGCGCGGATGCGGTCCCCGTCGAGTTCGTAGCGCTGCTTGGTGCCGTTCCGGACGACGTCCTCCACCTCGGCCCGCGTGACCCCGAGGGCCGCGACCAGGGCGTCGACGGCCGTCCAGCCCTCGGCGTCGAGTTCGACGCCGATCCGCGCGGGGTCGTGGCGCAGGGCCCGCGACATGCGCTTCGACAGCCGGACCCGGTCCGTCACGCCGCCATCTCCTCGAGGCGTCGCCAGACGTCGTCCGGGACCGGTGCGCCCGTCCGCACGAACGACGCGCGCAGGGCGGGCCAGGTCGCGACGACCGGGTCCGCGCGCAGGTCGGCCAGCGGGATCGGCGGGTCGAGGCGGCGCACCACCTCGGCCCCGCAGTTCCACGGCCGCGGACCGGCCTCGTACGTCGGCTCGGAGGTGACGCGCAGCAGGTAGGCGAGGTCCTTCGCGCGCTGCGAGCGGTAGAGGACGGCGAGGTCGCCGGGACGGGTGTCGCGGTGGCAGGCCCACCGCATCGCGGGTGCCCCCGGCGCGAGCTTCGGGTGCTCGCGCCCGTCGTCGTCGAGATAGCAGTCCGGGCCGACGACCCAGACCCAGTGCCCGGTCACGGCAGCCGCTCGGCGAGCGGGGGGAGCTCGAACGGGACGTGCGGCTCGGCCTGGTACCAGTACGCGACCGAGGACCAGTCGTCGCTGCGCCGGTTGGCGTGCCCGTGCTCGATCGTCACGCGGATGCTCCGTTCGAAGACGACGGGGTCCTCGACGTGGAAGCGGTACAGCGAGACCGGGCCGCGCCAGTTCCGCCCGCCCGGCAGCGTCACGCCGTGGTAGGGCGCGGAGTAGGCCTGCGTGGGGCACCAGGCGGTGTTCACGTAGTCCTCGGTCCCCGTGCCGTGCAGGGTCGGGGGCCAGTCGCCCGGCTCCTGGTCGACGAAGATCATGTCGTCGCCCTCGCCGTACCAGTTCCAGCGGCGCCGCCGTCGCGGTCGGACGTTGAGCACACAGCCGACGTAGTGGCCGTGCCCGCGCGCCTCGAGGATCGAGTAGTTGCCGTCGCCCGTCAGGTTCTCACCGCCGAACTGGTAGCGGGAGTTGAGCAGGCCGGGCCGGATCCCCCGCGTGCGCTCGCGGCGGAACTGCGCGTGGAACCGGCCGACGTCGTCGCCGACGTCGTCGAGCTCCTCGTGGTCGACGTAGTAGTAGAGCCAGACCTCGCCGGGGGCCTCGTTCTGCACCTCGATGCGCGCCCCGGCGGCGAACGGCATCGCGAACCAGCAGTTCAGCGCCCGCCCGTCCTGCGGGCTCATCTGCAGGGGCGCCGAGACGAAATTGGTGGTGCGGCCGTGGCCCACGCCGAAGAAGTCACCGAGCGGGGCGGCGACGCTGGGCGACTCCTCGCCGTCCCACCACATGCGGATCGTGAGGCGTCGCAACAGCTCCGCCCGCCGCCGTCGGGGGCCGGCGACCGTCATCCAGAGATGGGTGACGACGCCGGCCCCGGCGACGTCGAGCAGCGTCACCGACTCCCCGGCCCGGACGTGCGCCCGGTCGTCGTTGCCACCGGTCCGGTCCCAGCTCGAGGCCCGGCGACGACGGGCGCGGCGCAGGCGGGGCAGGTCCCGCAGGCTCGATCCGTGCGGGCCGTAGGCGGCGGTCATGGTCGTCCGGTTCCCGCCCGGGCGACCGGGGAAGCGCGGAGCCGGGCTCCGAGGCCGGTCCGGGGCCGCCTTGTCGTGGCCTCCCCACCCGCCCTGACCGCCTTGTCGTTGTGAATCACCACGACAAGGCCGCCCGCCCTCCGCTGCTTCCCGCGACAGGGCGGCGCGGTGCCGCGTGCCGAAGGCGGCGGACGCGCTCCCCGCCGGGGCGACCGGGGAAGTGCGGGGTCGCAGCCTCCCTTCCCGACCCGCCCCGGTTGCCTTGTCGCGGCCTACCCACCCGCCGGGGCCGCCTTGTCGTTGTGAATCACCACGACAAGGCCGCCCGCCCTCCGCTGCTTCCCACGACAGGGCGGCGCGGTGCCGCGTGCCGAAGGCGGCGGACGCGCTCCCCGCCGGGGCGACCGGGGAAGTGCGGGGTCGCGGCCTCCCCACCCGCCGGGGCCGCCTTGTCGCGGCCTACCCACCCGACCCGACCGCCTTGTCGTTGTGAATCACCACGACAAGGCCGCCCGCCCTCCGCTGCTTCCCGCGACAGGGCGGTCAGCGCGAGCGCGGTGCCGCGTACGGGCGCGCGCCGGCGTGGTGGGTCTGGTCGTACCCGGTCTGGTCGTACCCGGCCTGGGCGTACCCGGCCTGGGCGTAGGGCGGCTGCACGAAGGGCGGCTGCTCGTAGCCGTAGTACACCGCGGGCGCGGTGCCGCGCCGCTCCCGCTCCCGCTCCCGGTCGGCCGCACCACCCCGGGCCAGCGCGTAGGCGCCACCCCCGGCCACGACCGCGATGCCCAGGCCGCCGAGCACCAGGGGCAGGGCCGATCCGGTTCCGGTGCCGGTGCCCGTGTCCGCCGTCGTGCTCGCGTGGGTGGTGCCGTGGTGCGTCCCCGAGCCACCGTTCGACGGCGTCACCGGGTGGGCGGGGGTCACGGGCGTCACCGGGGTGACCGGGGTGACCGGGGTGACCGGGGTGGCGGCCAGGGCGGTGCCGGCCCCGACCCCGGACAGCGAGACGACGGCGGCGGCGGCGAGGGTGGCGGCGAGGCGGCGGGTGTTCATGACTGCTCCCGAGGAGTCCGGTGGTGCGGCGGGGAGCGTCCTGACCTGGGCGTTCTCCGTGCTGCCGGGACGAAGCATGGCTTCGGGCGCGGGGGCCACGGGTCCACCGGGCGGACCGGACGCAGGGGGACGGGGTGTCCCCCGGCCGGGGGACGGCCCGCCGTCGGGAACCGGGGAGAGAAAGATGGAACCGATCGCCGCCCGGCGCAGTCCAAGCCCCCGAGGACGAGATCGGGAGGCGCGATGGGCACGCGACGCAGGGCGGGACGGAGCACGGGGACGGCGGTGCGACGGCGGCCGGTCGGGGCGACGGCGGTGCAACTGCTGCCGCACCTGTTGGCGGCGGGGGAGCTCGGGCGGCCCCGGGTCGGTGACCGGCTCGAGGTGATCCCGGCGATCTACGCCGGGGCGGTGCACCACGACGCGACGCACCACGGCGTCGCCGCGCCCGGGCACTGGTGGGTGGACGAGTTCGGGTGCGTGAGCGCAGCGGGTGCGCTCACCACGGTGGCGCTCGATCCCGGCGGCGAATGCTCCTGCCGCATCGAGGTGCTCGACGCCGGCGGGTGGCTCGCCCCGGTCAACTGGGCCGCGACCGCCCCGCCGGAGGGCGACGGGCCGACCCGCGTCGAGGGATCGCTCTACCTCGACCCGGTGCTGGACGCCGGGAAGGAGCACGGCGAGGCGGTCGCGCTGTGCCGCCGCCCGTTCCGGCTGGCGGCGGTGCGCCGCTACCGGCGCACCGGCTCGGTCCCGGTCCGACCGGTGCCGCTGGACCGGTTCCCGGCCGCGTCCGAGGTGTCCGACGAGGCGGTGTACGTCGCGGACCTCGTCGGGGAGCGGGCCGAGCTGCCCCGGCCGGAGGTGCAGGCGTGACCGCCGCCGCGCACCGCTGCGGCGGGTGGAACTCGCGGGACGAGGCGCGCCGCCGGGAGGTGACCACCGTGCAGCTGCTCCCCGGCCACCTGCGTGAGGGGCGGCTGCCGCTCGCCGCGGTCGGGGAGGTCGTGCACGTGACGCCGATGATCTACGCCGACGACGTCGACCGGCTCCGCTGCCGACCCACCCGGCTCTGGGACCTCGACGAGTACGGCACCGTCGTCGCCTGCGGCGTCCTGGGGGTGGACACGGTGCCCGCCGTCGAGGGGGACGCCGCCGGTGATCTCGACGTGCTCGTGGTCGGGAGGCGCTCCGTCCCGCTCAACTGCGCCGGGATGCACCCGGCGCCGGACCTCGAGCCCGGGCGCCCCGTGTACGTCGAGGGATCGGTCTACCTCGACGTCGACGTGCGCGCCCACGCCGCGACTGACCGGGCGTTCCGGCTGCAGGCCGTGCGTCGCTACCGCCTGCGGCCCGGTGGCGCACCGCCGCGCACCGAGCGCCTCGCGCGCATCCCTGCGGGCGCGGGCATCGACGACGACGTGTTCCTGCACGTGGCCGACCTGGTGGCCGTGGATCAGCCGTGACCGGCCATCTGCTGGAGGCGCGCGATCCGGTCGGCGATCGGCGGGTGGGTGGAGAACAGCTTCGCCATGCCCTCGCCCGCCCGGAACGGGTTGGCGATCATCAGGTGGGACTGCGAGACCAGCCGGGGTTCGGGCGGCAGCGGCGCCGCCTGCGTGCCGTACTCCAGCTTGTGCAGCGCGGACGCGAGCGCGAGCGGGTCGCCGGTGAGCTGCGCGCCGCTGGCGTCGGCCTGGTACTCGCGGGTGCGGCTCACGGCCATCTGCACGATGCCGGCGGCCACCGGCCCCACGAGCGCGAGCAGCATCGTCGCGAGGATGTTCCGGCTGCCGCCGAAGAGCTGGGCGCCGAGCGCCACGTAGGTGACGACGCTGGAGAGCGCTCCTGCCACGGACGAGATCAGGATGTCGCGGTTGTAGACGTGGGAGAGCTCGTGGCCGAGCACCCCGCGCAGCTCACGCTCGTCGAGCAGCCGCAGGATGCCGGTCGTGGCGCAGACGGCGGCGTTGCGCGGGTTGCGGCCGGTGGCGAAGGCGTTCGGCGCCTCGGTGGGACTCACGTAGAGCCGCGGCATCGGCTGGTGCGCGGCCGAGGCGAGCTCGCGCACGATGCGGTACATCACGGGCTGCTCGGCCTCGGTCACCGGCACGGCGTGCATGGCGCGCAGCGCGAGCCGGTCCGAGAAGAAGTACGAGTAGCCGTTCACCCCGAGCGCGACCAGCAGGGCGAGGAACAGCCCGCCGCGCCCGAACAACGAGCCGATGACCAGGATGAACGCGCTCAGTGCCCCGAGGAGCACGGCCGTCTTGAGCCCGTTGCGCACCGTCGTCGCCCTTCCTGCCGATCCGACCGGTCGTACGCACGGATCAACGAACGGGCGAGGGAGCGCGTTCCCGGGTCAGCCGCGGGCGGCCCGGATCTGCTCCGCCGACACGCCCAGGGCCTCCAGGTCCTCGGGTCGGCTGTTGCGCAGGAAGTGCTCCATCCCGACCTTGAGGAACAGGCCCCGCGCGGTCCCGACGACGGGCCCGTCCTGCGCGTCGAGGTGGGCGGTGCCGGTGAGGTACAGCTTGCGGTCGACGCGGCCGTCGACACGGCCGTGCAGCCACAGGGTCGACCCGATCGGCATGGGCCGGCGGAAGTCGGTCTCCAGCCGTGCCGTGACGCAGGGCCGCGTGACCAGGGAGACCACCGCTCCGAGGACCTCGTCGAACGCCGCGGTGAGCAGCCCGCCGTGCAGCAGGCCGGGGGCGCCCTGCTGGTCGGGCCGCAGCTCCATCCGGCTCCACACCGCCGCCGCGCCGTCCGCGTCGTCGGCCACCCAGGACCTCAGGCGCAGCCCGTGCGGCAGGTCGGCGCAGCCGAAGCACACCGCGGAGTGCGCCGGGATCCGCTCGCCGACACCCGGGGCGTCCGCGTGGCGGACGGCTCTCCTGGCGTCGGCGGGGAGTTCCAGGCTGGGGGACGCGGCCATGAGCGCACGCTAACGGTCTCGGGGAGGATGTCGGCCGTGGCAGACAACACCCCCGACGTCCTGCTCGAGCGGATCGCGCCGGAGGGCGCGCGGGAGGACAGCGGCGTCATCGCGCTCGTGAC
This sequence comes from Actinomycetospora soli, assembly GCF_021026295.1. GTDB lineage: Bacteria > Actinomycetota > Actinomycetes > Mycobacteriales > Pseudonocardiaceae > Actinomycetospora > Actinomycetospora soli. The sequence continues at coordinate 16,718 of NZ_JAJNDA010000024.1, forward strand.
GCTGCGCGACCCGAAGCGGCGCAACGCGATGAGCCGTGCCCTCTCGGACGCTCTCGTCGCGGTCCTCGACGAGGTGGAGGCCGACGAGCGCGTCCACGCCGTCGTCGTCACCGGCGCCGCCGACCGCGGACCCGCGTTCTGCGCGGGCGGCGACCTCGACGAGCTGGCGGCCGTCGGCGCGACGACCGGGCAGGACGGCGAGGACTCCATCCGCGGCGTCTACGCGGGATTCCTCCGCCTCGCCGCCTGTCCGCTGCCGACGATCGCCGCCGTCGACGGGCCCGCGGTGGGGGCGGGCATCAACATGGCGCTCGCCGCCGACATCCGGCTCGCCGGGGACACCGCGCGCTTCGAGCCCGGCTTCCTGCGCCTGGGCATCCACCCGGGCGGCGGCATGACGTGGATGACCCAGCGCCTCGTCGGGCAGCAGACCACGATCGCGATGCTGCTCGGCGGCGAGGCGATGGACGCGGCCGCCGCGGAGCGGACCGGGCTCGTGCTGCGCCGGGTCCCGGGTGAGGTGCCCGAGCAGGGCCACTCGCCCGTCGTGGTGGAGGCGCTGCGCCTCGCGGGGTTCTCGGCGCGTGCCGGTCGGGACCTGGTGCGCGCCACCAAGGCGTCGATCCGCACGACCTCCGCGCTCACCGACCACGCGGAGGCGGTGACGGTGGAGGTCGGGCCGCAGCTCGCGTCGCTGCGCTCGCCGGCGTTCCGGGAGGGGCTGGAGCGACTCCGGAAGCGGTCGTGAGGTCACCTTGTTCGGTCCAGCGCTGTGACCCGTGACGAACCCGGCCCGTGCGGCGATCACCACAGGGTTAGCGTGGAGATTTGACGTGGTGTTTGCGCGCGCCACGCAGGATGAGGAAGGGACTGGATCGCTCGATGAGCACTGACACCGAGGTCGGGGCCGATCTCCCCGACCGCCTGGTGGCCCACGGCGAGATCCGGCAGACCGAGGTCAGGCAGACCCACCGCGTCGTCATCCGCTTCGCCGGTGACTCCGGCGACGGGATGCAGCTGACCGGGGACCGGTTCACCTCGGAGGCCGCGGCGTTCGGCAACGACCTGGCCACCCTGCCCAACTTCCCCGCCGAGATCCGGGCCCCTGCCGGGACGCTGCCCGGGGTGTCGAGCTTCCAGCTCCACTTCGCCGACTACGACATCCTGACCCCGGGTGACCGGCCGGACGTCCTCGTCGCGATGAACCCGGCGGCGCTCAAGGCGAACCTGAAGGACCTGCCGCACGGCCAGGTGCTGATCGTGAACACCGACGAGTTCACGAAGCGGAACCTGGCGAAGGTCGGCTACGAGTCGAACCCGCTCGAGGACGACTCGCTGGCGCCGTACCAGGTGCACCAGGTCGCGATGGCGACGATCACGCGCACCGCGCTCGAGCCGACCGGCATGTCCAAGAAGGACGCCGAGCGTGCGAAGAACATGTTCGCGCTCGGGCTGCTGTCGTGGATGTACCACCGCGGCACCGAGGGCACCGAGCAGTTCCTGCGCGAGAAGTTCGCCAAGAAGCCGGAGCTGGCCGAGGCCAACATCCTCGCGTTCCGCACCGGCTGGAACTACGGCGAGACCACCGAGTCGTTCGCGGTCACCTACGAGGTCGCGCCGGCGGCGCTGCCCACGGGCACCTACCGCCAGATCACCGGCAACCTCGCGCTCGCCTACGGCGTCGTCGCCGCCGGGCAGCTCTCGAAGCTCCCGGTGTTCCTCGGCACCTACCCGATCACCCCGGCCTCCGACGTGCTGCACGAGCTGTCCAAGCACAAGGGCATGGGCGTGACCACGTTCCAGGCCGAGGACGAGATCGCGGGCATCGGCGCGGCGCTCGGCGCCTCGTTCGGCGGCGCGCTCGGCGTCACGTCGACCTCCGGGCCGGGTGTGGCGCTGAAGTCGGAGACGATCGGTCTCGCCGTTGCGCTCGAGCTGCCGCTGCTGATCCTCGACGTGCAGCGCGGCGGCCCGTCGACCGGTCTGCCGACCAAGACCGAGCAGGCCGACCTGCTGCAGGCCATGTACGGCCGCAACGGCGAGGCCCCGGTGCCGATCATCGCGCCGGCGTCGCCGAGCGAGTGCTTCGACGCCGCCATCCAGGCCGCGCACATCGCCCTGAAGTACCGCACGCCGGTCTTCCTGCTCTCCGACGGCGCGATCGCCAACGGCTCCGAGCCGTGGAACGTGCCCGACGTGGCGGACCTGCCCGACCTGTCCGTCGAGTTCGCCACCGAGCCGAACTCGCCCGACGGCAGCGAGTTCTGGCCGTACCTGCGCGACGACGACACCCTGGCCCGTCCGTGGGCGGTCCCGGGCACGCCGGGCCTCGAGCACCGCATCGGCGGCCTGGAGAAGGCCGACGGGCGCGGCTCGATCTCCTACGACCCGGACAACCACGACCGCATGGTCCGGCTGCGCCAGGCCAAGATCGACGGTGTCGAGGTCGACGACGTCACCGTCGACGACCCGTCCGGCGAGGCCGAGGTGCTCGTGCTCGGCTGGGGCTCGACGTTCGGGCCGATCGGTGCGGCGTGCCGCCGCGTCCGCGCCGCCGGCATGAACGTGGCGCAGGCGCACGTGCGCTCGATGAACCCGCTGCCGGGCAACCTCGGCGACGTGCTGGCCCGCTACCGCCGCGTCGTCGTCCCGGAGATGAACCTCGGCCAGTTCGCGATGATGCTGCGCGCGAAGTACCTGGTCGACGTCCGCTCCTACACCAAGGTGGCCGGCCTGCCGTTCCAGGCCGAAGAGCTCGCCGGCGTCCTCACCGACGCCGTGAAGGGGGACCTTCCCGCATGACCGCCGTGGACCTGCCCACCCCCCAGCTCGGGGGCCTGGACCTCGTTCCCACCACCGACGCCCCGCAGAAGGCGAAGGACTACACCTCCGACCAGGAGGTGCGCTGGTGCCCGGGCTGCGGTGACTACGCCGTGCTCGCCTCGGTGCGGTCCTTCCTGCCCGAGCTCGGCCTCAAGCGCGAGAACATCGTGTTCGTCTCGGGCATCGGCTGCTCGTCGCGCTTCCCGTACTACCTCGACACCTACGGGATGCACTCGATCCACGGCCGCGCGCCGGCGATCGCGACCGGGCTCGCGGTGTCGCGGCCGGACCTGTCGGTGTGGGTCGTGACCGGTGACGGCGACGCGCTCTCGATCGGTGGCAACCACCTGATCCACGCGCTGCGCCGCAACATGAACATCACGATCCTGCTGTTCAACAACCGGATCTACGGGCTGACCAAGGGCCAGTACTCGCCGACCTCGGAGGTCGGCAAGGTCACGAAGTCGACCCCGATGGGCTCCGTCGACGCCCCGTTCAACCCGGTCTCGCTCGCCCTGGGCGCGGAGGCCACGTTCGTCGGCCGCGCGCTGGACTCCGACCGCAAGGGCCTCACCGAGGTCCTGCGCCAGGCCGCCGCGCACCGCGGCGCCTCCCTGGTGGAGATCTTCCAGGACTGCCCGATCTTCAACGACGGGTCGTTCGACGTCCTGCGCAAGGGCGACGACGTGGCCCAGCGGCTCATCCCGCTGGCCGACGGCGAGCCCATCCGGTTCGGCAACGACGGCGAGTACGGCGTCGTGCGCTCGGACTCCGGCGGGCTCGAGGTGCGCCCGGTGGCCGAGGTCGGCGAGGACGCCCTCGTCACCCACCGCGCCGGCGAGCAGGACCCGACGCAGGCGTTCGCGCTCTCGCGGCTGTCCGACCAGGACCTGACGCACACCGTCACGGGCATCTTCCGCAAGGTCGACCGGCCCACCTACGACGACGGTGCCCGCGCGCAGGTGAAGGCCGCCACCGAGCAGGCCGAGCAGCGCGGCGACAACCTGCAGGCACTGCTCACGGGCAAGGACACCTGGGCGGTCATGCCGACGCCCGAGCAGGAGGCGTAGGACTCCCGGAGCACTCCTCCGCACGACGACGAGGCCGGTCCCCCGACGCGGGGGCCGGCCTCGTGTCGTCCGCGAGCCCGGTCCGCGGCCGCGAGGTGCACACCAGGCAGTCCCGGCCGCCCGCGAACCTGCCTCACGTCCCTCTCGCGCCCAGCGCCTCCAGCGCCACGCGGCGCCCCACCTCGACCGCCTCGCGCAGCACCGCCTCGTCGGTCTCGCGCTGGCCGACGTCACGGCTGCCCGCGGGGGGCCGCAGCGCGTGCACCGTGTCCGCGCACCGGCCGCGGAGGTCCTCCTCGTCGGCCAGCTGGCGCTCGTGGCGGTCCCGCCAGGCCGCGGCCGCACCCGGCGTCCCGAGCCTCAGGACCAGCCGCGCCAGCAGGTCGCCCGAGCGCCACGGCGGGCGGACCGGGTCGTCCTCGCGGCGGGTCCGCAGGAGGAGCACGTGCGTCATGCCCTGGGCCAGCGGCGTCCGGTACGGCAGCGTCTCGGCCAGCGCCGCGTCCAGGAACCGCCGCCCGCCCACCTCCACCGGCGGCCCGCCGAGGATCGGCAGGTGTGTGGACGCCCGCACGGCGGCGCGCAGCGAGGCGTCGTCGTGCACGAGCGGCCGCAGGTCCACCGAGGCGCCCGTGTCGGCGTCGGTCGCCATGGGGTGCAGCGGCACCGGCGACGCGCGCACGGCCGCCCACTCGAGCGGCACCACGTCGCGGTAGAGCTCGTCGGTCACCCACCGCATGTCGACGAGCGGGCGCCCGCGCAGCATCCGCGCCACGCCCGTCACCCGCCGCATCACGCCGGGCCGGTACCAGGCCGGGATGCCGCGCGCGGTCTCCCCGGCGACGAACCACGCGCCGTTGATGGTGCCCGCCGAGGCCCCGTACACGGCGTCGAACGCGGTGGAGAGGCCCGCCTCCGCGAGCCCCAGCGCCATCCCGCCCGACAGCGTCGCCCGCGAGCCGCCGCCCTCGATCGCCAGCGCGACCCGGTGTCCGTCGTCGGAGGAGCCGCGTTCCCGCCGGGCCCGCAGGATCTCGATCACCGGGTGCACGTGGTCATGTTCGTGGACGGGGCGCCGACGGGTCGGCCTGCCACCTCCTCGCGAATAGCAGGTGCGTAGCGCACGTATCCCGTGATGGGGTCGAGGTCGTGCCGGACGAACGAGCGACGACCGACCCGACCGTCCGCCCTCCCCGCTCGGGTCTCGCCGCCGCGCTCGGCGCGTACGTCCTGTGGGGCGCGTTCCCGGCCTTCTGGCCGCTCCTGGCCCCCGCGGGGTCGGTCGAGATCCTCGCCCACCGGATCGCCTGGACGCTGGTGGGGATGCTCGTCGTCCTCACGGCGGTGCGCGGCTGGTCGGAGCTGCGCGGGCAGTCGCTGCGCACCTGGCTGACGATCACCGCCGCGAGCGTGCTGATCACCATCAACTGGGGCGTCTTCATCTGGGGCGTCACGCACGACCGCGTGGTCGAGAGCGCCCTGGGCTACTACGTGAACCCGCTGGTCTCGGTGGTGCTCGCCGTGCTCGTCCTCGGCGAGCGGCTGCGGCGCACCCAGTGGGTCGCCGTCGGGGTCGCGACGGTGGCCGTGGCGGTGCTCTGGGCGGGCACCGGCGCGCTGCCGTGGGTCTCCCTCGTCCTCGCCGGCAGCTTCGGCCTCTACGGCCTGCTGAAGAAGCGGGTGCAGCTCGCGCCCGTCGCCGGGCTCACCGCCGAGGGCTTCCTCCTCGGGCCGGTCGCGATCGGCTACCTGGTGTGGCTGCAGGCGGTCGGCGTCGGCACGTTCGGCCAGGGCACCGGGCACACCGTGCTGCTGGTCCTCGCCGGGCCGGTCACGGCGCTGCCGCTGCTGCTGTTCGCCTTCGGCGCGAAGCGGCTCCCCCTGGCCACCCTCGGGCTGCTGCAGTACGTGAACCCGACGATGCAGTTCGCCTGGGGCGTGCTCGTCGACCACGAGCCGATGCCGCCCGCGCGGTGGGTCGGGTTCGTGCTCGTGTGGGTCGCGCTGCTGGTGTTCGCCGTCGACGGGTGGACCTCGTCCCGACGACGGGTGTCGGGCCCCGCCGGGGCCCGTCCGCCTCAGCCGACGCGGTCGACGGTGTAGTCCAGCAGCGCCGCGAGGGCATCGCGGGCGGGACCCGCCGGCAGCCCCGCCAGCTCGGCCCGGGCGGCGTCCGCCTGCTCGTCGAGGGCGGTGCGGGCGCGGGCGAGGCCGTCCGAGGCGCGCAGGATGCCGAGGGCCTCGTCGACCACCGCGTCGTCGGCGATCTCCTTCTCCCCCACCCCCAGGGCGCGGAGCCGGTCGGCGTCCGGACCGTCGTCGGCCAGCGCGTAGAGCACCGGCAGCGTCGCGACGCCCTCCCGCAGGTCCGTGCCCGGCGTCTTGCCCGAGTCCCCCGACGGCGAGGCGATGTCGATGATGTCGTCGGAGACCTGGAAGGCCGTGCCGATGATCTCGCCGAAGCGCCGCAGCGCCTCCACGTGCTCCGGGGCCGCGCCCGCGAACATCGCACCGAACCGACCCGCCGTCGCGATGAGGGAGCCGGTCTTCTCCGCGATGACCGCCATGTAGTGCTCGACGGGATCGTCGCCGCGGGCACCGCGGGTCTCCCGCATCTGGCCGGTCACGAGCTCGGCGAACGTCTCGGCGATGATCCGCACCGCGTCCGGCCCGAGCTGGGAGACGAGCCGGGAGGCGTGGGCGAACAGGTAGTCGCCGGTGAGGATCGCGACGGTGTTGTCCCACCGCGCGTTGGCGCTCTGCGCACCGCGGCGCATCACGGCCTCGTCCATCACGTCGTCGTGGTAGAGCGTCGCGAGGTGGACGAGCTCCACCGACGTGGCGGCGACCACGACGTCCTCGCTGGTGCCGCCCGCCAGCTGGGCGGCGAGCAGCGTCAGGAGCGGACGGAACCGTTTGCCGCCGGCCTCGATGAGGTGCAGCGACGTGTCCGCCACGAAGCGGTAGTCGCTGTGCACCTCCTGGCGGAGCAGGTCCTCCACGCGTTCCAGTCCGGACGCCACCTCGGCCGCGAGGGCCTCGTCACCGAGGGGGAGTCCGGCGACCTGGGTCAGTCCGTGCGGGGCCGGGCGCTGCGTGCTCACTCCCTCAGCCTAGGAAAGTTCCGGCCCCGGCCCACTCCAGGGCGGCCGTGGGGAGCACTCCCAGGAGCAAGGTCACGGCGACGCCCAGCGTGATCGCCACCGTGGTCATCGGGCCGGGGAGGCTGACGGTCGGTCCGTCCGGGGCGGGGTCCGAGAAGTACATGAGCACGATCACGCGCAGGTAGAAGAACGCGGCGATCGCGCTGCAGACCAGGCCCACGATGACCAGCGGCGCCATGCCGTCGGCGAGACCCGCCGAGAACACCGCGAACTTCGCGGTGAACCCGCTGGTCAGCGGCACGCCGGCGAGCGCGAGGAGGCAGAACGACAGGGACGCCGCGACCACCGGGGACCGTTGCGCGAGGCCCGCGTACCCCGAGAGGTGACCGGCCTCGCCGTCGCCGCCGCGCACGAGCGAGACCAGGCCGAGGATCGCGATCGTCGTGAAGCCGTAGGCCAGGAGGTAGAACAGCGTGCCGGACAGCCCGGCCGGGGTGATCGCGAGGCAGCCGATCAGCAGGAAGCCGGCGTGGGCCACCGAGGAGTAGGCCACCATGCGCTTGAGATCGGTCTGCGTGATCCCGAGCACGGTGCCGATCACCATCGACGCGATCGCGACGGCCCACAGCACCCCGCGCCACTCCAGCGCCGTGGTGCCGAAGGCCACCGTGAACACGCGCAGGATCGCGCCGAACGCGGCGACCTTGGTGCAGGCGGCCATGAACGCGGTCACGGCCGTCGGGGCGCCCTGGTAGACGTCGGGGGTCCACGTGTGGAACGGCCCCACCGAGGCCTTGAACATCAGGCCGACCACGATGAGCGCCAGCCCGCCGAAGAGCAGGGTGTCCGAGCGCAGCGGGCCCGCCGCCGCCGCGGCGATGTCGGAGAGCCGCACGGAGCCGGCGTAGCCGTAGAGCAGGGCGACGCCGTAGATGAAGAACGCGGACGCGAACGCCCCGAGCAGGAAGTACTTGACCGCCGACTCCTGCGACAGCAGCCGCCGGCGCCGGGCGAGCCCGCACAGCAGGTACAGCGGCAGGCTGAGCACCTCGAGGGCCACGAACATCGTGATGAGGTCGTTCGCGGCGCAGAACGCCAGCATGCCCAGCAGGGCGAAGAGCACGAACGGGAAGACCTCGGTGTGCATCTCCGGCGCCGGGCCGCCGTCGCCGGAGCCCGTGCCGCCGCGGGAGCCGCCCGCGCCCGGCCGTCCGGTGTCGGACCCGCCGCCGGCGAGGGCGCCGACGCGGTCGCGGGCCGCGGCGAGCGCCTCGGGGTCGGGCAGGAACACCCCGCCCGGCTCGATCGAGCGGTCGGCCAGCAGCAGCACCGACGGGATCGCCAACGCGAGCAGCGTGCCCCACAGGAACAGGCTCGGGGCGTCGACGGAGATCGCCCCGGCGAGGACGACGACGTCCGCCGCCCCCGTCGTCGCCCGGACGATCACCGCGGCGAGCGCGAGGACCACGACGGCCAGGGTGACCGCGAGCTGGACCGGGCGGCGCCGGTGGTGCGGGAGGACGGTCTCGATCAGCACCGACACGATCGCGCCCACGAAGAGGATCAGCAGCGGCGCGAGGGCCGCGTAGTCGACGCCGAGGGCGGCGGCGGTGATCTGGCTGGGGACACCCATCAGCGGGCCACTCCGTTCGGGCCGACCGGGTCGGCCACGCCGACCTCGCTCATCGTGGCGGAGACCGCCGGGTTGATGACGTCGAGCAGGGGCTGCGGGAAGAAGCCGAGCAGGAAGATCAGCAGCACCAGCGGCGCCAGCACGCCGATCTCCCGGCCGGACAGGTCACCGAAGCGTGCCCGGCGCGCCGCGTCGGGCGGGTCCGTGTCGACGGTGTCGGAGAACCCCGGGCCGCCGGCCAGCGCCCGCGCGGTGGCCGCCCCCGGGCCACCGCCGACGACGGCCTCGCCGCGCAGCGGGCCGGTCATCGTGCGCTGGTAGACCCAGAGCACGTAGAGCGCGGCGAAGATGATCCCGACGGTGGCGATCACGGTGTAGACCGGCTCGCGCGGCCAGGAGCCGATGAGCACCAGGAACTCGGAGACGAACGAGTTCGTGCCCGGCAGCGACAACGTGGTCAGACCGGCCAGGAGGAAGAGGCCGGCGAGCACCGGCGCGATCTTCCCGACGCCGCCGTAGTCGGCGATCTGCGTGGACCCGCCGCGCGCGGCGAGCATGCCGACGACGAGGAAGAGCATCGCCGTCGAGATGCCGTGGTTGACCATGTAGAGCGCCGAGCCCGCGACGGCCTGCTGCGAGAAGGCGAAGATCCCCAGCCCGATGAACCCGAAGTGGGCGATCGAGGTGTAGGAGACGAAGCGCTTCATGTCGGTCTGCATGGCGGCGAGCAGCGCGCCGTAGAGCACGCCGATCACCGAGAGCACGAGCACCAGCGGCGCCAGGGTCTGCGAGGCCAGCGGGAACAGCGGCAGGCAGTAGCGCAGGAACCCGAAGACGCCGACCTTGTCCAGGACGCCGACCAGGATCACGCCGCCGCCGATCGGGGCCTGCGCACCGGCGTCGGGCAGCCACGTGTGGAGCGGCACCAGCGGTGCCTTGATCGCGAACGCGGCGAAGAACCCGAGGAACAGGAGGATCTGCGTCGACTCCGGCAGCTGGGCCGCGAGGCGCTGCAGCTCCGCCCAGTCGAACGTGGCCGCGCCCAGACGGGTGCCGCTCGCGACGTAGATCCCGATCACCGAGCCGAGCATGATCAGCCCGCCGAGGAACGAGTACAGGAAGAACTTGACCGCCGCGTACTGCCGCCGGGCCCCGCCGAAGCGCCCGATGATGAAGTACATCGGGACGAGCATGACCTCGAACATCACGTAGAAGACGAAGACGTCGGTGGCGGCGAACAGGGCCACCAGCACACCCTGCAGCGACAGCATCAGCGCGACGAAGCCGCCCGCGCCGCGGGGCTCGCCCTCGGGACCGTCGGGGAACCGCTCGGCCGCGGACGTGAAGGACGTGTACGCGATGACGATCGGGACGAGCACCGCCAGCAGCGCGATCATCGCGAGGGCGATGCCGTCGAGCCCCAGCGAGAACGACACCCCGAAGGCGGGGATCCACTCCACCGAGGACTCACCCTGGAAGCGCGTCGGCGCGCTGGGGTCGAACAACCCCCACACGACGGCGACCAGGACCAGCTCGACGAGGGACACCCCGAAGCCCAGCGACTTCGCCGACGCGTCGCGGCCGCCCTTGACCAGGGCGCCGCACACCGCCGCCCCCAGCAGGGGCAGCAGGACGAGGACGATCACGAGGGCGCTCACGGCAGCGCCACCGCCAGCAACGCCGCGACCAGCACGAGCGAGCCTCCCAGCATCGTCAGCGCGTACGAGCGCACGAATCCGGTCTGGGCGCGCCGGGCCCGGCCCGACGCCCCGCCGAGCAGGGCGGCGGTGCCGTTGACGGCCCCGTCCACCCCGCGGTTGTCGAGGTAGACCAGCGCGCGGGACAGCCAGAGGCCGGGCCGCGCGACGAGCCCCTCGTTGATCGCGTTGGCGTAGAGGTCGGCGCGGGCGGCCCGCACCGGCAGCGACACCCGCTGCGGACGCTCCACCGGCACCGGCTTCCGGCCGACCGTGAGGTAGGCGATCCCGACGCCGAGGAGCATGAGCACCGTCGCGATGCCGGGGACGAGCCCCGTCGGGATGACGGCCTCCTCGACCTCACGCAGCGGGCCGATCGACGGCTCGAGCCAGCCGCCGAGGCGCTCCCCGACGACCAGGAACGCACCGGCACCGACCGAGCCGACGGCCAGCACGATCATCGGCACCGTCATCGAGGCCGGCGACTCGTGCGGGTGGTAGTGCTCCGGGGACCCGTGGCCGGGCTCCGGGTGCTGCGGGGCCGCCTCGCTCTCCAGCGACGGGTCCCACGGGGCCGCCCGCGGGGTGAGCGAGCGCCACCGCTCCGGGCCGAAGAAGGTCATGAGCATCAGGCGCGTCATGTAGAAGGCGGTGAGTCCGGCCGCCAGGAGCGCCGCGCCGCCCAGCAGCCACCCGCGCACGGGCGGCCCGCCCAGGGCGGCCTCGATGATGAGGTCCTTCGAGTAGAAGCCGGACAGGAACGGGAACCCGATCAGGGCCAGGTAGCCGAGCGTGAACGTGGCGAAGGTGACCGGCATGTGCCGCCACAGCCCGCCGAACCGGCGCATGTCGGTCTCGTCGGCCATGCCGTGCATCACCGACCCGGCCCCGAGGAAGAGCCCGGCCTTGAAGAAGCCGTGGGTCAGCAGGTGGGCGAGACCGGCCGCGTAACCGATCGGGCCGAGCCCGACGGCGAGCATCATGTAGCCGATCTGGCTCACCGTGGAGTAGGCCAGGACCTTCTTGATGTCGTCGTAGGCGCAGCCGACGATCGCGCCGATGAGCAGCGTGACCGCTCCGACGATGGTCACGACGAGCTGGCCGGTCGGCGTGAGGTCGTAGATCGGGTGCGTGCGGGCGACCAGGTAGACACCCGCCGTCACCATCGTGGCGGCGTGGATGAGGGCCGAGACCGGGGTCGGGCCCTCCATCGCGTCGGGGAGCCACGCCTGCAGCGGGAACTGACCCGACTTGCCGCAGGCCCCGAGCAGGAGCAGCAGGGCCACGGCGGTGATCGCCCCGGGCGAGAGCTCCCCGGCGCGGGCGAAGACCTCGGTGTACTGCGTCGTGCCCAGCTGCGCGAACAGGATGAAGATCGCGAGGGCGAGCCCGACGTCGCCGACCCGGTTCATCAGGAAGGCCTTCTTCGCCGCGGACGCCGCGAGCGGGCGCTGCACGTAGAAGCCGATGAGCAGGTACGACGCGAGGCCCACGCCCTCCCACCCGAGGTAGAGGGTGAGGAAGCCGTTGCCGAGGACCAGCACGAGCATCGACGCGACGAACAGGTTGAGCATCGCGAAGAACTTGCGCCGGTTCTCGTCATGGGCCATGTAGCCCACCGAGTAGATGTGGATCAGCGACCCGACGCCGGTGATGAGCAGCACGAACGTCAGCGACAGCGGGTCCAGGCGCAGCCCGAACTCCACCGACAACGAGCCGGAGGCGAACCACTCGTAGAGCGGCAGCTCGCGCACCCGCTCCTCGCCCGGCAGGGCGAGCGCGGACACGAACAGCACGACGCCGTAGACGAACGAGGCCAGCACCGTGGCGGTGCCGAGCAGGTGGCCCCAGCGGTCGGTGCGCCGGCCGCCGAGGAAGAGCACCGCGGCGCCCAGGGCCGGCAGCGCGACCAGGAGCCAGGCAGCGGTGCCGGCTCCCGTCGCCTCGGCCACGGGGGGCAACTCGGTGAGCATCGCGGTATTCACGGAGCTCCCGTCAGTACTTGAGGAGGTTCGCGTCGTCGACCGAGGCGGTCCGGCGCGTGCGGAAGATGGCCATGATGATCGAGAGGCCGACGACGACCTCCGCTGCGGCGACGACGATGACGAACAGGGCCATGACCTGCCCGTCGAGGTTGCCGTTGATCCGGGAGAAGGTCACCAGCGACAGGTTCGTGGCGTTGAGCATGAGCTCGACGCACATGAACACGACGATCGCGTTGCGCCGGACCAGCACGCCGACCGTGCCGATCGCGAAGAGCAGGGCGGAGAGCAGCAGGTAGTTCGTGGGGCTCACGCCTGGCTCCCCGTGACGCGGTGTCCGTGGTCGGTGTGCGCCGACGCGTCGTGCTCGTCGCCGGCGTGCGCCAGCTCGGTCTGGTGGCCGAGGCGCTCGCGGGCGGTCGCCTCGATGATCTCGGAGAGCGACTCGGGGGCGACGGAGCCGTCCGGCAGCAGCGCCGGGGTGGCGACCGAGTCCGCCGTCGCGAAGACGCCGGGACCCGAGCGCGAGCCGTACTTCTCCAGCGGGCCCTGCAGGCGGGCGACGACGCGCTCGCGCTGGCTCGCGGTCTGGCGCTTCGCCCGGCCCGCGAAGGTGTAGACGACCGCGCCGAGCGTGCCGACGACGATCAGCGCCGAGGCGAGCTCGAGGGCGGCGACGTAGCGGGTGAACACCAGCAGACCGATGCCGCCGGTGTTCTGGGTGGGCAGCGTCGCGCCGACCACGCTCGCGGTGACCGACCGCGCCACCGCGCCGACGAGCAGCCCGGCGATGCCGACGCCCAGGATCGCGGCGGCCACGCGCTGGCCGCGCAGCACCTCGACCACCGAGTCGGAGGCGTCCCGGCCGACCATCATCAGCACGAAGACGAACAGCATCATGATCGCGCCGGTGTAGACGATGATCTGGGTGAAGCCCAGGAACGGCGCCGACTGGACCATGTAGAGGAAGCCGAGCGAGAGCATCGTCAGCACGAGCCACAGGGCGGAGTGCACGGCGTTGCGGGCGAACACCATGCCCAGGCCGCCGGCGAGGGCGATCGGGCCGAGGATCCAGAACCCGATGGCCTCGCCGATCGAGGTGGTCATCGCTTCTCCTCCGGGGCCTTCCCGACGAGGGCCGCGCCCGGGAGGGCGTTCGCCCCGGCGCGGTTGTCGGTGTCGAGATCGTCGGCCCCGGCCTGGTCGCGGCCGCGCCGCGCCATCTCCGGGCCCTGCACGTAGTAGTCCTGCTCGTCGTCCCCGAGGCGCATGGGGTGCGGCGGCTGCTCCATGCCGGGCAGCAGCGGCGCCAGCAGCATGTCCTTGGTGTAGATCAGATCCTGGCGGTCGTCGTCGGCGAGCTCGTACTCGTTCGTCATCGTCAGCGACCGCGTCGGGCACGCCTCGATGCAGAGCCCGCAGCCGATGCAGCGCAGGTAGTTGATCTGGTAGATCGCGCCGTAGCGCTCCCCGGGCGAGAACCGCGCCTCGGGCGTGTTGTCCCCGCCCTCGACGTAGATCGCGTCGGCGGGGCACGCCCAGGCGCAGAGCTCGCAGCCGACGCACTTCTCGAGGCCGTCCGGGTGCCGGTTGAGCTGGTGGCGGCCGTGGTAGCGCGGCGCGGTCACCTTCTTGACCAGCGGGTACTCCTCGGTGACCACCTTCTTGAACATCGTCGAGAAGGTGACGCCGAAGCCGGCGATGCCGTCGAACATGCCCATCAGGCGTCCTCCTTCTGTCCCGTGCCCACCGCGGCCGTCTCCTTTGACGAGCCCGAGGACACCGCGCGGCGCCGCCGCGGGGGGCTCGACGGCACGGTGAGGTCCAGCGGCGGGACGGGGTAGTTCCCGACGACGGGTGGCTCGGCCGTGTCCTCGTCGTCCTCGGTGCGGTCGGGCAGCATCAGCGCGACCACGATCGCGACGACGATCACGACCGCGCCGATCATCAGCACCACCGGCGCCGAGATCGTGCCGAACTCGTTGCGCAGGACGCGGAGGACCGCGATCGCGATCAGCCACACGAGGCTGACCGGGATCAGCACCTTCCAGCCGAGGCGCATGAACTGGTCGTAGCGCTGGCGGGGCAGCGTGCCGCGCAGCCAGATGTAGACGAAGAGGAACACGAACATCTTCGTGATGAACCAGACGACCGGTAGCCAGCCCTCGTTGACCCCGGGGATCAGCGAGAGGGGCCACGGGGCCATCCAGCCGCCGAGGAAGAGCGTCGTGGCCACCGCGGAGAGGGTGACCATGTTGACGTACTCGGCGAGGAAGAAGAGCGCGAACTTCAGCGACGAGTACTCGGTGTGGAAGCCGCCGACCAGCTCGGACTCGGCCTCGGGGAGGTCGAAGGGCGCCCGGTTCGTCTCCCCGACCATCGAGATCGCGAAGACGATGAAGCTGACCGGCAGGAGCCAGATGTACCAGCCCCCCTGCTGCGCCGAGACGATGTCGGCGGTCGACAGCGAGCCCGCGTAGAGCACGACGCCGATGATCGAGATGCCGAGCGCCAGCTCGTAGGAGATGACCTGCGCGGCGCTGCGGAGGCTACCGAGCAGCGGGTACGGCGACCCGGACGCCCAGCCCGCCAGCACGATCCCGTAGACGCCGATCGAGGAGCAGGCCAGCACGACGAGGATGCCGACCGGCAGGTCCGCGACCTGCAGCGCCGTGCGCTCCCCGAAGATCGAGACCTCGGGGCCGAGCGGGATCACGGCGAAGGCGACGAAGGCCGGGATCGTCGAGATCACCGGCGCGATGAAGAAGACCGCCTTGTCCGCGAGGACCGGCCGGATGTCCTCCTTGAACGCCAGCTTGAGCCCGTCGGCGAGGGACTGGAGCAGGCCGAACGGCCCGTTCCAGTTCGGCCCGGGCCGCTGCTGCATGCGCCCGACGACCCGGCGCTCCAGCCAGATCATGAACAGCGTCATGAAGACCAGCAGCGCGAAGACCGCGACGACCTTGACGATCGTCAGCCAGATCGGGTCGTCCGCGATCAGCGCCTGCGTGTACCCGGGGGTCCCGGGCGGGGGGAGCGGGTTCACCGCGGGTCTCCGTTCCCGACGACGGACGGGGTCACCTCGACGAGGTCCCCGTGGCGCAGCCCGAGGCCGGCCAGGGTGACGACCCCGCCGGCGACCGGGACGTGGGAGGGCGCCCACACCGTGTCGGTCGGCAGGTCGGCGAGCTCCACGACGAGGTCGAACGCGTCCCCGAGGCGGGCGGACCCGCCGGGCACGAGCCCGAGCCGCTCGGCCGTGTCGGCGGCGACCCGGAGTCGGGCCGGCCGGGCCGTGCCGGGCAGGTCGTTCTCCTCGGCCAGCAGGGAGCCGCCGTCGATCAGCTGGCGCCAGGTGGCGAGCCGGACCCGGGGGCCGTCGGTCAGCGGTGCGCCACTGCTGACGTCGGACGTCAGCGGTGCGCCACCGCTGACGTCGCCGGGAGCGTCGGCCGGGGCCGACGGCCGGGTCGCCGGGGTCGACGGCGTGACCGCCGCCGTGCCCAGCTCGGCGAGCTCCGCCGCGGCGGCCTGCGGGGTCTGGGTGAACAGGTCGACGTCCATCTCGACGGCGAGCGAGTCCAGCACCCGGCAGTCCGGCAGCGTCACCGCGGCCGTGCCGCCGACGCGCCCGGAGCCACCCTGGCCGGGGTCGATCGTCGTCGCGAAGGGCCGGTCGCGCCCCTCCCAGTTGCGGTAGGTGCCGCTGCGGTTGACCGCGGGCGCCACCGGCAGCACGACGTCGGCGTGCTCGGTCACCTCGGAGAGCACCTGCTCCAGCGAGATCACCACGTCGGCCTCGGCGAGCGCGGCGCGGGCGAGCTCGGGGTCGGGCAGGTCGGCCGGGTCGACGCCGCCGACCACCAGGCCGGCCAGCGCCCCGTCGCGCGCGGCGGTGAGGATGGCCGTGAGGTCACGACCGGGCTCGGCGGGCAGGGACGGCACGCCCCAGACCTCGGCGACCGCCTCGCGGGCGTCGGCGTCGTCGACGCGGCGCGCACCGGGCAGCAGCGTCGGCAGCGCGCCGGCGTCCACCCCGCCGCGCTCACCGGCCCGCCGGGGCACCCAGGCGATCCGCGCGCCGGAGCGGGCGCCGAGCTCGCTGACCGCGGTCAGCAGGCCGGGCACCTCCGCGGCGCGCTCGCCGACCAGCACCACGGCGCCCGGCTCGGCCAGGGCCGCCGCGAGGTCGTCGGGCAGGTCGGCCAGGGCCGCGGCCTCCGCGCCGGGCACGGCGCCCAGGAGGTGGCCGCCGGTCTTCGCGACGGCGGGCGTGGTCCAGCTGCCCACGTGCACCACGCGGGTGCCGTGGCGGGACGCCTTGCGCAGCCGGAGGAAGACGATGGGCGACTCCTCCTCGGGGTCGAACGCCACGCACAGCACGGTGCGGGCGGCCTCGAGGTGGGCGTACGAGACGTGGCTGGGCGCGACGCCCGCGACGTGGCCCGCGAGGAACGCCAGCTCCTCGTCGGAGTGTGCGCGGGCCCGCTGGTCGACGTCGTTGGTCCGCAGCGCCAGGCGGGCGAACTTCGCGTAGGCGTAGGCGTCCTCGACGGTCAGGCGACCGCCGGGCAGCACGCCGACGCCGCGCTTCGGCGCCAGCTCCTCGCCGTCCGCACCGGTCCGCGCGGCGCCCCCGCCGTCGCGGGCGGCGGTGAGCAGGGCGGCGGCCCGCTCCAGCGCGTCCACCCAGGAGACCGGCGTGAGCACGCCGTCCTCGCGCACCATCGGCTGCAGCACCCGCTGCGGCGAGGTCGGGTAGCGGAACGCGAAGCGGCCCTTGTCGCAGAGCCACTCCTCGTTGACCGCCCGGTCCTCGCCGGCCAGCACGCGGGTGACGCCGCCGCGGCGCCAGTCACGGCGGGTCGAGCAGCCCGACGCGCAGTGCTCGCACTGGCCCGGCGTCGAGACCAGGTCGAAGGGCCGGGAGCGGAAGCGGTAGGAGGCGCTGGTGAGCGCCCCGACCGGGCAGATCTGGATGGTGTTGCCGGAGAAGTAGGACTGGAACTCCTCGCCCTCGCCCCAGGCCGTCTCCTCGGTGCCGATCTGCTGGTGCGCGCCGCGCTCGAGGAGCTCGATGAACGGGTCGCCGGCGATCTGGTCGGAGAACCGGGTGCAGCGCTGGCAGAGCACGCAGCGCTCGCGGTCGAGCAGCACCTCGTCCGAGATCGGCAGGGGCTTCTCGAAGGTCCGCTTGTGCTCGTGGAACCGCGACTCGGCCCGCCCCGAGGACATCGCCTGGTTCTGCAGGGGGCACTCGCCGCCCTTGTCGCAGATCGGGCAGTCCAGCGGGTGGTTGATCAGCAGCAGCTCCATGACGCCCTGCTGCGCCTTGTCGGCGACCGCGCTGGTCACCTGCGTCTTCACCACCATGCCGTCGGCGACGGTCATGGTGCAGCTGGCCTGCGGCTTCGGCATGGGCCGGCCGCCCATCTCGACCTCGACCAGGCACTGGCGGCACGCGCCGGCGGGCTCGAGGAGGGGGTGGTCGCAGAACCGCGGCACGACGATGCCGAGGCGCTCACAGGTCCGGATGAGGATCTCGCCCTTCGGCGCGTCGACGGTCGTGCCGTCGATCGTCAGCCGGACGTGACCCTCGGGGACCGGGGGCGCCTCCTGCTCGGGGGCCTGTGTCATCTCAGTGCGCTCCGGCGAGAACTCGGTCCGAGGAGGCCTGCTGCGCGGAGCAGAGGTCCAGGAACTCCTGGCGGAAGTACTTGATGCCGCTCGTGATCGGCGAGACGGCCCCGTCGCCCAGGGCGCAGAACGAGCGGCCCAGGACGTTGGAGCAGACGTCGAGGAGGGTGTCGATGTCCTCCTCG
This sequence comes from Actinomycetospora soli, assembly GCF_021026295.1. GTDB lineage: Bacteria > Actinomycetota > Actinomycetes > Mycobacteriales > Pseudonocardiaceae > Actinomycetospora > Actinomycetospora soli. The sequence goes on from NZ_JAJNDA010000024.1 coordinate 34,849, forward strand.
GTGCCCTGCCCGTCGTTCATGCGGCGCAGGATGCCGGCGAGCCAGTAGTTGCCCTCGCGGCACGGCGTGCACTTGCCGCAGGACTCGTGCTCGTAGAACTCGGTCCACTTCATGACCGCCCACGGGACGCTGACCGTCTCGTTGAAGATCATCACGGCGGTGGTGCCGAGCATCGAGCCGGCCTCCGCGGCGCCCTCGAAGTCCAGCGGGACGTCGAGGTGCTCGGCGGTGAACAGCGGCGTGGACGAGCCACCCGGCGTCCAGAACTTGAGCGGGATGCCGTCCTTCATGCCGCCGGCCATCTCGAGCAGCTCGCGCAGCGTGGTGCCCAGCGGCGCCTCGTACTGGCCGGGCCGCTCGACGTGCCCGGACAACGAGTAGATCTTCGGCCCGGGCGAGCGCTCGCGGCCCATCGTCCGGAACCACTCCTTGCCACCCGCGACGATCGACGGGACGGTCGCGATGGTCTCGACGTTGTTGACCACCGTCGGCGCCGCGTAGAGACCCGCCGTCGCCGGGAACGGCGGCTTGAGCCGCGGCTGGCCGCGCCGACCCTCGAGGGAGTCGAGCAGCGCGGTCTCCTCGCCGCAGATGTAGGCGCCGGCGCCGGCGTGGACCACGATGTCGAGGTCGAAGCCGCTGCCGTGGATGTCCTTCCCGAGGTGGCCCGCCTCGTAGGCCTCCTTGACCGCGAAGTGCAGCCGCCGGATGGCGTGGACGATCTCGCCGCGGATGTAGATCGCGCAGAAGTTCGCGCGGATCGCGTAGGCCGTGATGATGCAGCCCTCGATGAGGCTGTGCGGGTCGGCCATCATCAGCGGGGTGTCCTTGCAGGTCCCCGGCTCGCCCTCGTCGGCGTTGATGACGAGGTACTTCGGCTTGAACTGCGGGGCGTCCTGCGTGGCCGGGGTCGGTTCCTCGCCGGGCTTGGGCTGCGGGATGAAGCTCCACTTCATGCCCGTCGGGAAGCCCGCCCCGCCGCGGCCGCGCAGCCCCGAGTCCTTGACCAGCGACACGATGTCGGCCGGGTCCATGGCGAACGCCTGGTGCATCGCCTCGTAGCCGCCGAGCTCCGCGTAGTGGCGCAGGGTCCACGACTCGGGCAGCAGCCACCGACGGGTGAGCACCGGCGTGAGGGGGTCGGGCCGGTGCTCCTCCGGGGTCCCGCTCGGCTCGGTCATGACGCACCTCCAGGGAGGTCGACGGCTTCGGTGGGACGGTCGGGCGACGCGTCGGGCATGGGCGGCGCGGTCCAGCCGCGCTCCTCGGCGAGCCGCGCGCCGCGCAGCGTGGCCTCGTCGGCGCTGGGGCCGGCGTTGGCCTCGGCGCCGCCGACCTCGGGCTCGTCGAAGAACCCGGCGAGCAGCAGCTCGATGCGGCGGAAGTCGGTCAGCGGGGCGCCGCGGGTCGGGTGCGGCCGCTCGCCCCGCGCCAGCGCGTCGACGATCTCGCGCGCCGAGTCCACCGTCTGCCGGTCGAAGAACTCGTAGTTCACGGTGAGCACGGGCGCGAGGTCGCACGCGGCGAGGCACTCGGCGTGCTCGATCGTCAGGCTGCCGGGGGTGCCGGGCTCGCCCGCGGTCTGCTCGTGGCCGATCCCGCCGAGCCGCTCGCGCACCGCGGCGTAGATGTCGTCGCCGCCCAGGGCCGCGCACAGCGTGTTGGTGCAGACGCTGACCAGGTGCTCGCCGACCGGCTCGCGCTTGTACATCGTGTAGAACGTCGCGACCGCCGAGACCTCGGCGGGCGTGATGTCGAGGATCTCGGCGCAGAACGCGACCCCGGCCCGGCTCACGTGGCCCTCCACGTACTGCACGAGGTGCAGCAGCGGCAGCAGCGCCGAGCGCGGCTCCGGGTAGCGCATGACGATGGCCGCGGCCCGCTCGCGCTGGCCGTCGAACACCGAGGTGTCGACCTCGTTCACGGTGGACGTCATCGGTCACAGCCCCCCATCACGGGGTCGAGACTCGCGAGCGCGGCGATGACGTCCGAGAGCAGCCCGCCCTCGCACATCGCCGGCGCCGCCTGGAGGTTGACGAAGCTGGGTTCCCGCAGGTGGACCCGCAGCGGACGGGTGCCGCCGTCGGAGACGAGGTGGGCGCCGAGCTCGCCGCGGGGCGACTCGATCGGCACGTACGCCTGCCCCGGCGGGACCTTGAAGCCCTCGGTGACCAGCTTGAAGTGGTGGATCAGGGACTCCATCGACTGCCCCATGATCTGGCGGACGTGCTCGAGGGAGTTGCCCATGCCGTCGGCGCCGATGGAGAGCTTGGCCGGCCACGCGATCTTCGCGTCACCCACCATCACGGGACCGGGCTCGAGGGCCTCGACGCACTGCCGGACGATCCGCAGCGACTGGTGCATCTCCTCGACCCGCAGCTTGTACCGGGCGAAGGAGTCGGCGGCGGTCTCGGTGGGGACCTCGAAGTCGTACTGCTCGTAGCCGAGATAGGGGTCGACCTTGCGCAGGTCCCAGGCGAGGCCCGCCGAGCGCAGGATCGGGCCGGTCACGCCGAGGGACAGGCAGCCGTCCAGCGGCAGGTAGCCGACGCCGACGAGACGCTGCTGCCAGATCGCGTTACCGGTGAGCAGCTGGTGGAAGCCGGGCAGGCGCGAGTCCATCACGTCGCAGAACTCGAGGATGCGCTTCTCCGCGCCCTCGGGGAGGTCCTGGACGACGCCGCCGGGGCGGATGAACGCGTGGTTCATCCGCAGCCCGGTGAGGAACTCGAGCAGGTGCAGGACCTCCTCGCGCTCGCGGAACCCGTTGGTCATGCCGGTGAGCGCGCCGAGCTCCATGCCGCCGGTGGCGAGCGCGACGAGGTGCGAGCCGATCCGGTTGATCTCCATGAGGAGCACCCGGATGACCTGCGCGCGCGTCGGCGCCTCGACGCCGAGCAGGCGCTCGACCGACATGCAGTACGCGGCCTCGGTGAACAGCGGCGAGAGGTAGTCCGCGCGCGTCACGAACGTGACGCCCTGGGTCCAGGTGCGGTACTCGCAGTTCTTCTCGATGCCGGTGTGCAGGTAGCCGATGACCAGCCGCACGTCGGTCACGGTCTCGCCGGAGACCTCCATGACCAGGCGGAGCACACCGTGCGTCGAGGGGTGCTGCGGCCCCATGTTGATGACGATGCGCTCGTCGCCGGAGGACTCGTCGACCAGCTCGTCCCAGTCGCCACCGGTGACGGTGTAGACGGTGCCCTCGGTGGTCTCGCGCGAGGAGGCGGCGTAGGGGTCGGTGAGGGTGTCGTCGATGTCGGTCACGTGTACGCCCTCCGCTGGTCGGGCGGCGGGATCTCGGCGCCCTTGTACTCGACCGGGATGCCGCCCAGCGGGTAGCTCTTGAGCTGGGGGTGGCCGTTCCAGTCGTCCGGCATGAGGATCCGGGTCAGGCTCGGGTGGCCGTCGAAGACGATGCCGAACATGTCCCAGGTCTCGCGCTCGTGCCAGTCCGCCGTCGGGTAGACCGACACGAGCGAGGGGCAGCGCGCGTCGTCGACGTCGAGGCAGACCTCGAGCCGCAGCCGCCGCCGGTAGGTCATCGAGAGCAGCTGCACGACGACGTGCAGCTGCTGCGGCACGTCCTCGCCGTAGTCCACCCCGGACACCCCGGAGCAGAACTCGAAGCGCAGCGCCTGGTCGTCGCGCAGCAGGGTCGCCAGCGTCGCCAGGTGCTCGCGGGCGACGTACCAGGTCATCTCGCCGCGGTCGACGGTCACCTGGGGCACGGCCTCGTCGAACGCGACGAGGCCCGCCTCCTCGAGGGCCGCAGCGGTCTCGTCGACGACCTCGTCGAACCAGCCGCCGTACGGCCGCTCGGCCGGGGCCGGCGCGTAGGCGGGCAGCCGCAGGCCGCCGAAGCCGGACGTGTCGCCCGAGCCGTGGATGCCGAACATGCCCTCGCGGGCGCGCCCGGTCACGGTCGGCGCGTGCGGCCGGTCCTGCTCGACCGGGGAGAACGCGACCGCGCCGCGCTCGGTGTGCTCGGAGGACCCGGCCGTCGCGCCGGTCGGGCCGCTGGCGCCGCCGGTCCCGGTCGCCGGGACGCCGGGCTGCTTCTCGTCGTCCGGCATCAGGCCTTCTCCCGCCCGTACTTGACCGACGACGGCAGCAGCTCGAGCGTCTCGCCCTGCGCCCGCCGCTCGGCGGCCAGCTGCGCCCGGACCGGGCCCAGCGGCTCCTGCTGGATCTTCTGGTGCAGCTTGAGGATCGCGTCGATCAACATCTCCGGCCGCGGCGGGCAGCCGGGCAGGTACATGTCCACCGGCACGACGTGGTCGACGCCCTGCACCACCGCGTAGTTGTTGAACATGCCGCCGGAGGAGGCGCAGACGCCCATCGCGAGCACCCAGCGCGGCTCGGCCATCTGGTCGTAGATCTGGCGCAGGACCGGCGCCATCTTGTTGGTCACCCGGCCCGCCACGATCATCAGGTCGGCCTGGCGCGGGCTGGGCCGGAACACCTCCATGCCGAAGCGACCGAGGTCGTAGCGCGGGGCGCCCGACGTCATCATCTCGATCGCGCAGCAGGCCAGGCCGAAGGTGGCCGGCCAGAGCGACGCCTTGCGCGTCCAGTTCACCAGCCCCTCGACGCTGGCGAGCAGGATGCCGTTCGGCAGCTTCTCCTCGAGTCCCATCTGGCGACCTCCTAGCTCCAGTCCAGCCCGCCGCGACGCCACTCGTAGGCGTACGCGATGAGGATCGGCACGAGGAACACGAGCACGGCGGCGAGGCCGAACAGTCCGAGCGCGTCGATGTTGAGGACGTACGGGTACAGGAACACCAGCTCGACGTCGAAGAGGATGAACATCATCGCCGTCAGGTAGTAGGCGACCGGGACGCGGCCGCCGCCGACGACCGGCTGCGGGGACGGCTCGATGCCGCACTCGTAGCTGTCGAGCTTGGCGCGGTTGTAGCGGCGCGGGCCGATGTAGGGCGCCGCGGTCACGGAGAACACGGCGAACCCGGCGGCGAGCACGAACATGACGATGAGGGGGACGTACGCGGTGAGTCCCGTGCTGCCCGGCATCCGGGGGAACCTCCAGCTCTCGTGACCTGCTCGGTGGTCCGTGACACCGCTCGTCCGGTGTCCGGCGTCACCCCCGGCGGACGGACGCGACCCTACGGAGGGACGGTCGAACACCGAGGGGTGAGGGTGGCCTTAGTCCGGCCCCTGGGGACCGGTCATGCAGCGGTCTCCTTCCCGACGGCGGGTCGGGTCGGCCGCGTGGGCCGGAGCGTCCTCGGCGCGGCTTCGGGCAGGGCCGGCGTGAGCCGCAGCAGCACCTCGAGCAGCCGGTCCGAGGCGTCGCCGTCGCGCCCGTCGTGCAGGTTGGCGAGCAGCTTGAGCAGGAACGCCATGACCCGCCGTCGGGGCAGGCCGTAACGGGCCGTCGTGCGCACCAGCCAGGGGTGCCGCAGTGCGTGCGCGAAGCGGTTGCCCAGCCGGTAGTAGCTGGCGAGCTCCGCCCGCACGGCCTCCGGGTAGGCGGCCAGGGCCCGCTCGCGCGACGGGCCCTCGGGCCGGGCGAGCGCCTGGACCACGGCCTCGGCCGCGAGCGACGCCGACTGCATGGCGTACGCGATGCCCTCGCCGTTGAACGAGTTGACCATGCCGCCCGCGTCGCCGACGAGCAGCAGCCCGTCGGCGTAGACCGGGGTGCGGTTGAAGCCCATGGGCAGGGCCGCGCCGCCGATCTCGTTGACGGCGTTCTCCTCGCGCAGCCCCCACTCGCCGGGCAGCGAGTCGCACCACGCGCGCAGCGTGGCGCGGTAGTTCGCGCCGGCGGCGGCGTTCGTCCGGTCGAGGATGCCGAGCCCGACGTTGGCGGTCCCGTCGCCCATCCCGAACACCCAGCCGTAGCCGGGCAGCAGGCCGCCGCGACCGTCGGTCAGCTCGAGGTGGGTCTCGAGGTAGTCGTCGGTGCTCTTCGGGCTCGTGTAGTACCGGCGCACGGCCACCCCGAGCGGGCGGTCGTCCCGCTTGGCGATCCCGCGGGAGAGCGCCGTGCGGGCCCCGACCCCGTCGCACGCGACGACCAGCGGCGCCCGGTACGTGACGGGCTCGCGCTCCGGTCCGCGCCGGGCCTCGACGCCGACGACGCGGCCGGTGCGCTCGTCGGTGAGCACGCCGGACACCGACGTCCGCTCCTGCACGCGCGCCCCGGCGGCGCGCGCGTGGTCGGCGAGCAGCTGGTCGAAGTCGCGGCGCGGCCGGACCATGCCGTAGGGCGGGAAGCTCGTGAGGTCCGGCCAGTCCAGGTCGACCGACAGGCCGGCGCCGTAGACCCGCAGCCCTCTGTTGTGCAGCCACCCGGCCTCGGGCCGCGTGTCGATCCCGAGGTCGATCAGCTGCTTGACCGCCCGCGGCGTGAGCCCGTCGCCGCACACCTTCTCGCGCGGGAAGGCGGCCTTCTCCAGCACCAGCACGTCCAGCCCGGCCCGCGCGAGGTGCGTCGCGGCCGTCGCGCCGGCCGGGCCGGCGCCGACCACCAGCACGTCGGCCGCGCAGTCGTCACCCCCGACACGACGCCGGGTGCGCTCGTGGTGGTGAGCGGACACCGTGGGACACCCCTTGTGAAATCGTTCACTAGCTCCGGGCGGGCACGAGTCTAGGCATGTTGCGTGCGACACGCCCGCCGGGAGGGGGTTTGGTTTCCGTCCGGACGGGAACGAGCTCCGTCGCCCGCGGCGCGCGGGCCCGACGGCTGCGTCAGCGGACGGCGGTGTGCAGGGCGACGATGCCGCCCGTGAGGTCGCGCCAGCTGACCGCCTGCCAGCCGGCGGCGGTGATGCGCCGGGCCAGCGCGGGCTGGTCGGGCCACGCCCGGATCGACTCGGCGAGGTAGACGTAGGCGTCGGGGTTCGAGCTCACGGCGCGCGCCACGCGGGGCAGCGCCCGCATCAGGTAGTCGGTGTAGACCCGTCGGAACGGCGTCCAGGTCGGCGTGGAGAACTCGCAGATCGCGAGGGTCCCGCCCGGCCGGGTGACCCGCGCGAACTCGGCGAGGGCGGCGTCGGGCTCGACGACGTTGCGCAGCCCGAACGACATCACCACGGCGTCGACGGACGCGTCCGGCAGCGGGAGCCGCATCGCGTCGGCGGCCAGGTAGGGCACCGCGCCGCCCCCGCCGGTCGAGCTCCGCCTCGCCGCGTCCCCCCCGTGCTTGGCCCGGCCCGCCCGCAGCATGCCGAGCGAGAAGTCCGCGGCCAGGCAGGTGGCGCCGGTGCGGGCGAGCTCGACGGTGGACACGCCGGTCCCGGCCGCGATGTCGAGCACCACGTCGCCGGGACCGATGGTCAGGGCCTCGCGGGTGGCCCGCCGCCAGGCGCGGTCGCGCCCGAAGGAGAGCACGGTGTTCGTGACGTCGTAGCGCGCCGCGACCCCGTCGAACATGCGGGCGACGGCGGACGGGTCGCGGTCGAGACCGGCGCGGGTGGCACTCACGCACTCATCGTGCCGCACCGACCGGCTCGCGGTCGGGCGTCACGTCGTCGGGCGCCGGGGTCTCCCCGTCCGCGGCCGCGGCGGCCCGGCGGCGGCGGGCGAGCGCCCAGGCCGTCGGCCCGAGCACGACCCACAGCCCCACGACGCCGAGCGCGACCGGACCCAGCCCCGCCGTCCAGGACCGGCCCGCGACGCGGACCAGCTCGGGCTTCGACCGGTCGTACTCCACGACCACGTAGTTGCCCGGCTCCAGGCCGCGGGGGTAGAGCACGCCGGTGTCGGGCGTGAGGACCGCCCCGTCGGAGGCGGTGAAGCGCACGAAGGTGTGCCCGAGGTCGCCGCCCTCGAGGACCTCGGCGACCGCGGTGCCCTGGTCGGCGGAGATCGAGGCGTCGTTGCGGGCCGCGCCGACGAGCACCAGCACGGCGAGCACGGACAGGACGACGCCGATCGTCACGACGATCTCCGGCGCGCGGCGCCCGACGGGGGCGAGCACGGTGCGGGTGACGTCCCAGGCCGTCCGGGCACCGGCGACCGCGGTGCGGGCCCTCGCGCCCATCGCAGCGCGCACGTCGTTCACCCCGTCCACGGTAGAGAGGGAGGTGCGGCGGGTGCCCGCCGGAGCGGCCCCGGTGCGCCGTCCGGGGGACGGCACGGGGCGAGCGGCACTCCGGCGTGACGGGGACGTGAGCCCCCCGCACGGCGGCCACGACGACCGGCCGCCCGGCCGGGACGGGGTGTCGCGGGCGCCGGACTGGATCGCGCACGACGGGGTAAAGGGCTGTTCAACCCCGCCCCGCCGACCCGAGGGCCCCCCGTGACCCTTCCCTTCCTGCTCGGCGCCGCCGCCCTGCTCGCGGCCCTCGCGCCCCTGCTCGGACGTGTGCTCGGCCGCGAGGCCGGCTGGCCGCTCGCCGCGGGCCTGGCCGGCCTCGGCGTCTGGCTGCTCGTCGCCGTCCCGCCCGACGGCCGGTCGGTGCGCGTGGACTGGCTGCCCTCGCTCGGCGTCTCGTTCGCCCTGCGCCTCGACGGGCTCGGCCAGCTGTTCGCGATCCTCGTGCTGGTGATCGGCGGGGCCGTCCTCGCCTACTCGTGCCGGTACTTCGACCGCGGCCCGCACGCCGACTTCTACGGGCTGATGACCCTGTTCTCGGTCGGGATGCTCGGCCTCGTCCTCGCCGACGACGTCGTGGTGATGCTCGTGATGTGGGAGGTCACGACCATCTGCTCGTTCTTCCTCATCTCCCGGTCCGGGCCGAAGGGCCAGGCGTCGGCCGCGCGCACGCTGCTCGTGACCGTCGGCGGCGGGCTCGCGCTGCTGGCCGCCGTGGTCGTCATGATCGCCGCGACCGGGACCTCCCAGCTCTCGGCGATCCTCGCCAGCCCCCTGTGGGGCTCCGACCCGGCCTTCGCCACGACCGTCGGGCTGCTGATCGCGGTGGCCGCGTTCACCAAGTCGGCGCAGTTCCCCTTCCACGGCTGGCTGCCGGACTCGATGGTCGCGGCCACCCCCATCAGCGCGTACCTGCACGCCGCGGCGATGGTGAAGGCCGGCATCTACCTGCTCATGCGCTTCTCGCCCGCCCTCGGCGAGACCCTGGCGTGGAACGTCACGCTCGTCGTCGTCGGGCTGCTCACCGCGGTGATGGGCGCCCTGTTCGCCCTGCAGCGCTCCGACCTCAAGGAGCTCCTCGCCTACTCGACGGTGAGCCAACTGGGCCTGCTGGTCGCGACGATCGGGCTCGGCACCCGGGAGGCGCTGTCCGCGGCGGTGGTGCACACCGTGGCGCACGCCCTGTTCAAGGGCGCGCTGTTCATGCTGATCGGGGTGGTCGACCACCAGGCGGGCACGCGGGAGGTCGACCAGCTCTCCGGGCTGCGTCGCTCGATGCCGTTCACCACCGCCGGGGTGGTGCTCGCCTGCCTGTCGATGGCCGGTGTCCCGCCCCTGCTCGGCTTCATCTCCAAGGAGAAGATCCTCGCGGCGATGTGGGACGCGCCCGGGCCGGGGTGGGTCGGCCCGACGGCGGCCCTGGTCGCCGTGGCGGCGTCGGTGCTCACCCTCGCCTACACCGGGCGGATCCTGCTCGGGGCGTTCTTCGGGCCCACGCTCGACCCCGCCGTCCGGGAGGGCTCCCCCGCCTTCCTCGCCCCGGTGCTGGTGCTCGCGGCCGCGGGCCTCGTCCTCGGCCCCGGCGCCGACCTGATCGAGCCGACCGTGACCGCGGCCGCCGACGCCGCCGCGGCCCTCCCGGTCGGCGAGACCGCCCTCTACCTCTGGCCCGGGTTCGTGCCCGAGCTGTACCTCTCGGCCGCCTCGATCGTCCTGGGCCTGCTCGCGATCCGGTCCCGCCACCGCGTCGACGCGCTCCTCGACCGGCCGCTGTTCCCCGGCACGGCCGTCGGCGCCCTCCTCGCCCTGCGCGCGGGCGCCATCGCCCTCGGCGGCCGGGTCGGCGACCTCACCCGCGCCGACACGGTCCGCCGCCACCTCGCGCCGCCGGTCCTCGCCGTGGTCGCCCTCGGCGTGCTCGGCCTCGTCGCCCTCGTGCCGGGGGTGGACCTCGCCGCCGCCACGGCGGCCTCCCGCGCCTCGGACGTCGCCCTCGTCGTGCTGATCGGGGTGGGCGTCCTCGGCGTGGTCGTCGTCCGGTCCCGGCTCGCGGCGGTGGCCGTGCTCGGCGTCGTCGGCTTCACGATGTCGCTGTGGTTCCTCGCGCTGGGCGCGGCGGACGCGGCGCTCACCCAGCTGCTGGTCGAGGTCCTGACGGTCGCCGTGGCCGTGCTGGTCCTGCGCCGCCTCCCCCGCCGCTTCCACCCGCAGCGGCGGGCCCGCACGATCGCGGCGGCGTGCGCCGCGCTGGGGGCCGGGGCCGCCGCGTTCGTCGGGGTCCTCGCCCTGACCGGGCGCCCGGGGATCAGCCCGGTCGGGGCCTGGTACCTGGAGCGGGCCGAGCCGGAGACCGGCGGCACCAACGTGGTGAACACGATCCTGGTCGACTTCCGCGCCCTCGACACGTTCGGCGAGCTGGTGGTGCTGGGCACCGCGGGCCTGGCCGTCCTCGTGGTGCTGGAGGTCCGCCGGCTCGTGGCGTCCCGGCGGCCCCGGCTCGCCGTCCCGGCGCTGTCCCCGAGCCGCTTCGCGTGGGACAACGCCGTGTACGCCCGCGTCACCGCCCGGGCCCTCGTCCCGCTGATGCTGCTGCTCTCGCTGTTCTTCCTGGTCCGCGGGCACGACGAGCCCGGCGGGGGCTTCAACGCCGCGCTCACCGGGACGGCGGCGTTCGTGCTGCGTGCCCTCGCCGCGTCGTCCGACCGCGAGGGCCGCAGCCGGCTCCCCGCGGTCGCGATGGTCGCGGGCGGGCTGCTGGTGTGCGTGGTCAGCGGCCTCGCGGGGTTCGCCGACGGGGCGTTCCTCCGGCCGCTCTCGTCCGGAATCAGCGTGCTCGGGGTGTCGCTGACCTCGGCCCTGGCCTTCGACGTCGGCGTCTACCTCGTGGTGATGGGCGCGGTCGTCGCCGCCCTCGACCGGCTCGGACCGCTCGGCTCGAGCCCGCCGGACGAGGACGAGGACGAACCCGGCACCGGCTCGCGCCGGGACGAGGTCGGCGCCGCGGCCGGGGGTGACGGGCGATGACCCTCGCGCTCGCCGTCGCCTTCCTCGTGGCCGGGGCGGTCTTCCTCGTGCTCTCCCGCGGGCTCGTGCGCATCGTGCTCGGGTTCGTCCTGCTCGGGCACGCCGCGAACCTGGTGCTCCTGGCCGCCGGCGGCGCGTCCCGGCGCGGGGCCACGATCGGCTCGCCGCTCGACCCCGCGACCACCGCCGACGCGCTGCCGCAGGCGTTCGCGCTCACCGCGATCGTCATCGCCTTCGCCATCACGATCTACCTGCTCGTCCTGGCCGTCGTCGGCGGTCCGGACGACGACACCGAGCCCGAGCCCGATCCCGAGCCCGGTTCCCGCTCCTCGCCGGGGCCCGACGACCGCGAGCGGGAGGCCGCGCCGTGACCCTGCTGCTCCCGCTGTTCGTCGTCGTCCCCGTGGTGGTCGCCGCCGTCCTCGCGTTCGTCACCGGGCGGGCCGGGGACGGTCGGGTCCGGTCGGGCACCGTCGCGACCCCCGCCACCCTCGTCGCCGTGGCGGCCGCCGCCGTCGTCGTCCTCGTGCGGCAGGCGTCGGGGCCGCCGGAGGCGGTGGCGGTCGGTCTGTGGCCCGCGGGCATCGCGATCCCGCTCGTCGTCGACGCCTTCTCGGCACTCATGCTCGTCACGACCGCGCTGCTGTCACTGGCCTGCGTCGGCTTCGCCCTCGCCTCGGGCGAGGCGGACCGCCGCTGGTTCGCCCCGTTGGTGCTCCTGCTCACCGCGGGGGTGAACGGCGCCCTGCTCACCGGCGACCTGTTCAACCTCTTCGTGTTCGTCGAGGTCATGCTGCTGCCGTCCTACGGGCTGCTCACCCTGGCCCGGCGCGGCCGCGGGACGGCGGAGCGGATCACCGGGGCGCGGCTGTTCGTCGTGGTCAACCTCTTCACCTCGACCCTGCTGCTCACCGGGATCGCCTTCACCTACGGCAGCGCCGGCACGGTGGTGCTCGCGGAGCTCGCCGGGGCCGCGCAACGCTCCGGACCGGTGGCCGCCGCCGTCGGGCTGGTGCTGCTCGCCCTGCTGATCAAGGCGTCGGTGGTGCCGTTCCACGGCTGGCTCGCGCGGACCTACCCGCAGGCCTCGCCGGCGGTGACGGCCCTGTTCTCCGGCCTGCACACGAAGGTCGCCGTGTACGGCGTCTACCGCATCCACTCGGTGGTGTTCGCCGGCGAGACGCGGTGGCTGTGGATCGGGCTCGCCCTCTTCACGGCCACCATGGTCGTCGGGGTGCTCGGCGCCGTCGGCGAGAGCACCACCCGCTCGATCCTCACGTTCCACATGACGTCGCAGATCGGCTACGTCCTGCTCGGCGTCGCGCTCGCGAGCCCGCTCGGCCTCGCGGCCGGCATCTTCTACCTGATCCACAACATGGTGGCCAAGACGTCCCTGTTCCTGTCCACCGGCGCGGTCGAGGTCCGCTACGGGCCCGGACCGCTCGGCCGCATCACGGGGCTGATGCGCCGCGAACCGGCGACGGCGGTCGCCTTCTTCCTCGCCGCCCTCGCCCTCGCCGGGCTGCCGCCGCTGTCCGGCTTCGTCGCGAAGCTGACGCTCGTGCTCGCCGCGGTCGACGCGGGTCAGGCCCTCGTCGCGACCCTCGCGGTGCTCGTCAGCCTGCTGACCCTGCTCTCGATGCTGAAGATCTGGACCGGCCTGTTCGCCGGCGAGGAGAAGGTTCCCGACGACGAGCCGGCGCCGGTCCCGGCGTCCGGCTCCGGAACCGGCTCCGGGTCGGGAGCCGGGTCGGGAGCCGGGTCGGGGGCCGGGTCGGACGGCACGGTCGCGGTCCGCGACCGGACCGACCGGCGCATCGGCCCCGGGCTGATCGCACCCGCCCTCGTCCTCGCCCTCGCGACGGTGGTCCTCGGGGTGGGGGCGGAGCCGCTGTTCGCCCTGTGCCGCGACGCCGCCGCCGACCTGCTCGACCCCGCCGCCTACGTCGCCGCCGTGAGGGGGACGCCGTGATCGTCGTCCGCGTCCTGGGGTTCCTCGGCTGGTACGCCGTCGAGCTCCTGCGCTCCTACGTGCGGATGGTCGCCGACGTCGTCGGGCTCCGCGGGGTGACCCCGGCGCTCGTCCGGCTCGACACGCACTGCGCCCGGGAGGTCGAGATCGGCCTGCTCGGCGTCCTCATCAGCCTCTCGCCGGGGACCATCGTCGTCGACACCCGCGCCCACACCCCGGACGCCGCGACCGACTGCCCGTGGACGCTCTACGTGCACGGCATCCACGAGGCCGACCCCGACCGTCTCGTGCTGGGCCTGCAGCGCCTGGAGTACCGGATGCTGGCCGCCCTGGGACGCACCGACCTGCCGTCGCGAGCCCCGGAGGAGGCCGCATGATCGGGCTGGACGTCGCGCTCGCGCTGCTCGTCGTGGCCGTGGCCCTGGCGGCGTGGCGCATCCTGCGCGGCCCCCACGACGCGGACCGGGCCGTCGCCGCGGACCTCGTGCTCTTCTCGTTCGTCGGGCTCACCGCGGTGATCGGCACCCGCGCCGGGATCGCGGCCACGTTCGACCTGGTCCTCGCCGCGGGCCTCGTGGGGCTGCTCGCCGCGCTCTCGCTGGGGCGCCTGCTCACGCGGGGCAAGCGGTGAGCGCGGGCCTGCCGGGGATCCTCGGCCAGGTGCTCGTCGCGTTCGGGGCGGCGATCTTCGTGGTGGCGGCGCTCGGGCTCCTGCGGCTGCCCGACGTGTACGCGCGCGCCTCGGCGGTGACGCTCGCCGCGGAGGCCGGGACGGTCGCGATCCTCCTCGGCGCCCTCCTGCTGATGCCGTCGGTCGGGAACGGGCTCAAGGTGGTGCTCGCCGTCGCGCTGCAGGTCGTCGGGTGCGCGGTCGGCGGGATGATGGTGGTGCGCTCGGGCTACCTCACCGGGGCGCGGCTCGCGGCGGGCACCGCGCGGGACGACCTGGCGCGGGACGCCGGAGCCGGGCGCCTGCCACGACGCGGAGACGGCTGACCCGTGACCGCCGTCGTGCTCGCCCTCGGTGGGCTCGTGCTGCTGCTCGGCGGCGCGGAGCTGCTGGTCCGCTCGGGCACCACGCTCGCCGGGCGGCTCGGGCTCAGCCCGACGGTCATCGGGCTGACCGTGGTCTCGGTGGGGACGTCGCTGCCGGAGCTCGCGATCGGCATCGGCGCGGCCCGCTCGGGCAACGGGGACCTCGCAGCCGGGAACATCGTCGGGACCAACCTGGTCAACCTCATGCTGGTCCTGGGCATCGGGGCGCTGCTGCACCCCGTCGCCGTCGACCGCGGGACCCGGCGGGTCGACCTGCCCGCCATGGTCGCGGTCACGCTGCTGCTGGTCCTCCTGACCCTCGGCGGGGCGCTCGACCTGCTCGGCGGGCTCGTCCTGCTGGGCGCGGCCGCGGTCTACCTGGTGCTCGTCCTCCGCCGCGGCGGAGAGGGCGGGGAGGAGGACGCCGGGTCGGCACCGCCCGGCTCGACGCCGGTCCAGGCGCTGCTGCTGGTGGTGTCGCTCGCCCTCGTCGTGGTCGGCGCCGACCTGCTCGTCGACGGCGCGGTGGAGATCGCGCAGGGCCTCGGCGTCTCGGACGCGGTGATCGGGCTGACGGTCGTCGCGGTGGGGACCTCGGCCCCCGAGCTGGTGACCATGGTGGTCTCGACGCTGCGCGGGGCGACCGGGCTCGCCGTCGGGAACATCGTCGGGTCCAGCGTGCTGAACATCGCCCTGATCCTGGGGGTGACCGTGCTCGCCGCCCCGGGGACGACCATCGGGTTCCCCGCCGAGGTGGTGGGCGGCGACCTCGTCCTGCTCGCCGTGGCCACCGTGGCGACCGCCCTCGCGGCCCGCAGCGGCTCGCGGGTGAGCCGGCTCGAGGGGGCCGCCCTCGTCGTGGGCTACCTCGCGTACCTCACGTGGCTGCTGGTCACGCGCTTCTGAGCCGGGTCACCGGTCGGCGCGGTCGGGGTCCATCTCGTCGCGGTGGAGCAGGTCCCGGCGCACGCCCCCGGTGCGGTAGGCGAGGCGCCCGACGAGGTGCGCGGTGACCGGAGCGGTGATCACGGCGAAGGCGCCGACGAGCACGAGCATCCACACGTCGGCGGCCTCGCGCAGGTGCAGCGCGGTGCCGATCGCCACCAGCAGCAGACCCGTGGTCTGCGGCTTGGTGGCCGCGTGCATGCGGGACAGCACGTCCGGCAGCCGCACCAGGCCGATCGCGGCCGCCAGCACCAGCAGCGTCCCGAGCACGATCAGGACGCCGCCGACGAGGTCGAGGACGTCCAGCACCATCCCGCCGTCGGTCATCGCCGGCCCTCCGTGTCGGTCCGTCCGGCGCTCCCGGTGCTCCCGGTGCTTTCGCTGCTCCCGGTGCTCCCGGTGCTCCCGGGGCGCTCGCCGCGGCCCCGGCCGAGGAAGCGGGCCACCGTCGACGACCCGAGGAACCCGACGAGGCTGACCGCGACCACGGCGGGCAGCACGGTGGAGTCGCCCGTCATCGCGGCGTAGATCATCAGGCCACTCATGATGATCGCGACGATGGCGTCGAGGGACACCATGCGGTCGAGCGCGGACGGCCCGAGCACGAACCGGACCAGCGCCACCAGCAGGGCCGCGCCCACGAGGACCAGGCCGACCGTCAACAGCGTCATGCCACGCCCTCCTCGTCCCGCTCGACCCGGACGGCCGCGATGCCCGTCGTCAGCAGGCTCTTCTCCAGCGAGCGGACCTGCGCGCGGAACTCCTCGACCTCCGCGTCGGAGTCCGCCCCGAGCACGTGCACCCAGAGCACCCCCCGCTCGGCGTCCGCGTCGACCACGACGCTGCCCGGCACCAGCGAGAGGGCCTCGACCAGCGCGGCCATGAGGAGCTCCGAGCGCTCCTCGAAGGTCACCTCGACGACCGAACTGCGGATCGGCGGACCCGGCCGGATCGACTGCCAGGCCACCTGCAGGCTCGACACCACGAGCTCGCCCGCGATGCGCAGCCCGACCCGCGCCAGGCCGAGCGGGCGCAGCCGCCCGCCCGACGCGATCCCGGGCAGGGGGAACAGCAGGACCACGAACAGGGCGACCGCGATCCCGCCGATCAGGTTCGCCCAGGAGAACGTGCCCCACAGCAGGATCCACACGAGCGTCAGCCACGCCAGCCGCAGCAGACGCGGGCCCGGGCGCACGCGGCCCCTCACCGGGCCACCCGGTCGTCGGTGGCCTGCGCGAAGACCGCGGAGATGTAGGGCGTGCGGGCGGTGAGGTCGGCCGCGGCACGGTCGGTCAGCGTGTACAGCGGGCCCGCGACCACGGTGAGCGCGATCCCGACCGCGACCAGCCCGGCCGTCGCGGCCGTCATCGCCCGCGGGAGGCGCACGGGGGACCCGTGGTCCTCGCGGTCGGAGACTCCGGCGCCCATGAACGCCCCGGAGTAGGACGTGGAGAGCCGGCCCGACCCCGCGTACGCCTCTCCCGCGCGGCCGGCCCCGATGAGCACGGGGAAGCGCTGGTCCATGCCGTCGCGCAGGGACTCGGGGTCGACCGGCTCGTCGTCGACCTCGTCGATCTCGTCGTCCTCGTCGTCCAGGTGGTCGTCCGGGTCGTCACCGTCGTCCGCGGGCTCGAGGGCGTCGTCGTCGTTGCCGTCGGCGTCGTCGGGGTGCTCGGCGGGGAGCTGCTCGACCGGCCGCCAGAACGCCAGGACCCAGACCTTGGCCATCGCGTAGAGGGTCAGCAGGCTCGTCAGCACCGACCCCACCACGAGCAGCCAGGCGAGGACCGAGCCGTCCTGCACGCCCGCCTCGATCAGGCCGAGCTTGCCGACGAACCCGGACAGCGGCGGGATGCCGCCGAGGTTGATCGCCGGGACGAAGTAGAGGACGGCGAGCAGCGGGCTGGCGGCCGCGAGCCCGGCCAGGCGCGTGGTGGACGTCGAGCCACCGAGCCGTTCGATCAGGCCCGCCACGCAGAACAGCGTCGCCTGCACGGTGATGTGGTGGACGACGTAGAAGATCGCGGCGCCCACGCCGGCGGGCGTCGTCAGCGCCACGCCGAAGATCATGTAGCCGATGTGGCTGACCAGCGTGAACGACAGGACGCGCTTGATGTCGTCCTGCGCGATCGCCCCCAGCGCGCCGATCACCATGGTCGCGAGGGCGGCGACGAGCAGGATGTCGTCGGCCACCGAGTCGCCGGGGAAGAGCAGGGTCTCGGTGCGGATGATCGAGTAGACACCGACCTTGGTGAGCAGGCCGGCGAACACGGCCGTCACCGGCGCGGCCGCCGTCGGGTAGGAGTCGGGCAGCCAGGCCGAGAGCGGGAAGACCGCCGCCTTGATGCCGAAGGCCGTGAGCAGCACGAGGTGGATGGTCAGCTGGGTGCCCGCGGGCACCGCCTCCATCCGGACCGAGATCTGGGCGAGGTTGAGCGTGCCCACCGCCGCGTACACGAGCGCGATCCCGGCCAGGAAGACCAGCGAGGACACCACGTTCACCACGACGTAGGTCAGTCCCGCGCGGATGCGCGAGCGCGTCCCGCCGAGGGTCAGCAGCACGTAGCTGGCCATCAGGAGGACCTCGAACCCGACGTAGAGGTTGAACAGGTCCCCCGAGAGGAACGCGTTCGCCACGCCCGCGGCGAGGACCAGGTAGGTCGGGTGGAAGATCGAGACCGGGGTGCGGCTGTCGTCGGTCGCGGTGCCCTGGCCGATGGCGTAGAGGAACACCAGCAGCGTCACCGTCATGGACGTGAGCAGCATGATCGTCGAGAGCTGGTCGGCGACCAGGGTGATGCCCAGCGGCGCGGGCCAGGACCCGACGGTGACCACCCGCGGGCGGTCGGCCGCCCCGGCGACCAGCACGGCGGAGATCGCCACCACCGCGACGAGCACCGACACCGACACCGCCCGCTGCAGGTTCGGGCGACCGGCGAGGACCAGCGCGAGCCCGGCCCCGAGCAACGGCAGCAGCACCGGGAGCGGCATGAGGCTCTCGATGACGGTCGGTGCCGGGTTCACGTCGAGCCGCCCGTCGTCGCGACCGCCGCACGCTCGGCGCGCTCGTCGTCGGTGTCCGAGGTCGACTCGCAGCCCGTGGTGTCGAACTCGTCCTCGTCGATCTGCTCGTCGCGCTCGAGCCGCCGGCGCACCGAGCGGTCCTCGGCGTCCACCCCGAGGTCGTCCTCGCGGTCGAGGGTCCAGGTGCGGTGGATGATCGACAGCAGGAAGGCGGCGACGCCGAGGGTGATGACGATGGCGGTGAGGACGAGGGCCTGCACCAGCGCGTCGCTCATCCCGGCCTCCGGGCTGCGGCCGACGAACGGCGCCGTGCCGAAGGGGCCGCCCGAGGAGATGACCAGCAGGTTCGTGGCGTTGCCGAGGACCAGGACGCCGAGCAGCACGCGGGTGAGGCTCCGGTCGAGCAGCAGGTAGACCCCGGCGCTGTAGAGCAGGGCGATGAGCACCAGCATGACGAGGGACATGCTCACGAGTGGACCTCCGTCCGCTCCGGGCCGACGGCGGCCGCGCCGGGGTCGGCGCGCCGGTCGAGCTCCGCGCCGAGGCTGCGCAGGATGTCGAGGACGAGACCGACCACGATCAGGTAGACGCCGACGTCGAACACCAGCGACGTCACGAACTTGACGGTGCCGAGCACCGGCAGGGTGGCCTCGAGGACCGCGGTCTGCAGCACCTCGCCGCCGAGGACGAGCCCGCCCACGCCGCTCAGGCCGGCGAGCAGCAGCCCGGCGCCGAGCAGGGTGCCCGCCTCGACCGGGGCCGCCTCGCCCAGCTCGTACCGGCCCCCGGCGACGTAGCGGACCACCAGGGCGAGCCCGGCGAGCAGGCCACCCGCGAAGCCGCCGCCCGGCGCGTTGTGCCCGGCGAACAGGAAGTAGATCGAGAGCACCATGATCGTCGGGAAGACGAGCCGCGTGACGACCTCGAGCAGCAGGTTCCGCTCGGCGGGCTCGGGTCCCGGGCGGGTGCGGCGGGCGAGGCGCTCGAGGGTCGGCCCGCGCAGCCAGCCGAAGCCACCGCCGGGGGCGGGATCGACCGGGGCCCGTCGGCGCCGGCGCCGCGACCCGCCGGGCGGCAGGCCGGTGCGCCGGTTGAGGAAGACCAGGCTGGCGACGCCGGTCGCCGCGGCCAGCAGCACGGAGAGCTCGCCGATGGTGTCCCAGGCGCGGATGTCGACCAGCGTCACGTTGACGACGTTCTGCCCCTCGCCGAAGGCGTAGGCCTGCGAGGGGAAGGCCAGAGAGACCGCGGGCTGGGTCCGCGCCCCGAGCGCGGTGGCGCCGAGCAGGGCCACCAGCACGCCCACGGGGAGGGCCACCGCGAGCCGCGCGAGGCGGCGTCGTCCGGTGTGGTGCTCGGTGATGTCCGCGGGCAGCCGGCGCAGCACCAGGACGATGACGACGAGGGTCATCGTCTCCACCAGCGCCTGCGTGAGGGCGACGTCCGGTGCCCCGGCGAGGGCGAAGATGACGGCCACGGCGTAGCCGAGGCCGCCGACCAGCAGGACGGCCGCGATGCGGCGGCGGGCGCGGGCCGCGGCCGCGGTGGAGACCACGGCGAGGACCGCCATGACCACCTGCCCGGACGAGTCGGCGAACCGGTCGATCCGGATGTCGCCGACGGCGCCGGAGAGGACCAGGACGAGCCCGGGGCCGACGAGCAGGACTCCGAGGATCGTGCAGAGCACGACCGGGAGCGACCCGCGCTGGGTGCGGACGGTGACGCGCAGCGCGGCCTTCTCGAGCGCGTGCACCAGCGCGCGCCAGGTGACCTCGGAGCGGATCGCGTCGAGCGGCCGGAACGCCGCGAGCCGGTCCGCGACGCGGGGCGCGGCGAGCAGCAGACCCAGCACGATCGCCAGCACGGACAGCCCGAGGGCGAGGGTGAGGCCGGGCCAGAGCTTGAGCGCCAGGGGCGTCGGGTAGCTCGGCGCGAGGACGTCGGCGTACGCGGTGAGCAGCGGGGTGACCGCGCCGAGGGCGAACGCGGCGACGAGCGAGAGACCGCCCAGCACCACCGGGGCGGCGAGGAAGAGCGCGCCCGGGCGGATCCACTCGGTGCGGTCGGTCGTGGTGAACACGCCGGTGAAGGCGCCGAGCACGAACCGGGCGCTGTAGGCGACCGTGAGCACCGAGCCGAGCACCACGACGCCGAGCAGCACCCCGGCCCACGGTCCGTAGGCCCGGTGCAGGAACGCCTCGAAGGCGCCCTCCTTCGTCACGAACCCGAACAGCGGCGGGATGCCCGCCATCGAGGCGGCGGCCAGGGTGCCGACCACCGCGAGGACCGGCGCGCGGCGGCCGAGGCCGGCGAGCTCGCGCAGGTCGCGCGTGCCGGCGCAGCGGTCGATCACGCCGACGGTGAGGAAGAGCGCGGACTTGAACAGCGCGTGCGCCACGACGAGCGCGGCGGCGGCGAGCGCGGCGTCCCGCGTGCCCGCCCCGGCGAGCAGGATCATGAACCCCAGCTGGGAGACCGTGCCGTGCGCCAGCAGCAGCTTGAGGTCGGTCTGACGGGCGGCCACGATCCCGCCGAGCAGCATCGTCAGGCCGGCGGCGATCGCGATGACCGGCCGCCACCCGGCGTCGTCGGCGAAGCCCGGCGCGAGGCGCAGCACGAGGTAGACGCCGGCCTTGACCATGGCCGCGGCGTGCAGGAAGGCGCTGACCGGGGTCGGCGCCGCCATCGCCGAGGGCAGCCAGAAGTGGAACGGGATCAGCGCGGACTTCGACAGCGCGCCGACGAGGACGCAGACCACGCCGGCCGTCACCGCCGTGCCGCTCAGCGAGGGGCCGGCCGCGACGATGGCCGAGAGCCGGTAGGTGCCCGCGGCCTCGGCGAGGACGACCAGCCCGACGAGCATCGTGAGCCCGCCAGCCGCGGTGACGGTGAGCGCCTGCATCGCCGCCGCGCGGCTCGCCCGCTTGTGGGCGTCCTGCCCCACGAGCAGGAACGAGAAGATCGTCGTCAGTTCCCAGCAGACGTAGAGCACGACGACGTCGTCGGCCCAGACCAGCGCGAGCATCGCGCCGGCGAAGGCGAGCAGCACCCCGGCGAAGCGCGGCAGCCCGCCCGACGACGGCGTGAAGTAGCGCGAGCAGTAGAGGACCACCAGGGCGCCGACGCCGGTGACGAGCAGCGAGAGCAGCGCCGAGAGCGGGTCGAGGCGCACGGCCACGTCGACGCCGAGCGCCGGGATCCAGGTGAAGCCCTCGGCGGTGGCGCGGCCGGCGAGCACGGCCGGCAGCTGCGTGAGGATCCAGGCGAAGGCCGCGGCCGGCACGAGGGCGAGCCCGACGAACGCGGTGCGCCCCAGGCTGCGCACGAGCAGGGGCGCGACCAGCGCGGCCGCGGCGTGCACCGCCAGCAGGACCAGCACCTATCGACCCCCAGCTCGTTCGCGACCGTCACCCGCCGTCGCAACGAGCCTACCGACCGGGTCCGACACCACCCGGTGATCGACCGTCGGCGGCGGTGTCCGGATCGTCCAGTTCGAGGGACGCGGTGCGCGCCGCGGCCCGCCACCGGTCGGCGTCCGCGCGGCGGGCGGTCCGGTCGACCGCGACCTCCACGACGCGCACGCCGGGCCGCCCGGTCGGTGCGAGTGCGGCGGTGAGGGCGTCGCCGGGGTCGGTCGCGGCCACGCCGGTGTGCGACACGCCGTGCGCGCGGCACAACGCCTGCAGATCGGTGCCGTGCGGCGTCGCGAACACCCGCTCGAACGCCGCCGCGTGCGCGGGCGCGCCCTGCTCGAGGGTGGCGAACACGCTGCCGCCGTCGTCGTTGGCCACCACGATCGTCAGCTCCGGCCGCGGTTCGTCGGGCCCGACGAGCAGGCCGCCCGCGTCGTGCAGGAACGTCAGGTCGCCGAGCAGCGCGTAGGTGGGGCCGCCGTGGGCGAGCGCGGCTCCCGTGGCGAAGGACACCGCGCCGTCGATGCCGGACACCCCGCGGGCGGACAGCAGCGTGAGGTCGGCACGTGGTTCCGCGGCGAGGGCCACGTCACGGACGGGGCTGGAGGAGCCGACCACGAGCAGGGCGCCCGACGGCAGCGCGCGGACCGTGGCGGCCGCCAGGCCGGGCCCGGACCCGGCGTCGGGGACGACCACCCGGGCGACCCGGGCGTCGGCGGCGCGGACCGCCTCGCCCCAGCCGGCGTCGACGCCCCACGCCGCGGGCGGGGGCAGCGCGCCGACACGGCTGGCCGAGGACGCGACGTCGGTCCAGCCGGGGCGGGCCCCGGCGGACCCGGCCGACGGGACGACGACGACCTCGACCCGCGGGTCGGCGAGCAGGCGGGAGATCGGGCGGTGCAGGGTCGGGCGCCCGAGAACGACCGCGCGGGCGGGCAGCAGGTGCGGCGCGGACCCGTCGAGCGCGGACTCCAGCAGCCGCGTGCCCGCGCGCAGCGAGCGGCCCCACAGCGGGGACGTCGGCTCCGCGATCACCGGGACCCCGTCGGGCAGCCCGTCGGGGGCCTCGGCGCCGTGCCCCGCCACCACGAGCGTCGGTACCGCGGCGGACAGGTCGAGCGGGGCGACCTGCGGCACCCGGGCCGCGACCTCGGTCCACGCCCGTCCGCCCGGCCGGCCCGCCGCCCAGTCCGGGAGCGTGTCGTCGGGGGCGTCGTCGACCAGGGGCTCGCGCAGCGGGAGGTCGAGCTGCACCGGGCCGGGGTCGGCGGTGGTCGTGCCGCGGGCCCGGTCGAGGGCGCGGCACACGGCGGCCCGCCACCCGGCGGCCGCGCGGGGTCGCTCCTCGGCGAGGGGCAGCGTGATCGCCGCCCGGACCGCCCCGCCGAACAGCCCGGCCTGGTCGATGGTCTGGTTCGCGCCGGTCCCGACGAGCTCGAGCGGCCGGTCGGCGCTCGCCACCACGAGCGGGATCCCGGCGTGCGAGGCCTCGAGCACCGCCGGGTGCAGGTTCGCGACCGCCGTGCCCGAGGTCACCACGACGGGGACCGGCGTGCCGGAGCGCGCGGCCAGCCCCACCGCGAGGAACCCCGCCGAGCGCTCGTCGATCCGGACGTGCAGCCGGACCCGGCCGGCCGCGTCCGCGGCGTGCAGCGCGAGCAGGAGCGGCGCGTTCCGCGACCCCGGGCAGGCCACGACCTCCCGCACCCCGCCCCGGACCCACTCGTCGACGACGACACGGGCCTGCACCGTCGACGGGGTCACGGCGGGCGAGCGTATCCAGCGACCGCGATCCCGGCCGCGCGAGCGGCCCGCGCCACCCACACACGTCCCGCGCGTCCCGATCGGTGCCCGACGCCGGGGATCGTCCGGTTCGGTGCGTGGTCCGTGACCCGGCCGGGCGACCCTCGTCGGGGTGGAGCCGGGCGCGTCCTGACCGGGCCCGACCACCCGCCCGCGGTGCACTGCCCGTCATGCGCACCTCCCGACCCGCGGCCGGCGGTCGAGCTCCGCTGCGCTCCGTCCCCCGGCGGCTCCTGCTGCCCGCGCTGCTGACGAGCGCGGTGCTGCTGCTCGGCGGCGCCGTCGCCGCGATCGGCGCGGCGCCCCCGGTCCCCGGCGTCGTCTCGCCCGGCACCGACGCGCAGACGTGGCGCCCTGACCTCGCGGGCGACGCGGTGGGCGTCCAGGTCGCGGGCGGGTCGGCCCGGCTCGCGTCGCCACGCGCCGAGCAGCGCCCGGGCAGCCTGCGCGGGGCCTCCCGGGAGGGCTTCCTCGACCTCGGCTCGCACACCTTCGCGCGCGCCGTCGACCGCGTCACCGTGCCCGTCCGGGCGGACACCCCCGCGGGGACCGCGGTGCACGTCGACGTGCGCGGCCGCGACGACGCGGGCCGCTGGTCGGAGTGGACGCCCGCGGCCCCGGGGAGCCCGGCCCTCCTCGACGCCCCGACCCGCACGGTGGCGCTGCGCCTCACCCTCGTCGCGCCGCCGGGCGGGGCGACCCCGACGGTCCGGGCGGTCACGGTGCAGGCGGACCGGGTGACGGCGGGCTCCCGGGCGCTGACCCCGCGGGCGTCCTACCGCGTGTTCGCCACGCGCGAGGGGCTCGTCGGCGGCACCACCGCGAACGGCCACGTCATCACCGAGGACGACCAGTTCGTGGCGCTGCCCTCGCGGCGGGCGCTGGACGCCGACGGCAAGGGCGACTACAGCGTCCGCGTCTGCACCGAGGCGGGCCGGTGCGCGACGGTCCCCGTCTGGGACGTCGGGCCCTGGAACACCGACGACGACTACTGGAACGCCGCCCCGCCGCGGCAGAACTGGGGCGACCTCGCCCAGGGCCTCCCGCAGGCCCAGGCCGCCTACAGCGACCACTACCACGGGGGCGAGGACGGTTTCGGCCGCTCGGTGAAGAACCCGGCCGGGATCGACCTCGGCGACGGCGTGTTCCACGCCCTCGGGCTGCAGGACAACGGGTGGGTGACCGTCGAGTACCTCTGGACCGGACGGTCCGGCGAGGCGCCCGCCGACGTCCACCTCGCGACGGCGGACCGGTCGGCCACGGTGCGCTCGGCGCCCGCCTCCGGGGCGGTCGACATGGGGGTGGTCGGGCGCGCCGCGCAGGTCGACGTCACCTGCCGCGCCACCGGCGACACGGTGACCGGCGCGCGCGGCGCGAGCGCGGAGTGGCTGCGCATCGGCGCCGACCGCTACGTGCCCGCGGCCTTCCTGACGACGGGTGCGGCCGCGCCGGTCTGCTGAGATCGGCTCCGGCGCGACCTGGCTACGCTCGCGCCATGGCCACCGTGGCGGAATGGGTCGAGGGCGCGCGGCCCCGCACACTGCCGAACGCGATCGCCCCCGTCGTCGCCGGCAGCGGCGCCGCCGCGAGCGGCGGCGGCTTCCAGGTCGTGGCGGCGGTGCTCGCCCTCGTCGTGGCGATGGGGATGGTCATCGGCGTCAACTACGCCAACGACTACTCCGACGGCATCCGCGGCACCGACGACGAGCGGGTCGGGCCGATGCGCCTCGTGGGCTCCCGGGCGGCGTCGCCGGGGGCGGTCCGACGGGCCGCGTTCGTGTCGCTGGGCATCGGCGCGCTCGCCGGCGTCGCGCTCCTCGCGGTCAGCGGCGCCTGGTGGCTGCTCCTGATCGGGGCCGTGTGCCTGGCGGGGGCCTGGTTCTACACCGGCGGGTCCTCGCCCTACGGCTACCGCGGCCTCGGCGAGGTCGCGGTGTTCCTCTTCTTCGGCCCGGTGGCCGTCCTCGGGACGGAGTACACGCAGTCGGGGCGCGTGAGCGGGCTCGGGATCGGCACGGCCGTCGGGGTGGGGCTGCTGTCCTGCGCCGTGCTCGTCGCGAACAACCTCCGCGACGTCCCCTCGGACACCGTCGCGGGTAAAAGGACCTTGGCCGTCCTGCTCGGCGAGCGGGACACGCGTGTGATGTACGCCGCCCTCGTGGTGGTCCCGCTGGGCATGAGCCTCGTGCTGAGCCTCCGCGCGCCCTGGGCGCTGCTCGGGCTGGTGTCCCTCGTGGTGCTCGTGCCGGCCCTGCGCCGGGTGCTCGGCGGGGCCCGCGGTCCGGCCCTGATCCCGGTGCTGCGCGACACCGGCCTCGCGCTGCTGGTGTGGGCGATCGGCACGGCCGCGGGGCTCGCGCTCGCCGGCTGAGCCGACCGCGCCGCCAGGGGCCGGCCGACCCGTCGCGGACCGGCGGCGGGGCGCCCCGGCGCCCTGCGCCTACTCGGCCGGGGCGTCGCCGCGCAGCTCGGCGCGCAGGCGTTCCCGCTGCTCACGGCGGGTGGCCGTGGCCGCGGCGAGCTCCGCGTTGACCCGCGCGCGCAGCGGCCGGAAGAGCACGAGCGAGAGCGGCAGGGCGAGGACGATGGCCACGATGAGGGCGACGAGCAGCGGCAGACCGACCAGCACGAGCACGCCCGCGATCACGGCGACCAGCACGAGTCGGGCGCCCACGTAGAGGGCGACGGCGAGGACCGGCGAGCCGCTGCGGGCGCCCTCGGGGGCCGTCTCGCGGCCCGTTTCTCCTGTCTCCACGGGGTCCAGGGTAGGCCCGGGGGCGGGGCGGGAACCGCGGCCCGATCGTCCGATTCCTGCCTTTGTGAACCTTTTACCTCCGCACTAGCGTTCGAGTACGTGGGGGGTGCGATGTCACGATCGCTCCAGTTCGTCTGCTCCGCCCCGCGGTCACCTGGCCGCACGGGCGACAGAACCCTGGGAGATCGGGCCCGAGCGGCCCGAGGAGGTGCAGCATGACCATCGCACCCGAGGCGACCGAGCGTCTGATGACCCCCGGCGAGGTCGCCACCATGTTCCGCGTCGACCCGAAGACCGTCACCCGCTGGGCCGCGGCCGGCCGCATCGGCTCCATCCGGACGCCGGGCGGCCACCGTCGCTTCCGTGAGTCGGAGGTCCGCACCCTGCTGGACGGACTCACCAGCGAGGCGCACGGCTGATCGCCGGTACACCCGGACGACGGGTCGGAGCGCTTCGTCGGACCGGTCCGCCGACCGCACCCGCGGGCCGATGCCATCGGCACCGGTTCACGGGAACGCCCTGCAACAGGGGATCACGCTCGGCGTCGATCGCTCACCCGAGGTGACCGCGACCGGGGCGTGACCGGCTCGTGTCCGCGCGTGCCGGTCCGCCCCGTTCGTCGTCACTCGCCGTCCACCCGGCGGACCCGTCCCGCTTCACCCCCGGACATCACATCCGGCAGGTAGCGTGGAGGACGTGGCCTCGAGGGAACCGGGGTCCGCCGAGGAGGTGCGTGACGTGGTGCTGTTCGTCGTCGCGGTGATGGTGCTGGTGGCGGTCGGCGTCCTGCTCTGGAAGGCCGTGTCCGCTCAGGCGCTCGCCACGGGGCCCGGCGCCACGGACGAGGAGACGCCCACCGGGCCGACGCGGTCGCCCGGCGCCGCCCGCCCCCGGCGCAGCCGTCCGGTCGCCCCGGACGACGACCCGGACTTCCTGCGCAGCCTCGACGAGCAGGTGCGGCGCAGCCGCGAGGACCCGCCCGGTTCCGTCTGATCGTCCGCCGTCGTCCGATCGGTGCTTGTCACCGGGCCGGACCTCGGTCATCGTGCACACAGAGTGACGCCCGGCCGAGGGCGTCGCCGCGTGTGGCGAGGTGAGGGCGATGGCACCGACGTGGGGAATCTCCGGCCCGGCGTTCCTGGGTCTCTGGCTGGTGCTCGCCGTCGTGACGCTCGTGCTGCCACACGTGGCCCGGGCGACGGCCGGACGCCGACCACCCGGCCGCGAACCCGACCTCACGCTGACGCCCGCCCAGCTCGGCGTGCTCGCGGGCGGCGAGGACCGTGCGGCCGCGGCGAGCATCGCGGGGCTCCTGGAGAGCGGCCGGCTGCGGGCGGACGACTCCCGCCGGCTGTGCACGGTGGTCGGCCCCGTCCGCCCCGAGGACGACCCGCAGCTCTCCGACCTCGACGTCCGCGTCCTGCGGGACGCCACCACGCCGCGGGCCGCCTCCGCCCTCGTCGCGACGGTCCGCCACGCCCCCGAGGTCGGGGAGCTCGGTGAGCAGCTGGTCGCGCGCGGCCTGCTGCACGACCCCGCCGCCGTCCGCCGCCGGCTGCGGCGGGCCTGGATCCCGTTCGGGCTCGTCGTGGTGCTCGGGCTCGCCCGCCTCGCCGCCGGGCTCGGACGTGGCGCCTCGGTCGGGTTCCTGATGGCGCTCCTGGTCGTCGTCGGGGTCGTCGCCCTCGTGTCGCGGCCCCGCTCGCTGCGCGTGCTCACCCCGCGTGGGCAGGCCACGCTCGACGCCGCCCGGGCGTCGGCCCGGCAGGTCCGTCCGCCGGTCGCCGCGGGACCGCCCGGCGTGGCCCCGTGGCTCGGCGCGGGGGCGCTGCTCGTCGCCGTCGGCGGCTTCGCGGCCTTCCCCGACCCGGCGCTCGCCGCGCTGCTCGTCCCACCGGTCGCCTTCGGCGGCGGCGGCGGGGGCGGTGACGTCGGGTCCTCGTGCGGCGGGAGCAGTTGCGGCAGCAGCTGCGGGGGTGGCGGCTGCGGCGGGGGCGGGTGCGGCGGATGACGCCCGGACCCGACGGCCGCCCGGACGGTGTCGGGATCGGCTGGCGCCCGGAGATCGACCGGACGGTGGAGGGCCTCGTCGACGGGGGTGCGGCCGACTTCGTCGAGGTCGTCGCCGAGGACCTGCGTCCCGACGCCCTGCCGGCCTCGCTGGCGCGGCTGCGCGCTCGCGGGGTCACCGTGCTCCCGCACGCCGTGTCGCTGTCCCTGGGCGGCGCGGAGGACCTGCGCACCGACCGGGTGGATCACCTCGCCGCGGTCGCGGGCGCCCTCGACGCCCCGCTCGTCAGCGACCACGTGTGCTTCGTCCGCGCAGGCGGCCTCGAGTCCGGCCACCTGCTGCCGGTCCCCCGCACGCGGGACGCACTCGCCGTGCTCGTCGAGAACGTCCACGTCGCGCAGGACCGCCTGCCGGTCCCGCTGGCGCTCGAGAACATCGCCGCGCTCGTCGCGTGGCCGGACGCCGAGCTGACCGAGGGCGCGTTCCTCGCCGAGCTGTGCGCCCGCACCGACGCGGGCCTCGTGCTCGACGTGGCCAACCTGCACGCCTGCGCCGTGAACCTCGCCCAGGACCCCGCACGGGTGCTCGACGACCTGCCGCTGGAGCGGGTCGCCTACGTGCACGCCGCGGGCGGTGCCACCGACGGTGACGGGCTCTACCACGACACGCACGCCCACCCGCTCGGTCCGGCGGTGCTCGACCTGCTGGCGGACCTCCTCGCCCGCTGCGCCGCGGTGGGCGTCCGGCCCGGTGTCCTGCTCGAGCGCGACGACCGCTACCCCGCCGACGCCGAGCTCGCGGGCGAGCTCGCCCTCCTGCGCGCCACCCGCGACCGCAGCCCGGTGCCCCGGTGACCGACACCCGCCGTCGGGAACTCGCCGGACGCCAGGCCGCGTTCCTCGCGGCGCTCGTCGCCGAGGGCCCCGTCCCCGCGGGCTTCGATCCCGCGCGGGTCGCGGCCGAGGCCCGCGCCCTGCACCGGAAGCGCCGACGGGTGCTGGCCCGCATCGTCACGGCGATGCTCGACGCGGCGAGCCGGCCGGTGCCGTCGGACCTCGACGACCGACTCGACGCCTGGCTCGCCGGACGGCCGCACCGGACCGGCACGGGCTTCCACGACCAGGCGCACGCCTTCGTCGCGACCCTGCCCGGGCCCCGGCGCCGCCGGTGGCGCCGCTGAGCTCAGCGCGGCCCGATCCGTACCCGGGAGCCGGCGCGGGGGAAGTCGTCGGCCACGACCGCCGCCAGCTCGAGCATCGCGGTGCGGGTGCGGGGCGCGAGCTGCTCGAGGTGGATCTGGGCGCCCTCGTCGAGGTGCGGGTCGAACGGCAGCCGCGCCACGGCCCGGCACCGACCGGCGAAGTGGTCGGCGACCCGGTCGAGGTCGACACCGCCCGAGGACCGCCGCACGTAGTTGATGACCGCCACGGAGCGGGCCACCAGGTCGCCGTAGCCGTGGGCGTCGAGCCAGTCCAGGGTCGCCGACGCCGAGAGCGCCCCGTCGATGGACGACGACGAGACCACGACCAGCGAGTCCGCCACGTCCAGGACGCCGCGCATCGCGGAGTGCATGAGTCCGGTGCCGCAGTCGGTGAGCACGATGTTGTAGAAGTGCTCGAGCAGGTCGACGGTGCGGCGGTAGTCGAGCTCGCTGAAGGCCTCGGACACCGCCGGGTCCTGGTCGCTGGCGAGAATCTCCAGCCGCGAGGGACCCTGCGAGGTGTAGGCGCGGACGTCGGAGTAGCGCCGGACGAGGGCGGCGTCGCGCAGCAGGTGCCGGACCGTCGCGGTCGTCTCCACCGGGACCTTCTCGGCGAGCGTGCCGCGGTCGGGGTTCGCGTCGACCGCCACCACGCGGTCGCCGCGCAGGGAGGCGAAGGTGGAGCCGAGCGACGCCGTCGTCGTGGTCTTCCCGACGCCGCCCTTGAGGCTCAGCATCGCGATCTTGTAGCACCCGGCGAGCGGCTGGTTGACGCGGTTGACGAGCTCCCGGCGGGCGATGTCGGCCTCGCTCTCGCCCGGGTTGACCAGGCCGCCGCTGGCGACGTACACGGCCCGGCGCCACCCGGTCTGCGGGGCGGGCCGGACCGGGCGCAGGAGCTGGGCCGACGACAGGTCGGTGGGCCCGGGGCCGATCGGCGCGAGCGCCGTGCCGGGCTCGGCGGGGCGGCGGACGTCACCGCGGGCGGCCCCGGCCGTGTCGACCTGGTGCGTCGTCTCCGCGGACGGCTCCTCGACGGCGGGCGTGGCCGACGACGGCCCCGACGCCGCGGTCGTCGACGCGTCCCCGTCCGCGGGCGGGGTGTCGGAGCCGTCCCGGGACGGGCTCCCGTCCCGCTGCGCCGTGTCCTCGCCTCGGGCGTCCATCGCCGTCGCCTCCCGCTGCTCGGCCCGGAGATCCGTCCGACGACCGTAGTCGGCCGGGACGATCCGGACACCCGGAACGAGGAAGGATCTCAGCCGACGCCGGCGTAGGAGTGCAGGCCCGTGACGACGAGGTTGACGAAGAACAGGTTGAACACCATCACGGCGAACCCGGCGACGTTGATCGCCGCGGCGCGCTGGCCCCGCCAGCCGGCGGTGGACCGGGCGTGCAGGTAGCAGGCGTAGACGACCCAGGCGATGAACGCCGTCGTCTCCTTCGGGTCCCAGCCCCAGTAGCGGCCCCAGGCCGCCTCGGCCCAGATCGCACCGGTGATGACGGCGAACGTCCAGATCGGGAACGCGACCGCGGTGGCGCGGTACGCGACGCGGTCGAGGACCTGCGCGCCCGGGAGCTTGGCGGTCCACGCCATGCGGCCGCTGCGGTCGTGCGCCGAGCGCAGCAGGTAGAGCACGCTCGCCACCCCGGCGAACAGCAGGATCCCCGAGGAGATCACCGCCGCGGACACGTGGATGACCAGCCAGTAGGAGCGCAGCGCGGGCACGACGGGCGCGGTCTGCGTGTAGAGCACCGTGCCGCCGACGAACATGAGCACGATGACCGGCAGCAGCACGAACACGCCGAGCCGCCGCAGTTCCGGGCGCCGGTAGAGCACCACGAGCCATGCCGCCACGCCGACGGCGCAGACCGCGGCGGTGAACTCGTACATGTTGCCCCAGGGCGGGCGCCCGGCGGCGACGGCGCGGACGACGAGCATCGCGACGTGCAGGCCGAACCCGAGCACGGTGAGCGAGACGCCCATGCGGCCGAACCGCTCGGACGCGGGCCGCGGCGGACGCGGCGGGGTCCCGTCACCCGTCGTCGGGAAGGACTTCTCCCCGGAGCCGGCGCCGACGGCCACGGGAACCGGCACCTCGGCCGCCTCGGGCTCGGAGCGGCGCAGCAGACCGTGCTCGACCGCGTGCAGCAGCATCGCGAGGACGTACACCGCCAGGGCGGAGTAGAAGAGCACGTCGCCGAAGTCGCCGAGGGGGGCGTCGACGCCCATCAGGAACCTCCGTGTCGGGGTCGCAGCAGGTCGTCGCGGAGCCGTTCGAACTCCTCGCCGTACCCGGCCTGGTCCGTGCGGGCGAGCCCGCCGACCTGCACGAGGCTACGACGATCTGTCGTAGACGGCGAGGCGGGGGTCGCCCGCACCCAGATCCGGCGCCGCTTGACGGTGAGCGACAGCGTGATCCCGACGAGCAGGGCGACCGCGGCGACCAGCACCGCGTCCTGCGCCGGGTCGTGGGAGACCTGGAGGTTCACCCACTCCTTGACCGAGTCGAAGCGGATCTGCGTACCGTCGGGCAGCGCGATCGTCTGGCCGGGCACGAGGTTCTCGCGCACGACCCGCGTCAGCCGGCCCTGGTCGACCATCGACTGGTCGATCGCGAAGATCGACTGGCCGCGGCCGGAGTCGAGCCCCAGGTCGCCCTGGTAGACGTCCGCCGCCACCTCGGGCGCGGTCAGCGCCGGGTAGGTGGACGTGACCACCGAGCCGCCGCTCGAGGTGGGCGCGAACAGCCCCGTGATCGCGATCTGGGTGCGCCGGCGCTCGGCCTCGTCGGTGACGCCGGGCCGGTCGAACTTGGTGGCGCCCTGGGAGAGGAACGTCCGCTGGTCGACCGGCTCCCACTGGGTGGCCAGGGTCCGCTGCTCGCCACCGGGGAAGGTCACCGTGAACTGCGGGGCGTAGCCGTGCCCGAGCAGGTAGACCCGCTCGCCGTCGAGCCGCAGCGGGTCGTTGACCGCGATCGTCGTCGGCACCGGCGGGGTGCCGTCGGCGAGCGCGGCGGAGTCGGAGTACCGGACGTCGGCGGCGAACGAGTCGGCGGCGCCGTCGGGGCGGTACTGCGCGGTGAACCGGTCGACGTCGAGGCAGAACGGGGCGAGGTTCGTGCCGTCCACGCGCAGGCCGGGCCGGAAGGTGTCGTAGGCGAGGATGCCGGAGTTGCAGAACTCCGAGCCGTCGGCCATGACGATGACGTTGCCCTCGTAGCCGAACAGCTTCCCGACGGCGATGCCGGCCAGCAGCGCGAGCAGGCTCATGTGGAACACGACGTTCCCGACCTCGCGCAGCGCGCCCTTCTCCGCCGAGACCGTGCGGACACCGCCGAGTTCCTCGCGGACGTCGACCTTCCAGCCGCGCAGCCGGGACCTGGCCGCCGCGACCACCTCGTCGGGTGTGCGGTCGTCGTCGGAGGCGGCGTGGTGGGGCAGGCGGGAGAGGTTGCGCGGCACCGCGACCGTGCGCGCCCGCAGCCCGCGGATCTGCTCCCAGGTCCGCGGCACCAGGCAGCCGATGAGCGAGATGAACAGCAGGAGGTAGATCGCCGAGAACCACGGCGTGCCGAAGATGTCGAACAGCCCGACGCGGTCGAGCAGCGGCGCGAGGGTCGGGTTGCGGGTGAAGAAGTCCCGGACGGCCTGCGGGCTCGGCGTCCGCTGCGGCAGGAACGCCCCCGGCAGCGCCGCGAGCGCCAGCAGGAACAGCAGGATGAGCGCCGTCCGCATGCTGGTGAGCCCGCGCCAGGTGTTGCGCGCGAGCGCCAGCAGGTCGCGGCCGGGGGAGCTCTTCCCCGACGGCGGGTCGGTGCGCTGCTCGAGGGTGTCGGTCATAGCGGCGTGGAGAACCCGGCGATCGGTGCGCGGAGCTGGGTGACGAGCTCGCCCCACAGGCCGGTGGCGAGCGCGAGGCCGACGACGACGAGCAGGACGCCGCCGCCGATCTGGATGGCGCGGACGTGCCGGCGCAGCCAGGCCTGGGCGCGCACGGCGCGGCCGGCGCCGAGGGCGATGAGGACGAAGGGCACCCCGAGCCCGAGGCAGTAGGCGAGGACGAGCGCGCCGCCGCGCAGCGCGGCACTGCCGTCGCCGCCGGTGCCCGAGGCCAGGGCGATGACACCGGTGAGGGTCGGTCCGAGGCAGGGCGTCCAGCCCAGCCCGAAGGTGGCGCCGAGCAGCGGGGCGCCGGCCAGGCCCATGCGCGGCACCCAGTGGGGGCGGGTGTCGCGCTGCAGCGCGGGGACGAGCCCGAGGAACACCAGACCCATCGCCACGGTGACCACGCCGCCGAGCCGCTGCAGCACCGCCTCGTTGGTGACCAGCGCGTCGGCCGCCCACACGATCGCCCCGAGGCCGAGCACGAACACCACGGTGAACCCGGCGACGAACAGGGCGGCAGCACCCGCGAGCCGGAAGCGGTGCGTGGTGGTCGGCCGGGTCAGGGTCCCGACTCCCCCGCGCCCGGCCTCCTCGGTGGTGACCGGCGGCGCGCTCGCCCCGACCAGTCCGGCCAGGTAGGCGAGGTAGCCCGGCACCAGCGGCACCACGCACGGCGAGGCGAAGCTGACGAACCCGGCGACGAGCGACAGCGCGAGTGCGAGCAGGACGGGGCCCGACGTCACCGTCTGGGTCAGGTCCATGCGTGCTCCATCTCGGGCCCCAGGGTAGGACGACTGCGTCGCTCCGGCGTGAGGCGGTCCTACCACTTGTCGTAGGTCACGCCCGCCGCCCCACCCGCGATTCGACCGAAGGGCACTTTCGGTCGAGTAGACCGACCGATGGTGCCCTTCGCTCGGAACAGGGTGCGGGTCGACGGGACTGGCGAGGGGCGCCCACGGCCCGTCTATTCGAGCGAAGGGACCCTTCGGTCAAGAACGGCGGAGCCGGCCCCTCACGCCGCCGGCACCGGCTCGGCGGCGACCCGGTCCACCACCGGCTGCAGGTCGCTCGCGAGCACCGCCGTGAGGAACACCGCCGCGACCCGCTGCCGGCGGTCCAGCACGATCGTCGACGGCACCGCGTTGCGCGGGTAGCCGCGCAGGGCGAGCAGGGAGCGGCCGGGCGGGTCGTAGATCGAGTCGTAGCTGACGCCGCGGTCGCGGACGAAGTCGGCCGCGGCGGCCCGGTCGTCGCGCACGTCGACGCCGACGAACTGGACCCCGCGGGCCCTGGACGCCTCGGCGACCTGCTCGAGCGCGTCGGCCTCCGCCCGGCACGGCCCGCACCAGGAACCCCAGATGTTGAGCACCACGACCTGCCCGCGGAACTGCGCGGTCGACAGCGGCGTCCCGGGCCGCAGCAGCGAGTCCCCGGCGACCGGCGACAGCGGCCGCCGCTCGTTCTCCGGGTAGGAGATCTGGGTCTGCCCGCCGGGCGCGACGAACGTGAACCCGCCGTCGTCCCGGTTCTCCGCCGAGGAGCAGCCCGCGAGGAGCACCAGGGCCGCGACGAGCACCGTCAGGAACGCGCGTCTCATGCACCCGTCCCGGTGGAGGTGCCGCTCGGCTCGACGTAGGCGATGTCGACCAGCGACTCGTCGTCGAAGGTCAACGTCGTCACCGACCCGAGCGAGCACTCGCGCTTGGCGGGGTTGTGCCAGAGCCGGTCCCCGGCGAGGTAGCGGCGCAGCGTCCAGATCGGCAGCTGGTGCGACACGCACACCGCCTCGTGCCCCGCCGCGAGCGCCCGCGCCCGGTGCGCGGCGCCGAGCATCCGGTGCGCGATCTCGAGGTACGGCTCGCCCCACGACGGGCGGAACGGGTTGCGCAGCAGCGGCCAGTACTCCGGTTTGCGCAGCGCGCCGTCCCCGACCGAGACGTGCAGCCCCTCGAAGGCGTTCGCGGCCTCGATCAGGCGGTCCTCGGTGACGATCTCGAGCCCGAGCTTCTCGGCGATCGGCGCCGCCGTCTCCTGCGCGCGCTGCATCGGCGAGACGAGCAGCGCCGTCACGTCGGCGCCCGCGAGGTGGTCGGCCACCCGCCGCGCCTGTTCCCGGCCGGTCTCGGAGAGGCCGTAGCCGGGCAGCCGGCCGTAGAGGATGCCCTCGGGGTTGTGGACCTCGCCGTGCCGGACGAGGTGGACCAGCGTCCGCATCAGGACTCCGTCGCGGCCGCCGCCGCCCGCGCCGCGTGGGGCAGGGCGTCGGCGATGACGCCGAACGCCTCGTCGTCGAGCGCCGCGGAGATGAAGCAGGCCTCGAAGACGCTGGGCGGGAAGTACACCCCGCGGTCGAGCAGGGCGTGGAAGAACGGCGGGAAGCGCCAGGTCTCCTGAGCCTTCATGTCGTCGTAGTTCCGGCCGGGCTCCCCGGCGAAGCGCACCGACACCAGCGAGCCCGCCCGCTGCATCGTGTGCTCCACGCCGGCCGCGGTCAGGGCCTCGTCGATCAGCGAGTGCAGCCGGTCGGCCCCGGTGTCGAGCGCGGTGTAGACGTCCTCGGTCGCGTGGCGCAGCGTGGTGAGGCCGGCGGCCACGGCGACGGGGTTCCCGGCGAGCGTGCCCGCCTGGTAGACCGGCCCGGCCGGCGCGAGGTGGGCCATGACGTCGGCCCGGCCGCCGAAGGCCGCGGCCGGCAGTCCGCCGGACATGACCTTGCCGAAGCAGTACAGGTCGCCCGCCACGCCCTCGAGGCCGTACCAGCCCGCGGACGAGACGCGGAAGCCGGTCATCACCTCGTCCATGATCAGCAGGGCTCCGTGGGCCGCACAGAGGCGCTTGAGCCCGGCGTTGAACCCGTCGTCGGGGGCGACCGCGCCCATGTTCCCGGCGGCCGCCTCGGTGATGACGCACGCGATGTCCTGGCCGCGCTCGGCGAACGCGGCGGCGACGGCGTCGAGGTCGTTGTAGGGCAGCACGATCGTGTCGGTGGCCTGGGCGCCCGTGACGCCGGGCGTCGACGGCAGGCCGAACGTCGCGACCCCGCTGCCCGCCTCGGCGAGCAGCGCGTCGACGTGGCCGTGGTAGCAGCCCGCGAACTTCACGACGACGCTGCGGCCGGTGAAGCCGCGCGCCAGCCGGATCGCGCTCATCGTGGCCTCGGTGCCGGAGTTGACCAGGCGCACCTGCTCCACCGGCTCGACCCGCCGCACGATCTCCTCGGCCAGGTCGACCTCGCCCTCGGTCGGCGTGCCGAAGCTCAGGCCTCGGGTCGCCGCCTCCCGCACCGCCTCGACGACGGCGGGATGGGCGTGGCCCAGGATCATCGGTCCCCAGGAGGAGACGAGGTCGACGTAGCGGTTGCCGTCGGCGTCGGTCAGCCACGCACCGGAGGCCTCCCGCATGAACCGGGGCGTGCCGCCGACCGACCGGAACGCCCGCACCGGGGAGTTGACGCCGCCGGGGACGATGGCCTCGGCGCGCGCGAAGAGCTCGGCCGAACGGGTCACCGGTCCGGTCGCTGTCGCAGGAGCGCTGCTCACGGACCCATCCTCCCAGGCGCGCGGGAGTGGCCGCCGCGTGCGGGGTTCGGCCCCTCACCCCCGTGGCAGGAAAGCGTCGTTGCTGTCACCTCGTGAC